>CAVWGU010000001.1:0-309405 GCA_963754695.1 uncultured Chitinophagaceae bacterium
TGACAACCCCGTCGGAATCCGCTACAAGGCCGCGCAGCAACGCTGGCGGAAGGGATTTGACATGGCGCGGGTGGCTTGGATCGGGCTGGGGGTGATGGGCTATCCGATGGCCGGGCACATCCGCAAGAAGGGCGGGCACGACCTCACCGTCTACAACCGCACCGCCGCCAAGGCGGAGGAGTGGGTGACGGAGCATGGCGGCCGCACTGCCGCGACCCCCGCCGCAGCCGCCGAGGGCGCCGACTTCGTGTTCGCCTGCGTCGGCAATGACGATGACCTGCGTGCGGTGACGACCGGCCGGACGGCGCGTTGCCGGCATGAAGCCGGGCGCGGTCTTCATCGACAACACCACCGCCTCGGCCGACGTCGCCCGCGAACTGCACGCGATCGGCAAGGCGCAGCGGCTTCGGCTTCCTCGATGCGCCGGTGTCGGGCGGCCAGGCCGGGGCGCAGAACGGCGTGCTCACCGTCATGGTCGGCGGCGACGAGGACCAGTTCGCCAAGGCGCTGCCCGTCATCGAGCCCTATGCGCGGATGGTGCGTCTGATCGGGCCGGCCGGCGCCGGCCAGCTCGCCAAGATGGTCAACCAGATCTGCATCGCCGGACTGGTCCAAGGGCTTGTCCGAGGGCGTACACTTTGCACAGAAGGCCGGCCTCGACATTCCAGCGGTGATGGAGACGATCTCCAAGGGCGCCGCCGGCTCGTGGCAGATGGAGAACCGCTGGAAGACCATGGCGGAGGGCAAGTTCGACTTCGGCTTTGCCGTCGACTGGATGCGCAAGGACCTCGGCATCTGCCTCGAGGAAGCGCGGCGCAACGGCGCCAACCTGCCGGTGACGGCGCTGGTCGACCAGTTCTATTCGGAAGTGCAGAAGCTCGGCGGCCGGCGCTGGGACACCTCGAGCCTGGTCGCCCGCCTCAACAACCAGCACGCGGCGCCGCCCGCCAAGATGGAAAGCTGAACCGATGCCGATCAACACCGCCGTCTATGTCGGACCGCTGGCGCTGATCCTGCTCGTTCTGTCATTTCGTGTCATCGGCATGCGCTACAAGGCGCGGCTCGCGATCGGCTCGGGCGGCGACAAGCGGATCGAGCGGGCGATGCGGGTGCAGGCGAATTTCGCCGAGTACGCGCCGTTTGCGCTCATCGCCATCGCCGCGTCGGAGATATCCGGGGCGAGCCCGGTGCTGGTGCACGTCCTCGGTATCGCCCTGGTGGCCGGGCGGCTCTCCCACGCGGTCGGCGTGTCGCAGATGCAGGAACCGCTGATCCTACGCCAGATCGGCATGGTGCTGACCACCGGTGTCATATTTGTCGCCAGTGCTACCGCTAGCCTTCTGGCGCTGATGAAGGTATTTGCAGCCTAGGCTTGCGCTTCCCCGCTACCTCCTGAAGCGCCGTGCCGGTTCATTGCGGGAAGCAGAAGCCGGCGTTTGCTGCGCCAGCCACCCCCGGCATTGTGCCCAAACTCGCCTTCCACCGACCGTTCACCAAGGGAACCCCATGCTCAGCCTCGACCGCAAGCTCGCCGCCATCAAGGCCGGCACCTACAAGCCGACCGATTTCATCATCGCCGACGCCAAGGATGGCGACATCGGCTTTGGCCGCTCGTCGCCGGTGCAGGTGGCTGGCAAGCCCGGTTACTTCACGCCGCGCGCGACCCACCTCGACGCCATCCGCGAGATGACCAAGTCCGGCCTCGTCGACATCATGCTGATGTCTGCCTCGACCGGTGAGCGGTTGACCTCCGAAGGGCTGTTCGTCGGCACCGCGGTGACGCCCGCCGTCCGCCTCAACGACACCACCGACATCTGGTCGGCGCGCGGTGGCCGTTATCGCGAGCAGCCGTCGCGGCACCACCGCACCGCGCGGGTCGATCTTGCCCGTGATTTCTGCGACCTCGGTCTCTACTCGATCACCTTTTCCAACGAGCGCGACATCGAAGCCGAGAACGCCGAGGCCTATTCGGACTTCCGCGAGGAGGCGATGGACTTCCGCATGCGGCACTTCCTCGAGGTGTTCAATCCGGCGTTCGACATCAATCTCGCCGCCGGCGGCGATCTTGGCGCCTTCATCAACGACAACATCGTCCGCACCCTGGCGGGCGTGCTCGAAGCCGAGTTCCCGGCGTTCCTGAAGCTGCAGTACAACGGCCCGAGGGCGATGGAGGAGCTTGCCTCCTATGATCCCGGCCACCTTGATCGTCGGCATCCTCGGCGGTTCGGCCGGCACCACCCGCGACACCTTCGAACTGATCTCACCAGGCGGAGAAGTACGGCGCCCGCGTCGCCCTGTTCGGCCGCAAGATCCATCTCGCCGAGCATCCGTTGACGATCGTCAAGTTCATGCGCCGCGTCGTCGAGCGCGAACTCTCCCCGGACGAGGCGGTCAAGGCCTATCACGGCGAACTGCAGAAGCTGAAGCTGAAGCCGGTCCGTTCACTCGCCGACGACAACGCCATCACCGAGGCGGCGCTGAAGCTCGGCGCTGCGTAGCCGCGGTCGCGGAGCAAGCCGCATTGACGTTGGCCTTTGATGGTCAACGTCAATCGGCGGTCGGTCTCACTCGGCGTCGGTTGACGGCGTTGCGGCCGGCTTGCCGCCGATCAGTCGGCGCATGCGCTTTGCCATGCCGTAGAGGCGCTCGTTGTTCTTGATCACCCGCTTGGCATAGCTCGATCCCGAGCGCAGCTGCGAGTAGGCCCAGCCGGCGGGGCTGATCGGCAGGAAGGTCTCGAATAGTTGCTGCCGCTCCGGCGACCACATCGCCTTGTGGCGGCCCTCGCCGACGCCGAAATCGTAGGCGACGACGCCGCGCTGGCCGAGCCGCGCGATCTGCTCCTTGAACAGCACCGTGCCGGGCGAGAATTTGCCGAGTTCGCCGACATCATCGAGCGACGCGGTCAAGAGATAGAAGCGGCCATGATGGGTGACGCCATTGGCGGTGGCGAGGACACGGTCGCCGATTTGTGCGTAGAAGCTCTGGTGGACGGGCGCGCCGGTAGCCGCGTTGCCGCAGAGGTCGCGATAGAACTCCTGGACCGGCGGTTCGGCGAACACGTTTGGGGCGCCCATCTCGGCGAACTGCCGGGCCTTCTGGGTGAAGTAGATGTCGAGCAGCCGCAACCGCTCGTCGATGCCTGCAGCTTCGGTGATGGCGAAGCCGTCGAATTCGCCGAGCTTCTTCTCCTTGCGCTTCAGGCTCGTTCGGGTGCCCTTGCTGACGTTGCGCTCGTAGACCGCCTCGAATGCTCCGTTGATCGGCAGCAGGTGGCCGGCGCTGGCGGCCGGCTGTCCCGGCAGGCTGGCGAACGGATTGGCTGCATCGTTGAAGCGTGCCGGCTGCGAGGTGAAATGGATGAGCGCGATTCCGGGATGGGCGGCGCAGATCGTTCGCAACAACTGCTCGAGGCCGGCGCCAGTGGGGAAGCGGCGACCGCCGTCGGCGTAGAGGCCGAGGTTGTAGCCGGCATGCTCCTGGCCGAGCCAGCCGAGCACGGCGAGGCCGCCGACCCGGCGGATCGACAGCGGCAGCAGGAACTCGATGGAACCATCAGGAGCCGTGCCGCTGACGATCAGCGGACGCTCGCCGCGCGCCGGCGCGACATGCCGGCACCAGGCCTTGGCCCAGCGATAGGACTGGAACAGCGAACCGGCGCCAGCCGCTTCGAGTGTCGCCCAGTCGTCCTTGAAATCCGCCGGCGATGCGCCAAAACGGAGCTTCAGAGAATTCGAGACACGCGTGCTGGACGTCACGCCGGACCGCTTCGTGACATCCGGCAGCATGGCGCGGTGGGACAGGGCTAGTATGGTCGCGAGGCCTAGCATGGGTTTTGCACTTCTCCGGTCTGTTGGCCCGGTCTGTGCAGGAACGGGACCAAATGACGAGCGATAGTGCAGACGACGCGTTAAGATGTGCGGCGGCAGGTCCCGCACCGGCGAACCCGGTTGGGTTTGCCGTTAACAAGTCGTTGAAGCGGTGGTGTCGCGGCGAGCCGATAGCAGAGGTCGAGGAATGAGCAGACGGAACACTGGCCTGATGAAGGCGGCGCTGAATGCCCTCTATTACACCGGCGGACACAAGATGATGGCGCCGTTCACGCGCGGCGCCGGCGTCATCTTCATGCTGCATCACGTGGTGCCGGAGGCCAACGAAGAGTTCAGCCCCAACCGCATTCTGCGCATCACCCCGGATTTCCTCGAGAACGTCATCGAGCGGGTCGAGGATGCCGGCTTCGACATCATCTCGCTCGACGAGGTGCACTGGCGGATGACCGAAGGCACCTTCGACCGACCATTCGCCGCCTTCACCTTCGACGACGGTTATCGCGACAACATCGAATTCGCCTATCCGATCTTCAAGAAGCGCGAATTGCCGTTCGCCATCTATGTGCCGAGCGATTTCGCCGAAGGTCATGGCGACTTGTGGTGGCTGGCGCTGGAAAAGGTGATCGCCGAGGTCGACGAACTGCAGGTCCGGATGGAGGGCGACATCCGCCGTTTCATCTGCCGCTCGACGCAGGAGAAGGAGCAGACCTTCCACGCCATCTACTGGTGGCTGCGGCGGATCGACGAGAAGGAGGCCCGCATCGTCGTTCGCGAACTGTGCCGCGGGATCGGCTTCGATTCCGCCGAACTCGGTCGCAAACTGCTGATGAACTGGGACGAATTGCGGGCGATCTGCAACGACCCGATCATCACGATCGGCGCCCATACGGTTGGCCACTACGCGCTGGCGAAACTGTCGACCGCCGAGGTCCGGCACGAGATCGAGACCGGCGCCCGTCGCATCGAGCAACAGCTCGGCCGCGCGCCGATGCATCTCAGCTACCCCTACGGCGGCGAGGAAAGCGCCGGTGCGCGCGAGTTCCAGATCGCCAAGGAACTCGGCTTCAAGACGGCGGTGACGACCCGCAAGGGATCCGTGCACGCCGAGCACGGCAACCACCTGATGGCGCTGCCGCGCGTCTCGCTCAACGGCGACTACCAGGACGAGCGCTACCTGTCGGTGTTCCTCTCCGGCGCGCCGTTCCTGCTCTACAACGGCTTCCGCAAGGTGAATGCGGCTTAGCCCAAGAGCGTCGGCGCTGACCTCGTCGGCAGGCGCCGCGCCCATTCGATGGATGTAGGTCGGACTGAGCGCGGTTGTTGATGCCGAGACAGACAAGGGACGGAGCGCGAAGTCCGACGCGCCGAACGATGCTGCGTCGGACTTCGCGCATCACCCCATTCCTGGTGGTGACAAAACGTGCTGGCGCTCAGTCCGACCTACGCTCCCGCAGTTGTGCCGCCGCCCGCCCCGGCGGACGGCGGCCCTGCCGAGCTAAAGCACGCCCTTCTTCAATATGAAACAGCCATACGGCCGGTCCTCGGTGGTGCGCACGACGGCATAGGCCTTGCGGGCGACATCGTAGAAGCGGTGGCGCTCGATCGAGCCCATCTTGACCGGCTTTCCCTCGGCCTTTTCTGCGGCCGCGAGGACGTCCTGGTGGACCTCGAGCAGCTTCTTGGGATCGCCGACGACTTCCATCCGGTGGATCGGTTCGTCGACGAACCCGTCGAGCGGGAACAGCGAGAAGATCGCCGCCGCCGCCTCGCCGCAGTTGCACCCCTCGAGTTCGACCAGCTTGCCGGTGATGGTGGCGCGGGCGACCGAAGCCGACGGGAAATTGCGGTCGGCGAGCACCAGATCGTCGCCATGGCCCATGAATTCCAGCACCCAGAGGAGATCGGCGTTCACGATCGGCGGAATTCCCTTCAGCATTGGCGTCTCCCGTTGGCCGCCTTTCATCGGCGGTCGCTTGCCTGATTGTCCACTGATCGATAGCGGCTTCGCCAGGGACCGGCAATGCACTCGCCAGTCGGGCACCGCAGATGGCGGCTCCGGTACGGGAGCCGGCAAACACAAGAGATAGGCCGGAGGCAGATGGCCCGTTCCATTCCGCGACAGCATTTAAACGTCTCTTAAGCCTTGTCGGTCATGATCCGATGGAGTTGAGGGCCGGAAGTCATCGCGTGGCGCTCTCAGGACCATGAGATCAGTCAGTCCGCCGTTCGCCGCGTGACCACCAAAGGACCTGTCATGAACCGTACCCCGCGCATTCTCGGCGCAGCCCTCATCGGCATACTGATTGGTGCGGCCACATATGTTTTTTGTTTATCGGGACTTTCCACGCCCATGATAAGCATGTGCTCTGCCAGCCATCCTTCTTCTTTTCCCATTACGGAAGCAATGCGCAGGGCAAAACATTTTTTCCCCATGAGGGCATTACCGCCATATCCGCTTCCATAAGAAATGATCAGTCTGTCGTCGGGAAAATGCGAAATATATTTTACATCAGGATTGCATGGCCAGCTGGTATCGGCCTGGTTACCCTGCAATGGGGCACCTACAGAATGGATACATTTTACAAATTCATTGCGTTGAATATGCGGCAACACTTTTTCGCCCATGCGGGTCATGATGTACATATTCACCACCACATATTCTGAATCAGTAAGCTGTACACCATACCTTGAATAGGGAGAGCCCAATGGCCCCATACAAAAAGGGATCACATAAAGTGTGCGTCCTTTCATGCTGCCGGTGAGCAGGTCCTGCAGTTTGTTTTTCATTTCAACAGGATCCATCCAATTATTGGTGGGGCCTGCATCTTCCCGGATGCGGCTGCAGATAAACGTCTTGTCCTCCACCCGGGCCACATCGCTGGGATCACTGAAGCAGGCAAAACTGTTGGGCCGCTTTTCGGTGTTAAGTTGTATAAAGGTCCCTTTTCTTACAAGCAACTGGCAGAGGCCGTCATATTCTTCTTTGGAGCCATCGCACCAATGAATACGGTCTGCCGAACAAAGCGAAGCGATCTGATTTACCCAGGTCTCTATTTCTCCCTTTGCCGGTGCGGCCTGGAAGCCAAAGGTGGAGTTTTGATGTAACATACTGTAGGAGTTTTATTTCTTTAATGGTTCAAAATTCGTTATTTAGGATCAACCTGCTGCTGGCATCAATCATTTGCAAAAATGATAAATATCAGCTCATAAATGTACGTGTTATACACTAAAAATTTGGGCAACCTTTTTAACAGTTGCCCAATCATAAATATTTACTAATATAAAAATGAGAAGCTGCAAAACATTAAATCCCCTCTTCCACCAGGTCCAGTTCCACCTTCAGGTTCTGAATGATAAAATCCTGGCGCTGCGGCGTATTTTTTCCCATATAATATTCAAGCAGGTTCTGGATATGGTCGCCCTGCTCGGCTATCACCGGGTCTTTGCGCATTTCGGGTCCAATAAAAGCTGCAAACTCATCGGGACTTATTTCTCCCAGGCCTTTAAAGCGGGTGATCTCAGGCTTGCTGCCCAGTTTCTTTACCGCGGCCTGCTTTTCAGTTTCGCTGTAGCAATAAATGGTTTCCTGTTTATTGCGCACTCGAAACAGCGGCGTGTCAAGAATATAAACATGCTGGTTCTTCACCAGGTCGGGGAAAAACTGCAGGAAAAAAGTCATGATCAGTAAACGGATATGCATACCATCCACATCGGCATCGGTGGCTATCACGATATTGTTGTAACGCAACCCTTCATAGCTTTCTTCGATATTAAGCGCATGCTGCAACAGGTTGAACTCCTCATTTTCGTACACCACTTTTTTAGTAAGGCCAAAGCAGTTTAAAGGTTTGCCGCGAAGGCTGAACACCGCCTGTGTATTTACATCCCTTGCCTTGGTAATGGAACCACTGGCGCTGTCGCCTTCAGTAATGAAGATGGTGGTTTCCCGCTGCTTTTCCAAAATGGCATCCTTATCTTTTCCTGCAGGTTCATCATTAAAATGAAACTTGCAGTCACGCAGTTTTTTATTGTGAAGATTGGCTTTTTTTGCCCGTTCATTGGCCAGTTTTTTGATACCGGCCAGTTCCTTGCGCTCCCGCTCATTTTGCTCAATACGTTTTTTAAGTGCATCGGCAGTGGAAGGGTTCTTATGCAAAAAATTATCCAGTTCCTTACCCAGGAAATCATTTATAAAATTCTTCATGCTGGGGCCGCCTTCATACACTGTTTGGGAACCCAGCTTGGTCTTTGTCTGGCTCTCAAACACCGGTTCCTGCACCCGTACGCTGATGGCAGCACAAATACTGCCGCGTATATCCGAGGCATCGTAATCTTTCTTAAAAAATTCGCGGATGGTCTTTACATAAGCTTCCCTGAAAGCTGCCAGGTGCGTGCCGCCCTGCGTGGTAAACTGCCCGTTTACAAAACTATAGTATTCCTCCCCATAGGTATTTTCGTGGGAGATAGCCACTTCTATATCATCGCCGCTAAGGTGAATGATGGGATAACGCAGTTCATCTTCATTTGTCTTGCGCTGCAGCAGGTCGAGCAGGCCGTTCTTGCTTACATAACGTTTACCGTTAAGGTTCATCACCAGGCCGGCATTCAGATAGCAATAGTTCCAGAACTGGTTATCTAAATACTCCTGCACAAAATGAAAATTCTTAAAAATGCTTTCGTCGGGTACAAAACTTACAAATGTGCCGTTGTCTTCCTTTGTGGCAGCCTCCTTGTGTTCTTTTGTAAGCATACCACGGCTGAACTCGGCGGTTTTTTCCTTACCGTCGCGGTAAGCCGTTACTTTAAAATAATTGCTGAGTGCGTTCACTGCTTTTGTTCCCACACCGTTGAGCCCCACACTTTTTTGAAAAGCCTTACTATCGTATTTGGCGCCGGTATTCATTTTGCTCACCACATCCACTACTTTGCCCAGCGGGATACCACGGCCATAGTCACGCACACTGATGGTTTTTCCATCTATATTCACATCCACATGTTTGCCATAACCCATGGTATGCTCATCAATACAGTTGTCTATCACTTCTTTGAGCAATACATAAATCCCATCATCAGGGCTGCTTCCATCGCCGAGTTTACCGATGTACATGCCCGGCCGCAGGCGGATATGCTCCTTCCAGTCGAGACTGCGTATATTGGCTTCGGTATAATCCACCAAACTCTTTTCTTTTTCCTTTTCAGCCATTTTTAAAATAGTTTATTCTTTAATTATTTCAGCTTCAAACTTATTTGAAATTTCTTTTAACCGGGGTACTTAACAGTTTAAAACCCATCAAAATCATAAGGTAAACATTAAAAGAATTGATATTACCCATACTCCCTCAGATTTCAAACCTCTACATGGATATTTTCCCATTGAATGAATTACCCTGCCCAACCATAGCCTTTATTTTTTTGAACCATTTCCTTCTTAGCAAGGTTTGTACGATAGCTAGTATTTTCATTCGGGGAAAAAATCATTTTTCTTCTGTCACCCCTTCGGGGTTCTTACTTTATTTTTCTTTTATTCCTTTAAAACTATCAGCCCTTCGGGCTTAAATTTGCCATATCCCGGGCAAACGAAAGCAACTTAACATCTGTAAAATATTAGGATCCAGTATACAAATCCAAGGAGATTCGGTCTTATTACAAACAACACCTATTAAAACGTTCACAAACCCCGAAGAGGCGATAGTCTTATAAAAAGCAACACCTATAACTACCCTACTAAAGCCCCGAAGGGGTAATAGTCTTATAACAAACACCCCCTATTAAAACGTTCACAAACCCCGAAGGGGTGATAGTCTTATAAAAAGCAACACCTATAACTACCCTACTAAAGCCCCGAAGGGGTAATAGTCTTATAACAAACACCCCCTATTAAAACGTTCACAAACCCCGAAGCGAAGGGGTGAAAGTCTTATAAAAAGCAACACCTATAACTACCCTACTAAAGCCCCGAAGGGGTGAAAGTCTTATAAAAAGCAACACCTATAACTACCCTACTAAAGCCCCGAAGGGGTAATAGTCTTATAACAAACACCACCTATTAAAACGTTCACAAACCCCGAAGGGGTAATAGTCTTATAACAAACACCCCCTATTAAAACGTTCACAAACCCCGAAGGGGTGAAAGTCTTATAACAAGCAACACCTATTAAAACGTTCACAAACCCCGAAGGGATGATAGTATTATTCACCGATTGCAGGTCCAAATAAACACGAAACCATTTTTACCAGCCTGCGAATATACCTGAAACATCCTCTTCCTGCCCATGCTGTTTTATCCACAGCATTCTTAAAAATGTTAGCAAATTTCATTCTTTTATGGGTCTCCGGTATATAAGCGTTATTTTACAGGCTTATACAAGTAAATTTTGATCACTGACAAAGAATTTATTGCTGCCGAAGCTGAAGAAAAGATGGAGGAAAATTATTATTTTTCCCAATATGTCAAGCAGCGGCCAGCCGATCAGCTGGATGCCATTTTGCAACCTATCAGTGAAGAAGTGACCCAGGCTGTTGACTGCACCCAATGTGGTGCCTGCTGCAAAGTGTTAATGGTAAATGTAACCCCTGCAGAAGCGAAAGCGGCTGCCAACCGGCTGCAGGTTTCAGAAGAAGCCTTTAAGGCAAAATATATCGAAGGAAGTGAGCAGGGCCATTTCATCATCAACCATATCCCCTGTCATTTTTTAACCGGCAGTATCTGCAGTATTTATGAGAACCGTTTTGCCGAATGCCGCGAATTCCCTCATCTTCATAAGCCTAATTTTAAAGACCGTATTTCCAATACAATAACTTATTACGGCATCTGCCCTATTATTTACAATACTATCGAAATCTTAAAGGAAAAGACCGGGTTCAGGTAATGATATTTGAACAGAGATTATTGGTGGATGAGAGCGTTCAGTTGAATTACTTTAATTTTCCATGTATGAATGAACTATAATAAAAACGTATCCTTTTAACCCGTATGATCTGTCTCTGAATCCCCCGCTTTTACACATTTACCCTTAACATGCCGGTATACTGATATCGTTTCCCTAATTTTACTGTATGAACCTTAGTTTATCCGGCAAAACAGCGCTTGTTTGCGGCAGCACCCAGGGCCTTGGTTATGCCAGCGCCGTGGAACTGGCGCTGCTGGGCACTCATATTGTTTTAATGGCCCGTAACGAAGAGAAACTGGTTACTGCCCTGCAAACACTCGACAGGTCAAAGGGCCAGGAACATGGTTTCCTTGTGGCAGATTTTTCCCATCCGCAACAGGTAAAAGAAGCCATTGATAACTATCTGGCAAAAAAAACGTCTATTCATATACTGATCAATAATACCGGCGGCCCTGCCGGAGGAACCGCACTGAATGCCGCGGTTGATGAATTTCGACAGGCTTTTAATGCGCATTTGATCTGCAACCATATTTTGGTGCAGGCATTGGTTCCGGGCATGAAAGCTGAAGGTTATGGTAGGATCGTAAATATCATTTCCACCTCGGTTAAACAGCCAATAGCGGGGCTGGGCGTAAGCAATACCATCCGTGCAGCCGTGGCCAACTGGAGCAAAACACTTGCGGGCGAGCTGGGGCCATTTGGTATTACGGTAAACAATGTATTGCCCGGATTTACCAAAACCACCCGGGCCGATTATGTGGTGAAGAAAAAAGCAGAAGCTGCCGGTAAAACAGAAGCAGACGTGATGAAAGAACTGCTCGCCGAGATACCGGTGGGCCGTATTGGAAACCCGGAAGAGTTTGGCGCAGCCGTAGCTTTTTTATGCAGCCCGGCAGCAGCCTATATTAACGGCATTAACCTGCCGGTAGATGGAGGCAGGTTAGGAACTTTATAAAAATATTCTGAATAATAAACGGTTACCTTTTTTAATAACGCTTATAAATATTTTGGAGAAATTTTTGGAATAATAATTATAAAACAGATTTTTTCCATTTCTTTGGTATCAAATTTTTTAATTCAAAAAAAACACAACAACATGAAACTTTCAAAAGTACTGTTTGCGTTGGTGATCGCAGCTACTGTTAGCTTCGTAAGCTGTAAACCAAAAGATGCCGACATTAAAGCGGCTGTAGAAAAAGCACTGGGCGCTAATGCCGATTTTGCCAAGGCTGCGGTAACCGTGGCTGATGGTGTGGCCACTATTACCGGCGAGGTAAAGGATGAAGCCACTAAGGCTGCCATTTTAACTGCTGTTAAAGCAGTTTCCGGTGTTAAAGATGTAGTAAACAACGCCAGCGTACCTCCTCCACCTGCACCCGTGGTAATAACTGCCGACGACCCGCTGACTGCCAGCGTTAAAGATGCCACCAAGGATCATCCAACTGTTACTGCCACTGTAGCTGATGGCGTGATCACACTTTCCGGCTCTATCGAAAAAAGCAAACTGGCCGCTTTGATGCAAACGCTCAACAGCCTGAAGCCTAAAAAAATCGACAATAAATTAACCGTTAAATAAAATTGGAGGAAACAAACTATGACTTTAGCAGACAAATATAAATCTCTCACCGATGCGGCCCTGGCTGCAGGTGTATCTGATCTTGCCGTAAGGGAGCAGGACGGCGTTTTGTACGTAGACGGAACTGCGCCAACCGGCGCCGTTAAAGACCAGCTTTGGGATGTTTACGGACAAATTGACCCCAATTTTTCCGGCGGCGACATGGTGCTCAACATCAAAACATCTGTTGACGCAGCAGTAACCAGGGCAAGGGTTGTTACAGAAAGCAGTAACCTCAATATCCGCAAGGGCCCCGGCACCGACCAGCCCATTGTGGGTAAGGCAGCCAAAGACGAAGTGATTACACTCGTTAGCCAGGCAAACGATCAGTGGTGGCAGGTACGCACTGCCGATGGCGAAGAGGGATACGCTTATGCACAATATCTTTCTCCCGAAGCATAAAAGTAAAATTGCTTTATATAAAATGCCACCTGCGAGGGTGGCATTTTTGTTAAACAAAAATCATTAAAATGTTACGTAGAGTGCTAATAAAGACAATTGGTTTTCATTAAGGATTTTTTTGCGGATTTTGGCGCTTTTCTTTGCGCAACTTAGCGATACATATCAGTGTCGCAAAGAACCTTCAAAACATTTCGCCAAGCACGCTAAGAGACGCACTACTAACTAAAGATACACTATAGCAAAATACGTTAAAATGTCATCTCCCGACCGTATCTTTTCTCAGCTCCACACTCCACCCGCTACCGCTTCCAATTTTATATGCCCCGGCAAAACTTCCCCTATTTAGGGCAAATGAAACCTGCATCAGGCTGTTGAGGTAGAGCAAAGGTTTGCCTGCTGCCACCGCCCCAAACGTACTGCAATAAGGCATATGTCCTTCGTATATTTTCTTTTTATGTTGAAATATTTTCACCTGCAACCTGTCGCCCGTTTTTACCTGCAGCCGGTTAAGCAGGCTGTCGCCGATATTGGTCCACACATTTCCATACTGCACATCCAGGATACTGATGGTTCCTGATAAGATCCCGTTCTTAAAAACCGCTTTTTGGTAAGGAATTAAAACCAGTTCCGCTGGGAGGAGTTGCCCAACTCCTTCAAAACCTATCTTACCCGAAGCCAGCCTGGCAGCAGTATAAGCATACACATCACGTCCCTGAAAGGTATAAGAACGGGTTGAATTTTGCCTGCGGTTCACCGCTTCATCAATTTCACGTACCGCTTCAATGCCCAATGATGCGGCCACCAGTGTAAGTGTACCGTTATCGGGCGTTACAATAAAATGGCCGGTTTTGGTTTTCAGTACCACTGATTTGCGGTTTGTGCCCACTCCGGGATCCACCACCGATACAAAAACGGTTCCCGCAGGCCAGTAATTGACTGTTTGTTCCAGCCGGTAAGCAGCCTCCCAGATATTATAAGCAGGTATCTCGTGCGTAAGATCAAAAAGCTTTAAACTGCTGTCTACACCCATGGCCACTCCTTTCATGGCAGCTACGGCCCCGTCTTTCAATCCAAAATCTGACTGAAATACCACGATCCTGTTTTGAGCGTTAACAAAGAATACTGCTAAAAGCAATAAACTGGAGAAGATTATTTGTCTGAACACCATATCATTCAAAAATTTTGTTGAGGTTAAGATGGAACTGGTTAAAGACTGACTACAAAAATTAGATTTTTGTTTCAGAAACTGTGGTAAAATGGTTGTTTTTATTATTCCTCCTAAATGCGGTTACTTATATATATATGAGGCAAAAAAACAGTCCCGGCCAGCTGCAGCGGGTTTAAAAAATTTGCATTTTTCAATTTTAAACTAATATTGCAGAAATCTTTCAGCGGCTTTTTGATGAAAAGGGGTATGCCGTACAAGTGAGTGACACAACGATGCTGAGCGAAGAACATATGAGGGTAACAAAGTATAAATATTTGATTTTAAATTCATTATAAAGAAAGGAACGAAATTATGGCCAAGAATTTATTGATTGTGGAAAGCCCGGCTAAAGCTAAGACCATTGCTAATATCCTGGGAAAGGATTTTGAGGTAAAGAGCTGTTTTGGACATATCCGCGACCTGGAGAAGAACGATATGGGCATTGATATTGCAAATAATTTTAAGCCCAGCTATATTGTTCCTCCAGAAAAACAAAAAGTAGTATCGGAACTGAAGGCGCTGGCAAAAAAATCGAACGAGGTTTGGCTGGCATCGGATGAGGACCGTGAAGGAGAAAGTATCAGCTGGCACCTGGCCGAAGTGCTGAACCTTGATCCTAAAACCACCAAGCGTATCGTTTTTCATGAAATTACCAAGCCGGCAATACAACAGGCCGTGCAAAACCCACGCACCATTAATATGGACCTGGTAAATGCACAGCAGGCACGCCGGGTACTCGACCGCATTGTGGGTTTTGAACTAAGTCCCGTACTCTGGCGTAAAATTGGCAGCCAGGGTGGCCTCAGCGCAGGCCGGGTACAAAGTGTGGCTGTAAAACTGATCGTGGAAAAGGAAAGGGAAATAAATGCACACACGGCACAAAGCAGTTTTAAAACAGAAGCCATACTGGCCGCTACAGACCTGAACAATAAAACTGTAAATTTTAAAGCCGAAGGCGAAAGGTTTAGCGATGAGGCAGGCGCAGAGAAATTTTTGCAAACCTGCATTGGCGCCAGTTATACGGTTAAAGACATCCAGGTGAAACCTGCCAAGCGCACACCCGCAGCGCCTTTTACCACCAGCACCCTGCAGCAGGAAGCCAGCCGCAAATTAGGCTACGGTGTAAGTAAAACCATGTTACTGGCACAAAGGCTTTACGAGAGCGGACAAATCACTTATATGCGTACCGACAGTGTGAACCTGAGCGATACTGCCCGGCAGAGCATTAAAAAAGAAATTACCAGGAGCTTTGGCGCCGATTACCTGCAGGAACGCCATTATAAAACAAAGTCGGCCAGTGCACAGGAAGCGCACGAGGCTATACGCCCTACCTATATTGAAAACCAAAGCGTGGACGACCCGGAACTGAACCGCCTCTACGAACTTATCTGGAAGCGCACCATTGCTTCGCAAATGAGTGATGCTGAATTTGAAAAAACAACGGCCAAAATAAATATCAGCACCAACAATGCTGAGCTCACGGCCACCGGCGAAGTTTTGAAATTCGATGGATTTTTAAAAGTTTATATGGAGAGTACCGACGAAGAGGAAAGCGATGATGAAAACCACAGCCGCCTGCCCAATTTAAGTGTGGGGCAAAAACTTGCCTTTATACATATGAGCGCCACTGAAAAATTTACAAGACCGGGTGCACGCTATACAGAAGCTTCGCTCGTAAAAAAACTGGAAGAGCTGGGCATTGGAAGGCCAAGTACCTATGCACCCACCATCAGCACCATCATCAAAAGAAATTATGTAGTTAAAAAGGATAAGGACGCCATTAAAAGAAATTTCAGGGTGCTTATCTTAAAAGATGATAAGATAAAGACCGCAACAGAACAGGAAAATACAGGGGCCGAAAAATCGAAACTTTTCCCCACCGACCTTGGCCTGGTGGTGACCGATTTTTTGAACCAGCATTTTAAAGATGTGATGGACTATTCCTTTACCGCAGAAATTGAGAAAGAATTTGATGAAATTGCCGATGGGAAAATGAAGTGGAACAAAATGGTGGGCGATTTTTATCAGCCATTTCATGATGGGGTGGAACATACGCTCGAAAATGCCGGCCGTGCCGTAGGTGAGCGTGCCCTGGGCGAAAGTGAAGGCAAGCCGGTGATAGCCCGTATGGGACGTTATGGCCCCATGGTGCAGATCGGAGCTTCTACCGATGAGGAAAAGCCAAAATTTGCCCGGCTTAAATATGGACAGAGCATCGAAACCATCAGTCTTGAAGAAGCCATGGAGCTTTTTAAGCTTCCCCTGCAATTGGGCGAACACGAGGGCCTGGAAATATCGGTAAACATTGGCCGCTTTGGCCCTTATGTAAAATGGGGCGAGCAGTTCATTTCCATTCCAAAAGGCGAAGAGCCAACTGAGGTTGATTTGGCCCGTGCGGTGGAAATAATTGAGGCCAAACAGGTGGAAGATGCACCGATTGGTTTTTACGATGACAAGCCCATTACCAAGGGTAAGGGAAGGTTTGGCCCGTTCATAAAATGGAACGACCTGTTCATAAATGTACCAAAGGCTTATAATTTTGATGAGCTGAGCCAATCGGATTGCGATGAACTGATTGCTAAAAAAATAGAGAAGGAAGCCAACCGTTTTATTCAGCAATGGCCTGCCGAAAAAATTGCCATCGAAAACGGCCGCTGGGGTCCCTTCATACGTTTTGGCAAAAAAATGATGAAGCTGGGGCTGAACAAAGAGGGAAAAAAATTCAGTGCCGATGAATTACCCGGCATCGATATTGAAGAAATTAAAAAAATGATCGAAGCCCAGGATCCTGCTGCCTTTCAAAAGAAAGGAGCACCAAAAAAGAAAGCGGCCGAAAAAAAGGCTGCGCCGAAAAAAGCGGCTGGGAAGAAAAAACTGGCAAAGAAGAAAAGTTGATTATCAATTTTTGATAACTGATTATTGCCGGGCGTGGTATCAGCTGCGTTTCTCTTTCAGTCTTATTTTCCCTGCAGTAATAATTCCTGCATCAAAGAAAGGGAGAAAAGGAGTTTTCACAGAGATGGTCCATTAATTCTTTACAGCATTGAATTAGCTGTTTTGGTAAATAATTTCTTCCCCACCTGCTTTTATAAGCAGTTCTTTCTTACCAGAGGCCTCCACCCTGCCGATGACCTGCGCTTCTATTCCAAAAGATTTGGCTGTATTTATCATCGTTTGGGCATCGGCTCCGGCGCAATAAATTTCGAGACGGCAACCCATATTGAACACTTCATACATTTCACGCAGGTGGCTGCCGCTGTTTTGCTGAATGAGCTTAAAAACATCAGGCGCTTCAAATAAATTATCCTTTACAACCTTAAAATTGCCTGGCAGGTATTTCATACATTTTGTTTGCCCGCCTCCGCTGCAGTGGATCAATCCGTGGATCTTTTCAAAATGGTTTTGCAGCAGTTCTTTCATTACCGGTGCATAAGTACGTGTGGGACTTAATAGCAGTTTTCCAATGCTGGTATCTTTGAAAGCTTCTGAAAGTTTGTGTTTACCAATATATACAACTTCGGCTGCAAGGCCGTTGTCGTAGCTCTCTTTAAAATTTTCTGCATAAAACTTTCCCAGCACATCGTGGCGTGCACTGGTGAGTCCATTACTGCCGATACCGCTGTTGTAAGCTGATTCATAATTGGCCTGTCCAAAACTCGCCAATCCCACGATCACATCCCCGGCCTGTATCTTTTCATTGCTGATGATCCTGTTTTTTTGCCAGCGGCAGGTCATGGTACCATTAACTGCTGCCGTACGCACCACATCCCCCACATCGGCCGTTTCGCCCCCCAGGTAATGGATGTTTATGCCAAAGGTTTTAAGTGTATCAAACAATTCCTGCGTTCCGTTAATGATCTGTTCCAGCACGGGGCCAGGCACAAGGTGCTTGTTGCGGTCAATAGTACTATTAAAAACAATCTGGTCATAAATGCCCACACAAAGCAGGTCATCGAGGTTCATCACAACGGCATCCTGTGCAATGCCCTTCCAAACGGAAATATCGCCGGTCTCCTTCCAGTACAGGTAGGCAAGAATGCTTTTTGTGCCTGCCCCGTCGGCATGCATGATGTTCACAAATGCATCATCGCCTCCCAGGTAATCTGGATAAATTTTACAAAAAGCATGCGGAAACAAGCCCTGGTCGAGGTTTTTAACGGCCTCATGCACTTCTTCTTTTTGTGCCGAAACACCACGTTTGCTGTATAAACTCATGAAATATGCGCTAAAATTTGAATGTGCAGAAAAACCACTGCCTCAACAGGACGCAAAGCTAAACCCTGGGGCTATTCATTATTACATTTTTATCAGTTAGTTTTGCACCAGTTTTATGCAGGTATATACAAATGTACAGGAACTTCCAAAGTTCAAAAAGGCGGTTGTTACCATTGGCACTTTCGACGGGGTGCACCTTGGCCATGTAAAGATCATTCAGCAACTGCTTGCCGAAGCCAGGGCAATTGGCGGTACTGCCGTTCTTATTACATTTTTTCCGCATCCTAAACAAGTGGTAAGAAGCAGTAAAAACCGGCTGTACATACTCAGTACACAGGAAGAAAAATACCAACTGCTCCAAAAACAGGGATTGGAACATATTGTAGTAGTGCCTTTTGACGAGGCCTTTGCTGAACAGTCTGCCGAACAATATATTAAAGATTTCCTGGTGGCAAAATTTCACCCGCATACGGTCATCATAGGCTACGATCACCGTTTTGGCAAGGGGCGCCAGGGAAATTTGGCCCTGCTCCAAAGGGAGGCATCAACTTATCAATACCACGTAAGGGAAATTCCCGAACATGTGCTCGAAAACGTGATCATCAGTTCAACAAAAGTGAGGGATGCCCTGCTCGATGGGGATATCAAAACCGCGGCAGATTTTTTAGGTTACGATTACAGTTTCAGCGGCACCGTGATCCCCGGCAATAAACTTGGCCGTACCATTGGTTACCCTACCGCAAATATCAGTATCAACAACGAAAACAAGCTGGTTCCCGGCAACGGTGTTTATGCAGTGGATGTGGAACTGGGACAAAGATCATTTAAAGGGATGATGAATATTGGTAACCGGCCCACTGTTAACGGCACTAACCGTGTTATTGAGGTCAATATTTTTGATTTCGACGAAGATATATATGAGAATGAATTAACAATAAGGCTCAGGAAATATATCAGGGCCGAACGTAAATTCGAAGGCCTCGAAATGCTCAAGTCCCAACTCGGAAAAGACAAAGAAATAGCCCAACTCTATAATCCCTTATGATCCTATTTAATTGAGATCAATAAAAACCAACGCCTTCCCTCCTGGGCACTCCCATTAATCCCATAATATTTTACCGGAACCTGAATATACATCTGTTATCAACCTGTAATAGTACACACCCCTGGTAAGAGGTTGATGGATATAATGCAGGTCAGAAGCAGCACTGGTATGGAGCCTGGTTGTATACACCAGTTTACCGGTTTCATCAAAAAGCATCATCGATCCATTTACAAATGGCATACCCGCACTGGTAATTTTTACAACGTTTTGCCCAGTCAGCTTTTGAATTGAAATACTAACTGCTTCCTTAGTATGAAGCATTATCACATTGGAATAGGATTTATAGTGACCTGCGGTACTTTTGGAGACGATCCGGTAATATGCTGCTGTGTTTATTATCCTCTTGTCTGTATATTCAACCGTTTTTTTGGGCAGTACTGCCAAAGTATGAAACTCCCTGCCGTTGCGTGAATATTGCAGCTCCAGCGAGGCCGCATCAGGATCCTGTACCAGTGGCCAGCTGAGCCATCGGTTGGCCCCGCGGGTATTTCCCCGGAGTACAATATTATTTTGAGGCAATACGGCACAACTCCCCCCCATATTACTAACAATAACCGTATCTGTACTACTTACAAAACAACCCGGGTAAATATAAGATTGCACAATATAAATGCCTGGCATATTCACATATATTGCCGAACTGTCTGGGTTACTGATGATGCCGTCGCCATATACACTCGTCCAATGAAAAATACCAAGGGCTCCAGCCGATGGATTGGCATATAACAAAGCCGTGTCCCTGCCCACGCATATCTGCCTGTCGGGGCCGATATTTACACCCAATACCGGTAATTTCATAAAATCGTACGGGCCCACAAAATCCTTCAGGTCGGCAGTAAAACTGTTTCCCGTTCTCGATTTTACCAGCAGTTTGCTGAATGGGGAAGAACAGGGATCGCTACCGGCAATTTGCTTGGGATCGATACCCAGGCTGGTGATATTGAGGCCGAACTCAAAAAATTTATATTGTTGTAAGACGGGTGAATATACTGGTCCGCCATTAATAGTTCCCCAGGGCGCTGCAGGTATAGGCAGAACACCCGTATTTATTGCATATTTAAGGTTCGATGAGGGGAAATTGATACTGGCATAACCATATTGGTTTGCGTTTGACTTTTTATCGAAAGCAGCTCCCCAGGAAAACCTGGTGGGAACAATAGTGTTACGGTCATTTTCGCTGACCCATATTCTTAGTTCCACACTGTTGACCCCGGCATTATCGAATGATACGGCCACAATCATATCTCCGGCTTTAATAACATTTCCCGCACTGTTAAACCGCCAGGCAGTATGACCTTCTTCTGCACCGGAATTAGTAAAACGCACTGTAGTCCATAAAGGTGGTTCTGCAAAGCCCATTTCACTTTGATAGAACTCATAATCGAAATAATGAGCACCGCCGGCACCTACAAAGGTTACACCGCCATATATCCAAAGGCTGTCATTAATGGATGTTCCATCCCTTCGTGCATGTGCAAACATATCCACAATATCATTAGAAGTGCTTCCTACACCACCCCCACCACCATACCATTCGGTCATTGGGTTTGCGCAATTTTTAGAATCGGAACCCAACATTACTGTGCTGTCAACACTACCCACGTTTCCGTCCCTGCAATAGAGTGCATCAATGTATAGCCTGTTATCACGAACGGAATATAGAGGAAAAGCCATTCTTTTTACAAAGGAATAGCTTTTATTGGCCAGGATATTAACAATATAACCGCCTACTCCCGATGTATCAATTACGCCCTTACCCACTCCGGGTGTACGCGGAAACCAATCGTCGCGGCCTGTTACAGGGCTGTTTGCCAGTACAGATCCCTGTAAGGCAAATCCGGCTGATACATCGGCCTGTGAAAAACTCAAATTTATCTGTAAGCAGAGAAAGATCAGGGTAATAAATTGTTTCATAAAGGAAGTTTCACTTTAAAATAATACTCAATAAACCTTTTATTTTAAACGGAAACTGTCCCTCTTTTAGTATGGTTTAAGTCATTTATTTAGAGGAGATTCACCCGATATACAGTAAAATTACCATAAATGTGCCCGAAATTATCGAAATATTACTAATCCCCTTGTAATGTTGATTTTTTTTTCTCAAAAAAGATTTGCCGCCCATAGGCACCGGTTAACGCACCCATTCCGGCTGTTAATGCGCCTATCAAAGCTGACAGAACAATCAATAAAAGCGGATTTTCTGTTTTTAATATAAGCATAGAAACTTTGCCTGCCAGCAAATGCCCATTGGCCAAACTGATAGTATAGCTGATAAGGGCCCAAAGTATAAACACACCGGTAAACCCGGCAAGAAATGCATAACCAGGCCTGAGCCCAATGGTTAATGCAACCAAAAATGCTGCAATGGCAATACTCCACCAGGGTAAAAATAAACAAGCTGCATAACTCAATAGGGCTGTCAATATGATTGATACAATTAATTTCATGTTTGCTGATTATCCTTTTTTAAAATTCATGGTCCATTTAATGCGCTTATCGCCGGCTTCCTCCTTTGTCATCATCCACAGGCTGTAATATTCGCCCTTAGCCCATTTGTCAATGGCATTATCATAAAAGCGGCTGCCGGGGTTTCCACTTTGCCCACCGGGATAAATGCCATATGCTTCCGTTTTGGCAGTAAGACTTACCACCATGCGCCAGCTGGGACCATGATTGGGTTTTGCCGCATTGATAATATGTTCACCACCGCCAATGGGCAGATGCAGGCGGCTGAAGGGGGTCATTACCTTTGTAAGGTGTTCCACCCTGGTGTCTTTGTATTTTGCCCATTCCAGTTTTTTTTCGCCTTCAGCCTTTTTAATATCAGCAGACGCCGCCTTAAAGGCCTTCGTAACCACATCGGGAAGGGTTTCTTTTTCTGCTGTTGAAATAACGTCGATGAATTTATAGGCCGAATCCCGCAGCAAAGCTTCCATCAGCGTACTTTCAAATGGTTTCATAGCGCCTTCTGGTGCTTTGGCAAATTCATCGGCAAAAATGGCTTCCCGGAGTTTTGCCCAGGAAATGGAAAAAACGGTAGCCCCTGTAGAAGCTGGGTCATTTCTCAAATCCCAGTTGCGGAGCATGGCAAAATATTTTTGTTCTTCGCCGGAAAGAAGTTCCACTTTCATATTCCTGAAGAGCAGTGGCAAAGCCATTTCTGCAAATACATTATAATTATTTGTTTGCAATGCCATCATATCCTGTGCTGTTACCTGCGACATACCGGCCAGTAAACGGTTAATGATCACACCCCGGGCAGATGGATATTCCCGTCCAAGATAATAGGGATAGTCGGGCGCTACGGGCCGCTGGTTGGCGCTGCTTACAAAGCCACGTTCGGGATTGTATTGATAAGGCACTTCGGTTTGCGGGATCATTCCCTGCCACATATAACTGCTGTCGGTTCCGGGCATGGGAAAATCGCCCTGGCCCCGCCATTTTGCAGGCCATTCCCCCTGGGTACGCAATGCTATATCGCCGTTCTTACAGGCAAACACCACGTTTTGTCCAGGCGTATGCAGGTTGCTGCAGGCATCCACATAATCAGTATAATTTTTTGCACGGTTCAGGTAATAAAATATCCTCAGTTCCTTACTTGCATCGTGTGCCTTCCAGCGGACCGCATAATTTTTTTGGCTGGTTTTTCTTTTGCCGCCAAATGATTTATCATACATCACCGGGCCAAATAAGGTGTAAGCAACCGTATCGTAAAAAGTTGGTTTGCCTGCAATTTCAATTTTTTCTATGCGGAAACTGGTTTGCTTCCATTCATTGTTAAACCAATACTCTTTTCTTGAATCGTCTTTAAACTGAATTTCATAATAATCCCGCACATCCCGGCCTCCATTGGTAAAACCAAAGGCACAACTGTCGTTAAACCCAATGATAACACTTGGTGCGCCTGGAAAGCTGGCGCCATATGCGTTGTACAAAGGTGTAGACAACTGCATTTCGTACCACAGCGATGGAAGATTGAGTCCAAGATGGGGATCATTGCAGAGAATTGGTGCACCACTTTTAGTTTTCAGCCCGCTTACTGCCCAGTTGTTGCTCCCGTTCGCTTCATCTGCTTTTTCATATTCCATAGCAGTAACCTCGCCATGCAGGTAAACAGAATCGGCGGCAGGTGGCGTAACGGTTTTTATTGCCGGTTCAGGAAAAACCGTTCCTTTTGGAATGATGGGATCTGCAGAATCCTGCCGTACAGGATAAAGCAGGTTAAAATCTGTTGAATCAAAATATTGATGCGCTGTGGCCATTTCAAAATCACGTTCGTGCGATGCCAGGTCGTAGCTCATGTATTTGAGGAAAAGTGACGTGCGCATATTACTCCATTGTGTGGGCTTATATCCCATGAGTTTATATTCTATGGGCAATGTGCTTTCGGTAAGAGTATTGATATAGGCATTTACGCCCGCCGTATACGCATCACAAACAGCCTTCATTTCTGCATCGGCCTCTATTTCTTTGAGGGCGTTTTCTGCTGCATAAACCATTCCGAGCCGGCGAAATTCCCGGTCGTGGTTAAGGGCTACCTCTCCCACCACCCTGCTAACTTCACCTGCAGCAGAAAGTGTTTGCAGGTCCATTTGCCAGAGCCGGAATTTTGCATGCAGGAAACCCTGTACAAACATGGCATCGGTTTCATTATCGGTAAAAACATGCGGCACCAGGCGCTCATCAAGATAAACAGTTGTATTGCCTTTTAAATGGGGGAATTGCAGATCGGCAGAAAAATTTTCATCCGTTTTTTCGGCATTCTGCCATACGCCGCTTTGCGGGGCAAGTATTTTGCCCAATGGGGCCGGCAGAACCAATTTTGAATTTAACAGAACAATAAACCCTGCCGTGGAAATGGCAGACAAAATAAAAGCAAAAATTCTCATAACAGCATTTGTAGCTGTAAAGTAATAAAATTTGTTTTATTTTGGTGATAATTAATTTTGCAGCTTGAGCCTTACAGAAAATATCGACGTAAAAAACATCCTGGGCCTGCAATTACCCACAGATCCCCGTTGGGTAAACCTGGCAGAGATACAGCTGGAAGAAATCCTTACCGACCATGCTTATTGCGAACAGAAAGCAGCCACCACCTGCATTTCATTGATTCAGAAAAACCCCGATAAAACATTACTGCTCGAAGAGCTCAGCCCCATCGTTACAGAAGAATGGGGACATTTCCGGGCGGTGCTGGCCGAAATAAACAAACGGGGGCTTAAGCTGGGCAGGCAACGCAAGGATGTTTATGTGAATAAGCTCCTCGATTTTCAAAAAAAAGGGGGCAGCCCCATGGAAAGATTTTTAGACCAGATGCTCATCATGGCACTTATTGAAGCACGCAGTTGCGAAAGGTTCAAGCGCCTGAGCGAAGGGCTCGATGATGCCTACATGCGGAGGTTTTACAGGCGGTTTATGGAAAGTGAAGCCGGCCATTACACGCTTTTTATCACGCTTGCTGAACATTATATCGACAAAAAGACGGTGCGCAAACGCTGGAAAGAATGGCTGGATTATGAAAAAGAACTCATGAACAGCGAGGAAGTAAGGGGCGACAGGATACACTGAGATTTAAGATTGAAGATTTAATATTTAATATTTAATATTAAGGATGAAAGGCAATATTTATTGATAGACAAGGAAGCGTTTTTACCGGTCCTATTGCCATAAAGAAAAATAAAATGCACAAACTAACCCTTCTTTTAGCCTTTTTTGCAATGGCCCTCCCAGGTTTTTCCCAAAGCGGAAAACTGCCCTGCAGTAAACCTGTTTACCGCCAGTTCGATTTCTGGATCGGCGAATGGGAAGCTTATGGCCCCAAGGGAAATAAGGCGGGCGACAGCAGGATCAGCCTGCAGCTCGACAGTTGCACCATACTCGAAGAATGGACCTCGGCCAGCCTGCAGCGCGGTCTGCGCTATGCAGGAAAAAGTTATAACATGTACAATGCCGCTGTGAAGAAATGGCAGCAATACTGGGTTGACAATACCGGCAATATCACCCAATACCTTGACGGGCATTTTGAAGCCGGTAAAATGATTTTGCAAACAGCCAATGAAAAGGTAAATGATACGCTTTGGCAAATACAAAAAATGACCTTTCATAACCTTTCACCGGATAAAATGAGGCAACACGGCGAAACCAGCAATGACGCGGGCAAAACCTGGGCCACCAGTTATGACCTTGAATACCGGCGCAAGAAAGACCTGGCAAATATAATCGTGGATTCTATGCTGAGAAAAATGGAAGCGGCTTATAACGCCGGAAATTTTGAAAAAATTGCAGATTATTATGCTGCCAATGGCAAGATCATCAATAAAAAATTGGAGGCAAGCGGCAGGGACGAATTGGTAAAATACTGGAAGGGTTTTGAACGCATGGCCGGTACCTGGAAACTTACCAATGAAAAAGCCGAAAAACAGGGCAATATCATATGGCAAAAAGGCGTATCGGTCATTACAGACAAGCAACCCAAAAATCACAGGGTTGACTTTACACTTATCTGGATAGAAGAAAATGGCGAATGGAAAATCTTACAGGATGCATACTGGTAAAAAAATACTTGTACCGCTTATAGCCCTGTTCTGCTCCTGTACAAACCCAGCAGATAAAAGCCTGCCGGATTTTTTTAGGGGAGAAATTGAATACAGTTATAGTTACGAAAGCAACCAACTGAACCAGGACTCCTTGAGGATTGCAAGGCCATTCAAAGGAATATTCAGGTATGATTCGGCCGATTATCAAAGTAGTTTTATAAGTAAGAACGACAGTTTCACCTATTATTATTCAGGCGTCCGCAATAAATGCCTTTCATCGTTTAATGGCATCATAGACAGTACCTGTGAAGATTATTCAGCTGCAACAGACTCCATTCTCAGTTGGAAATTATATCCTGCAAATGAAAAGATTTACGGGCAGGATTGCAATGTGCTGGAAATGCAAAAGAAAAATTCCTGGGTTCAGTATTATGTGAGCAGGGATAGAAAGCTTTCTCCGGCCAGTTATAAACGGCACAGGTCCTATGACTGGGATTTTTATGGAGAAAAAGCGGGTGGAGGACTGATCCTGAAGCTCGAACACCGGTTTGCAAAATTTACCATGAAGGGAAGCGTCGTTGCTGTTATAGAAAAGAAAGGAGACTACAAGGCCTTAACAATAGCGGGCAATGAATTTGAACGATTGTGTAATAAATAAGCCCAACGGTTAGCTTCTGAAGAAATGAATGTCTTCGGTAAAATCAATACCAGGGTACTGTGCGGCAAGTTCTGAGAGTTTTTGTGCGTAAATTTCCATGAATTTTCTGTGTGCTTCCGAAGCAGGATTAAAGGGCTTGTGCCTTTCTGCAGCATTGATCTCATTAACAGAAAGCATCAGTTTTTGAGCGGATTCTTCCATACAGGCTGCAACAAATTTTTCCCATACATAGTTGGTGGCCGCATAATTTGGGTGTACCATATCCTCTGCATAAAAACGATAATCCCGCAGGTCGTCTATCACCAGTTCATAAGCAGGAAAATAAAATACATTTTCAATATTATTTACGGCCTGGTGAACAGCTGTAATGAGCGCTGCCTTGCTCCTGTTGTTTTCTACAAATCCTTCCCGCAGGTGCCTTACCGGGCTGATGGTGAATATGATCTTTATAGCCGGATTGAATGATTGCAAAGCACCGATCATTTCTGCAAGGATCGCATCAAGTTCCGGAATGCCCAGCAGGCGCCTGTTAAACCATGATGCAGGTGCTTTGTGGTTATTGGCAGCCACTGAACCAGCCAAAGCCTTATCAGCGAGGGATGTTAATTCATATACCCAGGCAGAACCAAGGGTAATGATCAAAAAATCTGTTTGCCTTAACCAGGTATGTGCAGCCGTTGTGGATGCATTTATCTTTTCAATGGCATCCTCTTTTACGGGCGAAGAAAACCTGCTGTGGTGCTGCCAGCTGTGCCAGGCCTCATTCAGATAAAACAGGTCATTTTCGCCAACTAATTTATTGCTGATATAATTTTCAACGGCTTCTTTTACACTTACAGGGTTGAATAAAATGCCATTGGGGTTTTGGAGCAGGTTAAACTTATGCGCCAGCAATTTCTCCCCTATATTTTCGGTAAAGCAGCTGCCTATCAGCATCAGTTTATGCCGGTGGTTGATTTTTTGATCAAACGGTTTGGGTGTATGTTCTAAACGAAATTCCAATTGTTTTGCTGATTAGATTTAAGCGCATCAAATAAGATAAAAACCTCCCTTCTCCAAAACATTTAATATTTAACGAGTTATGCTATTGAATATCTTTAGTTAATAGTGTTTCTTAGCGTACTTTGCGAAATGTCTTGGCGGTTCTTTGCGACACTGATATGTATCGCCAAGTTGCGCAAAGAATAACGCCAAGATCCGCGAAAAAATTCTTGTTGAAAACCAATTGTTTTTTATAGCACAACTCGTTAAATATTAAAGTTGCAATATTAAATCCTGAATAGTTCTGCGGCCAATAAACTACATTCTTTCAATGCTGCTTCATTGAGTTCCGGAGCCGCTTCCCTGCTCTTAAAATAAGAGAGCATGTATTCCGTATCCATATTCCCCACCAGGTCATTTCCGGCCATGGGGCAGCCTCCAATGCCTTTTAAGGCCCCGTCGAAACGGCGGCAGCCTGCGTTGAAGGCCGCTTCCAGTTTTGCTTCCCGGTTTTGAATACTGCTGTGCAGGTGAACGCCAATTTCCGTTTGTGGCAACGCATCCACCAGGTACTTTGTCATACGCTCCACCTGTGAGGCCGCTGCAATTCCTACCGTATCGGCCAGGGAAATGATCCTTATATCCAGGCCGGCCAGTTTGCTTACCCAGTTAAACACGATCTCTTCATCATAAGCATCCCCGTAAGGATTGCCAAAGCCCATGGATATATAAACAACCAGTTCTTTCCGGTTTTTGATACAGAGATTTTGAATTTCCTCCACTCTTTCCAGCGATTCGCTAATGGATGCATTTGTGTTGCGCTGCTGAAACGTTTCGGAAACAGAAAAAGGAAATCCCAGGAAAGATATCTCCTCAAAAACCACGGCGTCCTGCGCCCCTCTTTCATTAGCTACAATAGCCAGCAGTTTTGTACACGAACCAGCTATATCCAATTGTGAAACAATATCCTTTGTATCTGCCATTTGAGGAATGGCTTTTGGCGAAACAAAACTTCCAAAATCAAGGGTATCGAACCCGGCTTTAAGCAATGCATTCAGGTACTCCACTTTTTTAACGGTAGGAATGATATGCGGCCAGCCCTGCATGGCATCACGGGGACATTCTATAATTTTTACTGCACTACCTTCCATAATTATTTTTATTTCAGCAATCAGCTTTCAGTTATCAGCTTTTGGATATTAGCCGTTGTCTTACTGCTTCGTATAAGGTCATGCCGGTAGCAACGGAAACATTCAATGATTCAAAATTTCCGGGCATGGGAATATAAAACTGCTCATCGCAGATCTTCATTAAAGCGGGGTAAATACCTTTTTCCTCTCCCCCCACAACGATACAGCATGGTTCCGAAAAATTACAATTGCTCATCATCGTTTTAGCCGTCATTTCGCTGGCAAAGACCCTGATACCATTCAGGTGCATTTCGTCCACCGCTTTCATGAGGGAATTGACCCTGCAAACGGCGATTTTTTCCAATGCACCTGCAGAAGTAAAAATGGCATCCTCATTGAGTGCACCCACGCCCTTGTCGGGTATGATGATAGCCTGAACCCCCATGGCATAAGCGCTTCTTGCAATGGCACCAATATTTCGTATATCAGTAATACCGTCGAGCATCAGCAGCAACGGGATCTCTCCTTTTTCCACTGTCAATGAGATCACATCCTGCAGTTGCTGGTAATGGATCTTTGAAAGCTGGGCAATGCATCCTTCGTGGTTGGTCACATTAAAACCATTCAGTTTTTCCACCGGAACCTTATTAATTGGTACCAGCTGAATTTCCGCATGTTTTTTGATTTCTTCCACTTCGGCGCCATGAAGGGTGTTTTGCATATAAATGCGCTCCAGCTGTGCGCCTTCCTGCAAAGCCTTTAATACGGCGGCCTTCCCTATGAGCAACTGGCTTTTCTTAGGCCGTTGCTGTGGATTTCTGAATTTTTTCACTTGTTAAAATTAAAGTTTTTGCAGCATATGCCATTAATGGTAAGGCCAAATAAAACCCGGCACAAGAAAAAAGCCCCGCAAATTCATTACGGGGCTTCCATTATCCTTCAAATAAATTTATTTCAATCCAAATACTTTCTTCACCTCTTTCACTGCATTCAGTTTTTCCCAGGTAAACAGTTCCACTTTTTTCTTAAGCACTTTCCCATCGGGAGACACAAAGATTTTTTCCACCACTTCGTTCTTTCGGCCCATATGGCCATAAGCTGCTGTTTCGCTGTACATGGGGTTGCGCAGTTTCAGGCGTTGCTCAATAAAATAAGGACGCATATCGAAACATTTCATCCCCATTACTTTTTGGGCAATTTGGCCATCTGTCATTTTCACTTTGGCAGTACCATAAGTGGTTACATTGATGCTGGTAGGCTGGGCCACACCAATGGCATAGGAAACCTGTACCAGTACTTCATCGCAAAGGCCTGCAGCCACCAGGTTTTTAGCAATATGGCGGGTTGCATAAGCCGCACTGCGGTCTACCTTGCTGGGATCTTTTCCACTAAAAGCACCACCGCCATGGGCACCTTTACCACCATATGTATCCACAATGATCTTACGGCCGGTTAAGCCGGTATCGCCATGCGGGCCACCAATTACAAACTTACCGGTTGGGTTAATATGATATTTGATCTTGTTGTTGAAAAGATGGGCGTATTTCGGATACTTTGCCTTTACCCTCGGGATGAGGATATTGATGATATCCTTTTTGATCTTGGCCAGCATTATATCATCCTTTGCAAAATCATCGTGCTGGGTGGAAACCACGATCGCATCGATCCTTACAGGCCTGTTGTTATCATCGTATTCCAGTGTTACCTGGCTTTTAGCATCGGGGCGCAGGTATTTGATCTGCTTGTTTTCCCTGCGGAGTGCAGCCAGTCTTCGAGGAATTTATGTGCCAGGTTTAAGGCCAACGGCATATAATCTTCGGTTTCGTTGGTGGCATAGCCAAACATCATTCCCTGGTCGCCGGCACCCTGCTCTTCTTTCTTTTTGCGGTCTACCCCCTGGTTAATATCTGCAGATTGTTCGTGAATGGCAGAGAAAACACCGCATGAATGCGCTTCAAACATGTACTCACTCTTGGTATAACCAATTTTGCGGATAACGCCCCGGGCTATTTCCTGCACATCCAGGTAAGCTTTACTTTTTACTTCTCCGGCCAGCACCACCTGACCAGTGGTAACCAGTGTTTCGCAGGCTACTTTACTCTGCGGATCAAAAGCTAAAAAATTATCAATTAAAGCATCGCTGATCTGGTCGGCCACTTTGTCGGGGTGTCCTTCACTAACAGACTCTGAAGTAAATAAATAAGGCATATGTTTTTTTTTGAGATTGCAAAGATAAGGCCCGGCGTTAAAAGAACAAAGCCCTTTAAGATAAAGGGCTTCGAAAAACTCGATTTATTATCACAATTTTGTCCACGTCATGACAAGTTTCATCCGGTAATTCGGATTATTGCCCCCACCTACCTTGATGCGGCCAAAGCCAATAGGGTTATCATATTGCAATGCAAACGGGCTGTATTGCGGGTACCGGAACTTAAACGGGGCAAAAAGCCTCATATCGTAATTCCTGATCTTGCCGGTAAATAAATTCTGCATATAGCGGCTTACATTGATATTATAATACCTGATGGTTTGCCCCAGGGGGTTCACCTTGGTACGGGAAATGCTCCCAAAATAACTATGATCCACACCACCCGGGAAAAACGCAGCGGCCAGGTCAGGGTTATAAAAAATGGCAGGATCAAGGTCGTAATAGATCGGCTTCCATTTTTGCGTAGCCGTTGATGTATCTATAAGATCCATATAAAGGATGGGGGTAGAAAAAATGCTGTCGTAAAAACTACTGCCGGGTATTTGCTCAATGACAATATCGGCCCTGTGAACGATTCTGTTTGTAATATAGTTACTGTCCGGGTGAAATTTCGGGAATTTAAGATTAGCATAAGTACCCGGCCCGCCCTGTATATATAATGCATCAGCAGCCGGGTTTGCAGACTCCGATCCTGTTCTGTCGCGGTGCACATAATTAGCCACTGCAGATGGGGCTATTGAAGGGCTGGCATTTGCCTGCAAAGGTAAAACAGAATAAACCGTATCATATTTATTCCTGCGGAACTTCCTGTAATGCACTTCCAGCCGGGTGGCCTCTTCGGTAAGGTTGATATACATAAGCCCGTTTCCGGTTAAGCTCTTTATGGCCAGCCCTTTAAAAGTTTTCCTGTAAATAGAATCATTGCGGAATCCTTGTTTAAGAGCCATACTACTGCTGTCCTGGGCATAGAGTTCCTGGGCAAAAGCATCGCTCAGTTTGATCCTGATCTGGTTAATAACAGAATCCCTGTTTTGGTTGAACCGGACGGTATCTTTCCCTATTCTCCTTGTATCTACCGTAACTACATTTGAAAGTGCTGCACCGATCTGGGGCTGATAATTTACATTGTGAATATCAGAAAGTGAATCGCTAAAACGGTCATCGGTTATTTCGCTCACCTGGATCTGCTGCACGGTATTGGTATCGCCCCAAACACCTTTGTAGCTGAGGCAGAGTACAACAGAATCTACTCCCACACCTGTGTAATTTTTCACGGTATCTGTGGCAAACCCAAAATAATAAGGATAAAACGGTGGCTTCAGTTGTAAATAAATATTTGCCTCCGTTGTTCCAAATAATGGATCATTGCTGATAGTGCCCAACGCAAAATTACTTGAAAGTGTAACTACAGATGTATCATTGAAAAAACCCTGCGTGGTTTCAATATTGATAGTATCCCTGAATGTAAACACATTGTCCACTGCGGGAATAAGGTCGGTACCCAGGTTGGTGGTATCTAATTTTGTACAGCCCCAGGCAAGAACAATGATCGCAATAAAACTCAGAAAAGCAGCAGGTAAAACTCTTTTATGCACAAATAAAATTTTAATAATGGATTGGGTAATTTCTATTTGGCAAGGTCGGCATATAATTGCAAATAGTCTGTTAAATCAGATTCTGCATCATACTTGAGCACTTTTTTCCCTTTTACTTTTGAAAATTCTTCGGTCAGTTTTTTGTCCACTTTGGCCGCTCCAAAAGTGACCGCATCGGCATAAGCTGCCCCTACCCTGTACATTGATATATTATTGATGTCTTTATACACTTCCTGTTCTTTCTTAGTAACCGCTTCGCTGATAGCAGTAAGCTGCAAAAAATCGGCACCCAGTTTATCCTTAAAAGTATTCTCGCCAATCGTGTACACCACTTTACTGTGGCCAAAAACCGGCTCCCGCTTATAGGCAGTTTTAATGAACATGGGAATCAGCCCCGTCATCCAGCCGCTGCAGTGAATGATATCGGGCGGCCAACCAAATTTCTTTACGGTTTCGAGTGCTCCTTTACAGAATAACACCGTACGCAGCCCGTTATCGCTCATCCACTTTTCATTTTCATCTGTAAAAATGGATTTACGTTTAAAATAATCTTCATTGTCTAAAAAATAAACCTGCAGGCGTGCATTGGGTAATGAGGCCACTTTTATCACCAGCGGGTAATCGTCATTATCGATCGTAACATTGATACCCGACAAACGAACCACTTCATGCAGGCGGTGCCTCCTTTCATTGATGACCCCAAACCTTGGCATAATGCACCGTACTTCCATGTTATTGTCGTTCGACAAAACAGCAAGCTTATTAACAATTTCTGCAAACTCGGTTAGTTCCAGGTACGGCGACATTTCGTTTGCAATGAATAAAATTCTTTTCTTTGTTGACATTTTTGGACTGTTGTAATGCTCGAAACGGCAGTTTTTGCCGAAATTGGCTGCAAAATTACTGTTTTTTTATGAGAATTCAGGTTTTTAGGCCTTCTCAGCTTATTTTAAACTATTATGATCATCGTTAAAACCATCAAAGACACACAGTTTTATCTCAAAAAATGGAGAACCCAGGGGTTTTCCACCGGGTTTGTGCCTACCATGGGCGCATTGCATGCCGGGCATATCTCGCTTATAGAGACCTGCAAAAAGGAAAATGCGATCTGCCTTTCGAGCATATTTGTAAATCCAACCCAGTTTAACAACCCCGCCGACTTTGAGAAATACCCCATAACCATTGAGAAAGATATTGATATGCTGGAGGCCGCGGGTTGCGACCTGCTTTTTTTGCCCTCCGTAAATGAAATTTATCCTGCAGGTTACAAGGCCGAACATTACGACCTGGGTTTCCTGGAAACCATCCTCGACGGTAAATACCGACCCGGCCATTTCCAGGGTGTATGCCAGGTGGTGGATAAATTATTGTCAATTACCCAGCCTCAGAAACTGTACCTGGGCCAAAAAGATTACCAGCAGTGCATGGTCATTAAACGGCTTACAGAACTCAAAAACCATAAAACCGAAATCTGTATCAATCCCACTATCAGGGAAAAAGACGGGCTGGCCATGAGCAGCCGGAATATGCGGCTTAAGGCAAATGAAAGGGAACAGGCGCTTGCCATCAGCCGGGTTTTGTACCATATTAAAGAACACCTGGTACCCGGCCCGCTTGAGCCATTAAAACTTCAAATGACCGAAAGGTTGGAAGCCGCAGGCTTTAAAGTGGATTATGTGGAAATTGCCGATGCAGGAAACCTTGAATTGCTCCGGGACTGGGATGGCCATAAGAAAACCGTAGCCCTGGTGGCTGCATTTTTAAATGAAGTAAGGCTGATAGACAATATGGTTCTTAATTAACTTTGTTGTAGGTTGTGAATGGTTATGACAAAAAAAATATTCACTTATTTACAATACATACTTTTTCTGGGTGCCGGTATTTTCTTAGTATGGTGGCAGTTGGGTGCTATGAATGAAACAGAAAGAAAAGAGTTTTACAGCGCCTTAAGAAATGCCAACTACTGGTTGGTGATACCGGTGGTGGTCATGAGCATTTTGAGCCATATCAGCCGTTCCATGCGCTGGAAATTATTGATGGAACCGCTTGGATATACCCCCAAACTTTCGAATGTTTTTGCAGTAACTATGGTGGGCTACCTCGCAAACCTTGCCGTACCACGCCTGGGCGAAATCCTCAAATGCACTTTTCTTGCGCGGGAAGAACATTTAAAAGTTGACAAACTGGTAGGCACCATTCTCGTTGAACGCACATTTGATTTTATTTGCTTCCTGCTTTTTATTGCCATCACCGTGCTGATGCAGGTGGAAAAAGTCAGCGGTTATTTCAAAAAAGAGATCAATACGATCGCAGACGCAGAAGGCACGCCGCTTTGGGCAAAAGCCATCATCATTATTGTGGCGATCCTTGTTATTGTAAAAGCTGTTCACTGGCTGATGCAAAAATACCCTTCCAATAAATTTTTTACCCGGCTTGATCATTTTTTTAGCGGCATAGGCAAAGGTTTTACTGCGATCAGGGGGCTGAAGCACCGATGGTTTTTTCTGGCACATACCCTTTTCATCTGGAGCATGTACCTGCTGCAGGTCTATATTGGTTTTTTTGCATTTGAAGGAACAGCCGGTCTTGGCATCAAGGCTTCGTTTTCTGTTCTTTCACTAGCCACCCTGGCCATGATTGCCACGCCGGGCGGCATCGGATCATTCCCGTTCTTTGTAATGGAAACATTAAGTATTTACGGGATATCCGCATCTACCGGCAAAGCATTTGGATGGCTTATTTGGGGTGTGAGCACCGCCATTGTACTGGTATTTGGCGGCATTTGTCTCATATATTTGTTATTAATAGATAAAAAAAGAAATGAAAACTATACAGGCGATCCCCACGAAAATATTTTCACCGACTGATATTTTGATGCAGGTGAAAAGATGGCGCCTCCTGGGCAAAAAGATCGTATTTACAAATGGCGTGTTCGACATCCTGCACCAGGGGCATATCTCTTCGTTAAGCGAAGCCGCCGCCCAGGGCGATGTATTGATCGTGGGCTTGAATGCAGATGGCTCTGTAAAAAGATTGAAGGGCCCGGCCAGGCCTGTTAACAATGAAACAGCCCGTGCTTTGTTGCTGGCGTCGCTGGTAATGACCGATGCGGTGGTGCTTTTTGAAGAAGACACACCGCATCAACTGATCACATCCATTTTGCCCGATGTATTGGTAAAAGGAGGTGATTACGCTATAGACCAAATAGCGGGCGCCAAAGAAGTACTTGCAAATGGGGGTACCGTGTACCTGGCAAAAATGCTGGAAGGCATCAGCACTTCCGGCATCATCGAAAAAATGAGGCAGCCTTGAAAAATTCATTGAAATTTAATATACAGAGGAATGCTCCCCTGCCCAGTCCCCTTAATTTTACAGCATAAATAAACCCCGTTCGCTTGCAAAAGAGAAAAATGATCGCCAGGGACCTAAGCTGGCTTTCCTTCAATAACCGTGTGCTTCAGGAAGCCGCCGACCCGGCTGTTCCACTCAGGGAAAGGATCAAATTTCTTGGCATTGTTTCTAATAACCTGGATGAATTTTTCAGGGTACGTGTGGCAGCTCTCAGGAAAATGATCGAACTGGGTGCAAAAGCCAGGATGCACCTTGAATTAAATCCCGAAAAGATTTTGGAAGAGATCCAGGAAAAACTGCTGGAACAGCAGGATAACTTTCAGCAAATATGGGAAAACATTAAAAAAGAACTGGCCCAGCAAAAAATTCATCTTGTTACAGAAACTGAACTCAGCAGGGAGCAGGAAGCTTTTGTATCCGGCTATTTTTCCGATGAGGTACGCAGTTATGTGGTTCCGCTGATGATTGAAAGCATGCAGGCCTTTCCTGTTTTAAATGACAAATCCATTTACCTGGCCTGTACCCTTTCAAAAACAGATGGCAGTATACCGGTAAGATTTGCGCTGGTGTCGGTACCCACCCGGCATCTTCCCAGGTTTATAATTTTACCCGAACACCGGGGGAATAAATATATCATACTGCTCGAAGACATTATCAGGTCCTGCCTGCCTAAGGTTTTTTCATTTTTTGGCTACGATACTTTTTCTGCGCATGTAATAAAAGTGACCCGGGATGCCGAGATAGATATTGACAGCGATGTGTCCACTTCTATCATTCAAAAACTGGAAAAAGGGATCAAAAACAGGAAGAAAGGAAAACCGGTGCGTTTTTTATACGACAGCGATATCAATATTTTTTTGCTGAGTTATCTTCAAAAAAGGCTGGGGCTTACAAAAAATGAAAACATTATACCGGGAGCCAGGATCCATAATTTTAAAGATTTCATGAATTTTCCAAGCAGCCTGTTTGATAAAAAAAGTGAAAGAAAGAAGCCTTTCACACAGCCCCAGCTAGCAGATGCTCCGAACATTGCCGAAAAACTGATGCAGCAGGATATTATGCTTCATTTCCCCTACCATAGTTTCGACAGTGTAATTGATCTGCTGAGAGAAGCTGCCATTGATCCCGCTGTTACACATATTAAGATCACAGCCTACCGGCTTGCCCCAAAATCCAAGATCATTCACGCACTTACCAATGCGGTCAGAAACGGCAAACAAGTAACCGTTGTACTGGAGCTCCGGGCAAGATTTGATGAAGAAGCCAACCTCGAATGGAAAGCACAACTGGAAGAAGCAGGGGTAAAAGTGCTCATTGGCGTTCCCAATATGAAGGTTCATGCAAAGATCTGCAGTATCAGGCGTAAAGAAGGAACGGGCTTCCGCTATTATGGCTTCGTAAGTACCGGGAACCTGAACGAAAAAACCGCCACATTATACGGAGATCATTGCCTCCTTACTTCTAACAGGGCCATATTGGCCGACATCAACCGGATATTCCTGTATCTCGAAAACCCCAAAACAAGGATCGGCCTCCTGAAAGGTTGCAAGAAATTAATTGTAAGCCCTACGGGGATGCGCAAAACGCTTCTTTCTTATATAGACCGGGAAATTAAAAATGCAAGGGCTGGGAGAAAGGCCTCCATCATTCTCAAACTAAATTCGCTGAGCGACACCCAGCTTATAGAAAAGCTGGAAGCGGCTGCCCGTACCGGTGTGGAAGTGAAACTTATTATCAGGGGCATTTGTTGCCTCATAACAGTAAACAAAAAATTTAAAATACCCATTCAGGCCGTGAGCATTGTGGATGAATACCTGGAACATGCCAGGGTAATGATCTTTTACAACGATGGAAAAGAAAAAATATTTATTTCTTCTGCCGACTGGATGCTGCGGAACATAGACCACCGGGTAGAAGCAGCCTGCCCGGTAACCAATGCTGCCATTGCAGATGAACTTAAAAACATTATCAATATACAGCTTGCCGATAATGTAAAAGCAAGGCTGTTAAATAACGAACAGGATAACCTTTATCTCAAAAACGGCCATAAACCCCTGCGCTCCCAGGTGGAAACCTATAATTACCTGCATAAAAAAATAATCCGCAAAAGCTGACAATAATTTGCCCGATTGTTTTTTTTTACCCGAAATTTGATCGAAACGACCAATCAAATTGATACTCGCCGCAATAGATATCGGAAGCAACGCTGCTAGGTTACTCATCAGTGAAGTAACGGTGCAGCCAAACGGAAAACCTTTTTTCAATAAACTGAACCTGGTAAGGGTGCCGTTGAGGCTGGGTTTTGATGTGTTTGAAACAAAAACCATTTCTGCCGAAAGGTTAAAAATGTTTGTGGAATGCATGAAGGCATACCGCCACCTGATGAATGCCTATGGGGTACAACATATACTTGCCTGTGCCACCAGCGCCATGCGGGATGCCACAAATGCAGCAGCCGTTACAGAACAGATACAAAAAGAAACCGGTATCAAAATAGAGGTGATCAGCGGCGACCTGGAAGCGAACCTCATCTACGAAAACCATATTGCCGAAAACATGGACAGCAGCAAGAGCTACCTTTATATAGATGTGGGCGGCGGCAGTACCGAGCTTTCTTTTTTCAGCAATAGCATACTCATCTTTAAAAAATCTTTTAATATTGGCACCATAAGGCTGCTTAAAAATTTTGTAACTGAAGAAGAATGGGAAACACTCAAGAATACGGTTAAAGCCGTTACAAAAGGTCAGAAGGAAGTGGTGGCTATCGGTAGCGGTGGTAATATCAACAAAGTTTTTTCTATGAGCAAACGCAAAGAAGGCCGGCCGCTGGACCTGGATCTTTTAAAAGATTATTACAGGGAACTGGGTGCTGTTTCTGTAGCGGAACGTATAACCCGGTATAACCTTAAAGAAGACCGGGCAGATGTAATTGTTCCTGCCCTGCAGATTTATACAAACGTAATGCGCTGGGCCGATGCAAAGGAAATCTTTGTACCAAAGATCGGGCTTGCCGATGGACTCATACAGCACTTGTGGGCCCAGTTGCAACTTAAATAAACTAAAACATCCTCTGTGAAAAAAACGCTTATTCCCATATTATTTCTTTTTGTTCACCTAAGCTGCCCTGCCCAGAAAGACAACGGCCCTACTCCTTTTGATAAATTTATACGCTCAAAAAAAATATCCTGGGCCGCTTCCTTTTCCAGTGCACTTTCAGAAAATAACTTGCTTAAAAATTCCATTATTAAAAACGTTAAGGATGGAAAAATTAAAGCCTATAAGGGCATCAGCTTTCGCTATCCGGATGCAAATAATCTTACTGAAGTAAATTATACCGACCTGCAAAAATCGCACACATACGACCCGCTGCCCCAAAACGACAGCCTGTTCAATACACTAACCGCACAGCAACTGATCTATGTATATAAAAACAAAGTATACAGTTACGTACCCTGGGTTAATATAACAGCACCCGTTACCACACCAGGCGGCACATATTTGGGCATTGAAAACCTTTTCAGTACTGCCATCAACAAAAAATATTGCAAACGGAATTTCAACCGGAAGGATTCGGCAGCAAGCTCTGTAACTTATATAGCCCTTGATTCTGTTCCTAAATACGATCGGCTCAAAAATTTATACGGGAGCAACCTGGTGGATGCCATTTGGCCCATGATGGAAACCGGCAAATTTGCCGCATTGTATACTGCAAATAATCTTCCGGTTAAACGTTCCGAAACGGGCGAATTGCTTACCCATACCTTTACAGCGGTTCCATCTTACGATGAAAAGGGCAATCTTACCGGAACGAAAAATGTATATGGCAGCTTCCGGCCGGGCCTGTTTAAAAAAATAGCGATTGCTCAAACCTGGTATTACCATAAAAACAAAAACCGCTTCAGCAGCAGAATAACCCACATGATATTATATTCAGATATAAAAGGCACGCCGGAAGAAGCAGAAGAAAATGGTTATTATCCCCAGTTGAAAATCCTTTTTTAGAAGCCCCAAGGAAACTTTTGCACCGCCCAGCAGGAAAATCCAAAAACACTTATATTTACCGCCGCATTTGTTAATCCAGATGCAGGGAAAATTGCTTTTTTAATTTTCATTTTAAACAAAGCCCATGTCAGTCAATAAGGAAGTAAAAAAGATCACCACCCATACCCTTCAAAAAATGAAGACGGCAGGAGAAAAAATTTCTATGATCACCGCTTATGATTTTTCCTTTGCAAAAATTTTTGATGCGGCAGGTATCGATATCATCCTGGTGGGCGACAGTGCCAGTAATGTAATGGCTGGCCACGAAACCACCCTGCCCATCACACTCGACCAGATGATCTATCATGCTTCTTCTGTGGTACGGGGCATCCACCGCTGCCTGGTGGTGGTGGACCTTCCATTTGGTTCTTACCAGGGCAATACAAAAGAAGCGCTCAGCAGTGCTATCCGCATTATGAAAGAAACGGGCGGTCACAGTATTAAAATGGAAGGTGGTGAAGAAGTGTCCGAATCCGTCAAACGGATTGTGGATACCGGCATTCCGGTTATGGGGCATCTTGGCCTTACACCACAGAGCATTTATAAATTTGGCACTTATACCGTGCGTGCAAAGGAAGAGGCGGAGGCCGATAAATTAAGGAAAGATGCATTGTTGCTTCAGCAGTGCGGCTGTTTTGCCATTGTACTTGAAAAAATTCCGGCCAGCCTTGCAGCAGCCGTAAGCAAAAGCCTCAGCATCCCCACTATTGGTATTGGTGCCGGTGGCTCCTGCGATGGCCAGGTACTGGTAATGCACGATATGCTCGGCATCAATACAGAATTTAAACCACGTTTTTTACGCCAGTATTTAAATATGCACGAACAAATAACCGGCGCTGTACAGCAATATATAAAAGATGTAAAGAGCAGCGATTTTCCCAACGAACAGGAACAATACTGAGCGGCACCCCATTACCCGCATCCAGGCTTTGCAGCTATCTTTTTTTACACCGGAAATCCGGCCAAACCGGTGCAAAAAGCTGACGGAAATCATTCCCAAATATGATGTTTTCACGAATGTAACTTTTATCACAAAAGCACCCAATAGCTGTTGTAGCTTTATATCCTGAACTACCACTAACGGTAGCAGAAATGTAAATTTATTTTTTATGAAAAAGCTATTATTCATTTTAGGAGCAGGTATTATACCCTTTTTATCGCCCGCACAAACGGGGCATATCATGCAGGGAATTGGCGCCGTAAATATGTCGATGGGCGGGGCTGCTACTGCACAACCAACCGACATCAATGGGGCGCTTCAATGGAACCCAGCCGCAATCGCTGCATTTAAAAACAACACATTTTCTGCCAATGCCGGTATCTTTTTTTCATCACCCGAATTATCTTCTTCTGTAGGAACCTTTAAAGGAACTACCAAAGACGACAGGGGAATTTCCATTATGCCAGCAATTGGCATGGTATGGGCCAAAGAAAAAAGCAAACATATTTTTGGCCTTTCTGCCTTTGGCATCAGCGGCTTTGGTGTAACATTCCCCGAAAATGCGACCAACCCTATCAATATGCCGCAAAATGATGGTGGCTTCGGGCGTATTCAGTCAGATTACCAGCTCATGCAGGTAGGATTCACTTATGCCTACAAGATCAACGATCAATTTTCTATTGGCCTGGCACCCACGGCTAATTATGCCGGCTTAAAACTGGCCCCCAACCCCATTGCTTCTCCAAACCCATCTAAAGGGTACCCGGTGAGCGACAGGGCAACGGCAATCGGCTTTGGAGGACAGATCGGTATTTTTTATAACACGGCCAAAGGAATAAAAATGGGGCTTTCCTACAAAACACAACAATCGTTCAGCGATTTTGATTATAAAAACACGTACCTCGATGGAACTGCCGCACCAAATGCAACATTTAAGATGAACTACCCTGCCATCTTATCTGCAGGCCTGGGTTATTCTGTAAAAGATTTCGATGCTGCACTTGATTACCGTTTTGTAAACTATAAAAACACAAAAGGTTTTGAAGCAAAGGGCTGGACAAGCACCGCTTCAGTAGCAGGTTTTGGCTGGGAAAATATGTCGATTGTTTCTGCAGGCATCCAGTATAAAGGCGTTAAGAAACTTCCGCTGAGGATCGGCTACACTTTCAGCACAAATCCCATCAGCAGTGAACTTGCATTCTTTTCAACACCTGCCACGGCAATCATTAAAAATGCCATCCAGTTTGGTTTTGGTTATGAAGCCAATGATAAAGTTACCATCAATGCCGTTTACCATCATGGCAGCAGCGGAGGAAGCACCACTGGCCCGCTTTTAAGCCCGATGATGGCCGGATCTTCCAATCCCTATGGCATCGTCCCCGGCACTTCGGTATCTTACAAAATGACCACGGATCTCGTAATGCTTGGGATCAATTATAAATTTTAGTGTTGTTTAGGAGGTTATATCTCCAGGGAGGATTGATTTTTCGATCCTCCCTTTGCTGTTAGCAGGGCGTTTTTATTTTCCAGCCCTCATCTCTATGATCATTTCCATGATCTTATCCAGCTTTTCTGTTTCGATCTTATTGAGCTGGATCTGCAGCGCTTCAATTTCCAGTTTTGCTGCTACATTGGTTTCATAATCTTCCAATGCCTGTTGCCGGTCACGGTCGGCCTGGCGGTTCTGGCTCATCATTATAATGGGCGCCGCATAGGCTGCCTGTGTGCTGAATATGAGATTCAGTAGTATGAATGGATAGGGATCCCAATGCTGTACAAACGCAAGGATATTAATAAGCATCCAAACCAGCACCAAAACGGTTTGCCCTATAATGAAATTCCAGGAGCCCATACCCAGGGCAATTTTATCTGCAATTTTTTGTGCATTTGATAATGACTCCTTATGTTTATGATGCCAGGTCTTTTTATGGCTTTGCATGATTTTTCTTTTAAAGGTAAGTAAGATTTATGCACAAAAAATGACCGTTTTATCACCTACCTTTGCTTTCCAAAAATTCTTGTTATATGGACTTTCTTAAAAAACTGGGTATCCAGAAAACAAACAGCGGCGTAAGTACCGGCGCTGCCTGGATCGGCTCTAAAGGCGAAAAAATCACTTCCATGTCCCCTGTAGACGGAAAAGTAATTGCTGCCGTAACAGTGGCCGATAAAAAGGGCTACGATCTGGCTGTAGCAAAAGCACAGGTTGCTTTTGAACTATGGCGTACCTGGCCTGCTCCAAAACGCGGCGAAGTGGTAAGACAGATTGGTGAAGAACTCCGGAAATATAAGGAACCCCTGGGCAAACTCGTAAGCTATGAAATGGGCAAGAGCCTGCAGGAAGGTATGGGCGAAGTGCAGGAAATGATCGACATCTGCGATTTTGCCGTAGGCCTCAGCCGCCAGTTGCACGGACTTACTATGCACAGCGAAAGGCCTGGTCACCGTATGTATGAACAATACCATCCGCTTGGGCTTGTGGGCGTTATATCTGCCTTTAATTTCCCAGTTGCTGTATGGAGCTGGAACAGTATGCTGGCCTGGGTTTGCGGCGATGTATGCATCTGGAAACCGAGCGAAAAAGTTCCGCTTTGTGCCATTGCCTGCCAAAAGATCATTCAACCAGTTTTTAAGAAAAATAATGTTCCCGAAGGAGTGAGCTGCCTCATTGTGGGCGGACGTGAAGTGGGCGAATGGATGAGCAATGATCCACGCATTCCGCTTGTAAGCGCTACCGGCAGTACCCGTATGGGCAAAGCAGTAGGCGCCAGTGTGGCACAACGCCTTGGAAGAAGTTTGCTCGAACTGGGCGGGAACAATGCCATCATCGTTTCAGACAAAGCAGATCTGCCCATAGCCATGACGGCTGCAGTATTTGGTGCGGTTGGTACGGCAGGCCAGCGTTGCACTACCACAAGAAGGCTAATCATTCACGATAAAATTTACAACAAATTCAAATCTATGCTGGTAAATGCCTATGGCCAGTTGAAAATAGGCAACCCGCTTGACCAGAAAAACCATGTGGGGCCGCTGATCGATAAGGATGCCGTAAATATGTATCTGGATGCTATTGAAAAATGTAAAAAAGAAGGCGGCAAATTCTTAGTGGAAGGCGGCGTGCTTAAAGGGAAAGCTTACGAAAGCGGTTGTTATGTAAAGCCCTGCATAGCCGAAGCAAAAAACAGTTATGCAATTGTGCAGCACGAAACATTTGCCCCCATCCTTTACATCATGAATTATAAAACCATGGAGGAAGCCATTGCTTTGCAAAACGGCGTGCCACAGGGTTTGTCTTCCTCCATCATAACCACTCATTTACGGGAAGCTGAAAAATTCCTCAGCCAGGCCGGCAGCGACTGTGGTATTGCCAATGTGAATATTGGTACCAGCGGGGCCGAAATTGGCGGGGCATTTGGTGGCGAAAAGGAAACCGGCGGTGGGCGTGAAAGCGGCAGCGATGCCTGGAAAGTGTATATGCGCAGGCAAACAAACACCATTAATTATACTGATAAGCTGCCACTGGCACAGGGTATTAAATTTGACCTTTAACCGGTTTGCAAATCTTAATTTTATCCAAATAGTTATAAACGGTAATTTCCCCTGATAAAGGAAGTTTATTTTCGCCTATATACTAAATGAAAAAATACATGAACAAAATTCTAATGTTTTTAACGGCATGCCTGCTAACCGGGATTGCCTCATTTTCACAAGATTCAAAAAAGTCAAAAGAAACAGTACCCGATAACTGGTACCAGCTCGACCCTAAAGAAACCGGCTACAGGGGCATCAGCCTGCAGAAAGCACATGCTCATTTAAAATCCACCAAACTTAAAAGCAACCGGGTGGTGGTGGCCGTTATCGACAGCGGTATTGATACCACGCATGAAGACCTGAAACCCATTCTTTGGGTAAATGAAAAAGAGATTCCCGGCAATGGTATTGACGACGACCGGAACGGTTATGTGGATGATGTGCATGGCTGGAATTTCATTGGTGGCAAAGACGGCCGTAATGTAAAAGAAGACAGTTATGAAGCTTCGAGGGTATATCACCTATTGAAAGGGAAATGGGATGGCAAGGAAGTGGATGAAGCAACCCTTTCCGCCGCAGAAAAAAAAGAATACCAGTCGTTCCAGAAGGCAAAAGCAAAAACTACAGAAGGCGTTAATGAACAGGAACTGGCTTTTATGCGCCAGGTAAGGCCCGGTTTTTTAAAGGGCGATTCCATTATTCGCAAAGAACTGGGCAAAGAAGAATATAATTGCAACGACCTTAAAAGCTATAAGAGCAGCGAAAAAGACGCCACGATTACAAAATCCATACTCATGAGCATCTGTAATGGGAATGGCAATATGGACATCAGCAACCAGATGATGCTCGATGACCTCAATGCACAAATACGCAAAGGCGATGAAGCCACGGCCCCTCCCACTGCTTACCGCAGCAACATTGTAAAAGATAATGAAAATGACATCAACGACCGATTTTATGGCAACAACGACCTGATGGCAAGCACTCCGTTCCACGGCAGTTTTTGTGCAGGTATTATAGCTGCCGTGAGAGGCAACAATGAAAAGCTGGATGGTATTGCCGACAATGTACGCATCATGGCTATCCGTGCTGTACCAGATGGCGATGAACATGATAAAGACGTGGCTCTCGCCATAAAATATGCTGTGGATAACGGCGCCAAAGTGATCAACATGAGTTTTGGAAAGGATTTTAGTCCGCAAAAAAAATGGGTGGATGACGCATTCAGGTATGCAGAAGCAAAAGGCGTACTGCTGGTACATGCAGCCGGAAACGATAATAAAGACATTGATACAGAAGACAATTTTCCTTCTGCTGTATTCGAAAATGGCGGAAGGGCAGGCAATGTCATCACTGTAGGGGCCAGCGGCGATGATAAGAATGGCGGGCTTACCGCTTCATTCAGCAATTACGGAAGAAAAGAAGTGGATGTTTTTGCCCCGGGTGTACAGATCTTCAGCACAACCCCCAACAATAACAGTTATGGCAAATCGCAGGGTACCAGTTTTGCCGGCCCAATTGTGGCGGGCATTGCTGCGCTTATCCTGCAGTATTATCCTTCACTTACACCTGCCCAGTTAAAACTCGCTATCGAAAAATCGACCCCGTCAATAAAAGAAAAAGTAAAAAGGCCCGGAACCAATGAAGAAGTAAATATGAGCGAACTCTGCCGGGCAGGAGGTATTGTAAATGCTTTCGAAGCGGCCAAATATGCTGGCTCCATCAAACCCAAAAAAGAAAAGACAATACTGCCAAAAACAAAGATCAGGAAGGAGAAGAAAGGTTGATATGACCAGGTATTAAAAATGGCAATAGTTTTCAAATGCCGTTCCGGAATTTATAACCAGATCCCCGTACAGGTTACGGGGATCTTATAATTTTAAAAATTATGCCTAGACCAACAGCCGGCAGCTACCCCGCTTATTTTGAAACGTATATTTCTCTTGTGCCGGAAACTGATGTACTGGAGGCCTTAAGGGCCCAGGATATGCTCATTAACGAATGGCTGCCTGCCATTGCAGAAAACAAACACGAATATGCCTATGCCCCGGGTAAATGGACCTTAAAAGAGATGCTCCAGCATATCATTGATACAGAAAGGATATTTCAATACCGTGCCTTATGTTTTGCCAGGCAGGAAAAGCAGAGCCTGCCGGGTTTTGAAGAAAATGATTATGCCGCCGTTTCAAATGCCAATGCCAGGAGCTGGCAGGAGCTTTGCCATGAAATGAAAATTTTAAGGCAGTGTACCCTGCTGATGTATGAATCTTTCTCGCAGGAAATGCTTGCACAGGAAGGCATGGCCAATAACAAACCGTTTTCCTGTAATGCTATCGGGTTTTGTATGGCAGGACATCTGCAGCACCATAAAAACATTCTTGTGGAAAGATACCTCTAGCAGCTACTTCGGCCAGGGAGCATTTTCGGAATTTAGTTTGTATATTAGCCGTTATTAAAACTTTTCATTGTATGAAAATAAATCATAGTATAATTGCTTTGACGGGTATGCTGCTTTTTATGGCTTCCTGCCAAAAAGATGCAGAAACAGTGCCCCCAACGGTGGTAAGGGAATGGACGGTAAAATTGAATACTCAAAATCAGTTAACGATTCCCGCAGGAAGAAGTGAGACCGGCACCGTAAAGCTTGAATTAATGAGCAATAATTCGCTTAAGTATAATTTCCAGATAAACGGCCTTTCGGGAACAGATGTGCTAAGCTCGGCAAGTATTCATACAGGCAATGCCGGTAAAAACGGGCCGCAGGTATTCCTGCTTACCAGCCTCTTCAGCGGAGGAACATCAAGCGGAACGATCGAGAACGTACGCAACAGTTTTGCCGACAGCCTCGAGTATGGTGATCCGCAGCTTTATGTGAATATACCATCCACGGCCTTTCCTGCCGGCCTGTTAAGGGGCCAGGTAAATACAGATGTGGAAGTAGCAGTGAACGTTAATCTCTCCGGCAGCAATTTGGTTCCGCCTGTAACCACTACCGCCACCGGAATGGCTGTGTTAAGGGTTACCAGTGAAAAAAGGCTTTATTCTACTGTCTATGTTTCCAATGCACCCGCCGGTGATGAATTCTTACGCAGTCATATCCATATTGGAACTGCTACCCAAAATGGTATTTCCCTGGTGAGATTGGCTGACAATGCCGGTGATTTCAATGTATTGCAAAACATTCAGCTGACGGATGCAGAGTATAATACACTTAAACTAAATTCTTTGTACGTGCTTGTGCGTTCTAATAATTACCTGCTGGGTATTTTGCGCGGGCAGATAAGGCCATAAAATTTTTACTAAAATATATAACAAAAAGGGGCTGAATGCCCCTTTTTGTTTTTACAATAGCAGGTTGGTTTAGTTGGTTTTTACTGCTTTCTTTACTGCATAGCTCCTGTTTAGGTTAAAGCCAAGGGAAAGCTGCCCCAGTCTTGTTCTTTCCTGATTAACTGTCAGTTGGTTAATATTAGTGGCAAAAGTACTGTTGGTAACAAAGAACTGGAATATATGGCCTCCGGTATCCCAATCCCATCCAAGAGAAAACAGGTTGGGCGAATAATTCACAATTTCACTGGTTTTATCAATAACGTTTTTATACATATTGAACTGCCTTGTGTATTCAAATGTAATCGCTTTTTTATCGTTGATCTTGTAACGGCCTCCTACACCAAGTGAATAGACGCTGTGCTTATTTCCGAATCCGTAAGAGATAATATTCTTGTGTACAATCGACGGCATTACCTGCAGGGATAATTTTTCATTAAACTTCCTTGAAACGAGCAACTGGTTAAGATAGGAAAACTTATTCCAGCCAAAATCATTAGGGGCCACCACCGATTTGGACGCATTGAAGTTTGCATTTGCAAGCCATACAATGCTCACCGGGTAATTATGAAGCCCGGTTTGCTGGCGGAGGATCTTAAATTTTGCGAATCCTTCCAGGTTTGAAAGCCCGGCAAAGGCAACCCCAAGGTTCAGCCATTGAATGGGTGTATAATCAAAAGACATATACGTACTGGCCACATTTCCGTTCATGCCAAACAGGCGGGCAAAGTTGCTTCCTCCTTCCTTTTCGTTCCATATTTCGCCAAAATGGTGAATGATCATGAACTGCATATTGCCATATCCGGTAATTTCTGTACTGTGCATATTGATGATACGGGTAGATTTAAAAGTTGCAGTAGTAATATCCTGCTTTACTTTGGCAGAATCATCTTTCTGTAGTTCACCCAGCAGATCGTCCTGGGCAAATACCAGCGCAACAGGCAGCAGTATGGCGGTAAAGAGTGATAGTATCTTTTTCATAATTTTTTTTTTAAGTTGTCTTTTTACATTTTAAATGTAATGGTTGCGGTAAGTGGTGTTGCATCTGACAATTTTGGTTTCACCAGTGCAGGCACATCAATCTTATAGTCTTCTGCTGTAATCGTAAAAGCGCAATTGAATGTTACAGATTTTCCTTTTACAGTCATCGTTACAGGTGATTTAAACGTCTTCTTTACGCCGTGCAGGTCCACGGTACCTTCAGAACTGATCTTGTATTCTCCGTCTTTTGCCAGCATGGCCTTATCAAAACCAATCAATTTTCCTTTATAAGAAGCATTGGGATACTTGTTGGTATGAAGATAATTTTCGTTAAAATGCTCTTCCAGCAACGCATTGTTAAAGTGGAATGTTTTCATGGGAACAAGCAATGCCACTTCACCCGTTGCCGCTTTAAAAATAGCGGTGGCTTCTTTGCTCAATGCGGCATACTCCTTATTTTTCTGGTTTTTATTTGGGTTGAAATAAATGTTACCATCCCTGGTTTTATACGTATCGGCAGTTTGGGCATGTAAGATTAAAGCGCCCATGAATAAAAGGAAGGTTGATAATATTAACTTTTTCATTTTTATTTATTTAGTGTGTTTAAGATGTTTTTTATACGGGTGTTTGTTTGGTCAATTTTTCTTATGGCTTATATCCCTGGGCTATCCAGGCCAGGAAGGTGGCGGAAGTACCCTGTGCAATGGTCAACGGGCCTCCCGGGTGTCCATTGGTGCCATAACTGTTCATCATCGCCTTGATAGTAGATTCATCATTTTTCAATGAAGTATAGTCAAGTGCTACCGCTGCACCACCATGGCAGGTTCCGCCTTTGCAATCGGTGCGGTACAATGGAACGATATGCTGGGCATAGGTTATATCACCTGTTATTGGAGGAGCTACATAATCGTCTTTTGCCCCCTGTGCATACCATGTTTTAACAATATCGGCCTGGGAAGGGGTAAAAAAGATACTTCCTTCTCCCGGGTGGGCGCCGCCATTTGCCATAGCATTCAACTGGGCAGACCTGGTTAAAATAGCAGAATAAAAAATAGTGTCTTTATGCATAAATGGGATTTGCCTGGTAGACCCATTGTTGTGGCATCCACAAGCCCCGCTTATAATAATAGGCACTACATCGTTTCGGAATGAAACAGTATTGATAGATTGCAGCGAAGCATCAGAAATATCGTGGTAGTTCTTGTAGCAGGACACAAACATCATGATAGCCACTGCAAGACTTGTTATAACAATCGATTTTTTCATAAAAATGCGTGTTAATTGTTTTTAATGTTGATTATTGCCTGATCAGGGTTCCTGACCTGCGCTTATAAATACCTATATTACTTGGGCCATACTTCCATACATCTGGTACGTTTGGATCGGCAAAATACCAGGCTTTAAAGAGTGCAACCTCAGAAGGAGTAAACCCTCCATCGTCCCAGGCCATATTACCGCTTTTGCTTTGGGGCAAACCAGTTACAGGATTAATATACACTATGGTAGAATCCATACGCCTTACAAAACAGTCATTGCTGTTGAGGTAATTGCCTTTTACATAGAAGCGGTTACCGGTGTTGGGATCTGTGAACTGAACACTGCTGTTGCTCCTTAAATTCTTTGGATACATGATATCCATGATGATATCATCGTATGAATTCAGCGGGCCACGCCTGCCGGCAGCCAAAACAGGAGTGCCAAATGTTTTATAAGGCCTGTACCCTGCATTGGCAAGTGTATCGGTATAAAACCTTTTCACACTGTCTTTGTAGGCATTCCAAACGGTTGACAGTAATGGCTCTTTCAGCTGAGCATAAATGGTGGTGAGCCCGGTACCGGGATTAATATAGCTGTAAGAAACGGTATCGGTGGGTGCCCCAAGTGTAATAAGGTCTCTTCTTGCCCATTCGCCACCTACGGTAGCCTGGTTATGACAGTTGGCCGAAGCACAACCATTGGTTAACAGGGAAATGGCGGCTGGCCTGAAATCGGTTAAATCAGGAAATTCTTTTGCGCCAGCCTTGATCCAGTTGTATATCTTCACTTTTTCTGTGATGGAAAGATCCACCCCATAGTTAATGGGAGGCATGGCATCGTTAAGGTCATTGGTAGTGATGAGCTGGAACAATTCACTTGCCTCAGGGTTGCCCGGGCTAACCAGGCCTTTAATTTCTGCATAAGTGGTAAGTTTCGGGGCGATGGCACCACCATGGCAAGCCGCAGAGGCACAATTGCTCAGTATAATATTTCTTACACCATTGGAACCAATTACGTCATTTATATCTGCAGGCACATCTGCCGTTGCTATGAGTGTGGAATCGTAAAATGGAGAAAAAACGGTGCTGTCAGGCTCTCTTACAAGCGCCCTGGATACTTTAGGAGCATTGATAGCTTCCTTGGTACATTGCTGCATCGTGTCGCTTAGCAAAAAAACTCCCAAAAGAACCAGTACGGTTTTTTGTATGTTTCTAATTGACATCTTAATAAATTTTAGTGTTTTGAATAGACCTTTCAGGGGCCGCTCATCTTACTTAAATGAACACTCAAAATTCGCTCTTGCGTTTTTACCAAAAAATGACATTAAAGACCGGAAAAAGTGACTTTTATCACATTTAGCTTAGACATGAATCATATTAACTTGGGAAATGATGGTGCAACTTTGTTCTTGCAAATGATTTTCATTCCTCACGAATTAATAAAAATCAAATATGAAACTCAGTAGTTCGACAAAAAAAATATTTTTGGCAATTGTATTGATAGGCCTGGTTGTAGGCGCATGGACCGTTTGGTATGTGTTTTTTAAACCCCACCGCAATGTGGCCTCCGAAAAAGCAGCTTTTACCATGACTACCCAGGCCTTATCCGATGCGTTTAAAACCGATACGGCAGCTACCGCAAAATATATTGACAAAGCCATCCTGGTAGAAGGCCCCATTAGCGCTGTGGAAGGCTTGCATCTTTCTTTTGGAAATATTACCTGCAATATGGATTCTGCACAACTGGACAATGTGAAAAAACTGGCAGTTGGGCAGTCTGTAAAAGTTCAGGGCAGGTTCACTACCTATAACGACCTTATGGAAGAAATTTTACTCGACCAATGCGTTTTGAAGTAGGTGTTTTTTATACTTGAATGGTTACAAAAGGGGTTGCCTGCAAAGCAACCCCTTACCTTTTTTAATGATATGATCAGTCTTTTTTAGCCAGATTTGCCTCCACAATCATTTTACCCAGCACTTTTACCGTTTCGTCAACATATACGTCCTTGCTGATCGCTTTTATCCATCTTTCATTATTTTCTTTTTTCTCTTTGGCAGCAAAGATCGTTGCGGTATCGGCCTTCAGGTTTGTAATGCTCATGGCATTGGGCAATTTGTACAATTCGTCCATTTGCTTCCTTACATCTTTGAGCATTTTCTGGTCTTGCCTGAACTTATTGATATTAAGAGAGTAGGATTTTTTTGAATACTTCTCCAGCCAGTCAACATTTGCCTTGATCTTGCTGAAAGTGGTGCTGCTGCTTACGTCCTGCCTGGCACTGTTAATAAATGCCGCATCGGTAGCTGTGCTGGTCCACGTATTATAATCTGTTTTGTTTATCTCGTCCCATTTTAAAGAAGCGGGATTGTCTTTTTCCCTGAATTTGAGGTATTCCATTTCATCGGGCAGTATAATATCGGGAACCACACCCCTAAGTTGAGTGGCATCGCCGTTAATCCGGTAGAATTTCTGTAATGTTAGTTTAACAGTGCCCAGATCCTCTGTATTGGGATTTGCAAACAAGGCACCTTCATTTTCCGGGTTCAGGGGAATATTCCGCTGCACCGTTCCTTTACCATAAGTGGAACTGCTTCCAATTACAATTCCACGCTTATAATCCTGAATGGCAGCTGCAAATATTTCGGAAGCAGAGGCACTGGTTTCATTTACCATTACGGCCAGGGGGCCATCCCATAATATCCCTTTGTTTTTGTCTTTCAATACCTGCGATTTGTCTCCACGGCCTTTTACCTGCACAATGGGGCCTTCCTCTATGAATAACCCGGCCATTTCTACCACATCGTATAATGAACCGCCACCATTTCCACGCAGATCAAGTACGATCCCTTCCACTTTTTCTTCTTTCAATTTCTCTATTTCTTTGGCCACATCTTTGGCGCAACGGGGGCCGTTTGGTTTGTCGAAATCGGCATAGAATTCCGGCAAATAGATATAACCGATCCTGTGCGTGCCGTTGATAATTGCCGATTTTGCAAATGTGTCTTCCAGTTTAATGTCATCACGCTTTAAAGAAATGACTTTGATCGTTCCGTCCATTTTTCTTACGGTGAGTCTTACCTCTGATCCTTTTTCCGATCCACGAATTATTTTTACAGCATCTGTTACAGAATAGCCGGTTACATCCACTGGCTCCGCTGCACCCTGCCCTACTTTAAGTATCTCGTCATTTTCCTTGAGCTCGCCCCCTTTCCAGGCCGGTCCGCCGCTAACGAGGCTTGCAATCTTAATTTTACCATCATCATCTTTTAATTGTGCGCCTATTCCAAAGAAACTTCCTTTCATTGATTCCTTAAAGGTACGGAGGTCGATCGGTGGAAAATAATCTGTATGGGGATCCATCGTGCCGGTTATGGCATTAACAAATGTGCTAAAGTTAACATCATCGGTTTCGCGGTTCTTTTTGGTGGTAAAATAACGGTCAAACTGTTTTCTCACCTGGTCCCTGGCTTCCCGCTCCAGGGTGCTGTCGGCCTTTATCACAAAATCTTTCTTTCCTTTATTCTTCTCCCTGTCGTCCTGTGCAACCACATATTTGTCGAGCACCATAAACTTCAGTTGTTTTCTCCAGCGGTCGTTCCGCTCTGCAGTGGTCTTTGCATAAGATATCTTATCAGCATCTTTTTCAAGCTCTTCCTCCTTTGTAAAGTCCAGGGGTTTTACCAGGTACTCTTTGTACAATTGGGAAACCTCGTTCTGCCGCTTCAGATAAACTTCGTTGATGGCAAAAAAACTCTCCACAGTGGAGCCATGTATTTCATCATCCACCCTGTTTTCGAATTTTTTAAAATTATCGATATCAGACTGAATGAAAATATTCTTATTATCATCAAGGTCTTTCAGAAACTTCTTTAAAACATCCCTGCTGAAACTATCGTCGATCTTTTTGGGGCTGAAATGAGCCTCTTCCAGCAGGATACCCACATTGCGCAGGATCTTTGCATAGCGGGATTTAGGGTTATCGTCATAATCATTTCGGCCCTGGGTGCGGAAGCCTACAAAAATACTGAGGGCGGTAAACGCCAAAACAACCGGGATGAATTTTTTACTCATAATAAAATTTGCAATTTTTTGCATGCAGTAAAAATACTATAAATGCAACATTAATTAACCTTTGTAAACGACCGTACGTCAATAATGTTTTGTTAAACAGTAAATCTGCTAAAAAATAAGGGATAAACGGCACAATTCTGCATAAAAAAGCCTCCTTATCGGGGAGGCTGTTGAGGGGTAACCAAAGGGGCTCGAACCCTCGACCCTCAGAATCACAATCTGATGCTCTAACCAACTGAGCTATGGCTACCATTTTTTTGAAGAACGGCTGCAAAAATAAGTAAAAAAACGGCTCATGCAAAATCAGTGGCAGTCCAAAGGCAAAAATATTATCTTTGCACTCCATTTATATAACCTCATGAACCCTTTGCCTGCAGTTATTATCGTACTCGTTTCCTCGGCCTGGGGCTGGTTGATCGGCAGGTTTGCCTGCTGGATACTGTTTAATCCTGAAAAATCAGTGAGAATTGCCGGTATTCGTATGCAGGGCCTTATACCTGCAGCAAAGGACAAAATGGCTTTTTCGGCCGGTAAGGCAATACAGGAGGCTATCAGCAGGCCCGGTTTTCTTGAAGATGCAGCTGATAGCAAAAATTTTATGGCCGGCATAAGGCCCGATATGGAAGCCCATGTTGACCATTTTATAAAAGTAAAGCTCGACGAACATTTCCCGCTCCTGGCAAAATTCATGGGCGAAAAAACACTGGGTAAGTTAAAAGAGGCATTCCTGGGTGAGGTGGAAACCTTGCTGCCTGACTTGATAAAAAAACATGGCAGCAACCTGCTTGGCAAAATTGCCAGTGCGGAAATGATCGGGGAAAAAATTTCGGCAATCCCGTTGGCAGTACTTGAAGAACAGGTGAAAAGCTCCGGCATATTTAATAAAATAATTTGGACAGCAACCTTTGCAGGCGCAGTCCTGGGATTAATACAATTACTTTTGTTCCTGCTTTTATAATCTAAGTTTACTTTAAAAAATTACAATGATGCATATTCATTATAAAATATTTACACTGGTATTTTTCCTGGTAACGGCAAACAGCCTGTTGGCTCAAATGCCCGGCATGGGCGCACGTACAGGGGGCCAAAATATGGATATAGGGCAGTTGTATGGCAAAATATTAAGTGCGGAGGCAGAGAAACCCGTAGAAGGCGCCAGTGCCCAACTGCTGCAGAATAAATTCGACAGCAGTACTAAAAAAAGAAGAGATGTGGTTGTGGGTACCGTATTAAGCAATAAAAAGGGAGATTTTGTTTTCGACAACCTCAATATAATGGCCCAATACAAAATACGAATTTCAGCGGTAGGCTTTAAGACATACGAAGAAAAAGCAGGTTTTGAAATGAACATGAATGCCGCCAGATCGGGCGATATGAGCGCTATGCTCAGCAGTGCCGTTAAGGACCTGGGGAACATAAAACTTACAGTTGATGCGCAGCAACTCCAGAATGTGACCGTAATTTCAGATAAGCCGCTGCTGCAGATGAACCTCGACCGCAAAGTGTACAATGTGGAAAAAGATATCACCGCCACGGGAGGAACGGCCGTCGATGTTATGAAAAATGTTCCGTCTGTAAATGTGGATATTGACGGAAATGTAACACTCCGCAATGCCTCCCCGCAGATTTTTATTGATGGAAGGCCCACTACCCTAACGCTCGACCAGATACCTGCCGACCATATCTCCAGCGTAGAGATCATTACCAATCCATCGGCCAAATATGATGCCAGCGGCGGCGGGTCGGGTATCCTGAACATTGTATTAAAAAAAGCCCGTAAAGTGGGGTACAATGGAAATGTAAGGGCCAGCATCGACAGCCGTGGTATGCCCGGTGGCGGTGGAGATGTGAACATACGGCAAAACAAGATCAATCTTTTTGCAGCCTCCATGATCGGATTCAGAAAAAGTATCACAGATGTTTCCACTATCCGCACGGGCTATACAGGCGATACCGTTTCGCATTATTTCCAGGATAACAGGCCTGTTGTAAAAGGGCTTTTCGCTTTTGGAAGACTTGGATTGGATTATTTTATAGATAACCGCAATACCATAACGATCAGCGGGAACCTGGTGCATGGCAGCTTCAGGATAAAAGACCAGATCGATATATATAAAGACAGCATGAGCAACAGCTATTCCTTTATTGAAAAGGAACTGAGAGACATGAACGTTAAAACCAGTTTCCGGAATATGGGCGGCGCCCTTGGATTCAAACATAATTTTGCCCGTTCGGGAAGAGAATGGACAGCAGATGCGAATGCAAACCGGATGAAAAACAGCAATACCTCCGACTTTGAAAGTGCCCGGTTTGATGCCAATAATAATCCTAAATTCTTTCCCGGCACATTAAGGGCCACCGGTGGCACCCAGATAGAGATGTATACCATACAAACCGATTATACCGACCCTTTCAGGAAGGACCAGAAAATTGAAATGGGCGCAAGGGCCATGCTGCGCAATTACAGTAGTTGGAATGACAACTTTGTTAAAAACCCCATTACCGGAAATTATATACTGATGCCGGCTATTTCAGTACGGTATAAATTTACCGACAATGTGTATGCCGCATACGGAACCTATTCCCGGCAATTAAAAAAATTGAGTTACCAGGCAGGCCTGAGAGTAGAGAGCTCAAACTATACAGGCACCCTGATCAGCAAGAACCAGGAATTTTCGAACAAGTACCCATTGAGTTTGTTTCCAAGCCTGTTCATCAGTTACAAGTTGAGCAAAAAAGAAGATATGCAGTTGAATTTTTCCAGGAAAATTAACCGTCCTAATTTTTTTCAGCTGATCCCGTTTGTTGATTTTTCCGACTCGCTGAACCTTTCGGTAGGGAACCCAAACCTTAAGCCGGAATTTACTTACCTGGCCGAGCTGGCCTATTCAAACAATATAGCTACCGGTCATTCGCTGCTGGCAAGCCTGTATGGAAAGATGAGTACCGACCTTATTACAAGATACCAATATTCAGACAGTTCGATTAACCCGGGCAAAACGGCCTTGTACACCAGCTTTGCCAATGCCAACAAAAGTTATACAATTGGCTTCGAACTCACCACTAAGAACCGCCTGGCCAAATGGTGGGATATTACTACCAGCCTCAATTTATTCAATGCGAGCATCGAGGCTTCCAATTTAACCGGTGTGCAGAACTCTGACCTGTTCAGCTGGTTTGTAAAATTTAACAGCAGCATCAAATTGCCAAAGAATTTCTCCTTTCAGTTAACTGCCGATTACCAGGCAAAAGCCCTTTTGCCTGCTTCTTCGGGCGGTGCACGTGGTGGTGGTGGTGGTATGATGATGGGCGGTTTTGGAATGACCAGCAGTACGGCGCAGGGATATATTAAGCCTATATACGGGATAGATCTTGCGCTGCGGAAAGATCTCTTTAAGAATAGAACGGGTTCCCTAACGCTTCAGTGCAATGATATCTTTCGCACACGTATCAATGCCACACATGCAGAAACAGCCTGGTTTGTACAGGACAACCGCCGGCTGCGTGACCCCCAGGTACTGCGGCTCAATTTTAACTGGCGCTTTGGAAAATTTGATGCTTCGCTTTTTAAGCGTAAGAACATAAAAGGGGAAATGGAAAATATGCAGAACATGCAGGGAATGGGGCAATGATGCGTGGGATACAGGATGCGGGATACAAGATACAGGATACAGGATACAGGATGCAGGATACAGGATGCAGGATACAGGATACGGGATGCAGGATACAAGATACAGGATGCAGGATACAAGAGGATACAAGATACAGGATACAGGATGCAGATGCGGATATTGGATACCGGACATGGCTGTATCTGCCGATTTTATCTTTAATTTGCTGATTATTAATAATTCGATTTGATGAAAAAAATAAATTTCAGTGGACTGCTTCCGCATGTAATTGCCGTAGCTGTGTTTGCCATTGTTGCGATCATTTACTGTAAACCAGCTTTAAATGGGAAAGTGCTCCAGCAGTCTGATACACAGGGTTGGAAAGGAATGTCCCAGCAATCATTTGAGGTAAGGGAAAGAACAGGTCGTTTCCCTTTATGGACAAACAGTATGTTTGGCGGAATGCCCACCTACCAGATAGCCATGGAAGGCACTTCAAAGATCGGCATAGTGGTGGCGTATGCCTCCAATGCTTATTCACTATGGCTACCTTTACCAATAGCTTTCTTCTTTATAGCCTCTTTGTCATTTTATATTTTATGCATCGTGGCCGGCATTAAACCATGGGTGGGCATCCTGGGCGGACTGGCTTATGCCTATTCCACTTATAACCCCATTATTGTTTCAGTAGGGCACAATACAAAAATGCTCAGCATTGCTTATGCACCGGCAGTAATAGCAGGTGTATTGCTGCTGTTTCAGAAAAAGTATTTAGCAGGTTTGCTAATGACGGCATTTTTCTCTGCCGTGATGATCGGCCAAAATCACTTTCAAATTGTGTATTACCTGCTGATCATTATTGCTGCCATGAGCATTGGCTTTATTGTTCACAGTTTTAAGAACAATGAATTAAAGAATGGCCTCATTGCAACGACCCTTGCATTAATAGGCGGAATCATCGGCCTTGGTATAAATGCAGGCTCCATCATGCCCACCTATGATTATGCTAAGGAAACCATGCGGGGAGGTGTATCCAAACTATCACTGAATGCTACCGACAGCAGCGGCAATAAAACCAAGGGTGGATTGGACAAGGACTATGCCATGCGCTGGAGCGCAGGAAAAATGGAGACATTTACCTTTCTTGTGCCCGGTTTATTTGGCGGAAGTAATGGCGGCGATGAGCAAAGCAATAATGCAAAAATGGTGCAGAAGCTTACAGAAATTGGTGTGCCTGAAGAAAATGCGCTGGCAATGACCAACGGATATTCTTACTGGGGAAATATGAGCAGTTCCAGCGAAACTACTTCGGGCCCGGTTTATCTTGGCGCCATCATTTGTTTTCTCTTCATACTTGGTTTATTTTATACGGATCACTGGATCAAGTGGCCGTTGGTTGCAGCAAGCCTGTTGGGCATCGTACTTGCCTGGGGCAACAGTTTTATGGGCTTTAACAGTTTCATGCTCGATTACCTTCCATTCTACAGTAAATTCAGGGCCCCCAGTCATGGCATTTGTTATTCCGCAAATTTGTATCCCCATTTTAGCCGTATTTACGCTCGACAAATGGCTGAAAGAAAAAGAAGAAATATTTGCCCTTAAAAATTTACGGCGGGCCTCCATAGCCACAGGCGCTTTAATACTCATTACTCGGAGCATTCTGGTTAATGGCTGATTATACCGGAAAGGCGGACAAGGATATTAAACAGAATTTTGTACAAAGCTTTGCACGCTAGGCACCAGGCCAACAGCCATCGGCGCAAATGATGCAGCAGGCGGAAGAAACAGCGAAGGACCTGATGACTGCGCTCCGGGACGACAGGAAAAGCGGTGCCGGGAAAGACCTGCTGAGAACAATATTTTTTTTAACAATAACAGCAGTCATATTGTTGCTTTTTCATAAGAAGAAAATGAATGCGAATGCTGCAGCCCTTGTGCTTGCGGCAGTTTCCTTCTTTGACCTTATTGGTATTGACAACAGGTATTTGAACAGCAAAAATTTTGTAGAAACAGAAGAATTCAACAATGTGTTCATCCCTACTGCAGCTGATCAGCAGATATTGAAAGATCCGGATCATGCAAACTTCAGGGTGTTTAACCAAACATCTAATTTCACCAACGAATCAGTAACATCTTACCATCATAATTCTATTGGTGGCTACCACCCGGCAAAACTCGGGCTTTACCAGGATATTATTGAGCACCAGCTGGGCAAAGGAAATATGAATGTGTTCAGCATGCTCAATACAAAATATTTCATCATGCAGGGTGGCCAGGGACAGCCCGTGGCGCAACAAAATCCTTATGCATTTGGCACCTGCTGGCTGGTGAAGGATATTAAATTTGTAAAAACTCCCAACGAGGAAATGCTCGGGCTTGACAGCACGAACCTGCGTGAAACGGCCATAATAAATGAAAGTTTCAAGACGGTGGTTGGCACCCTGCCGCAATTTGATTCCACCGCTTCTATCAGGCTGATTGAAAGGCAAAATGACAATATAAAATATGAATCAAATGCTGCTGCTGCACAGTTTGCGGTATTCAGCGAAATATATTACCCCAGGGGCTGGGATGCTTATATTGACGGTAAGAAAACAGGCTATGCAAAAGTGAATTATTTGCTCCGTGGCATTTCGCTCCCTGCAGGAAAGCATAGCATTGAATTTAAGTTTGAACCTGCTTCCTATTATACCGGCAACAGTATTTCTTTCTGGAGTAATATTGTTTTATTCCTGTTAGCCGCCGCATTTGTCGGGTCATGGTTCATGAACAGAAAAAAATCATAGCATCATCAAAGCAGCTATGACAAATGTTTTAAGCATTGTTTCTTATACTTTTTTGCCGGCAAAAATGGGCGGGCATAAAGGCATTGCCTTATTTTACGAATATGTTGGCCGGCAGGTGAAGCTTACCTGCGTTTCTACCCGGCAAACCAGTGAACAGCATGCCGTCAATTACAACCTTGTAAAACTATTTGGTAAAAGCGGGCTGCGTTATATAAACCCCTTTTATTTTTTTCCGCTCCGGCGTCTTATCAAAGAAAAAAAAATTGAGTGGTTGTTGCTGGAACACCCTTACTATGGCTGGCTGGCATTCCTTTTAAAATATTTATGCGGGGTAAAGCTGGTTGCCAAATCGCACAACATTGAATCCATTCGTTTTAAAAGCATTGGCAAATGGTGGTGGGGTATTATGTGGCAATATGAAAAATTTGTATTAAGTATGGCCGATAAGGCATTTTTCATTACTGAAGAAGACCGGGATTATGCCTTCAATCAATATAAGATCCCTGCGTCTAAATGTCATGTAATAACCTATGGAACGGAACGTTCAGCAATTCCACCAGCGGAAGAAAGGCAGCTTGCAAAGGAAGCGCTTAAAAAAATCCATGGGCTCAGTGATGAATATATTTACTTATTCAACGGCACGCTCAATTATAAGCCTAACCTGGATGGTCTGAAAGCAATTATTGGCCCCATTACAGATTACCTGCAGGCAAATAACGCATTGCCTTATAAAATCATCATTTGCGGCAAAGACCTCCCGGCAGAACTGAACAGTTTAAAAGACTATGCAAACAAGCATATCATTTATGCCGGCTTTGTAAACGATATAGATATTTACTTCAAAGGGGCCGATTGTTTTCTGAACCCTGTTATAGAAGGGGGAGGAATTAAAACAAAACTGGTGGAAGCGCTTGGCTTAAACCTGGATGTGGTGACCACCCGGAGCGGCGCCATCGGTATTCCGCTCTCCGTTGCCGGAAGCAAGATGAAAATAGTGGAAGATGCAGACTGGAGTGGTTTTGCCAGGGAAGCCTTACAAATAGTACCGGGCCAGCAAACCGGGAAAATATTTTTTGATCACTTTTATTGGGGAACTATTGCCCAAAAAGCACAGCAGGCTTTGGAAGCGTGAAAATAAATCCTGTTTAGAAACCAGATTCAACATACCTATTCCGGATTTTTATGCGCAGTTCTTACAACAGTATTCCAAAGCAATTTTGCCGTATTATCCCAGGTAAACTTTTCCCGTTGAACCCGGCCTTTTTCAACTAATGTCAGGCATAATTCCGGGTTATTATAAAGTTTTTCCATGGCAGCGGCAATATCTTCTATTTTGAAGGGATCAACCAGCAAGGTAGCATCCCCTGCCACTTCAGGCAAAGAAGTAGTATTGGAACAGATAATCGGCACTTCGCAACTCATGGCCTCCACTACCGGGAGACCAAAACCTTCAAACAAGGGTACGAAACTCAAAGCAAACGAAGCGCCCAGCAAGCCTTGCAGGTCTTTGTCGCTTAGCCGCCCCGTAAATAATATATCGTCTTTAAATTTGCTGTTTGTAAAGGCCGCTTCGATATCGGATTTCATCCACATAATGGATCCTCCCATTACCAGCTTAAGATCGGCACCGGTATTCCTTTTAAACAATTCAAACGCTTCTATCAGCCGCCCGATATTCTTCCGGGGATGCATGGAGCCAACAAAGAAAAAATAAGGTTTCCCCCCACTCCATTTTGCCCTTATTTCCTGTACTTCCTGAGCAGTTAATTTATTAAAATTACTGTTAATGCCACAGGATACATTGTCGATCTTACCCGGATCAATTTTATAAAAATCAACAATATCCTTTTTACTGTATTCCGAAATAGTGGCAATGCGTTTTGCCTTCCTGGCAAATCTCCTGAAAAAGAAACGGAAATAGAGGCGGTTTTTCAATGCAATATCCTGGGGACGGTGCTCAAAGTTGATATCATAAATGATGGAAACCTGTGGAGTGGAGGACAAGAGGCTCAAAAAACCATCTGCAGATAAAAAAACATCCGGCTTATGTTTTTTAAGAAATAATGGCAAAATAAATTCCATATAAAAAATATAAAGAATCGGATGCCTGAAGGGTGGAAAAATCCGGTGTTTCGTTACATTCCTAAAATCGAAATAATCTTCTGTAAAATTCTTATCGCAAAGTATCTGAAATTCCACATCGGGATTGTTCCGGATAATCCTTGAAATTGAATTGATGGTAAAATAACCAATGCCGTCAATTTGTTTATTGCGCAATACCCAGCAATTAATTGCTACTTTCATGATGTAAGGCTTCTATTTTCAGTTTCGTCAAAAAGTCTTTCTTTCCAGTATTCAACAATATCCTGCAGGCTTTTTTCAATGGGTGTTGAAGGGTGCCAGCCCACCCTTTCTTTTATTTTTTCATAAGAGCCAATGATGATCCCGTTGTCGGCCGGCCTTACCAGTTTTTCATCAACCTCCAGTAATATATCCATATGCAGCAGCGAGCTTAACTTTTGGATGATCTCTTTAAGCGAGTGCCCTTTACCGGAACATATATTGTAGACTTCTCCTGCAATGCCTTTTTTCAGCAATAAATAATAGGCTCTTACCACATCTCTTACATCAACAAAATCCCTGATGATATCTACATTGCCAACCGAAATCATTTTTTTCCCTTCTCTTTTAGCTACCAGCAGTTTCTTTGCAAAGGAAGAAACCACAAATTTATCAGACTGACCCGGGCCAATATGATTAAACGACCTCGTTATAATAATATCCAGTCCATATGCATTGCTGTAAATTTTTGACAGCATCTCCTGCGAAACCCTTGCCACCGCATAAGGACTTACCGGGTTTACAGGCATATGTTCCTTTAATGGAACTGAAGCGGGGTCTACTTTACCGTATTCCTCCGATGAGCCTACAGAAAGAATCCTGCAAGGAAGCTTTAGCAGTCTTACCTGGTCTGCCAGGTTCAAAAAAATATTGAGGTTATTGATGATGGAATGAACAGGCTGCTCCCATGAAAATGCCACACTGCTGAAGGAAGCCAGGTGAAGGATATAGCCGGGTGAAAATTCTGTCAATACCCTGCCGAGACTGTTTACATCAAGCAAATTAATTTCGGCATACACACATTGTATGTTTGTAAATCCGTTGATGTCGAAGGAAGGTGCGTTAATATCGATACCCAAAACACTCACTGGTTCATTGAGTGAATCCAGGTAATCAAGAAAGTGTTTCGCCACGAAGCCACTGAATCCGGTTATTAAATATTTTTCCAAATGTGATGATTGATGCTGAATTAAAAGCTGACCTGACCTGTGAGGACAGACCCGTGCAAATTATTAATTTTAAAGGAATTATCAGAACTAAATATTTGAACATCAGCCCGGGCATGAACAGGATAGTAAAGTGTTCCGGTCATTTGGCTGAAGAGAGCAGCCTTAAACCCCGCAATACATTGCCGGCATTTTTATATGTTTTACACCATCCCAGTACGTTTCAACAGTGCAAATATTTGCCTGAAAAGTAAATTACTGTCAAAAATGCTCGCAAGCAATATGCGCAATTTTCTGTAAGGCCGAAAATCCTTTATCTCCAGCAACCGGGCCGTTTTCCGGCAGTTATCAATAAAAGTACGCACAGGCATTCTTTGTGCCGAGGCAGGAGATTTAAGCAGCCTGTGGGAAAGGCTTTCGCAAAAATAGAGCATGAATGCATTGCCGTTATCCCGGAGCGCCATTTTAACAGCCGGATTCTGCTGAGCATATTGGCTCAAAAAGCAGGTATATTTTTCAAATGCAATCCTGTATTTTTCTGCATCTGTTGTTTTTGACACACTGTTGTGCAACCTGTAGCTGAAACATGTTTCCGGCGATATGGCGAGGAAGCAAAGCCCGGTCAATTCTGTCCACAATTGGTAGTCGGCAAAAATCAGATTTGGATAGGAGCAATCAATGCCGCCAAGCCGGTCGTAATCGGAAGAGCGCATCATGTAGCCCGTGCCCATGCTGTCCATCCGCTGCAAAAATTCAGCTTCCAGAAAATCCTGTACCTGCATATTCTCCGGCATGGGCAGGCAGGGTTTTATCAAATTTCCATCCGCATCAATAAAATTAAAGTGAGCCTGGTAAAGCGTTGCAGCAGGATACCGGGCAATGAGTCTATTCATTTTATCCAGGTAATCCGGGTGAAAAAGGTCGTCATGACCAATGATGGTCATAAATTCATTTTTAGGGAGTTTCAAAATCCTGGCCCAGTTCTCTGTCATAGATAGATCGCGGTCCGACCGGTAAATGTGTATCCTGTTATCTGCGTTGGAACTGATCCATTCGAAAGTGCCGTCGGAACTGTTATTGTCCAGCACAAGCAAGTCAAACTCCGTAAAATGCTGTGCCAAAATATTGTTTACACATTGCCTAAAATGTACGCCACCGTTTTTTACAGGAAGAAATATGGAAAATTTGTTCATTCGTAAAATTTCTCTTGAATTTTGGCAACATTTGGAGTGACTGCAAATTACATGATCTGCCAAAATATTAGCCGGCATAATATATCAGGTCACAAAAGTAAGCAATTAGTATATTTCTTACTTTAGCACTTCAAAAGAGATAGCATTTGAGATGGAATAAACTCCGGTAAAAAATCCAACCAGGTGTTTCCTATTAAATCAGTAAGAATGGTTATAAGTAAATTAATAAGTGTAATAAGTATTAAACAAACAGAAAATGCCGGATAGTAACTTCCTGGAGGCTTTAAATAAAGATTTCAAAAATAAGCTGCGTTTGCTAAACGAATTTTCTGCTGTTGGGATAAACTGGTTTCGCCTCAAGCGGCTCCGTCAGCTGTCGGGGCCAGGCATTAAGCATACAAGTTTTTTAGGTAAAAAATTTAAATTCAGGGAAGGAAATGAATTTTTGCATGCTGTAAAGGAAGTTTTTTTAGAGGAACCTTATAAACTTACCCTCCAACATCAACCATACATTATAGACTGCGGAGCCAACATAGGGTTAAGTATTTTGTACCTTAAACAGCAATATCCCGAAGCTGAAATACTTGCCTTTGAACCTGATAACACTAACTTTGAAATTCTAAAGGAAAATATTGAAACATATAAACTGAAAAAGGTCGAACTCAGAAAGGAAGCAGTCTGGTGTGAAAATGGCCAGCTTCATTTTCACAATTCCGGCTCAATGTCGAGCAAAGTGGTTGAAACCGGTTTAGTGGATACAGTTACAGTGAATGCATTCCGGCTCAGAGATGCTTTAATTCGCCAGGTAGACTTTCTTAAACTTGATATTGAAGGGGCTGAATACAGGGTTTTAACGGATAGTAAAGACAGGCTGGATCTTGTTAAGAACCTATTCATAGAATATCATGGAAACTTTGATAACCAGGGTCAGTTCAGGGAAATGCTTCACTTATTGGAAATGAATGGGTTTCACTACTACATTAAGGAAGCGGCATCTGTTTATGACCACCCATTTACGAGGAAAAATAAAATAAATTCAAGCTTCGATATTCAATTAAACCTTTTTTGTTTTAGAAAAGAAATTTAGAAATAGTCCACACAATTTATACTTATGGCAGAAACAGCATTACAAGAGCTATTTTATTCACACAAAGGCAACCTGATCCATAAATGGGAGCATTATCTTGACATTTACGAAACCCATTTTTCAAGATTCAGGAACAAGGAACTTGCCATGCTTGAAATAGGCATTTCGCACGGAGGCTCTTTACAATTATGGCATAAGTATTTTGGTACAGGGCTTAATCTTTATGCTATTGATATAAATGAGCAGTGTAAAAAATTTGAAACCGAAAATACCCGGATCTTAATCGGTTCACAGCAGGACCAGGCCTTTCTTGTCCAGACAAAAGCTGCACTGCCTGAACTGGACATCATTCTTGACGATGGCGGGCATACGATGCTGCAACAAAAAATGACGTTTGAAACACTTTTCCTTCAACTTAAAGAAGGGGGGCTTTTTGTAGTGGAAGATACCCACACTTCCTACTGGGAAGAATATCATGGGGGTTACAGAAAAAAAGGAAGCTTTATAGAATACTCAAAAAACCTGGTCGACTCCCTCTACACGCACCATATGAAAAAACAATATAGCAGCATGACTGTAAATGATATTTCAAAGCATATCAATTCCATTACATTTTACGACAGTATTGTAATTTTCGAAAAAAAGAAGAGGCCACTCCCCACCCATATACAGGTTGGTGAAGAACAGATTAAGTCATATACCCCAACCGAACTGAAGAAAAAAAGCCTGCTCAGCAGGATAGTTGAAAAGTTTACAAACACGAATAATACTTACGAAAAAAATTTTAAAGGTAAAATAAGCCCCAATAAATAATGCCAGAAGAATGAATCTGAACTTATCAGCCTGTGTTATTACGTATGAACCGGGGAAAGACGTAATTGAAAAGATCCTCACTTACTATTACAAAGTGGGTAAGGTGGTAATCATTGACAACTCCGAAAATAATAATGACTTCCTCCGCCAGCTTACACAACCCTATAAAAACATACAGCTGCTGCAAAAACAGCGGAACATCGGTATGGGTGCCGCTCTTAATGAAGCCCTGATGATATTAAAGGAGGATGGTTATGAATGGGTATTAACAATGGACCAGGACTCCAGTTTTTCCGAAGAAGAAATTGAAAAATACATCCGGTGTTTCAACCAGCATCATGCTGCAGATAGGGCTGTTTTTGGAATAAACTACGGGGATAAACTGGGCCCTTCTGAGAGCTGTGAAATTAAAAAGGCCACTACGCTCATTACGTCGGGCTCTATCATTAATATTAAAATCTGGACTGTGTTAAACGGTTTTAATGCGGAACTTTTTATTGACGGAGTTGATCATGACTATTGTTTCAGGGCTATAGAAAAAAACTACGGGGTCTATCTATTTGAGAATGTGCACATGCAGCATTCACTTGGGAATAAGCTGTTTGTAAGAAACTGGAGAACGGGAAAACAAATTTCAAGGAATATCCACGCACCCTTCAGAATTTATTATATCACCAGGAACTCCCTGTATTTAATTAAGAAATACAAAAAAAGTCATCCCTTTATAAAGAAGGAATATATGAACAACCTGTTTGTTGAATTCAAAAACAGCTTTCTATATAACGCTCCCCTGCAAACAACACGCTATTTTCTGTTGGGCGTGTTTCACTTCGTACTTAAAAGATCCGGCAAACTCTAAAAGTCGGTTTGTAAAGAATCATGCTTTGAGAACAAACTTTCCAAACGTGCATTGTTTCCCCAAAACCGCATCGGCTCATAATCCGGGTAAGGATAAAAGCCCAGGTTAAGTTGAATATTACCTTTTTTTTCCGCTAAATAATCCTGTACAAATGCTTTTATGGTAACAGGTTTACCACTGCAGATATTGACCACGCCTTCCAGCTTTGATTGCATAGACAATGCCACAATATATGCTGCCAGCTTTTCCACCGGTAAAAAATCCCTTACCTGCTCTCCCCCGCTCATATTAAATACCGCATCGCCATTTTCAAGCGCTTTATCGAGCATCGGTATCAGCGAATGAGGGTTTTGCCCTTTTCCATACAGGTAAAATAACCTTGCCCATTTGAAACTTATCTGTTTATCTGCAGCCAGCAACTCCAGCTTTTTCAGTAATTGGTATTTAGCCCTTGCATAATCATTATGGGGAATGCATTCCATTGTTTCTGAAAGGCAGCCCTCCTGCATACCATACTCAAAACAAGTCCCTGTAACCGTCATATCTCTAAGACCATGCGTTACAAGGTTCTTGATGAATTGATAATGCCTGGGCAAATTTTCCTCCAAATGAAAAGCAGCTTTATAATTGGGCAATCCCTCCCAGGCAAGGTGGATCAAAATATCAGGCCGCTTAAAATATTCATATAGGTTTTGGGTACTGAAATCGGTTCTAATATCAAAAGGAATGTAAATGACCTTGTTAAACCAGGGCTGTAGCCTTGCTTTTTGTTCATGCAAAGAAGTAGCAATAACCCTGCAGCCATTAGCCAGCAATTCTTCCAGCACATAATTGCCTATAAAGCCGGCAGCACCGGTTACCAATACAGTTTTTTGCATTATTATACTATTTGCAGGGATGGAATGACCGTAACAAATTTGCCTCCCCAGTCTTTGATGTATGCCAACTGCTGCATCACTTCCTCCTTAATATTCCAGGGAAATATGATCACATAATCCGGTCGGTCATTTCTAAGATGCGCCTCATTTACCACAGGTATATGACTGGCGGGTAAAAACTTATCCTGCTTATGCGGGTTGGCATCCACCACATAACCGATCAGGTCGCTTTTTATACCACAATAACTGAGTAAAGTATTTCCCTTTGCGGCAGCGCCGTAAGCCGCCAGTTTTTTCCCCGCTTTCTTCTGTTCAATTAAAAAATGGATAAACTGTAATTTGATATCAAATGCCTTTTCCTGGAAATGGTTATAATAGGATAAGGAATTAAGGCCTGCAGCATTTTCCTTCGCCAACAGGTTTGCTACATTTTCCGAAACCTGTTTGGTATCGTCATCTTTGTGTTTTGCATAAATGCGAAGGGAACCCCCATGTGTTGGTATTTCCTCCACATCGAACATTTGCAGGCCCTGCGCTTTAAAAATTTTACTTACTGTATAAAAAGACAAATAGGAGAAATGTTCATGATAGATGGTATCGAACTGGTTATTTTCCACCAACTGCAGCAGGTGAGGAAATTCCAATGTAATAACCCCGTTATGCTTCAGCAATATTTTCATGCCGCCCACAAAATCCACTATATCCGGCACATGTGCAAGCACATTGTTTCCGAGTAAAAGATCAGCTTTTTTCCCGCCGGCAGCCAGTTGATTGGCCAAACGCACCCCAAAAAAATCCACCACAGATTCGATACCCTTTTCTTTTGCTGCGGCAGCCGTATTGGCTGTAGGTTCCACTCCAAGCACAGGAACCCCTTTTTCTTTAAAATACTGGAGCAGGTAACCGTCGTTGCTCGCTATTTCCACCACCAGTGAATCCCGGTTCAACCCAAAGCGTTCCTGCATTTTTTCTGTATACTTTTTTGCATGCGCCAGCCAACTGGTACTGAAAGAAGAAAAGTACACATAGCCACTATCAAAAATGGCATCGGATTTTTTATACTCATCCACCTGTACCAAAAAACAGGATGGGCAGGTATATACTTTCAGGGGATAAAATGTTTCTGGTTCATCCAACTGCTCCCTTGTTAAAAAAGAATTGGATGCCGGGGAATTTCCCAGGTCAATAAAAACATCGGACAGCGCTGTTTGGCAAAACCTGCATTTCATTTGTAAAGATTTATAAAGGCTGGTGGCTTATATCCCTTTCTGAAATTTCCGTTACCGGCAGGGGCCACTGAATATTAATTTTTTGATCGTTGTACAAAATACCTGCCTCAAACGCCGCGTTGTAAAAATCAGAATGATTGTAAAGCAATTCTGCATCATCAGTAAGGGTCTGAAAGCCATGTGCGAAACCTTCCGGCACGTATATCATCTTCTTATTTTCGGCCGAGAGTACTTCCCCAAACCAGTTGAGATAAGTAGGGTAATCTTTCCGCAAATCAATTATAACATCATACACCGAACCGGCAACGCAACGAACAAGTTTTATTTCTTCATGAGGAGGAAGCTGAAAATGCATACCCCGTACAGATCCTTTCTTTGCCGTAAAGGAATGGTTCATTTGCACCCATTCCCCTGAATGACCAATGGAACCAAATTCTTTTTTGCAAAAACTGCGCATAAACCAGCCGCGGCTGTCGCCATGCGGCTCCGGCGTTACAATATAACTTCCCTTCAATGGCGTTTCGGTAAAATTCATTCCTCCATATATTTTTCCACCTGCCGGCGGGTAAATTCCTTTAATCCGGCAACAGGTTTTTTATACCATTCAATGCTGTTTACAATAGCAGTTTGCGCATTCCATTTTGGCAACCAGTTCAATACCGTTTTTGCTTTACTGATATCCAGCTTCAACAGGCCTGCCTCGTGCGGGGCATTGCCATCACTGGCATCTTTCCAGTATCCGGAACCCCATACTTTAATAGCGGTTTCTACCAGTTCCTTCACGGTGAGATGGTCTTCCTTTTGCGGGCCAAAGTTATAAGCCCCGGAATAGTTGATATCCTGGTGAAGCAACCCACCCAATAATAAATAACCGCCCAGCGGTTCCAGCACATGCTGCCAGGGCCGAACAGCGCCCGGGTTTCGAACATTGATCAGCTCATTATGTTGGAGCGCCTGCACAATGTCGGGCAAAATACGGTCCTGGCTGTAATCTCCGCCTCCAATTACATTTCCCGCCCTTGCGGAAGCAATGGCCTTTTGATGAACCGGGTAATTACTGGTATTAAAGAAGGAATTACGAAATGAATCCACCACCATTTCTGTACAGGCTTTACTGGCACTGTAAGGATCATAACCCCCCAGCCTGTCTGTTTCCCTGTACAAAACATCCTGTTCTGTATTTTCGTACACCTTATCGGTGGTAATGATGATGACGGTGCATTTTTTAGGAAGAGATCTGAGCGCTTCCAACAAATTAGCGGTACCAATGGCATTTACTTCAAAAGTTTCTGAAGGGATGGAATAACTGCGGCGAACAAGTGGCTGGGCTGCCAGGTGAAAGATATAATCCGGCTCAAATGCCAGTAGCTCCTCCTTCAGTTTTTCCCTTTCCCTGATATCTGCTATGATACTCTTTTCCGGTTCAAATGGATTGATATGATCAAAAAGGCTGGGATCCTGTTCCGGGGCAAGTGCGTAACCTTTAATATCTGCGCCAAGCATATGGAGCCAGCAACTCAACCAGCTTCCCTTGAAGCCGGTATGCCCGGTTATGAAAACCTTTTTCGTTTTATAAAATTCGGAAAGTTGTTCTTTGTTTACCACTTTTTCCATTTTGCTTTGCCAGATTGCCAGAGCTCTTCCAGTTCTATTTTGTCGCGGAGGGCATCCATACATTTCCAGAATCCTTTATGCCGGTATGCCTGCAACTGGTTATCAGTCGTTAATTTTTCCAGTGGTTCGTCTTCCCACATCATATCTGCCATATCGCCCTGCAGGTATTTAAATACTTCGGGTTTTAAAACAAAAAAACCTCCGTTGATCCACTTTCCTTCATCTTTTGCTTTTTCCTTAAACGAAACCACTTCATTCTCTGCATTCAAATCCATACCCCCAAACCTGGAATCCATTTGAATGGCGGTAACGGTAGCAACTTTATTATGGGAATGATGAAAAGCCAGCAAGTCTTTTAAATCAACATCGGCTACGCCGTCACCATAAGTGAGCATAAAATCTTCATCCCCTATGTATGGCTGCACTGCTTTTAGCCTGCCGGCTGTTTTTGTATGAGGCCCGGTTTCTACAAGTGTTATCTTAAAGTCTTCGCTGTTATTGGAATGGTATTCCACCTTATTATTTTTGATATCAATGGTAAGATCTGCATTGTGCAGAAAATAGTTCATAAAATATTCTTTGATGAAATAGCCTTTATAACCCAGGCATACAATAAACTCATTGAACCCGAAATGGCTGTATATCTTCATGATATGCCAAAGGATGGGCTTTCCTCCTATTTCAACCATCGGTTTGGGCCTGGTTCCTGTTTCTTCCGAAATACGGGTGCCAAGTCCGCCTGCAAAAATCACCACTTTCATATTTAACAGCTTTTGATTAACTAATTGTGTTATAACGGGCAATTAGTATAATTTCGCAAAAATAGCTGATAATCATAATTAATGGCGCAAATAAGAAAAAGAACTTTAAAAGCTACCTCGTGGATTTATGTGGGCTTCCTAATTGGCGCCGTTAATGTTTTGCTGTTTACGCATAACCAGTGGTTTAACGCATCGCAATACGGGCTCACCAACACCCTGCGGGAATTGAGTATGCTGGTTTCGGGAATTTCCACCCTGGGTGTAACTTCTTACCTGTTTAAATTTTTTCCTTATTACGAAGATAATCTTGAGCCAAAGCAGAACGATATGCTGGCATTTGCCCTGAAGGTTTCCCTGGCAGGCTTTGTGCTCACTGCTGCGGCATTGTATTTTATGGAACCCTTTATTGCCAGGAAATTTTCTGCACGCTCCCCGCTCCTGGTCGAATATTTTTATTACGTTTTACCCATGGGTTTCTTTATACTGATTTTCCAGGTGCTGGAAGCCTATTCGTATGGACATAACAAAGGTGTTCTGACGAGTTTTCTAAAAGAAGTAATGGTGAGGTTATATACATTTATTGTCATCATTTTAAAGATAACAGGTATCATCGGGTTCAAAACTTTTATGTTGCTTTTTTCTTTGCAATACCTTATCATCGTAGTTGTGCTTGCATTCATTTTATACCGGGAAAACAAGTTATGGTTACAATTCCGGCGCAGCCGGGTTTCCATTAAATTTAAAAAGAAGATATTGGCCATCATGGGGCTTACGAGCCTCGTGGTTTTTGTAGGGGTACTGAGGCCCAATATCGACAGCCTCATTCTTGCCTCAAGGCAAAACCTGGAAAGTACCGCTTATTTTGGTTTTGCCGTTTACCTTAATTCTGTTATCCATGCTCCCTTCAGAAGCATTGTAGCAGTTACCACCCCTGTTTTATCCAGGGCATGGAAAAATAAAGACCATCAGGAAATCGGGCGTATTTACAAACGCTCTTCCATTAACCTGCTCAGCTTCTCGTTGTTTGGTTTCTTTCTCATTCTCCTGAATTTTACAAATGCCATCAATCTTTTTGGCATCAACCCCGAATACCATACCGGCTACTGGGTTTTTTTTATAATCGGGATTGTTACCATCATTGAAATGGGCACGGGTGTTAATGGCCAAATAATCGGCACCTCTGTTTACTGGCGCTTTGAACTCTGGACAAGCCTGTTGCTCACGGCACTTATTATTCCGTTGAGTTATTTTCTTACCTTAAAGTATGGCATATTGGGCCCGGCTTTAAGTAATCTTATTTCTTTCGGTATATACAATGCTGTACGCATATGGTTTTTATGGAACAAATTTCATTTTCAACCGTTTTCCAAAAAAACGATAGAAGTCATTTTATTGGGAATAACCGCATTTCTGGCAACTTATTTATTGTTTAAAAATATGGCTGGCCTACCAGCTATCATTGGGAGTTCCCTGCTGTTTACCATAGTTTTTGGTACAACCATGTATTTCCGGCACATATCGCCCGACCTGAAACCTGTGGTGCAAAGCCTTATTAAAAGGTTTGGTAAAATAGCCTCTTAATGCCCACTACAGCATCTCCAGGAACAATTTCATTCCCTCCATCTTGGCTGCATCGAGATTATAATCTATGTTGTGAGAATAATAGGTCTTAAGGTCGCAGGCTGTAAAAGGGTTTTGAGAAACGATCTCATCAATATGCTTTAAACCTTCCCCGGTTGCATTATTGAAATCACGCATAAAATTTTCGGGTAATTTTTTATTGGAAACCCAGGCTGCAAAAACAAAGGGCAGCCCGGTCATTGCCAGCCAGGCTTCTGCCAGGTCGTACACATAATGAAAGCGGGGTGTTTGTTCCAGGGCCCGATCGCCAATAATGAGTGCCGCCGTATTTCCCTTTACCCTTTCTTCATAACCAGCTTGTGCATCTGTAAATGTTGGACTTATTTTCCAGTAATTTTTGAGCAGGATCTTTACGAGGGCGGCAGAGGTACGGCTTTGATAATCGAGCAGCACTACTTTTATTTCGGGCACTGGCACATCACTGAATAAACAAACGCTGGCCACCGGGCCGCTGGCTCCAATGCAATAATTTGACACAATATGCGGATCCTTCAGTTTTGGTATAACCGCTACGGGTATCAAACCAAGGTCAATTTCATCCTGTAGCAGCATGGAAGCCACTCTGGACGGGTAATCGGACACCAGTTCAATAACCTCCTTCATCATCCCTTTCTCAAACCCGTAAATGAGCGGTTTTGTGTTCAGGTAACTCACCGCCCCAATCCTTATTTTTCTGTCCAACTGCTTTCGTTTAATTTTGCCGCAAATCTACTCCATTACATCTATACATTATGCCACTATCGCCCCTTACCGCTATTTCGCCTGTTGATGGGCGCTACCATAGCAGCACAAGCTCTTTACATGAGTATTTTTCCGAATATGCGCTGATAAAATACCGGCTGAAGGTGGAAGTGGAATATTTTATCTTCCTGGGAGAAAAAAAATTCTTTGCCATTACCGTCAAAACCAAAAATGCTTTAAAAAAACTGGCTGATGAATTTACGGAAGCCGATGCGTTAAAAGTTAAACTAACCGAATCTGTTACCAATCATGATGTAAAAGCAGTGGAGTATTTCCTAAAAAAGGCACTGGAAACCATGGGTGAAGGCGCCTTAAAAGAATGGGTGCATTTTGGTCTTACTTCACAGGATGTGAACAATACTGCCATTCCTATGTTATGGAAAGATGCAGTGGAACAGCAATACCTCCCCGATCTGCTCAACCTGCAACAGCATTTGTACAAACTGGCCCGTCAGTGGGAATCGGTACCCATGCTTGCCCGTACGCATGGCCAGGCAGCTTCCCCTACCCGGCTGGGTAAGGAATTGATGGTTTTTGTAGAAAGAATAGAAAACCAGGTGCAGCTATTCAGCTATATCCCCTTTATGGGAAAATTTGGTGGCGCCACAGGTAATTTCAATGCTCATCATGTGGCTTTTCCAAAATACAACTGGACAAAATTTGCAAACGATTTTTTAGAGAACAGGCTCGGTCTTCAGCGCCAGCAATACACTACCCAAATTGAACATTATGATACCCTGGCCGCTCATTTTGATGCTGTTAAACGGATCAATACTATTTTGACCGACCTCTGCCGCGATATATGGACCTATATCAGCATGGACTATTTTAAACAGCAAACAAAAAAAGGGGAAGTGGGCAGCAGTGCCATGCCGCATAAAGTAAACCCGATCGATTTTGAAAATGCCGAAGGAAACCTGGGCCTCGCCAATGCATTGCTGGAGCACCTCTCGGCCAAACTGCCCGTATCCCGCCTGCAGCGTGATTTGACCGACAGCACCGTTTTAAGGAATATTGGCGTTCCTATGGCCCATACTGCCCTGGCAATAAAATCGCTTGAAAAAGGACTGGGCAAACTCATTTTAAATGAACCGAAACTAAAAGCCGACCTGGAAGCCAACTGGGCCGTGGTGGCTGAAGCTATACAAACCATTTTAAGAAGGGAAAACTATCCAAACCCTTATGAAGTTTTAAAAGAACTCACCAGGGGAAAGGCCCTGATCGATAAAAAAACGATACAGCGGTTTATCGACAGCCTTAAAGTAAGTGCAGCCCTTAAAAAAGAGCTGAAAGCGGTTTCTCCCACTAATTATACCGGCATTTGATTCAAGCCGGTAAAATTTAATTTTTCACATCTTTTTTTGTAACCAATCTTCAATTCCAATCATTGATTATCACAACAATATTACAAATTACGAATGACCTGTTGTTGGTTTTGAAAAGCGATCGATCGTTTAATATAACATAGGGTCGTAAAATATTATTAGCTTTGGTTATACATTAAAATTTAAACAGGTTATGAAAAAAATATTGCTCATCGCAAGCATGATCGTATCTGTTCATACAAATGCCCAAAATGTAAATGAAATAGCTACTGCGTTATTTAAAGACGTTAAAACAAAACTTACCCCAGCCGAAAAAAATACTATTGCAGGCAGCCTGGGTTTTGTTCTTTCGGGCAATAAAGAAATCCCTTTTGCACAGGATAAGGAAAGTAAAGACTATCCTTTCGGCTGTACCGTTTTACCTACCGATCTGAATAAAGATGGTCTTGAAGAAATATTTGTTATTTATGGAAATAGTTTCACATCGGGAAACACCGGTTCAAGTGTGTGCCTTTTTATTAAAGCTGCTTCAGGGAAATATAAAATGAACCTGGGTTTCCCGTCAACCGTGCCGGATGCATTAACAGCTGGCAAGGCTGGATACCCCGACCTGGTAATGGGTGGCCCCGGGTTTGAATTTCCTGTATGGCGATGGAATGGCAGGGAATATGCCTATCAAAGAAAAATTACGGATGCCCAGTATTCAAAATCAGCAAAGACCAGTATCGAAGAGCTGAGTAAGGCTTACCAGGCCGGAATCAAATAAATTTTTACCTGCCGCTAACAGCCCGATCAGCTACTTGTGTATCTCACTGGTAAAATGAAATTCAATATCGGGGTTATTGGTACGCTCGGTATTGAGAAACCATTCGCTTTGGGCCAGGTAAACCAGGTGCCCGTCTTTATCAAGGGCAATATTGGCCTGCTTGTATTTAGTAAAATCGTCGAGTTTTTTTGCATCCTTGCTGGTGATCCAGCAGGCTTTAAAAAAGGGCAGATTGTTCATTTGTACCGATGCTCCATATTCCTGCAACAAACGGTATTGGATCACTTCAAACTGGAGTTCGCCCACACAACCAATGATCTTTTTATTCCCTCCAAACTGGGTAAATAACTGGGCCACGCCTTCGTCTGTAAGCTGATTTAATCCTTTTTCCAATTGCTTGGTTTTCAATGGATCTTTATTTACTACCTCTTTAAATATTTCAGGTGAAAAACTGGGAATACCGGTATAGTAAAAGTCTTCGCCCTGAGTAAGGGTATCGCCAATTTTGAAATTGCCGGTATCAAACAAACCCACCACATCGCCGGGAAAAGCATCTTCAATGACTTCTTTTTGGCGGGCCATAAACGTATAAGGATTGCTGAAGCGAACATCTTTATTGAGCCGCACGTGATGATAATAAGTATTACGTTCAAACCTGCCGCTGCAAACCCGCAGAAAAGCAATCCTGTCGCGGTGCTTGGGGTCCAGGTTGGCATGTATCTTAAACACAAAACCGCTGAATTTATCTTCCTGCGGCGAAATATCTCTAAATGTAGTATGCCTTGAACGTGGTGTAGGGGCAATGCGTATAAAAGTATCAAGCATTTCTTTTACGCCAAAATTGTTGACTGCACTTCCAAAAAATACAGGAGCCGTTAAACCCGCCAGGTAATCGGCATTATCTAATGCACCATAAACACCGTGAACCAATTCCACATCTTCCCGAAGGGTATTCGCATCTTTATCACCTATTTTAGCATTTAAGACGCTATCACTTAAATCATTAATTTTCAAAACATCATCGTCATTTGCTTTTGTGCCGGCGGTAAATAGAACCAGGCTTTTTTCGTGCAGGTCGTAAACACCTTTAAAGTCTTTTCCACTATTGATGGGCCAGGTCATGGGATGGAGATTGATCTTTAATTCTTTCTCGATCTCCTCCAGCAGGTCGAACCGGTTTTTACCATCGCGGTCCATCTTATTTATAAAAACGATCACAGGTGTCTTGCGCATGCTGATGACCTCCATCAAACGGCGGGTTTGATCCTCTACCCCGTTCACACTGTCTACTACCAGTACCACGCTGTCTACCGCGGTAAGCGTACGGTAAGTATCCTCTGCAAAATCTTTGTGGCCGGGTGTATCGAGCAGGTTTACCAAGAAACCCTTGTATTCAAAGGTCATTACACTGGTGGCCACGGAAATACCCCTTTGCCGTTCAATTTCCATGAAATCGCTGGTGGCATGCTTTTTTATCTTATTGCTTTTAACAGCACCTGCCGTTTGAATGGCGCCGCCAAAAAGCAGTAATTTTTCTGTAAGGGTGGTTTTACCGGCATCGGGGTGACTGATGATGGCAAAGGTCTTACGCCTGTTTATTTCGCTTTCGTATTTCATAATTTGGGGCGCAAAGATAACAGAAAGCTTTGAGAGGTTAAAGTGAACCTGCTGTTTAGGGTTATATTCTTCAAGTAAGTTAATTTTGAGATATGAACGCCACTACCGGCAAATACATCATCATTGCGGGAACTGTTGCCATACTTGCAGGCATCCTTATTTATTTTTTCCATGATAAGCTGAACTGGCTTGGCCGCCTGCCGGGCGATATAAGGATAGAAAAGGAGCATTTTCGTTTTTATTTCCCCATTACCACTATTATTCTTCTAAGTATTGCAGCCAGCATTCTTATTCAGGTGATCAAAAAAATATTGAATTGATATGAAACTGAGCATTTTTCTTGCCAGCCTTCTTATTTGCCTTTTTTGCAAAGCACAACAAACAGGTTATTCAGTACCTGACCTTAAGAGCGGAAAATTCAAAAATGACAGCAGTTATATCTATCAACTCCCTTTTGAAGCAGGTAAAAAAGTTTTTCTGATTCAGGCATATGAGAGCAGCTTCAGCCACAAGGATGAAAAGGCCCTGGATTTTAAAGTGAAGAAGGGCACCAAAATATGTGCAGCCCGCTCCGGGATCGTAATTGCAGCAAGGGAAGATTCGGAAAAAGGCGGGCTGAAACCCGAAAACCTGTCAGACGGAAATTATATCTCTATCCTGCATGCCGACAGCAGTGTGGCACATTACTGGCACCTGCAAAAGGAAGGCACTTTGGTAAATAATGGAGATACGGTTCAAAAAGGTCAGTTGATCGGTCTCAGCGGTAATACCGGCTACTCAGCCTTTGCGCACCTTCATTTTGAAGTGCAGGGCTACAATTCGGCCGGCATTTATGTGCAACTGCCCACCCGTTTTAAAACATCTAAGGGAATCATGTACCTGCGGCCGGGAAAGTTTTACAGGGCTGTTAGGGATTAACGGTCTCTTTTTCTTTGGCGGATTCCTTATCAGCCGCTACCCTTTGGGCCACAGAAGTAAGCGAACTGCTCAAAAAGATGAGGATGCTGAACAGCAGCATTCCGTATATACCCGCTTTTTTTTCGGGACAGTAGGCATTGTAACAGGATACAAAAAGAATGTAGGTTTTTATGGCATAGGCCATCATTACAGCAGCAACAAAAAACTGCGCCCGCTTTAGAAAACGGTTTTTTAATGAGAAGGCAAGTATACAAAACAATGAAAACAGGGTTAAATACCTCCCCGGGCGGCCGTACATATTTTTCTCGCTGAAAAAGCCGGTAAAGGTCTTGTCAATATCTGCATGATAGGTCCAGGGCATAAAGCAGGAAACGATCATGCCGGTACAAAAAATAATCCCTATAGTTCCAAGATATTTCATATTAAAAATAATGCCTGCAAGCAGGCTTACAGGCATTTGAGAGGTCCCTAGCGGACTCGAACCGCTGTAGAAGCTTTTGCAGAGCTTTGCCTAGCCACTCGGCCAAAGGACCCTGTTAAATCCGGAAATGCAAATAATGAATTTCGAATTTGGTTGGCAAAAATAGGGTATTTTTATCCATTATTTCAAGCCCGGGAACTAAAATTATAAAACCATTTGTATGAACAGCATTGCAGCATCGGAACTTATCATAAACGACCGTGGCGCCCTTTACCACGTAAACTGCAGGCCCGAAGAAATTGCAACCACCATCCTTACTGTAGGCGACCCCGACCGGGTGAAGGAAGTAAGCAAACACTTTGACAAAATTGAATTTAAAAATAACCACCGGGAGTTCATCACCCATACCGGTTATATTGGCAAAAAACGCCTCAGTGTAACCAGTACCGGCATTGGCCCCGACAACATCGATATTGTGATAAATGAAATGGATGCCCTGGTAAATATAGACCTTGGGACCAGGACCATCAAACCGGCGCTTACCTCCCTCCATATCATACGGGTGGGAACATCCGGTTCTTTGCAAAAAAATATCCCGGTAGACAGTTTTGTGGCCAGCACACATGGCCTTGGCCTCGATAACCTGCTGAACTATTACACCCATCAGAACAATGAAGAGGAAAAGCAACTGCTCCAGCATTTTGACACCCACACCCAACTGCACCAGGGTATTTCACGTCCTTACATAGCAGGCGCATCTATGAACCTGCTGAAGGAATTTGTAGACGGTTTCCATAATGGCATTACTGTTACCTGCCCCGGATTTTATGGGCCACAGGGAAGGGTACTTCGTATGGGGCTTACGCAGCCCGGGCTCATAGACAGGCTCACAAGTTTCAATTTTGGCAACCACCGTATCAGTAACTTTGAAATGGAAACATCGGCCATTTATGGTATGGGAAAAATTTTAGGCCATCACTGCCTGTCCTTAAGCGCAATAGTGGCTAACCGCATAACAAAAGAATTCAGCAAAGACGGTGGCGCTGCCGTGGAAAAACTGATTGAAAAAACACTCGGAATAATTGATGCTAAACTATAAATATTTATGTTGATCACTTTTTTTAAGTACCAGGGAACAGGAAACGATTTTATCATTCTCGATAACCGCAAAGGCAATTACAACGACATCAGTAGTAAAACGGTAAATAAGATATGCGACCGCAATTTTGGAATTGGCGCGGATGGCCTGATACTGCTGAATGAAAAGGACGGGTACGATTTTGAAATGATCTATTACAATGCTGATGGCAATCCCGGCAGTATGTGCGGTAATGGCGGCAGGTGCCTGGTAAAATTTGCCAGCCATATCGGCATTAAGGAATATACCTATAAATTTTTTGCAAGCGATGGCGATCATGAGGCCGAAATTGATAATGACGAAAATGTGCGCCTGAAAATGAATGATGTGAACGATGTGGAAGAACATTCTAATTATGCCGTACTCAACACCGGCTCCCCGCATTATGTAAGGTTCTCCAGAGATGTAAAAGATATTGATGTGTTGGAAAGCGGCCGGGAAGTGCGCTACAGTAAAAAATATAATGAAGAAGGCATCAATGTGAATTTTGTGGAAACACTCGACGAAGACAGTATTTATGTGCGCACTTATGAGCGTGGGGTAGAAAATGAAACACTCAGTTGCGGCACCGGTGTAACAGCCAGCGCATTGGTAAATGCGCACAATTCACGCGGCTTCAACCGGGTGGAAGTGCAAACACCCGGCGGGATACTAAGCGTTGAGTTCAATAAAGTGGATGACAGAAAGTTTGAGAACATCTGGCTTTGCGGGCCCGCAGAATTTGTTTTTAAGGGAGAAGTAGAAGTTTAAAAAGTAAAACAGGTTTGTTTATCAATACAGACAACTTTCGTTAGCAGGTTAATAAATCTTACATCTGCAATCTAAAATCTTAAATCTCCGAATGGTTCAATACTACATAATAGAAGATAAAAAAACAGTTGCCGTCAACCGGCCGGTGGAAGGCTCCTGGGTAAATGTACTGCCCCCGCTTAAGGAAGAGGAGTTCAATGAACTCAGCAGGGAAATGGAAATCCCCATTGATTTTTTAAAAGACTCGCTCGATATTGACGAACGCAGCCGCTATGAAGCCGACGACAATGTAAAACTCATTGTAATAAAAACACCTACTGAGAATAATTCTTTCAACGAAAGTGATGCTTTTTATATCACCATCCCCATCTGTATCATTTTAACCGAAGGCCAGATCGTAACCGTAAATTCATTTGAAAACGAAGCCATAAAAAAATTCCTGAACAGCTTTCATCACCGCCATCCGTACGAAAAGAACATGATGGTGCTGAAAATATTTGAAAAAATAACCACCAATTTCCAGGAATACCTCAAGGAAATAAACACACCGGCGCAATATGCTGGAACAAAAGCTGTACGACAGCAACCGGAATGAAGAGCTCCTCCAACTCATGCGTATACAAAAAAGCCTGGTATACTTTGTAACGGCACTCCGCAGCAATGAACTGCTGATGATGAAACTTACCCGTACCAATTTCCTTCACCTGAACGAAGAAGAAAAAGACTTCCTGGATGACCTGGTGATAGAAACCTCGCAGGCACTTGAAACAGCCAACACATACACCAACATTCTCAGCAGCACGCTGGATGCCTTTGCCAGCATCATCAGCAATAACCAGAACATAGTGCTGAAGCGGCTTTCCACCCTCACCATTTTGCTCAGCATACCGGTGCTTATTGCCAGTATTTATGGCATGAATGTTCCATTGCCTTACATGGATTCACATTTTGCTTTCTGGATCCCCACAGCGGTAAGCCTGCTTATACTGGCCTACGCCATTTATAATTTTGTAAAAAACTATAAACGCTGACCATGTTCAATATCAGGGTATATGGAATCTTGCTGAATGAAGATAAACAAGTGCTCGTAAGTGATGAATATATCAGGGGAAACTATTACACAAAATTTGGCGGCGGCGGACTGGAGTTTGGCGAAGGCACTATTGATTGTGTTAAGCGTGAGTTCATGGAAGAAATGAACCTCAAAGTGGAAGTGGTGAAACATCTGTACACCACCGATTTTTTCCAGCTAAGCGCTTTTAACCCGCAGCACCAGATCGTCTCCATTTACTACCAGGTACAGGCGCTCGAAGCCATTAAAGCCCCGCTGCGACTTAAGCCCTTCGATTTTGATATGGAGCAGATGAAAATATATGCAGCAACACAGGAAACCGAAACCTTCCGCTTCATTAACTGGGACGATTTTGGCGAAGAATGCGTAACGCTCCTCATTGATAAAATGGTGGCCAAACTTATTAAGGAAACACTATGAGCGATTTTTTTAACCAGCCCATTCTACTGGAAAACAGTTTTGCAAGGCTGGAGCCCCTGCAGGAAATGCATTACGCCCTGCTTTTGCCTGTGGCACTACAAAAGGAACTCTGGGAGTTTACTGCTGCCAAAGTGAACGGGCCGGAAGATTTTAAAAGATATTTTGACCAGGCGCTGAAAGAAAAAGCGGCCAATAGCTCCTATCCCTTTGCCATCTTTGATAAAAAACAAAACAGGTATGCCGGCAGCACCCGTTTTGGGAATATCAGCTTTGAAAACAAAAGGATGGAAATAGGCTGGACCTGGTACCATCCTGAGTTGCAACGTACCGGGCTCAACAGGCAATGTAAGTTTATGCTCCTGAGCTATGGTTTTGAAACGTTGGGGCTAAACCGGATCGAGCTGAAGACCAGTCACCTCAATAATAAATCACAAACCGCCATGGAAAAAATTGGCGCAGTAAAAGAAGGCACACTCCGAAACCATATGATCAATGAAGATGGAACAGTAAGGAGCACTGTTTACTTCAGTTTTTTAAAAGAAGAATGGCCGGAAGTGAAGGAGCGGTATTTTAGGGAATATAATTTTAAATGATAAATTTTAAATGTTGAATTATTTGAAAACGGCAAATATTAAAAATAAACTTTGAGAAATGAAATACATTATTATTTTTGGTTTACTGATGGCCGTGCTTTTTTCCTGCAACACAAGTAAAACAATTGAACCAGCAGCGCAGCACAACTATTTTACAAAACTGGATTCGGGCCTCCAAACCGGTGGAATAAAGATGGTGCCTATTACCACAGCCAGGGGAAATTTCAGGGTATGGACAAAGCGGGTTGGTAATAATCCAACCATAAAATTACTGCTCCTCAACGGCGGACCGGGCGCCACACATGAATATTTTGAATGTTTTGAAAGTTTTTTGCCGGCAGAAGGCATTGAATTCATTTATTATGATCAATTGGGCTGCGGTAATTCTGATAACCCGAAAGATACTTCTATGTGGGACCTGCCCAGGTATGTGGAAGAAGTGGAGCAGGTACGGCATGCACTCAACCTCACAAAAGAAAATTTTTACCTGCTGGGTCATTCCTGGGGCGGTATTTTGGCCATGCAATATGCGCTGAAATACCAGCAAAATATGAAAGGCCTGATCATCAGCAATATGATGAGCAGCTGCCCCGATTATGGAAAATATGCACAGGAAGTGCTTTCGAAACAGTTTGATCCCAAAGTGCTGGATACCATCAGGAACATTGAATCAAAGGGCGATTTTCAAAACCCGAAATATATGGAACTGCTGATGCCGCATTTTTATGCTAAGCATATTTTGAGGATGCCGGTTAATAACTGGCCGGAACCTGTAAACCGTTCTTTTGCCAAAATGAACCAGTCGCTCTATGTAACCATGCAGGGGCCAAGCGAATTTGGTATAGCGGGCAAACTCAGCAACTGGGATGTGAAGTTGCTGCTGCCGGGCATAAAGATCCCCACACTTGTGATTGGGGCCACACATGATACCATGGATCCCGAACACATGAAATGGATGGCCCAACAGATCCCGGGAGCCGATTTTTTACTTTGCCCCAACGGAAGCCATATGTGCATGTACGATGACCAGGAAAATTATATGAAGGGATTGATCCGTTTTCTGAAAAAGGGAAAATAAAAAAGCCGGGACAGCATTGCCCCGGCCTGTATTTATAATAGCGTCGTTTTTTATTCAATGATCTTAACTTCTGTACGGCGGTTTTTGGCGCGGCCTTCTTCAGTTGTATTTTCTTCCATAGGCTCTTCCATGCCGTAACCTTTGGCCGTTACCCTGTCGGGGTCAATGCCTTTTGTAAGCAGGTAGGCCCGCACGGTATTGGCCCTGTCTTCCGATAATTTTTGATTTTTAACCTTGCTGCCAATATTATCTGTGTGGCCGCCAACTTCAATTTTTTCATCGGCTTTACGGTTCAGGTAAGCTACCAGTTCATCAAGTACGGTGTAGGAACTTTCCTGCAAAGTGGCCTTGGCAAAATCGAAATTACAATCATCGAGTACAAAGGTTTTTGCTGGTTGAAACTGTATATCCACCTTAAAAGCGTTTTTATAATAGGCATTGCCCTGGGGCATCGGTATATCCAGCACATTATAGGCCGTAGAGTCTTTGAAGCCCAGGATGAATATTTCATATTTATCGCCTGCGGGCAAACGGAGGCTGAATTTGCCCTGCTCGTTTGTAAGGCCCTGGTATTCTTTATCATTCTTCTGGCTGCGGAATACGATGATTTCGCCATTTAGCATCTCACTTTTAAAGTTCATAACGCTTACATCTACCGGTGCATCTTTTGGAATAGACGCATTCTGAACGACAGACGTTTGCGCAAAAACAAAGCAGGGAAGCAGGAATAAGAATAAAGAAAGAAATTTCTGTTTCATAATTAATTGTTTCAGGGGTTTTCTGAAGCGTAATATTATAACAATTTTTGAAGGCTATTATTGTGCAATTTGTTAAAACTTTGGGCTATAACCGTTGCTGGAGCTGCATGCGCATGGATTCTTTCCAGCTCTTATAATCGCCTGCTATAATATGAACCCTGGCCTGTTTAACCAGCCAGAGATAAAAAGCCAGGTTGTGCACGCTGGCAATGGTGAGGCCCAGGTATTCGCCGCTTTTAAAAAGGTGTCGCAGGTAGGCTTTTGAGTAATAATTACTCGTGGGGCAATCAATGCCATCGTCGAGTACGCTGAAATCTTTTTCCCACTTTTTATTATCAATATTAACAATTCCTTTACTGGTAAAAAGCATGGCGTTGCGGCCGTTTCGGGTAGGCATCACACAATCGAACATATCAATACCCATTTCTATACATTCCAGGATATTCCAGGGTGTACCCACGCCCATCAGGTAACGCGGTTTTTGGGCGGGCAGGTTTTCGCAGCAGAGCGCACAAATTTCATACATTTTTTCGATAGGCTCTCCCACGCTGAGGCCGCCAATAGCATTTCCGGTGGCATTTTTTGATGCAATGAATGCGCAGGAAGCCCGGCGCAGATCTTCATGCACGCCACCCTGCACAATAGGAAACAGGTTTTGCGTGTACCCGTATTTATCCGGCGTGGCATTAAACTGGTCAAAACAGCGGCTTAGCCAGCGGTGGGTAAGTTCCATAGAGTTTTTGGCATAATCATATTCGCTTCCACCAGGCGGGCATTCGTCAAACGCCATGATGATATCGCCACCGATACTACGCTGAATGTCCATCACTTTTTCGGGTGTAAAAAGATGCTTGCCGCCATCTATATGAGAACGGAATACCACTCCCTCTTCACTGATCTTCCGGTTATTGGCCAATGAAAAAACCTGGAACCCGCCACTGTCTGTTAGAATAGCTTTGTTCCATCCATTGAACCGGTGAAGACCGCCGGCAGCTTCCAGCACTTCCAGTCCCGGACGCAGGTACAGGTGATAAGTATTACCCAGTATGATCTGCGCCTGAACCTCCCCAAGAAGCTGTTGCTGTGTTACTGCTTTTACACTGCCCACTGTACCCACCGGCATAAAAATGGGCGTCTCTACCTGGCCATGATCTGTCTGAATAAGCCCTGCCCTTGCGTTTGTAGCTTTATCCTGCGCCTGTAATGTAAAACTAAGTGCTGCCATTATTTTAGTATGATGAGCAAATATAGATGTAAAGAAAAAGCATATTCCTTTCTGAATATGCTTTTTCACTATCTATGTACTATTTTCCGCTTATTGCTTCGCCCGTTTCCCCTTCAAGGCCTCCAGCAATTGCCGTTGTTTTTCTATTTCTTTCACCTGGTCGGCCAGGTCCTTTGTATTTTGATCGATATCAGCTTCGATCTTGCGTTTTTTCTTCTGCAGGTCATCCGCCTCATCTTTCAGGTTTTTATCTTTTTTCTCTGCTTTCCTGATAGCTTCTTCCTGGTCAAGGATCTGTTGCTCCAGATCATAAGCTGCCACCGTAATACGCAGGTTATCTAAAAAATCTTTCCCATTATCGTACACTTTTGAATCGAGTGAATCGGCTACAAACACATCATTTCCTTTTGAAATGAGCATGGTTACCGAACTGTTTTCCTTATCCTTGCGGCTTGCTCTTTCTGTGTTGAAAAAAAGATCATAGCTGTCGGGACCGAATTCTTCCATACGCACACCCCTGAAAACAGTGTACCCTTTCGTGGAAGTGGATTTATAACCCATCTTACGGAATTTATCTTCCAGGGCATTTTCGATCGTTTTAACCGGGAAAGGCACTTCATTTATCAATGCCGGGCGGCTCTGCTTTTGATAGTCGGCCGAAGCCTTCTTCGTTTGCGCCAGGGCAGATAAACTTACCATTACAAAAAACAACATGCTGAAACAGAATTTCATATCTTAAAATTTAGGCGCAAAAATACGAATTTGCAGAAAATAAACCCATATTTAACAGTTCATGCAGAAAACCAGTAAAAGCTTAATTTTGCGGCATGGATTTACCAAAACTGCTGCAGGAACACTGGCGGCTCCTCATTTTTATTGCATTTTGTGTGGCGGCGTTTGTACAATTGTTTTACTACCTGTTTTTCTTTACACGGCTGGCTTTTCATAAACATAAGCCCAAAGAAAGTTCCCAAACCCATCCTGTTTCCGTTATTGTTTGCGCAAGGGACGAAGCAGCCAACCTGGCCAATAACCTGCCCGGTATCTTAGTGCAGGATTATCCCAGCACCCATGAAGTGATCGTTGTGAACGATAATTCTTACGACGATTCAAAATATGTACTGGAAGCTTTGCAGAAAGAATTCAAGCAGTTGAACGTGATCGAACTTACCCAGGAGGCCAAGGGTATACCCGGAAAAAAATTCCCCCTGAGTATCGGTATCAAATCGGCCAAACATGAAATTGTATTGCTTTCAGATGCCGATTGTGTGCCTGCCAGCGAACACTGGATTCAAAGTATGCAGGATAAATACCACAACGATACGGAGATCGTGCTGGGTTATGGCCCTTATCATAAAAAACCCGGGCTGCTCAATAAACTGGTTCGATGGGAAACTTATCATGCTGCATTGCAGTACCTGAGTTATGCAAAAGCAGGCATTGCCTACATGGGCGTTGGCCGGAACCTTTCTTATAAGCGTTCGCTGTTCTTCCGGCTAAAAGGTTTTTCGGCACATAACCAGATTCCAGGCGGCGACGACGATCTTTTCATCAAAGCTGCGGCCACCAGTAAGAATACCCGGATCAACACAGACAGGGAAAGTTTTACGCTGAGCAAACCCGTAAGCACCTGGGCACAGTGGAGAACGCAAAAGCAACGGCATTACAGCACATCGAAATATTACAGGCCCCTTCACAAGTTTTTACTGGGACTATATGCTTTTTCGCAGGTGGCCTTTTATCCCCTGCTGGTACTGGCCTGTATTTATTACAACTGGCAGTTCGCATTGGCTATTTTTACCTTCCGCTATATTGTGCAGATGGTCATTTTCAGCCGTACTATGAAGAAGCTGGGCGAGGAAGACCTTTTTCAGTGGTTTTTCTTTTTTGATATCTGGATGTTTATTTATTATATCATCTTTGCACCGGCGCTTATGCGCAAGCCCAAACCAACCTGGAAATAATGGGAACAGCGATTCTTGAAAAATATTATTCTGATTTTACAGCAGCGCAAAAAAAACAATTTGCAGCGTTGGAGCCTTTGTACACGGAATGGAACGTAAAGATAAACGTGATCAGCCGGAAGGATATGGAAAATTTTTACCTGCACCATGTGCTGCATGCGCTGGCGATTGCCACCCAGTTTGAATTTAAAAAGGGCATGCAGGTGATGGACCTGGGTTGCGGGGGCGGCTTTCCGGGCATACCATTGGCCATCTTTTTTCCAGAAACGCATTTTCACCTGGTAGACAGTATCAATAAAAAACTTACGGTGGTAAAAGAGATCGCCGCTACCATTGGCCTGCAAAACCTCTCCGTACAGCATAGCCGGGCAGAAGATATTAAAGACCGCAAATTTGATGTTGTGGTAAGCCGGGCCGTGGCGCCACTTAAAGAGCTCTGGCACTGGAGCAAACCTTTACTTTCAAAAAACAAAGAAAAACCACATGGCCTTATCTGCCTCAAGGGCGGCGACCTGAGCAAAGAAATTTTCGAAAGCGACTGCAAGCCCTTTGTATGGGAAGTGGAAAAAGTTTTTGATGAAGCATTTTTTAAGGAGAAATATTTATTGTATGTGGAGGGATGAGGGAAACCTGCTGCAAAAACAGGTTTTCAAAAATTGAATTCACTTACCCGGCTGCCCCTCCTTTTTGAAAAATAGTAAAAAGGCATTATCTTACTTCAAAATAAGCGACATGAAAACATATCCTGTTCTTATTACTGCAGCCCTCCTCGTACTGTTTTCTGCCTGCAACACTAAAAAGCGTAAGCAGGTGGGAGACCCCGTAACAACTGAAGAAGCAAAGGAGGTCTACCTCGATTCCACCGAACAATCCTGCAGAGGGGCGGTACTCCGCCTGGTGCTTTCCTCAACAAAAGTTAGAATGCTTACCCAGGCAGTATATGAATCGGTTAAAAGGAACGGCGGCACCGGTTATGGTTTTATCCTGGATGCAAGCCCTAACCCCGATGCAAACGGATCAGAAAAAAAATCCGATAACTACGAGTTTTCTGTTCACGAGGTATACCCGGAAATGCATCCCCCGGTAGCTCAGTTCGTTTATAACCCGGCCAAAAAAGAGCTTTACCATTTTGATGCGATGAATAATAAACATGTAGTGATCGATTATAATGCAGTACTGGAACTTTTGGCAGAAAATGCCTGCAAATGATTATCAGGGTGCCAGCACGGCCACATTATCGCCCCGGTTCACATCGGCCATGCGTTTAGACGGGTCTATCTCTATCTTTTTAATATCGCCTGGCGCTCTTTTCCATTCAATGATATAAGTTGGATGCGTCCATTTCCATGCTTCCTGCACAATGAATTTTTCGGAGGGGTTTTCATTTTGTTTATTACCATAAACCAGGTTAAGTGGAATATAATGCATTTCTGTAGTTCCGTCTCTAAAAGTGATGCGCAGGTCAATAGGCATCGGCATTTCCCCGGTACGCTTCAGTTGTATTTTGGCGAGGCCATTTTCCAGCCATAAACTGTCAATACTGTAGTCGATCGTTTTGGTGGTCTTTACCCAATATTGCCAGTACCAATCGAGCTGGAGCCCGCTCAGGTTTTGTGCCACTACCATAAAATCATTGGCATTGGGATGTTTATATTTCCATTGGTTAAAATACTCCAGTAAAATTTTATCCCGGACAACAGCGCCGGTAATATAGCCAAGCTGTTCGAGCAGGATGGTTCCTTTTGAGTAGGATGCCACACTGTAAGCAAAATTAGTATTGTAATGATCTGCATGCGTGGTCATAGGTTCTTCGAGCCCGCTGCGCACCAGCCTGTAGTAACCATTATACGCATCGGAATGATTTTCTGGCAATATCATTACGGCCGCCTGGTAATTCTTATTATCCGGGTACTTAGCCAGTGAATCCCGGAGCGGTTGTAATGAGGTACTGCCATTGTAAAAATTTTTTACCAGTTGATCGGCATAGTTGGCAAAACCTTCATCGAGCCAGGGATAAAGGCTTTCATTGCTGCCCAGCAAGGCCTGGTACCAGCTGTGCATCCATTCATGAAAAACAGTGCCTATAGTAGATGTATGGATGAGCGTGGCCATCGGGTACTCCATTCCCCCATCGCCCCCATGAATAAATGAATATTGTGGATAGGGATATTTTCCAAAATTCTTTTCTATGAAAGGGTAAACTTTTTCCGCAGCATCGAGTACGTTCTTCCAGCCGGCCTCATAACCCGCATCAAAAGGTTTATACTTGTAAATAACATGAAGCATGGTTCCCGATGAAAGTTTTTTAGACAAATGATTATACGCGGTATCGGCAGCCCAAACAAAATCGTGCACATTGGCCGCAGTAAAACGCCAGTTTCTTTTTGCTGTTTTTATGGGCTTCAGCGCAGAACCCGCCTTATCGTACCCCCAACCTATTTCTGCCGCATTTGCCAATACGCCGGTGCCGCCGAGTTTATAATCCTTATCTATTTTAATGTTTACATCAAAATCGCCCCATACGCCATAGAACTCCCTGGCCACATAAGGCGTGGGATGCCAGCCTTCGTAATCGTACTCGCATAGTTTGGGGTACCACTGGCTCATGCTGTAGCGCACGCCGGTTTTGGGATTATCCCTCCCGCTGCGCCTTATTTGCAAGGGCACCTGGGCTTCAAATTCCATTTCAAAAACCACTTTCTGTTTAGGCAAAATGGGTTTGGTAAGATTTACTTCCAATATGGTTTCATGGTATTTAAATGGCTGCGCCACGCCGTTCATCTTTAGGGATATTATTTTTTGATAACCGATCTCATTCTCTTTCAGATTACTGATGCGGTCACGCACACGACTGTCCCAGTCGGGGAGGTTTCCGATGCTTGTCTTACCCAGTTCCCGGCTGCGTACATCCATGCTGCTGTTTGGCTGAAATGCATTCCAGTAGAGGTGGTAAAATACTTTACTGAGCTTATCGGGCGAATTGTTCCAGTATTCCAGCCTTTGCTTACCGGTAAAACGGTTTGCCTGAACATCCATATCAATGTCCATCACATATTTTACACGTTGCTGCCAGCGGGAAGGCTGCGTATAGGCGGAGGAGGAAGTAAAAAGTAAAAAGAAAATAACATAAAATTTCATAAAACGAAGGGGGGGGGGTTAAGTGGTATGGAGAGATTTAATATTTAGATTTAAGATTTAAGATTTAAGATTTAAGATTCTAAGCTACTTATTGTTATTTGTTTGTTGATGTTGGGTGTTTGGTGTTGGTTCCAGTTATTTGTTACCTGTTTTTGTTGTTTGGGTTTGGTGTTGGTTCCAGTTATTTGTTACCTGTTTTTGTTGTTGGGGGTTTGGTGTTGGTTCCAGTTATTTGTTACCTGTTTTTGTTGTTGGGGGTTTGGGGTTGGTTCCAGTTATTTGTTACCTGCTTTTGTTGTTGGGGGTTTGAACTGTCAGCAATCAGCTTGACTTTTAACAATGCTCATTTACCCATCAGTTTGTTATTGAACAAAACGATCAATTTAAAAAGGTCTTCGTGTTCATTGAGTGGCAGGGTCCCCGGTTTATCAAATACATCATGATAAGCCTTAATGCCGCCGAGGGTATAAAAGAAAAATGCAGGAACGCCTTTTTCGCTGAAAAAATAATGATCGCTGTTGGCAGCTTTTCCCCTGGGATTGATCTTTTCCAACAGCCTGTGCTCATCATTTACGGCATTCATCATGGCAAATTCTGCCGGAAATTCAGTGGCATTCACCACCGTGATCCCCTCTTCTCCTGTACCGGCAAGATCGGTATTTACCAGGAAACGGATATTTTTTAGCGGTATCAATGGATCTTCGGTAAAATATTTTGAGCCTTTCAGGCCAGCTTCTTCACCTGCAAAAGCGATGAATACCATGGAATAAGCCTGCGGATTTTTGGCATAATACTGTGCCAGGTTCATGAGCAGGGCCACCCCACTTGCATTATCGTTTGCCCCTGGAAAATAGGTATCTTTCCCCATGCCACCCAGGTGATCGTAATGTGCTGTGATGATGATAAAAGAATCCGGCATGCTGGTTCCTTTGACCCTGGCGCAAACATTGGAAGCCTTAAATTTTTTCTGTAGCTCATTTTCAATGTTCACTTTAAAATCCTGCGGTGCTGTTTGCAATACATTCCTGTTTATTAAAACAGCCGTATAATCTGCCGCTTCGCCCTCCACGCTCCAGGTAAGCTTATCCATGAGCTTTAACATGAACCTTTCTTTTGGATAAACATAACTCACGCTGTCGGCCTGCACCAATGCTCCGGAAGCTTTTATTCCACGGCTTTCGGGCGATACAATAAAATCCCTTCCGGGCTGCAGTTGGCGGCCATTGATCTCCAGTTCCATTTTACCCGGAAAGGTATTGACAGGATAAGAAAAAGCCTGGTTAAAGGATTTTCCCTTAAGTGGCTCTAATCCGTAATTTTTAAATTCCGCAGCAATATAGTCTGCCGCTTTTTTCATACCGTTGTTCGTATAACCGCGGCCCCAAAATTCTTCTGACGCAAGTTTGGATACCATGTTCTTACCAAATGCAGCATCCTGGGCCATCGTTGCAAATGAAAATAATACGGTAAAAAGTAATAAACTGTGTTTCTTCATCTTTTTAAAATATGGGTAAAGAAAATAAAATTCCGGGATATGAATTTACCGGTCAGCCAATTTAACATATATCGTTATGCGCCACTAGGCAACTTTTACGTTTAATGCTTTAATAGTTTGGAGCATTGTTCCTTTTGCCGACATTTCTTCTTCAATGTCAAAGTCGTCTTGCAGGCCCAGCCAAAATTTAGCAGAATTACCAAAGTATTTACTAAGTCTCAAAGCCGTGTCTGCCGTAATTCTGCGATTGCCTTTGAGGATTTCAGAAATTCTTGTTTGCGAAATTTCTACATCTTTTGCCAGTTTATAAGCTGTAATATTAAACGGCACAAGAAATTCCTGTAAAAGAATTTCGCCTGGGTGAATATTTTTAAGTTTTGCCATTTAAAAAAAATTTAGTGGTAATCTATTATTTCTACTTCAGAATCATTGCAGGAACTCCATTTAAAAACAATACGCCATTGATCATTTATTCGTATACTGTAAAAATATTTCAGTTTTCCAGATAGCTTTTACAAGCTGGGCCTCCCGGCGTACTTTGCGAAATATTTCTGCGTCTTTGCGGTAAAAAAGTAACGCAAAGGTCGCTAAGAAAAAAGCGCAAAGGCACGCAAAGGAATCTCCACCGAAAACAATGCTTAAAATAATAAAATAAGTTTATAACTAATCTTCCTTCCCTCCCACCACGATCACGATCTCGCCTTTTACCGCTTTGGCATCGAAATGATCGTGCACTTCCTGCAGGGCTCCCCGCTTGTTTTCTTCAAACTTTTTGGTAAGCTCCCGGCTCACGCAACAGGGCCTTTGCGGGCCAAAAAATTCTATAAAGTCTTTTAAAGTTTTTACCAGGCGCATGGGGCTTTCGTAAAAAACCATGGTACGCTCTTCTGCAGCCATGCGTTTTAAAAATGTTTGCCGCCCTTTTTTCAACGGTAAAAATCCTTCAAAACAAAAACTCGTAATGGGCAGCCCGCTGTTTACAAGCGCCGGAACAAATGCGGTGGCGCCCGGCAGGCATTCTACTTTAATATCATGTTTTACACATTCCCGTACCAGCAAAAAAGCCGGGTCGCTGATGCCCGGTGTTCCTGCATCCGTTATGAGCGCCATTGTTTTGCCTGCAAGCAACTGCTCCACCAGGTGTGCCAGGATCTTATGTTCGTTGTGCTGGTGATAGGGAGAAACAGGTTTTTGAATTTGATAATGCTGGAGCAAAACGGAGGAAGTTCGGGTATCTTCTGCCAGCACCAGGTCGACCGCCTTTAGTATTTCCACTGCACGGTATGTGATATCTGCAAGATTACCTATGGGACTTGGAACGATATAGAGCATTGTTGGGGGGTGGTTAGTTGACAGGTTAACAGGTTGAAAAGTTGACAGGATTGGCAGGTGGTAAAGGTTGAGAGATTGAAAAGTTGACGAGTTGACAAGGTTGACAAAGGAAAAACTTTTAAAGGATTGATGCTACTCAATTTTCATCGCTTCATCCTGTCAACTTTTCAACTTGTTAACTTTCTACCGTCACTTCATACATTTCCATCACCGGGTTGGCCAATAGTTTTTTGGCAGCTTCATTGGCAATTTGTTCGGCTTCTTCTTTGGAAGCGGCTTCAATCCTCAAAGCAATATGTTTGCCAATACGCACATCGCTTACTGCAGCAAGTTCCAGGTTTTGCAAACCGCCCAGCACGGCTTTTCCCTGCGGATCGAGGAGTTCTTTGTGGGGCATTACTTTTACCTGCGCCGTATATGTCATATTACTTGTTTTTGAAGGTCAAAGATAAAACAATATAAGCCAAAATGACCAGCGGTATGGCTGCCCATGTTAATAACAAAAAGCCCACAATGGCCAGTACGATCAACAGATATTTTGGAAGATTATTCTTTAGAGAAAAGTTTTTAAACTTTAGCGCCATCAGCGGCAATTTGCTTACCATGAGCCAGCTGAGGAGCGCAACCAGTGCATATAAAACCCATTTATTCAGCAGCAGGTTTATGAGGGTTTCATTGGCATTGTTCCAGTATATGAGCGGCAGCGATGCGACTAAAATACCAACAGCCGGTACCGGCATGCCTTTAAACCCATATTGCTGGCTGCTGTCGAGGTTAAACCTTGCCAGCCTGTATGCTGCTGCTCCTGCCAATACAAAAGCCGGAACCAACCAAAAAAAAGAAGTATTCAGCCCGTCTGCTTCCCTTGCAAAACTCATGCGCAGGAACTGGTAAATGATCATGGAAGGTGCTACGCCAAAACTCACCACATCGGCCAGTGAATCGAGCTGTTTGCCCATTTCGCTTTCGGCGCCAAAGAGCCGCGCTACAAAGCCGTCTAAAAAATCGACCAGGGCTGCCAAGCCGATAAATAAAGATGCCAGCCATATTTTTTCGGGGATATCAACTATCTGCACCCCTTCTGCATTGTACTGCATGGCAATACCGTTTTGAAGGGTGGCCACAATGGCAAGGCAACCAAAAATGAGGTTAAGGATGGTGAAGATGTTTGGAATTTGTTTCATGCAAAATTTTAAAATTTGCCAATATGCCAATGTAAAAATGAGGGCATATTTAGTAATTATAGTTTATTAAAGATTGCAAATTTAATTAACCAATTGGCATATTGGCACATTTGCTTATTGGCCCATTATTTCTTCATCATCGCTTCTATCTCCTCCACTTCGAGCGGAATTTTCTTCATAAGGTCTTTATTGCCGTTGCGGGTGATCCAGAAATTATTTTCTATACGGATGCCCATCTGCTCTTCTTCGATATAAATACCGGGTTCAATGGTAAATACCATGCCCGCTTTTACAGGCGCCGTGCGGGTGCCCAGGTCGTGTACATCTATACCCAGGTGGTGCGAAATACCATGGTAAAGATATTTTCGGTAAGCCCGGTCGTTGGGGTTTTCGTTTTTGATATCCGATTTTTTGAGTAAGCCTATCTTCTGAAAAACCACGGTGGCCTCATCGCCTATTTTCTCTGTATAATCCACAATACTGATGCCGGGTTTAAGAATGCTGGCTCCATACCGGTGCAGGTGCAGGCAGGCATTGTACACGGTTTTTTGGCGGCGGGTAAATTTTCCGCTTACTGGAACGGTACGGGTAAGATCGGCACAATAGCCCCCATACTCGGCGCCAAAATCCATCAAAACCAGTTCACCCTCTTTACATTCCCGGCTGTTTTCCACATAATGCAATACACGTGCCCGGTCGCCGCTGGCAATAATGGAACCATAGGCCGGGCCGGTGGCACGCTGGCTTAAAAAAGAATGGAATATCTCCGCTTCAATTTCATATTCCATTACGCCCGGTTTAATGAATTTGAGCAGGCGGCGGAATGTAGTATCGGTAATGTCGATGGCCTTTTGCAGCACTTCTACTTCGAGCGCCGATTTTATGGCACGCAGGTCTTTCATAATGCGTGCGCTCCTTTTGTACTGGTGCAGCGGAAAGCGGCGCTGCATTTCCCTTGCATAGCGGTAATCACGCACAGCTATTAAATTTGCCTTGCGGTCGTTCTCATTTGTGTTAAGGTAGATGGTATCGCTTAAATGGATCCAGGGCTGCAGCATCGCATCAAGGCTGTCGAGCCAGAGGATGGTTTGTATTCCGCTGATGGCCTGGGCCTCTTCCACCCGCAGGCGGTGCCCATCCCATTTTTCCTTAAGTTCATTGGGCCTTACCAGCACCAGCACTTCCCGGTATTTTGCATCGGGGTTATCGGGAAATAAAACCAGCATACTGTCTTCCTGTTCTATGCCCGTGAGCCAGAAAAGATCGGAATTCTGTTTAAAACGGTGAATGGCATCGCCATTCATGGGCAGTTCGTCGTTGCTGTTGAAAATGGCGATCGAATTTTTATCCATCCGCTCCACAAACCTCGAACGGTTTTGGATGAACAGATCGGCATTTAAAGGAAGATATTTCATATGAATAAGTTTACTGGTTGCAATATACAGCTTAACGTGTTGTGCGATAAATTTTTTTATGATAATTGTTGAGGGCGAAATGACTTCAGCCCAACCTCTCTCCACCTATACTTTTAGGAGCAAGCAGAGAGAGGAACAGAAAATGCGTTAATTAATTAAGCCATCTTTTGCTTTTTGTGACACGACCTCGCCCCAACCCCTCTCCCTGAGAGAGGGGCTAAGAACCTTTATGGTAGAATGGCCTAAGTGAGTCGAAGATTTTTTTGAGGTAAGGAAGCTAACCGCAATCTAACAATTCATGAAAACCGATAAATCTTAATGAGTACAACAGTTTTTAAAAAAATTAATGACTTTCAAAAATACCCGCTTCATGCAGAACATTTATCCAATAATTACATGAATGATTGAACAGCCTCCAACAATAACCGGGAATATTGAATGATCACCTGCAGCATCCGGCATATGCGTATTGCATTTTAAAAAAGAATCCTGTTAACTTTGCAGTCTAAACAAAATTCGATTGCATGTCTACAGCTGCTATTGCCGGGGCGGCCCTAAAGGCCCTGGAAGAAATTGGTTTACATCCAACCAAAAACGTTTATTATCAATTAAGCCCCGAAAAATTAGCCGATGATGCCATAAAGCTTGGCGCCGCCGAATTCAATGATACCGGCGCACTGGTAATAATGACCGGGGAATTTACCGGCCGCAGCCCTAAAGATAAGTTCACTGTAAAAGATGCCACTACGGAGCACAGCGTGCATTGGAACGAATTTAATATTCCTATAGAAGAAAAATATTTTGACCTGCTATTTGCAAAAATGACCAGCTATCTTGGGCAGCGTGATATTTGGGTGCGTGATTGCTATGCCTGCGCCGATCCTGCTTACCGCCTCAACATAAGGGTGATAAATGAATGGCCGCAGAACAACCTGTTTGCTTACAATATGTTTTTAAGGCCAGCCGAAGCAGAACTGGAAAATTTTACGCCACACTGGCATATACTGCAGGCACCGGGTTTTAAGGCCGATGCAGCAGTTGACGGAACACGGCAACACAATTTTGCCATTGTGAACTTTACCAAAAAGATGATCATTATTGGCGGCTCGGCTTATACCGGCGAAATGAAGAAAGGGATCTTTACGATTTTAAATTTCATTTTACCCCACCAAAAAAATGTACTCAGTATGCATTGCTCGGCCAATATGGGTGAAAACGGCGATACGGCCATTTTCTTTGGGTTGAGCGGCACCGGCAAAACAACACTGAGCGCCGACCCCAACCGTAAACTGATTGGCGACGACGAACATGGCTGGACCGACAACACGGTATTCAATTTTGAAGGAGGCTGTTATGCCAAAACGATCGACCTGAGCCAGGAAAAGGAACCCGAGATCTACAACGCCATCCGCCCCGGCGCATTGGTGGAGAACACCCATTTTTTAGAAGGGAGCAACAAAATTGATTTTGCCAGCAAAAAAATTACCGAGAACACGAGGGTGAGTTACCCGCTGCATTTCATCAGCAATGCACTGGAGCCAAGCATTGGTAAAACGCCTAAAAATATATTCTTTCTTACGGCCGATGCGTACGGTATTCTTCCTCCCATCAGCAAACTGAGTACGGGCCAGGCCATGTACCAGTTCATAAGCGGGTACACGGCCAAGGTAGCTGGTACCGAGGCGGGGGTTACCGAGCCAAAATCTACCTTCAGCGCCTGTTTTGGTGCACCGTTTTTACCCCTTCACCCGGGTAAATATGCAGAAATGCTGGGTAAAAAAATGACCGAGCATAACGTGAATGTATGGATGATCAATACCGGCTGGAGCGGCGGTCCTTATGGCGTGGGGCAGCGGATGAAACTGCCTTATACACGGGCCATGATAACGGCGGCGCTCGAAGGAAAACTGGATAAGGTGGAATACGAGGCGCACCCGGTGTTTGGGATGATGATACCGAAGGAATGCCCCGGCGTACCCTCCGAAGTGCTGAACCCCCGCAATACCTGGGCAAGCAAAGAAGACTATGATGCAAGGGCCAAAGACCTGGCGATGCAGTTCATTAAAAATTTTGAAAAATATACCAGTGGCGTTAGTAAAGAAATACTGGATGCTGCGCCGAAGTTGCAAGGAGGCACGAATTAAGAAATAACACGAATAGCTCGAATAATACAGATCCTTTTAAAATGAAAAATTGTTTTAGCAGGATTTCCCTGTTGAAATATTGCAGGCAATGATTGATAAATAAAAATATAAAGAAATATCAAACATCATTCTTTCTGTTACTATTAACTTTTCAACAGCATTCAGTAACAATAAATCTGTTTTCACAGCAGAAATTGTATCCTAAAAATGTTACTGATACCTTCCCCGGGCTGGGCGTAATGTTTCAAAACCGTAAACTGTTAAAATAAAGGCTAAGTTTTTGTTAATTGATACATTACGACATTTTACTCCCTTAAGACAGCTCTATTTTTACTAACACATTTCCAATCGTTTAACAATTTGACTATTTGCTTATGAAATTCAACGTAAATATTTTATTGACAGTTTTTGGGTTCATACTGTGCCAGGCACAGGCATTTTCCCAAAAACCTAATTACTCAGGGACTTGGAAAATCAATTTACATAAGAGCAAATTTGAAGCAAAATGGGCAGATAGTCTGACAGACGGTGAATTTAAAATAATTCAAACTGGGGACAATTTTAAATGGTCAAGATATTTTATCATCAAAGGTAAAAAAAGTAAGATGAAACTAAATCTGGTAGCAGATGGAAAAGTGAGAAGGAAAAAGTTTTTTTTATTTAAAACTAAATTAGAATGGCAAGGAAACAATTTAAAAGTTAAAATTTATAGAAACGGTTTTTCAGACATCGTAGAATATAAATTCGGCGAGACTGAATTTGAACTTATTATTGACGAAGTATTTATAGGCAGACCACAAGATTATCATAATCACTATGTACTCGAGAAACAACAAAAGTGACACAGTTAATTTTAGTCAATAATCCCAGAATTCATTGAAGTTTTTTAAGGAAAGAAATTCGCAGGTAGGCAACACTACCTCCAACATTGTGATTGCTGCTATTGCTGGCGGCCAGAATAATAATCAGTATATTTGCAATTGTCAGCTAGAGACCGTGCCTGACCGTTTGGTGATGTGTTTTTTCATTTATATTCATTATCAAATTATTAGCCTGCTTCCCTGCCGGCGCTGCCGCTACGGCAGGCAGGGGTTGCCGGGCGCTCGAATATGAATTCCAGCAAAGCAAGCCCTGAACGTAGTGTGCAAGCATAGCAGACACACCCTAAATTTTAAAAGATTCAAATGGTACAACTAATCGGGCTGCTTGCAATTTCCTGGATGCTAATTTGGTTCTTTGAGAAAGGAAATTTATCGGTTTTGGGTTTGACACCTACTAAAGACAGGCTCAAATATTTTACAATTCTTTTCATTGTATCTGCCATCCTTTCTTCAACAGCGTTTCTTTTGAGAATATATATTGCTAAAGAAGAATACACAATAACCCAATCATTAACAGTAAAGTCAGTTTTGCTTGACACCTGGTATCAACTTAGAACAGTTTTAACAGAAGAACTACTGTTTAGAGGTGTTCTGCTCTATATTCTTATCAAAAAAATTGGGAAAACTAAAGCAATCATTATTTCATCAATATTCTTTGGACTGTTACATTGGATAAATGCAGGAGTCTGGGGCAACCTGGTCCAGATGATTCTTGTATTCACATTTACTTTTGTAATGGGGCTTTTATTGGCTTATTCCTATGCAAGAACTTTTTCCTTACTTATACCGTTCGCAATACACTTCGGTTGGAATTTTACACAGAACTATATTTTTCCTGACACCGCAACAGGTAACCATATTTTTATTTTAGCAGCTCCCCCACCAACTGTGACGATTTCCTATTTTGCTTTCTTTACAATGCTTTTACTTCCAAAAATATCTGTGCTTGTATTTGACTATTTAATTGTGAAACAACATAGACAGGTTGAAGTGCCATAACGAAGAAGGCAGCACACAACAAAGTATTTGTAAAAGCAGGGCCGGACAATGTTGCATCAGTTCTGAAAGTTTTCGGGATGCAGGCATCAGCAGCGCTGCCTGGCTGCGTCGTGCAGGCAGGGGGTTGTGGCCCGCCGTTCAAAATTCAGCTTTAGTTCTTAACTTCACCAATATAATTTCAACCCGACAGCGATCGGGAGGGCATTTGTACCGGGCCTGACGTTCAATAAATTCCCTGCCTCCGCAAATACGCTATAGTTAGCAGCAAGGCTCACTGACAGCCCCCATATTTAACACAAACCGGATAATGACAAAAAGAATAATTGGATTCGATTTAGCCAGAGCATATGCCATATTTGGAATGTACATCGTAAATTTTACATTTTGTTTTGGCACATTTGCTGATAAGTCTTTTCCTGGACAATTCACAAACCTATTTATAGGAAACTCAACCTCGATCTTTATTATTTGCGCAGGAATGGGGGTTATTTTGATGACAAGCAAAGAAACAGGTAATTCAGAGGTGAAAAAAAGGTTAAAAACTATCATTCTAAAACGTTCCTGGTTTTTGTTTTTCGCAGGATTACTGCTTTATACCTGGTGGCCAGGTGATATTCTACATTTTTACGGGGGCTACTTACATATCGCTGCTTTTTTACTTTTTATTCCCAGTCGAACCTATTTATGGCTTGCTTTTATTTTCATTTTGGTTTATAATCTCTTGCAAATTTTCATTCCCATTACAACAAGTTGGGACTTGAAAACGACCAAATATGCAGACTTTTGGACGCCGATAGGATTCTTAAGAAATACCTTTTACAATGGCTGGAATTCAATCTTTCCCTGGTTTGCCTATTTCTCCATTGGAATGTACCTGGGCAATTTAAACTGGCAAGACAGAAGAATTCAAAAGAAAGTATTTTTAACAGGGTTTATTTTACTTGCCCTATTTAAAGGAATAAGATTGTTTATTAGGGCTGATTTTGATAATCCCCAAAGGAATTCGTTTTATAGAAAGTATTGGATGCAACTAATGGAAGATTATTTCCCTGCCAATATCCCCTACATGATGATTACTACCGGCTTCGCATTAATGGTGATACCACTCTGTATGTATTTAGGCAGTAGGTTTGCTGAAAATAAATTCATAGCACAACTTGCTAAGACAGGACAAATGACTTTGACGCATTATATTTTTCATATGACAGTTGGCGTTATCATTTTGGCAAAACTGACGTCCAAAAATTATACGGGCTACCCTACTACGGAACAACCAATACAGCCCATTTATGTCCTGGCGTATTCAGTACTATTTTTTGGTATTAGTGTAGCTTTTAGCCATTTTTGGGCAAAGAAATTTAAAAAAGGCCCGGTTGAGACAATTATAAGGAAAATTTCGAACGCATAAAGCCCTTCAGCAATCAAAGGGCTTTGCGTCCCGCTAATCAGCAAGATGGCTGGACGTAGTAACATTCAGTAGTAATCCAATAAGCTTTAGTTGCTGGTGGGCGGAACACAGTATTCCACACACGCACAAAGCCCCGGGTGTTATGCATCATTTGAAAACGACCATCGTTAGTAAAAATTAAATTTTATAATATGAATTTTGAAGAATCAGAAAAAAATATTAATCAAAAACGGAATCGCCTAGTTTACTTATCCCCTTTCATAATTATTGCAATAAACTGTTTGGTGGCAGTTATATTTGGGAAAATAATTGGAAAGTGGGCTTTTGTACCTATTATTTTAATTGAGTGGTGTCTTTTCCTCCTCTTCATTAAAAAATATGCTGAACCAGGCCAAATAAAAAAATGGTTAAGCAAACCAAAAGGTAGTTTTGGTTGGTTAGTCCTGTCACTTCTTATAGGCCTATTGCCAATACCTTTATTCCTGCAACACTATAACTTACTGACAACCTGGCAAATTATTCTTCCCTGGATTTTAATAGCCATTATTAATCCCTTTTTTGAAGAATTTTATTGGCGTGGGCTCTTGACTGACTACAGCAGTAAATGGAATAACTGGTTATCTGTTTTAATTATGAGTATTCTTTTTGCATCAAATCATTACGTATTTGCCATTAACTCAGATTTATTTAAGGGGCTTCCAGTATTTGTCTCAACTTTAATAATGGGAATTGTTTGGGCAGTTGTGTATAAAAAAACAAAAAGTCTGCGTTGGACAATTTTATCACATTTTTTGGTTGATTTTCTAAACTTGTCTGTACCTTCATTTTTAGACATGTATAAACAAGGTTGGAATTAAAAATGAACGCACAAAAAGGTTTTCTCAAGTGTAACTTAACAAACATACACAGCCAAGTGTAAAGTCCCGGGCGTCAGACTGTGAAAAAACTCTCCATCAGATAAAAATCATCTTGTATAATTCAATGTAAAGCTGGTCTTCCAGTCTAGTAAAGTAGGTTTGCTCACGGAATTGTCCTTGTATTAATTGCATGCCTTCTTTTACACAAAAATCATACAGGGTTTGATCCTATTAACATTGTGTGTATATTTATAGTGACAGAAGAGTTTTTTCACAAACTCCCGTTGGCTGCTATGCTGTGAGAAACACCCAGAAAACAAAATAATTTTAGTTAACTAATATTAAATCATATTTTGACAGCATAATTTTTTGCAAAGTATTTACTTTGACTTAAAAACTAAAAAGATGAAAAAAATTCATATTGCCATTTTATCAATACTGCTATTTTCTAATAATTCAATAGCCCAAACACTGACATCCGAAAGTCTGCTCAAAGACTTCCAGGTTTTGAAAGCTGTTATAATGAATTATCATCCAGGGCTTAACAGGTATCAGGACAAATTAACTATTGAAGGTCACTTTAGTAATCTACAAAAACAATTAAATAGAGACCTATCGCTCGGTGAGGCCTATTTAGCCTTTTCAAAATTCACAGCTAGTATTAAGTGTGGACACACTTTTTGCAGTTTTTATAATCAAAACGGACAAACAAAAGACAGCCTATTCAATAAAAGCGATAAAGTACCATTCACTTTTTACTTATTTGAGAAAAGAATGTTTATTGAAAAAAATCTTTCAGATAATGAAGAGCTAATACGAGGGACTGAGGTTTTAGAAATAAGTAATTTGCCTGTGGCCTCGATTATTGACACGTTGATACAATATGTAAAGGGAGATGGAAGTAATAATCTTAAGAGATTAAATGACCTGAACCTTTCCGGACTCGGGAAATTTGAAGCATTTGATATTTTTTATCCCTTATTATTCCCGCCCATAAATAATTCCTATTCCCTTAAAATTAAACAGTCCGACAAAAATAATACAGCAATAATAAGTATAAAATCCATCAGTCGTACTGAACGTTTTACACGAATTGAAAATAAATTCGGGAAACAACCTTCTACTTTTGATGATCTATGGGAGTTTAAAATAATAAATGCCGAAACCGCTTATTTAAAAATTGGAACATTTGTAACCAATAAACTCACAATCAACTGGAAGAAATATTTAGAGAACGCTTTTGATGAAATGGCTAAAATGAACATCCATAACTTAATCATTGACATCCGTGGAAATGAAGGTGGCGATGACGAGGTAAATCTAGTGCTCGGAAAAAAACTGGCCAAAAAGGAGATTCAATTTCCGGCCTTTAAGTCCTTGCTACGCTATGTAAAAGTATCAGACGAATATCGCCCCTACCTGAATACCTGGGATAAAAGCTTCTATAACCGAAGCGGTCAACTAAAAGAACAGGAGAATGGATTTTATACATGGAAAAAAGAAAGAGGTCAATCAGTCATTAAGCAAAACAACAAGGCATTTCAGGGAAATACCTATTTACTTGTTGATGCAGCCAATAGTTCTGCCACATTTTTCCTTACGGCAGCCTTAAAACAAAACAAGATTGCAACAATAATTGGTACAGAAACGGGTGGTAATCTAAAAGGAACAAATGGAGGGCAACTTTTCTTTCTTTGGTTACCTAATTCCAAAATCGAAATAGATATTCCATTAATAGGTTATTATCCCCTGACAGAACAACCAGATAAAGGCATTAATCCTGACATTGAGATCCCAATAACTACATCAGATATCCAATCCGGCAAAGACAAGGTTTTGGAAAAGACATTGGAACTCATAAAGACAAAGTAAAAATGCATATCAGCCAATAAAAGCTTTTGCAAAAACAAGGCTGAACAGTCAAAGAATTTCCTATCTTCTCAAATACCCCCAACGTTAGTAGATTTGTTTATTTGACTTACTTTTCAGAAATGACTTCAGAAACAAAACTTAGGCTAATCAAGCTTTTACACACCGCAATTTGGATATTTTTCAATATCGTCATTTTTTATATTGTATACGCTGTCTTTACGGATCGTATAGGTTTTTGGCTATGGGTCTGTTACGGATTAATAATTGTTGAAGGTATTGTTTTGGCATTATTCAGATTATATTGTCCACTTACCATTTGGGCAAAGAAGTATTCAAATTCAACAAAGCCAAATTTTGATATTTATTTACCAGAATGGTTAGCTAAGTATAATAAACTTATTTATACATCTATTGTTGGCGTCACTTTAGTAATTTTAATTTACAGGCTACTTAGTTAGCACTTCTATCAACAAAGGGTTTTGCACTGGTGTGGCTGGCACTTTGAATAAGACATCAGTATTAGACAAATAAACTAACTTTGCCACTGTATAGCCAAAAAAAGAATGTCTGAACATTCATGAAAAAAACAGCATAAATGGCAACAGTAATTCATTTCGACATATCGGCAGACAACCTTGAGAGAGCAAAAATATTTTATCAAAAACTTTTTGGATGGAAAATAGAAAAGTTTACAGAAAGTCCGCAAGATTATTATCTTATTGAAACACAAACTGCAACTGGAGAAAAAGGAATTACAGGAGGAATCGCATTAAGGGAGAAGGATTACCAGAAAATTACAAATTTCATCCAGGTGGACTCGATTGACGAATCTATCGAGAAAGTAAAAGAACTGGGTGGACAAATAATTGAACCAAAAACAACAATCCCAACAGTGGGATACATTGCTGGCTGTAAAGACACGGAAAACAATATTTTTGGGCTCATTGAGGTTGAAAATAAATAAAACTGCCTGCAACAAGGCCTTTGCTCAAGTGTAGCAAGAAAAACACACTCAGCCAGGTGCGATCATTATAATTGCGGCGGTTTTCATTATTATTTTTTCAAAGAAAAATAATCTATCTTTTCTCATTAAACAAACCAATTAACCGGGCAGTGGAACAAGCCTGCAAAAAGGGTTTTGCTCAAGTTCGAAAAAACAAACAAAATTCAGCCAGGCACAAAGCCGGCTGTGGTTCCTGGCTGAACAAAAAATATTCGATTTTTGTGCTTAACTTCAACAAAAAAACAATTCAACAAGAGTTGTGGGTCGGCGGTATACTAATTCCATGCCTGCACTAGCCCGGGTGTTGGGCGAAATTTATCAGCTACTCTTAAAACTTGAAAAGATGAAATATTTTATAACTTATCTCTTTTGTAGGCTCCCCATTTTTAGTACACTATAAAAGTAGAATATTTTCATGTTTTAAACAAAGCTATTGGGCGGAGTGGAGCGAAGGCGTAGCCGAAGCGGAACGGAGCCCAATAGCTTTGTTGTTTTTTTCACGATACATTCTGGGCGATAATCCCCCAAGTGAATCGTGAGGTCTTGCGTTATTGTAATCATCTACCCATATCTGGGCTGCTTCTCTTACCTCATCAATATTGTCAAACAGGTATGCATCTAATACACCGCCCCTGTAAGATTTATTAAACCGCTCTATATACGCGTTCTGGGTTGGTTTGCCTGGCTGTATATATTTAAATTCAATTTCATTGGCTTGCTCCAGGCTTGTGCTAATTTCGCCACAAACTCTGGCCCGTTATCCATTCGTATTTTTTGGGTTTACCATACCGGTTAATTAAATGCTTTAGCACCCATATTACACGGCTGCTTCTTAACGAATAGTCTGTTTCAATAAATAATATTTCACGGTTATAATCATCAATCACATTGAATAATCGGAACTTGGTCCCATTACTTAACGCATCGCTCATAAAATCAATACTCCATGTTTGGGTAAAACAATCCGGCACAATCAGCGGCTGTCTTTACTCTTGCCGGCAAACGTTTCTTTACTTTTCTGCGTAAAAGGCAGTTTCATTTGTTTATATATCCGGTGCAGTCGTTTGTGATTAACTATGTCGCCCTGCATTTCTGATACGGCCATAGTATTTCCAAAAACCATCTATTGGGTGCTGGATTGAAAGCATTTCAAGCCGCTTGACCACGCTATGCATCATTCTTTAATCGACTGGTAATGCAAACTGCTCCTGCTTAAGCCCTAATAAACGACACGCCTTGCCGATGTCTTTGGGCCGTTCTGTACGTAGTTCATCAATAACCCTTCTTTTGTCGCAAGGCTTTAAAGCTTTTTTTCAAGAAGGTATTTGGCTACATCCAGACTCCATGGCCAGATTCGCATACATCTTTTTAAGCCGGGCATTTTCTTCTTCCAGCTCTTTGATGCGTTTAAGTCAGTAGCTTCCATGCCACCATAGCGCTGTCGCCATTTGTACAACGACGCTCTGCTTACGCCATGTTCACGGGTTAACTTCTTCTGCTGTTTTGCCATTGTCAAACTCCTTGAGTATGCCGGCAATTTGTGTGGGACTGAATTGACTCTTTTTCATGTTTTACGTTTTTAAAGTTACAAAATTCTGTCTACTTTTGAAACGTACTGTTTTTGGGGGAGCTTACACTTTGCCTAATTTCTTTAAGCATCTCTGGACAAGAAAAAACTGATTTTGAAGGACATAAGTGGGAAGCCCCTTACCATTTACCAATACCAAAAGACTGGACAATTGAACGCTTTCTGGTTCCACCATCATTTGCACCCACAATTCAATATAAGGGAGTTGAAGATATTAGGTTTACACCTGGCTGGAGTAAAATTGAAAGTAATGAATATTGGAGTTATGCTTTTTTATGGTATTTAGATGATAGAGAGGCTTTTGATTCAAAATCGCTGAAAAAAAATTTGACCGCATACTATACTGGGCTTTTTAACATCAATACTGATAAAAGCAAAATGGATACTTCCAAACTAATTCCAGTAAAAGTTTCTATATACTCAAAAAAAACAGGGTATGAAGATATTAAAACTTTTAGGGGAAAAATACAGATGAATGATTACATGACAAAAAAACCAATTAGCCTAAACTTAATTGTCCATATTAAATTTTGTGAAGATCAAAATAAAACCTTTTCATTTTTTGAGTTGTCCCCAAAACCTTATAACAATAAAATATGGAATAGCCTCAACCAGCTTTGGCGTAATTTTAAGTGCACTAACTCAAAGTAAAAAACTGCGCATAATTCGAACTGTTTGGTTTTGCGTCACGATAATTAGCGGGATGGCTTAACAAACAAACTTCAGCCACGTAGAAAGCCTGCTGTGGTTCCGGGCTGGACGTTCTTTTTTGGGCCTTAGTTCTTAACTTCATCTAAACTACCAGTTCAACGGGGGTTCTGGTCGAAGATATGCTAATTCCACACCAGCAGCAAACCTCAAACGTTGGCGGTTATTGTAACAAACACCGTGTAGCTATCAAATGAACGAAAAAAAACGAAAGAACAATAAATCAAAGAATTGCTCATATTGCTTTAGTAGTTGACGACTATGATGATGCTATTGATTTCTATACAAAAAAACTTGACTTTCAGTTATTAGAAGACACTAAGCTAAGTGATGAAAAGAGGTGGGTAATGGTAGCACCCTAAGGAGCTAAAGAATGTAGTTTATTATTTGCGAAAGCCGCGAATGAACAACAAAAAGCGATTGTTGGCAATCAAACAGGAGGAAGAGTTTTCTTGTTCCTCTTCACCGACAACTTTTGGAGAGATTACGAAAAACTCAAAAGCAGGGATATAAAATTTGTAAGACCACCGCATGACTTAGCATACGGAACAGTTGCTGTATTTGAAGATTTATACGGCAATAGGTGGGATTTAATTGAGCCAAAGGAAAATAACAAAGGACTAATCGGCAGACACACTAAATAAAACCGCCAGGTAACAAACCGGGCCGCCATACAACAAGGCCTTATTTTTTCGCTATACAATTTTTTTTATTTACATTTAGTAATCCTTGGATTGATAACCAATGTGTAAATACTATTTTACATTAAAACTAAAAACATGAAAATCATTCTTATCATTTTGTTTTCATTTGCAGTATGGTCATCTTTATCAGCACAAAACGTAGGTATCAACAATACCAATCCGCAAACAGCACTGGATATTGAAGGCCGGCTGCGGATACGCCCCGCCCTGTTAACAGTAACCGGCGCAACGGTAACCATTCCCAACGGTAACACCGGCTACCATACCTTAAGTGGCACACCCGGTACCGACTTTACAGTTACTTTACCAACCGGTAACGCCGGCAGTTTCCTGCTAATTGAAAATACAACGGCTAATGTGTCCACCCTCACCGGTCTTGCCAAAATTTTACCCGGCAAGTCCCGGCTCTTATTAAGAGGGAACACAGATTGGATACTGGCCAACGATACCGAAAGCCAGTTGGAAAAAATTACGGAAGCTGGAAATACCGGCTGGAGATTATTAGGAAGCAACCCGGGTAATTATGGGAATATTGGCCAAGTTGCTATAGATTTATCTTTTAGTGATTTCCCATTATTATCTCTTGGTGCCACCGGGAGAAACTCAGTTGCAATGGGTATATATACCAGAGCCAGTGGAATTTTTTCAACTGCCATTGGAGAAGCAACCATTGCCAGTGGAGATGCTTCAACTGCTATGGGATATAGAACCATTGCCAGTGGCGGTGCTTCAACTGCTACGGGAGGTGAAACTACTGCCAGCGAAAGTAGTTCAACAGCAATGGGATCTAGTACCACAGCCAGTGGAACTTCTTCAACCGCTATGGGTAAACAAACAGCCGCCAGTGGAGCTTTTTCAACTGCTATGGGCGATTCCACAACAACCAGGGCGTATACTTCTTTAGCCATTGGCCGGTATAACGATATCATTGCCGGCTCAGACCCTAACAACTGGGTTTCAACCGACCCCTTGCTTAACATCAGAAACGGGAGTTCACTTGCTAGCCCAAGCAATGCCATGACAGTATATAAAAACGGTAATACCGATTTAAATGGATTTGTCAGCCTGGGCAGCCTGGCTGATAATGCGCCAAGAATTAAGGTTAAAAAAATAACGACCACACTTAACGGTTCCTGTAACGGATCGGTGGCACATGTTCTTAACGAGAGTAAAATCCTGGACCTGCAGGTGAAAGTGACCAATAGCTATGGGTCACTTGTTTTTGATGGAAACAGTATTGGAAACAATTCCTTTAATGCGTATATCGATGCCGGTAATGTGCTGATCAATGCTGTGGCTGGCAATAACGGAGATAACATCAACCGGCCGGCTACCATCACTATTACTTATGAAGAATATTTAAAGAGAGCCTTTTGCTACCTGCTGTAAAACAGCATTTCAAAATGGGTGTCTTCTATGGCTGGCAAACGACGCGGTTGCCGGTAATCGTAAGTCATCATAAAACAATACTAAGCTTATGAAACAGCTTACACTATCAGGACTTTTTATTACCCTTGGCCTCTTTATATCGGGTTGCAACGGCCAAACCAAAGAAACTAATAAGAAAGCTGACAAACCCCCATCAGTTGCTGAGGCGTTTGAAAACAGTCAATTCACTTATTACGGTATTCCTAAAACAATCAGTTCCATTGACACAAGTGCAGGTTGGAATTTGAACGGGCAAAAAATTCTATTAACAGGTATTGTTTACCAGGTAGATGGGAAAACCCCTGCCCCTGATGTGCTGGTATATTATTATCAAACAAACCTGGAAGGCAACTATATACACAAACCCGCAGAAAGCAGGAGTATGCCGCCAAACGAACTCGGGCAAACACATGGTTACATTCGTGGATGGGTAAAAACAGATAAGGAAGGCAAGTATTATATTTATACCGTAAGGCCGGGAACCTATCCCACAAATGATGCAGCTGCTCATATTCATGTTACAGTGAAAGAACCCAATGATATTAAAGAGTATTATATTGACGAATTTGTATTTGATGACGATAAATTTTTGACTTCTGCCGTAAGAAAGAGAATGGAAAACCGTTGTGGCAGCGGGGTATTAAGGTTAGTTCAAAAGGGCGATTTACAGATTGGCGAAAGAAATATCATCCTCGGATTAAACATTCCTGGCTATCCAAATAAGCCGGCAAACGACATCAATTCAGGAAGAAATATCGGGGAAGATGTTATTTCCTTTATCCCTCATCATGCCTGGGGTCCCGACAAAGGGACAAGAACCTGCCCGGTTTGTAAATATGGTTGGTATCATGGAATACTTTATTGTGTGGGCAACAACCCGAATTGGAACGAGATCAAACCCTGGTTGACCTTCTTAGAAAATGAAAGCAAAAAAAGGGAAAAATATTTAAAAGTGTATTTTGTTTATGGCAACGAAAAATCATACAATAAAACCGACAGGGAAAAAGAATTGGCAAAACTTGGCATGGAATTGCAATTAGAAAAAGTAGCATTGACCTTCGTTCCTTCTTTCTCAGACAGTGAATCGGAAATTGATATCAACAAAATTAATTCAGAAGCAGAAAATACATTTATCATTTACAAACGAAGCAAGGTCGTTGACAAGTTTATCAATTTGAAACCCAATCAGGACAATTTCAATCTGTTGAGTACCCGACTTGACCAGACAATCAATGAATATTTTGACTTACCCAAAACAGGAAAAGAATGAAAGCAGGAAAGTTTACGGGGCTTTCCATTTCAAATTTTGGGAAAAAAACCTGGATTTTGCAAAACAAGATTAACTTTACAAAATTCGGAACTGCGCAAGGAGGCACGGCATCACCTGTATATTTTAAGCAATCATGGTGAACAGCTCAGCACCCGGGTATAAAAAAATAATTAATCAAAATATTTAACCGCGTGGTTATAGAAATACGTAAAGCATTTGAAGAGGAAATCGGCATCTTGCTGAATTTCGAAAAAGGTATAATAGCCACCGAACGGCCTTACGACAACACATTAAAAGAGGGAGAAATTCATTATTACGATCTGCTCGCACTCATCAGGGCAGAAAATGCCGAGGTACTGGTAGCTGTGGTCAATAATGAACTGGCAGGTTCGGGTTATGCAAAAATTTTACCGGCCGAACCCTATCAAAAATATACCGAATATGCTCACCTGGGGTTTATGTATGTTGAACCAGCCTTTCGTGGAAAAGGAATCAATAAAAAGATCTTAGCCGGCCTTATCGATTGGGCCAAAAATAAAAACATAACTGAAATACGGTTGGAGGTCTACGATGAAAATACAATAGCCAAAAGCGCCTATTTGAAAGCTGGGTTCAAGCCTAATTTGTTGGGAATGCGGTTAGAAATCCAGTAATTGCACTATTAATAAACAACTAATGAGTAAACTTATAAAATTTGGGGAAGATGTGGAAGGATACAATATCCCCGTTTTAAATGAAAGGGAAATAAGGGCAGCGGCAGGCATCCTGTTTTTAGCCACATTTATTTCGCTGATGCTTATCTTGTTCAAAGGAAACTTTGTACCTATAAAGTTTGTCATCATATTTTTCTTCCTTGATTTCATCATACGGGTGTTCATCAATCCAAAGTACGCTCCCACCCTGGTTTTGGGGCGGCTCATTGTAAGGAACCAGAACCCCGAATATGTGGGCGCAAAGCAAAAAAAGTTTGCCTGGATCATCGGCATCATCCTGTCGGGCACCATGTTCGTTTTTTTTATCCTGGTAAACGCCTTCAGTCCTATCACTGGTATCATCTGCCTCATTTGCCTGGTATTCCTGTTTTTTGAATCGGCATTTGGTATTTGTCTTGGCTGCAAGGTTTACAGTTTAATTTACAAAGAAAAGGCCCAGTATTGCCCGGGCGAGGTCTGCGACAGGAATGCAAAACAGGCCATTCAAAAAACATCCGCCGCACAACTGATGGTCCTTTTAACTTTTATTGCCTTGATCTTTCTTGCTGTTTTCCTGCTCGGCAACCAGCTTAAAATAATGCCTTACGACCTGTTCGGCATGTTTGAGGAAGGGAAACCAAAATAAAAATCATGAGCATCCTAAATCGTCAAGGTGTTCGTTAACTTCCGTCAAACAGCTGGCCCAATGTATTTTTTACCCACAAAACACAAGCTTACGGGCTCTTCATAAAAATCTGCAAACAACATTCAAAAACCTTCCCCAAAATTTTTAACTTCAGTCACCAAAACTAAAATAAAAATTATGCACCCAGAACAAACTGCTGCAGGCGATCTGCTTGAAATTGAACCACAGCTCATGAGGGCAAGCACCGGGCAAAGATTCGTAAACTACCTGATAGATGTGATCGTATTTTACCTGTTATTTATCGGACTCGGCGTTATCATTGCGCTCGTTTCTCCTGCTGCCATTGACAGCTTCACCGAAGAGTCTGACGGGTTTGGCTTGCTTGAAAGGTTGTTTTCATTAATTTTTTATGCACTTTATATGGGCCTGGTAGAAGGGGTTTTAAAAGGAAAATCTTTGGGGAAACTCATAAGCGGCACCAGGGCTGTAAATCTTGATGGGAGCAGGATCTCCTTTTCGAAAGCTTTTGCAAGAGGGTTTAGCCGGGCTGTACCATTCTGTGTTTTCAGCGCATTTGGAACCCCCTGCGATCCATGGCAAGACAGATGGACAGATACCATGGTAATTGATGAAAAAACATCGAACAATTAAAATGAGATAATGCAGGCCAGCTATATTTTATGAAAACCCGGCATTATTTTCACTATTTCCCAAAGCAAATGGAAATTAAATACAGCAGAAAGGCCGTTTTTGTTTTACTGGTAAAGGATATGGTAACAGCATAAAGCCGCTGATTTTTCCTTCGAGCCTGGCAAAATGCATTTTGTTAAATCTGCTGAAATAAGTTTCATCAATAATCTTTGAAACTATATTTACAAAATAGTCCGGGCGCTGATTCCCGCTTTCATTGCAAGTATTATTGTTCATTTAAATGCCAAACAACATGCAAGGTTATTTTGCCCCTTCGTCAAAAAAAGCATCAATGCTGCTGCTCTTATCAGCAGGGCTTTTTGTATTCTGGCTACTGGGACTTAATCTGAATGTTTACAAAATTCCCGTTGTTGGTGCCATTTTTGAAATGTTTTGGTTGCCGGCCATTATTTTGAGTGTATTGCTCCCCATTATGGTGCTTGTACTTTGGATCAAAGAAGGCCGGCGGTACAAATCGCCCTATTTTTATTCCATCCTGTTAATACTGGCTGCTATTTTAATCTTGCTCCTGTTCAGTTAATATCCAGTCGGCATCCCTGCAAATTCCAGAAAAACTTTTTTATTTCTAAAGTATATAAAACTACCCTCTTCAAAAAAATGCAGGAAAAGAAAATCATACTTTTGTCACATGAATATAAAGCAGGCGTACAATCAATGGGCCGGCAGTTACGACAGTATGGAAAACAAGACCCGCGACCTTGAAGCTCGGGCATTGCAACAGCATATCCGCAACCTGCAGTTCGATCATATACTGGAAGCCGGCTGTGGTACCGGTAAGAATACTCCCTTTCTTGCATCAAAATCAACACGGCTTACTGCCGCCGATTTTTCTGAAGAAATGATCGCAAGGGCAATTGAAAAAAACAGTAACACTTCAGTACAATTTGTACAGGCCGATCTTACCCGGCCATGGTTATTTGAAACCGGGCATTTTGACCTGGTAAGCTTCAGCCTGGTACTGGAGCACATGAAAGAACTGGATCTTGTTTTTGCTGAAGCACAAAGGGTGCTTAAACCAGGGGGTTATTTATATATCGGCGAACTCCATCCATTTAAACAATACGGCGGCAGCAAAGCCAGGTTCGATGACGGGAACGGCATATTTGAACTGGAATGTTTTGTACACCATATCTCCGATTTTACCAATACCGCTGCACAAAATGGATTTATGCTCCAACAGCTGAATGAATGGTTTGATGAAGACAACCGCAACGAACCACCAAGAATCATTTCCATGCTCTTTAAAAAATGAATTGAAAACCATCATGAATTACAGGAATGCATCAGAAAAAGACCTGCCGTTTATAGTGGATGTGTACAACTCCACCGTTCAGGGCCGTATGGTTACGGCAGATACGGAACCGGTAGCAGTAAAAGACCGGCTATACTGGTTTCAGCAGCACAATCCACACACAAGGCCTTTATGGATCGTGGAACAGAACGAAGAAAAAATTGGCTGGGTAAGCTTCAATAATTTTTATGGAAGACCCGCCTACAACGGCACTGCAGAGCTCAGTATTTACCTGCACCCACAGGCAAGAAAAAAAGGATGGGGAAAAGAAATCCTGTCTTATTGCTGCAAACAGGCACCTTTGCTAAGGATCAATACATTGCTGGGAATCATCTTTGCACATAATGAACCCAGCATCAAACTTTTTTTAAACGCCGGTTTTCAGGAATGGGGCCTGCTGCCAAACATTGCCCTCATGGATGGAAAAGAATATTCAGTAAAAATTTTTGGGAAAAGGGTTTAACGGGATGCAGGATATGGGATACAGGATACCGGTTGCGGGATGCAGGATACAGGATGCAAGAAAAAAAATACAAGAAACAAAAAAAAATATCATGCCGAATAAACTCCCCAAAAAATATTAAATATTAAATATTAAATACTAAATATTAAATAATCTTCCCAGCCTCCTCTTCGCCAATTCCCAAAGCACCACCCCGGCCGCCGTTGCAATGTTTAAAGAATGCTTCATACCCAATTGTGGAATTTCTATACAGCCATCACATTGCAGGATCGTTTGCTGTTCTACCCCGCTAACCTCATTGCCAAATACAACGGCGATCTTTTCCTCTTTTGTAAAGTTCGATTCATGCAATTTTAAACTGCCTACGGCCTGTTCCACGGCATAAACTTTAAAGTTGAGGCTGCGCAGGTCTTCCATTGCTTCTGCTGCCGTTTTAAAATATTTCCAGTCTACAGAATCTTCGGCACCCAACGCAGTTTTTTTGATTTCTTTATGAGGAGGTTTGGCGGTATAGCCAATGATGTAAACTGCCTGGAGTAAAAAGGCATCAGCTGTACGGAACACGCTGCCCACATTGTAAGCGCTGCGTACATTTTCGAGCACCGCAATGACCGGGGTTTTATCTGATTGCTTAAACTCCTCCACCGTTTTCCGGTTGAGCTGCTCCATACTCAGTTTCTGTCCGGGCTCCATTATGCTTTTTCTTTACTCAGGCTTTGTGACACCATCGATTCTTTGTGTGCCGCAAATTCCTTGGCTGCTTTGATAAAGCTCACAAAAATGGGTTGCGGGTTTTCCACTGTACTTTTAAGTTCGGGATGGTATTGTACCCCTATAAAAAATGGGTGATTTTTGAGTTCAACAATTTCCACCAGTCCTGTTTGGGGATTTTTTCCACTGGGGATCATACCCGCATTTTCAAAATCGTTCAGGTATTTATTGTTGAATTCCCAGCGGTGGCGGTGCCGCTCACTGATGCTGGTGGTTCCGTATATTTTATGGGCCAGGCTTCCCTCCAGGATTTCGCAGGGATAAGCACCCAGGCGCATGGTACCGCCCTTGGCCTTCACTTTTTTCTGTGTTTCCATCAGGTCTATCACCGGGTGCGTGGTAGCGCTTTCCATTTCGGTGCTGTTTGCATCCTTCCAGCCCATTACATTGCGGGCATATTCAATAACGGCCATCTGCATACCCAGGCATATTCCAAAGAAAGGCATATAGTTTTCCCTCGCATACCTGACCGCCGCAATTTTTCCCTCCACACCACGGCTTCCAAAACCGGGCGCTACCAGCAGGCCATCAAGCCCTTTCAGTTTATCGGCCACGTTATCGTTGGTAATATATTCGCTGTGCACATTCACCACCTGTACCTTGCACTCGTTCATGGCACCGGCATGTACAAAGGCTTCTAAAATGGATTTGTAGGCATCCTGCAGTTCCAGGTATTTTCCTATAAGGCCGATCTGCACTTTTGTTTTGGGATTGTTGAGTTTATCCAAAAATCCGCGCCACTTGTCAAGCTCCGGCGCTGCGTAGCCGTTTATGTGCAGTTGCTTCAGTGCAATTACATCCAGCCCTTCATCGAGCATCTTAAGCGGCACTTCATAAATGGTGCTTGCATCGGCAGCTTCAATGACGGCATTTGTTTTCACGTTGCAAAACAGGGCTATTTTTTGTTTCAGCTCGGCATTGAGCGGGTGCTCCGAACGGCAAACGATGATATCCGGGTGAACACCTTCCTGGCTGAGCATGCGTACACTGTGCTGGGTTGGTTTTGTTTTTAGTTCTTTGGCCGCTTTCAGGTAAGGTATCAGCGTTAAATGCACTACCAGGCAATCTTCTTCGGGTAGCTCCCACTGTATCTGCCTCACTGCTTCTATAAATGGCAAACTTTCAATATCGCCCACTGTTCCACCTATTTCTGTTATCACAATATCAAAATCGCCCGTTTTGCCCAATAAGAGCATGCGGCTTTTAATTTCATCGGTAATATGCGGCACCACCTGTACCGTTTTGCCCAGGTAGGCTCCTTCCCTTTCTTTATTGATAACGGTCTGGTAAATGCGGCCTGTGGTAACATTATTTGCCTGGGAAGTGGGTGTATTTAAAAAACGTTCGTAATGGCCAAGGTCGAGATCGGTTTCGGCTCCATCGTCGGTCACATAACATTCGCCATGTTCATAAGGGTTAAGCGTACCGGGATCAACATTGATGTATGGATCAAATTTCTGGATGGTAACTTTAAGGCCGCGGCTCTGCAGCAGTTTTGCCAGCGAAGCAGCTATAATGCCTTTACCCAAAGAGGATGTAACGCCACCGGTTACAAATATATACTTGGCCATGATGGATAATTATCAAATCTTTTTTACCGGCATGCTGCATAGCTCATCTCCGGTTGTGTCACTCACTTGTACAGCACCCATTTATTCAGCTAAAAATAAAATTCAGGCAGCCGTTCAGCAATTTCAACAGTTCAATTAATTAATGTCAGAAAAAAAACGTCTTCAGAACTAAAGACCATTGGGACGAAAAACATCCAAGAGGTCGTGCAAAGATAAGAGAATTTTTTGTAGAAAGAAATTCAACAGAATTTTATAAAACCTTCAAAGTTTTCTGCTGCATTCCCGGATATTTTAAAAAAATTCAATGCTTACCGGCAAATACGATAAAATCTGTTGCCGGAAAGCCCGTCACGCCTGCATTATGCATTAAAGTTATAATTTGTCCGCGGTGATAACTCTGGTGGTTAAATAAATGAATAACAACCTGGTAAACCGTCATTGAAATAAATCAACCCTGTTACCTTAGTATCCTGTATCCCGCATCTTGCATCCCGTATCCCGTATCCGTTTCCCCATCCCTTTCCAATAGTTACATTCGGTCTTTTGCAGCAATAATGCTTTCATCTTTGTACTTTTAAGCTTACGATCAAAATTACTAAAGCTAAACGGTATACATGGAATTTATCATTCGCCCTGCGGTAAAGGAAGACTGCCCCCGCATGATGGAACTCGTACATGAATTGGCCCTTTACGAAAAAGCGCCCCAGGAAGTAACAGTCCGCTTCGACCATTTTGAAGAAAGCGGCTTTGGCCCTCACCCTGTTTGGTGGGCATTTGTGGCCGAATCTGCCGGTACAGGCCAGGTCATAGGCTTTGCGCTTTACTATATCCGCTACAGCACCTGGAAAGGCCAGCGCATGTACCTGGAAGATATCCTGGTAACCGAAAGCATGCGGGGAAATGGCGTGGGGAAACTTTTAATGGACCGGCTGATAAAGGAATGTAAAGACAAAAAATTCAGCGGCATGGTATGGCAGGTACTCGAATGGAACGAGTCGGCCATCAATTTTTATAAAAAGTATAATGCAGATTTTGATGCGGAATGGGTCAATTGTGCCATTAATTTTCAATAACTCCAAAAAAAATAAAAACTTCGGGCAACGGATTCAAAACAAGGGGTATCTTGCTCTAAAACCCCGTTATTTTAACCAAATAAACCTTTGTTATGCAACTTTACCGCTCTCAATCAAACTGGTGGAAAGCAATTTTGCCCATACTGGCGCTTCTTTTTATCATTTCCTGCCAGAAAGATCTTACCGGTACTGATATAAACCCGGTTACCCCACCCGATCTTACCACTAAAGTTACGGCCCGCAATGTTGCTGGCTTTGTAACCAACGAAAATAATCAGGCTGTACAGGGCGCTTCCGTAAAAATTGGTACTACCACGGTTACAACGGATGAATATGGTTATTTCCAGGCTGCATCTGTGTTAGTTGTTAAAACAGCTGCCACCGTTACCGTTACACAACCCGGTTATTTTAAAGGCATCAAAACATTTATAGCCGAAGAAGGCAAAAACGCTTTTTTCCGTATCAAACTAATTCCAAAAACGATTGCCGGAACGGTAGATGCGGCTGCAGGCGGAGAAGTAACCACCGGCACCGGGGTTAAGATCAGCTTTCCAGCAGCAGCAGTGGTAAACGCCACTACCAATACGGCTTATACCGGCGCCATCAGTGTTGCTGCCAGCTGGATAAACCCCACATCACCCGAACTCAACAATATTATGCCCGGCGATCTGAGGGGTATCGACGAAAATAATGCCATGAAAAAGCTTACTACCTATGGAATGGTGGCCGTGGAACTTACCGGCACTGCCGGCGAACTACTGCAGATAGCTCCCGGCAAAAAAGCTGGACTTACCTTCCCTTTACCTGCATCTATACTAGGCACGGCCCCCGCTACCATACCCCTTTGGAGTTTTGATGAAGAAAAAGGTCTTTGGAAGCAGGAAGGATCGGCCACAAAAACGGGAAATACCTATACCGGCGATGTAACGCACTTCAGTTTTTGGAACTGCGATGTACCCGCCGTTTATGTGCAGTTCAACTGCACGTTGCAAAACGGCGATGGCGTTCCTTTAAGGAATACACTGGTAAAGATCTCTGTTATAAGCAATCCGCAGAATTCGGCCTGGGGTTATACCGACAGTTCTGGCTATGTTGCGGGTGCGGTACCGGGTAACGAGCAACTTAAAATGGAAGTATTTTCATCCTGGAACTGTGGCACATCAATATATTCCCAGAATTTTACCACTACCAATGTAAACGTTTCATTGGGGACTATTACGGTTAATCCACCCGCAACCAATATGGCCACCGTTACCGGAACCGTTACCGACTGCAGCAACAACCCGGTTAGCAATGGTTATATCATTGTAAATACCCAAAACGGCAATTACCGTTTCCAGTTAAGCCCCACAGGATCTTACAGCTTTTCGCACCTGCTTTGCAGCGGCCCCGAAACGGTTGCCATTACAGCAGAAGATATAACTGCAGGTCAGCAAAACAGCAGCCCGGCAGCGGCTATACTTACAAGCGGTGCCAACAGCATACCAGCCATACAAGCCTGCGGACTTACCACGCAACAGTTCTTTAATATCAGCATCAATGGTACAAGTACAAATTATACTGCCCCGGCCGATAGCCTGGATCATTTTCAGCAGTGGAACGGAACCAATTTCCCCGGGAATACAGTGTCGGCCATGAAGAGTAGTCCATTCTCTTCTACCAGTGTCAATTTTACAAACACTGGAATTGGAGTAGGCAGCAACCAGGCGCTGCAATACCTTTATACATCGCTGGTAACCGATTCATTGAGAGCCGCAGGAACCATCAATGTTAACATTACAGAATATGGAGCTATCGGTCAATTTATGAGCGGCAGTTTCAGCGGTAGCTTTACGGGTAATCCTCCTGCAAACACGCCTTATACTATAAGCGCCAGTTTCAGGGTAAGAAGAAACTTCTAAACAAGAAGGCTCGAATAATGGAAGCCCCCGTAGTTTTGCGGGGGCTTTTTTTGAAAATAATCCTATTTTCCCCTTTTCGAAGAAGGATACTCCAAATAAAATGCAGCGTTTCCTGTATACGGTATCTTATCAATTATCTACACGCCTTAAAACAAGACCAAATATGCTGCGCAACCACCCAAAAGCCAATAGCTGGAAAATATTATTGACCATATTTTCCCTTGCCCTTATTTTTTCGTGCCGGAAAGACAATGCCGCACTTAATGATGCACCCATCATTCACCCTGATTTTGTTACTAAAGTAACCGCAGGCAATATCTCCGGCTTTGTAACCAACGAAAACAATCAAGCTGTTCAGGGCGCTTCCGTTAAAATTGGTACTGCCACTGTTACAACGGATGAATATGGTTATTTCCAGGCTGCCAATGTGCTGGTAGTAAAACAGGCCGCTACCGTTACCGTAAAACAGGCCGGTTATTTTAAAGGCATTAAAACATTTTTGGCAGAAGAAGGTAAAAACGCATTTTTCCGTATTAAACTTATTCCAAAAACAGTGGCCGGAACAATAGATGCCGCTGCGGGCGGACAAATAAATACGGCTTCAGGTGTTAAGATATCTTTCCCCACAACTGCTATTGTAAATGCTGCTACCAATGCGGCTTATACCGGTAGCGTGCATGTGTCGGCCAGCTGGTTAGATCCCACTTCTCCCGAACTCAACAGCATTATGCCCGGAGACCTTAGAGGTATTGATGAAAATAATAGCATGAAAAAACTGGCCACGTATGGTATGCTGGCCGTGGAACTTACCGGAACTTCAGGAGAATTGCTGCAAATGGCTCCCGGCAAAAAAGCCGGATTAACTTTTCCCCTTCCTGCATCTTTATTGGGCACGGCACCAACCAGCATTCCACTTTGGAGTTTTGATGAAGAAAAAGGTCTCTGGAAACAGGAAGGATCGGCCACAAAAACAGGGAACACTTATACAGGAGATGTATCTCATTTCAGTTTCTGGAACTGCGATGTGCCGGCTAATTATGTACAATTCAGTTGCACTTTGCACAATGGCAATGGACTGCCGCTTAGAAATACGCTGGTAAAAATTTCAGTCATCAGCAATCCTCAAAATGCAGCCTGGGGATATACAGACAGTTTGGGATATGTAGCAGGTGCGGTACCCGGTAATGAGCAACTGAAAATGGAAGTGTTTTCTTCATCCAACTGTGCCACACCCTTGTATTCTCAAAATTTTACCACTACAACCGTAAATATTTCCCTGGGCATTATAGTGGTAAATCCTCCTGCAGCCAATATGGCCACTGTTACAGGAACTGTTATTGATTGCAGCAATAACCCGGTTACCAATGGATATATCATTGTAACAACACCTAATGGCAACTACCGTTACCCATTAAGTGCGGCGGGGTCTTACAGTTTTTCGTACCTGCTTTGCAGCGGTCCCGAAACAGTAGCTATCACAGCAGAAAATGTGGCAGCAGGTCAGCAAAACAGCAGCCCGGCAACCGCCATACTTAGCAGCGGTGTCAACAGTATACCGGCTATACAAGCCTGCGGACTTACTACACAGCAGTTTTTTAATGTAACTGTAAATGCTGTAACAACAAATTATACAGCCCCGGCCGACAGCCTTATGAATACTCCAATGGGGAATGGAAATGCTGCATATATTATGGTTAGTGCTTTTAGGAATTCTCCGGCTTCTTTAACCAACTTAGGCTTTAGTCGTGACAACATAACCAGCACAAGCAGCCAGCAATTATTAGTTTTCCGTTCTACGCTTGCAAACGATAGTATGGTAATTGTAACCCCTGCAGTCGTAACTATGACAGAATATGGTGCAATAGGCCAGTTTCTTAGTGGAAATTTCACTGCTTCCTTCATAGGCCCGCCACCCACAAATACAGCTTACGCAGTAAGCGGCAGTTTCAGGGTACGAAGAAGTTTCTAAAATGTAAAACTGCTTATAAACAGGGCCCCGCATTTTTGCGGGGCTTTTTTATGAAATAACCCTATCTTCCATATAAAGTGAAGGATATTCCGGATAAAATGCAGCGTTTCCTGCATACAGTATCCCACTAGCGCAGGTATGCAGCCGAGCTATGCGTGTGGCGTACCTGTGCTAATGCAAACCATGCACAAATGCGGCTCTACATCTTCACCATAGAAAATACAAACCCCACTAGCGCAGGTATGCAGCCGAGCTATGCGTGTGGCGTACCTGTGCTGTTCTGTTCATAACTTATGAATAATAAACAGGCCCTCACAAAGTATCGGCCTCTACATCCCGGGCTTTTTTTTTACCCTTCCATTGCCTACTTTTGCCCTGCTTCAAAAAAGCTAAACAGCATTACTCATGTTGAACGGAGCGTCGCCACTGAAGTTTCACCAGGGCGATGCGGCCGGGTTCAAAAAAACCAACATCAATGGCAGAAAAAATTACTATGGGCGCCAACGGCAAGCTGAATGTGCCCCACCACCCCACTATCCCCTTCATCATTGGCGACGGCATTGGCCCCGACATTTGGAACGCCAGCGTACGGGTTTTTGATGCGGCCGTGCAAAAAGCCTATAACGGCGAACGCAAAATAGAATGGCTGGAAGTGCTGGCCGGCGAAAAAGCCTTTACCCAAACCGGCAGCTGGATGCCCGAAGCCACCATGGATGCGTTTAAAGAGTATTTGCTGAGCATCAAGGGACCGCTTACCACACCCGTGGGTGGCGGTATCCGCAGCCTCAATGTGGCCCTGCGCCAGGAGCTCGACCTTTATGTATGCCTCCGGCCCGTGCGCTATTTTGAAGGCACGCCCAGCCCCATGTGGCAGCCCGAAAAAGTGAATATGGTCATTTTTAGAGAAAATACCGAAGATATTTATGCGGGCATTGAGTACATGACCGGCACACCCGAAGCACAAAAAATACTCGATTTTCTCATCAATGAAATGAAGGCCAAAAGCATCCGTTTTCCCGAAAGTACTTCCATCGGAATAAAGCCTGTAAGTAAAGAAGGCAGCGAACGCCTGATTCGTTCTGCCATTGAATATGCCATTGAACATAAAATGCCCTCGGTAACCCTCGTTCACAAGGGAAACATCATGAAATACACCGAAGGCGCTTTTAAAAACTGGGGTTACGAAATGGCCGAACGGGAATTTGGCCCCCATGTGTACACCTGGCAGCAATGGGAACGCACCAAAAAAGAACAGGGCGAGGCCGTGGCCAATGAAGAGATGCGTATCAGCAGCGCAGGTGGAAAAGTGATCATAAAAGATGCTATTGCCGATAATTTTTTACAACAGGCCATGCTGGCGCCGCAAGATTACAGTGTAATTGCCACCCTCAACCTCAATGGCGATTATATCAGCGATGCGCTTGCAGCACAGGTGGGCGGCATTGGCATTGCACCCGGAGCAAACATCAATTACAAAACTGGTCATGCCGTATTTGAAGCCACGCACGGCACCGCTCCCCGCTTTGCCAATACCAATACCATGAACCCTTCATCGGTCATCCTCAGTGGGGTAATGATGCTGGAATATATGGGCTGGCGTACGGCTGCCGAAAAGATTACGAATGCCGTTGGCCATGCCATCCGTAAAAAGACCGTTACCATCGACTTTTACAACCTGATGAAAGAGGGCGAGGCAAAACTGCTGAAGACAAGTGAGTTTGCGGATGAGATAATAAAGTATCTTTGAGATACGGGATACAGGATACGGGATGCAGGATGCAGGATGCAGGATACGGGATGCGGGATACAGGATAAGGGATGCGGGATATGGGATATGGGATGCGGGATACGGGATGCCGGATATGGGATATAGGATGTGCGGAATGCGGGAATTTTGTAGATTTGAAAACTAAATAATCAGTACATATGAGTTACAGAAATCTGGAAGTATGGAAACTATCATGCGAATGCGTGATTGGAGTACATGCGATGACACTCTGTTTGCCCAAATTTGAACAATAGGAAGAAGGCCAGCAAATAAGGCGATCAGTAAAATCGGTGAGGAGCAATATAGTTGAAGGTTATGGACGCAGGCGTTATAAACAGGAATTCATCCGCTTCCTTATTTTTTCAATTGCATCCCTTGATGAAACAATTGACCACCTGGAAATTCTTTTTGAAACAAAGTCGCTTACAAATGAAGAACAATTCAACAGAATTCACACAAAACTTATATTTTTGAACAAAAAAATCATCAGCTTTTTAAAAGCTGTTGAAGAAAAGCATAATATTAACCAACAAGATATAAAAAAGCAAGAGTTTTAAACGTATTATCTGGTATCATGTATCCTGGATCTTGCATCAGCCATCTTGTATCAATTTAAAATCATGGCCAAAATCAAAGTAACAAACCCCGTAGTAGAACTCGATGGCGACGAAATGACCCGTATTATCTGGAAGTTCATTAAAGACAAACTCATTCTCCCCTATATTGATGTTCATATAGAATATTACGACCTGGGTGTGGAATACAGAGATCAAACGAATGACCAGGTAACAATTGACTCTGCCAATGCCATTAAAAAACATGGCGTGGGCATCAAATGTGCCACCATTACCCCCGATGAAGCAAGGGTAAAAGAATTTAACCTGAAACAAATGTGGAAAAGCCCCAACGGCACCATCCGGAATATTTTGGACGGTACGGTGTTTCGGGAGCCCATCGTTATTAAAAATATCCCCCGCCTGGTTACCAACTGGGATGCGCCTATCATTGTGGGCCGTCATGCTTTTGGCGACCAGTACCGGGCCACCGATACGGTAATTAAAGGCAAGGGCAAACTTACCATGACCTTTACCCCCGAAGGCGGCGGAGAGGCACAGGTTTTTGAAGTGTACAATTTCAAAGGCGATGGCGTGGCCATGACCATGTACAATACCGATGAGAGTATTTACGGCTTTGCCCGCAGTTGCTTTAATATGGCGCTGAGCAAAAAATGGCCGCTGTACCTTTCCACAAAAAATACCATTCTTAAAAAATACGATGGCCGTTTTAAAGATATTTTTGAAGAAGTGTACCAAAAAGAATTCAAGGCTTCTTTTGATGCCGCAGGCATCACCTACGAGCACCGCCTGATAGACGATATGGTGGCCAGCGCTTTAAAATGGAACGGTAATTTTGTATGGGCCTGTAAAAATTATGATGGCGATGTGCAGAGCGATACGGTGGCACAGGGATTTGGTTCTCTCGGATTAATGACCTCTGTTTTAATTACGCCCGATGGCAAGACCATGGAAGCAGAAGCGGCGCATGGAACGGTAACCCGACACTACCGCGATCACCAGGCCGGTAAACCCACCAGCACCAATCCCATTGCATCGATTTTTGCATGGACCCGTGGCCTCGCATTCCGTGGAAAATTAGACGGCAATCAACCACTGATCGATTTCAGCAATGCCCTGGAACAGGTTTGTATAGAAACCGTGGAAAGCGGCAAAATGACCAAGGACCTGGCCGTTTGCATCCATGGCAATAAGGTAAGCCATGGCGATCATTACCTGTACACAGAAGAATTCCTGGACGCAATAGACGAGAACCTGAAAAAGAAAATGGGCATATAACCTTGAAACGAAATATACTGATCCCCGGAGTTTCCGGGGATTTTTCTTTAGCCTTGCTATGAAAAATCTATTTTTGCGTTATGCAACGGTTAAACAGAACTGAATTTAAAGCTCATTCGGCAGATGAAGCAGCTAAAATGCATGCAGCCCACTACAAAAAGCTTAGCTGGCAGGAAAGAATTGAGATAGCCCATTATTTAAACAGTATTGCATTTAATTTCCCCATAAACGATCCGCCAAAACTCGACAGAACAAAATTTTCTGTACGTTCAAGAAAATAATTATAGGAAACATTTTCAATGACGATTTCAGGGATTTTCTAAAGGCGCTGAATGATGCAGAAGTCAGATACATCCTGGTTGGAGGATTTGCCGTAATACTGCACGGGTATTCCCGTACCACAGGCGATATGGACATTTGGATGGAGAGGACTCAAGAAAATTACCAGAAAATAAAAACTGCCTTCCATCAATTTGGAATGCCGGTTTTTGATATGACCGAGAAAAACTTTCTTGAACATCCGGTATGGGATGTATTTACATTTGGCGTCCCTCCTTCGGCAATAAATGTAATGGTAAGTGTAAAAGGCCTTTCTTTTGAGGAATGCTTCAGGGAAGCTGTTCATTTTAAGGACGAAGAATTAGTTATCCGAACAATTCAATTAAGACATTTATTGGAAGCAAAAAAAAGTTCAGGCAGGTATAAGGACCTTGATGATATTGAAAACCTCGGGCTTTAAGAATAAATTAACCTATCTGCGCCATACACTTTCTTAAACTATCCTGCCACATTGGAATATGCAGGCCGAATGTTTGCTCAATTTTTGAGGTATCGAATGCGGAGTAATACGGACGCTTTGCAGGCGTGGGATATGCGGCTGTGGTTATGGGGTTTACCGTGCAGTTACTATGAATGAGTTGTTTGATCTCAATGGCAAAATCGTACCAGCAGATAATGCCTTTATTGCAGTAATGATAAATGCCCGGTACAAAATTTTGCGAAGAAATAATTTGCATAATGGCCATTGCCAGGTCGGCAGCATAAGTAGGGCATCCAAACTGGTCGGCCACCACACCCAAGCTTTCCTTTTCGTTCATAAGCCTGGCCATTGTTTTTACAAAATTTTTTCCAAAACTGCTGTACACCCAGGAAGTTCGTATAATGATGGATTGTTCATTGGCAGGGAAAACTTTTTTCTCCCCCTGCAGTTTGCTGTATCCGTAATAATTAAGTGGATCGGTTTCATCGGTTTCTTTATAAGGGGCCGTTGCATTGCCTGCAAAAACATAATCGGTGGAAATATGAATGAATTTTGCCTGCTCCCGTTTGCAGGCGGCGGCCAGGTATCCTGCAGCCACTGCATTTACAGCATAGGTAACCCCCATATCTTTTTCGGCTTTATCAACGGCTGTGTAAGCTGCGCAATTGACGCAATAATCAGGTTTATGCTCGGTAAAATAGCTGCCTATTGCTGCTTCATCTGTAACAGACAGTTCATCCCTGCTAACAAATAAAAAATGAAAGCCCGGGTAGCTGCCTGCAAGCGCCCTGAACTCCATGCCAAGCTGGCCATTTGCACCCGTAACCAATATGGTCTTTGTCTTATTCAATACTAAAGAAACTGAAAGTTGTTTTTACAATCAGCAAATGTTGGATGATGCCTGTCTTTTTCGGAAATAATCTCCTTCCCTGCGGGAATCTGCCAGTCAATATTCAGTGCCGGATCGTTATACTGCAGCCCGGCCTCTGATTCTTTATGGTAAAAAGTATCGCATTTATAAAACACTTCAGCTTTATCGCTCAATACAGAATACCCGTGTGCAAAACCTTTTGGAACCAGCAATTGCTTTTTATTGTGAGCCGATAATTCAATACAGAATATTTTACCATAAGAAGGTGACCCAATCCTGAGATCAAGCACCACATCGAGGATAGCACCACTTAATACCCTGATGAACTTGGTTTGTGCATAGGGCGCCAGCTGGTAATGCAGCCCCCTGATAACGCCATAGGAAGACTGCGCCTGGTTGTCCTGTACAAAAACGATATCTATACCGGCCTGGTTGCATGTTTGGGCATTATAACTTTCAAAAAAATAACCGCGGCTGTCTTCAAAAACCTTTGGTTCAAAGACCAGCAGTCCGGGAAATCCTGTTTCGGTAAATGGCATTGATTTAATTGATAATTATTAAATGGAAAATGGAAAACGGGTAAAACTGCTTTCCACCATCCTTTCTTAGCTATAGATTTCTTTAAAATACTGTATAGTTTCTGTTAGTCCTTCTTCAAATTTACGTGTGGGTTGGTAACCCAATAAGCGCTTTGCCTGGGAAATATCTGCCAGTGAATCACGAATATCGCCCGCCCTTGGTTCACGATAAATGGCTTCCCAGTCGCTGCCCAGTTGTTGACGGCAGGCATTGTAAAGATAATTAACTGAATAACTTTCTCCCACTGCTACATTATATGCCTTACCAAAAGCTTCCTCCTTTTCTGTAAGCATTCCTTTTATATTTACCTGTACGGCATTTTCCACAAAAGTAAAATCACGTGTTTGCTCTCCGTCTCCGTTAATATATACGGGGGTACGCTTCATGATCCCTTTTACAAAAAGAGGAATTACCGCGGCATAAGGCCCATCCGGATTCTGCCTGGGCCCAAAAATATTAAAATAACGGAGGCCCATAAGTTTAAGGCCATATACATCGGCGAAAATCTGCGCATACAACTCATTGGTCTTTTTAGTGGCTGCATAGGGAGAAAGGCATTTCCCCACCCTGTTTTCCTGCTTGGGCAGTGTAGGTTCATCGCCATATACAGAAGAAGAGGATGCGTACACAAATTGCTTCACACGGTTGTCAACAGCAGCCTTCATCATATTAACTGTACCGCCTACATTTACCTCGTTAAAATACACCGGTTCCTGAATGGACCTCGGTACCGATCCCAATGCAGCCTGGTGACTTATATAGTCAATATCCCTGCAGGCTTCCTGGCAGGTATCGGGATTTCGGATATCGCCATTTATAAATTCAAATGAAGCATACTGTTTTAAAATGGCAAGATTTGATTCAAACCCATTCGCCATATTATCAAGTACACGCACCTTGCCCGCACCGTTTTTTAAAAGGTACGCTGCAATATGGCTCCCGATAAAACCGGCGCCGCCGGTAACCAGGAAAGAACTTTTAGATATGTCTTTATCGTGAAAATTCATCAGTATTATTTCAGTTGCAGCCCCACAACATTGATCAACCTGTTTAGCCGGCCCTGGTTTCCGAAGTTGTTAAAGACTCCAGTATTTTCTGCTGGTTATCCTGTTACGGTAAATCCCCTTCAAGTCGGCCACAACGGCCAATGGTTTTGTTATGGATGCAAAATAAGCATCATCCAGGTTTTTATAATCGTTGTGCGGCACGGTTATAATCACGGCATCATAGTCGTTGCCTGGGTCTTTTGTAAGACTGAAGCCGTATTCGTTTTCCAGTTCCCCACTGTCGGCATACGGATCGGTAACATCCACATTCAGCGAGTAGGATTTTAGTTCCTTCACCACATCCGCCACTTTACTGTTGCGGATGTCGCTCACATTTTCCTTGAAAGTGGCGCCCATTACAAGCAGTTTTGCATCTTTTACATTACCGGTATGCTGAATGATGAACTGTAATATCTTTTTGGCCACATAACCTGCCATTCCATCGTTAATAACACGGCCTGCCAAAATTACCTGGCTGTTATATCCCAGTTCCTTACTTTTATAGGTAAGGTAGTACGGATCCACGCCAATGCAATGCCCACCCACAAGGCCTGGCTGAAAACGGAGAAAATTCCATTTTGTGCCGGCTGCCTCCAGCACTTCATATGTATTGATGTTCATCTTGTCGAAAATGATGGAAAGCTCATTCATCAGGGCAATATTGAGGTCACGCTGGGTATTTTCAATGATCTTTGCCGCCTCTGCCACTTTTATGGAGGAGGCCCTGTGCACACCTGCCCTCACCACAAGTTCGTATACTTTTGCAATGGTATCAAGGCTCTCGGTACAGCAACCGCTCACTACTTTTATAATGCTGCTGATAGTATGTTCCTTGTCGCCGGGGTTGATCCTCTCGGGAGAATAACCGATCTTATAATCCTGTACCATTTTAAGGCCGGATATTTTTTCAATAATGGGAACACAATCTTCTTCAGTGCAACCAGGATAAACCGTACTTTCGTACACTACGTAATCGCCCTTTTTAATAACCTTGCCAATTGTTTCGCTTGCACGCTGCACCGGCACCAGGTCGGGAATATTGTGCTCATCCACTGGCGTGGGAACTGCCACAATAAAAAAATTAGCCTGACGCAGTACATCCAGGTCGTGGGTAAATTCAATATCGCAATGATCAAAATCGCTGCTTTCCAGCTCCTGGCTCGGATCAATTTTGTTCTGCATCATCCTGATGCGTTCTGCATTGATATCGAAGCCGATCACTTTAATCTTCTTTGCAAATTCGAGCGCAATGGGCAATCCTACATACCCAAGTCCAATAACGGCTAATTTTTTTTTCTTATCCAGCAAATCCTGGTACATCTGGCTCATTGGTAAAATTTATTTGCTTGTAAATTCTTTCGGAAGTTTTGTAAGCTCTTCTTGTGGAAGGCTTTTAAAATATTCATACGTGATCTTTAACCCTGCTGCCCTGCAGACTTTGGGCTCCCAGTTTAAAATCTCTTTTGCACGGGTAATATCCGGCTGCCGCTGTTTGGGGTCGTCAACCGGTAATGGTTTGTACACTATTTTCTGTTTGGTGCCCGTTAATTTTATGATCTCTTCGGCAAAATCTTTCAGGGAAATTTCATCAGGGTTACCCACGTTTACGGGGTAAGCATAATCACTCATCAGGAGGCGGTAGATGCCTTCCACCAGATCATCCACATAACAGAAACTGCGGGTTTGGCTTCCATCTCCAAACACCGTAAGGTCTTCCCCCCGCAGGGCCTGGCCAATGAATGCAGGCAATGCACGCCCGTCATTGAGCCGCATACGGGGACCATACGTATTAAAAATGCGTACGATCCTTGTTTCCACTTTATGAAAAGTATGGTAGGCCATGGTAATGGCCTCCTGGAAACGTTTTGCTTCATCGTAAACACCACGGGGCCCAATTGGGTTTACATTGCCCCAATAATCTTCATTTTGCGGATGAACCAGCGGATCGCCATAAACCTCGCTGGTACTTGCCACTAATATCCGGGCATTCTTAGCCTTGGCCAATCCCAGGCAATTATGTGTTCCCAGTGAACCTACTTTTAATGTCTGGATAGGAATTTTCAGGTAATCTATCGGGCTGGCCGGAGACGCAAAATGCAGGATATAATCAAGCTCCCCGGGAATATGAATAAACTTTGAAACATCATGATGGTAAAACTGGAAATTTTCCAGCTTAAACAGGTGTTCAATATTTCGCAAATCGCCCGTAATAAGGTTGTCCATCCCAATAACATCGTATCCTTCTTTTATAAAACGGTCGCATAGATGCGATCCCAAAAAACCTGCGGCACCGGTTATTAATATTCTTTTCTGCATGATCATTTTATTTGGAGGTTACTTTTGCCCTTCCCACACTTTCGTAATGGAAGCCGAGTTCTTTCATATAAGGAAGGTCAAAAAGGTTTCTTCCATCGAAGATCACTTTGTTATTCATGAGTGAGAGCATCTTGTCAAAATCAGGTGTCCGGAATTCGTTCCACTCTGTTGCAATCACAAGCGCATCGGCATCCTTCAATGCATCATACTGATTTTCTGAATAAGCGATTTTATCACCGATCTGCTGCTGTACATTTTCCATTGCTTCCGGATCAAATGCGGTTATGCTGGCGCCTTCTGCCGTTAATGCATCGATCATATACAGTGCTGGTGCTTCCCGAATATCGTCCGTATTAGGTTTGAATGCAAGTCCCCACAAAGCAAACTTTTTCCCCTGTATAGAGCCGCCGAAAAATGCCCTTATCTTGGGCAAGAGGTGCAATTTCTGATCTGTATTTACATCCATCACAGCATTCAATATCCTGAAATTGTATTTTACTTCATCGCTCGACATTACCAGTGCCTGCACATCTTTGGGGAAACAACTGCCACCATATCCAATACCCGGAAACAGGAAGCGTTTCCCGATCCTGGTGTCGCTTCCAATACCACGGCGCACCATATCCACATCGGCATCCAGCCTTTCGCAAAGCTGTGCTATTTCATTCATGAAGCTTATCTTAACTGCAAGAAATGAATTGGCAGCATACTTGGTAAGCTCTGCACTTCTTTCATCCATAAAGATGACGGGGTTACCCTGGCGTACAAACGGCGCATACAGATCGTTCATTACTTTAATGGCCCGCTGCGACCTGGTGCCGATCACCACCCTGTCTGGTTTCATAAAATCATCCACCGCCACGCCCTCCCGTAAAAATTCAGGGTTACTTACCACATCAAAAGAACCTGCAGGGGCGCCATTTTCCATAACAGCAGCATGCACTTTTTCTGCAGTACCAACCGGCACCGTGCTTTTATCAACAATTACTTTATAATCCCCTTCCTTTAATAATTTTCCCAGGTCTTTGGCCACACCCAGGATATATTTTAAGTCGGCGCTCCCATCTTCGCCGGGCGGCGTGGGCAAGGCCAGGAAAATGATCCTGGCATCCGCCACTGCATCGGGCAGCGAAGTGGTAAAATGCAGGCGGCCTTCTTTCTGGTTGCGCAAAAAAATCTTTTCGAGCCCGGGCTCGTAAATGGTTATTTTGCCACTGCCTAGTTTCTCAACTTTTGTGGTATCAATATCCACACAGGTAACGCTATTGCCCGTTTCGGCAAAACAGGTACCTGTTACCAATCCTACGTATCCTGTTCCAATTACTGCTATCTTCATAAACGTTATTCGTTATTTGTTATCTGTTGATCGTTATTTGTTATCTGTTGATCGTTATTTGTTATCTGTTGATCGTTTATCTATTAATGGATATTTTGTTTATCAGGAACCAGTTTTTGCTTTTTTTAAATAATTGATATACCCGTTTAACAGGGCCAGGCATTTATTTATTGCTTCTTCACGGGTTTTTAATTCTTCTTCATTCATGTAGTTTTCTTCCAAAGCAATAATAAAATGATCCTTTAATTCAAATAAAGATCCCCGGCTAATTCTGCAAAATTGAATATTTTCCTGGAAATGAAATCTTCCAAACCCCTCCGCAATATTATTCGTAACAGACCTCAAGCACCTGGTTACCTGGTCTTTCAATCTGTATTCTTCTGATTTAGGAAGACTTTCGAGAAATACTTTCAAACTTTTTCTTAATACAACAGCCTCCTTCCAACAGTTTAGTTCTTCAAAAGATTTAAGATGTTCCACCCATTAACTATTAACAATTAACAATCATTTTTCAACAAACTCCAACAGCTTACTCACTACAAACTGCTGCTGTTCCTCATCCAGTTCTGTATGAATGGGCAATGAGATCACCCTTTCCGTCAGCCAGTCGGTAACCGGCAGGTTGAAACTGCTGCCGCCAAATGCATCGAACATTTTCTGGCGATGGGCCGGCACCGGGTAATAGATCATATTGGGTACATTAGCTGCCGTAAGGAAAGCGCTCAGTTCGTCTCTGTTAACACCGTCTAATACTAATGTGTACTGATGAAATACATGTTTGTTGTTGGCGGCGCGGAAAGGCGTTTTGATCTTTGGGGTCCCTGCGAAGGCTTTGTCGTAAAAATCGGCAGCTTTTCGTCTTGATGCAATATAATCGTCAAGCTGTTTTAATTTGATATCCAGGATAACGGCCTGCATCGCATCAAGGCGGCTATTGCAACCCACCACATCATGATAATATTTCTTACTCTGGCCATGGGAAGCGATCATGCGTAATTTATCAGCAATTGCATCATCATTGGTGAACATGGCCCCACCATCGCCAAAAGCGCCCAGGTTCTTACTGGGGTAAAAAGAGGTACAGCCGATATGTCCAATATTTCCGGTCTTTTTTACGCTGCCGTCCTTAAATGTATAGTCATTTCCAATTCCCTGGGCATTGTCTTCAATAACAAAGAGCCCATGTTTTTTTGCTATAGCCATGATGGGTTCCATATCTGCGGCCTGGCCATACAGGTGTACAGGTACAATGGCTTTTGTTTTGGGTGTAATGGCGGCTTCAATAACCGAGGGATCCATGCAAAAAGTTTGGGTATCCACTTCTACAAATACCGGTTTAATGTGAAGCAGCGCTGCCACTTCCACTGTAGCAATATAGGTAAAGGAAGGGGTGATCACTTCATCGCCGGGTTGCAGGCCAAGGGCCATCATAGCTATCTGCAGGGCATCGGTGCCATTGGCACAGGGAATACAATGCTTACTTCCATGATAAGCGGCCAGGTTTGTGGCAAAATCATTCACTGCTTTTCCGCCTATGAACTGGGAGCTTTCCATAACCGCAATTACAGCCGCATCCACCTGTGCCTTTATCTTTTGATACTGCGTTTTGGTATCCACCATTTGTAATGGCCTCATAACTATAATTTTGAAGGCGCAAAGATAAGCGTTTAATACGGGCGGAACAAGTTGAAAAACCGGTGAACCTTTCTATACCCTGCCGGAATTTCGTTGATTTTTGCTGCAAAAATATTGTACAGCGGCCAGTACGGCTTCCTCCGGCTGGTTTTGCGTATTACCCAAAGGTATTTTTGTGGAATAAATCCGTGTTTTTTTCTCTTTATAATGCTTTACAAGCAATTTAAAATTATCCTGGATGCTCATTAATACATCATCCTGCACAATGCTGGCTTCAATAAAATCATCCCAATATGTCAATAACCGCCCCTGGTAGAAAAAACCGGTGTCATTCAGCAAAATTTTTGTCTGGCGCTTATAGGCTTTCACAAAAAAAATAATGGCGGGTACAATGGTGATGTGCATGGCATTCAGCCTTTGCCAAAACGGAAGGTTATGGGCTGCATCATCCCCAAAAAAGGCAGTAATGAACATCGCCAGAAAAACCAGGCCAATGACCAGGTTTACTCCCATACTGTCTTTTACAACAAATTCCCCTTTATCGTTTAGTTTAAGTTGTTTCATAGATTATAGCTGCATTTATTTTTCATATCTCCCGGCCACCTTTCGTCAAACGAAATAGATTGATTACCAAATTTAAAGTCAGCAAGGCTTATGCCTGATGCTTTTGCATTATTTTTACGAAAATTATTTATTTCATTGAGCCATTTCCTCTATACGGTTTCCCTCTTTTTCATTAATGCCGGGCTGCATTTGGCCGCCTTTTGGAAGCCCAAGGCAAAGCTATGGGTAAAAGGAAGACAAAACCTGCTGGAAAAACTGGAAGCTGCTTTTTCCGGTAACCAGGCGCCCGTTATCTGGATCCATGCTGCCAGCCTGGGCGAATTTGAACAGGGCCGCCCCATAATTGAACGCCTTAAAAAAGATTACCCTACGTACAGGATCGTACTCAGCTTTTTTTCGCCCAGCGGCTATGAAAATAAGAAAGACTATAAAGGGGCCGACCATGTTTTTTATCTTCCTATTGACCGGCCTTTGTATGCCAAAAAATTTATTGAGATCATCAACCCAAAGCTGGTCATCTGGATAAAATATGAATACTGGTACCACTATCTTACCGAATTAAAACGCAGAAATATTCCTGTACTCCTTGTTGCTGCGCTGTTCAGGCCTGGTCAGCCTTTTTTCGCCTGGTATGGAAAGATCTGGAGGGAAATGCTCGGCTGCTTCACCCATATTTTTGTGCAAAACAGGGAATCGGAAGCATTATTGAAAAACATACCTGTTAACAATGTAACGGTGAGCGGCGATACCCGCTACGACCGTGTTGCCGATAATGCCGCCGCATTTGAACCATTACCGGCTGTTATAGCAGAATTTTGCGGGAACCAACCTGTTCTGGTGGCCGGCAGCACCTGGGCCGAAGACGAGGAAGAACTGATGCATTATACAAAAGCAAATTCGCAAATAAAATTCATCATTGCGCCGCATGAAATTGATCCGGAAAATATTACAGAGGTTAAAAAGCGTTTTCCGGGTTGCCTCCTTTTTTCTGAACTCAGCAAGGAGGTCGTAAACAATTTTACCGGAAACACACTGATCATTGACAATATCGGTATGCTGAGCCGCCTGTACAAATATGCCCATATTGCCTATGTGGGTGGAGGTTTTGGCGATGATGGCCTGCACAATATACTGGAGCCGGCAGTATTTGGATGCCCGGTGATCTTTGGGCCAAATTATGATAAATTTCCCGAAGCACAGGCGATGATCGAAAGTGTTGGTGCCTTTAGCGTGGAACATGCGCTGGAACTGGAAAAATTACTTAACAGGCTTTTTGATGATAAAGATTACCAGGAGAAAGCTGCTGCAGCAGCAAAAAACTTTATATTACAAAATCGGGGTGCCACCGCATTAATTGTACAATATATTGCAGAAAAAAAACTTCTTTAAAAAATCCGTACGATCCCTTATCCAATCCCTTCAATTTGTGTAATTCGTGTAATTCGTGTAGTATAATTCGTGTTACATAATTCGTGGCTATAAAAACCTCCTCTTTACCAACTGGTCAAAAAGCCTCACTATTTCATTCTTATCGTTCCAGCCAAGTTTCAGTTTCAGTTCCCGCCGTATCCAATACTCCGCTTCAGGAAAAATTGAAAAACCGTTGATGGTCTTGATACTTCGTTCGTACATATTTTCATCGCCACGGAAAAGCTCCCTTATAAAAACAAACCGGTCGTTTACACCAATTGCCTTCTTCAGGTCTTTAATTGGCGCATCCCCAAGTGTGTCTGATAATTCCATTTTACCCTGTTTCAGCTTGTCATTAAGTGATGTACCCCGGTCGGTTGGCAATACCTCGTGAAGCTCTTTTACTGCTTTATCTTTCGGTTCTGTATAGTGCTGGTGGGCCATGGTGGGAATATCGTCAATAGGATCAAAGAGCAGGGTGGGCTTATTTTGAGCACTGATCTTATTAATTTCTTCTGCCTTGCGTTTTATCTCATCAAGTTCGGCTTCCAGTTCTGCCTCATCCACCTGCAATATTTCTATGATTTTCTCCTCTTCTGCCGGTTTTGAAGAGATTTCGATTGCTTTTGGTTCGGGTATATCTGCCGGGGCTGATGCTCCCAAATTGGAAGCTAAATTGTTTATAACGGGTGCTGTTTGCACCGATACAGATACAGCCGGTAAACCGGCCTGTGCATTGATATGCATAAGTTCGCTCTGGAGCATCTGCACCGTTAGCAAAAGCTGCCCGGCAGGCGCATTGTCCTTTAGCTGCTGTACCAATTTGTCGGCCAGGGTTTTCACCCGCTCCATATGCATATAATTTATAAAACAAAAACCGGGCTAAAAACCTGCAATTCAGGAAAAAAGCCGGTACGGCGCATAAAAAAATTTTGTTTTGCGTCTTGGAACAAAACTTTAATCTTTGCAGCCAACGGTTAAAGTTACTAACAGAATTTCAAAAAAATAAGCGAATGTTTATAGAACCAAGTTTAAGGGGCGAACGAAGGGGCTGGATAGAAGTGATTTGTGGCAGCATGTTCAGCGGAAAAACAGAGGAATTGATCCGCCGCCTTAAGCGGGTAAAAATTGCCAACCTCAAGGTAGAGATCTTTAAGCCTGCCATTGATACCCGTTATGATGAAGTGAAAATTGTAAGCCATGATACCAATTTTATCAATAGTACGCCGGTAGACAGCAGCCAGAATATACTCCTGCTGGCCCAGGATGTGGATGTGGTGGGTATTGACGAGGCCCAGTTTTTTGATGCTGAAATAGGCAATGTATGCGAACAACTGGCCCAGCGGGGTATGCGGGTGATCGTAGCCGGGTTGGATATGGATTTCCAGGGAAACCCGTTTGGACAAATGCCTGCCCTGCTTGCAAAAGCTGATTATATCACCAAACTGCACGCCATTTGCGTGGTTTGCGGAGGCATTGCCAATATAAGCTACCGCAAAAGTGCCGACAAAGGCCAGGTAGTGCTGGGGGAAAAAGATATTTACGAACCCCGCTGCCGCCATTGCTGCACCCTGGGCAATGACGCACCGCTGCTGAAATAAATCTTTTAGAACTTCGTGTCCGCTTTGTGCATCTTTTTGGTATAACTTGTTATAAAACTTCTCCGTATATAAAGCACGGGTACTCAGAACCTTTAAGCATGAACAACACACAAAAAATATTCACCCTGGTAAAAAAAGACCTGCTGCTGGAACTGCGACAGCAGCATACATTCTATGGTATACTGCTTTACATTGCTTCCACCATTTTTGTACTTTATCTTTCTATGCCCGACAGTCCCGATTCCAATATTTGGAATGCCCTGTTTTGGGTGATACAACTTTTTGTATGCGTAAACACAGTGGCAAAAAGTTTTTTGCAGGAAAGCCGGGGCCGGATGTTATACTTCTACTCGATTTCCTCACCCGTACAATTCATTATTGCAAAACTTATATTCAATACCATACTCATGTTGCTCATGAGCCTGGTGAGCCTGGGGCTCTTCTTTACTTTTTTAGGCAAACCCGTCAGCGATCCGCTGCTTTTTACAGGCATTGCAGTGCTGGGCGGTATCAGTATCAGCCTGGTTTTTACGCTTATGAGCGCCATTGCTGCCCGGGCCCAGCAAAATGCAGCCCTTATAGCCATCCTGGGTTTCCCGGTTATTTTACCCCAGCTCCTGCTGCTCATGCGCCTGAGCAAAACCGCTTTTGCCGAAATTTTCAGAGAAGGGGCAGTACTGCAACTCGTTGGTATTATTGCCGGGCTCGACGTAATGGTTATAGCCCTTGCGGTTATTTTATTTCCGTATTTGTGGAAGGATTAGGCAGCTCCTTAGCTTTTAGCATTTCATTTCAACCCCACCCGAATCCTTTTTTTACCTTTACAAGATGAAGAAAATCATTTCAATAATTGTTTTACTGCCTTTTTTATCTGGCTCCTGCAAGCAAACAAAAAAAGCCGCTAAAGAGCCGTCTGCTGCTGCACAGCAGTACGACCTTAAACTGGGAGACACACTCCAGCAGAAATTCAACAGCGGCAGCGATTTTTTTTCCAGTGGCAATGAACCTGCTTCCTGGACGCTTGATATGGACTTCGATAAAAATTTCAGCTTTTCCTGCTCCGATGGCATCAGCCTGAGTACCTATGCTGTTAAAGGAACAGAAAAAGAAACCGAAACCATTTATGAAACGGCTACAAAAGCCGGGAAACTGGAGATACGCATCTTTAAAGAAAACTGCAATAACGGTAAAGAAAAAAAAGTAACGGTCAATATTGCCGGAAAAAATTATACAGGCTGCGGAAAATACCTTTACAACAACCTGTTGAACGATACCTGGATACTGCAAAAGATCGGCTCACAGGTACTCAACGAAAAAATGTTTACAAAGGGCCTGCCCAGCATGCAGTTCGATTTAATGGCAGGTACCATGAGCGGCCACAATGGCTGCAATACGATGGGCGGCAGCATCAGCGTGGAGGGAAGCCGCATCCGTTTTGGGCCGTTAATGCAAACAGAAATGTACTGTTCAGATAACAATCCCATTGCAGAAAAAATTATTGGAGAAAAAATTTCCGGGCAGGCCGCCAGTTATTATTTTCAGAACGGAAAGCTTTACCTGTACCTGGCCGATGACAGTATTCTTGAATTTACAAAAGCTTCCGGTTAAACCTTAGCCTGCTTTGCATTGAGGAACATGCTTTACGGGAAAATTACAGGAATTTGCAATAAAACACTTTTTGTTGGCCTCTGCATGCAGGGCATTCGCCTTTTCGATCATGGTTTTTCCTGCCACGGTTACACATGGATAAAGTGTAACTTCTGTAAACCGGCCACCATTTTCATTTTCCTCCATTATTCCCCTGGCAGCATCGGTATACGCCATTACCACTACGCCCGCATCGGCACATAAATGAAGATACCAGAGCATATGGCAGCTGCTGAGCGATGCCAGCAGCAATTCTTCGGGATTATGCTTTGCAGGGTCGCCCAAAAAAGCGGGATCAGATGACATATCCAGTTCTGCTTTATCCCCTACCGAAAGGATATGGCTTCGCTCGTAGGCCCTGTAAGCAGATGTACCGGTTCCCTTGTTGCCGGTCCAGGTTACCGTTGTTTGGTAATGATGTAATTTTCCCATTTCAGAAACTGGTTTTTTGTACTTTCTCATGCATGTCGGGGATCGCCATCACGGCAGCAGAACCATACCAGTTGTAATATTCCGCAGCAAGCAATTTTCCAGCCACGGCCGGGTCGGTGGCCACCAATAACTTTGCTTCCTCTATTGTTTTTACATTAAGAATAAACAGGCCCCTGTATGTCTTAAGGTTTTTGCCAAAGGGGCCGGCCAAAATCAGCAAGCCCTCTTCGGACAGCCTGCCCATATTTTTCATATGCCCGGCAAAAAGGCTGTCGCTTGTCTTTTTATCTGCTTTTTTTAAAGCCCCTGTTTTCAATATTACAAAAACATAAGAGCGCATACCATAATCATCGGCGCCCAGTTTTTTTGCCAAAGCAGAATCATACCCTGGCTTTTGCGCAAAAGCCGGCATACAAAAAAACAAAGAAGTGGCAACCAGCAAAAGAAATTTAATACTCATTTGAAAATATTTTGTTCATAAAAATTATAGTAGCTCCTCTATAAAAAAGCATTCACCCTTTTAAAATACAAGCCTATGCTTCATTTCAGCCTTAATGTGTTACTGTTAATTTAAACCCGGGTGTAACATCTAAATTGGCGCCGTTATTTAAGGTAAGGCTACGGCAGAATCCATTTGAGTTAACCGTAATGATACCTGCATGCGCATTGATGATGACATCAGTATTGGCATCCGGCAATTTGCCACAATCCCAGTTGCCGGGGTTTTCCCAGGTTTTATCAACCGTGCCTCGCCAGGTGGAAGAAAACTTCAAGATAGACACTGCAGTATTCGATCCATCGACCACGCACCGGTAATTGTATCCGTACCAGAATGAAGGTGCATTGAGTAATTGCAAACTGTTTGTAGCAGCACCTGAATAAACTGCATCATCTGCAACATTTACAAAACCGCTGCCCATATCCACCTGCCATTGATAATTGGTTCCACTGAGCGGAGATACCAGTACAGAACTGGCGCCATTGCACATGCTGCCGCTGTAAAGAGAAGGGAGAATGGCCGCAGCCGTATCGGCAAAATTTATCCGTGAACCTGTATTATCAAAATAGCTGATCCGGTTCAATACCTCGGGTGTTTTTTGAAGTAAAATATCATCCACATACCAGCCGCCGCCCGATGGCGCCGTGTTATCATCTGAGGTCATCCTGAAACGGAATAAAGCATTCTGGTTTGCCGGCAGCGATTTAACAACCGTTTTGATCCAGCCGTTGCTGTTCCCGCTGAATGCCTGCCTGCCCGAAATGGGATTTCCGGTGCCCACAGAACCGTTGTAACGGTTCGCCACCATATTGGGTCCCAGGTCGGTCCAGGTGCTTCCGTTATTGATGCTCATTTCCAACACACCACCATCCCAGTCGGCTTCCGTATTGTAATTATGCCAAAAAGATAAAACAGGCGCAGGTGTTCCAAGGGTCACTGCGGCGCTGGTTGAAAGCCTGAAGTCGGTAACAGCAAATGCATTATCGGTTGCAAACAGTGAATTAGCCGGACTATAATTGCTGGTGGCAGAACTTACCCAATTGCTGGTACCGCTGCCTATAGTAGCTGCCCAGCCAGCCGGTATAGAAGTGCCGGACACCGTTTCATTGAGCAGGCTAACCGGTGTAAAATAACTTCCCGGATTAACACTTACCGTTAGCGTATACGTTTGTGTTTCACCCGCAATTAAATTTACCGGCCAGCTTACCACCCTGTTGGATGAATTGTATGTCCCGCCATTCGTAGCACTAATAAAACTTACATTGGTTGGAATAGTGTCGGTAAGCAGGTGATTGCTTACCGGAAGGCATCCGGTATTGTTGATGGTTGTATTATAAACAAGGTTTTGCGCCTCTCTTACAACCGATGTGTTATTTTGATTTGAAGACATCCCGGAGCTGATAATATTGCAATCTCCTATTTTAAACTGTACAATTTGCGTTGCCCACTGCGATGCGGTATTCCCATACATAGCGGTCATCCAAAAAAGTGAATCATTCACCACATCGAGTGGCAGATCATTATAATCGCCCCAGCGGTTGCTGGCTGTTCCATAGGCAGTGCCTGCCCGGGCCACAATTTCAGCAGTTGTCATGGTATTAAGTGCATCTGTTGCATTGCGGCCTGTATAGCAAACAGACGCATAGGTACTACTGCCGCTGCGGTTATAGCCCAGCCCTATCTGGCCTTTACTGTTAATGTTAATGCTTCCCATCCACCTGCCGTTATTATCGGGCGCATAAGTAGATTGCTGATGAATACTCCATGGGCCGCCGTTTTTCCTGAGTTCATACCATCTTATACCGGCCTTGGGAGGATTTGCTGTGCCCGCATTTGCATCTACGGTATAATTCAGCACCATGGTTTCATGTGTGCCAAAATTCCGGTACATCACCCGGTTCATTACCCTGTCACTCACCGCATCGTACCCATTACCCGATAGCGAAGTGACGCAATTGCGGCTGCCGCATACATTTGTTTTATAAGGTGCCGTTACCAAGGCCTGCGCAAAAGTTAAAGTGGTATTGGCGGGCGTAACAAAATCAGGATCGAAGCGCAGCATACCGATACTGTCGGCAGCTCCGGGCGATGGATTGTAATTGTTATCATTCAGATACATGAAATGACCGATTGTTCCTGCGGCCGAAGGGGCAGCTGGCCCACTGATATTCACGGGCGCACAATCAAATGACAGGCGAAAACGCTGAAGCTGGGTGCTCGCATTACCTGCAATCATAGGCGCTTTGTCAATTGCCCAAACAGAAGAGCCAAGATAGGCCGTGCCTGCTGTATTAAAATCATTGGTGCTGGCATATAAAACATTTTGCCATACGCCCCAGTGCGGATAATCGGGGAAAAATGTATTGTCGGTGAATTTATAAATAAACCAGCCGCCGGTTGGGTCGTTCGTTTGCGATACAAAAACAATCAGTGTATTGATTGCGGTTGAACTCACCCGCCCAAATTCCGTTACCATATACCTGTCGGCAAACTGATCGTAAATAGCCACGGGATCTCCCACACCGGTATAACCCGGTGAGGCCACCAGGGTTGATAAAAAACGGGGCGTAAGAACCTGAACACCGCTGCGGTTCCAGATGGCCATACGGGCTCCCGATGTGCCATTGATCATTTGAATGATGTGGTTTGGGCCAGCGCATAAGGTTGGATCTGCAGGAGTAACGCTTGAATAACCCATTCCGGCAAAGTTTTGCGTGGTTACCGAAACAGCCATCGGCGATACAGGCGCCCGCTGAACAACCGGATCAGCTGCAACTGGCCTGTTGTTCTGTATACGATCCATCGGTTCGTTGTTTTCTTCTTCCAGGCCAAGAATACGGTCGCCTATACGGGAAACCCTGGGCACAAAGCCCACGGGCACTTTATAATTTTTGAGAGAAGGGATCACTTTGATCAGTTCGCCATAACTCACCTCGGGATTGCGTAGAACAGTTTGTGCAAACGACTGGTTAAAGAAAAGAATAAGAAAAACAGAAAAAACAATGAATGCAGATGGACGCCGGTTGTAAAAAACAGCCGCATCAATACAGTTTTTTTTCATGAGAATATATTTGGCATTTTACCGGCATATTACCGGGCAATTGAAATAATCCTTAAAATTAACGAAATTTAAATAGCAAGATGTAGAGAAAAAACTATTTCCCGGCTATAGGCAGCAATTAATCTTCCGCTTTCAAAAAACCCCACGCTGTTCTTAGCTGTGCCGTTGTTGCTGCATCAAGCTGTGGCTGCTTATAATGCCCTGCCAGCTCTTTTTGCCGAAAGGCTTCATACAGGCTTACCGCACAAGCTACTGAAATATTGAGCGATTTAATAATACCAACCTGCGGAATAAGAAAATTGCCATCGCATAAGGCAAGGGTCTCGTTTGACAGACCGCCGTGCTCGTTCCCAAAAACAAGGGCTGTTCTTAGGGTAAGATCCAGTTGGTATAAACCAGCCGCATCTGCACTCAGGTGTGTGGCATAGATCTTATCAAAATTTTTCCGGAGCGCTTCAAAACATTCCTTTGTATTGGTAAACTGGTGAATGCTGAGCCATTTGGCAGCGCTGGAAGAGCTTTTAGCGCCCCATTTCTTGTGTTTCGGGATCTTGGTAGTGAGGATGTAAATATCCTGGATACCAACGGCATCGCAGGTGCGCATCACGGCCGAGATATTATGAGGATCTTCCACATTTTCCAGTACAACGGTAAGCCCTGGCTGGCGCTTATTCAATACATTGGTAAGGCGGTCAGATCGTTCAGGCGTCATAAAACGAAAATAAGCAGAAAATGAAAAGGAATAAGTTTAGGTTAAAAAAAACATGAATGCAGTATGCCTGCATCCATGCTTTATAATGAAAAAGTAAAAATTAGTTTACAAGATGTTTGCGTTGCATGGTGTATAACACTATAAAAAGGACCGGAAATGCAAACCCTATTGCAGCAAAGCCCGAAATGGCACCCATACCCAGCAGAAATATACTGCCTATCAACGGTAATACTTCGCCTGCCAGCCATAAGAGATATCCTTGTTTTTTAAGCTTTCTCATTTCCATGGCACCATAAAGACATAATCCAGCACCTACAAGTCCAAGTATTAAAAGGGGCAATTTGTATTCCATCGATTTACGGGCCATTTCTAACATTTCGGGGCCCATCATTTTTTTTGCCCATGCTGGCGCTTCTCCCATTTTTGCCTGGGCATCCACCAGGTCCTTGTAACCTTTCTCTGCCCTGAAATATTGCCATATTCCTCCAATGATCTGCCATGCGCACCCGATAAAAGTAAGAATCGTAAGCACATTAAGCGTTGAGGGCAATTTGCCTGGTTTCCCTTCATCAAAATTCAGTTTATCGCCGGGGTTTGTTGTTGTTGTCATAATGAATTTTTGTTTCTAAGGTAGGAAATTGTTTAGTTCTTATCAAAAATTAACCCAACTGTGTGAAATATTTAGCCCAATTTGCAGGTTTACAAAGGGATATTTCCGTGTTTTTTCCTGGGTCGTTTCACCACCTTATTTTCGAGCATGGCAAATGCCCGTATCAATTTTTTGCGGGTATCCCTGGGTTCTATTACTTCATCAATAAATCCCCGCTCTGCGGCAGTGTATGGGTTAGCAAACAACCCGGCATATTCTGCTTCTTTTTCAAGCAGTTTTTTTGCAGGGTCTCCGGATGCTGCAATTTCGTTTTTGAAAATGATCTCGCTGGCTCCCTTAGCACCCATTACGGCAATTTCGGCGCCGGGCCATGCATAGTTCATATCGGCTCCAATATGTTTACTGTTCATAACATCATAAGCCCCGCCATAAGCCTTACGGGTAATGACGGTACAGCGTGGCACAGTGGCTTCGCTCAGTGCATAAAGTAATTTGGCGCCATTGGTAATGATACCATTCCACTCCTGGTCGGTACCTGGCAAAAAACCGGGTACATCCACCAGTACGAGCAGGGGAATATTAAAGCAATCGCAGAAGCGGGTGAACCTTGCTCCTTTTTTGGAACTGTCTATATCAAGTACACCGGCCAGGCTTTGCGGCTGATTTGCCACAATGCCAATACTGCGCCCGGCAAGCCTTGCAAAGCCCACTACAATATTATCTGCATAGTCTTTGTGGATCTCAAAAAAACTGTCTACATCACAGATACCGTCTATCACAGAACGGATATCGTAGGGTTTATTGGCACTTTCCGGCACAATTGTTTCCAGCACTTCCCGGGTTTCATCTCCAAGGGAATACGGCAGTTTTGGCGCTACGTCTTCGCAATTGGAAGGCATATAACCCAGCATTTTTTTCAGCTGCAGTATACAATCCATATCGTTGCTGGCCGTAAGATGGGTAACCCCACTCTTGGTGGAATGGGTAGATGCTCCACCCAGTTCCTCTGAGCTCACTTCTTCGTTGGTTACCGTTTTTACCACGTTGGGGCCGGTAACAAACATATAACTGGTTCCTTCCACCATGATCGTAAAATCGGTCATGGCAGGCGAATAAACCGCTCCTCCTGCGCATGGACCCATGATGGCAGAAATCTGCGGAATAACACCCGATGATTGTACGTTACGGTAAAAAATATCAGCATAACCGCCCAATGACCGTACGCCTTCCTGTATGCGTGCACCTCCACTGTCGTTAAGCCCTATCATGGGTGCACCGGCCTTCATGGCCATATCCATTACCTTACATATCTTTTCGGCATGGGTTTCAGAAAGGGCCCCGCCAAATACTGTAAAATCCTGGGCAAAAACATATACGAGCCTTCCATCCACCGTACCATAGCCGGTAATCACGCCATCGCCATAAAATTGCTGATCGGCCATACCAAAATCTTTGGTGCGGTGGGTAACAAGTGCGCCTATCTCTTCAAATGAACCGGGATCCATCAGCAATTCAATACGTTCCCTGGCCGTAAGTTTACCTTTTTTATGCTGGGCATCGATCCTTTTTTGGCCACCACCCAGCTTACCTTCAGCAACTTTTTCTTTTAATATTTCTGATTTTGATTTCATCTCCAGGTTTTTAGTATTTTAAGTTCAAGGGATACAAGATACAGGATACAAGAACAACCATCAACTGTCAACCATCAACTGTCAACCATCAACTGTCAACTTATAACTTCCCTAATGCGCCAGCCTTCTTTTCCAACTGGTTGTTTTATGGTTTACTGCTGTTGTATTTTTTTTCTTTTCCTGCCAGATCTTCACTGCTGCTAAAGCCGCCACTTCTGCATTCACTTTTTGTTTTTCCCTGATCAGTTCGGGGGTATAATATTTTTTTACAAAATTGGTGTCGAAATTCCCGCTTAAGAAGGCATCATGTTCAAATACAAACAGACCAAATGGCATGGTAGTGATAACGCCTTCAATTTTATATTCCTTTATCGCTTTCAGCATTTTTTGAACTGCTTCTGTGCGGTCTTTGCCATGTGTGGCCAGTTTGGCAATCATGGGGTCATAATAGATGGGAATGGTCATTCCTTCCTCATAGCCATCATCCACCCTTACGCCTTCGCCGGTTGGGCGCACATATTTTTGCAGGGTGCCTATTGATGGCATAAAATTATTGAGGGGATCTTCTGCATATACCCGCAGTTCCAGGGCATGACCATTTATGGTAAGGTCTTCCTGGGTAAACGTAAGTTTTTCGCCACGGGCAATCCTTATCTGTTGTTCCACCAGGTCGAGCCCGGTGATCATTTCTGTAACCGGGTGCTCCACCTGCAGGCGTGTATTCATTTCCAGGAAATAAAAATTCATTTTGTCGTCCACTAAAAACTCCACGGTGCCGGTACTGGTATAATTGCAGGATTTAGCAACCATCACGGCTGCTTCGCCCATACGCCTGCGCATATCGGGACTTACTACTGCACTCGGACTTTCTTCCACTACTTTCTGGTGGCGGCGTTGGATGCTGCATTCCCGCTCAAACAGGTGAACATAGTTTCCATGCTTATCGCCCAGCACCTGTATTTCTATATGCCTAGGTGAAGTGACATATTTTTCAATAAATACAGAGCCATCGCCAAAGGAAGACGTGGCTTCGCTGATGGCCCGCTCCATTTGTTCCTGGAGTTCGGCCTCTTTCTCCACCACACGCATGCCCTTTCCGCCTCCGCCTGCCGAAGCTTTTATGAGTACAGGGTATCCCACTTCAGCCGCTATTTTTTTTGCAAGTTCCACATCCTCTATCGCTTTATCGATACCCGGTACCATGGGTACATTGAACTGCTTTACAGATTCTTTGGCCGCCAGCTTACTGCCCATCACCCGCATAGCATGCGGGGAAGGCCCAATAAATTCGATGCCGGCATCGGTTACTTTTTGGGCAAAATCGGCATTCTCACTCAGGAATCCATAACCAGGGTGTATACCGTCTACGCCCAGCTCTTTGGAAAAAGCAATGATCTTATCAGCATTTAAATAAGACTGGCTACTGGGTGCGGGCCCCAGGCAAACGGCTTCATCGGCAAATAAAACATGCGGGCTCTGCCTGTCCGCTTCCGAATAAACCGCTACAGTTTTAATGCCCATCTTCCTGATGCTGCGCATGATCCTCAAAGCAATCTCGCCGCGGTTTGCTACTAATATTTTCTTCATAATACTTTTCCGAAATTTTTTTCTTTATAATATTTAATGCCTCTCAGAGCCAGCTTCTCCCATCTTTCCAAACCATGACGCTGCACACAGCCTCTATCCACTTGTCAACCAATCAACTTATGAACCCATGTTCTATTCCAATTCCACCAGCACCTGTCCTTTATCAACGGCTTGTCCCGCCTTTACCAGTATTTTTTTAATAGTAGCATTGGCATGAATGAGGATAGAGTTTTCCATTTTCATGGCTTCCAGTATTAAAACACGCTCACCTACCATCACTTCCTGGCCTTCTTTCACGGCCACATTGATAACAAGACCTGGCATGGGGGCTTTAATTTCCCTGAGATGTTTTCCTTCAGCTGCATCAAAGCCCATACTGTCGAGCATCTGATCAAGGCTGTCCTTTATCTCCACTTCAAAACTCTCCCCTTCCACTTCCAGCTTCATTCGCTTTTCTGAGCTGCCTTCCTCTATGAGTTTGGCGGTGGCAGAACGGTAATTCCTGATCAGGTTAAATTCATCGCTGTTGTGCCTGACAAAATCAACGGCATCAAGATCATCCTGGGAAAATTCAAATTCAAATCCGCCGGCCTTTACTTTTAAGAGAGTATTTTCTGGCATAAAGCAATTTTGATGGTAATTTAATCAATTCATTCCAAATTGGTGATGCAAGATCGGGATTTCATATATAACAATGAATGACAATTGGCCTTCAAAAGCATGATAAAAATCAGCCGCTTACCGTATATCAAAAAAAAACCTGATATACGGGCGGCATTCGCTACATTTATCCTTAAAACATTTTTCATGAAAAGGCTTCTTATTCTTCTTTTTTCTGCAGCCGGATTAACTGCCTGCAATAGCCAATCTAAAACAGCGGGTGCAGGTTCTAAACCCGACATACTTGCCCTTAATATGGACAGTACCGTTAAACCTGGCGAGGACTTTTTTATGTACGCAAACGGAGGATGGTATAAGCGTACCGAAATTCCTGCAGCAGAAAGCGGGTGGGGTATTGGCAATATGGTGCAGGAAGAGATCTATGAAAAACTGCGTAAAATAAATGAGGATGCGGCCAAAGAAAAAGCTGCGGCAGGAAGCACTTCCCAAAAAATTGGCGACTTCTGGAAAAGCGGGATGGATTCTGTATCTGCCGAAAGCGCTAAACTTTCTCCCCTAAAAAAAGACTTTGATGCCATCAACAGTATTGCCGGCCCCGAAGAACTGGTAACAGTGATGGGAAACCTGCACCGCAAGGGCGTGGGGGGTATGTTTTCAAACTATGTTTCCCAGGATGATAAAAACAGTGAAATGATGGCTTTTCAACTACACCAGGGCGGGCTGGGCATGAGTAACCGGGATTATTATTTCAACACCGATGAGCGTACACTCAAAGTAAAAGCCGCTTATAAACAATATATGCTTAAAACATTTAAGCAAATTGACAGTGCCAATGCGCAAAAAAATGCCGATGATGTTTTTGCACTGGAAACAAAATTGGCAAAAGCCAGCCGCAAACTGGCCGACCTGCGTGATCCTTATAAAAATTATAATAAAATGAGCTGGGTTGGCCTTGCTAAAATTGCCCCGTCCATTAACTGGAATAATTATGCCCGCATCACCGGTGTAAGCAAAGTGGATTCGGTCATTGTTGGCCAGCCGGAATTTTATACCACTCTCAGTAATGAAGTGAAAAATACTTCACCCGAAGTATGGAAAAACTACCTGAAGCTACGCCTCGTTCAAAGCAGTGCCGCCTACCTTGATACAACCACCTATAACAACCTTTTCGAATACCGCAAAACAATTACGGGTGCCAGCGAACCACGTCCAAGATGGAAAAGGGTGCTGGATGCTGAGGAAGGCGCTATAGGCGAAGCTTTGGGACAATTATTCGTAAAAGAATATTTCAATGAAACAGCCAGGAAACGCTACAATGATATGGTTGAAAATGTTCGGGAGGCTTACAGGGAACGTATTGCCAAATTAAGCTGGATGAGCGACAGCACCCAGCAAAAGGCTTATGATAAATTGGCAAAAATGAGCAAGAAAGTGGGCTACCCCGATAAGTGGAAAGATTTCAGCAGCCTTGCTATTGATGCAGGCCCCTGGGTGCTTAATATGCAGCGGGCAAACGAATGGTGGCATAATTATGATATCAATAAGCTGGGAAAACCGGTAGACCGAACAGAATGGCAAATGACACCGCAAACTTATAACGCCTATTACAACCCCAGCAACAATGAAATTGTATTGCCTGCCGGTATTTTTGCAGTGGCCGGTTACCGTGATGAAGAGCTCGACGATGCACTTGTTTACGGATATGCCGCTGCCAGTACCATAGGCCACGAAATAACACATGGATTCGACGACCAGGGCCGCCAGTATGATGCCAAAGGGAACCTTACCGATTGGTGGACTAAAAAGGATGGAGAAGAATTTTCGAAAAGGGCACAATTTATCATTAAGCAGTATAATGAATACAATCCTGTAGACACCCTCCATATAAACGGCGATGCCACCCAGGGAGAAAATATTGCCGATCTGGGCGGTATGCTCCTTGGCCTGGATGCCTTAAAAAAGACAGAAGCCTGGAAGAAAAATGAAAAAATAAGCGGGCTCACTCCACTGCAGCGCTATTTTATGGGCTATGCACTTGGCTGGCTGTACAAGGTACGTAATGAGCGCCTGGCAAACCTGGTGATGACAGATGTACACAGCCCTGCAAAAGAAAGGGTAAACGGGCCGGTGGTGAACATCCCCGAGTTTTATGAAGCATTTGGAATTAAGCAGGGTGATAAAATGTACAGACCGGATAGTTTAAGGGTGAATATTTGGTAAAATTAAATACGAAAATCTCAACATTATAAAAGCGGCAAATGCCGCTTTTATAATTTAGTTATACCAAAAACTTTGCTAAGCAATATTTAAACGTTGTTCATTATCAATCTTTTTCTGAAATAAGGAGTGATCGCTTTTTGCATTCTGCAAATCAGCATCTGTGATCTGGTGGTGGAAATTAGACAAATGTTCGTCAATTTTCCTTTTCGTTTCAGTATCGACAAACGAATGCTGATCCCTCAATTTGTTCTCCAGTTGTTCAAACCTTTTTGACTCCATAACGAATGTTTTAGTGGTTAAATATCTTTTATGGTTTTCACATTCGTAACAGGAAGATTGGATTATTGAGGTAAGGTAAAAAAAAATTCCAGTTTTTAGTGAACTGGAATATTAAGAAATTGTTATGTGGATAAATCATTTTTTCACCGGCTTTATCAGCTTCATTTCGCTTACCAGGTGCCCGGCCCCGGCAAACTTATCCACAATGAAAAGTACATAGCGGATGTCTACCATGATATTCCGGCAAATGGAAGGATCATAATTGATATCGCTCATCGTGCCTTCCCAAACCCGGTCGAAGTTCAGCCCGACCAGGTTTCCGTAGGCATCCAGTGCAGGACTGCCACTATTGCCGCCCGTAGTATGGTTAGTGGCTATAAAGCAAACAGGCATCACCCCATTCTTTCCATAGGCACCATAATCCCTGTTTTTATGAAGTGTACGCAGTTTTTCCGGCACATCAAATTCATAATCGCCGGGTATGTATTTTTCCATTATCCCATCGAGTGTGGTTATATAATGATAATAGGATCCATCCTTGGGATAATACCCTTTCACCTGGCCGTAAGTAACACGCAGGGTGCTGTTGGCATCGGGGTAAAATTTCTTTTCCTTCATCACTTCCATCTGTGCTTTTGTATAAGTACGCTGCAGTTTATTTACCCTGGCCTGGTATTCATTTAAATTAGCCTGAACAGCTGTTTGATAGGTTGACTGAATATCTTTGAATAATGCGATCGCATCAAAAGCATTTATAAGTGCCAGTGCTTCTGCCGCCGGTTTTGCAAGCAATGCATTCAGCGAATCCCTGTTGTACAGGTTGGTTTGGCTGTAAACCCGGTTTGTGAAGGCGGTATAATTGCCGTCGGTCGTTTCCAGAGCCTGCAGCAGTTTGGGCGATACATATGCCTTATCCTGGTCCTTTACATACATTTCACTCAGCGCTTCAAATAGTTTTTTATCTACATTCACATTATACTCATCGAACAGGCCTTTAAGAAATGGCTGCACTATTTTTAGCCTGCCGGCAAAACCCTGCTCCCCGTTTTTAGCATAGGCAGAAGCAAGCGAATTCAACTGCATGCTAATAGAAAAAATTTCTGTTTTATTGAAAATCTCGCCGTAATAATCCCTCGCCCGGCCATACGGTTCTATATCTTTATAGGCAGCGGCAAGTTCGGCCAGCAGGCTACCGTAATTATTTTTCCAGGCCGGGTTGGCATCCACCCTTTTCTGAAATGTTGCCTCGTAATTCTTCTTTTTTGAAAAAGCATCGGTCCTGGTAAGTCCCAGCACTTCGCCCTGCCATTTTTTATAAGAATTCTGAATGCCGGCATATTTGGCCGCATATTGTATTTTTATGGCCTCATCCCTGCGCATAAAGCCATCTATGATATTCAACGCTTTGTTGCGGATGGCAATTTTAGCCGGGTCATTCACTGTACGGATCTGCTCTACAGCCACAGCCGGAAGGTATTGTGTAGTTCGTCCCGGGAAGCCAAATACCATAGTAAAATCATTTTCCTTTACTCCTTTCAGGGAAATATTGAGCGCCCGCTTGGGCTTGAATGGAACATTATCTGCGGCATACGCTGCCGGTTTATTATCTTTTGAAGCGTAAATGCGGAACATACTGAAATCGCCGGTATGCCTTGGCCAAACCCAGTTATCAGTATCTTTTCCAAAATTTCCGATAGCCGAAGGCGGCGCACCCACCAGCCTCACATCATTGTAGGTTTCTGTAACAAAAAGATAATACTGGTTGGCCTCAAAAAAGCCACGTACAAAGGAGGCCTGCGTATCCTCTTTCTTAACGTCTTTTTGAACTGCTGCAATATTTCTGTCGATCACAGCCTGGCGTTCGGCTTCTGTCATCGAAGGAGATACCCCTTTCAACACGTCGGCGCTTACATCATCAATGCGCACAATAAATGTTACAAAAAGGCCTTTGTTGGGCAATTCTTCGCTGTTATTTTTGGCCCAAAAACCATCCCGCATGTAATTTTTTTCGAGTGTGGTATGATTTTGAATGGCATCAAAACCACAGTGGTGATTGGTAAGAATGAGTCCTCTCTCCGAAATGACCTCTGCAGTGCAGAACCCACCGAGGCTAACAATAGCGTCTTTCAAACTGCCTTTGTTGATACTGTAAATATCGGCGGCGCTGATCTTCATGCCAAGGCTTTTCATCCGGCTTTCGTTCAACTTGCCCAGCAGTTGAGGCAACCACATGCCTTCATCAGCTTTTGCGCCAAATGAAATGATAACAAAAACTAAGAGATAAAATATCTTTTTCATATTAAAACTGGAATTTTCGATAAAGGTAGTAATTCCTTTGTTTGGCAGTATTGGCTATTTTACAAGTGGTACCCATTGCAGTTTTTTCATACTCTTAACGAACGCTTGCTTATTTTTACAGCATAAACCAAACCACAGGAAAATACCCGTTAATTGAACTAAAATTAACAGGCGGATAATAGGTGGCAGCAACACAAAAATTGAATGCATGAAAAATAAAATCCCTACACTCCTCTTCCTGCTCAGCTTTACTGTGCCCATTGGAGCATTTTCGCAGAATTATTCAGGAGTGGATGATCATGTAAAAAGCCTTGGTCCCATGGTTGATAAAAATGTGGCCATCATTGCCAAAGAAATAACGGGTTCGTTTACCGAAAAGAAGGATAAAGCACGGGCAATTTATTACTGGATAGCAAATAACGTGGCGCTTGATCCCAAAGGAATCAAAAGTAACGACCAGCGAAATAGCGATCCCGTAAAAGTGATAGAACTCCGCAAAGCCACCGCCCTGGGTTTTTCGCTGCTGCTGCAGGAAATGTGCAGCCAGGCCGATATCAGGTGCCTGAGCGTGGATGGCTACAGCAAATCTTTTGCGGAAGAGATCAACGACCCGGCCGATGAACCCAACCATTCATGGAACGTGGTACAGCTTGGACAAAGTCCCGAAGAATGGTTCTATGTGGATGCGGCAAAAGGAGCTGGTTCTCTTGATAAAAAGCAATCGGCATTTATAAAGAAATTTACAAGCGAATATTTTTTTGCCAACCGTATCCTCTTCAATCTCGACCATTACCCAGACAACAGCGCCTGGCAGCTTGGCCCTGGCCCAAAAAGCCTGAAAGATTTTTATGCATTACCGGTGATTGCCCCGGCAGCATATGAACTGGGGCTCCAAAAACCGCAGCCCGCCATCGGATGGATAAAAACAAAAACCAGGGGGAGCGTGGCTTTCAGTTTCCCTTTCAGCAGTACAAAAAACATCAGTGCCATAGAACTGATCATGGGAGATGAAAAAAAACAACCCAAACCGGTACCTATGAATTTTTCCACATCGGGTGGCAGCATCAGTTTTTCTTATCAATTTAAAACTGAAGATGAGTTCCCCCTGAAGATAATGGCAGATGGAGTGGAATTACTGGTTTACAAGGCAGAAGTTACTGAGTAGAAGTTTCAGTTGTACAAAGCTAACAGCATGTCCAGCGTTTCCTGGTTGAATTTCTTATTAGCCCTGTAACGTTCAATTGCTTTTTTCCTTTTTTCTGTAAGGTTTTGCTCCGCATAATAATTGATCAATTCAATTTGTCCTTCCTGGAAATCCGGCATACTGGCTGAAAGCTTTTCCAGGGCGGCCCCTGCTGCTTCTGGTTTATTCATCATTTTAAATATGAGCCCACGGTAAAGGTCCAGCAAGGGATCTTTGTTTATTAATTTGTCTACGCCCTCCACGCACTGCATGGCCCTCTCGTAATCTTTGTTTACCAGGTACGGATCCATCAGGCTCAGGTACATGGTACTGTCGCCTTTATATTGTTCTTCAAATTCCTTCACCGCTTTTTTATAGATACTGTCGCCCAGTTCATGGGCTATTTCGAGGTACACGACCTGCAGCATCCTGGTGGTTTTTAATTCTGAAGGCATGGATTGATACAGCCTGTTGGCAGCTTTATAATCTTTTCTGTCGGCAAGCGATCTTATTTCCCTGAATTTTTGCAGCTGCTTGACTTTTGCATCACCATTGCCCGTTCCATTTCCAAGGTAACCGGAAATAACATCCCCCATACTCTTACTGAAATTTTCTCCCGTGGTGTAAATAAACATATCTGCGATCCAGGTTTTGTCTTTCACTTTTACCAGTTCAAAATCATGGTAATTCAATCCTTCAGAAGAGTACATGCGGAAAACCAGGTGCTGACCCCCTTCAATCTCATATTGCTTTACCATTTCGTAACTGCCATCCTTTCCAACCGCCTTTACGATCTGCTTGGCCAGGTTGTTCTTTTTTAATGCTGATTCAACACCTTCCCTAAACCCTTTTTTAAATGAAGACGGCATCTCTTTTGAGGCCTTGTCTGCAATAATTTCGGGGTTGATCATCTGGTCAATATTATATTCAGCCCGGTCTTTTATGGCTGCTGCAATTTCTGCCGATAATTTCAAAGCTTCTTCCTTTGAAACCGGCTCAGTTTTAGCTGGTTCGCAGGACGAAAATGAAGTGCCCATAAAGAGCAGCAGCAAGTGGAGAAAAACTGTTTTCATATAGCTTTATTTTGGGTTCAGGTGTTCATTGATCAAGTTTACGCTGGCTTCTCAACATCTCCCCGTAATCTATTTTTTTTGCAAGGAACTCACGGCAAGTGCAATACGTTTAGTGCGGGTGGCATCTGTTTTGGCGGTTTCAATCCACTTAGAATAATATTTCCGGTGCGACAGCGGCATCGAATTAAATTGTTTCAATGCAGCCGGTTCATCGGCCAGGCATTCCAGCAGTTCGGGGTTGAGTTTTATTTCTTCCGGATCAACTTCAAGCTGCACTTCAATTTTATCGCCCTTCTTCTTAAGGATAGCTTTCCGCATGACGGCATTTACCGGCATAATAAAATCGCCTCCGCCCATCGGCAATAAAGAAACCTGCTTAACAGGATGTTCGTCTATTTTCCCTTTTACCCTGAATGATTTTTTATTTCCGGGTAAAAGTTTTTCTGCAGTTTTCCGGGGAATGGTAAAATAGGTCCAGCCCGATTTTTCGCCCATCTGGCCAAATTTTTCGAGCACCGCCGTAAATATTATTTTCTTAGCCATCAAAAAATTAAATTTCAAAGCTTAATCATCATGCCCCTTTGTTATTTTTTAAGCACGATCCGGAAGGTGGTTCCTTTTCCCGGTTCACTTTGTTTAACAAACAATTCACCCTTATGATACTGTTCTATTATTCTTTTGCTTAATGAAAGTCCCAGCCCCCATCCTCTTTTTTTGGTGGTAAAACCGGGCTTAAATACGCTGCCCACATTTTTTTTGCTGATTCCTTTTCCACTGTCTTTTACATCAATGATGACCTCTGCAGCATCATTTTTTATGTCAACATCAATATTCCCGTGCCCATCCATTGCATCCAGTGCATTTTTCAAAAGATTTTCTATCACCCAGTCGAATAGCGGGGCGTTGATCATCGCAGCAATGATGTCCTGGCCATGGTCATTGACACTAAAACTGACTTTTTCCGGTGCACGTCGCCTGATATAAGAAACCATATTCTTTACCTGCTTTACCAGGTTTTCCTCAACCAGTTGAGGCGTACTGCCAATTTTTCCAAAGCGTTCACTCACCAATTTAAGACGCTCCACATCTTTATTCATTTCTGTTGCAATTTTTTCATTACCGCTGCTTTCCCGGAGCATTTCCACCCAGCCCTCGAGCGAACTTAAAGGCGTACCCAGTTGGTGCGCTGTTTCTTTAGCCATACCCGCCCAAACCTGGTTTTGGGTACTTTTATTACGGGTTTGAATGGCATACAAAATCACAAATATGAAAAGGGAGACCACCAGCAACTGTACAAGGGGAAAATACCTGATCTGCTTCAGTAAAAAGGATTCGCCGTAGTAAACAAAATTATTTTGCCGTGTATCCAGGGGGTTCTCCCAAACGATCGGTTGATTTAGCCCCTTAAATTCCTTTAATTTATTTGCCAGGTAATTGGGATCCTGTTTGATCCTGCTGCTGTCGATATTCTGATGATCGAGGATACTATCTTTTTCTGTAACTACAATAATTGGAATATCCTTGCTGTTTTCCGTAAGAACCCTGCCAGAAAGGTTTGTTTGGGTGGTGGCCGAACCTACTTCTTTCACCGCTTCTACCCATTGTTCAATTTTGCGCCGCTCCTCTGCTGCAATTTTTTTGGCCAGGTAATTGGAAAAGTAAAGGCTTGCTGCCACGATAGTAATTGCTATCAGTGCAAGCGCTGTTCTCCAGTTCAGGTATTGAGAAAACATGGTTAAAAATAAGGATTTATGGAGTAATGCTGTTTTTTAACCAGCGGGCATTGATATAAAAGGAGAATTATCAGCCATAAACAAAAAAAGCAACTTTCGTTGCTTACTTGTGCCCCGGAACGGAGTTGAACCCCTGCCTGCGTGACACAGTCAGGCAGGGTTACGACCATTGCTGATCATCCCGACTTTATGCCGGGACGTGTCCAACCATTCCACCACCGGTTCCCCTGATCAGTTTTTCAATATAAACCCGGCTTTTCTTTGACTTGATTTCCTTTTCCCGGATTACTGCTTCTGCCCGGCTCGAAAATAATTCGGTATGTTTCAATTCCCATGGTCCGTATACTTTCGTTGATGGCACCATTCCCCGGTTATGTCTTTCCAGCCTTGCATCAACATGCTCGGTAGAGCCAACATAATATCGGTTGGAGGATGGTGAGTACAAAATGTAGATATAAAATGCCATAAACAAAAAAAGCAACTTTCGTTGCTTACTTGTGCCCCGGAACGGAGTTGAACCCCTGCCTGCGTGACACAGTCAGGCAGGGTTACGACCATTGCTGATCATCCCGACTTTATGCCGGGACGTGTCCAACCATTCCACCACCGGTTCCCCTGATCAGTTTTTCAATATAAACCCGGCTTTTCTTTGACTTGATTTCCTTTTCCCGGATTACTGCTTCTGCCCGGCTCGAAAATAATTCGGTATGTTTCAATTCCCATGGTCCGTATACTTTCGTTGATGGCACCATTCCCCGGTTATGTCTTTCCAGCCTTGCATCAACATGCTCGGTAGAGCCAACATAATATCGGTTGGAGGATGGTGAGTACAAAATGTAGATATAAAATGCCATAAACAAAAAAAGCAACTTTCGTTGCTTACTTGTGCCCCGGAACGGAGTTGAACCCCTGCCTGCGTGACACAGTCAGGCAGGGTTACGACCATTGCTGATCATCCCGACTTTATGCCGGGACGTGTCCAACCATTCCACCACCGGTTCCCCTGATCAGTTTTTCAATATAAACCCGGCTTTTCTTTGACTTGATTTCCTTTTCCCGGATTACTGCTTCTGCCCGGCTCGAAAATAATTCGGTATGTTTCAATTCCCATGGTCCGTATGCTTTCGTTGATGGCACCATTCCCCGGTTATGTCTTTCCAGCCTTGCATCAACATGCTCGGTAGAGCCAACATAATATCGGTTGGAGGATGGTGAGTACAAAATGTAGATATAAAATGCCATAAACAAAAAAAGCAACTTTCGTTGCTTACTTGTGCCCCGGAACGGAGTTGAACCGTTACGACCATTGCTGATCACAGGATTTTAAGTCCTGCGTGTCTACCAATTCCACCACCGGGGCGTTATTGGTGAAAAAAAATCCCGACTATGTCGGGACTTTGAGCGGAAGACCGGGCTCGAACCGGCCACCCCGACCTTGGCAAGGTCGTGCTCTACCAAATGAGCTACTTCCGCAAAATGTATAAGAACTGTCCCTTTTTTTGGGACTGCAAATTTACAGTTTGATCCCGAACTACAAAAATTTATTTGTATTTTGGATTATATAAAGTATTCTCGGGAACTTTTACATCGGGTGAGCCTTTATACCTGTGTGTATAAAGATTGTAGCAACCGCCCAACACAAAAGCCACCACCAGGAAAACCTGCGCAAACCACAGGAACCTTGATGTAGAAACCCAGTTGTGCGTGAAATCCTTGTGTTTTTCGTCAATGATTTCTTTATGTTCCATAGCTGTTAATTTTCGGTGGCAAAAATAAGGGCTTCCTTTCAAAAAAAATTATTTGCCGGCAAGAATTTCAGAAAAGGTCTTTTTCTTCCTGATAAAATAATCCCATAATAAATTCCCTTTATAAAATCCGGCAATGTTTTCAAGGCTTATTTTTTGGGCCTTCGTCGTTTTTTTCTTTGTAAATATCCAGGCAATATAATGCCGGTGAGCTTTTGCAATAGCAATCAAATAGCCAGGATTCCCACCTAATACACCTTTTAATGCGGCTATTCCGTTCAGCATTATCCGTACCGGGATGATCCATAGTTTTTTGGCCATAGGCAGGTTCTTATGCAGCAGGATCATATTGTTCCTGTAATTGAGGTAGGTTTTACGGCTGTTACCCTTTGGAAGTGTTCCACCTCCCACATGATAGACCACGGAAGCAGGCTCAACATATACCGAATAACCAGCCGCATGCATTCGCCAGCACAGGTCAATCTCCTCCTGGTGTGCAAAAAAGTATTCATCAAAACCTCCCAGTTCATGAAACACCTGTGCCCTTACAAACATGGCCGCTCCCGTAGCCCAAAAACAGGGTGATGCTTTGTCATATTGTCCTTTATCCTCCTCGCAGGTTTCAAAGATCCGGCCGCGTGTAAATGGATAACCAAACCGGTCGATCCAGCCGCCGCATGCCCCGGCATATTCAAAAAAAGACGGTTGGTTATAGGATAAAAGCTTAGGCTGGCAGGCCGCAATTTTCGGGTCGGATTCCATCAATGCGATGACCGGCCCGATCCAGTTTTGTGCTACTTCCACATCGCTGTTGAGCAGTACATAATAATCGCTGTTCACTTTCTTTAAAGCGCTGTTGTAGCCTTTGGCGAAACCCTCGTTTTTTTCGTTGCTAATAATTTCAACCTGCGGAAAATGTTGCTGCAGAAATGATATGGAATCATCTGTAGAGGCATTGTCTGCCACGATCAGTCTTTTGTTTGGATAGCTGCTTTGCAGAACCCCCGGAAGAAATTTTGAAAGAAATGCCCGGCCATTCCAGTTAAGGATAACTATGGCCACCTGCGGCAGGCTGCCTGCCTGTTCCTGCAAATACTTATTTCCTTCCTCCATGTTCATACAATTACAAACATAAGCCTTTTTAAAAATCATAAAAAAACCCCGCGGCGGCGGGGCTTCCTGTTGCGGTAATATTTTATTTTACTTCTACGGTGTTGTTCAGTTCGTCGTCCACTAAAATGCGGCCACAGTTCTCGCAAACCATGATCTTCTTGCGCAGCTTGATTTCGCTCTGCTTCTGTGGCGGAATGGCATGAAAACATCCACCGCAGGCATCCCTTTCAACCGGTACCACGGCCAGTCCGTTGCGGTAGTTCTTCCGGATGCGGTCGTAACTCAGCAGCAAACGCTCCTCTACATGAGCCCTGGCGTCGGAAATATCCTTACTATAATGCTTTTCCTCTTTATCCGTTTCTGCAATGATCTTCTCCAACTCGCCTTTTTTATTGGCCAGGTTGGATTCTTTTGCCGCCACGGCCTTTTTGGCACTCTCCAGTTGCCTTGCTTTATCGGCAATTTCTTCGGTGGCGTCTTTGATATGTTTTTCGCAAAGCTTCTCTTCAAGCTGCTGCATTTCTATTTCCTTGTTGATGGCCTCAAACTCACGGTTGTTTTTTACGTTCTCGCTTTGCTTTTCGTATTTCTTAATGAGCGCCTGCGCTTCTTTGATGGCTTCCTTCTTTTGCTCAATAAATTCGTTGATACCGTTGATCTCCTCTTCTACCCTGGTTTGGCGGGCGTGCAAACCTTCGATCTCATCTTCCAGGTCCTTCACTTCCATGGGAAGCTCGCCTTTTAAGATCTGTATTTCATCCAGCTTGCTGTCAATTTTTTGTAAGCGTACCAGGGAAGATAATTTTTCTTCTACCGAAAAGTCTGCAACTTTTGCCATAAGAAATTTTAAGTTTGATTTATTTAGCCGGCTTTTGTAACACTATTCAACCCCGGTTGTGTCACTCACTTCTGCCGCATCAAATCATGCAGCTTAAAGGAGGTATTTTACGGGATTGGTGTTTACCACCGTTTTTTGGACGGCAAAGGTAGGAAAATTCTGCTTTAAAACCTCAAAAAGCAGGTCAATCGTGTATTGTTCACTTTCATAATGTCCAATATCGGCCAAAACAAGCTGTTCGTCTGCATCAAAAAACTCATGATATTTAAGGTCGGCGGTCAGGTAAACATCGGCCCCGGCTGCAATGGCTGCGCCGGTTAAAAAACTCCCTGCACCGCCACATATTGCGATTTTTTGCACTTTCTTCTTCAAAATCCTGCTATGGCGCACTACCGGAACCTTAAAAATGGTCTTCAGCTGGTTTAAAAAAGCCTGGGTTTCCATAGGCTTTCGCAGGGTTGCCAGCATGCCGCTGCCCGTGTTTTCAAGCGCATTGGCCAATGGATAGAGATCGTAGGCCACTTCTTCATATGGATGCGCTTTCTTCATGGCAGCCAGCACTTTGGTCTGCAGCCAGTGGGGGAAAATCACTTCCAGCCGGCTTTCGGGTTCGTAATGCCGCAGGCCCGGTTTGCCCACAAAAGGGTTACTGTCGGTGTCTCCTTTAAAACTGCCGGTACCATTGGAAGAAAAGCTGCATTCGCTGTAATGGCCAATATGGCCGGCACCCGCCTCAAAAAGAGCATCTGCCAGTTGCTGTTTGTGGATATCGGGTACAAAAACAGCCAGTTTCTGCAAAAGTCCCTGTTTGGGCAGGAGGATCTGCCGGTTTTCGAGTGAAAGTTTATCGGCGATCTTATTGTTTACGCCATGCAACACATTATCAAGATTGGTATGTATGGCATAAATGGCAATATCATTTTTAATGGCGGTAATAATGGTTTTCTCCACATAGTTTTTCCCCGTAATTTTTTTGAGCCCGCGAAAAACAATGGGATGATGCGCCACAATTAAATTGCAGCCTTTTTTTACTGCTTCCTTTACCACGGCCTCAGTGGCATCGAGGCTTACCAGGATGCCGCTGCAAGGCCAGGAGGCGTTTCCGGTGATTAGCCCGGCATTATCATACTCTTCCTGCAAAGCCGGCGGGGCAGCGTTTTCCAGCGCTTTAATGATCTCTTTAATGAACATGTTGTTGTTTTTACCTTTTGCTAAGTTAATCAGCTTTTAAATTAAACCTGTAATGAATAAAATAATAGTAACCATACTTGTTATAGGGATCGAACAACAGGCGCCGGGCAAATGAAATACATCCATCAACCAGCAATGGCTGAATGGGTACCTTACCGAAAAATACAGCTATATGCCAAACGGCTACCCGGACAGAATTGTGGATGAATATGCAGCAGACTCCAGCTTTATTGTAAGTTTCAAATACAGGTCATTATAATTTTATTTAAAAAAGCAGCCTTTTTCAAAAAGCTGTCGTCTGTACAAGACAGCGCATACAACATAATCCCCCACCCAACCGTTATTTAACCATTGCTTTACACCAAAAACCGTAGCTTTATGCTTCAAGAAAATTCGTTTGAGCACATGCCGCACAAAAGTCCGATTATAAGATCATTTTTCAGGTGGCGTTTTGCCGTGGCCATCGCTATGGCTGCAGCCGTGCTTTTCCTGTTCGGCTGTAAAAAAATTGTAGAAGAGACCCAGCAGGATATTGCCCAGCAATATTTTGAAAATAATATCCTCAACAGCGATTTTGTGATTGATTCTGCTTATGAGAATGACGCAGATAATACGGCCCGCTATGCCGGCTTTCGCATCAGGCTGTTAAAGAACACCCTGGCCGACGGACCCATAAAGGCAACTAAAGGCGACAGTATCATCAGTGGAACATGGATGGCCACAGAAGAATACGGCAAACTCAGCATCAGTTTCAGCAATCCCCCTCCGGGATTCCCTTTTTTTAACCGCAGCTGGCGCTTCCTGGAAAAAAACCTGCCGGTAATGAAACTTGCCCCCTGGGGTGTGGCCGGCGCCTCCACCAGGCTTTATTTGCGCAGGCTCTGAGCCTTTGTAGTAATATAATGACAGCCCCCAACAAAATATTTTTGCCCAAATAACGTTTTAGCTTATAAACCTATAGGTATTTACCTAAATACCTGGCTAAAACAACCGAATGAAAAAACCAATATACCCCACTTTTCCGGGCCTTGAACTGTGCCGGAAAAATTCAATACTTATTTATTTCAATTTTCTCAATCATATCTCTTTTGAGCTAAGTCATTCTTATTCGTCACCCACGAAAAGCTGATCCATCCTGCAATCGGAATGAACACATTGCGGAGTAAAATTTTGTTTTTATGGATTGTTTGGATAACAGAGGCCCTGCCGCAAGGCGGGGCTTGCTGTTTCTGATAATAATGGATGAAATAATCGCCTGGTTCTTATCTTTGCCATTCTTAAAAACATCATCATTATGGCAATAGAAGTAGGACAAAAAGCAGCTTCATTTACATTATACAATACAGAAAAAACAAAAGTTTCCCCGGCAGATTTTGAAGGAAAGAAAAACACATTACTTCTGTTTTTCCCAATGGCATTTACAGGCGTTTGTACAAAAGAACTTTGCAGCGTAAGAGACGGCATTAACCGGTACGATAATGAAAACACCCAGGTTTTAGGCATTTCGGTCGATTCTGTGTTTACTTTAGGCAAATTCAAACAAGAACAGCAATACCAGTTCCCGCTTTTAAGCGATTTTAACAAGGAGGTATCGGAATTGTACGGCTGCATTTACCCTTCTTTTACCGATATGGGCATGAAGGGCGTAAGCAAAAGATCGGCATTTATTATTGACAAACAGGGAGTTATACAATATGCCGAAGTGCTTGAATCGGCCGGCGACCTCCCCAATTTTGAGGCAATTGACGCAAAATTGGCCTCTCTTTCTTAAAAAATATCTTTAAAATATGCCTGTTTTTCACAATATCAGGCATTGTTTTGCTGTTTATATAGCAAACAGGCTCAATTATATTGTAAACAGGTTCAAATTATTAATATCCGGTCTAAACTATTTTTAATTTGGCATTTTAAAAGAATTTCCTATTTTTACTTAGTTGAAAAAATTATTTTATATACTGATTTTTACATTAGGAATAAGTTTTACATCATTTGCTCAAAATAAACCATCAACTGAAACGGTGGTTTTGCAACAGAAAATGATAAAATCTTACCCTAACCCTGCGTCCTCTTCGATCAATTTCGATTTTCTGCGTGGGTACAATAAGTCGTACTCACTGGAAATATATAATTTCATAGGAAAAAAGGTTTACGAGGTAAAAAATGTTCCTGCCCGCCTCAATATCAATCTCGATAACTTCTATCGTGGTGTTTACATTTTCCAGTTAAGGGATAAGAACGGCTCCATTGCCGAATCCGGAAAATTCCAGGTTGTTAAGTAATCTTCCTTTTTATTACTGATTTCTCTGCCAGAACTGGCTAATATTGTTTTATGCACTAAACTGGCATCAAACACCGGAAAATGTCATTTTGACTGCAAAAAATCTATTGGCAGAATCTTTGACTGCTTACCTTTGCACTCATTTTTTAAAAGAAACAAATGAAGGATAAAAAGATGCACAATACAGAAAACACCATTCCCGAAACAGAAATGGATATCAACTCCGATGCCGATGTGCCGGGAAACACCCATTTAAGCAATCCCCTTGAAGAATCAGCAACAGAAAAATTAAATGCCGAACTGCTCGAACAAAAAGATAAATACATCCGTCTTTTTGCAGAATTTGACAATTACAAACGGCGCACTGCCAAGGAAAAGCTGGAACTGATGCAAACGGCGGGTAAAGACATCGTTACTTCCCTGCTGGATGTACTGGATGATATGGACCGTGCAGAAAAACAGATGGATACCTCCGCAGATATTGAACAGCTGAAGGAAGGAAACAAACTCGTGTTCAACAAACTCCGCAGCCTGCTTCAGCAGAAAGGCCTCTCAAAACTCGAAAGCATCGGAGCCGAATTTGATGTGGAAAAGCATGAAGCGATCACTGAAATTCCTGCTTCAGACGAAATGAAAGGAAAAGTGGTGGATGAAGTGCAGAAAGGTTATTACCTCAACGAAAAATTAATACGGTTTGCCAAAGTGGTGGTGGGGAAATAATGTGCCGATTTACCAATATGCCAATGTGCCAATGAGGCTATCTTAATTTTCACATGAGCACATGAGCATATCACCTTATTACCACATCAGTTTATTAGCATATTATGAAAAGAGATTACTACGAAATACTTGGTGTAAACAAGTCTGCTTCGGCCGATGAGATAAAAAAAGCATACCGTAAAGTGGCCATGCAGCATCACCCCGACCGTAACCCCGGCGATAAAGCATCAGAGGAAAAATTCAAGGAAGCAGCAGAAGCATACGAAGTGCTGAATGATGCCGACAAGCGTGCGCAATACGACCGGTTTGGCCACAATGCTTTTGGAAACGGACGTGGTGGTTTTGGCGGTGGCGGCATGAACATGGATGATATCTTCAGCCAGTTTGGCGATATTTTTGGCGAAGGGGGATTTGGAAGCTTTTTTGGCGGAGGCGGGCAGCGCAGCCAGCGTGGAAGCGGAAGCCGCGGCAGCAACCTGCGGGTAAAAATAAAACTCAATTTTGAAGAAATAGCAAAAGGCAGCAGTAAGACCATCAAAGTAAAAAAACATGTACGCTGCGCTACCTGTGGCGGCAACGGCGCTAAAGACAGGAGCAGCATACAAACCTGCAACAGTTGTGGTGGCAGCGGGCAGGTACGCAGGGTTCAAAATACATTTTTAGGCCAGGTACAAACCGTTACCACCTGCCCCGGTTGTGGCGGAGAAGGAACCACTATTACCAGCAAATGCACCAGTTGCCGCGGCGAAGGCCGGGTGTATGGGGAAGAAACCGTAACCATGGATATACCTGCGGGTGTAAGCGAAGGCATGCAACTGAGCGTAAACGGTAAGGGCAATGCGGGCGAGCGTGGCGGAAGCCCCGGCGACCTGCTGGTGCTTATCGAAGAAGAAGCACATCCTGATCTGCAGCGTGATGGTTTGAACGTAGCTTATGATCTTCATATTACATTTCCGGATGCCGTGTTTGGCACCCAAGTGGAAGTGCCCACCATTGACGGCCGCGCCAAAATAAAAATTCCGCCCGGCACACAAAGCGGCAAGATCTTCCGGCTCAAGGGTAAAGGTTTTCCGCAGGTACAGAGCTATGAAAAGGGCGACCAGCTTATACATGTAAACATTTGGACACCACAGCATGTAACGCCTGAAGAAAAAGATATGCTCGAAAAAATGCAGCAATCTAAAAACTTTGAACCCAAGCCTGAGAAATCCGATAAATCTTTTTTTGATAAGGTGAGGGAGATGTTCAGTTAAGAAAGTTTATCGGCATTGGTGAAAGGGTTGAACTGCTAGCAAGGCGGACGTCTTCAGTCTGATAGCTCATTTAATAATATTATTAGATCAACAAGGGCACCTATGGATTTCGATGCATGATCTATGTATCTATGATCCAAACTGGTTCAACGCAACTGGGTTAATTCCCCTGTAAACTTAGTTTATTAATAAAAAAAAGGGTTGCTTCAAATTGTAGAAGCAACCACCTTTAACACGATCCTGCAGAAACGCAGAAAAATTATTTGACCATTATTTTATGCACTGATTTTTTGCCTGTTTCCTTATCAGTAATTTCAAGCAAATACATCGCTGCCGGGAGCTTATCTACGTTCACAGTAATGCTGTTTTGTCCGTTTGAAAACTGCGTTTCATAAGCGAACATTTTACGGCCAAACAGGTCCAGCAGCCTTATATTCGCTCTTCGCTGGTTTGCAGCTGTTAAAAATACAGTTGTATAGTTATCGGCCGGGTTGGGTTCAATTCTTTCCACTACAATATGATTGGATTTAAACTCATCAATAATTACTGTTTTTACCTGGCTTTTAATTTTATATCCGTCCACATCCACTTGCAGTATGCGGTAATAAACCCGGTTAGCCTTAGGGAAATTCCTATCTGTGTATAGATAGTTCTTTACAGTAGTTGACTGCAAACTTCCGGGAATGATGGCGATTGTTTCAAAATTTAATCCATCAATACTCCTTTGCAATTCAAAATGACGGTTGTTTATTTCCTGTGATGTTGACCATCGCAGCTCAATATCAGGTTTTGTATAAGCAGCATCAAAAGAAAGCAGGGCAACCGGGAGCGTACAAGCGCCCGTTGAAGTAAAATTGATCTGGATCGTATCATTACATGCTTTCAGGTAAAAACTGGCGGGGTATACCGACTTTACAGCATAATAGGTGCCCGATGTTGTTGCATTAGTAACCTGTGTCCATGAACTGTTAAAATAACTATCATACCCCGGCCTGTCAGGAGCAAGTTCAGATAAAATAAATGGTGAACAATGACTAACAGCTGTATCGGCGGGTAACGCACACACAGGTACCAGCACCCTCAAACCTGTAGGGCCACTTAAAGGGCAGCCTGTGCCCGGATCAATCCCATTTGCACTGCTGAAAGTACTTCTTTTTTGTATGGCTGTTTGCCCAAAATAAGTGGCATAGGCCATGTTAAACACACTATCCTTACAACTGAAAATGGTACAATCGTTGGTTATACTGGCCCTGAAGCTAATGGTAGTAACGCTATCGGGTCCAATATTATTTATTTTTCCTCCATTTACCCCATCAGCACCTACGCCAAGCCTTGCCTTGATAAAGTTGCCCGTACTTATAAATTCCATCTGGTCGTCCCCAACAGCATCTGATTTTGCTCCAGCATTTGGACCGTTCACAATTTGAAGTGAACCAGGCACATACACAAGCGCCCCGTAAAGGCTATCGATAACAGTCAGACTGTCGGCTGGGTCCGATCCCTGGTTACGTACTTTTAAAGTATATTCAAGAACGTCTCCTAATTGTGCCGGATTATTTCCGTTAAGGTTTATATATGTTTTTTCAAAACGCATTTCAGGTTCAAATACATCAATGGCAGTAGTTACAATATCCGTTAAAATAGTTTCTCCCCCGCTGCTCATACGCAAGCTGGCACTGGAAGCACTGTTTCCAAGATAGGCATAAGAGCTGTTTGCCAGTGAAATAATATCTGCATCATAACCCAGCGTATTGGTGTATGCCGGGGTACGTACATATTCTGTATTTACATTTGTAATCGTACTGTTAAAAATATCATTTGAAGGATTTTTCCCATTATTTACAGGAACTCCATTAAATTTAAGACTGTCTCCCGCTAAGCCTGAAGTATAGGAATTGGGAAGGGCCCTGTCTCCATCAAATCCAATGATACCAAGTTTTACATTTACGGGTGCTGGTGCTGGTGGTGTAAAAAAACCACTGATATTAAACTGTACAGCCGTAGTGCCGGAAACACCGGCCAAACCACGGAAAATGGTCAGGTTTTTTAAAGATTGATTTGGGTCTGAATATATTACAACTAATGTCCACCCGGCAAACTGATTAGTTCCACCCGTGGCAGCCACTATATTTGCAGATGTGTACACACCCGGGCCCGCTGCTTTTACAATATTTGTTACATTTTTGTAACAATGATAGGTTCGGTTATAAGGTGCAGTATTATCAACAAAGTTATCTGCTTTTAATTTGTTGTAAGTTGAAGAACCGGGAGCCTGGAAATAGATAGAATCCCTTTTAGCATAATTTGTTGTACCTGTAGTTACATACCCTCCCCAGGTTAAATAAGCATAGATAACACCACAGCCAAGCACCCCTCCCAAATCGAGGGTAGAACTACTGCTTGAAAAAGTTTGGGCTCCAATACCTGTAGATCCATCTATATCAATATAACCAATGGTGATTCCAGATGTTTGATTCTGGGTGGTACCTACTGGCGGAACCTGCGTCCTCCCATTAGTACAAGTTGTTCCCGTTCCGGTGCAGGTAGTTATAGAATTGGCCGCAAAAGTAATGTCTCCTTTTTGAGTGACGGAAATTACAGGACTAAACGGTGAAATTAATTGTGAAAAAGAAATTTTACTTATGAGTAGTAAAATCAATACTAAATAATAACCTTTTTTCATTTTTTTTTATTGGATTGATTGGATTTGAAAATATCAACAAAAAAAACCTGTTTCAGTAACAATTTTTCTTTTTGTTGTGTATTTCCCGCATAAAAACGCTGAATTGATGTCCATATTGCATTGCTGGAGTACTCTAATTGTGAAATAAATACTATTAAGTAACGATAGGTAATCCAACCTTCAATATTTTAAAGGGTGTTAACCAATTGTAATATTTAAAATGATGTCTGGAAGTGAAGTGAAAATGTTTCAGCGCATTTAAAGAAAATATACAAATATTTCGTTAAGTATACCATTTATTCATTTCAACCCAATAATAATATCAGCAATTGCGCCGCCACAATCCTTAAGATCATAGTAAGCGGGTAAACCGTGGCATAAGTGGTGGAAGGGATATCGCTGCCGGCGGTTTTAATGGCAAATGCCAGGGCCGGCGGATCGGTGCTGGCACCGGCCAGCAAACCACAGGTTTCAAAATAAGTTTTCTTAAAATATTTATGCGCAATAAATCCTACGATCAGTAAAGGGAGCATGGTAATGGTAAGTCCCATCGCCATCCAGGCATAGGCTGCCCCGCCCCCAAATGCGTCGGCCAGGTGATGGCCGCTGCCCAGCCCTACACTTGCAAGAAAAAGGCTGATGCCCAGTTCCCGCATCATGAGGTTTGCACTTACTGTGGTATAATTATTCAAATACAGCATACCTCCAAAACGGCTGAGTAAAAGCGCCACAATCAATGGCCCGCCGGCAAGGCCGATTTTAACTGCTACCGGAATACCGGGAAAGCGCAATGGGATACTTCCCAGCAGGATCCCCAAAACAATTCCTAAAAAGATAGGCGCCAGGTCGGGTACATCCAGTTTTTTAAAAGAATTTCCGAGTACAGCAGTAACCCGGTCGACCCCTTCTTTGGTTCCCACAATCTTTATGGTATCGCCCAATTGCAAAAACAGGTCGCCTTCGGGCATTATCTCCACACCTGCCCTGCTCACCCTGGCAAAAGTAAAATTCTGCTGGTGCAGTTCGGGTATATCACCCAGGCGGCGATGCGTTACCTCTGGACGGGTTACGGTAACCGTACGGTCTGTTAAATGGCTTTTAGGGTTTGTTTTAAGGTTGGTTTCGCTGGGGCTGCCAATAAGGGTTTGCAGCATTTCCTTTTGGCTGCGGCTGGCCACAATCAGCAGTACATCGTCCCGGTGCAGGATGGTATCGGGTGTGGGCGTAATGATTTGCCCGTTATTGACCATGCGGGATACAACGATGGGTTCTTTCAAAAATGAGAATAAATTTTTTAGCGACTTGCCCACCAGTTGCCTATTCTCCAGGTTTAAGTGAAAGGAGATCACTTTATTCGATTTGAATATCGCCAGCCTGCGGTGCAGTTCCCGTTCTTTATCCACGTTGACCCGCATTAGTTTCTTAAGTATGATCAGGCTGAGTATAATACCAAATACACCAAAAGGATAGGCCACCGCATAAGCAAGTGTAATGATACTTGCATTGGTACCGGGTGTTTTTAAACTGAGAATCACCGATTGTGCGGCACCCAGGCCTGGTGTGTTGGTAACGGCTCCGCTCATAACGCCTGTCATGATGTGAATGCCATACTTAGTGCTTAAGAAAAAAATGACCGTTATCAGAACGCCCAGTACCACCACGGCCGCTGCAAGCAGGTTATTGATAAGTGCATTTTTTTTAAGTGATGAAAAGAAACCCGGGCCTACCTGGAGGCCGATGGTATAAACAAAAAGTATCAGGCCAAAATCGCGGAGAAAATGTGTGCTGGCTTCATCTGTGCTGATGCCCAGGTATGCGGCAATAAGCCCGGCGAACAGAATCCAGGTAACGCCCAGCGATGTACCAAATATCTTGATTCGTCCCAGGTAAATACCTGCTGCAATCAATAATCCGTAAACGACAATGGTATGTGCGATACTATGTGTGGTAAAAATTTCTCTAAGCCAGTCCATTCTTATTATTTGACCGGCAAAGTTAAGGAGATGCACAAAAGGACCGGATGATATTAATCAGGGTAAAATGCAACACTGCACATAATTATTACGGCAATCATCTCAGCGCTTTACTTTATTTTAGTTTTCCTGTTCCGGCGGGATGATGTACAAACCTGATGGTTCCGCTTTTCTGGAGATCGCTGCTGATGCGTACTTCGTACCGTTTGTCTCCATCGGTTACCACCATCAGTGCGGTATTAGGCGGGATCGTACCCAGGTTTTCGGCATACATCACAAGTTCATTCACTGTATTATTGCCTGCATCTATATCAAGATGAAGCGTGAGTGCATGTGCGGTTAATTTTTTGTGGGCAATCACCAGTTTATCATTAAAAAATACAGAAACAGTATCGCCGTCAATTTCCCCGTTATCGTACAGGTCCACCTTTACCTGCATATGCTCAACTGTAATTGTCTTAATCAGGTTATTACTGCGTTTTTCGAAGCGGCCCGAAACTGAGATGGAAGGCTTTCCAAGTTTTGTAACCTGCTGCGGCATGGTCTTTTTTGCAGAATCCTTCTTTACAGCGAGGTTTTTCTCCTGCTGCTTATGAACTACCAATGTTTCTTTTTTTGTTATATCGGGTGTACTTCCTGCTGTTACCGGATTAGTTTTTTTAGCCGCTGCGGTGTTGGTCTTGGGTGGATTTACCGTATTTTTTTTGGCAGCTGATACTTTGAATCCCTGAAAAATGTCTTTCAGCACACGTCTGCGGAGTGATGTGATTCCATGGCCACAATCGCCATCCTGCCCCGGTGCCGGCGACCAGGAGCCCTGCAACAGTTCCAACCCGTCTTTTTTGGAATAGCTAAGTTTATGTACCTGGAAGCAATTATGGATATTGACAGGCACATTGGTTTTGGTACGTTCCGTTTCGGTTACCTCAATGTATTTTTTATTAGGGTCGAAAAAACCTTTGAGCCTGCAAATGGTATAATATTTCAATGTTCCATCGGAAAAATAAGTATAGGAATAGCCCGAAACCTTTGTACCGCTGATTTCCAGCTCCAGGGTATAATCGCACTGATCGCCGCCCCAGTTCATAAATGAGGTGCTTTTATCCACAAAACGGCCCTTCCACTGACCGGAAAAGTTTTGACCGGAGAGTGAATGGAAAGAAAATACCAGTAAAAAGGGGAAAAGTAACCGTTTCATCATTTCCTACGCTGCAATTTTAAGAAATTCAAAGATATTCCACATAAATTTTTCCTCTGCCAAGAGTTCGTTAAATTTGCAATCCCAAAAAAAGGACATAAAATGATAAAGATAACCCTGCCGGACGGATCGGTAAGAACCTATGAAAAAGGAACCAGCAGCATGGACGTGGCAAAATCGATCAGCGAAGGACTTGCCCGCAAGGTGCTGGCCGCTGCCGTAAACGGCCAGATATCGGATGCTTCAAGACCAATTAATGAAGATGCTTCCCTCAAACTGCTCACCTGGGATGATAATGACGGCAAATCCACTTTTTGGCATTCATCTGCCCACCTGATGGCAGAGGCGGTGGAGAGCCTTTTCCCGGGAGTGAAATTTTGGGTGGGGCCTGCAATTGATAAAGGATTTTATTATGATATGGACCTGGGCGACCGTAAAATGAGCGAAGAGGACCTGGCCGTACTGGAAAAAAAGATGAATGAACTGGCAAAGACCAACAGCGTTTATCAAAGGAAAGAAATAGCCAAGGCCGATGCAATAAAATATTTTGGCGATAAGGGCGATGAATACAAACTCGACCTTTTACAAAACCTTACCGATGGTGAAATAACCCTTTACACACAGGGTGGTTTTACAGATCTCTGCCGCGGGCCGCATATTCCGCATACAGGTTTCATCAAAGCCATCAAACTCATGAGTGTGGCCGGCGCCTATTGGAAAGGCGATGAAAAAAACAAGCAGCTTACCCGTGTGTATGGCATCAGCTTTCCCGCTCAAAAAGAACTGGACGAATATCTTGCCATGCTGGAAGAAGCTAAAAAGCGCGACCACCGCAAACTTGGTAAGGAACTGGGCATTTATACTATGGACGATGATGTGGGCCAGGGCCTTCCCCTATGGCTTCCGAATGGCACTGTTATTATTGAAGAACTGGAAAAACTGGCCAAGGAAACAGAGAATGCAGCAGGCTACAAACGTGTGGTAACGCCACATATAGCCAAGGAAAGCATGTATCTTACCAGTGGCCACCTGCCCTTCTATGCCGACAGCATGTTTCCTGCCATGGATATGGATGGAGAAAAATATTACCTGAAGGCTATGAACTGCCCGCACCACCATAAGATATTTGACGCAGAGCAGAAGAGCTATAAAGACCTTCCTTACCGCATTGCCGAATACGGTACCTGCTACCGGTATGAACAAAGTGGCGAACTCTTTGGCCTTATGCGGGTACGCTGCCTGCACATGAACGATGCACATATCTACTGCAGCAAGGAACAGTTTGCCAGCGAGTTCAGGGCAGTAAATGAAATGTACCAGAAGTATTTTAAGATATTTGGCATTGAAAAATACATCATGCGGCTCAGCCTGCACGACCCCGAAAAGCTGGGGCAGAAGTATGTAAATGAACCGGAACTATGGCTGGAAACAGAAGAACTGGTACGGAATGTGCTTATTGAAAGTGATATCCCTTTTGTGGAAGTTAAGGGTGAAGGCGCTTTTTATGGCCCAAAGATAGATGTGCAGATATGGAGCGCCATTGGGCGTGAATTTACCCTGGCCACCAACCAGGTAGATTTTGCCCAGGGAAGAAGTTTTAAATTGAGCTTTACCAACCAGCATAACCAGGCCGAAGTGCCCCTCATCATTCACCGGGCGCCGCTGGGAACCCACGAACGCTTTATTGGATTTTTGCTGGAGCATTATGCAGGTAAATTCCCGGCCTGGCTGGCGCCGTTACAGGTAAAAATACTGCCCATCAGCGATAAGTTTATGGATTATGCAAATAGTATTTTGCAAAACCTGAAAAAAGCGGATATTCGTGCCGAAATTGACGACCGGAACGAAAAAATAGGCAAAAAGATAAGAGATACTGAATTACTGCGGGTGCCCTATATGCTGGTAATTGGCGAAAAAGAAATGAACGAAGGCAAGGTCTCTATCCGCAGGCAGGGTAAGGGCGATTTGGGGTCATCCCTGATAGATGATTTTATTGCGGGCCTTAGAACAGAGATTTCGGAGAGAAAAGATAGTTAAGGTAGATTTTTGATTATTATAATTGAATATTGGTTTTTTTAATGGCGTGCCTAAAAACCGTGCATTAGCTTTATAAGTACCAATTATTATGATTCAAGTATTTAATCATCATAAAAAAATTTGTAAACCAAAAATAATAAATGGCATTTCCCAACAGACCAAGGGGCACTTTTAATCCCCGATTTAAAAAAGAACAACAGCAGGAACACCGTACCAATCATATGATAAAAGTGCCCGAGGTACGGCTGGTGGGCGAAAACCTGGAGCCGGGCATTTATCCCACCCAGGAAGCCCAAAAAATTGCGCAGGGCCAGGGCCTCGACCTGGTAGAAATTTCGCCCGGTGCCACGCCGCCGGTATGCAGGATTATTGATTACAATAAATTCCTGTATGAAGAAAAAAAGAAGAAAAAGGAAATGAAGGCCAAGGCCAAAACCAGCGAGGTAAAGGAGATACGATTTACACCCAATACAGACGACCACGATTTTGAATTCAAAGCAAACACGCAGAAAAATTCCTGCAGGATGGTAATAAGGTAAAAGCGCATGTACAGTTCAAGGGGCGTGCCATTATGTTTAAAGAAAGGGGAGAATTATTACTGCTAAAATTTGCCGACAGGCTAAAGGAAGTAGGCGCATTGGAAGGGCTGCCCAAAATGGAAGGGAAAAGGATGCACGTGATGTTTGCCCCCAAAACTCAAAAATCTAAAAGAGATACAGGCTTAGGAAAACTGCACAGGGATGATAAACCAGTTGCAGAAACGCCACCAGTTGCAGAAACGCCTCCAGTGGAAAAACCAGTGGAATAAAGTTTGAAATAAGATAAAATGTGCCTGGCTAAAATATGCCGGGCTTTTTTTCACAAAATAGTTGCTGTCCCCGTTTTGATGGCAGCATACTATTAAATGGCTTTCGTGCTTATGCCGCACCGGGCTGTACAGGACAGATTTGACAGGCAGCTACCCCTCCTATCAAACCTGTTTTAGCCGTATTCAGGACAGGGTTCCAGGAACAGGGTGGCTCAAGACAGCCAGGGCCTTCCTGTCGTTCATACCATATTATTTGCAGGCACACATGAAGTGAATGCTGTTGAAAAGAGATGATTATGCTGCTCTCCTTTGAAATTAGTTTTAAGAGAGCTACCAATGTAACTTTTGTTACCAAGTTCCCCGTTCCTTAATGACATCTTTGCAACCAAAATAAAATTGTTATGGAAATTGCAGGCTATTTGTTAGCAGCCCTTGTAGGCATATCGCTTGGATTAATTGGTAGCGGAGGCTCAATATTAACAGTGCCCATCCTGGTATATGTAATGGGAGTAAACCCCGTGCTTGCAACGGCTTATTCCTTGTTTATTGTTGGATCTACAGCGCTGGTAGGTGGTATACAAAGTGCTGTACAAAAAAAGGTTGATTTCAAAACCGTACTCATCTTTGGCATTCCTTCCATTGCGGCAGTATATGCCACCCGGTTATGGCTGGTGCCGATAATTCCAAAGGAGCTTTTTTCAATTGGTTCATTGGTTATTACAAAGCCAATAGCATTAATGCTGCTTTTTGCCGTGGTAATGATCTTTGCTTCTATCAGTATGATAAAATCTGGCAAAAAGAAAGAGCAGGCCGATGAAAATGTACCGATGAAATATAATTATCCTATGATATTGCTGGAAGGGACAGTAGTGGGCGTTCTTACCGGTTTGGTTGGTGCAGGTGGAGGCTTTCTTATTATTCCTGCGCTGGTTATACTTGCCCGTATGCCTATGAAATTAGCGGTAGGCACATCGTTATTTATTATAGCCGCTAAATCGTTAATTGGTTTTATTGGCGATTTACAGGGAGGCCAGGCTATTGACTGGACATTGCTGGGAAAATTTACAGCGTTTGCTGTAGCAGGTATTTTTATTGGCATATGGCTGTCTAAAAAAATACCGGGCGATAAATTGAAGAAGGCTTTTGGCTGGTTTGTTCTGGTTATGGGCATCTACATTATAATAAAAGAAATTTTCTTTTCTGCAGGTGGAGGGCATTAATAGTTTTGAGCGGCTGCCATGTAAAATAAAATTATAACTCGCCCTGCCTTATATCTCAAAGAATCAATAAGTTATTTACCCAAAAACTAGCTTTCCCGGATTTCTTTAATAGCGCAACACATTAAAAATATTAACAATAATATGGTTGGAACAGATACAAATAACAAGAAGGCGGCATTAGGTAATAAAGTACCGGATTTTGAAGCATTACCTGCTAAAAACTGAATACCTTGTTAAAAGCGTTACCCACACTACGGAATGTAACCAATGTTACCATCCGGGCTAAAAAGAGTGGTCATATTTGCATAACAATAAATTAAAAACTAAAAAAAGATAAATATGTTTTTTCAGCACATTTACGACAAAAGCCTTGCACAGGCAAGTTATTTCATCGGCTGTCAAAAAGAAGGTGTTGCCGCAGTTATTGATGCCAAACGGGATGTGGATACCTACCTGGAAATTGCGAATGCCAACAATATGAAAATTACGCACATCTTTGAAACCCATATTCATGCTGATTTTTTGGCGGGGTCAAGAGAACTGGCATCATTAACCGGTGCAGATTTGTATTTGTCTGATGAAGGTGGCGAAGGTTGGGAGTATGAGTTTAAACATATCGGTTTAAAGGATGGCCAAAAAGTGCAATTAGGCAATCTTACATTTGAAGTATTACATACGCCTGGCCACACACCGGAAAGTATCAGTTTTCTCCTCACAGATAATCCCGCTTCACAAAAGCCCGTGATGTTGTTTACCGGCGACTTTGTGTTTGTAGGCGACATAGGCCGTCCCGATCTATTAGAAAAGGCTGCAGGGGTTGCCGGTACTGCAGATGCAGGAGCCATTCAAATGTACAAGTCTATCAATAAATTTTCTGCGCTTGCAGATTATATTCAGGTATGGCCGGGCCATGGTGCCGGTAGTGCCTGTGGAAAAGCATTGGGAGCTGTCCCTAGCTCTACTGTTGGCTATGAAAAAGTAAGAAACTGGGCTTTTCAGTATGCTGATAATGAGAACGGGTTTGTGAAATACTTATTGGAAGACCAGCCAGAGCCGCCTAAGTATTTTGCCATGATGAAACACCTGAACAAGGTAGATAGGCCGTTGTTAACCGAAGTACCCAAACTTAAAAAACTCTCGGTGGTAGAATTAAAAGGAGCCATGGCACAAGGCATGAAAGTGATTGATGCAAGAAATAAAGTTGATTTTTCTGCAGGGTTTATTCCCGGTAGCATTAACATTCAAGGCAATAATTCGTTTGCAACCTGGGCAGGCTGGTTCTTAAAGTATGATGAACAATTCATATTATTAGCAGACGAAAGCCAGTTAGATGACCTTACCAGGAAACTGATGCGTATTGGCCTCGATAACATTTACGGTTATGTTGGTTCTACCGATGTATGGACAAATGCTGGTGGCACCTTAGAAAAAGCCAATGTAATATCGCTAAAAGAAGCAAAAGAATTAATAACCAACAACGGCGTGCAGGTGATTGATTTAAGAGGTGCTGCAGAATACAATGCAGGGCATATTGCCAAAGCAGAAAATGTATTTGTTGGTACACTTTCAGATAATCTTGATAAAGTGAGTAAAGACAAAAAGGTAATTATTTATTGCCAGGGTGGCGACAGGGCTGCTATTGGATATTCTATTCTGGCGAAAAACGGATTTAAAAATGTTTCCAATTTTTCAGGAAGTATAAATGAATGGGTGAATGCAGGTGAACCTGTGGTTTCATAAAGGCAGTAAAACTAGCCTAAAAAAACCTTGTTAGCGGTTATTTTAAGTGAGGCATAGAAATCAAAATGTATTTATATAAATTAATATTTCAGAGATAAAAATTAAAAAAATGGGACTATTTCAAAATTTATTTGGTGGAGGACAATCGCCGGATTTAGGGAAATTAATTGATGAGGGTGCTTTTTTAGTAGATGTAAGAGAGGCGGGCGAGTTTGCCGGCGGTTCTGTTAAAGGTGCCGTAAATATTCCACTGGGCCTCGTTGCAACACAAATATCTAAATTTAAAGGGAAAGATAATATCATTGTTTTTTGCCGCAGCGGTAACCGCAGTGGTCATGCCAAAGTATTACTGGAGCAAAACGGCATTAAGAATGTGGTCAATGGCGGTGCCTGGGAAAACGTTAACCAGTTTATAAAATGAATCTATTAAAATCCATTCCTCTTTTTTTGTTGCTTTCCGTATCGGTAGCATCCTGTTCAAATTCATCCTCCAAAACTGCAGGTACCGGCCAAACAGATTTGCCGCAAACAGGCAAAACAATTGTGGTAGATGTTCGTACTGTGGAAGAGTGGAATAACAATGGCCATGCCGAATGTACGGTTAACTATCCTTTACATGAATTAAGCAGTAAAATTGAAGCATTGAAGGGGTTTGATAAAGTGGAGCTGGTTTGCCGCAGTGGAAACAGGGCCAATACGGCTAAAGAAATGCTTGAAAGAAGTGGCATTAAAAATGTTGAAAACAAAGGTGCCTGGCAAAGTATATCATGCAGGTAGTTAACAGTTTTAAAATAAAAGATCATGGAAAGTTTAAAAATACTTATCCCAACAGATTTTTCAGTACAGGCAGAGTTTGCTTACCTGATGGTAAAAAAGCTGGAAGAGAAAACACAGCGTAGATATTCATTTTTTGCATGTATTGAATGTACCGGATACCGTAACTATGGATGGCAAAGGAGGTATTCAAACCTGTGGTGAAATTGATGTGAACTATGTAGTGAAGCAGAAAGAAATTGCTGAACGAAAATTGGCAAATCTTAAAAACATTTATGGAAGTCATATTCAAACACATCTTGTCTTGGGAAAAGTAACAGATGCCATTTTGGATTTTTCTGAACAAAACCATTTTGATCTGATTGTAATGGGCACCAAAGGGGCCTGGGGCATTAAAGAAAAATTATCTGGCTCCGAAACACAAATAATAGCCCGCAAATCAAAAATACCCTTGCTTTCATTAATGTGCGACCGTTCCGACCTTGTTATTCAAAACATATTACTGGTACACAATTTCAATCATCCTGCAAAAGAAGATTTGAACTTGATGCATAAACTGATCAGAGCATTCAATACAAAACTTCACCTCCTTCAAATTACATCCGGCAATGTGGAGGCTGAAAAAGCAACGGTTGACAGGCTAATATGAAAAAATTTGCTGAGCTGAATAATATCAGTAATTACGAATGTCATTTAATAAATGATAAAGATGTGGAGAAAGGGGTTATTCATTTTAACCAGATGAATAATATGGATATTATATGTATCGGCACACATGGGAAAGGCGGAATGTTTCATCACAGTGCTACCGAAAAACTCATCAATCATCTTTTCAAACCCATTATTTCATTTCAATTAAACAATTAATTTAACCGTTACAATGAGAGAGCTAATAACACAAACCTGGTCCTGGTGGTTTTCAGGTGCCATGATAGCCGCTATCATGTTTTTTCTTATATACTTTGGCCAGTCATTTGGTTTTTCTTCCAATTTAAGAACGATCTGTGCTGCAGCCGGGTTGGGTAAAAAAGTCAAATTTTTTGATTTCAAATGGAAAACTCAGATCTGGAATTTGGTTTTTTTAGTGGGTGCAATCATCGGTGGGTTTATTGCAAAGCAATTTTTATCAACAGGAACTCCCGTGGAAATTTCTGAGGCAACAATTAATGATTTGAGCAAGCTGGGTATTGCTGCTCCGGCTTCTTTACAACCTGCAGAACTATTTAGCCTCGAGCCATCCTTTCAGTTAAAGGCTTTCTAGTATTGGCAATTGGCGGCTTAATGGTTGGCTTTGGCTCCCGTTATGCAGGTGGTTGCACATCCGGCCATGCCATTAGTGGATTGTCCGATTTACAGGTTCCTTCACTTATTGCGGTTATCGGATTTTTTATTAGGAGGACTCTTAATGACTTTTTTAATTCTTCCATTAATATTTTAATCAAATGAAGTTTATAAAATTTTTGGTACTCGGTATTGTGTTCGGAATTGTGATGGCAAAATCAGAAGCTATTTCCTGGTTCAGGATCCAGGAGATGTTCCGTTTCCAGGCATTTCACATGTATGGCATTATTGGTACGGCTGTTACGCTTGGGTGTTATTGGTGTAGCCTTAATAAAGAAATTTAAAATAAGGGATTTTCATGGCAACCCGATATTATTTCACCCAAAAGAAAAATCAATTATTCGCTATCTTTTAGGCGGAACCATTTTTGGATTAGGTTGGGCATTAAGCGGTGCTTGTCCCGGTCCAATGGTAGTAAATATCGGTTATGGCTTTTTAACCATGACGATCGTATTTCTTTTTGCCATAGTGGGTACATATTTATATGGATTTTTCAAAGAAAAATTACCTCATTAATTTTTATAAAAAGTTTATGTATGCGCACTGCAACAGGAAGATAAAATACCAGCAGGGGCTGGTATTGCAGTCATCAATAAACTGGTACTTGTTATTATAGTATTGGTAATTGGCCTTATAGCTATGCCTATTATTTTTTATTATTCCAATGCAACCTGAAAGGCCCAAAGAGAAAATCAGCAACGCTGGTGCTGCAGAAGTAAGAAAAGATGCGCCGGTTGCTGAGGTGAAAAATGATGCAACAGTTTACTGGATGGCCCCGGATGTGAGCACTATTACCGATGCCAAACTAAAAGAACAGGTAGAATATGGTAAGGAATTAATTGCACATACTGCAAAATATCTTGGTCCCAATGGGTCGGTATTAAAAATAAGCAATGGTTTAAATTGCCAGAACTGCCACCTGCAGGCGGGCACTGCCGTTTTTGGAAACAACTATGGTTCCGTTGCTTCATTGTATCCAAAATTCAGGGCAAGAAGCGGAACAATCGAAAATATTTATAAAAGAGTAAATGATTGTTTTGAACGAAGTTTAAATGGCAAGGCACTTGACACAACAGGTAAAGAAATGCAGGCTATTGTTTCTTACATTAATTTCCTCGGAACAAATGTAGAAAAAGGAAAAAAAGCGGAGGGTTCCGGGTTTAAAGACCTTGCATTTCTTGACCGTGCGGCCGACCCCGAAAAAGGGATGGCTGTTTATACAGCAAAATGCCAAAGTTGCCACCAGGCAAATGGCGAAGGCGTATTAAATGGCGATAAAACAGAATATACATTTCCTGCCTTGTGGGGCAAAAACAGTTTTAATGATGGGCGGGTTTATACCGCATCAGCAATTTTGCAAAATATGTAAAGTATAATATGCCGCAGGGCACAACCCACCAAAACCCACAACTTACCGATGAAGAAGCATGGGATGTGGCAGCATTTATATCTTGTCACAAACCAGGCCGCATATCAATATACCAAAAGACTGGCCGGATAAATCAAAAAAACCAGTTGACCATCCTTTCGGGCCCTATGCAGATAACTTTATCTGAAAAGCAACACAAGTATGGGCCATTTAAACCAATCATTGAAGATCAAAAGAAAAAGGAAGAAGCATGCAAAACAAAAATACTTTCATCACAAAAAAGTAAAACTAAAAACTTGCCAAATGAAAAATAACAGAAGAGATTTTATAAAAAAAATAGGTACACTCGGCGGAGCAGGATTGTTGGCTTCTACACCCATTATTGCTTCAATGGCCAAAGTTATAAATGAAAGTGAAATGAGCGAAACTGATTAGAACTGATAAACCTTTACCATTTCTATTTTACAAACCACCGATGTGCATTGCCAGGTGCATCCTCATGATGAATTATTTTGGGAAAATGATAAAGCCGTATTTCGTAAAACCGGCGGCTATGCACATTTAGCCACCTATCTTCAAAAGGAAAGAAAGAAAAACCCCCATACATTTTTAATTGATACCGGCGATATGTTTCAGGGTAGTGAGCTATCTGTAAAAACAACTGGAAAAGCCATGGTGCCCATCTTAAATGCATTGGGTTACGATTTATACCTTCCGGGAAACTGGGAAGTTATTTATTATAAAAAAGCCATGCAGACTTTATTGGGTTCATTAAATGCACCAAAGGTTTGTGCCAATATGTATCATGATCTGGGGGATGGCAAAAAAGGTGAACTGATTTTTCCACCTTATTATATCTGGAATACAAATGGAGTTAAAATTGGATTCATCGGTTATACCGATCCATTGGTTCCTTTCCGTCAATCGCCCAATTACAGCAAAGGAATTATTTATACCAAGCCGGAAGAAAACCTGGCACATTATGTAGATGTATTACGAAACCAGGAACAATGTGCCTATGTATTAATGGTAGCACATCTGGGTTTATCGCAACAAATATCATTTGGCAAATTTGGAAGAATGCAAAGGGTGTTGATTATATTCTTGGGGGGCGATACACATGAAAGAGTTCGAAAACCTATTCAATGTAAATATGCAAAAGTGGTGGAGCCTGGTGCATTTGGTTCTTTTGTTGGAAAACTAACTCTTACCATTCAAAATGGAAAAGTGATAAAAGATGAATATGAATTGGTAGAAATAACTGCTGACAAATACAAGCCTTCAATAAAGCAATGGCTACCTTAATTAAAGACAATGAAAAACCTTTTGAAGAAGATATTTACAAAATTGCAGGTTACAGTACCATTCCGTTGTACAGGTATTTTGTGGTGGAAAATCCAATTGACACGATGATACTGGATGCGTTGAAATGGAAGGTGCCGGAAGTGGATATTGTTTTATCAAATGGTTTTCGTTTTTGTCCGCCAAGAACAACACCAGACCATACCGGCAATATTCCCATTACCGATGGATTTATTTTTGATATGTGCCGGTTGACAGTACCGTAAGAACCGGAACGGTAACCGGAAAACAAATTGCAGGAATGGCTGGAAAAAGAAATGAATAATGTTTTTGCAAAAAATGCATCAGAACGATTTGGCGGCTGGGTAATAAAATTTAAAGGAATGAAAATAACTTTTAATGCATTTGGGGAAAAAGGAAAAAGGGTGCAGGAAGTTAAGGTTGGCGATGCGCCCCTTGATTTGAATAAAAATTACAAGATCTGTGCCTGCGAAAGGGATGGCGATCCCGAGCGATATGCTTTGCAGGATGAAAGGAGTTGCCAATGCAAAAAACACTCAACATACTTTGCATTCTGTAATAAAAGAATACCTTGCTGCCAATTCGCCTGTTACACCAACGCCCCCTTTAAATGCAGAGATTTTAGATGCCCCGCAAACATTGCTTACACAGGTAACAGGCGTAGATTATAAATTTCACTAAAAAGGTTTTACAAATGAAAAAATTATTCTTTCTCGTGGTTCTCTTTGCAGCAGCTGTTTCTGTAAATGCACAAAATGAAAATAATGCATCACCTGGCAGGGAGAAGCAGGGAGAGAAAAATGCAGTACACAAAATTATTTTTCAATTAACTACCGATGATACGCTTGCTCAAAAGGCACTTATGAAACAGTTGAATAATATATTAACGGTAGCGCCAGGTACAAAGATTGAAGTGGTTTGTCATGGCCCGGGGTTAAGTATGCTTATCAGCGGCAAAACCAGGGTACAGGATAAGATTCAACTGATGAAAAAGAAAGCTGTTGAATTTGTTGCGTGTGAATTTTCAATGAGCGAAAGAAATGTACCGAAAGAAAATATTATTCCCGAAGCCGGATTTGTAAAGGCGGGTATCATTGAAATAGTTACCCGGCAGGAAGAAGGCTGGAGTTATATCAAATCCGGATTTTGATACCCTTTTGTTGATATTTGAAGATGAAAAGAATTGTAACCGTTATATTTTTATTGTTTGTGGCCACTGCTGTGGATGCCCAGCACCAGGAAGTTTTTGAAAACCCGGAAATGTATAAAGGTAAAAAGCTGCAAACGGAAGACAGCACTTCTTTATTATCTGCCTTTAAAAAGGGGCATTTCAACGGCCATTTCCGGTATTACTTTATGAGTACCCAAAATCAAAAAGGGCTTACAGATTACTATGCCAATGCAGCAGGTGGCGGCTTGCGTTATGAAACGGCAAAATTTCATCGGTTTCAATTTGCAGTTAGTGGGTTTTATACGTTTAATATTGGCTCATCAGATTTGGGAAAAGCAGACAGCACTACCGGACAATACAATCGCTATGAAATTGCTTTGTTTGATGTAGAAGACCCTTATAATATAAAAGACAATGACAGATTGGAAGAATTTTATTTGAAGTACAATTACAAAAAATCATCTGTAATATTCGGCAGGCAGTTGGTAAATACTCCTTTCATCAATTTACAAGATGGCAGAATGCGGCCTACCGGGGTTGAAGGAATCTGGCTTGAAATGAACGAAATCAGGAAAGCAAAAATTGAGGGTGGCTGGTCATATGCAATATCTCCAAGAGGTACTACCAGGTGGTTTACTGTTGGCGAATCTGTAGGTGTGTACCCGGCAGGTGTTAATAGTGTAGGTATAAAATCACAGTATGCAGGTAATTTGGAGAGTAAGGGTGTTTTTTTACTGGGCACACACATTGAAATAGGTAAAAATATAAAGTTGCATGGCTGGGATGTTTTTACTCAAAATATTTTTAATACAGCCATGCTCCAGGCTGACTTTTTAAAGCCACTGAAAAATGCTGATCAACTTTTTGCATCGGTACAGGTTATCAGGCAGGATGCGGTAAATAGCGGCGGTAATGAAAATGCTGATAAAACTTATTTTGAAAAAGCGGGAAAAGCAATAACATTTGGCGCCAAAGCAGGCTGGAAAAATACTCAATGGGAAGCAGGCATCAATTACAACCGTATTACTAAAGATGGCCGCTACCTGATGCCCCGTGAATGGGGCCGGGAACCTTTCTTCACCTTTATGCCCCGCGAACGTAATGAGGGCTTTGGTGATGTACATGCCATTATGGCCAAGGTTAATTACAATATTCCAACAATAAGGCTTAAAACATCATTGGCTGGCGGTTATTATAAGTTACCCGACGTTAAAAATTACCGTTTAAACAAATATGGTGTGCCGTCTTACAGCCAGGTAAATGCGGATATAAGGTATGCTTTTAATAAAGTTTTTAAAGGTTTGGAAGCGCAGCTTTTAGTTGTAGGCAAAATTAAAAACGGGCAAACCTATGACAACAAAAAATTTGAGTTTAATAAAGTAAATATGCTGCTATATAATTTTTTATTGAATTACCATTTTTAGAAACCATCGCCTCGCAAGCAATTGGAAAATGCCAAAAAGATCATCCCGCAACGAAATGAAATTAAATTGTTGGGAAGTTTAAAACTAAATGACAGCCAATATAATTTTTATTTTGATTGGTATTGCCTCTCTAAAATGGCCGGCCCGGTTCCCGAATAACTTTCTACATACTATGATGGCAACCTGGCTGTTCAGAAATCAATATCCTTTTAAGTAAAATACGTTACCAAAGTAGTGGTGGGATTATTACTGGTATTTTTGATGGAATTTTATCTCAACGATTTGGTCTGCTATTAAATTTTTCATTTAAGTTTACCTTCTCATATAAAATTATGACGATATTTACGGGGGAATCCTTCTAACTTGTTTTTTATATGTGGTTACACAAAAGGGTATTTTTTTAATTTTAATTTTGCATCGGTGCAATTTTAGTGTTAAGTTATTGTTCAGCATAACATAGAATAAATATTAATTAACTCAACAAGTATTTTTATGAGAAAATTCATTTGCTTATTTTGCTGTATAGTTCTGGATATTTCGATTTGCGATATTTCCTTCGGCCAGAACATTGCTGATTTCGTTTCAGTAAATCCGACGGCTCAGACAACCAATTTTATTTTTCCAAATCTGACACACCGTTTTCAAAAAATAATAGAGCATGGCGATGTGCTGCCTGTTGGCACGATGCAGGATAATTTTGATTTCACCGGTTATATGCCCATTGCTTCATCATCTGTGGATGGGCATCTCAGTATCAATCATGAACAGATTCCGGGCGGCGTAACGGCCATGAATGTCAGTTATAATATTCCCAATAAACTGTGGCAAAAAAACGGGGCGGTCGCATTGGATTTTGCAGCATTTGGAGGAACTGCAAGAAATTGCTCCGGCGGATTGACAGCATGGGGTAATATCATTACCTGCGAAGAAACATCTTCAGCCGATCTAAATGGAGATGGATACTTTGACCTCGGTTGGCATGTGGAAACCAACCCGGCCACTAAAACAGTAGTAAGAAAATTGTGGGCCATGGGCAATGGAGCTAAAGAGAACATTGTTATACATTCAAACAGGCGGACCGCCTATTTTGGCAATGACCTGGCAACCGGTTACCTCTATAAGTTTGTTGCCAATACTGCCGATGATTTATCATCCGGAACTTTATATGCACTGATTTGTCCTTCTAAAACAGGGAATGGCACCTGGACGCCCATTGCCAATACTACGCAAACACAACGAAACACAACCCTTACATTATGCAACACAGCAGGCGCCACGGTTTTTAATGGTATAGAAGATGTAGAGATTGGCCCGGATGGTAAGATTTATTTTGCCGTGAAAAATGAAAACCGTGTTTATAGATTAACAGATTCTGATCCCCTATCCGGGACTACCACTTCAGCTATGGAAACTTATGTTGGTAATATGAGTTATAATATCACTCATGCCGGAGGCACAGTATCCACTCCATGGGGTACCGGTAATGATAATTTAGCTTTTGATGGCCAGGGAAATTTATGGGTACTGCAGGATGGTGGCAATAATTATATATGGGTTGTAATGAGTAACCACACACAGGCTGCTCCGAATGTAAAATTATTTGGTATCGCTCCGGCAGGTGCCGAGCCAACAGGTATTACTTTTACTCCCGATTATAAATTTCTTTTTATGTCAATCCAGCACCCCAATGCGGGTAATAATTCCGACTTTCAAACGGATGCAGCTGGAAATAGTATAGGCTTTGATAAGGACATTGCTATTGTAATAGCATTGAACGAAAATTTAGGATGTACCGTTGGGCAGGGTTGCTTTATTCAGGCTAATACAAACAATGTTGGTATTGGTACGGCTAACCCAAAAACAAAACTACAGGTAGCAAATGGAGATCTATCATTAGAAACGACAGGTTCAGGGGTTATATTGAAATCGCCCAATGGCAACTGTTGGAAAATAACAGTTAGTAATAGCGGTGTTCTTAGCTCAGTGGCTGTGCCCTGCCCGGAATGATAAAATGAGCAATAGCGATTTTGATTTGCCGCTATATATTCAAACGCCTGACCGTGCTTTGTTGCCTTTATTGTGTGGTTACTTTAAAAGTTGAGTGGCAACTAAAAAGGTTAGTTAATGTATCTTTGACAGTCAACACAGCCTGGCAGAGCAAAGTATAGTCAAGTACAATAAGATTACTGCCTTTCCGCTCTTTTGATAGAATAAAAACGAAGAAACCCACGCTAAGCAAGGGCATTAATCTCAATTTTTCGGACCGGACGGGACTCGAACCCGTCCCTACACTGTGTAGGGATGACAGGGCTGCATGCTCACCTTTTTGATTCAAAAGATTCTGGCCAGATTTTATCAACGCTTCTAAGCTTGCTGTGGAATATTTTTTCAATTTTTTTTCCTTTATAAGGGCTGCTGTTTTGCTATCGAAACCCAGCAGACAAATCAATTCCCATGGAGCCTTTGAAGTAGTGTATTGAGATTCGCCTGCATTGTGCTGTGCTATCCGCTTATAGGGATCTTCGGAAAATCCTTTGTAGTAAGTTCCGTCGAGGGTACTTTTTATGATGTAAACGAAATACATGAAACAAAAATGGTCGCCATTTTGTGACAACCAATTAATTAAGCGGACCGGACGGGACTCGAACCCGTCCCTACACTGTGTAGGGATGACAGGGCTGCATGCTCACCTTTTTGATTCAAAAGATTCTGGCCAGATTTTATCAACGCTTCTAAGCTTGCTGTGGAATATTTCTTTAATTTTTTTTCTTTTATAAGGGCTTCAGTTTTGCTATCGAAACCCAGTAGGCAAATCAATTCCCATGGAGCCTTTGAAGAAGTGTAATGAGATTCGCCTGCATTGTGCTGTGCTATCCGCTTATAGGGATCTTCGGAAAATCCTTTGTAGTAAGTTCCGTCGAGGGTACTTTTTATGATGTAAACGAAATACATGAAACAAAAATGGTCGCCATTTTGTGACAACCAATTAATTAAGCGGACCGGACGGGACTCGAACCCGTCCCTACACTGTGTAGGGATGACAGGGCTGCATGCTCACCTTTTTGATTCAAAAGATTCTGGCCAGATTTTATCAACGCTTCTAAGCTTGCTGTGGAATATTTCTTTAATTTTCTTTCTTTTATAAGGGCTTCAGTTTTGCTATCGAAACCCAGTAGGCAAATCAATTCCCATGGAGCCTTTGAAGAAGTGTAATGAGATTCGCCTGCATTGTGCTGTGTAAGCCGCTTACAGGGATCTTCGGAAAATCCTTTGTAGTAAGTTCCGTCGAGGGTACTTTTTATGATGTAAACGAAATACATGAAACAAAAATGGTCGCCATTTTGTGACAACCAATTAATTAAGCGGACCGGACGGGACTCGAACCCGTCCCTACACTGTGTAGGGATGACAGGGCTGCATGCTCACCTTTTTGATTCAAAAGATTCTGGCCAGATTTTATCAACGCTTCTAAGCTTGCTGTGGAATATTTCTTTAATTTTCTTTCTTTTATAAGGGCTTCAGTTTTGCTATCGAAACCCAGTAGGCAAATCAATTCCCATGGAGCCTTTGAAGAAGTGTAATGAGATTCGCCTGCATTGTGCTGTGTAAGCCGCTTACAGGGATCTTCGGAAAATCCTTTGTAGTAAGTTCCGTCGAGGGTACTTTTTATGATGTAAACGAAATACATGAAACAAAAATGGTCGCCATTTTGTGACAACCAATTAATTAAGCGGACCGGACGGGACTCGAACCCGTCCCTACACTGTGTAGGGATGACAGGGCTGCATGCTCACCTTTTTGATTCAAAAGATTCTGGCCAGATTTTATCAACGCTTCTAAGCTTGCTGTGGAATATTTTTTCAATTTTTTTTCCTTTATAAGGGCTGCTGTTTTGCTATCGAAACCCAGCAGACAAATCAATTCCCATGGAGCCTTTGAAGTAGTGTATTGAGATTCGCCTGCATTGTGCTGTGCTATCCGCTTATAGGGATCTTCGGAAAATCCTTTGTAGTAAGTTCCGTCGAGGGTACTTTTTATGATGTAAACGAAATACATGAAACAAAAATGGTCGCCATTTTGTGACAACCAATTAATTAAGCGGACCGGACGGGACTCGAACCCGCGACCTCTGCCGTGACAGGGCAGCATTCTAACCAACTGAACTACCGATCCAAAACAAAAATTGCTTTTTCGTTTTTCGGACGGCAAAGATAGGTAAATTTAGCATCCAAAAACAAAACTTTTTAAAAAAAAATGCTTAGCCTATTTTTACAGGCAATATCTCAGCATCAAACAGTTAATAACTGAAAAAAAGCTATATGCCAAAATTAGAAAACCGTCAGTTCCTCGATTTTGAAAAACCGATCAAAGACCTGTACGACCAGGTGGAACAACTGAAAGTTACACAGGAAAAAACCAAAACTGACATGGGCAGCGGCATTCATGCCCTCGAAGAAAAAATAATTGAGGCCAAAAAACAACTTACCGAAAACCTCACCCCCTGGCAGCGGGTACAGTTGAGCCGCCACCCCGACAGGCCCTATACACTCAAGTATATTGAAAAAATGTGCAGCAATTTTTTGGAACTGCATGGCGACCGGAATGTAAAAGACGACAAAGCGATGGTGGGTGGTTTTGCCAGCCTTGGTGAAGAAACCGTCATGATCATTGGCCAGCAGAAAGGGCATAATACCAAAACACGCCAGATGCGCAATTTTGGGATGGCCAATCCCGAAGGGTACCGCAAAGCCCTCCGGCTGATGAAGCTGGCAGAAAAATTCAACAAACCCATCATAACGATGATCGATACGCCCGGAGCCTATCCGGGACTGGAGGCAGAAGAGCGCGGGCAGGGAGAGGCCATTGCCAGGAATATTTACGAAATGCTCAGCCTGAAAGTACCTGTTATCTGCGTAATCATTGGAGAAGGCGCCAGCGGCGGTGCATTGGGCATTGGCGTGGGCGATAAGGTAATGATGCTTGAAAATACCTGGTACACCGTTATTTCGCCCGAAAATTGCAGTACCATCCTTTGGAGAAGCTGGGCCCAAAAAGAAATAGCTGCCGAACAATTGAAGTTAACCGGAAAGGACATGCTCGAATTTGGCCTCGTGGATGGCGTAATACCTGAACCGCTGGGCGGTGCCCACTGGGATTACGATGAGGCCGCAACTATTCTAAAAAACCACCTGGTACCTATCATACAGGAACTTAAACAGAAAACCCCCGAACAAAGAGTTGAAGAACGTATTGCCAAGTTCAACAAAATGGGCTTTTGGGAAGAAACTGCCGATCCTGCCATCATTGAACACAGTTCATAAACTTTAACCAACTATGCTAAGAATAGGAATAATGGGCGTGGGCCACCTGGGTAAATTTCATTTAAACAACTGGCAGGAAATTGAAGGCGTGCAAATCGTTGGCTTTTTTGACCCAAATGATGCGCAGGCCAAAGCGGTACAGGAAAAATACCAGGTAAAAAGGTTTGAGTCGGCAGAAGAACTTATAGATGCCTGCGATGCGGTGGATATTGTAGCCCCTACCATTTTTCATTTTGAACTTAGTGCACTTGCCCTCAGAAAAGGGAAGCATGTTTTTGTAGAAAAGCCGCTGGCCAATACCATGGAAGAAGCCCGCACATTGGTAAAATTGGCCAAAGAATCGAATGTAAAATTCCAGGTTGGGCATGTGGAGCGTTTTAATCCTGCTTTCCTGGCATTAAAAAATTATACGCTCCGGCCCATGTTCATTGAAGTGCACCGGCTGGCACAATTTAATCCGAGGGGAACCGATGTGAGCGTGATACTGGACCTGATGATCCACGACATTGATATCATACTTCACCTCGTAAAAAGCGAAGTGAATTATATTTCTGCAAACGGTGTGGCTGTTATGAGCGATACACCCGACATTGCGAACGTAAGGATCGAATTCAGCAATGGATGTGTGGCAAATCTGACCAGCAGCCGTATTTCCATGAAAAAAATGCGGAAGATGCGGCTCTTTCAGAAAGACGCCTATATTGGCATTGATTTTCTTGAAAAGAAAGCTGAGATCATTAAGATGAACGAGCCGGGCGATAAAAATGTTTTTACCTTTGATATTGATACAAACAGTGGAAAAAAAACAATCGCAATATCCAACCCCGATGTGCAGGACAGCAATGCCATTAAAATGGAACTGGAAGCCTTTAAAAGCGCCATCTTAAATAATACAGCAACTGCCGTAACTGTCCTGGACGGGTTCGGCGCTATGGAGATAGCCCATAAAATACTGGAAAAAATTTCAAATACCAATCCCTGACAGCAACTTAGCCACTATTCAGCATATTGAAAAAGCACCGTGTAAATATCAGTTGGTACATCCTCGCCGATACAGCAGTATGTGTAATAACCTGGTTGCTTTTTTATTACCTGAGGACACGCATTTATGATTACGAATTCAGTATACCTGCCGGATTTTACCTCGGCCTCTTCCTGTATACTGCAGGTTGGCTTACGCTGCATTTCATGAGCGGAGCCTATAATTCCCTTTATGAAAAATCCAGGGTCACCGAAGTTTTAAAAACCATACTGGTAAGCACGATCGGCTGCTTACTGCTGCTTTTCTTTTTTATACTCAAAAATCCGCAGATTGACAACATGCGGTATTATGTGGAATTTTTCAGCCTGCTTGTACCAGTTACAACCCTTTCCATTATAGTGCGCATCATTTTTCTGAATCATGCTAAAGGCCAGCTGATAAAAAAACAAGTATTCTTTAATGTATTGCTGGTAGGATCGGCCAAAAAGACAAGCGAGCTGCTCGATGCCTTTGCCAAATCTAACAATGAGTCTGGTCATATTATCACATCGTTTTTGAACATCAACGGTACCGGTGAATACCCACATCTTAAAAGCCTGAAAAATTACTCCGGCATCGAAAAGCTGAACGATGCCATCAAAAACGAAAAAATCGAAGATGTGGTGATCGCCGTGGAAAAAAACGAGCGGGAACTCATCAGCAATATACTCAACAGCCTCAGTGATGTGGAAGTAAATGTGAAAATATTGCCCGATATGGTGGATATACTCTCGGGCGCACTTCAAACCAGCAACGTACTGGGTGTTCCACTGATCGATATCCACTCAGGCCAATTACCCAGCTGGCAGCAGAATATCAAACGCTTTGTGGATATTATTATAGCAGTGCTAGGAATCGTCCTCATTTCCCCCCTCCTGTTTTATGCCATGCTGCGCACAAAATTTTCATCTCCGGGCCCTGTTTTTTTCCGGCAGGAGCGTATTGGCTATAAAGGCAAACCATTTTATATGTACAAGCTGCGCTCGATGTATATAAATGCTGAAGAAAACGGGCCACAGCTAAGCAGCGAATTGGACGAACGGATCACTCCATGGGGCCGCGTAATGCGCAAGTGGCGGCTTGATGAACTGCCCCAGCTCTGGAATATCATAAAAGGGCAGATGAGCCTTGTGGGGCCGAGAGCAGAAAGAAAATTTTATATAGACCAGATCGTGACCACGCACCCTGAATATAAATATCTTTTTAAAGTAAAGCCAGGGCTTACCAGCTGGGGCATGGTTAAATTTGGCTACGCATCCAGCGTGGAGGAAATGATACAAAGAATGCCATTCGACCTGATGTATGTAGAAAACGTTTCATTACCCCTCGATTTTAAAATTTTGCTGCATACCATCCGGATCATCCTGGCCGGAAAAGGGAAATAACAGTCCCCGGGCAAATGATGAGTTAAGCATGAAAAGTATTAATTTTGAGAAAACCAGTTCGTGTTGAAAAAAATTCAGTTTGTCCTTTATTTTTCTTTCCTGCAAATTGCCGCTTTATGCCAAAAGCCAGATTACTGGCAGCAACAGGTGAACTTCAACATAAAAGTTTCTTTGGATACGGCTGCCGGATCCCTTACCGGGCAAATGAAAATGCAGTATTTTAATAATTCGCCGGACACACTTCATTTTATATGGATCCATTTATGGCCCAATGCTTATAAGAACGACCGCACTGCTTTCTCCGAACAACAGCTTGAAACCGGAAGCAGTTCATTTTATTTTTCAGATGAAAAGCAAAAAGGTTACATCAACCGGCTCGACTTTAAAGTGGATAATATTTCTGCTGCCACAGAAGACCATCCCCTGCACCAGGATATTGTAAAACTCATGCTGCCATCGGCACTGGCACCGCAAAAAATAATAACAGTCGAAACACCCTTCCATGTAAAACTTCCCGCACAATTTTCCAGGAGTGGCATAGTAAAAAAAAGTTACCAGCTAACACAATGGTACCCCAAACCCGCTGTGTACGATCAAAAAGGCTGGCACCCGATGCCTTACCTTGACCAGGGTGAATTTTACAGTGAATTCGGGAATTTTAATATTGAAATAAATATCCCTGCTGGTTTTAAAATTGCAGCCACCGGAAATAAGTTGCAGGAAAGCGAAAATACCGGCATTCAAACACTTGTTTATCAGCTTAACAGTATTCATGATTTTGCATGGTTTGCAAGTAAGGATTATATTGTTAAACATGATACCCTGCAGCTTCCTTCTAAAATAATAGATGTTTATGCCTATTATTATAAAGAGAATGAAAAAACATGGAAGAACAGCATAAATTTTATTAAAGATGCTATCCTGACAAAATCCAGGTGGCTTGGAGAATATCCTTACAGCACAGTAAGTGTGGTAGACAAAAAAGGCAGCGATAACGGAGGGATGGAATACCCAACGATCACACTGGTATCCACTCCCGCTTCAGATAAGGACCTTGATTTTCTTATTTATCATGAAGTGGGGCACAACTGGTTTTACGGAATTCTTGCCAGTAATGAACGGCAACACCCATGGATGGACGAAGGCATGAACACGTATTACGACAACAGGTACATGCAGGAAAAATATGGGGCTGCAGCTGACTTCATAGAAGTTAAATCTGCCTTTCTAAAAAAACGAATGCCCGCCGACCTGTTTACTGCCGGTGTGGGCATGATGACTGCGTTAAATAAAGACCAACCCGTGGAAACCCCGTCTGAAAATTTTTCTGCTGTCAATTATAATGTTATTGCCTATGGGAAAGCCGGGCAATGGATGAAAATGCTTGAAACCGATCTGGGAAAAAACCTTTTCGACAGCTGCATGAGCGCTTATTATGAAACCTGGAAATCCAAACATCCATACCCGGAAGATTTTAAAATGGCAATGGAAAAAGTGAGTGGAAAAAACCTTGATGCCCATTTTGCCCTGCTTAATACAAAAGGAAACCTGGGGCAACCTTCAAAGAAGAAAATGAAACTTGCTTCCTTTTTTAGCTTTAAGGATACAGACAAGTATCATTATATTTTTGCAGCACCGGCGGTTGGGTATAACAAGTACGACAAACTGATGCCAGGCATTTTACTGCACAATTACACACTCCCTTCCACTAAATTTCAATTTGCAGGTACCGCACTCTATGGAACCGGAAGCAAGCAGCTGAACAGCATTGGCAATATTTCCTATTCCTGGTTCCCCGATAATATTTTCGAAAAAATTTCTTTAAGCACAGGCTGGTCAAAGTTCTCATCCAAACAATCGCAGGATACCACCGGAAAGAAAATAGTTGAATCATTCAGCAAACTGTCGCCGTCGCTGCGTTTTTTTCTTGCGCAGAAGCCCAGGGCAAATAAAAGAACATGGATTGAACTGAAATCGTTCATCATAAACGAAAAAAGATTCGATAACTATGTTTTCATTACCGGCAGCGACAGCAGCAGTACTTATCCATCTGACTTCAGGCAGGAAGGTCGTTACGTAAACCAGGTGAGCTTTTCCAGTGAAAATTACCGGGTGCTTTATCCATACAGTTACCAGTTTCAATTGCAACAGGGTAAAGGGTTTTACAGGCTCAATGCAAGCGCCAACTACTTTTTCAACTATGCAAAAGGCGGAGGACTGAACGCCAGGGTATTTGCGGCCAAATTTGGCCTTACAGGAAGCAGGAATAATACCAGCTATCTCTACCAGCCAAAACTGCTTGGCGGAACCGGCGATGACGACTATACCTATTCTCATTATTTTGCAGGACGCTCGGCTTCATCGGCCAACCCCGATCTTCCGGTTGCCAACAAAGGACTGGCTGCACAGCAGGTTATGATTCAGAATACCGGCGGGCTTAAACTGCGCATGGATAAATATTCATTCCTGCAGGGACAAAGTGCTAACTGGGTGGCGGCCATTAATCTAAAAACAAGTTTGCCCGAAAAGCTGTTCCCTGTCAAACTCCCGCTTTACCTGTTTTTTGATATTGGTACTTATGCTGAAGCCTGGGAAAAAAATGCTTTCACCACCCGTTTTCTTTATACAGGCGGCCTGCAGGTTTCTTTGTTTAGAGATGTGCTGAATATTTATACACCCCTTTTAATGAGCAAAGACTTTAAGAATACACTCAAATCAGATCCGGATCAGAACAAGTTAGCAAAAAAAATTACATTCAGTATCGATCTTAAAAATCTTTCGGTGCGCCGGCTGATTCCACAAATACCACTTTGATGGCCGATATTATTTACATAAAACACGGCGAAATTGACAGGGTTCAATGGGATGCCTGTATCCTGGATGCAGCCAACAGCCTTATTTATGCGCAATCATCTTACCTGGATGCACTTTGCCAATGGGATGCCCTGGTAATGGGCGATTATGAAGCAGTGATGCCCCTGCCCCGCAGAAAAAAAATGGGCATCGGCTATTTATATCAACCTGCTTTTACACAGCAACTGGGCGTTTTCTCAAAAAACAGCGTAACAGATGAAACGATCAGCGAATTTGTTGCTGCAGCAATGAGCCGTTTTAAGTTTGCAGAAATATGCCTTAACTATCATAACCAGCGTGGCACCCTAAAAAAGGTTAACCTATTGCAGCGGGTAAACTATGTACTTGACCTGGGATTTTCCTATGAGTTTATTTACAATAATTACAGCAGTTCACTTAAAAAAAAATTAAGCTGGATAAAAAAATTCGAATGCAGTTATGGCCCGTATAAAGATTTCGGGGAAATGATACAGCTCTACAGGAATCTGTATGGAGAAAAAATGAAAAGCGTTTCTGCAGAAGACTTCAGGCGCTTTGTGGAGCTTTGCAGAAAATTAAATGAAGATCAAAAGATCATTTGCAGGGTTGCCAAAGATACAGAAGGTAATATACTGGCGGCCCTGGTACTGCTACATGACGGGAAGCGGATCTATAATATTATTTCCTGCATTACCGAATCCGGCAAAAAAGTACATGCCAATGATTTTATTTACGACAGTCTGTTCAGGGAATTTTCGGGCAAACCGTTGTTATTTGATTTCGAGGGTTCCGACATGCGGGGCATTGCTGATTTTTATATGAAATTTTCGCCTATAGCCCAACCCTACCCTTTTATCAAATGGAACTATCTTCCTGCTGTACTTCAGCTGATCAAGAAATAGCGCTGTTATTTTCTCTTTCGTCAAGAATGCTTTTTGCGGTCTCGAGGTCTACGGGGTGCGTGATCTTGATATTGGTTTCTTCGCCTTCCACCAGGTTTACCCGCATTCCGAAAGCTTCCACCACCGTGGCTTCATCGGTGAATTTTTCTTTATAATCAATATTAAATGCGGGCAAAATGATCCTGCTATGGAATACCTGTGGCGTTTGAACCAATTTTACCCGGTTGCGGTCTAAAGGTTCATTATTACCTGCCTCATCAAGGATTCGCAAACTATCCCTGCAGGGAATTACGGGAACGGCGTTACCTTTTTCGGCAGCTTCGTTATAACAGCGGAGCAGAAGGTCTTTGCCAACGAGGCAACGCACCGCATCATGCACAAAAATGACCGACTCCTCATTAATAAGCTTCAACCCGTTCTGTACAGAATGAAAACGGGTTTCGCCGCCGGTGCATAGCTGGATACGGCTGTAATCGAAAAAAGCATCGATCACTTCCTGGCCCCGGGCAGTATGTTCTTCGGGAAGTACGAGTATGATCTGCATGTCGTTCCAGGCATCTAAAAATGCCCGGAGTGTATAATACAATACAGGCTTATTATTAATGAGGAGGAATTGCTTGGGAATACTGCTCTTCATCCGGCTGCCGGTTCCGCCTGCCACGATCACTGCATATTTCTTCATCAACCAAAAAATTAATCTTTATAAATATTCACTGAAAATTCCCCGGCGCTGTTCCTCATGGCCCGGTACATCCCTTCGCTGTTGAACTGCATGGAAATATTGCCTGCAGCATCCACGCCGATCATACCTCCTTCGCCCTCCATCTGCAGCAGTTTTTTATGCAGGATCTCTTCCATGGCTTCTTCAAGGCTAAGATTCCTATACTCCATCAGGCAACTGACGGCATGCGCCGCTACGGCCCTTATAAAAGGCTCCCCATGCCCGGTACAACTTACGGCACAGGTCTTATTATTGGCATAAGTGCCTGCACCAATGATGGGGGTATCGCCAATACGGCCAAAACTTTTATTAGTCATGCCGCCTGTACTGGTGGCAGCAGCAATATTGCCAAGGGCATCGCAGGCCACCGCACCTACTGTTCCAAATTTTTTCTCTTTTTGCAGGGTTTCTGCAGTTGAATGATCAAGTGCATAGCCATCTGTTTCTTTTATCTGCTGCCATTGATCGTAACGGAACTTCGAAAAGAAGTATTCATCCGGCGCTTCTTCCAATCCCTGTTGCCTGGCAAACTCATTTGCACCTGCACCCGTTAAAAAAACATGCGCACTTTTTTGCATCACTGCTTCTGCCAGCAAAACCGGGTTTCGGATATGCTGCACCGCGGCCACGGCGCCGGCAGCCAGGGTTTTGCCATCCATAATGGAAGCATCCATTTCGTGTGTACCATTTTTTGTAAAGACCGACCCCCGCCCGGCATTAAACAACAGATCATCTTCCAATACCACAACGGCTGCTTTTACAGCCTCCAAAGAGGAGCCACCCTGTTGAAGCACCCCGTAACCGGCATCAAGTGCCTTCTTAAGAGCAGCCATATAAGCATTTTCCTGTTCAGCCGTAATTTCCGACCTTAAAATGGTTCCGGCACCACCGTGTATGGCAATGGAGAATGTTTGGTTCACACTTTTATTTTTGAATCAATAAATTGCATTCGTTAAGTAGTTTATCCTTGTCAATAGCCACTGTTCCCACTTCCTCACAAACCAATCCGCCGGCAATATTGGCCATTTGGGCCATGAGCTTACGGTTTTTTGTTGCAGCAAAAACAAGGGCTGCCACCGCAATGACCGTATCGCCTGCACCACTTACATCGGCAACGCTGCGTACATGTGTGGGAATCCATTGCTTTTCATTTTGAGCCTGGTAATACACGCCTTTCTCAGAAAGCGTGATAAAAGAAGTATCGTGCTGCAGCCTGGTATGCAGCGACTGGTGAATGACTTCAAGGCTCGCTGCCGACAATTCATCGCCGATGATGTTCAACCCTTCCTTTGCTTCTTTTAAATTTGGCTTGAAAATATCCACGCCCCTGTATTCGAAGAAATTTTTCCTTTTGGGGTCTACCGCGGTAAGTACATTATTTTTTTTGCAAAGGGCAATAACTGCCGAAATCACTTTTTCGGTAAGTACCCCTTTGTTATAATCTTCGAGTATAACAATGGCAGGCTTTTCGGTTTCGAGATAATTTTTAAAGTTTTCAAGCAGGGCGTCTTCTTCTGCTGCCTGTAGCGGGGTGCTGATCTCTGCGTCAAGCCGCATCATGTGCTGGTTACGGCTGATGATACGTATTTTATTGGTGGTGACCCTTCCCCCAGATTTAAGTACATAACCCGTACCGATCTTTTTTTCGGCCAATAGCTTCTCCAGTATCTCCGCTTCTTCATCGTTTCCCAAAACAGAGAGGAGATGTACCGGGCTGCCAAGAGAAGCCAGGTTAAGGGCTACATTTCCGGCGCCGCCAATACGTTGTTCTTTTTTTGACACACTTACCACCGGCACCGGCGCTTCCGGCGAAATGCGCTCTGTATTTCCCCACCAATAGGTATCGAGCATCGCATCGCCCAATACCGCTATTTTTATATTTGAGAAAGACTCAAAAAGTTCATTAAAGTTCATCTGCAATTATTTCTTTAAGCTTTTTTATTGGCCACCGCAATGTAATAAACCGGGATACCGAGTAATACAATGATCAGTCCCGGCCACGTAAATGCAGGTTTATATATAATTAGCAAAATACAAAATGCCAACGCCATCAAAATATAAATGGCCGGAAGCAATGGATATCCGAATGCTTTATAAGGACGCTCCGCATCGGGCATTTTTTTACGGAGTATAAATATTCCTGCAATGGTAAGTGCATAAAACAATACCACTACAAAGGAGATCATATCGAGCAGGTTGCCATACTGGCCGCTCAGGCAAAGAAGGCATGCCACCACGCACTGCATCCACAAAGCAAATTCCGGTACATCATTTTTATTCAGATCTGCAGCTTTTCTAAAAAACAATCCATCTTTTGCCATCGTATTATACACCCGGGCGCCAGATAATATTAACCCGTTATTGCAGCCAAAAGTGGAGATCATGATCATGACGGCTATTATATATGCCCCTGTATCGCCCCATATTTTTTTGCTGGCAACAACTGCCACCCTGTCCTGGGGTGCCGATGCAATTTCGTTCAGCGGCATCACACTTATGTACATAAGGTTTACACAAACATAAATAAGTGTTACAATGAGGGTACCCAAAAATAAACTCAGTCCAATGTTCCGCTTGGGGTTATGCACTTCGCCGGCAATAAAGGTTACGTTGTTCCAGGCATCGCTGCTGAAAATAGAACCCACCATGGCGGCTGCAATAGCACCTAATACAGCGCTTCCAAAAACGCCACTCACCACCTGGCCCTCTGCATTGCGGCTGGTCATGGCCCAGGCATCGGCCCAGTTCGCATTCCATATATCGGTTTTAGCTGCTAACAGAAAGCCTAATATGATGAGCCCAAAAAGTGAAAGCAATTTAACAACGGTGAAGCTGGTTTGAATGAGCTTTCCTTCCTTAATACCCCTGGTGTTAATATATGTCAACAAGATAATAATTGCAATAGAAACAAACTGTGCAGGGTAAATTTTAAAAATGCCAATTTGTGTAATAAGATTTTCATCCCTGATGTCGAGGGCGGGAAAAAAGGTTCCCAAAAATTTAGAAAAAGCCACCCCAACTGCGGCAATCGTGGCCGTTTGTATTACCATAAAAAAACTCCAGCCGTACAAAAAGCCGGCAAGCGGGTTATAAGCCTCTTTCAGGTAAACATATTGCCCGCCCGCTTTTGGAAACATGGCACTCAGTTCGCCATAACTTAATGCGGCGGTCAACGTCATAAAACCCGTTATCAGCCAAACGGCTATCAGCCAGCCGGCACTCCCCACATTCCGTGTTATGTCGGCACTTACAATGAAAATGCCCGAACCGATCATGGATCCTGCCACGATCATGGTGGCATCTAAGAGTTTGAGTGAGGGTTTATACTGATGTATTGTTTCAGCCATGTGCGTTGGTTTATTAGGAGGGTAAAGTAATAAAAAATCCCGGAATAGATGCTCCCGGGATTCAATTTATACATAAAAGAGATTAGTTTTTCCCTTTTGCAAGTTTTTCGTTCATGCCTGACACCACATCTGCCGTAATATTAAAGGTTGAATCCTTAAATATCATATAATCCATACCAGTACCTGTGGTAAAAATATATTGGTAGTTTTTTGCCTTGTTATACTCTGTAAGAAAATCTTTAAGTTGCTTTTGTATATCCTCCAGGAACCTTAAACTTTTTTCGCTGAGGTCCTGTGTTTGATTTTGTTTACGGGCATCAATCTGCTGTTGCTGCTGGTAAAGCTCGTTCTGCATATTCTCAACTTCCTGCTGTGTGGCAGTCTGACCCTTGGATTTTATGAAATTATTTTTCTTGTTTTCCAGTCCGCGGTAGCCGCTTTGCCATTCTGTTTCGATCGCTTTCTGCTGCGATTCAAACTGGTTACGCCTGTTTTTGATATAGGTTATCTGTTCATTGAGGGAATCAAGTTCCACATAAGCTATTAAAGCCCCTGAATTTTTGGGGGCAATGGTGCTTCCGCTGCTGGAAGCGGGTGAAGTTCCGGTATTTTTAATGTCAGGTTTATTGTCGCCCAAAACTTTATAATATAAAAAACCAACTGCCAATAACAAAACCAGGTTTAAAAGTAAAGATGCATGCTTCATTGATGTGCTTATTTTTTGAGGTGGGCAAGATAATTACAAAGCTTTATTCTTCCCTGAATTAACAGGCATATTTAGGAAAGGGTTAACTGAAAAACGTTGATTTATATAATTTCCAGCCCATCCCGGGACAGAAAACACCCTCTTTAGCCCCAAAATATGCATTTCCGGCAAATATTAAATTTCGTATAAATACGTTGTAAAACTACTGTTAAATGCCTGCTTTTCCCATATAGAGATAAAATTTCTGTTGCCACATATTAAAACGGGAATAATAGCGTTTATACGATAGTGATGTGATATTTACTATTAAGAATGCAACCTATAAAACTAAATACAAGCGTGGTTCATGCAATTAAATCAATTGTGCAAAAGGAATTCCGCGAACTCATCAATTGGTTTTCGGCCAATAAGTATTTCAATGAAGATTCCTTTACAGTAAGGCTCCGATTATACCAGATCATTGCCTTCTCCCTTTTCTTTTTCAGTTCATTTTATAATTTCCTGCGTGGGTCGGGTTACAGTTATATCATTTCAGCTGTGGCATGCCTGAGTTTTTTGGTCATAAGGTATCTTATAGACAGAAATAAGATCAGGGCATCGTATATCATGATGCTGGTCAGTATCAATACCACGCTGGGTGCATTGCTGTTTGTGAATGGCACTTATTCCGGCGCCTATCTCTTCTTTTTTCCTACGATCATCAGTTTTGCTTTTTTAACAGACAGGAGGAATATTGGCATCACTTACCTGATATGCCTTGGAACCCTGCTGCTGTCTGTACTGTTTGCGCCACAGTACGGGCTAGAGAAAAATATTGCTGATCAAGGCTTGCGCATCAGTTTTACCACAAATCTTTTATTTGCAACCGTGCTTACGGTATGGATGGGTTATTCCCTTGCTAATGAAAACAACCGCAGGCAAAAGACGCTGAAGGATAAACAAACCTTCCTCGATACCGTTTTCAACAGTTCTTTGCATGCTGAACTCATAGTGGACACCTCCACCGGATTAATAGACGACAACAACCGCCATGCTGCAGCTTTTTTTGGTATGGGCAATGACAACGTGCTAGCCGGTAAAGAAGTGATACAGCTGTTTGAAGAAAAGGACGAAAACAAAAAAGCAGCCTTATACAAAATCATTTGTTCGCCCCAGCAAAACTGGGAAGCAGAACTCAATTGCAGAAAAAGCAATAACACCGTGTTTCCGGCCAGTGTTAGCATCATCTCGTTCAAATACCTCGACAAGGATTTCAAAAAGATCAGTATCACAGACATCAGCGAAAAAAATCAAATACTGAATGAACTGCACAACGCCAAGAAAAAAGCGGAAGAATCGGCCGTAATTAAATCGCAGTTCCTTTCCAATATGAGCCACGAGCTGAGAACCCCGCTCAATGGTATCATTGGTGCGTCTAACCTGCTGCTGCAGGGAAACTGCCTCGAAGAACAGGAAGAGCAGCTCAATGTGCTCAAATTCTCATCCGAACATATGCTCAGTCTCATTAATGATGTGCTCGATCTGAGTAAGCTTGATGCGAACAAGATCAAACTGGAACGTATTGCCACAGATATACCCCAGTTCATCAATTCGGTGATCGCCCCGTTCATCCAGCAGTTTAAAACGAAGGGGGTGGAACTCTATACAGATATCGATTCCAATCTTACGAGGCCGGTGCTGGCTGATCCCACCCGCCTGAACCAGGTGCTCAACAACCTGCTTTCCAACGCACTTAAATTTACCAATACCGGCTTTGTAACCCTGCAGGCAAAAGCAGTATTGCTGCACAGTGATGTAAATAGAATTGAATTCAGTGTAATGGATACCGGCATTGGTATCAGCGAGGAACAAACCAACCGCATATTTGAACAGTTTACACAGGCCGATGTTAAAACCACCAGGAAATACGGAGGTACCGGGCTTGGTCTTACGATCAGTAAAAAACTGGTGGAACTGCTGGGTGGAGAACTCAAAGTGGAAAGCCAGTACCTCAAAGGCAGCCGCTTTTACTTTGAGCTGCAATTGCCTGTTTACTACGGCATGCAGAAAGCATATGTAAACAATGGCCTGATCCTGGACGAATCGAAACTGAAGGGTTTAAAGATACTGATCGCTGAGGACAATCCCATCAATATGATGATCGCCACAAAATTCCTCGACAAATGGGGCGTTGACTATGTACAGGCCAAGAACGGCCTGGAAGCTGTTTCATTCTTCAACCACGAAAATTTTGACATACTCCTGCTCGACCTTGAGATGCCTGAAATGGACGGTTACAGTGCCTTATATGCCATCAGGCGTATCAACCCCCACATTCCTGCCATTGCCTTTACAGCAGCCGTTTTTGATAATATGAAACAGAAACTGGCAGAAAGCGGTTTTAATGATTATATCTCCAAACCTTTCAGGCCGCAGGACCTGCATGGTAAACTAGCTGCATATAAAAATGGCCTTGCCAAAACCGGCTAAACCCTATTTACCAAATTTCATTTTCAGCGCAGCCAATGCATCACCCATACTGGCTTGCTTTGGTTCCTGTTTTTTTGCAGGTTGAAAAGATTGTTTTGGCCGCTGGGATTGTGCAGGGGCCGCTTCGGTTTGTTTAATGGAAAGCGCTATCCGTTTACGGGCCGCATCCACTTCCAGCACTTTTACTTTTACCTGCTGGTTGATGCGGAGTACTTCACCCGGATCCTGTATATATTTATGTGCAATTTCAGAAACATGCACCAGGCCATCCTGTTTTACGCCTATGTCTACAAAAGCGCCAAAACGGGTGAGGTTGGTAACAATACCCGGCAATTCCATTCCCGTATGCAGCTCTTCAATAGAAAAGATATTGGCAAATTCAAACTGCTGTACCCCGCTGCGTGGGTCAAGTCCCGGCTTTTTTAATTCGCTGATAATATCGTTTACTGTATGTTCTCCGAATTTTTCGCTTACATATTTTTTAACCGGTATCGATTTTAGCAATGTCCTCATTTGCAATAAGACTGTTCACATCTACTTGCATATCCTTTGCTATATTTTCCACCAGTGCATAGGCTTCGGGGTGTACGGCGCTGCTGTCGAGTACATCGGCGGCTCCGGGAATACGCAAAAATCCAGCACACTGCTCAAATGCTTTATCGCCCAGGCGGGGAATCTTCAATAATTCTTTACGGCTTCTGAAAGAACCATTCTCTTTCCGGTATTTTACAATGTTTTCGGCAATGCTGCTGCCAATGCCGCTTACATAACTGAGCAGGTGTTTGCTGGCCGTGTTGAGGTTAACGCCCACTTTGTTCACACAACTCATTACTGTTTGATCCAGTCTTTCTTTAAGCCTGGGTTGATTAACATCGTGCTGGTACTGCCCTACCCCAATACTTTTGGGATCTATCTTCACCAGCTCCGCCAGGGGGTCCATCAGCCTTCGGCCAATGCTTACCGCACCACGAATGGTGATATCCTGATCGGGAAATTCCTGACGGGCAATTTCGGAGGCGCTGTAAATACTGGCGCCATCTTCATTAACCAGGTAAACCGGCAGGCCTGTATTCAAATTTTTAATGAACTGTTGTGTTTCCCTTCCTGCAGTTCCGTCGCCAATGGCAAAAGCGGCTGTACCATGTTTGGCAATTAAGCTGCGGATAATATGTTCCGCATCGGATACCCTGTTTTTTTCGTGCACAAAGATCAGCGATGTTTCGAGCAGTTCCCCTTTCTCATCAATGCAAACAACTTTACAGCCCGTACGGTATCCGGGATCAATAGCCAGTATTTTTTTGCTGCCCAATGGCGAACTCAGCAAAAGCTGGCGCAGGTTCTCTGCAAATACATTGATCGCCTCCTCATCGGCTGCTGTTTTTAATGCCGTGCGGAATTCTGTTTCCAGGCTTGGTTGCAGCAATCTTTTGTAACTGTCTTTTATGGCTTTGCGGATATGCTCATTGCAATTGCTCATTCCTTTAATATAAAAATCTTCCAGCATTTCCAGGGCAATTTCTTCGGTTGATTCAATGGATATGCGCAGGTACCCTTCCAAAAAACCCCGCAGTATGGCTAATGTACGGTGCGAAGGGATCTTTGAAATTTTTTCGGAAAATTCAAAATAGTCCTTGTACTTGACTGCCTCGGCTTGTTTTTCTGCAATAACAGAACTTTTAATAAGCGCTTCCTGTTGGAAGAGTTTACGCAGTTTTTCACGAACCGCAATATCTTCATTAACCGTTTCGGCAATGATATCCCTTGCACCCTGGAGGGCAGCTTCGGTATTGGGCACTTTATCGTTGATGAACGGGGCGGCTTCTTTCTCAATATCAATATCTTTTTGGGCCAGCAGCAGATCGGCCAGCGGCTGCAACCCATTTTCTCTTGCAATAACAGCTTTTGTTTTCCTTTTTTGTTTGTAAGGCAGGTAGATATCTTCCAGTTGGTTGATGGTGCTGGCTTCATGGAGCTTTTGCTGCAGCGCTTCGGTCATTTTGCCCTGTTCGGTGATCGTTTTCTCTATAAAGGCCTTTCTTTCTGCAAACTCATTCATCAGTTTGTTTTCATCCTGTATTTGCTGCACCTGCACTTCATCGAGGGCACCGGTGGCATCTTTGCGGTAACGGGCAATGAACGGAATGCTGGAACCTTCGGCCAGCAACTGCAGCACCTTTTCTACCTGTTTTGTTTTTAGCGATAATTTTTGGGCTATAATTGATTCAAACATATTTTTATTTTGGGTTGCGAAATTAAGCGGGCAGCTGGAAATAAAAAATTTTTTAAGCCCGCCGGATTTTAGCTAAATACGATCTTCTTGCCGGGATAAGCTTCTGCATAATTGTAAATATTGTTGCGGATAAAATCATTATCGTGATAAGGCTGCAGCAATTCTTTCAGCTTTTCCTTACCGGCGTTTTTTGGGATACCGGAAATATACCCCATGCCCCAAAAATTACCTTTATCAATAAGCATACAAAGTTTTTGTTTTTTCCCGGGTGCTTTATCTACTATGGCAAAACTGGGAAGCTTTTCCTCAAGTGCCTGAAGGGCGGTTTTTACTTTGGCATTATAAAGCAGTGGTTCCTCTAAAAATTCAGCATCTTTTTCGTTGAGTGCGGTTTTGTCTAAATGACAAAGTTTATGGTGCAGGTCAAATTCTTCGGCCATTTTGCGCAGCATTGCCAGGCCTTCGTGCAGCTGGTTAAATGTGTAAAGTGCCGGAAGGTTTTTTTTCTTCTTGTCGATCGCCAGCCGGGTATAACCCCGGTTATCTTCAAAACTATAAAGGGCAAATTTTTGCAGTGGCTGCTTCTGGCTATGGTTGTATTTTGGCCAGAGCCGCCGTATTTCCGTGCTTTCGAGTACCAGTGCATGCAGTTCGCTCACACATTCCTGGTACGTTATATTGACCACGAACCTTAAAAAACCCTGGCGCTTTTTACCGGCATCGTTATGGGTAAAATGACCACTCACCCGTTTTTTAATATTGATGGCCTTGCCCACATAAATAATTTTTCCTTTGGCATTATAGAAATAATAAACACCCGGGCATGGTGGCAGGTTTTCAATAATATTTTTCTCGAGGAAGGTTGGCAGCCATTGCTCGGCCGAATTTCTTTTGAGCATGGCATCAATATGCATGCCGCCGTTATTGGCAAGGATCTTTTCAAAAAGCAACACGGTGGCGGCAGCATCGCCGGCTGCCCGGTGCCGGTTTTTGATAGATATACCCAAATGACGGCAGAGGTTTCCAAGGCTGTACGATGGCATACCCGGAAAAGCCTTCCTGCTGAGCCTGACGGTACACAGTTTTTTTACCTGCAATTCGTAGCCAGCCTGTTTGAGCTGGTGCTTTACAAATGAAAAATCGAAGTTAACACTGTGTGCAATAAAGATCTTATCGTTCAGCAGTTCATAGATCCGTTCTGCCACTTCTTCAAAACAAGGCGCAGCAGCCACCATGGCATTGCTGATGCCGGTTAGGGCCGTAATATGCAGGGGAATTCTTTGCTGCGGGTTAATTAAGGTGGAATACTGTTCCAGCAGCTTCGTTCCATCGTGTACATAAATGGCAATTTCTGTTATGCCGTGCGAAGCTGCATAACCGCCAGTTGTTTCTATGTCTACAATTGCGTACATAACCTCTCCCTCAATCCCACTCCTGAAGGAGCGGGAGGCCGGGCTTGTTTTTATATTTTATCAAAATAACTAAGCATTTCAACACTTTGCTATGAATCGGCATTTATGTAAAAGCCAGGAAGCGAAAATACTAATTATTTTAGTTTAAAAAAAGAAAAGCTACAACCCCGGCAGCCGCTGCAGGTCCTGCCGGCGCTTATTACAAAACCCAGGCAGCCTTTGTTGCTGTGCAGGCATTTCTAAATATCTTCGCTGCATGTTTTTTATTTTATCAAAAATACTCTCTTTTGTACTGTCGCCGTTCAACTGGCTGATGCTGTTCATTGTGCTGGCCCTGCTTACCAAAAATATAAAACGAAAAAAAAGGTTAACGGTAGTAAGTATAGCCTGGTTTTTGTTTTTCTCCAACCCGTTCATCATCCATCATTGTACGCTTGGCTGGCAGGAGCCCAGGAAAGAACTGGCCGCTAATGATACTTATCCTGCAGGCATTGTACTGGCGGGTTTTGTTTCTTTCAACTTCGAAGAGAATAGGGGTTATTACGGCACGGCGGCCGACCGTTTTATACAGGCCGTGGAATTATATAAGACCGGCCATATAAAAAAACTGATGATCAGCGGCGGCAGCGGCAGCCTTTTTAAACAGCAATACAAGGAAGCTGATTTTGTAAAACAGGAGTTCATAAAAATGGGTGTGCCGGCAGAAGATATTATTGCAGAAAACCAGAGCCGCAATACATTTGAAAATGCCCGCAACAGTAAATTGATATTAGACAGCCTGAAAATACCCGGCCCTTACCTGCTCATCACTTCGGCCATGCATATGAAACGCTCCAAAGCTGTGTTTAAAAAAGCGGGCTTAGCGGTAGTGCCCTACCCCGCCAATTTTGCAGAAATAGACAACCCGGTTGGCTTTGCCGATGCCGTTATACCCACCGAAGATGCTTTTGACGGCTGGGAAAAATTATTGAAGGAAGTGGTGGGTTTGTGGGTGTATAAGTGGACGGGGAAGGCTTGAGAAAGGCTTAATTATTGAACAAATCAATGCTTCGCAAACTTTTCTGACACCCCCAATTTTCGTACCTTTGCCCCCAATTTTATTATGGAACTCAGCAAAAATTTTGAACCAAAGAGTGTGGATGCCAAATGGTACAGCCATTGGCTCAGTAAAGGTTATTTTAACAGCCAACCTGATGGCCGGGAGCCTTATACCATTGTGATTCCGCCGCCAAACGTTACCGGCGTGCTCCATATGGGCCACTGCCTCAACAATACCATACAGGACATCCTGGTGCGCCATGCCCGCATGAGCGGCAAAAACGCCTGCTGGGTGCCGGGTACCGACCATGCTTCCATAGCCACCGAGGCCAAGGTGGTGGCCATGCTGCGTGAAAGGGGCATTACCAAATCTTCGCTGAGCCGGGAGGAATTTTTAACATACGCCTGGGAATGGAAAGAAAAATACGGTGGTATCATTCTGGAACAATTAAAAAAGCTGGGCTGCAGCCTCGACTGGAACCGCACCAGTTTTACCATGGACGATGATTATTATAAAGCCGTGATAAAAGTATTTGTGGACCTCTATGAAAAAGGGTTGATCTACCGCGGCAAACGCATGGTTAATTGGGATCCTGTTTCGTTAACCGCACTCAGCGATGAAGAAGTGATCTTTAAGGATATTGACAGCAAATTGTATTATGTGAGTTACCTGTTTGCCGATGGCAGCGGTAAAAGCATCACAGTTGCCACCACCCGCCCCGAAACCATTTTGGGCGATGTGGCCATTTGCGTAAACCCGGCAGATGAACGCTACAAAGATTTTGTGGGCAAAGAAGTGATGGTGCCCATCATTAACCGCCGCATCCCCATTATTGCCGATGAATATGTGGCTGCTGATTTTGGTACCGGTGCCTTAAAAATAACACCGGCGCACGATAAGAATGATAATATACTGGGAGCCAAACATGGGCTTAAGGCAATTGATACACTCGACATCAGCGGGAAATTTACCACCGAAGAACTGGTGGCAGATGATCCGTCGGCACATGTGCTGGCATACAACGGCATGGACCGTTTTGCGTTGCGCAAAAAAATAGCAGCAGACATTACCGCACTAGAACAGCTTGAAAAAACAGAAGATTATAAAAGCCAGGTGGGCACCAGCGAACGCACAGGTGCAGTCATTGAAAACAAACTGAGCATGCAGTGGTTCATCGATATGAAAAAATTCATGGAGAAAAATCCGCAGGTGCTTGGCTCGGTGATGAATGATGAAATCAGTTTCCACCCGGCAAAACTGAAAAACACTTACAACCACTGGCTCGAAAATATTAAAGACTGGTGCATCAGCCGCCAGCTCTGGTGGGGACAGCGCATTCCAGCCTGGTACGATACCAACGGGAATTATGTGGTAGCAGCAACAAAGGAAGCAGCCTTTGAAAAATTCAAAATTCAAAATTCAAAATTTAACATAGCAGATATCAGACAGGACGAAGATGTGCTCGACACCTGGTTCTCTTCATGGCTCTGGCCCATGGAAGTGTTTAAAGGCATCAGCGATCCCGGCAATAGAGATGCAAACTACTACTACCCTTCTACCACGCTTGTTACCGGGCAGGATATTATTTTCTTTTGGGTGGCAAGGATGATTATGGCGGGTTACGAATATGCAGGCGTGCAGCCATTCAAAGATGTTTACTTTACCGGCATGGTGCGTGATAAGCAGGGAAGAAAAATGAGCAAGCAGTTGGGCAACAGTCCTGATTTATTACAACTGATTGAAGATTATGGAGCAGATGCGGTGCGATTTGGCATTATGATCGCATCTCCTGCGGGAAATGATTTGTTGTTTGATGAATCATCGCTGGAGCAGGGAAAATTCTTTAATAATAAAATGTGGAATGCGCTGAAGCTGCTGAAGATGTGGGAGGGGAAGCAGACCACCGACGACGGACGACAGACGACGGAGGGCGCTGCGTTTGCAATGGAATGGTTTGAAAGCAGGCTAAACGAGGTAAAAGAAGAGCTGGATGATCAGATGAAGCAATTCAAATTAAGTGAGGCACTTAAAACCTTGTACTCGCTTATTTGGGATGATTTCTGCAGCTGGTACCTCGAATGGGTGAAACCGGGTTTTGAACAACCGATCAACGAAAAGGTTTATAACAAAACAGTTGAGTATTTTACGGAACTGATGCAGTTGCTGCATCCCTTTATGCCGTTTATCACAGAAGAAATTTATCATTTACTCAACGAAAGAAAAGACGACCTCTGCACAAAACAATTTGCTCCGGGTGGAAAAGCAGATAAAGCAATTTTAGAAAAAGGAATGCTGCTGAAAAATGTGATCAGCGGCATACGTGATGTGCGTAATAAGCAACAGGTAAAACCAAAGGAATTAATTAGTGTAACCGTTGATACGGTCGACAGGGATACGTTTAATGCTATTTCATCGTTGCTGGCCAAGCAGGTAAATGCAGAAAGCATTTCGTTTGGCAACGAAGCTCCCATTGGCGCCATCACAACGGTGATTGGTAAAGACAAGTTTTACATAACAACTCCCACGCCAATAAATACCGGCTCTCAAAAAGATGACCTGCTGAAAGAACTCAACCACCTGAAAGGTTTTTTACTGAGTGTGGAGAAAAAACTGGGCAACGAAAAATTTGTTCAAAATGCAAAACCCGAAGTGCTGTCCCTCGAGCAAAAGAAAAAAGCCGATGCGGAGGCAAAAATAAAAATGGTGGAAGAAAGCCTGGGGAAGATGGTTTAGGGGTTTAGAGGTTTAGGGGTTTAGGGGTTTAAAGTTTTAGGGGTTTAAAGGTTTGATGGTTTAAGAGTTTGATGGTTTAAGGGTTTTAAAGTTCCAGAAGTTCAATCTGCAATATGAAGCCTTTAAACGTTAAACTTTAAACCTATCAAAACTGTTAAATTGCCCATAAATACAATTAAGTTTCTGTAGTTTCGTTACACTATTTCAAGCATTTGATATGAAAAATTTTAAAATATTCCTGGCAGGCTTATTTATTTTAACCGGCCTGCAGCTCACTGCACAAAAACCGGCGGCAAAACCCGTTCAAAAATTTAAGCCCCCAAAACTTATAACCATGCTGGGTGAGTATAAAGACTCCACAAGTATCAGCCCGGAAAAAGCGGCAGAACTGATAGCAATGCCACTAAAAATTTACGACGCAAAGAAAAAAGAATACCAGGTTTCTTCTTACCAGCTGGCCTTTAAAAAAGCCGGTGTAACAGAAGATGAAGCTACGGGAAAAACATCTCCCACCAGCACCGTATCAGCACAACTTTTCACCAAAACTCCTGTATCAATAATCTGGATCAAAACCATTCAGGCACAGATAAAACCCGGAGATGAACTCTGGTTTTTTGCCGTTATTGCCAAAGACGATAAAGGAAGGGTAATGTACAGCAGCGACCTGAAACTTACCATACGCTAATGGATATACGGAATGCCGGCCTTGCCGACATAGACATCATCAGCAGGCTTGCCCATAGCATCTGGCCCCAAGCCTACGGCAGTATACTTTCTGCCGAACAACTGAGCTATATGCTGGAGCTGATCTACAGTCCCGCATCGCTCCGGAACCAAATAGAAAACCTGCAGCACAACTTTTTTATTCTCTCAGAAAATGGGGCCCACACAGGATTTGCCTCCTGCTCTGCTAAATCGCCCGAAAATCCCGGGGTTTTCCGCCTGCACAAAATTTATATACTTCCCGGCGAGCAGGGAAAAGGCAGGGGACAAAAGCTCCTGAACCATGTGGTTGCCTACGCTCAAAAAGCCGGCGCATCGGTATTGGAACTTAATGTAAACCGGTACAACAAAGCCATTCAGTTTTACAGGAAAAATGGTTTTACCATTGAAAAAGAAGAAGATATTGACATTGGTAACGGCTTTTTTATGAATGATTTTGTAATGGCAAAAGGACTCTGATCGGCAGGTAACCAGCCACTAATGCAAGATAATAAAACCGGTTGTTCCCGGAATTTTTAAAAATTCCGTCATCCGTCAAAAAATATCCGCAAAGCATACAGTTGGCAATTTTATCATTGTGAAGGCAGGTAGTTTTATGCAAAATTTAATGCATGAAACAAGTAGCGGCGCTTTTTTTTTCAGCTTTTTTCCAATTCTCGTATGCGCAAAATGTGGGTGTAGGCACAGCCAGCCCCACCGAAAAACTGCATATCGATAATGGAAATGTAAAAGTTGGAAATTTTGTATGGAGCAGCAGCAATAAGTCACTGCTGAAATTTGGCGATGGAGACTATTTAACCATTGGCGAAGAAGAAGCGGACGACAAACTTACTATCCGGGGAGCGGAATTGTTCATACGCCCTTCTTCTATCTATACCAAAGTTCCTGTTTCCATACAGGGTTCGCAGCAATATTCACACTTTAATTACGATGTAAATGAAGATACCTATATCCGCGGCGGTAAGGCAAGCAGCAATGTAGTTATAGGTTCCGAACTGGGTGGAAGGATCGGCTTAAGCGTATATCCCCAAAGGGCTGCTTTGGAACAAAATGGATCAGTAGGCAGCACAGCTGCGATATTTGGCGGCAATGGAGCCGGTATATCTTTACAAAATTCCTGGCCCGTAGTAGGATTTAATCATTATCATGACGGTACAAACCACCGATCTATTGCGCAGGGATACAGTGCACAACTGGGGATAAATCAACTCAACGGCTCTTTATACCTCGCAAGCTGGCCTTTTGCTTTTGTTCCAAATGCTAACCTGAATGTGAACAATCCCGTACAAAGATTTCATGTCAGCAGGTTCGGAAAAATCGGGCTGGGAACAGACGACCCATACACGGATCTTCACATTTATCAGAAAAGTTATTCTACCGATGATGGAAACAGTTCTGCCTGGGAAAATGGCATCACATTGCAGGCCCCGGCCCCCGATAATACATTTTGGAATATCGGCAACGGAAAAATCAAGACCTGCGTAAATGTAAACCTGGGCTTTCTCGATCCACTCGGAATAATCGGCTCTATTGTAAATGGCTGTACCACCTACTCTGCCCTCGTTTTCCAATACAACGGGATATCAAAAGCATGTATCCGTTCCGATGGTGAATACAGGCAAATGTCGGATGCACGCTATAAAAAAAATATTTCAGCCATCAACAATCATGAAGGATTGGCTGCCGTCATGAAATTAAATCCCGTAAAGTACCAGTTCAAAGATGAGCAGGATAATAACCTCCACTATGGCTTCCTGGCACAGGATGTTGAAAAAATATTTCCGCAGTTTGTAGATGAAGTGTCAAACCATAAAGTACTCGGTTACCAGAGTTTCATTCCTGTACTTACAAAAGCAATACAGGAACAACAGCAGCAGATAACCAATCTTCAAAAAGAAAATACCGGCCTCAAAGCCCGGCTCGAAAAAATAGAAACCATTCTCTTTCAAAATAAACCGCTTAAATGAAAAAAATAAATTTTGCAACACTCCTGGTGCTGGCTGTTTGCTTTGCTTCAGCACAAAGTGTAGGAATCGGCACTAACTCGCCACTTCCTTCAGCCCAATTAGATATCAGCAGTTCTACAAAAGGCCTGCTTGTACCCAGGATGACCACAAGTGCAAGGCTCGGTATTTTGAGCCCTGCCAAAGGGCTAATGGTATACGACAGTACGGCTAAACAATTTTATTATCACGATGGAACAGGCTGGCAATTCATTTTGCCAAATGGATCAAATGCATCCGGCTGGGGCAGCAGCAATAATGCCCATGGCGATATCAATTATAAGGCTACTTATCCCGATGTGGCCAACAGGATGGTATATATCAACAGCCCGGCAATGAGCAGCGGCGGATATAGTGGTGTTTTCCGGGATGGGGGCCTGAATATTTACAATCCCTCAAACGGCGTCAGGTTAAATTATTTAACAATGGACGGGCAGGGCATCCAGGCACGCTACCAGGATGAAAATGCTGTAAATCCTTATGAAGACCAATGGGACAATCACCTGCTGTTAAACAAATTTGGCGGCAATGTGGGAATTGGGACTTCGGACCCTACCCATGCCCGTCTTGAAATAAATGGCAGCGTGGGCGCCACCGTGGCCCTTTTCGGTGCCAATATGTTTGGGGTGGGCATCTCAGCCAATAATCCGGAGATCGGTTTTAATTATTACTACAATGGCGGCACCAAAACCATTAAGGCAGGCTATGGCGCCAACTTTGGCATGAGCCCCAGCAATGGGGATATTTACCTCGGCAATTTTTCCGGCAACCAATCCGGATTCGATCATGGCCCTATCAGCGGTTATCAATATTGCATGCTCATAAAGCAAAATGGCAATGTGGGTATTGGTACCACCAACCCCACTTATAAACTTTCTGTAAACGGTAATATCAGGAGTAAAGAAGTGGTGGTGGAAAGCGGCTGGGCCGATTATGTTTTTGCTGATAATTATAAACTGAAATCACTTACTGAGGTTGAACAATTCATCAAAGAAAACAAACACCTCCCAAATATTCCTTCCGCAGCAGAAATTGAGAAAAACGGGCTCCACCTGGGGGATACGCAAAAAAAGATGATGGAAAAAATTGAAGAGCTTACCCTCTATCTGATAGAACTAAAAAAAGAAATTGAAGCACTTAAAAAAGATAAGAAGTGAAATTAATAGTCCTGCCACTCATCCTGTTCTGCATTTCCTCTAACGCAATTTGCCAGCAAACTTCAAGGGGGAGTTGCGGTACCCCAACTCCGCAAACTGCCCTGCGGTACAATGCGGCTCAAATGAATGAGGCACAAAGAACGATCGATTACGCTTATGTAGTTAATATTTATGTTCATATCCTTACAGATGACAATGGCAGTAATGCGGCTGCCACCGACAGTTCTGTAAAGGCAGACCTTCAGACAATGAGTAATTTTTTTAAGCCGCATAATATCTGTTTTATCCTGCTTGGCATCGATTACAGGGCCAGCACAGTTTTAAACAATATGATGAACGTGGAAAATTCATCACATGTATCCACACTCACCAACGGCACGAACCATAGCAATTGTATTGACTTCTATATTCACCAGGCATTCTCCGATACAAACCTGGCCGGCACCGCCTACGTTATTCCCAATAATTTTATATCAGTTAGAGGTTCCACATTCAACCTCCCCACCCTTCCGCACGAAATGGGCCATGCGCTCGGCCTTTACCATACGTTTGAAACTGCTTATGGAGAAGAATGCCCCGATGGAAGCGACTGCAGCGGGGATGGGGATCTTATCTGTGATACCCCGGCCGACTTTGATACCTCTCAAAATATGGTTGCCGCAGGTGTGCCCTGTGTTTATACAGGGACCCGAAACGTTAACTGCGACGTATTCCCTTTTTCAAACTATCATACCTATGACCCTTCTGAAACCAATATGATGAGCTATTGGGGTAATTGCAGGAATAATTTTACCCCGCAGCAAGGATTGAGGATGAGGGTTACCCTCAGCAATGAAAACATCGTTAAAAATTGTCTCAGCGTTTATGATGCGCCCATTATAACCGGCAATACCGATATCAATATCTCAGGCGATTGGTATGTAAGCGCCAAAAATGAAATCAATATTTTTAGTACCGGAACGGGGCGCATCCGCATACTCGGAGGCGTATTAGATAAATGGATAAATGCCGGCATCCGAATCCGGATTGGACCGGGTACCGAAATAAGGCCCGATGCATCGGCCACCAGGTTTATCATTAACCCACTTTGCGAATAATAGCACATGAATAAAATATTATTCTATCTTTCTTTTATGCTGCTTCCGCTGATCCCGCTTTGCCAGCAGCCCGAAAGAATTCTCTGTGGTACCACGCCCCCGGCACAACCGCTTATTTTTTCAGAAAGGCAACTCCTGGATGCGCAACGTACCATAGACTATCTATATGTAGTTAATATTTATGTGCATATTTTAACCGATGATGATGGCAGCAATGCCGCCACAACCATCACGCAATTGAATATTGACCTTCAACGGATGGCCAACTTCTTCAAACCCCACAATATTTGTTTTATTCTGGTAGGGGTCGATTACAGGGCCAGCACACTGCTCAACAACAGTATGAACCCTAATAATTCTTCTCATGTTGCCACACTGAACGCAACCAGCCACTCTAATACCATTGATATATTTGTACATACGAATTTTGGCGTAGCCCAGGGCGGAAATGCTTACGGCATACCAAACCATTTTTTTTCAGTAGTACAGTCCGCCGCTTTTAACTATGAACATGAAATGGGGCATGCACTCGGCTTATACCATACTTTTGAAACAGCCTATGGAGAAGAGTGCCCCGATGGAAGTGATTGCAGCGGAGATGGGGACCTGATCTGCGATACACCGGCCGATTTTCCAGGATCTCAAAACAGTGTGGCACCAGGAGTACCTTGTGTATATACTGGAACGCAAACAACCAATTGTGATGTTTTCCCGTCCACTAATTTCCAGCTATATTACCCCTCCACTAACAATATCATGAGTTACTGGACCAGATGCTATACACAGTTTACACCCCAACAGGGTTTACGTATCCGTGTTTCATTGGCCAATGAAACAGTAATTAATAATTGCCTGGCAGTTTATGACTCCCCTTTACTCGCCGGAAATACAGATATTATTATCAGTGGCGACTGGTATGCCAGTGCAAAAAATGAAATTTCCATTGGCTCTGCGGGCTCCGGCTATGTAAGGATCCTGGGTGGAAGCTTTGAGAAACTGGTAAATGCCGGAAACAGGATCAGGCTTAGCCCGGGCACCCAAATAAAATCAGACAATGCCGCTACAAAACTGGTTATTAACAGCCTGTGTGACTGATAAAACTGATAAAACAGCTTACAAAATCCTTAACTTACAGTTAATGCCAGTCTGTAAATACTTATTGATATTGACAGTATTGCTCAGTTGTTTTTGCAACAGCCAACTTATTGCCCAACACTTCCCTGTTCTCAATTTTAAAACCATTTCAGAAAAAAATGGCCTGTCAAGCAACGAAGTGAATTCCATAGCACAAGACAATAATGGCATGATGTGGATCGGCACCAGTAATGGATTGAACCGTTTTGACGGCAGCAAGATAAAATGCTTTTTTGCCAATACAGTAGATTCAGGCACCCTGTATTCCAACCTGGTAACACAGCTTGTAAATCACAAAACAGGGGATATGCTCGTACTTGGCCCAAACAGCCTTCAACAACTGCAGCCCGGTAAAGAAGTCTTTGCATCAATAAATCTCAACCTTACCAGGCCTTTTGTTTTCAAAAAAGCTGATGAAACAATTGTACGGGATGATGTCAAAGGACTGTTCAGATTTTCTGACGCAGGTTTGAAAAGACTGCAGGAACCGTTTAGGCCCTTTAGGCAGTGGGGGGTCACTTTCAAAACATATTTAAGCCTCTGTACCGACAGAGCGGGAAATTATTGGGGATCTATAGCAAACCGCGTTTTCAAATTAGACCCTGTTTCCAAAAAATCTTTAGTAGAATTTACGCTGGGCCAGGATATGAATATACAGGATATGTATTTCGACAATAAAGGCCGTTGCTGGATTGCAACTTGGGGAAAAGGTATTTTTCTCCTGGATTTACTTACAGGCAGCACAAGGCAATTCCCGCTCAGCGTCAAGGATATTGTTGCCTTTAATTTCAATTCCTGGACCTTCAACGGCAAAAAATACATTATTGTATGCAGCGATGCTCATTACTCGCTTATTTTGATTGATGAAGAAACGCTTGCTTACAAATCTTATTTAAGCGAATCCAACACCACCCTGGTACTTCGGTCCTTTGTTGACCGTGATAATAATCTTTGGCTAGCTACAAATAATGGGGCAAAAGTTGTTTCCGCAGCTCCCCCGCTTTACGAGATCATTCCAATTATTTATAAAAACAAAAATAATCTTCCCGAAAATGAAAACTCAGGCGTTTACGCCATCAAAGAAGTATCAAATGGTTTTTGGATTTCTAAAAGGTATAACGGGGGAATTTACCAATACGATAAGAACTGGCAATTGAAAAATTTCAGAAAAAACCTCATAAACCCCGAAACAGACCGTTACCGGAAAATAAGTGCCACAACAGAAGCATTCGACTTTATGCCACTTCATAATAAAGTTTATATCAGCACCGAATCGGGACTTGTTGTTATGGACACCGCTTCAGGAAAAACAACCCTGCTTTATCCCGACGATGACAGCCTGCATCCGCGCCTGAGGAATTTCAGTGTAAAGAACGACAGCCTCTGGTGGATACGTTCCTTCCGTAAAGGCATTTATCTTTTCAACAATCAACAAAACCGCTTCAAAAAACTGTATAGTCTGCGGTCGACTGCCGGCGATTACCTCAATGCAAATTACGTACTGCAAACAGCTAAAAAGCAGGTATATGCCAGCAGCTTTGAAGGATTGTTCCGCCTCAACGAAATAAAAGATGATTTTGAAAAATTGAACCCCGGGAACCTTCCCTCCCCCGTTATTACAGGAATGGCAGAAGATAAAAACGGGTTGCTATGGCTTTGTACACAGAATGGACTTGCGGCTTACAATCCATCTACTGGCAAACTCAGCAGAACATTTCCTGAATATGCAGAAATGGGCAGCTGCACCCGGGTAGCCATTGACCCTTTTAATAATGTTTGGTTCAATTGCCAGCAGGGATACTGGTGCTGGGTGCAGCAACAGCAAAGAATGATAAAATTCGGATACAATATGGGGCTACCCGACAACCGGGCGGAAGCCGGTTTTGCTGCGGGAAATAATGAAATTGTTTATGGCGGGGCGATGGATGCACTGGTGAAATTTTTCCCCGCCAATATCATACAATATTCCGTAAAGGCCCGCTCCATCATTACTGATATACTTGCCGACGGAAAACGGCTCACCGCAATGGCATTGAACGACAGCACAGAACAAGTTGATATTGCTGCAGGCTCCCATGCTGTTAATATCTCTTTTTCTGTAACAGAATACAGTACGCCAGACCAATATCGCTTATTTTACCGGCTCGATGAGGAAAAAAACTGGATCCTGGCACACAACGGTATCATTGGTTTCAATAACCTGGCTCATGGCAATTACAGCATCGAATTAAAAGGACAAAATCCCCTTACCGGGAATTACAGCAGCCCCTATTTCCTGAACATTTCCGTGCTCCCCAAATGGTATGAAACCTGGGCATTCAAAATCTCCCTGCTTGCACTGGCAGCAGGACTTATTTATTTCTTTTACCGCATGAGAATAAATGCCATTAGGAAAAATTCGCTTGTTAAGCAGCGTATTACAGAAACCGAAATGCAGGCGCTGCGGGCGCAAATGAACCCCCATTTTATTTTCAACAGCCTCAACAGTATAGAGAATTTCATTATGCAGAATGAAAAAAGGCTGGCAAGCGATTACCTCAACAAATTCAGCCGGCTCATTCGAGGTATTCTCGACAGCAGCAAGAATGAAATGGTGCCTTTTGAAAAAGATATGGAAGTACTGAAGCTGTATGTTGAACTTGAGCAACTGCGCTTCAACAATAAATTTACGTACAGCACATCTATTGATGAAGAACTGCTGAACAAAAACGTCCGGGTTCCCACCCTCCTGCTGCAGCCCTACGTGGAAAATGCCATCATTCATGGCTTTTCCCGAATTAAAAAAACAGGACTACAGCTCGAAATAACCGCTGCTGTAAAAGAAAATTACATACACTATACCGTGGAAGACAATGGAGCAGGAAGGGCAAAAGCTGCGGCATACAATGAAGAAAACCGGCCTGATCATAAAAGTGTGGGCCTGCAGATAACCGAAGAAAGATTGCGGCATATCAACGGCAACGGCAGTTCTGATCCTGTACATTTTACCGACCTTTACGATGCAGAAGGTAAACCAGCCGGCACACGTGTGGAAATAAAACTTAAAATTACTTAGCCTTGCAAAAAATAAAAGCCATATTGATAGACGATGAGTGGAACAGTCTTCAAAACCTCGAAAAAAAGCTAACGGAATTTTGCCCGGGCGTGGAAGTAATGGCCAGTTCGCAGGATCCTGAAGAAGCGCTGGAACTCATAAAAAACAAACAGCCTGAAGTCATTTTCCTGGATGTGGAAATGCCGGGCATGAGCGGCCTGCGGCTGGCTGAAAAATTGGGCGAAAACCGGCCCGAAATTATTTTTACCACTGCCTACGATCATTTTGCGGTAAACGCCGTTCGCATCAGGGCCTTCGATTACTTAACCAAACCCATTTCTATTGACGCACTGCAGGGAGCAGTGATACGCCTGCGTGAATTCCTGGGAAATAATCATTCAAAAGAAAAATTCGACCTGCTCCGGCATACACCCGAAGATGTGCAGCGGCACAATGATAAGATAGCCATTTCAAACACCGAGGGCATCCATTTTTACCTCATACGCACCATCATCCGCATCGAATCGAGCGGCAACTACTGCGAAATATTTTTCGAAAACGGTAAAAAAGCTACGGTTACCAAATTATTGAAAGATTTTGAAGATATGCTGCTGTCCTACCGATTCTTCCGGGTACATAACAGCCATCTCATCAATCTTGATTTTGTAAAAAAATATATCCGTGGCGAAGGTGGCCAGGTGGTAATGCAAAATGACGACGTGGTGGATGTATCAAGAAGAAAAAAAGAAGAATTCTTAAAGATGCTGTCGGTTTAAAATTTATTGAGGCACATAAAGCAGCCGGTTGCACTCATCCGCTTTCACCTTATCTTTCCAAACGCTCATTCCTCCCAGCATATTAAAAACAGCAGCATAACCATTTTGTGTTAAAATATAACTCGCCACTGCGATGAGCAGGTGAACAATAGACGATTATTTTTTTGTTTTTGAATTTTTCCAGCTCCCCTATCCCTATCCTTTCTTTTTAAAATCCCCCCGCTTCCATGCTTTTATGAATTCGTTCCAGGCAAAAGGATTAAAGATGTTTTGCGGGGGCAACTGCCCGGCATAAGTAAGTTTAGTGGCACCCTGACGGAGATACTGGTTGGAGGCCTCCCGGCCGTCGGAAGGAAGTGCCGAAGCCAGGAAACGACGGGTGGAAGCATTGTTGTTTTTCCGGGCTACCGTTAAAGCATCGTCCGGGACTTTTGCACTTACAAAATCGCGGGCAAACTGTTCCTTAGTGGGCCGCTGTCTTATGATGGTGGCAGGCAGATAAATGGTATCGTTTACCATCAGCTGGATGAGGCTGTATTGATTGCCTTCAATATTTGTGGGAATTTTAGCTAGCACGGGCTTAAACCCAACGCTGGTAAATTCCACCTGGTCGCCCTTTAATACAGCAATGCTGAAAACCCCTTTATCATTGCTGATGGTACCCCGGTTTTGTCCTTTCACCATGATGCTTACCGCGGGAACACCTTCGAGGCTGTCGGCCGTCATTACCACGCCATATAACTGCACCACCGAATCTTTAAAGGTTTCAAACTGTGCATGGGCAGCAGCAGGAAATAAAATGGCCAGTAGGAGAAAATATCGTAAAAATCTGTTCATTAAAAAATTTTGTTACCCGGGTTCCGTCAAACAGCTGCACAAAGGTATACCGTACAAGTGTGCGACGCAACAAATGATGCTCATAGGTACAAATGCCGGGTACCTGAAATTATCCACATCAATTCCGTATAAAGCAAACAAAGTAACACTTTCAATGGCTATTTTTGCAATTTAATGCGGTATTTTAACAAATAATTGAACCATGACCACAGCAGATATTTTAAAGGCGCTCAGCAATGTACAGGAACCCGATTTAGGCAAAGACCTGGTAACCCTCAACATGATAAAAGACGTGGCCATAGACGGAAATAATGTTTCGTTCACCATTGTGCTTACCACCCCTGCCTGCCCTATGAAGGATATGATGCGCAATGCCAGCGAAAATGCGGTAAAACTGCTGGTCAATAAAGAGGCCGTAGTAACGGTGAATTTTACCAGCAATACCAGCAGCAACCGGCTTGACCCTAAAAATGTTTTGAGCGGGGTTAAAAATATAATTGCCGTGGTAAGCGGTAAAGGTGGTGTGGGCAAAAGCACCGTGGCCGCCAATCTTGCATTGGCATTTTCAGAAAAGGGTGCGAAAGTAGGTTTACTGGATGCCGACATTTACGGACCCAGCCAGCACATCATGTTTGGCATTCGCGGCGAAAGGCCCCTGATGAAAGATGACGGAAGCGGCAAGGGCATGATCATACCCATCGAAAAATTTGGCATCAAGATCATGAGTATCGGTTTGCTGGTAGATGAAAAACAAGCCGTGATCTGGCGCGGGCCCATGGTGAGCAGCGCCATCAAACAATTTGTATCCGATGTTGACTGGGGCGAACTCGATTACCTGGTGATAGACATGCCACCCGGCACCGGCGATATCCATTTAACCATGGTGCAGAATGTACCAGTAACAGGGGTTATTGTTGTAACCACGCCGCAAACCGTAGCTATTGCCGATGCCAAAAAAGGCGTGGCCATGTTTAGCCAGGCACAGCTGAAAGTTCCGGTTATAGGATTGGTGGAAAACATGAGTTACTTTACCCCGGCAGAATTGCCCAACAATAAATATTATATTTTTGGAAAAGACGGTGGTAAAAACCTGGCCGATGAATTTGATATCCCGCTGCTGGGACAAATACCGCTGGTACAAAGCATCCGGGAGGGTGGCGATATTGGCATACCGCTGATGGTGGGCGATGATGAAATTTCTAAAGCGGCCTTTAAAGAATTTGCGGGCAATGCCGCCCGTGGTATTGCCATGCGTAATGCCAATTTACCGGCCACAGAGATACAGGAGGTGTTGGTATAGCCCCGTCAGCGGCTGCAAGCCCTGACGGCGGCTGAAAAGAATTTATAATTTCTAATTTCATTGAAAATACTCCACCGCCAGCTCATACCCTTTCAATCCCAGCCCGCTGATAACACCTACCGCTTTTCCGCTTACATGAGAAAGTCTGCGGAATTCTTCCCTGCCAAAAATATTGGAGATATGAACCTCTATAACGGGTGTTTTAATTGCTGCAATAGCATCGCCCAGTGCCACCGATGTATGGGTGTATCCGCCGGGATTGATGATGATACCATCATAATCAAAACCCAACCGTTGTATCTCATTAATAAGTTCGCCCTCCACATTACTCTGGTAATAATAAAAATCCACAGAAGGGAATTTAGCCTTTAATTTTTCGTAGAAATTTTCAAACAGTTCATTGCCATATATATCCGTTTCCCGCTTTCCGAGCAGGTTGAGGTTGGGGCCATTGATGATCGCTATTTTCATGACACGAATGTAAGACACGAATTACACTGATTACACGAATTGGACCTATTTTCTTTTAGCACGAATTACACGAATTAAAACACAATCCTTTTTGACTCGAATGAGGTTTTGCCAAAATTTGCGATGATACCAAGATTAAGTCCAGAAGCTTTAAGATAATTGATCGTTTGTGCAACAAAATTATTAACTATCCAGGCACTTGCCTTCACTTCAAGAATAATACTGCCATACACTACAAAATCAGCCCTGTATGCATGTGGTAAAATTATATCTTTATACCCAATGATATACTTCTTTTCCCGGATGAAGTCGATATTATTTTTTTGCAATTCATACTCCAGTGCATCTTTATACACTATTTCCTTGAACCCACAGCCCAGCAAACGATGCACTTCCATACAGATACCAATCAGTTTATAAGACTCTTCTTTAAATAAAATTTCAGTCATAGAATTATTTTGAATAAAACTATGATTTTGACCAAATTCAAATTCATGTAATTCGTGCTAAAAATTCGTGTTTCCCCCGTCTTAATCTGTGGTTTTGATCATTCCTATAAAATCATCAAACAAATAACGGCTGTCGTGGGGGCCGGGCGTGGCTTCCGGATGGTATTGAACAGAAAATGCATTTTTATTTTTAACCCGTATGCCTTCAATGCTTCCATCGTTCAGGTTCAGATGGGTTATCTCAATGTTATTATTGGCTTTAACAGCATCGGGCTGTACACCAAAACCGTGGTTTTGCGTAGTGATCTCACATTTTCCTGTAATAATATTTTTAACCGGGTGGTTAAGTCCACGGTGCCCATGGTGCATTTTAAAAGTGGCAATATCATTTGCCAGCGCAAGTAACTGGTGCCCCAGGCAAATACCAAACAAAGGTTTATTACTATTTAAGATCTGCTTAACTGTTTTGATGGCATAATCCATGGGGGCCGGATCGCCTGGGCCATTGCTGATGAAATATCCGCTGGGAGCAAATTTTTCCAATTCTTCAAAGGGCGTTTTGGCATTGAACACTTTTACAAAAGCGCCCCGCTCCACCAGGCAGTTTAAAATATTTTTTTTGATACCGAAATCGAGTACTGCAATGCGGATAGTACTTTTTTCATCGCCAAGCGTATATGCTTCTTTTGTACTTACCACCGATGCCAGCTCCAGGCCGTTCATGGATGGCACCTTGCCCAGCATCTGCTTTAATTTTTCAACATCGGTTTCCTCCGAAGAAATAATACAGTTCATGGCGCCCTTTGTGCGTACATGTGCTACCAGCGCCCTTGTATCCACATCTTCTATAGCCACCACATTCTCCTGCTCAAAATATTCCTGCAAAGATTTGTCGGCCATAAAGCGGCTGTATTTCTCTTCCAGGTTTCGCCCGATCACCCCTTTCACTTTTACACTGCTGCTTTCCACATCGCCTGGCTTTGCCCCATAATTTCCGGTATGAACACTGTTCATGATCAGTATTTGCCCATAGTAACTGGGATCTGTAAACACTTCCTGGTAACCGGTCATACCCGTATTAAAGCAAAGTTCACCTGTGCTGGTACCCTTTTTCCCAAATGCTTTTCCGTGAATAACGGTTCCGTCTTCCAGTATTAAAATGGCAGGAGGTTGTGTATTTGTCATGCTTTAAAAAATGTAATGCAAAGAAAATGATTAGTTGAATAATTTGAGCGATAGTTTTTCCACTTTGTTTACAGGTGTCAGCTTTTAAAAAGCTGACACCTGTAAACAAAAAAGCAAACCCTTTTGGAGTTTGCTTTGAAATATTTTAGCATTAAGATCATTCTGCTTCGCCTGCTTTTTTAGCTTTCTTTTTTGGAGCGGGTGCAGCTTCTTCAGCCGGAGCAGCCGTTTCTTCTGCAACATCGGCAACAGCATCAGCTGTTTTTTTCTTACCTGCACTGCGGCGTGTTTTTTTGGCCGGGGCAGCTTCTGTGCTGATACCTTTTCCGTAGATCTCGTTGAAATCGACCAGTTCGATCATGGCAATTTCTGCATTATCGCCGGTACGTGCGCCCAGTTTAATGATGCGGGTGTATCCACCGGGGCGGCCGGTTACTTTTGGTGCCACTACCGTAAAGAGTTCTTTCACCGCAGCCTTGTCGTTCAGGTAACTGAATACAATGCGGTGATTGTGCATGATCGCCTCTTTGCTGTCGTTTGCCTTTGTTTTAGTAATAAGCGGCTCAATGTAGGTACGCAGCGCTTTAGCTTTGGCCAAAGTGGTGGTGATACGCTTGTGGGTGATCAGTTGAGATCCCAGGTTTGCAAGCAGCGCCCTTCTGTGCGAAGCGGTTCTGCTCAGGTTGTTTTGTTTGTTTCCGTGACGCATGACGTTTTTGTTTTAAATTCGGTTATACCGTGTCAGGAATTATAACCTACTTATTGATTAATGTGCAAATTTGCAAATACGGCAAATAAGCAAATGAATTAACTGATCGTGTGAAACAAAATTTGCATATCTGCACATTGGCAGTATTTGCAAAATATGTCTTACTCATCATCCAGCTTCAGCTTGCTCAGGTCCATACCAAAGCTTAAACCACGCTCCTGGAGCACCTGGTCTATTTCGCTGAGTGATTTCTGACCAAAGTTGCGGAACTTCATCAGGTCTTCCTGCTCGTACTGTACCAGTTCGCTTAAAGAATTGATCTTGGCAGCTTTCAGGCAGTTGAAGGCACGTACAGAAAGATCGAGGTCTTCCAATGGTGTCTTAAGCATTTTGCGCAATTGCAATGTTTGCTCATCCACCAGGTCTTCTTTCTTATCTTCCTTAGTATCGAAAGTGATGTTCTCGTCGGTTATGATCATCAGGTGCTGTATTAAAATACGGCTGGCCTGCTTTACCGCTTCTTCGGGATGGATGGTACCATCCGTCAAAACATCAAAAACCAGTTTTTCGAAGTCGGTACGCTGTTCCACCCTGGTATTTTCAATAACGTATTTTACGTTTTTGATAGGGGTGAAAATGGCATCTACCGGAATATATCCAAAATGCGAATTCTTTTCTTTATGCTCTTCTGCAGGCACATAACCACGGCCTTTGCCAATGGTGATCTCGATATCGAGCTTGGCGCTGTTATCAAGTGTGCAGATCAGCAGTTCGGGATTCATTACCTGGAAAGCAGGAGAGGCTTCGCCAATCATTCCGGCAGTGAATTCGGTTTTATTTTTCAAAGAAAGGGTCACCTTTTCCGTATTCACATCATGGTCAACCTTTGCTTTAAAACGTACCTGCTTCAGGTTCAGGATAATTTCGGTAACATCTTCGGTAACACCTTTGATGGTGGCAAACTCATGGTCGGCGCCGGCAACGTTGATGCCAATGATAGCATAACCTTCCAGGGAATTCAATAACACCCTGCGCAGGGCATTACCAATGGTGACACCATATCCCGGCTCAAGCGGGCGAAATTCAAACTGGGCTTCAAAATCGTTTGCTTTCTGAAGAACAATTTTATCGGGCTTAACAAAATTTAAAATGGCCATTTGTATTTTGTTGATTTGTTTTAAAATTAAAAATTCAAAAATAAAAATTCAAAAAACCAAACAAATTCAAGTCTCTCAAAACATTTGAATCTTTACTTTTTACCTGTTACTTACTGTACAATTCCACGATCAGCTGCTCCCTGATATTTTCAGGAACACTTTCCCTCTCGGGATAGGTGATGAAAGTGCCTTTGAGTTCGGCTTCGCTCCAGTCTACCCAATTGAATTTTGGATTTTTACCGCGTACTGCACTGGTAATGGAAGTATTGGCTGCACTTTTATTTTTAAGGCTGATAACATCGCCTGGTTTGCAGGTGTAAGATGGAATGTTCACTACATCTCCGTTAACAGTTACATGTTTATGGCTTACCAGCTGGCGTGCTGCCTGGCGGCTTGGCGCCACACCCATCCTGAAAATAGTGTTATCCAGGCGTGCTTCTAAAAGTTTGATAAGGTTTTCGCCGGTAACGCCTTTCTGGCGGGAGGCTTCTTCAAAAGTTTTGCGGAATTGTTTTTCCAGTACACCGTAGGTGTATTTGGCCTTTTGCTTTTCTTTTAACTGGAGGGCGTATTCGCCAAGTGTTTTACGCTTGCGGTTTGCTCCATGTTGTCCGGGAGGGTTGCTGTTTTTGGTCAACCACTTGCCGTTGCCGGTGATTGGCTCACCGAAAATGCGGGAAATCTTGGTCTTTGGACCAGTGTAACGTGCCATAGTTTTTAATCATTTCGATTTTTTTTGGAACGGTGAGATGATCAGTAAAAAATCGTAAAAAATCAATCACTCACCCTTTGTTAAAATGAACCGTATGGCGATTCAATATGTTATTTTAAATTTTGAATGATAAATTTTAAATAAATTCAACATTCAAAATTTGTCATTCAAAATAATCTATACCCTGCGTTTTTTGGGAGGCCTGCATCCGTTGTGCGGAATAGGCGTAACGTCCTTGATAGAAGAAATTTCTATCCCGTTTTGGCTCAGTGAGCGGATAGCGCCTTCCCGGCCGCTTCCCGGGCCTTTTACGTATACATCCACCCTTTTTAAGCCTGCATCCAGTGCTGTTTTGGCAGCATCGGCAGCGGCCATCTGGGCAGCATAAGGCGTATTCTTCTTACTTCCTTTAAAGCCCATTTTACCGGCGCTTGACCAGGCAATGGTTTGCCCCTGCTTATTGGTTAAACTGATAATGATGTTGTTGAAACTTGCAACGATATGTGCATCTCCGTAGGATTCAACTTTAACCACCCTTTTTTTGGTAGCTGTTTTTCCCTGTTTGCCACCCTGGGGTTTTTGTGCTTTCGCCATAAATTTTAATAATAGGTAATCTTAAAAATTGTATCCCGGTTTTACCCGGAACCGAACCCCACCCTCCTGCTGGCCCCGCTATCCGGCGTGTGGTTCTGATAAATGGCCATTTTATAAAACAAATAATCAATAATTAATTAATAATTATTAATTAGTCAATTACTTCTTAGCAACTTTCTTCTTACCGGCTACGGTCTTACGCTTGCCCTTACGGGTGCGGCTGTTGGTACGTGTACGCTGGCCACGAACCGGTAAACCTTTCCTGTGACGGAGACCACGGTAGCAGGCGATATCCAGCAAACGCTTGATGTTCATCTGGGTTTCGCTGCGCAAAGCACCTTCGGTCTTAAACTGAGCGTTAATGATATTACGGATGGCTGTTTGCTCATCATCGTTCCATTGATTAACTTTCTTATTGACATCAATAGATGCTTTTTCAAGAATATACCTTGCGGTGGAACGGCCAATACCATATATATAGGTAAGTCCTATTTCGCCTCTTTTGTTTTTTGGTAGATCTATACCGGCAATACGTGCCATAAATAATTATAAATTTTAAATGCTAAATTTTAAATGCTTAATGTCAACCGTTCTAACTATCCACAGTCAACCATCAACTTTTATCCTTGCTTTTGCTTAAAGCGTGGATTCTTTTTGTTGATCACATACAGGCGGCCCTTTCTCCTCACGATCTTGCACTCCGTACTGCGCTTTTTAATAGATGCCCTTACCTTCATTGTAATGAATTTTATAATTTATACTTTAATACTTCTTATTTATACCTGAAAATGATCCGGCCCCTTGTCAGGTCATATGGGCTCATTTCAACACCCACTTTATCGCCCGGAAGAATACGGATATAGTGCATCCTCATTTTTCCGGAAATAGTGGCCAGTATTTCGTGGCCATTTTCCAGCTTAACCTTAAACATAGCATTACTTAATGCTTCAATAATAGTTCCGTCTTGTTTAATGAGTGCCTGCTTAGCCATAAAATTTGGAGCGCAAAGATACGGAGAAAATTTTAAATAATTGACAAAAAATACGGATATTGAGGTCCTAAAAATGAAAATTCATATGAAAAAGACAATTTTTGGCCTTTTTACATTGTCAATTATCCTGTTTTCGTGTAAAAAAGACAGTGATGGTGGCAATAACAATACCGCTACTTCCTATATGTCGCTTACCGCCGGGCAAACCCGTACCTACGAAACCACCGATAATATTGCCATGTCTAGCAGCAGCAATACCAGCACTTCCACTAACCGGGATACCAGTATCAATACCCGTACCTATCGTGTTTTTTCCAATTCCGACGGCTCCTCCGGTTATTTCAATGTAACAGGAAACGATTATTTCAGTTTTACTTCTTTACCATCGCTCAGTAACCTGCAACTGGAACTGCTCTACCTAAAAGCCAATTTGAACGTAAATGGTTCCTGGAACCAAACTACCAACGTAACCGTACCGGGTCTTCCTTTTCCTTTAGCAGTGACCATCACCAACACAATCGTAGAAAAAGGCCTTTCAAAAACCACCGGCACCATATCGCACTCTGACGTAATACGGGTACAAACCGGTATTTCGGTTGCCGGCATACCTGCCAGCGCCCTTACTACAAATATCCAGTCTTATTATGCACCCAGGTATGGCCTGGTGGAAAGTACTGCCGTTATAGGGCTCAATTATTCCGGCATCACCGATAGTGTAAACACCAGGACCCTGCTAAAAGCAGCAAATTTTTAAAACCAGTAAGTACAATAGAAAAAGCGGCCTAAACGGGTCGCTTTTTTAATTATGAGTTATTGATTTTCAGGCTATTCTTATTTTAACTCCCTTTTAGTCATCCTTTCCTTACTTTTAGCATGCCCAAACCCCGGCAATTTCAGAAGCCAAGCTTCTGCCAAAACTATGACCGATAATTCTGACAGGCTGAATGAACTGGTTGAAAAACTGGACGCATTGGTAAAACGGCATGATAGCATTTCGATGGAGCTAAGCAACCTCCGCCGCGAAATAAACCTCCTTAAACTTGAAGAAACCCAAAAACAGCGGGTTTCACAAGAACCGGCTCAAAAACCGGCGGAACAGGAACCTCCCCCGGCACCTGCCGCAATAGATGAACTGTACAGGAGAAAAATGGAAAGACATGTTCCAGATTCACCCTTTACAGCCACGCCAAAACCAAGCGGAGCTCCAAAAATAAAAACCGATCTCGAAAAATTTATTGGCGAAAACCTTATTAATAAAATAGGTATTGTAATTACGGTCATTGGCCTTGCCATTGGTGTAAAATATTCAATTGACAATAACCTCATCAATCCACTCACGAGGATCATATTGGGGTATTTAGCAAGTATTGCGTTATTGGGAACAGGTATCAAACTCAAAAAAAACTACGAAAGCTACAGCGCTGTTCTTGTAAGCGGCGCTATGGCGAGTTTTTATTTTATCACTTTTGCAGCTTATAGTTTTTATGAACTGATTCCGCAGATGGTTGCTTTTGCCATGATGGTACTCTTTACTGTTTTCACCGTTGTGGCGGCCATACAATATAACCGCCAGGTAATTGCATTAATAGGACTGGTTGGCGCTTATGCAGTACCGCTGCTGCTTAGCGACGGATCGGGCCGGGTAGTAATCCTCTTTAGTTATATGGCCATTATAAATACCGGCATTGCCGTAGTGGCAATTAAAAAATACTGGAAACCTTTATACTTTGTATCCTTTGGGCTCAGCTGGTTTATATTTTTCAGCTGGTTCCTTATAAAATACCAGGACGACAGGTATTTTACTGTTGCCCTGCTGTTCAGCAGTATATTCTTTTTAATTTTTTATTGCATCCTTCTGGCATACAAACTGGTACAAAAAGAAAAATATAACCGTGGCGACATTGCACTCCTGCTGTTGAATTCATTTATCTTTTATGGTATCGGTTATTCTATTATTGAATCGCATACAAACGGCAGCCAGTTTCTAGGTTTATTTACGCTGGCAAATGCATTCATTCATTTTATTGCCTGCAGCATTATTTATCGCGAAAAACTTGCCGACCGGCATCTTTTATATCTTGTAGCCGGGCTGGTACTGGTATTTATCACGCTTGCCATTCCTGTTCAGCTTGATGGGCATTGGGTCACTATCTTATGGGCTGCCGAGGCCGCATTATTATTCTGGATCGGCCGCACAAAGCAGGTGCTGGTCTATGAAAAACTCTCTTATCCGCTTATGTTGCTTGCAATGGGCAGTATGGCCATCGACTGGACTGATATAGATATTTACAGCAAAAGCTTCAGACCCTTTGTAAATAGTCTTTTTCTTACTTCCATCCTGTTCAGCATCGCCTTTGGTTTTATAAATTATATACTGGTTAAATATCCTGCAGACAAAAATGGCGCCGGAATAAATACTGTATATAATATGGTCGACCTGCTTTTACCAGCTGCATTTATTGCCTCCATTTACTTTGGCTTCTTTACGGAGATTGCAGGTTATTTCGACAATAAATATCAGCTTGCAGACAGCAACGGGCTTTATAATGCCAGCATTGAAAATATACTGCGGTTCAAACAGCTTTGGCTCATTAACTATTCCATGCTGTTTTTTTCGGCAATGGCCTTTATTAATATTTACCGGCTGAAGAGCAGGTTAGTTTCTACCGTGTCTTTATTGCTAACAACTATTACATTGATCGTTTTTTTAACTTTAGGTTCAGATGAGCTAAATGAACTCCGCAGATATTACTTAACCAATGGCGGCAATCCATTTCTAATCGGCACCAGGTATATATGCTATTTATTTGCAGCCCTACTGGTATTTGCCATATACAGTTTACTGAAAACCGACCTGGCAGGGGATTTCATTAAAAGCAAGGGAAAAATATTTGACCTGTTGCTCCATGTTTCCCTACTGGTGATAGCCAGCAACGAACTGGTAACCTGGATGCAATTGGCCGGCCATGCGGCTTCCGACAAATTAGGCCTGAGTATTTTATGGGGTTGCTACGCCCTTATCCTGGTTGTTCTTGGGATTATAAAAAAGAAAAAGCACCTGCGCATTGGAGCCATTATACTTTTTGGAGGCACTTTGATTAAATTATTCTTTTACGACCTGCAGGGACTTAATACCATTTCAAAAACAATTGTATTTGTATCGCTGGGCGTGCTGCTGCTCATTATTTCATTCCTGTACAATAAATATAAAAAAGCCCTTTTTGCTGATGAGGAAAATTAAAATACTGTTTTTTTTCTTAACAATGCTGGCATCATTCCAGTTAAAAGCACAGGTTTGGAATTACACCTATAAGTGTCCGCTAACGGGCGTGCAAAACCAATGGCACCGTATCATTTTGCCCGACGATCTGTATGAAAAAATTTCGCCGGCATTCAGCGATATCAGGATACTGGGTATTAAGCAAAACGGCGACAGTATTGAAGCCCCATATATTCTGCAAAACTCCCAAACCAAACAGGCTGAGATCAACATCAGCTTTAAGCTCATCAACAGGGTAAGCGCAGGCGATGGATACTTTTACACATTTGAACTGCCTGCCGATACTGTTATCAACAGCATACAACTCCATTTTAATGACCAAAGCTTTGACTGGAAAATAAACCTGGAAGCCGGCCATGATCAGCAGCAATGGTACAGTTTACTCAAAGATTACCGCATCACGGCTATAAAAAACCAGGAAGTGGATTTCAGGTTTTCAAAATTAATTTTCCCGCCAGCATACTACAGATTTTTCCGGCTCTATATACCTTCCAGGCAGCAGCCCTCACTAAGCGGAGCAGCAGTAAGCAGGCATGAAACAAGTGGGGAGATATTAAAGACATACCCGGTATCAACGATTTTGAGCAGCGAACTAAAAAAGGAAAAGCAAAATGTTTTTAGTTTCGCTCTGGTACAGGCAGTACCAGTAAGCCGCTTACAGTTATTTGTAAAAGATAGTTTTGATTATTACCGGCCATGCAGAATAGAAACCGTTACAGACAGTTTTAAAAACGGCAACGAAACAACTTATCAATACACAACAGTTTACAACGGCATTTTGAACTCCTGGGAAAAAACGCCCTTTGTTTTTGAGGACAGGATCGCTAAGAAATTCAGGATCGTTATTGATAATCACGATAACCGGCCCCTGCAGGCAGAATCTGTATGGGTACAGGGTTATGAATACCATTTAACAGCACGTTTTACAGAACCGGCTGCTTATTTTTTGGTATATGGAAATACAACTTCCGCTTCTCCCTCCTACGACTTAACAGCTTTTTCTCAAAAGATACCAGCCACACTGCAAACACTTGAACCCGGCCCTGCTGTTGAAATAAAAAAAGAGGCCCCGGAAGTAACGAAGCCACTGTTTCAGAATAAACTTTGGTTATGGGCTGTTATGTTAATCATTATTTCTTTATTGGGCTGGTTCACCTTAAAAATGATGAAGCGGGAAAATGTATAAAAATCTATCAGCCGTAAGCCGGATCCTGTTATCCCATCACAAGGATGAGACGGCCATCATTTATCTGGCCCCTGCATCACTGCAGGGATCATGAGCTGCTTACCCTCCGGCCTCCCCGTTTTACCGGGGTTGAGCGGGCCGCCCTCAAAGGCCGGTATATTTAGCATTTCAGCACACAAGGTTTACCCGTAAAATTTGTTACCAAAAATTACCGTGGGCTCTTACCCCACATTTTCACCCTTTCCCAACCTGGGCCGGGAGGTTATTTTCTGTGGCACTTTCTTCCCGCTGTTTAAAACGGGAGCGGCTGTTAACCGCTGTGCTGCCCTGCGCTGTCCGGACTTTCCTCCCCCATTTTTCAGGGAGCGATGGCCGGCTGATAGAATGCAAATTTATGGTTTATCGGGGAGTCAATGGAAATCCGAATAGAATTAAACTGCACGCTGGGTAAAATCACGCTTCAGCGTTCAGGAGAGCTGTTCAGGAGTTCAGAATGAATATTGTAAAAGTAAGTGTACTCGCAAATGACACCCACATCAGGTAAGGCAGCAATAGAAGCGCCGCCGTTCGGTTAACTTTTAAGAACCAATGCAGCGTGACAGCTATGAAAACTGCCAACAGTATAATTTCAATTAAAGCAAGAGGCAGGTTGTGCATGCCAAAAAAGATATAACTCCAGAGCAGGTTAAGTATAAACTGTACGGTAAATATGATCAAGGCGGTTTTTTTATCGGGAGAGCGGCTATGCCAAACCAATGCGGCAGCAATGCCCATAAGAATATAAAGCACCGTCCATACCGGGCCAAAAATCCAGTTTGGCGGGTTCCAGGAAGGTTTTTGAATGGTTTGATACCAGCCGCCGATGGATGATGCCGTGGAAAAGCCACTGGCTATTCCAAGCCCCAGGCAAATGGCAACACAAATGATCACTTTAATGTAAAGCTTAGCCATTGAACAACTCCTTTAATTTATTGAACCGGTAATCAAAGATATCATTGAGTTTCCGGGTTATGAATAATTTTTCTGCCAGGGCGCCAAATATCCACTTGCCTGTATCGTAATAAACGATGTCACGCATAAAAGTATTGCCATCTTTTTCTTCAAAATGATGCTCATGATGCCAGCATTTATACGGACCGAAACGCTGTTCGTCTATAAAATACCTGTATTCATCCATATGTGTGATCTCTGTACACCAGTTTAATGGAATATTCAGCAGGGGCTTAAGCCGGTAAGTAATAAACAACCCTTCATATATTTTTTCCGGCATGGGGGAAGTGATGTTAAAAACAAGATCGGGCGGTGTAATGGCATTGAAATTTTGAGGCCGGGTAAAAAAATCCCAGGCTTCTTTGATACTGATGGGCAGGAGCTGTTCCCTGTAAAGTCTTTTCATGTTTTTGTTTGCTTTTGGTTTTCACTGAAAAAGCGAAAATGTTTAATCTTTATATAAGCAAAGTTAAACAAATTTTACCAAATTCCAATTCTTTACATGCGGCTGTTAATGCCAAACCAGTTACCCTAATAATTTAATAAATGAGTTTCAGTTCCCAGTTTCTTTTGTTACCCGTAAAATCAAATTTTGATAAAAACGCTGTCGGAAAGTTTCCCCGATACTAATTAGTACTTAACCTGGAGCCCGTAGCCATCGTGAGGCTGGCGCCGGTTTTCACCTGCACCAGATTTGCATGCAGGTTTGTTTTAATATTGGCACTACTGCCTGCCTCCAGCGTAAGTTTACTTAAACTGCGTGATGCCAGGCCCGATTGGTTAAAATTAATATCACCTGCAGCCCCGGTTATCAACAATTGCGAAGCGGAAGATCCGGTGAGTGTTCCCGAACCATAAATACCTCCGGTAATGCTGAGTTCATTCGCCGCTATGTTAAGGGTTCTGCCGCTGTTAATGGTAAGGTTCCGTATAGAAATGGCCGATGGCAAAACAGGCTCCGCAAAAACACTTGCAATCACAATATCGGCACCTTTGGCAGGGGGTATGCCGCAACAGGCGCTCCAGTTTGCGGGGTTGTACCAGTTATTATCAAGGTTTCCATACCAGATATAACCATCAATAGAAGGATTGGGCGTGGTACTGCCGGTAGACAGGGTTCGGGCACTGTCGTCGTAAACCAGGCTGGTGGGTGTAAATGATAAACGATAGGTAAGCAGGTTGCCTTTAACGGTATCGCTGAGGCCATTGCCGGCATAACTGAGATCCCCACCGCCCCAATCGTAATAAATAATACTGGTATCTCTTACGCCGTTGCTTGCCCGTACCGCAACGGGTCCGTTAAAATAAGTTACATTAGAACCAGGGGAAACTGACTGACTTCCCTGGCGTAGAAACAATACATTGGATGCGGCATTCCAGATCACTTCATTTACCGGGTTACCAATACCACCTACGGCCTGTGTGCGGGAGCCGGAGCCGCCTAAGTAATCATTAAAAAACTCCGTAATATCCCTGCCCAAAACAACATTGAATTGCTTTCTTAAACTATCCGAAGAAACAGCCGTGCCTCTGTAGTTGTTTTGGAAATTGGTAAGTGCCTGGTAAAATTTAGCATCGCCGGCAATGGCCCGCAGCATTGATACCATCATGCCCCCACGCTGGTAAACCGTACTTCCGTAAGCAGTGTTCCAGATAAGGTTGGATGTACCCGTATTTGAATTGGGAATCCATGCACTCGAGCTTTGGCCAAGGGCGCTGTTCTTTAAATTGTTTCTTAGGCTAAGCACATTAAAGCCAAGTGACGGAACCAGTTCTCCCGCCAATGATTCGCTGTAACGGGCAAAACCTTCGGCCAGCCAAAGATCATTCCAGGTGGCAAAAGTTACATTGTCGCCAAACCACTGGTGCATCAGTTCATGAATAAGTGTGCTTACACTGGTAAGTGCACCCGGTGCCATAGCAGAAAAAGTCTGATGCTCCATCCCGCTGGCTCCCATCAGCCCATCATAAAATCCATGTTTTTCCAGTTTAAAAGGATAATCGCCAAATTTTGAGCTGAAAGCCTGTACTACAGCATTGACTTTATCCATAGCAGTAATGGCATTGGTATAGTAAGAAGCCGGTTTTCCGGCCAGCAGGTAATAGCATACCTGTACCTCGGTGCCATTTACGTTTACCGTTTTGTAATAACGGTTAAATTTTGCCACAGAAAGACAAACAAGATAAGAAGCGATGGGATACCTGGTTTTGAATTTAAAAATGCGTTCATTGCCCGCAATAGCAGAATCTACCAGTTTTCCGTTGGCAGCTACCCAAAAAGTGTCGGCGCCGGTCCATGGAACGGTCACTTCTATATCCATGCTATCGATCTTATCCTGCATATCGGCCTTGCAGGGCCACCAGTCCCGGTCTTCGTAAGATTCTGAAAGGCTGCTGGTATAGAACTGTGTGATGGCGTTGATATCTGTATAGCTTCCCCGCTGGTAACCCTGTGCAGCGCCGCTTACTGAAGGCGGGATTCCGGCATAAACGATCACTACAGAATCGAGTGTATTGAGAGCAGGGATCGTTACCGGCAGTGTGATAGTAAGAATGTTTCCCGAAAAACTTTTGCTGCAGGCCGTTCCATGGTAAGTTACCTGCAGCGAAGCGTTGTTGAAAGAAGTATTGTTGAGGTCGAAGCTCAGTGTGTTCACATTTGCCGAAATGGTTTTAAAATAAGTGGTGGCGGTACCCGAAATATTTCTGCCTACTAAGGGATTAGTATTCCACTGCAGGCGCTGGTAAACCACGTTGATATTGGCACCGGTGCCGCTGTTTCCGGTGCTGGAAGCCCCCTCAATTTCCCTGCTGGCACATGGAACAAACTGGCGGTGATGGTAATAAGGCTCCGGCTCCTGTGCCTTGGCTACAGCAGAAATCATTAACAATAAAATGAGCGGAAAGAGGATTTTTTTCATATGTGAAAAATGGGTGGAAAGATAGTTTAAATTAGATTTTTATTCGTGGTTTGGGTGTAAAAATGTCATTAAATAGCAACAGATGTCTTAATTCATCTTGTTTTCTGAAAAAACTGGATTATTATTTGATTAAGTTGATAAATTTTACAGTCAAAAACAGCTACAAAACCCTATATCCTATATCTTTGTCTCCCCTTTCTAATTATATAAAATACAAACACATGAAGAAGATTTTTACTAAACAATTATTTCTGTTTGGTTTGATCATGATAAGCGCTTTGTTAGGTTATTCCCAACAACTGCTTGTAGATGATTTTAACTATACAGGTAACCTGAACGCCAATGGATGGAATGTTCATAGCGGCGCCGCTACTAACGTAGTGGCCACTACCACCGGCCTCACTTATGCAGGGCTTCCCGGAAGTGGCATAGGTAATGCAGCGCTTGTAAAAAATACAGGTGGCGAAGATGTGAACCGTGGTTTTACTGCCCAAAACACCAATGGTCAAGCGCTGTATGTTTCTGCGCTTGTTAATGTTACAGAAGCAGGATTAAAAACCGGCGACTACATTATGCACATCGGTAACTCAACAGCTCCAACTACATTTACACTGTTTGCCGGTCGTGTATATGTGCGCACCACTGCTACAGGCGTCAATTTTTCTATAGGAAACTCTGCATTAGTAGCCTATGGCACAACAAACTTTGCATTGAATACCACTTATCTGCTTATTGTTAAGTATGTGATCAATACTGCGGGAAATGAAGAAGCTTATCTGTGGGTTTTGCCATCGGGCGTTCCGGCAACTGAAGCTGCTGCCGGCACTCCTGAATACAGTGTTACCACACAGGCAGGTCAGGATATTATCAATGCTATTGCATTACGCCAGGGAAGTTCTACTACTTCTGCACAAACTGTTGTAGATGCACTTAAAGTTGGCCTTACCTGGGCAGATGTTACCGGTGGTTCAACCACTCCGTCTATTTCTGCAGGACCTGCCATCAGCAACTTAACCACCACATTGGGTGTAGCTTCTGCTGAAAGGTCTTATAATCTTTCCGGTCTTAACCTTACCCCCGCAGCGGGTAATATCACCGTTACACCCGGAGCAAATCTAGAAATATCATTAACAAGCGGTGGACCTTATTCAACCAGTGCAATCCCGGTTCCTTATTCCGGCGGCACATTGGCTTCCACTCCTGTTTATGCAAGAATTGCTGCTACGGCTCCGGCAGGCGCATTCAGCGGCACGGTCAACAACAGCGGCGGTGGCGCCACGGCAGTGGATCTTAGTGTTACAGGCGGCGTAGTCACCAATTATTACAACACAAAAGCAAATCTTGGCCTGGATAATCTTGGTACCTGGAGCAGTACGCTGGATGGTACCGGTCCTTCACCAGCCAACTTTACAGATGCATACGCTTATTTCAATGTTGTAAATGCAACCAATACAACTTTCAATGGCGTATTTGATCTTCCCGCTACCACATCGAGGCTCATCGTTGGAAATGGGGTTGCCGCTTTTAACCTGCTGATTCCGGCAGGTGCTAATTATATCAGTTCCACAACAAGGGTGGATGTATTGAATAATGCAACCCTCATAATAGAGAACAACACCCGTCCATTCTTTAATAACCTGGCCACCGGATCTACCGTTGATTTTGCCCAAACAGGCATCACCACCGCAGATACCATTAAAATTCCGGCCATTTCATACTATAACCTTAAACTGACCAGTGGTCTCAAATATTTCTTGAGCGGCACCGTAACCGTAAGGGGTAATTTTGTTGCCGATGATGTATTTTATATGAACGGTGCGCTTTCACCCTTTACCACCATCAATGCGTTTGGCGATGTTAGCTTCCTGAACAATACGGTATTTGAACCACTGCCAAGCGGTGATGCGGCCAGGCTTACTTTGAAAATGAACGGCCCCGGCCCCACACAAAACCTGAACAGTAATGGCACCGATGTAATGATCTTCCGTTTACAAAGAGACAGCACAGCCGCCTGTACCGTTAATACCGGTGCAAATACCATACTCACACTGGGTAATGCAACCAGCGGTGGCCTTTTATGGAATGGCGCAAATTCTGTATTGAATCTTGCTGCAAATACCATGACCATCCGTGGCGGTGGCGTTGTTACCAATACGGCCCTGGGCAAAATTGATGCGGCAGATGCAACCATCAATATATTTAAATCTGCAGGTACCACACATGCTGGCACTTTAAGATTTGTAACTGATGCAACCCTGGCCAACCTGAACGTAACCCTCGATCCTGCTGTAGTAAGGGATTCTATTCTAATTGCCGATGATGTATTTATTTCGGGAACTCTTGCCCTTACCAAAGGCAAAGTGGTGGTGGCCGCAGGCAAAACTTTAAGCATGAATGCCGGCAGTGCGGTAACCGGCGGTACCATTCTTTCTTTTGTTGATGGTACCATGGCTAAGTTTGGTAATACAGATTTTGCTTTCCCGGTAGGTAAAGGTTCAAAATTTGCACCTGCTGCCATCAGCCTCCTGAGCGGCACCGGAAACTTTACAGTTGATTATTTTAATGCAGGGTACGGTTCTTATACCATTGACCCGGTTACGCTTGGTTTATACCCGGGTTATGTAGTAAGTACCCGTGAATACTGGAACATTAATCGTACAAACAGTATCAATGCAGTGCTTACCATTAGTTACTCAGATGCAACCAGCAATATCTTCATCCCCAATGCTATCAGGATCGCACATAACGATCTTACAGACTGGGATGATCTGGGCGGAATTCCTAATGCAGGTAATACCACCACGGCAGGTTTAGTTACCAGCCTTGGCCCGGTAACAAATTGGGGGCCTTTTACTTTTGGCGCCCTTACAGCTGCTGTATTACCTGTTGCTATCTCCTCTTTCAATGTGGTTAAACAAAACAGCACGGCTAAGATCAGCTGGACCACACAGCAGGAAACCAACAGTCGTGAGTTCATTGTAGAGCGTTCTGTCAATGGCCGCAACTGGACTGCCATCAGAACCGTGGCTGCAGCCGGAAACAGCAACACGGCCATCAATTATTCCGTAATTGATGAAGCACCTGCCAAAGGGTATAACTACTACCGCATCAGGATGATCGACCTGGATAATAAAGCCAGCAACACTGCGGTGAAACAACTTTATTTCTCTGTGCTGTACAGCATTGCCATATCGCCCAACCCTGCTTCCGATTTCATTAAAGTAGATGTGGCAGGCAACAGCGGTAAAGCTTATACGGTTTCTGTAACAGATGCAGCCGGAAGAAAAGTTTACGAAACAAAGTCGAGCGATGCGTTTGTAAACATACCAGCTGCCAGGTTTACCAAAGGAGTATATGTGGTTAAAGTTTCCGACGAAGGAAATATACTTACACAAAAAGTAGTGCTGCAATAAACATTCACTAAGTTTAATAAATTAAAAGCGGCCGTTTTAAAACGGCCGCTTTTTTAATAAGGCTGGATCAGTAAATTTGTATTTGGCCTCACGTTCCAGCGGGCTGACACGGCAAAGAAAATTCCAGCGATCAGTTATTTACTTAACCGTTGTTAACTTTGTTTTCTTTGTGTCCGTTGTGTGAAACAAAAGATTGGGGATGTTGCATTATTCCACAAACTCAATATCATCCGGGTGAACCGGTTCTTTACCCTTAAGCCGGAGAAAAATATTACCCACCGTTACCACATCCTTCTGGCAGTAAACGGCAATGCGCTGCAGGTCGTTTCCCTTCCAGTAAATATCGCCCACCATACTGCCATCTATATCATCCTTGGGCGAGGGAAGCCCAAGTACTGCCGCCAGCAGTTTTAAAGAAGTAAAATGCTTATAATCGCCAAACCGCCAGTATTGAAAAGTATCCACCAGGTTGGTTTCCCAGGGCTTCATGTTCTGAAAATCGAGAAAACGCGGAATAGGAATATGGTTGATCAGCAGCCTGCGGCAAATGAAAGGAATATCAAATTCCTTGATATTGTGCCCGGCAAAACACCATTTGCTGTTAATGCTTTCAATTTTTTGAATAGTGGCAAGAAAATCGCTGATTATCTTTTTTTCATCGTGCCCGTAAAATGATTTCACCCGCATGCGCAGCTGGGGTTCTTTGGTAAAATAACCCATACTGATGCATACGATCTTGCTGAACTCTGCCATGATACCCGCACGCATGGGGTAGAATTCCGCTGCAGTTACGCCTTCGGGGAGCTGGCGTTCCACTTTTTCTTCCCAGAGATGCTTCCAGGTATCATGGAGCTTATCGAAACCGGCCTGTTCGCTTACTGTTTCAATATCAATGATGATGATGTCTTCGGTTCGGATATGCTGCATACGACCAAATTTTTAAATCAATTTACAAAAGTTTCGGGTGAAGTTCCAAAATTTTATTCTTCATTAATCCGTATTTTAGCCGTAAATAATCGAGGTTTTATGCAAAAAGAACAGCGTAAAAAATTCAACGAAGCGTATAAAAAGGAAAACTACATCGCTTACGAGCAGAAAATAGAAGCCATCCACCCCGGCTCACTCGATTTCCGTAATGCCGAAACGCCGATATTTGTACCCAAATATTTTAAAGACAATATGCTGGCCGCCTGCGAAGATATCATTGATGTGCTGGTGTCGCCCAATTTTAAAGAGCTTACCGAACGCAGCATCCCGGCCGATGTACGAATGCCCGGAGAAGATGCACATACCCAATTTATTGCTTTTGACTTTGGCGTTTGCCAAAATGATAAAGGCGAACTGGAGCCACAACTCATCGAAATGCAGGGCTTTCCCACCCTGTTTGCATTCCAGCGTTTTCACAGCATGTATACCGCTGAATATGCGCATTTACCCGGCAATTATTCTGCTTACCTGAATGGTTATAACCAGGAGACCTATACCCAGCTGATGAAAGACATCATTGTGGGCAACCTGGATCCTAAAAACGTGATCCTGCTCGAAATTTTTCCGGAACAGCAAAAAACAAGGATCGATTTTTATGCTACAGAACAATTGCTCGGTATTAAAACGCTTTGCCTCACCAAACTGAAAGCCGATGGCAAAACATTATATTATGAAGATGAAACGGGGAAAACAATTGTAAAACGGATCTATAACCGGCTTATTTTCGATGACCTGCAAAAGCAGGAAGGCCTTCCTCCCATCATTGATCTTAAGAAAGAATACGAAGTGGAATGGGTACCGCATCCGCACTGGTTTTACCGAATCAGTAAATTTACCCTGCCGTTCATCAACAATGCCTACGTTCCCGAAACTTTTTTCCTCAACGAAATAAAGCAACCAGTGAACTTAAGCGAATATGTTTTGAAACCACTTTTCTCTTTTGCCGGCATGGGCGTGGTGATAGATGTAACGCAGGAAGATATTGATGCAATAGAGTATCCCGAAAACTGGATACTGCAACGCAAAGTGCATTATGCTGCTGTTATTGAAACACCCGACGAACCAGCTAAAGCCGAAATAAGGCTGTTCTATTTTTGGAAAAAAGGCTGGCCAAGACCGGTGGGCGTCCATAACCTGTCCAGGCTGAGTAAAGGGAAAATGATTGGAACCCGTTACAATAAAGACAAGGAATGGGTAGGCGGTAGTGTTGCATTTTTTGAGGAATAAGCTGTTCTTACAGGTGACAGCTTTTGTAAAAGGTGTCACCTGTAACATCAGAAGCTGTCAGCTTTATCAGCGGATTAATTCAACTTTTACAGCATAACTTGCACTTCTATTATACAATTCATAATTCATAATTCAACATGCTCCCCGAATACAACCGTTTTGATTTCTTTTTAAATAAAGCAGCAGACCAATTAGCGCTTGCCGCAAAGGAAACGAACCCTGCTTTATGGCTTTTGCACAACAATGGCAGAACGCCCTTTTTTATGCTGGAGGCATTGGCCAAACTCTACAGCAACCTGCACAACCAAAAGAAATTAGACAAACTGAAAGCCCGGTTCAAAACAATTGAAGACAGCCTGGGCTCCATGGATTATTATGATTACTTCTACAAAGAATTTGCAGACATGCCCCTTGTGCCGGCAGCGGCAAAAGATTACCTGCAGGGCATGCTGAGGGAGAAAACAGAAAAGCTTAATGAAACACTCAAAGAAGATGGTTGGATGGGCGAAGCGGCAGACCGCATTCCCAAAATAAGAAAGAAGCTGGAAAAGGCGGATTGGCTCAGTGAAAATAAAGAGATGAAAGCGATTCTTGGGTTTTACGGAGATTCCATCAAGGAGATCAATAAGTTTTATGCAGCAGCAAAGAACGGGTTTACCGAACTGGAAGCAGAGGTACACGAAATGCGCCGCAAACTACGCTGGCTCAGCATTTATGCACAGGCTTTGCAAGGTGCTGTTCAACTTACTGAGAATGGGGTCACAGACGAAAAAACCACAAAATACCAAACAGAGGAAATCATCCATTCCCCCTATAATAAAATGCCCGATGCCGGCAGCAATAAAACCTTCCTGCTCCTCGAAAAAAAGTATTTCTATGCGCTCAGCTGGATGATCAATGAACTGGGGCTGCAAAAAGACAAGGGGCTGGGCATTTATATACTGGCCGAAGCGCTGGCACAAACAGAAGGGCTTAACCAGGAAGATGCCCTAAAAAAAGCAGGCGAAATATTGCTCAATGATGCCAATGCCCTGCAGCATATACTTGGGCGCAGCAATGAAATATGCAAAACTTATTTTGAAGAAGGAAATCTTTTCAAACTGATCAGCGGCCTTGGTTCTACTGCTAGTTAATGAACCACCACCTGATACCGAAACGTATCATAAAACCCTGGGTGGGGTAATGAGGCGCAGAGAAGTTGTTGTTTACAAAGGCAAAGCCATTTTTAAAACTCATTGTATTTAGGTTCTCTGCCCGGATATAGGCCGCAAAACCCCGGATACGAAAATGCAGGTAGGCAGTTATATCAGGCATATTTTTGATGCTGATACTGTCCTGCGGTACAAACTGCCCTGTTACCGGCGCATAATTGCTGGCTTTATAGGCGGTAAAATACCTGATATCGAAACCGGTACTCAACAATAAATTTTTAAAATATTTTCCCTCAAAAGCGATCCTGTTTCTTGTGTATATCAACGGAATTCGCACAGGCGCCGCGGCATCCGACAACTGAAGTGCCCCATCAATATACCAGTTTATCTTTTTTGAGAGCGGAATTTTTGTAGCAGCAGTTACCTGTGTGATATTGAGCGGTTTTGTGTATTGGGCAGTTTTATAATAGTTTTCAAAAAAAGCAAAATTATTGATCAGGTAATTGGTAAATCCCAGTTGCACATACGGATTAGCGGCCGTGGCGCCAAAACTGATGATATTTTCTTTTTTCAGGCTGCCCGTGTTGCCAATATTGAATGAACTGCGCTCATCAAAAATAAAAGAAGGCGTACGGTTCACATTACTGAAAAAAATGGCAACATCGCCCCAGCGCTTATTGAGGTATCGGCTGATACTGGCATAAGCCCCATAGTCGCCGGCATTAAGGCCATTGAGATAAAATTCGCCTTTGGCAAGCATATCCCATTTCTTGTTCCGGGTACGGTTACGGTACTCGCCATGAAGAAAAATATTGTAAAGCCGGTTGGTTCCCGAATCGAAACTGCCTTTGATGTTCTGCAGCGTGGCGCCCGCCAAGAAAAACTCAGAGGTGTTCTTTGTATCGGGAAACTGTATCAGCGAAAAATCATTACTCAGCACATCCCATCTTTCCTGTACAGAAATCGTATCAACAGAATCCCCTACATGAATATTGAACCATTTATCGTAATACAGTGAATCTGCCGCCACATCACCAAAACTGTAAGACTGCTTGTTGTAGGTGAACGTATGTTGAAAACGGAGTTTAGGGTAAAACAGGTATTCCGTAGTGCTGTCATTCACTGCGATGGAATCCCTTTTGCCAATATCATAACTCTGCCTCAGAAAGAAAGTAAAATCCTTGTTAATGGTTCCGGTAGTTACCGATGTATTGAAAGGGTTTGGCCGGTAATCGGCCCGGTTACCCAGGTTAATATCAACTGAGAAACGCTCTTTCCTGTTTGGATCCAGCAATTGCGTATCGGAAACGATGCCACCGTTTTGAGAGGCCCTGATATTGCTGCCCAGCAACACCACAATTCCGTTGTACCGCTTTCGTTTTCCCTGGTAATTGCCAAAAAGCCGGTAAGCATTGTGATTATTGTTCTGGTTTAAAAACAAACCGGGCGCATTGATCAGGCGGTAATCCATCCCAAAATTGAGATTGGGTTTTGGATTCTGTGTGTGCTGTGCCTGTATCATCTGCTCTTTCCCGGCCGCCAGTTGGTAAGCCAGCATGGAAAAAGGCCGATTGGTTCTATAAATTTTGGTTTCTTCAATCGTGAACCGGTAAATATCAAAAGCATGAAAACCTGCATCCCAGCCGGGTTTTGCATTTGGTTTAAAAATGAGAGGAAATGCGGCAGCTCCGTTATTTCCCAGGTACTGCCAGTTTGCGGGTACAGAATAATAGTTGTCAAAATTATTGATGGAAGAATCGAGCCGGTTGCGGCGGGTGGAATCCAGATAACGAAAGCTCAGGTTAAGCGTATCATCTTTCCTGCGCTCAAACCCGATGGCAGAGGTATCTTTTGACCCGGTGGTTTTTGAAACCATTCCCTTACCCGCTCCCCTTACCCGTTGCAGAATGTCATCCTGAGCAAAAAGGACAATTGCGGCAAAATTGAATATGGTTAAAAAAAATAGTTTCTTCATAGAAGCTTTTACAACTGTGCAATCATTTCTTTAAAGATGTGTGCCAGTTTTGGTTCGGCTTTTTGTGCAGCTTCCAGCACCTCTTCATGTGTGATGGTATGGCTGCCTTCTGTCATACCCAGATCTGTGATCACACTTACGGCAAAAACCGGCAGTCCCATATGAACAGCGGTGATGTTTTCCTGCACAGTACTCATACCCACTGCATCGGCGCCCATAATACTTACAAATCTATACTCGGCCTTTGTTTCAAAAGTGGGGCCTGTTACGGCTATGTACACCCCTTCCTTAATGTCAATATTGGCTGCAGCGGCTATTTTTTTTGCTTTGGCTATCAGTTTAAGGTCATAAGGCTCCATCATATCCGGGAAACGGGTTCCAAGCGCATCGTGGTTCTTTCCCACCAGCGGGTTGGGTGTAAAAAAACTGATATGGTCTTTAATGATCATCAGGTCGCCCACTTTGAATGAAGGATTGGTTCCTCCGGCGGCATTGCTTAAAAACAGGGTTTTGATGCCCAGGAATTTCATCACACGGATGGGAAATACCACATCATGAACATGATAGCCTTCATAAAAATGAAACCGGCCGGCCATGGCAATCACTTTTTTCCCACTGAGCTCCCCATAAATAAGTTTGCTCTTATGCCCCTGAACCGTGCTAACCGGGAAATGTGGGATATCGCCATAGGCGATCTCCTTTTCCACCTTTATTTCATCGGCAAAATTTCCCAGGCCGCTGCCAAGCACGATACCTGCCACCGGCTCGCCGTCTATTATTGACTTGATATAATTAACCGATTCCAGTATTTTTTGCATCATAAACAGTAAGTTTTTAAGCTGCAAATGTAATGTAATTAGCCAATTTGATGACGGCCCGATGTGCTAATAAACTGTTTAATTGCTTCGGGGTCCCACACAGCGTTAAACTTTGGACTCATAGGCATGGAACTTTTGAACTTATCGTTTATCTTCACCAAAATTTTTTTTATGAACCTTCACGAATACCAGGCAAAAGAATTATTAAAGAAATACAATGTTCCCGTTCAGGAAGGCATTGCATGCGGCACTGTAGCTGAGGCCGAAGAGGCCTACCGGCAGATCAAAAACCAGTTCAACAACAAATTTGCCGTTCTCAAGGCACAGATTCATGCAGGTGGCCGTGGCAAGGGTACAATACAGGGAAAAGACCAGCGGGGCGTGGCTGTAGCAAAAAGCATTGAAGATGTAGCCCGCATTGCAGAAAACCTGCTGGGTGGCACACTGGTTACCATACAAACCGGGCCAGCAGGCAAAGTGGTGAACAAGATATTAGTGGCACAGGATGTGTACTATGAAGGTGCTAACCCCGTAAAAGAATTCTATCTTTCAATTTTGCTCGACAGGTCGAAGGGGCAAAATGTGATCATGTACAGTACAGAAGGCGGTATGAATATTGAAGAAGTGGCCCATAACAACCCAGAAAAAATATTCAAAGAATGGGTACATCCGGGCGGCCCGCTCCAGGGCTTCCAGGCAAGGAAAATAGCATTTAACCTTGGCCTCAGCGGCGATGTCTTTAAAAGTTGCGTAAAATTTGTAACCAATCTTTATAATGCCTATACGGGTTTAGATTGCGGTATGCTGGAAATTAATCCGCTATTTAAGACCAGCGACGAAAAGATCATTGCGGTAGATTGCAAAATGAATATTGATGATAATGCACTCATCCGCCACACAGATGTTTCTAACCTGCGTGATATTACCGAAGAGGACCCAACAGAAGTGGAAGCGGGCAAGCACAACCTCAACTTTGTTAAACTCGATGGCAATGTGGGCTGCATGGTCAATGGCGCCGGGCTTGCCATGGCCACCATGGATATGATCAAACTAAGTGGCGGCGAACCCGCCAACTTCCTGGATGTGGGCGGTACCGCCAATGCACAAACCGTAGAAGCAGGTTTCCGCATCATTCTTAAAGACCCGAAAGTAAAAGCTATCCTCATCAATATTTTTGGCGGAATTGTGCGCTGCGACCGTGTAGCGCAGGGCGTTATTGATGCTTACCAGAGTATTGGCAATATTGAAATCCCTATAATTGTTCGCCTGCAGGGAACCAATGCAGATGTGGCTAAAAAACTGATTGATGAAAGCGGGTTGAAGGTGCAGAGTGCCATACTCCTCAGTGAGGCAGCTGCACTGGTAAATAAAGCAGTGGCCTGAAACGGGAAAATATAAGTGATAAATTGAAAATCCTCTTTAATAAGAGGATTTTATCGTTATAACAGGTTAATTATTGCTTAACCGCGGTAAAAGTGCCGGAAAGAGTGCTCGGTGTGATCCTGGTAAGTGAGCCGCTTGCCAACTTTGCATTGTTTGAATCCAGCGTGGCATTCCCCTTCCATTTAATTGTGGTAGATTCTTCAAAGAAAAAATAAACTATAGAAGAGTTAGGCGTTTTATTCCAGGAACCCTGAAAAGGTGAAAAAGAACCGATCGTAACAACAGCAGTACCATCGGCATTAAATGCAAGACGGAACGGATCGTAATTGATAGAATTTATTACAGCCGTACCTTTAAAGTTAGTACCAGAAAGATCTACCGGTGGTACGGGATCGTCTTTTTCGCACGAAAAAAATAAAACAGCCGTAACCAGTAAAAGCAGTATACTCTTTTTCATGTAGGAAAGTTTTAGATGATAAAATGCAAAATTAATTTCCCGGTTACTGATTTGCAATACCCTAAAAGTAGTACAAAGCAAATACGCTTAGTTGAGTACTTGACATATAGACCGCGTAATAATTTTTTTGGAGCGGGGTATTCCCCTTACAGATCAGTTGATTAAAAAGTGCTTCTGTGAAACCCCGCATAACCGGTAAGAGACTGTGACTGCGGTATTTACTTAAAGGCTGCTTCCGGAACACCTTTATTAATGATATAATTCCGTATTACGATCTCGGCTTTCCCTTTTTTATTTTTTTTCTTCGCAGGTTCTTCAGGCGGTACTCCGTTGTCGAAATCGAAAGTGATACCCTTGGGTAATTTATAGTCCTTTGTATTAAAGGAAAAAATGATCTTGTCGGGCAGGGCATACTGGATGAAAGTTCCGTAACTCATTTCGAGTTCATAAGTGCCGTTTTCCCGGGTGGTTGTCCTGGCCTTTGCTATTACGAGTTTTTCTGCATCAATATATATGGTACTGAGCACTACTTCGCTGTTTTCATCGTTGGGCAGCAGTTTGGCCACCCGCAGTGTACGGCCGCCCATTATTTCTGAGCCGGCATCAAGTATAGAATAATCATCTGTCATCAGCAACTGGTTGAGGTTGATGCTCACCGCTCCTTTTGGAACAAAGGAAACGCCTTTGTTGCTCCTGATCCTTATCTTATCAGGCTTTTTATAAAATATCTTAACCTGTGCCACCGGCACTTTTAAAAAAGTAACATTTGTTTTCATGGTACCACTGGCTTCATAATCGTTCACCTGGTCGAGCTTAGTCTTAATTTTTTCCAGCAAGCCCTTTATTTCCTGTGCTTCTGCTACTTTTAAACCAAGAAAAAGGATGATGAATAAAACAATATTTTTCATGTATATGATTTAAGATAAAATATCTTTTCTTTTAAAAAAATAAATGGCTGCCCCCAGGAACAAAGCGATATGCCCCAGCAAAACAAGCAAACTGTTGCGAATGGCAGCCCAGTTTTCCAGGCTTCCTTTTACGGGCAGTCCCTCTTCGGTAGTGGCAATATAAAAAAAGCCTTTCCAGCCAACAAGGTAAGAAGTAAAAAGCCAGGGCTTTACGTTTTTATCTATCAATGGCACATTGATATTGCTTACAATGGTAAATACGATCACAATGCAAACAGTGGCCACAATTGGACCAATCGAATTCTCAGAAAAAACCGATAGTAATAAAGATAAGGAAGACACCACGGTTAGCGCAATAGCGGCATAAGCAAAAGCGGCCACATAGCGCCACAATACATCATCTTTAGTGATCTGAAGAATCAATGATTCCTCCCCTTTTACCCGGAAAATCAGCATGTCATCGGAACCAAATACAGCCAGGCTTACAAATAGTGCCAGCAGGGCCATCCACAATAATAACATTACCGTGTAAATAAAAGCAGCTGCAAATTTTGCCCCTATCACCTGCTCCCTGCTTACCGGTTTGCTAAGCAGTAAACGCAGTGTGCCCATATTGGCCTCACCAGAAATACTGTCGCCGGCTATCAATGCCACTAAAATTGGTATCTGCACCAGCAGGGTGTTTAAAATGATATAGCACATAAAATAGCCGTTGATGGCATTCTGCTTATCAATTTCAAAACTGTCCTGCACACTCTGCAGCATCAGGTCCATATAACTTCCACCATCGGCTTTAAAAGAGAACTGGAATACAAATACAATGGCCGCAATAGCCGCAAAAGCGATATAGGTGCGTGGCCTGCGGGAAATTTTATAGAGTTCTATCTTAAGCAGGTTCCACATAGGCAGCTTGGTTTGTAAGACTTAAAAAATAATCTTCGAGCGATTGTTTGTGTTCAACAGAAAAAATACCGATGCCGTTTTGAACCAGGGCTTCAATGAGCAGGGGTATTTCTTTTTTGTGCATACGTAAATGAATGCCCGCATGCCCTTCATCAATATATTTATTCCATGGACTGTTGCTGATAAAATTCCCCGCTTTGGCATCATCGGAAGTCTGCAGCTCAAACAAAGATTTATCGGGGTTCAGCAGGTCGGCCACAGATCCTTCCACGATCTTTTTTCCTTTATCTATCACCAGCATGCGGCTGGCGATCAATTCTATTTCGCTGAGCAGGTGCGAGGATACGATGAGCGTTTTGCCCATATCCTTTTTGAGGCTTAGGATGAGGTTGCGCATATCGGTAATACCCTGGGGATCGAGGCCATTGGTGGGTTCATCCAATATAATCAGGGCTGGGTTATGCACCAGGGCAATAGCAATGCCCAGCCGCTGCTTCATACCCTGGCTGAAGGTCTTTACTTTGCTTTTAGCACGGTTGGCAAGGCCCACTTTATCCAGTTGCTCCATCACAAAAGTTTTACCGGGATGCATACCGCTGAGCCTTGCAAAGATGGAAAGGTTATCGTAGGCAGAAAGATATTTGTACATATCCGGGCGCTCAATGATCGCACCTGTATTTCTTAAGACTTCGTTCCTGTGCTTAAAAAAATCTTTCCCAAAAATTTCTATGTGTCCGCTATCGGGGTTTACCAATCCCAGCATGGCACGTATGCTGGTGGATTTACCGGAACCATTTTGCCCCAGGAAACCGTACACATCGCCTTTTTGTACAGTAAAACTGAGGCCATCTAATGCCTGCACGTCTCCGAATTTTTTGTAGAGGTTGGAAACGGAAACAACCGGTTCAATATGAATACCTGTTAATGGAATACTTATCTGTTTAATGATTTGAGTAATACTGGTAAACAAATTTACAGAAACAATTGTAACAGAAACAAAAAAGGAGCAAGACTTTCATCTCACTCCTTAATAAATTCATACAATTCGTGTAATTCGTGTTTCTAATTCGTGTTTCTAATTCGTGTCCCAATCCGTGCCTTACTCTTCCTCATCAAAGCTCATCGCTTCTTTCGTCGTCATCAGCAGTTCATATTCTTCCTTGCTGCCCACGATCATGTTCTCAAACTCACGCAATCCGGTACCAGCTGGTATATGGTGTCCTGTAATAACATTCTCTTTCAGGCCAAGCATTTCATCGGTTTTACCCTGTATGGCCGCAGAAGAAAGCACCTTGGTGGTTTCCTGGAACGATGCAGCAGATATCCAGCTGTGTGTACCCAGTGAAGCCTTGGTAATACCAAGCAGCAATGGAGAAGAAGTGGCAGGTTTTGCATCCCTGAATTCCACCAGCTTCTTATCGGCCCTTCTTAAGATGGAATTCTCTTCACGCACTTCACGTACGGTAATGATCTGGCCGGCTTTCAGCTTAGTGCTGTCGCCATGCTCTACCACCACTTTCTTGTCGAAAATGTAATCATTCTCCAGGTTAAAGTCCATCTTATCTTCGGTATCGCCTTCAAGGAATTTGGTATCGCCTGCATCTTCAATGGTAACCTTGCGCATCATCTGCCTTACAATTACCTCAATATGCTTGTCGTTGATCTTTACACCCTGCAAACGGTACACTTCCTGTATCTCGTTCACCACGTACTCCTGTACAGCAAACGGGCCTTTAATAGCGAGGATGTCTGCCGGGGCAATTTGTCCATCACTTAGAGGAGAACCGGCTTTAACAAAGTCGCCGTCCTGAACCAGGATCTGGCGGCTCAACGGCACCAGGTATTTGCGTACCACACCGTCTTTTGCTTCTACTATAATCTCCCTGTTTCCACGTTTGATGGCACCGAAAGTAACCACACCATCTATTTCGCAAACAACCGCAGGGTTGCTCGGGTTACGTGCTTCGAAGAGTTCAGTTACACGAGGAAGACCCCCGGTGATATCCTTCAGCTTGCTGAGTACACGTGGAATCTTAACCAGTACCTGTCCGCTCCTTACATCATCGCCCTGCTCCACCACAATATGTGAACCTACTGGTAAGTTATATGATTTCTTATCTTTTCCTTCAACAATGATGGCCGGAAGTTTGGTCTTATCTTTTGTTTCGATAACCACTTTTTCACGGTGACCGGTTTGTTCATCAGCTTCATCGCGGTAAGTAATACCTTCTATCACGCTGTCGAACTTGATATTACCGTTTGCTTCTGCCACAATTACGTTGTTGAACGGATCCCATGTACAGATCACATCTCCTTTTTTGATATGCTGTCCGTCTTTTACCATCAAAACAGAACCGTAAGGAATGTGCATGCTGTTCAACAGGCGGTCGCTTTTTACATCAATATTCCTGATCTCGCCGGTACGGCCAATAACCACCTGTATCTTTTTACCATCGTTTCCTTCGGTGGCCACGGTGCGCAATCCGTCGAACTGCAGGGTACCGTCGAATTTGGCATGGAGGCTGCTCTCTACTGAAGCGGAGCCGGCCACACCACCCACGTGGAAGGTACGCAGGGTAAGCTGTGTACCCGGTTCACCGATCGACTGTGCGGCAATGATACCCACTGCATCACCACGCTGTGCAAGAATACCGCTGGCAAGGTTTTTACCATAGCATTTTACACATACGCCGCGTTTGCTTTCGCAGGTAAGCACCGAACGTATCTCAACAACTTCAATTCCGCTTTCTTCGATCTTACGGGCTGTATCGGTATCAATTTCTTCTCCTGCATGAATGATGAGTTCATCGGATAATGGATGATACACATCGTGCAGCGAAGTGCGTCCTTCGATCCTGTCGGCCAAAGGCTCAATAATATCTTCGTTATCTTTCAAAGCACTGGTGGCAATACCACGCAATGTGTTGCAATCTTCTTCTGTGATCACCACATCCTGTGCCACGTCTACCAGCCTCCTTGTAAGGTAACCGGCATCCGCAGTTTTAAGGGCGGTATCGGCCAAACCTTTACGGGCACCGTGCGTACTAATGAAGTACTCCAATACACTTAAGCCATCTTTAAAGTTTGCAAGGATGGGGTTTTCAATGATCTCGCTTCCGCTGGAACCGGATTTACGTGGCTTAGCCATCAATCCGCGGATACCAGCCAGCTGCTTGATCTGCTGCTTGCTACCACGTGCACCACTGTCGAGCATCATGAACACAGAGTTGAAACCCTGTTTGTCGGCAGCCAGTTCACGGATCAAAGTCTCTGTAACCTTGGTATCCACTCGGCTCCAGATATCAATGATCTGGTTGTAGCGTTCATTATTGGTGATAAGCCCCATATTGTAGCTTTCCCACACTTCGGCAACCTCTCCCTGTGCATTCTCCACCATTTCTGCCTTCACTTCAGGGATGATAAGGTCGTTGATATTAAACGACAATCCTCCACGGAATGCCATGCGGTATCCCAGTGTTTTGATATCATCGAGGAACCTGGCCGTAATAGGAACACTGGTCCATTTGATGATATCGCCAATGATCTCCCGCAGGTTCTTCTTTGTAAGCAGTGCATTAATGAAACCCACTTCTTTTGGAACAAACTGGTTAAAGATCACACGGCCAACCGTTGTTTCTATCAGCTTATTGGTAAGACTGCCATCTGCATTCCTGAAATTGGCTTTTACCTTAATATTTGCATGAAGATCGATCTGCTTTTCATTATAGGCAATGATCACTTCGTCTGAACTGTAGAATGATTTTCCCTCTCCTTTTACCTTTTCGGTATCGGTTGATTTTTTACCCTTGGTAATGTAATACAAACCAAGCACCATGTCCTGAGAAGGAAGGGTGATAGGCGTACCATTCTGCGGGTTCAAAATGTTGTGAGAAGAAAGCATGAGCAATTGCGCTTCCAGAATGGCCGCATTACTCAATGGAACGTGTACCGCCATCTGGTCACCGTCAAAGTCGGCGTTGAAAGCCGTGGTTACCAGCGGGTGCAGTTGTATCGCTTTACCTTCAATCAGCTTTGGCTGAAATGCCTGGATAGACAACCGGTGAAGCGTTGGGGCCCTGTTAAGCATAACCGGGTGACCCTTCAATATATTTTCAAGAATATCCCAGATGATAGCCTCTTTTTTATCGACCAGCTTGCGGGCACTCTTTACCGTTTTTACAATTCCCCTTTCAATGAGTTTGCGGATGATAAACGGTTTGAACAGTTCTGCCGCCATATCTTTAGGCAAACCGCATTCGTGCATCTTCAGTTCTGGCCCCACCACAATTACCGAACGGCCGGAGTAGTCAACACGCTTACCCAGCAGGTTCTGGCGGAAACGGCCCTGCTTACCCTTGAGCACATCGCTCAGTGATTTGAGTGCACGGCCACCTTCTGCCTTAACTGCATTTGATTTACGGCTGTTGTCGAAGAGTGAATCTATCGCTTCCTGCAACATTCGTTTTTCGTTGCGCAGGATCACTTCGGGTGCCTTGATCTCCAGCAAACGTTTTAAACGGTTGTTGCGGATGATCACACGACGGTAAAGGTCGTTCAGGTCAGACGAAGCAAAGCGGCCGCCATCCAGTGGAACAAGCGGGCGCAGTTCCGGTGGTATCACCGGTATGTATTGCATCACCATCCATTCGGGACGGTTCAAAATCCTTGTATTGGCATCGCGGAAACTTTCCACCACGCTCAGGCGCTTCAATGCATCTGCCTTGCGCTGCTGCGATGTTTCATTGGCAGCTGCTGTACGCAGGTCAAAGCTCAGCTGATCGAGATCAAGTCTTTCCAGCATGGCGTGAACGGCTTCGGCACCCATTTTGGCCACAAATTTATCGGGATCCTCATCGGGCATCATCTGGTTTTCCTTTGGCAGGGCATCCAGTATATCAAGGTATTCTTCCTCGGTAAGCAGGTCGCCGTAGTTCTGGCCTTTATCTGCACGGATACCTGGCTGAATCACCACAAAACGCTCGTAGTAAACAATGGTCTCCAGTTTTTTTGAGCTCATGCCCAGCAGGTAACCGATCTTGTTTGGTAAACTTTTAAAGTACCAGATATGAACCACCGGCACCACCAGTTTGATATGGCCCATACGTTCGCGGCGTACTTTCTTTTCTGTAACTTCCACACCGCAGCGGTCGCACACAATGCCTTTATAGCGTATGCGTTTGTACTTGCCGCAGGCACATTCATAATCTTTTACCGGGCCAAAGATCCTTTCGCAGAACAAACCGTCACGCTCGGGTTTGTAAGTTCGGTAGTTGATCGTTTCAGGCTTTAAAACTTCGCCATAACTCCTTTCGAGAATATTATCAGGAGAAGCAAGTCCGATCGTAATTTGGGAAAATGCTTGTCTCGGACGATTTTCTTTTTTGAATGCCATATTCTTAGTAGATAAATTTTAAAGTTAATTTTTTGAATAAGTAAAAATTCCAAAATTCTACATTCTAAAAAAGAGATTCAACTCTTTAAACACTTTAGAATTTAGAATTTTTTGTTTAGCATTTATTTATTCGAACTTCAAATCCAGTCCCAATCCCCTCAGTTCATGTACCAATACATTGAACGATTCGGGCACACCTGCTCTTGGTATATTATCGCCTTTTACAATTGCCTCATACGTTTTTGCACGGCCAATGATATCGTCGGACTTAAGTGTGAGCAATTCCTGCAGGATGTTGGATGCACCATAAGCTTCCAGCGCCCATACTTCCATCTCACCAAAACGCTGACCACCAAACTGGGCTTTACCACCCAATGGCTGCTGTGTAATGAGACTGTATGGCCCGATAGAACGTGCGTGCATTTTATCATCCACCATGTGGTGCAGTTTGATCATGTAAATGATGCCCACGGTTGCTTTCTGATCGAAGCGATCGCCGGTTTCACCATCGTACAGGTAAGTATGACCAAATTTTGGAAGGCCTGCTGTATTAATATTTTCGTCAATTTCTTCCACTGATGCGCCATCGAAGATGGGTGTGGCAAAGCGCACGCCTAATTTTTCGCCGGCCCAGCCAAGAACGGTTTCGTAGATCTGCCCCAGGTTCATACGGCTTGGTACACCCAGCGGGTTCAGTACAATATCAACCGGCGTTCCGTCTTCAAGGAACGGCATATCTTCCTGGCGAACAATTTTGGCAACGATACCCTTGTTTCCGTGACGGCCTGCCATTTTATCGCCCACTTTAAGCTTACGCTTAACAGCGAGGTAAACCTTGGCAAGTTTTAATACACCGGCAGGCAATTCATCGCCAATGCTGATATTGAATTTCTCCCGCTTGTAACGGCCCAGTTCTTCGTTGAACTTAATGCTGTAATTATGCAGCAATACGTTGATGAGGTCATCTGTTTTTGATTCGCCCGTCCAGCCCAATGGATTAACGTTTGGAAAATCGATGTTGGCAAGGTTTTTAGCAGTGAATTTTACGCCTTTGCCAATAAGTACTTCACCAAAATTATTGGTTACGCCCTGGCTGGTTTTGTCTTTCAACAGGCTTTGCAGCTTGTTTTGCAGCAGTTCCATCAGGTCTTTTTCATTGTCTTCGTGCTGCTTTTCTATTTTTTCGAGCTGTGCTTTTTCACGAACCTTGGCATTCTTATCTTTCTTTGCACGCTGGAATAATTTTTTATCGATCACCACACCTTCTGTTCCGCTTGGTGCTTTGAGTGAAGCATCTTTTGCATCGCCTGCCTTATCACCAAAGATGGCACGCAGCAGTTTTTCTTCCGGAGTTGGATCGCTTTCGCCTTTTGGTGTGATCTTACCAATGATGATATCGCCTTCTTTGATGGCTGCGCCAATGCGGATGATACCATTCTGATCAAGATCTTTGGTGGCTTCTTCGCTCACATTCGGAATATCGGGTGTCAGTTCTTCTTCTCCGAGTTTGGTATCACGCACTTCGGTTTCAAATTCGCTGATATGTATGGAAGTGAAGAGGTCTTCTTTTACCACTTTTTCAGATATAACGATGGCATCCTCAAAGTTGTAACCCTTCCATGGCATGAATGCCACTTTGAGGTTGCGCCCCAGGGCCAGTTCACCACCTTTGGTGGCATATCCTTCGGTTAAGAAATCGCCTTCGCTTACTTTTTGTCCTTTAACCACGGCAGGACGCAGGTTAATGCAGGTTTCCTGGTTGGTACGAACAAATTTTGTAAGCTTATAAATAGTCAGATCGTCTTCGAAACTTACCAGTTGCTGTGTTTCGCTGCGCTTGTAACGAACATGAATTTCATTTGCATCTACAAATTCCACCACGCCATCGCCATCGGCATGAACCTGAATCCTTGCATCACGGGCAGCTTTGGCTTCCAAACCTGTACCTACGATAGGCACTTCTGGCTTGATGAGCGGAACAGCCTGGCGCTGCATGTTAGATCCCATCAATGCACGGTTGGCATCATCATGCTCGAGGAAAGGGATAAGTGAAGCACTCAAACCAACGATCTGGTTGGGCGCCACATCCATATATTCCACTTCATCTTTATCTAAGATCGGGAAGTCGCCCGTTTGACGTGATTTGATCCGGTCTTCCACAAAATTTCCTTTTTCATCAAGGTCCATATTTGCCTGGGCAATTTTGGCCGTATCTTCTTCCTCAGCACTCAGGAAAGTAACTTTCTTCATATCCACCTTTCCTTTTTCTACTTTGCGGTAAGGCGTTTCAATGAATCCCATATCATTGATCTTTGCATGCACACAAAGGGTGGAGATAAGACCAATGTTTGGACCTTCGGGCGTTTCAATGGTACACAAACGGCCATAGTGGCTGTAATGCACGTCACGCACCTCGAAGCCTGCACGCTCCCTGCTTAAACCACCGGGTCCAAGGGCCGAAATACGGCGCTTGTGGGTGATCTCAGAAAGCGGGTTTGTCTGGTCGAGGAACTGAGACAACTGTGATGTTCCAAAGAAGGAGTTGATAACAGAAGACAATGTCCTGGCATTGATCAGGTCAACCGGTGTGAACACCTCGTTGTCGCGTACATTCATACGCTCACGGATGGTACGTGCCATACGGGCAAGGCCCACACCGAATTGTGCGTACAGCTGTTCGCCCACGGTACGTACGCGGCGGTTGCTCAGGTGATCAATATCATCCACCTCGCTCTTACCGTTTGTAAGATGAACAAGGGTTTTGATGATAGCTATGATATCGTCTTTTGTAAGTACTTTTTTCTCAATAGGGAAATTCAGTCCCAGGCGGCGGTTAATCTTATAACGGCCCACTTCACCCAAGTCGTAACGCTTATCGCTGAAAAATAATTTATCAATGATACCACGGGCAGTTTCATCATCCGGGGCATCGGCACCACGGAGTTGCTTATATATATGCTGCACCGCTTCCAGTTCGCTGTTGGAAGTATCCTTGTTAAGCGTATTGTAAATAATGGCGTAATCGCCGCTTACTTCTTCTTTTTGAATAAAAACGCTCTTTACTTCCATTTCCAGGATCATGGCAATGTTAGAATCATCGAGAACGGTATCCCTTTCGAGGATCACTTCGTTCCTTTCGAGCGAAACCACTTCACCGGTATCTTCATCTACAAAATCCTCCACCCAGGTACGCAGTACACGGGCCGCCAGGCGTTTGCCATTATGTTTATCCAGTGTTTTACGGTCGGCTTTTACTTCGTCGGCCATACCAAACAGTTCGAGAATGTCTTTATCTGTTTCGTAACCGATAGAACGTAATAAAGTGGTAACCGGGAATTTCTTCTTACGGTCGATATAGGCAAACATCACATTGTTGATGTCTGTTGCAAACTCCATCCATGCGCCTTTGAAGGGGATCACACGGGCAGAATAGATCTTGGTACCATTCGGGTGAATGCTCTGTCCGAAGAACACACCCGGAGAACGGTGAAGCTGGCTTACCACCACCCTTTCGGCTCCGTTTATTACAAAGGTACCACGGGGGGTCATGTAAGGAATATTTCCAAGGAATACGTCCTGCACAATTGTTTGAAAATCCACGTGCTCCTCATCATTACAACTAAGGCGGAGTTTTGCTTTTAAAGGCACGGCATAAGTAAGCCCTCTTTCAATACACTCATCAATAGTGTAGCGTGGCGGGTCAACGAAGTAGTCCAAAAACTCCAGCACGAAAATATTCCTCGTATCTGTGATAGGGAAATTCTCTTTGAATACACGGAACAAACCTTCTACGTTGCGCTTGTCGGGTGTGGTTTCTAACTGGAAAAAGTCTTTGAACGATTGAATCTGGATTCCGAGCAAATCGGGTTGTTCTGCTAAAAGTTCAACTTTACCGAAATTGATACGTTTAGCAGCGTTTGATTTTGTTGCAGACATATTTAAATTAAAACGTTTTAAAGTGCGAAGGCCCAATCAATTAAGGGGTTCAGAAGCACCTGATGCCACTAACCCGAAATTAAAGGAGGGCAAAGGTAGGCATTTTTAGCCAATCAGTTCCTGAAATTTCCGAAATTTTTGACGGTTGGCAGGAATTTTGATGAAATGACAGAATTTCATATTATAATAAAAATAAATTTATTTGTACCGGTGGTCGTACAATGCGCTGCACTTCTCACTATTAAAATTATTTTTTGCAATCCACTGCATTCCCTATTTTTGGAAAAACTAAAAAAAATTATAATGAAGAAATTAATGCTATCCCTAGTTGCATGTATGTTCATGCTTTTCTCTTTTGCCCAAAATGCAGACAAAATGGTTAAACATTCTGGCGAATCGATGGATGTAAAAGTGGTAAAAGTAGGCGAGACTACCATCACTTACAAATACCCGGGAGAAGATGCAGAACAAACAATTGGAAAATACGCTGTATCAAAGATTACTTATGGAAGCGGCCGTTCCGAAACTATTACCGATAAAGTGCTTGTAAGCGAAAAAGGCGATTGGGAAAAAGTTGTTATTCTAACAGATCCGTCTGAGGCTATTGGGCTTAAAAAAGGCGAAGAAGTAAGGGGAAAAACATCTGGTATGTTCTCTTACCACACAGCTGGTTCTGCCGATAAGAAAGCCACCAAAAAAATAAAAGAAGAAGCTGCAGAAGCAGGTGCCCCTTTTATTTTGATGACTGCTGATAAAGCTGATGGCTACGGAGTTAAACAGTCCATTAAAAAAGGTTACCTCTATACATATAAGTAATCAATATTTTATACCTATTCAATAAAAAGGCTGTCTCAAATCAATGAGACAGCCTTTTTTAATTTCCGGAAAATGAACCTTAATCATCATTTGCTTTCAGCGCTTCCTTTTTCCCCTTTCAACTCTTCCACTTTATCTTCTGCTGCGTTTTTGAATTCAGCAGCCTTTTCTTTTGTTTTATCCCATAGCTCTTCCGCCTTGTCGCCTGCCTTATCTATCACCACTTCGGCTTTTTCTGACACATCTTCCCAAACATCTTCTGCTTTATCGGCTATTTTTTCGGCAGCGTCTTTGGTGGCTTCCCATGCATCGGTTGCTTTGTCTTTCAGCTTATCGAAGAACCCTTCTTCTTTTTTAATTTCGTTGTTCATGTGTGTAAGTTTTATAGTTTAGAAATATTTTAGCCAAAGGTACGCATTCTGCAGGTCTCCGGTACAAACAAGAAGGCCGCAGGTTTCCCCACGGCCTTAAAGCTATTTTTCAGAAAGAATTAAGCGATCTCAACGTCAGCACCAGCTTCGGTCAATTTGGCTTTCAGTTCTTCTGCAGTGGCTTTGTCCACAGCTTCTTTAATTGGTTTAGGAGCGCCGTCTACCAGGTCTTTAGCTTCTTTGAGGCCAAGTCCGGTAAGGTCTTTTACGATCTTAACAACGGCCAGTTTGTTGGCGCCGCCGCTTTTCAGTATAACGTTGAAAGCTGTTTTCTCTTCAACAGCTGCTGCTCCGCCGCCATCGCCGCTAACGACAACTGCTGCTGCAGCGGGTTCAATTCCGTACTCTGATTTTAAGAATTCTGCCAGTTCCTGTACTTCTTTAACGGTAAGGTTTACCAGGTTTTCTGCCAATGATTTAATTTCTGCCATTTTGTTGAATTTTTCCCCCCTTCATACCCACATGTGTAAGTCCGGGGGCGTGTTTAAAAAAATTGTTTTACTTATAGTTAATTAACAACTACTTGCTTTTTTTGATCAAGCCTCTGCAGCAGGGGCTTCATCGGTTCCGGCATCTGCAGCAGGTGCATCGGTTGCCGGTGCTTCTGGTGCCGGAGCTGCTTCTGGAGCCAGAGCAACTTCTGGTGCCGGAGCTGCTTCTGCAGCCGGAGCCTCTGCAACAGGAGCTGCTTCAACTGCTGCCGCTTTTTCCTTATTCTGCAAAGCGCCAATAACACGCTGGATAGGCGATTGGAGCAATCCGATCACTTCGCCAATGAGTTCATTCTTGGTCTTGATCTGCGTAAGCGCCTTCAGCTGGTTATCGCCCACAAATACATCTCCATTGATGAACGCCGCTTTTAACACGGGCCTTTCGCCATTGCTTTCTTTACGGAAACCACTGATGATCATTGCAGGCTCTTTAGGGTTTTCGCTGAACAACAGGGCTGTTACCTTGTGCAGTGAATCGTAAACACCGCTGTATTTTTCAGCATCCAGGCTTTCCAGCGCTTTTTTGATCAGGGTGTTCTTTGCCACTTTCATCTCCACCTGCTTGCTGAAGCAATGACGGCGAAGCTTGCTCACCTGCTCAACGGAGAGGCTTTCTGTATCGGTAATGTAGAAATTGTTGTACTGGGCAAATTTGCCTTTCAGCAATTCTATCACTTCGTTTTTCTCTTGTTTTGTCATTTTAATATTTTTTTTCCAGGAGCCTCAGCCCATGGTAATTCATTATTAGTTTAAAACAGATTTGGTATCTATTATAATACCCGGGCTCATGGAACTGGCCATACTTACCCCTTTAAGGTAAGTACCTTTTGAAGTAGGCGGCTTCAGTTTAATGATCGCATTTATAAATTCCTGGCAGTTTTCCGCAATTTTTTCAGGCGCAAAACTTACCCTGCCCACAGATGCATGAATGATACCCACTTTATCTACCTTAAAAGCTATTTTACCACCTTTGAGGTCGTTGATGGCTCCGGCCACATCATTGGTAACCGTACCTGTTTTGGGGTTTGGCATCAGGTTGCGTGGACCAAGCACTTTACCGAGTTTACCAATTTTAGGCATTACCGAAGGAGTGGCCACAATAACATCTATATCGGTCCAGCCGCCTTCAATTTTAGTGATGAATTCATCGAGGCCCACATGATCTGCACCGGCGTTTTTTGCTTCGGCTTCTTTATCGGGTGTGCAAAGTACAAGCACCCTTTTTGTTTTACCGGTACCATGAGGCAATGATACGGTTCCGCGGATGGCCTGGTCGGCTTTCTTTGGATCCACACCCAATTTAACGTGCAGGTCTACAGAACTGTCGAATTTAGTTGTATTTACTTCTTTAACTAAAGCTGATGCTTCTTTAAGCGAGTATGCTTTGTTTGCGTCAACCTTAGCGTTAGCTGCTTTTCTTTTTTTAGTAATCATTGTAAAAAAATATTTAAAGGTTGACGATTAGTTTTTTTCCCAGGGAGCCTGGCCTTCTACGGTTAATCCCATGCTGCGGGCAGTACCAGCCACCATGCTCATGGCGCTTTCGATGGTAAAGGCGTTAAGATCAGCCATTTTATCTTTGGCGATCTCTTCTACCTGTGCCCAGGTTACTTTACCCACTTTTTCGCGGTTGGGCTCTTTACTGCCTTTTTGAATTTTAGCAGCTTCCATCAACTGCACAGCAGCAGGCGGGGTCTTAATAATAAAGTCGAATGATTTGTCGGCGTACACAGTAATCAATACTGGTAAAACTTTGCCGGGTTTATCCTGGGTCCTTGCATTGAACTGCTTGCAGAACTCCATGATATTGATACCCTTGGAACCGAGGGCCGGGCCAATTGGCGGCGCCGGGTTGGCTTGTCCTCCTTTGCACTGGAGCTTAACAAAGCCGGTTACTTCTTTTGCCATTGTTAAAATGTTTTTGGTGTTAACGTCTGTTCATTTTGAGCAGACTCCCAATGAATTCTGAATACGATCAGAACATCTAAAGAACTATTTGGGGCGGCAAAGGTAAGGGGTTTTAGCTTATAATGGATAATTTTTTAATGGATAATTTTGGGCAAACCTGCATAGAACGCCTATTGTTATTAAAAATCAATCAATTATTCAAAAAAATGGGAATGCAGCCGCATTATTGGATATTGAAAAAGAGCTACCGCTCCAGGTAATCCTGGAAACTTAGTTGCTGTATGGCCTTACCAGTGTTTAAAATGGATGGATCGGCATCGGGTGATCGCTCCATCACCATTTTTCCCATATTATCAAAGATGAAATAGCCGGTTCCATTTACAAAACCGAATCCATTATTGAAACAAAAATAGGCAGATGGTTTGGCCAGGCTGTCGGTTAAGTTTTTACTCCAGGTAAATTCCCGGCCAGAAATACCGGTGCGGGATAAAAGCGTTGCCGCCACATCCGTTTGCGATCCCGTTTTACCGATCACTTCAGCGTTGATTCCTCCACCCAGCATCAGCAGTGGTATCTTAAAATCATCGATCTTTTTGCCTGTGGCGGGCATTCGGTGTCCATGATCGGCCACGATCATCAATACTGTATTGTTCCACCAGGGTTGTTTTTTACATTCCTGTACGAAACTATACAATACTTCATCGGTATAATGAAGCGAATTCAAAAACTTTGATGGATCATCATCTCCTGTAATTACAGTTTGGAGCGGGGTTTCAAACGGTTCGTGGCTACTGAGGGTTAACCAGGTATAAAAAAAGGGTTGTTTTGCCAGCTGAAATCTCCCGCATAAGTTTTTGCATGATCACCCCATCATGTGCGCCCCATTTGGAATTAAGTTCAGTACCGGAAAAATCATTTACAGTAATGTATTTATCAAAGGCCCCGCTCATAAGATAGGCTTTCATATTGGCAAATTCCAGCTCGCCACCATAATAAAAAGCGGTATTATAACCCGCCGTTTTAAGTGTTTTACTCAGCATAGGCAGCCGGGCAGCCTTTGCAGGAAGCTTAACGATTGAAGTGGTGGGCTGTGCCGGATAACCGCTCAGTACAGCCACGATCCCTTTATCGGTCCTGTCGCCACTTGCATAAATATCCGAAAAATAGATCCCTTCTTTCTTTAACCTGTTGAAACCAGGTGTGATCTCTATCCCGTTTTTATTAATATGGGTGGCTTTTTCAGTAAAACTTTCCCAAACGACCAGTATCACATTGGGACGTGCTCCAGGCATTTCATTTACCGGCCCCGGCCGGTACAGGCTGTCTGCAATGCGGCGTGCCTCCCTATTATCTAAGTACACAAATGGATTTTCGGTTTCATTTGTATGATGGTTAAGCGTGTAAAGAAAATTCCAGGGGGCATTGATGGCAGCCAGGTTGCTGAAATTATGCTGAGAAAAATAAACACTGCTCTGGTTGAGGGGAGCCAGCTGAAGCCCGCCCCGGAGGGGAATGATAAACAATCCCATTAACAACAAAATCATCAAAGCATTTTGCCACCTGTATTTCCCCTGCTCAAATTTTGCAAACTGATGCCGTAAAAATTGCTTAAACAAAATATAGCTGCCCCACCAAATAAGCAGGAAGCTGAGCAATATCCAAAATAGAGGGAGGTTTGCTACAGATGCATACGCTTCTTTTGGATTTTTAAGATATTTGAGTATGCCGGCATCGAGCCTGTTTCCCCAGGCCTTGTAAGCATTTATATCTGTTGCAAAAGAAAGTAAAACAAAAAACAGGACCAGTGCCGTAAAGAATTTATACAAAAAAGGTTTATTGAAGAAATCCAGCATCAACCCAATCAGTAAGAATAAAGCTACGGGGATACTTATGTAAGCGGCCATGCTCATATCCATCCGCAGGCCATACCAAAGACTCCCGGCATTTTGAGAAAAGCCTGCCGGTATCGCTTCTGCCCTGTTAAAAAAAAGGAAAGCGATCCTGCCCAACTGGAAAACCAGTATCCATAGCAGCCAATACCGGATGATAAAAAAAATGCGTGAAAACATATATTTTAATGAACCTGCAAGATAAGAAATTGCATTTGGCTGTTTTTCTTTGAGGGCCAAACAAAAAAACCCCGGCATAACCGGGGCCTTTTTCAAAAACCAAAACCATAGAACCTGTAAAGGTTTATAATTACTGGCCACCCATCTGGCCACCACTTTGCTGCGTGCGTTTTAGTTCTTCTTCTGTAGCGCTTTTACGCTGGCGGGCAGCCTTTACCTGGCTGTTGCCAAACCTGTAACTGAAATTCATTTTAAACTGCGGCATCTCTCCTCCTCCCCAGAAACGGCTTTGCACACCGGAGAAATCCGTATTGCCACTCCACCGCATGGTTTGGAAAATATCGCTCGCAACCAGCTTAATATTCCCTTTGTTTTTCAGGATCGTTTTTTGTACACCCAGGTCAACAAAGCCCATGGTACCCGATCTTATCATACCCTGCCAAACCGAAGGTGAAATATAAAGACCTGATAATTCGCCGGTCCAGCCTTTGCCCAGTTTGACGCTGTTTTGCATGTAATAAGTAAGTGCAAAAACCTTCAGGTCCACGTTCCTGTTTCCACCGCCCAGGTTTGCTTTGTAATGTGAGTAGTTGGAATTAAGGGACGCAAAAAAGCTGTACCATTTATACTGGAAAGGATAATTGATATTGAGTGCAAAAACATCCTGCGTGGCAAGGTTATTCTTATACAGGAAGCCCTTTGTTTTATCGGCCGTATCGGGCACCTGGGCAAAAATATCCTGTACATGGCTGTAATTTAAAGTGGTGGTAAGTTTATACTTATAGATATTTGTTACACCAAAACTGTTAGTGTATTGCGGGCGCAGGTTTGTATTTCCTTTCATATAGGTATACTCGTTCAGCCTGAATTCAAACGGGTTCAGGTCCTGGTAGGCTGGCCGGTCAATACGCCGGCTGTAAGTGAATGTCCATTGTTTCTGCGGGTTTTTATTGAGTGTGAACGATGCACTTGGAAAAAGACCGGTGTATCCCCTTGTAAAGCTGGAATCAAAGTTTTTCCATGCTTGCTGGTCAGTATCCCATTTCTGGCCTGTGGAAGTTCCGGTAAGATTGGTATTTTCCACCCTCAACCCAAACTGGATCATGATACCTTTTTTGAACTGCCGGTTATAGTTGGCATACAGGGCATTTATGTTTTCCTTATAATCAAAGCGGTTGCTTTTGGCTGTATCAAGTTCCTTTATGCTCCCGAATACATTGTAGCGCTGGAAATCATTATCGGTATTTACAAAACTCGTTTTACCTCCAAGGCCTAGTTTACCACCTTTGAAATTCTGCTCATAATCGGCTTTAAAAGAAAGGATGTCGATATTGGTGGGCGCTATCATATTATAAATAACACGGCCTGTTTCAATCGTTTCATCCCCATTTAAATAAAAATTCGGCTGATACTGGTTCGAACGGATCTTAAAAAAGCCGTAATCTGCATCCAGGTTAAGTTCCTTTCCGTCTTTTTGAACGTACCGGTAGTTAAGGTTTGTATTTACATTTCTGCGGGGCATCTTGTTATCATTGGTGGCCCTCAGCACTTTAACCAGGCTGCCGGTAGAAATTTCTTCAAAATACATGGGCCCTTGCGTGGTGAAATGCAAATCTGCGATATTGCCGTTCACCACCACTCCGATAGTGCTTTTGGCCGAAGCAAAATAATCCATCCCCACATTAAAACCATTGCTCTGATTGTTCATGAGCATTTTATTGTATTGGCTGAAGTTGGTATCGAACTGCAATTTTACAGAGTTGATCTCCATCCTGTTCTTCCCATTGTAATAATTATAATTACCAAACACATTTATTTTCTTATTCCGGTGATTGAGAGATAATCCGCCGTTGAATTTTGGATAAAACCCCTGTACATAGCCGGCATTTACGGAACCATTGGTACCAAAGGATTTATTTTTTTTCAATTTGATATTAATAATACCGGCGTTACCTGCAGCTTCATATTTTGCAGATGGGTTTGTGATGATCTCAATTGATTCCATCTGGGAAGACTGAAGGCTCCTGAGATAGTTGGCAAGGTCGGTTCCTGATAAGGGAGAAGGTTTTCCGTCTACATAAACCTGTACCCCATTTTTTCCAGCCAGGCTTATATTATCATCCTTATCGATCATAACCCCGGGCGATTTACGGAGCAGTTCAAGCCCGTCGTTTCCGGTGGCATTGATCGTTCCTTCCACGTTCAAGATGGTTTTATCGGCCTTTACTTCAATAATGGGCTTGCTGGAAGAAACAGTAACGCCTGCAAGGCTGGTGCTGGCTTTTTGAAGATTAATTTCTGTTACAGGCACATCCACCGTATTTATATCTAACGGGATAAATACCGTTTGATAACCCACATGGCTGGCCTTTAACAGGTATTTGCCTGCACCAATATTATTGAATTGAAATGCCCCGTTTTTAATAACTGAATATTTTATAACAGATGAATCGGCAGGCCTTAAGAGGGCGATAGTGGCCGTATTTGCCAATTCGCTTCCTTCTTTTTTAATTGTTCCTGAAATTTTTTGTGCCTGCAGCACCATGGCAGTTGCAAGCAGACACACTAAGGTTGATAATTTTCTCATTGTTATGTTCTTTATACTTTGAGAACAAAACTATAAGATGTGTTACAAAACGATGACAATTTTAAATATGAAAGGGTTCTGGACAGGAAGAGTGGCTACCGTTTATAATAATGCAGAGATCATTATTGCGGATGCAGCATTTTTACCCTCTTACAGCAAATGCCCGCCATACAGGCAACCAGGATTTTGCCCGTTCAACATCCTTAATAATGCCTGGCTTTTTCCCGGTTTAAATTAAAATATTTATGCGGAAAAATTTTGCAGAAAGCAATTTACCCTTATCTTTGCCCTCCGAAAATTGAAGGGAGTTTAGCTCAGTTGGTTTAGAGCATCTGCCTTACAAGCAGAGGGTCGGCGGTTCGACCCCGTCAACTCCCACTAACCTCACTCAAAAAGTGAGGTTTTTTATTTATGCCTTATACTGTTTATGTCCTGTATTCAGCTAAACTCGACACGTATTATATTGGATACACTGGAGGCGATATTAATGAAAGAATAAAAAAGCATCAATCCAAACATAAAGGATTTACCGGGGGATATGCAGATTGGGTGCTTTGTTACAAAGAAGAATACGACAGCTTACAAGCCGCCACTACAAGAGAAAGGCAGATAAAGGCTAAAAAATCAAGAAAATATATTGAAGCCATTTTTGATCAGTTGGGTTAGTGCATCCCGATTTATAATCGGGAGGGTCGGCGGTTCGACCCCGTCAACTCCCACTAACCTCACTCAAAAGTGAGGTTTTTTTATTTATGCCTTATACTGTTTATGTCCTGTATTCAGCTAAACTCGACACGTATTATATTGGATACACTGGAGGCGATATTAATGAAAGAATAAAAAAGCATCAATCCAAACATAAAGGATTTACCGGGGGATATGCAGATTGGGTGCTTTGTTACAAAGAAGAATACGACAGCTTACAAGCCGCCACTACAAGAGAAAGGCAGATAAAGGCTAAAAAATCAAGAAAATATATTGAAGCCATTTTTGATCAGTTGGGTTAGTGCATCCCGATTTATAATCGGGAGGGTCGGCGGTTCGACCCCGTCAACTCCCACTAACCTCACTCAAAAAGTGAGGTTTTTTATTTATGCCTTATACTGTTTATGTCCTGTATTCAGCTAAACTCGACACGTATTATATTGGATACACTGGAGGCGATATTAATGAAAGAATAAAAAAGCATCAATCCAAACATAAAGGATTTACCGGGGGATATGCAGATTGGGTGCTTTGTTACAAAGAAGAATACGACAGCTTACAAGCCGCCACTACAAGAGAAAGGCAGATAAAGGCTAAAAAATCAAGAAAATATATTGAAGCCATTTTTGATCAGTTGGGTTAGTGCATCCCGATTTATAATCGGGAGGGTCGGCGGTTCGACCCCGTCAACTCCCACTAACCTCACTCAAAAAGTGAGGTTTTTTATTTATGCCTTATACTGTTTATGTCCTGTATTCAGCTAAACTCGACACGTATTATATTGGATACACTGGAGGCGATATTAATGAAAGAATAAAAAAGCATCAATCCAAACATAAAGGATTTACCGGGGGATATGCAGATTGGGTGCTTTGTTACAAAGAAGAATACGACAGCTTACAAGCCGCCACTACAAGAGAAAGGCAGATAAAGGCTAAAAAATCAAGAAAATATATTGAAGCCATTTTTGATCAGTTGGGTTAGTGCATCCCGATTTATAATCGGGAGGGTCGGCGGTTCGACCCCGTCAACTCCCACTAACCTCACTCAAAAAGTGAGGTTTTTTATTTATGCCTTATACTGTTTATGTCCTGTATTCAGCTAAACTCGACACGTATTATATTGGATACACTGGAGGCGATATTAATGAAAGAATAAAAAAGCATCAATCCAAACATAAAGGATTTACCGGGGGATATGCAGATTGGGTGCTTTGTTACAAAGAAGAATACGACAGCTTACAAGCCGCCACTACAAGAGAAAGGCAGATAAAGGCTAAAAAATCAAGAAAATATATTGAAGCCATTTTTGATCAGTTGGGTTAGTGCATCCCGATTTATAATCGGGAGGGTCGGCGGTTCGACCCCGTCAACTCCCACTAACCTCACTCAAAAGTGAGGTTTTTTTATTTATGCCTTATACTGTTTATGTCCTGTATTCAGCTAAACTCGACACGTATTATATTGGATACACTGGAGGCGATATTAATGAAAGAATAAAAAAGCATCAATCCAAACATAAAGGATTTACCGGGGGATATGCAGATTGGGTGCTTTGTTACAAAGAAGAATACGACAGCTTACAAGCCGCCACTACAAGAGAAAGGCAGATAAAGGCTAAAAAATCAAGAAAATATATTGAAGCCATTTTTGATCAGTTGGGTTAGTGCATCCCGATTTATAATCGGGAGGGTCGGCGGTTCGACCCCGTCAACTCCCAATAACCTCACTCAAAAAGTGAGGTTTTTTATTTTTCTTTTTTATCCCATTTATATTAAAATCAATAAAAATTCGTTAATTGAGGTGTTTATTGTTAAATCTTTTTCATGAAACTAAGAAACCCAAAAAGCAGGTTCCACCTTGATATTAAAAGCAGCGACCGTGTGCTTGATGTAGGCGGCGGACATAACCCGCATCCCCGGGCGAATGTGGTGGTAGACAAGTACACCGACACAAATTATCACCGCAGCGGCGATATAAAAGTGCTGACCAACCAGCAGTTCATCAATGCCGATGGCGAAAAACTCCCTTTTAAGGACCATGAATTTGATTATGTAATTTGCTGCCATGTGCTTGAGCATGTAGAAGACCCTGTGCAGTTCCTGGGCGAAATTTTCCGGGTGGGCAAAAGAGGCTACCTTGAAACCCCTTCACTCATTGGCGAAGTGCTGGCTCCCAGGGAATCGCACAAATGGATCATACATGAGCACCGCAACAGGCTATACCTGGTAGATAAGAAAAAACTCGGCTTTGTATCGAATGGTTATTACCTGGGCGATTTTGTACAGGATTACCTCCCCAAAAACAGCCTCGGCTTTAAATTGACTGAGCGCACCCATCCAAACATGATGACCGTCCGCATTGAATGGGAAAGCAATTTCGACTACGAAGTGGAACCGCAGGATCCCGAAATAAGAAAATATTTTTCTGGTGGCTGGAAACCGGAATGGGCCGATGATTTTTTCCCAAAACGCAGCATAAGCAAGGAACTGAAGGAAGCAGCAGTAGCCTTTAAAGAGATCTGCTCAAGTGTTTTTAAGTCGAAACTGTTAAAAAAGTAGCCAATATCCTCTCCTTTTTTTGAGAAATATTTATTTTTGCCAAAAGTTCAGGCTATAAAAAAATATTTTTCATACGACCCGTTTACCAGTCCCGAGCAAGATAGTGAAGTGCTTACGCTGGAAGCGCCTGTCTATTCTCTTATTGTTTGGAACGACGAGGTAAATACCTTCGATTGGGTGATAGAAACCCTCATGCAGGTTTGTGGTCATAGCCCCGAGCAGGCAGAACAATGCACCATCCTCATACATTTCAAAGGGAAATGCGCCGTTAAAAAAGGCAACTACGAAGACCTTGAGCCATTAAAAGATGCCATACTGGAAAGAAAGATCGGCGCTACAATTGAAAAAATTGAAAATGGAGGATAGCTTCGTTGCTGCCGGATCAAATACAGATCAAATTTCCAACAAAACCTTTTATTTCTTGAGGATATCCAGCACCTTCCACATTTTTTCCCTGGCGGTACCCGGGCTGCCGTCGAAATTATTTGCTATAAAAGCAAAACTATACTCCAGCCCCTTCTTATTTTTAATATACCCGGTATAACTCCTTACGCCATTAATGTAGCCGTCTTTCATTTTTATTCCGTTCATTTCCGGCAGTGCATGATAAAAAGAACTGAACCAGTTTCTTGTTTTAGCAAATTGCAACAGGGTCACCAGGGAATGCGCTGTAAGCCTGTTGGAGGGCGATAAGCCACTACCGTCAATTATCTTCAGGGCCGGTTTTTCCAGTCCCTGCCCGCTCCAGAAATCACGGATGATTTTCATCCCGGAATCAATATTGCCCGCCTTCCCTTTTTCAAATGCAATGCTGCGCACAAATGCTTCGCCAAAAAGGTTCACACTTTTTTTAAGAAACCAGAAATTAACAGAATCAAGGGGCGGAGAAAAAATACTGTCGATCGGGATAACGGATGCGGGCAACGGCTGCCGGTTCATCAGCAGGTTGCCGAAACTGTTTGCTGTGCTGGCATCCATCTTATTGTTAGCAACAAGAAAATCCTGTAATTGCAACGCAAAGGTTGCGGCCGCATCGGGCATAGCGCCTGTAATTTTAAAAGCATTTTCATTGGCGGGGATGGTGCCGGTTGCAAAAATATTTCTACTGTATGGTGCCGCATACAAATAAGCATTATCGCCACTGCCCTTTGCCGCAGCGGTAACCTGGTTGATCAGCCTTTCTTCGAACCCGGGCGGCTTTGTGGCAACCACACCGGTAACGGCACCAATAACGGCGCCCGACCGGAGGAAAAGATCATATTGATTTTCGTGCCAGTTAAATCCACGGGCGCCTGCACCAAAATAATTTCCCATATCCTGCCATATCCAGCCATCGGGCATGGGCTGCAGGCCAAATTGAAGGTCATCTACCAATATATTCCCGTTTATTCTTTTGATACCTGCTTTTTGCAGTGCCAACAAGATCAGATCGTTCAGTTTAGCAGGTTTTGTAAAGGCCCACCGTTCGCTGCCCAATGAAGGATCGCCATAGCCCGTAACGACCAGGCTTCCATTGAGCTCGCCATTGACGATGCTGCCATTGTAACCCACTATTGTTTTAAAGCGGTAATTTTTGCCCAGCAATTCAAATGCTGCGGCGCTGGTCACTATCTTCTGGCAACTGGCCGGCGCCATACCCAGCTCTGCATTTTTTTCGAAAATAACTTTACCGGTTTTTGTTTCCAGTACATACATACTGATGGCGGCGTGGGTAAACTGTTTATCGTCCTGCAGCCTGGTGAGTGCAAGGGATAAATCCTGCTGCAGCGTTTGAGCGCCGGCAATAAAATGTAAAAAATAGAAAAAAGAAAACAATGAAAGTTTCAATAAATACATACTGACCGATTTGAGCGGGTTTATGTGAAATGATCTTCCCGCTAAACTGATAAATAAATCATATTTCCACATCAAAACTAAAGGAATTAAATTTGAATTATATTTTCAATACAAGATATGCCGAACATTTCCATTATTACCATTGGTGATGAACTCCTGATAGGCCAGGTTATTGATACGAACAGTGCCTGGATGGCTCAGCAACTGAATGCGGCGGGCATCGCTGTGTTGCGGCGGGTGGCCGTGGGCGACAGTAAAAGCTCCATCATCAATGCCCTGGAGGAAGAACAAAAATATGCAGATGCCATTCTCATCACCGGTGGCTTGGGGCCTACTGCCGACGATATTACCAAACCTTTGCTCTGCGAATATTTTGGCGGCAAAATGGTTACCAATGAAGCGGCCTTACAGAATGTAAAATATTTATTTGAACAAATTTTCAAAAGGCCGGTGACGCCTGTAAATATCAAACAGGCCGAAGTACCCGACTGCTGTACAGTAATACAAAATAAGCGTGGCACAGCGCCGGGCATGGTTTTTGAAAAAAACAATACCGTTTTTGTAAGTATGCCGGGTGTGCCGCACGAAATGCATGGAATGATGGAAGATGATGTGATCCCCATGCTGAAAAAAAGGTTTGGCAGTTCATATATTGCACACCGGACGCTGATCACTTTCGGTATCGGCGAATCCAACCTTTCGGATATGATACAGCCTTTTGAAACCGCTTTGCCCAAAAACATAAAGCTGGCATACCTGCCAAATATTGGCATGGTGAGGTTGCGGCTGACCTCATCGGGAACAGATAAGGAAAAACTGGATGCCGCTATAGATGAACAATTTTCATTGCTAAAAAAAGAAGTGAAAGAGTACCTGGTAACGGATGAAGATGAACCGATGGAAAAAATCGTTGTCAAACTCCTGTTGAAACAAAATAAAACACTGGGAATGGCCGAAAGCTGCACTGGCGGATACATTGCGCAGCTGATCACCTCCATTCCCGGCTCGTCTGCCTGCTTTAAAGGTAGCGTGGTGAGTTACAGCAATAAGGTAAAGGAAAACCTCCTGAATGTAAAAGAAAATACGTTGCAACAGTTCGGTGCGGTGAGCGGGGAAACGGTAAAGGAAATGGCGGCAGGTGCGCTGGATGCATTAAAAACAGATTATGTACTTGCCGTTTCAGGAATTATGGGACCCGGTGGCGGCAGCGTTGAAAAACCCGTAGGAACCGTATGGATAGCCGCCGGAACTAAAGAAAAACTTGTTACCCAAAAACTGCATTTCCGTTTTGAAAGGCAGCGAAATATTCAATTGACGGCCGTAAATGCGCTGAACCTGCTGCGTAAACTGATTATTGAATAACCCGCCGCCGATAGTGCAGAAACTAATTCCAAAAAAGGCATACAGGAACCGCCACAGTTACCAAACAGAAGCATTAAACATCCCGGTTTTTACTTACTTTTGCCCATCACTTAAACATTTGCCGCTATATGAGCTCAATAGATCTGGTTATGCCAAAACTTGGAGAAAGCATTATGGAGGCCACTATTTTGAAGTGGCATAAAATGCCCGGCGATACTGTTGCTATGGATGAAACCGTGCTCGATATCGCTACTGACAAGGTTGACAGCGAAGTGCCTTCCACAGCAGCCGGCACCATTGAAGAAATACTTTTTAAAGAAAATGATGTGGTTCCTATTGGCACCGTCATTGCACGCATACGCACAGGTGCAGCACAAAATACTGCATCCCCAACTGCGGCACCAACGCCTCCGCAATACGAGGAAGCTAAACTAGTGGAAGAAATTCCTTTTCAACCTGCGCAGCCTGCAGCAACGGTTAGCAACAGCACCGGTCCACGATTCTATTCACCGCTTGTATTAAACATTGCCCAAAGCGAGGGCATTGGCATGGCCGAACTGGAAAAAATACCCGGCACCGGGCAAGACGGGCGGGTTAGCAAAAAAGATATCCTGGCGTATTTAAGCAATAAAAAAACGGGTGGCGCCACTGCACAACCGGGACAACAATTCACAGCCAGCTATCAGCAGGAGGTGAATGTTGTTCCTCAACAACAGGTTCAGGCGGGCGATAACCTTCCAGCGGTTTACCAGGGCAATGTGGAGATCATAGAAATGGACCGCATGCGCAAAATGATCGCCAAGCACATGGTAGACAGCAAGCATACCAGCGCTCATGTAACCAGCTTTTCCGAATGCGATGTAACCAGCCTGGTATTATGGAGAGAAAAAGTGAAAAAAGATTTTGAAAAAAGGGAAGGCGAAAAAATAACTTTTACACCGCTTTTCATTGAAGCAGTGGTAAAATGCCTGAAAAAATACCCCTGGCTCAACAGCTCAGTGGATGGCGATAAGATCATTGTGAAAAAGGATATCAACATTGGAATGGCCACGGCCCTGCCAAGCGGCAACCTGATCGTACCTGTTATACGCAATGCAGACCAGTTGAACCTGGTGGGCCTCACCAGGCAGGTAAATGGCCTTGCCAATACAGCCCGTAACGGAAAATTAAAACCCGACGATACAGCAGGCGGTACCTTTACCCTTACTAATGTGGGAAGTTTTGGCAGCATTATGGGAACACCCATCATTAACCAGCCGCAGGTTGCTATTATGGCTGTGGGCGCTATCAAAAAACGCCCCATGGTCATTGAAACAGCACAGGGCGACAGCATTGCCATACGCCATATGATGTATATCAGCCTCAGCTACGACCACCGCATCATTGACGGTGCGCTTGGCAGCACCTTCTTAAATGCGGTGAGTAAGGAATTGGAGAATTTTGATGTGAACAGGAGTATTTGATGGCTCAACAGTTCTGTGTTTAAAAAATTTACATTACGGAAGCAGCATGAAAGTGCTGCTTTTTTTGTGAAGAAGACTGTTGCCATCAGATTTCGGGTCCGGTCTTTCTTACTCCTGTACAATCTTTAAAAAGCCTGTTTGAAAATAGGCACTCCGCCTTTGCACTAAAACCCGATCCGCTTTACACCAACTTGACGGTAATCACTCCTACTGCTAACCGGCATCATTCTGCCGGCTTTGCCGGTATCTTAGTTTTGTACAAAGTATAGTTCAAAAATCCTTTTTATGGAAGAAGTAAAAAATGACCAACTATGGCAGCAGGCAAAGGCTAGAGTGGATTTCAAATCACATCTTACCGTATATGTCATCATAAATGCACTCCTCTGGTTGATCTGGTTATTCAGTAGCGGAATATATAGTTACCCATGGCCCATTTGGCCAACCATTGGATGGGGGGTGGGAGTCCTCTTTAATTACCTGGGCGTTTATAAGTCTGTTAACTCAGTTGAAAAAGAATATGAAAAATTAAAAAGTGGCCAGCTGCAATGATATTCAACAAGCATTGGTTCACCGCTAAATTATTTCAGTTTAATAAAAAAAACATTATGAAAGTTTTAATAATATACGCACATCCTAACCCAAAATCGTTTTGCCATGCTTTGCTGCAGGAATTCTCACAGGGTTTAATGGATGCAGGACATAGAACCGAAGTGGTTGATCTTTACGCAATGAAGTTTGACCCTGTTTTAAAACAAAAAGATTTTGTAAACTGGCTTCCGGATGAAAATGCGCCGGAAATGGTGGAGAAGGTTGTAAAAGAACAGGTTTTAACGCCGCATACCAGTTTGTTGAACAGGGTTATCTCAAAGTATATGTTCCGCAACAAAACTTCCCTGGAAATTATGAATATGCTTCGCAAAAGAGGACCAAAAGACATTATTATTCAGCAACAAAAAGTGGCGAATGCAGATGCGCTCGTATTTATTGCCCCGGTTTGGTTTATGGGTTTTCCTGCTATTCTTAAAGGATGGATAGAGCGGGTATTTACGCTTGGATTTGCCTTTTCGCTGAATACGGCAGGCTGGCATGGCGATATCGGTGGCCGCATTCCATTGCTCAGGCATGAAAAAGCACTGATCATAAGTACAAGCATCTTTAATGAACAGGCATACCAGGCAGGTTTAAAAGAGGCGATGAGAAAATTGATCGACGAATTTTCGCTGCATTATCCCGGGATCAAAAAAGTGGAACATGAATATTTCCATGCTGTGAATATGGCCGATGAGACAACACGCAAAAATTATCTGGAAAGGGCCTACCAGTTGGGAAATGAATTCACCAAAAAACCGGGCAGTCTCATAAGCCTTTCCTCATTTATAGGTGAAAACGCACCCGTCTATTCGGAAATTTAATCATCGCTGCCGCTGGCGAAGCTGGAAATATTATTAACGGTCATTTTGCCCTTCCCCTGGCCCAATAATAGAAATATTGCCAGATGCTGGGATGATAAAACAGGTTAGTTTCAGTTGTAGGGTTTGGCAATACCTTGTCTCTTCCGTTCAAAATATCTTCCACCGCTCTATGTAAAATTTTTACACCCGCTGCGATCTGCAGGTAGGGATATGTGCTGAAATTGTCATTTGCAGCAGGCTTTATCAACGATTGATAAATAATATCCCCGGTATCGATCCCTGCATTTACATAATGAACCGTAACGCCGTTATGCTCATGATCTCCATTCACCAGCGCCCAGTAACCACCATGCACACCGCGATATTTGGGCGTAATGCCGGCATGGGTATTGATGATCTTGCAGGGAATACTTTCTAATATTTTTTTTGAAATGATACGGGTACCATTCACAATAATGAGAGCAGGATCGATGTCTTTGATGACAGATAAGACCCTTTCATCGTTTACAGACCCTACCTGCAGTATTTTTTCTTCCGGAATCGGGGAAAGGTCCAGGTCGTTTTCGCGGATGATCTGTAAAATTCTTTTTTGTGAAAGCCTGGGTAGTATTTTCCCGATCGTAAACTGGAACAAAACCTGCCCTGCTACGGTCAGCAATCCCAACCTCCTGATCCTTCTTTTAATGAATTTTTTTTTGCTTTCCCGGCCCTCCATTATGATCTTTTCAACAGGGAAATTTTTGCTGATAGCATTGTAAACAATGTTGCTGGTATCGTGTGCTGCGGCAAGTATAAGTATGGGTCGGTTATCCATGCATCAGTTTTTGGGCCAGGCCGGTCATAGTATAAGATTGAAAGCCGTATTTTTCATGCAGGTTTTGATAATGCTGCAGTATTTTTTCAAGAAAAGCAAAATTTTCATCCTGGTTCACGCCAAAATTATGCGGGTGCCACCAAAGATGAAACAGGCCATTTGTTTTAGCAGCATGTTCCATCGCTTTTTTAATGCGTCTTAATCGCAGCCAGTCAAACATTTTCAATTTATGGCTATAAGGCCTCAAAAACCTGCTGCCAGGAATATTTATTGGAAGCGCTGCCTTCATTGATTCATCAGCATGACAATGATGTCCGGAAATATTTATGTAAGCATCCACAAGCCGCAATGCACGCCGCCACCTGTTTTCCGCCGCATTGATCCGTTCTTTGTACAACCACGAAACGGGGTTTCCCCTGTAACACAACAGTCCCTCTTCTTTACACACTTCAAGATACGCTGCGTTAAACTGGTTCCTGGGAAAAATAAGAGAGGTAAGAGTGATATTATAAAGCGAAGCTGCTTTTTGGGCTGCCCTGATATCTTCCCGGAACTGATCAATCGTTTGTCCTTCTTCCAGGCAAAAATAATGACTGAAGGTATGCGTGCCCATTTCGTGATGCGGCTGTTCCATTATTTGCTTTACCAGGTGCGGTGCAAAATGATATGGGTCTTCTGCCGTATTTTGCCCCACTTTGTCCATATAACCGTTATAGGGCGATAATTTTTCGTACCGGTACGCAGGAATATGCTGAGGGGCAAATTCAAGCAGCGTTTTCTTGTCTTCAAAGAAAAGGAAACCCACAGTGGAAAATGTACCTTTTATACTGTATTTGTTGAAAATATCGAGCAATCGCGGAATTACCTGGTGAACACCCAGGATATTTTTTCCATAAGCTTCAATGCTGCGGCTTTCTATAACACCCCACATGAGCTCAAAATCGAGCGATATTACAAATTTTCCGTGGTTCATTTTGCAAATGTATGTTTATTTGTCCCTGGAAATAAATAACGGGACGGGGACAAAAATCTTATATAAAAATAGCGGTTTTTAAAGGCCAGTTCCCATAACTTTGCGGCTCTGATCAAAATTAGCACCATGCACAAAAATTGGTGGAAAATATTGTCCTTCCTTTTACTGGTTTACACCGTAGTGGGTGGTTTTTTGATGGATGTACCCCGTCTTCACATTCTCAATGAAACGATCAGAAACCTTTATTTTCATGTTTGTATGTGGTTTGCCATGATGATCCTCTTTACGGTAAGTATTGTTTACAGCATCAAATACCTGGGCAATAACAATTACAGGCATGATGTATATGCCCGGAATTTTGCAGCGGTAGGTACCCTGTTTGGAATATTGGGTTACGGCACCGGCGCCATATGGGCCAACTATACATGGGTTACCGACCAGAGCCAGAGCCTCGGTTCTATCTTAAAGGAACCCAAACTGATCGGGGCTGCCATCGCTGTACTCATTTACGGAGCCTATTTTGTACTCCGGGGTTCTTTTACCGATATGGATAAGCGGGCAAGGGTAAGTGCCGTATACAATATTTTTGCCTTCGCTATGCTTTTTCCCAGCATCTGGATCATACCACGCCTGGTGGGCAGCCTCCATCCCGGCGCTCCCGGAAGCGACAGCGGCAACCCGGCACTTAATTTCAAGGATATTGACAGCCGCCTCAGGATGGTTTTTTATCCTGCCGTAATTGGCTGGACACTGCTGGGCGTATGGATCAGCACGCTAAAAATCAGGTATGAATTATTAAGAGATAAAACATTGCTGCATGATTAATTTTTTTATGAAAAGATTCGTTTTAAAAACCTGTATGCTGATGCTGGTATTATTGACCGGCATTGCTGCAATGGCACAGGACAAACCCGAAATGGCCGATACGATGCGGAGCAACGGTAAGATCTATGTGGTGGTGGCCGTTTGCCTTACCATCCTTGCTGGTTTATTTATTTATGTATTCAGCATAGACCGTAAAATAAGCCGTATAGAAAAAGAAAACAGATAATTTGCATTGCTTGCAGGGCTTCATGCCCTTTTTTTAATAAAAAAAATAAAAACATATGTCTTCAAATCAAGCGTACAGCTTTTTTCAAAGTGTAGAAAAAAGTTTTGACAAGGCTGCCAAATTTACAACCTGGGATAAGGGTATCCTTGAACAGATTAAAGCGTGTAACAGCATTTACAGTATGCGTTTCCCCATTAAAAGAGACGATGGGTCTATAGAAGTAATAGAAGCTTACCGCATACAGCACAGCCAGCATAAAACACCCTGCAAAGGTGGTATCCGTTTCAGCAGCGAGGTAAACCAGGATGAAGTGATGGCATTGGCATCGCTGATGACCTATAAATGCGCTATAGTGAATGTTCCCTTTGGTGGCGCAAAAGGGGGTATTAAAATAAGTCCGCGTAAATATTCTGCTTATGAACTGGAAAAGATCACCCGCCGCTATACCGCAGAACTGGTAAAGAAAAATTTCATTGGCCCCGGCATTGATGTACCTGCACCTGATTATGGAACCGGTGAAAGGGAAATGAGCTGGATCGTAGATACCTATGCTTCATTAAAGCCTGGTGAAATAGATGCGGCTGGTTGTGTAACCGGCAAGCCGATCACCCAGGGCGGTGTTCGCGGCCGCAGGGAAGCCACAGGCCTTGGAGTATTTTACGGCACAAGAGAAGTATGCAACATGAAAGAAGCGATGGATAAGCTGGGCCTTCCGGTGGGAATTGCCGGCAAAACCGTGGTGATACAGGGTCTTGGAAACGTGGGCTACCACAGCGCTAAATTCTTCCGCGAAGGCGGGGCCATTGTAGTAGGAATGGCAGAACATGAAGGAGCTATTTACAAAGCAGACGGCTTACATGAAGAGGAAGTAATGCAGCACCGCAAAACAACCGGCTCTCTCCTTAACTTCCCCGGCGCAACCAATCTTGCAAAAAATACAGATGCGCTTGAACTGGAATGCGATATTCTTGTTCCTGCCGCATTGGAAAACGTAATTAACGCCGATAATGCCCCAAGGGTAAAGGCAAAGATCATTGCAGAGGCTGCCAACGGACCCTGTACGCCCGAAGCGGATGATATATTTGTGCAGAAAGGCATTCTTTGTATTCCCGATATGTACCTGAATGCCGGCGGTGTTACGGTAAGTTATTTCGAATGGCTTAAGAACCTGAGTCATGTACGTTACGGCCGGATGGAAAAGCGTTTTACAGAAAACATGAATGAAAAGATCATACAGCAGATGGAAGGATTGACCGGAAAACAGATCCCTGCAAATGAACGTGGGTCTATTGTAATGGGAGCAGACGAGGAAGACCTGGTTTACAGTGGCCTCGAAGAAACCATGATCAATGCTACCCGTGAGATCATGGAAATCTGGGAAAGCAACCCCGGGATTCCCGATATGCGCACTGCTGCCTATGTAAGCGCCATCAATAAAGTGGGTATCAGTTATGCAGAACTGGGTATTTTCCCATAGTATTTTCTCAACTAATTAACCTGGCAGAAGCTCCTGGCTTCTGCCTTTTTATTTTCACAATAAAAACAGGCATGTTAACTTCGCTGCTATGGATCTAAAAGATATGCGTATTGTGTTCATGGGTACACCGGAATTTGCCGTGGCAAGCCTCGATGCCTTGGTAAAGGCGGGTTGCAACATTGTGGGCGTGGTAACGGCTCCTGATAAACCGGCAGGCCGTGGAATGGAACTGCAGCAGAGCGCCGTTAAAAAATATGCAGCCGGCAAAGGATTAACGATCCTGCAACCGGAAAAATTAAAGGACCCTGAATTCTTACATGAACTCAGCTCATTAAAGGCAGACCTGCAGATAGTAGTGGCTTTCCGGATGCTCCCCGAACTTGTATGGAATATGCCTCCCCTGGGTACCATCAACCTTCATGGCAGTTTGCTGCCTCAATACAGGGGCGCTGCACCCATCAACTGGGCCGTTATAAATGGCGAAAAGGAAACAGGCGTAACCAGCTTCAAACTCAAGCACGAAATTGATACCGGCGATATCCTGCTGCAGGAAAGTTTCCCCATAGGCGAAAATGAAACGGCCGGGGAAGTACACGACCGCATGAAAGAAATAGGGGCCCGGCTGCTTGTTAAAACCGTTAAGGGGATGGCCGAAAAAACCATACAGGAGCAACCCCAACCTTTGCCTGTTAATGATCAACTTTTAACGCTCAGGCATGCACCGAAGATTTTTACCGAAACATGCCGGATCGATTTCAGCAAAACTATTGATGAAGTGCATAACCTGGTCCGCGGACTCTCACCCTACCCTGCCGCTTTTACCTATTTGAACGGGAAAAAATTAAAGATCTACAGCGTTCAGAAAGATCATGAACTGCCTGCGGTTAGTCCCGGACAACATGAAACGGATGGAAAAACATTTTTAAGGTTTGCCTGTGCCGATGGCCACATCAGCCTATTGGATCTGCAGCTCGAAGGCAAAAAAAGAATGAATACCGGAGATTTCCTGAGAGGCTACCGGTTTGCATAAAAAAGCCCTTCCAAAAAGAAAGGGCTTATAAATATTTTCCGGTACTGTTATTTTATCTTCAATTTATCGAGCAGGGCTTTGCTTACTGCCGCTTTGGGAACCACCAGGCTTACGGTATTAATCGAAAAATATGATTCCGAAACATTGATATAACCATTTAAAGGCCCTACATCGCCCCATGAGTTTTTAACAACAAAAAAAGTTTTACCGCCTTTAGATTTTATCATCCCTGTAATATGCATCAGGTGGTCATCCTGGGTGGTAAGATTTTCAAACAGTTCCTGCCTTTTTTTTGCATCCCATTTATCTTCGGGCATATCTGCTTTTGCATCAGTTGGAGCCTGTGCCACCTGTAAGGCAAGACCCTGTTGTTGCATAAAACCTTCATTACTTACATCCGCATCCCATAAAACAGTAAACCCGTTTTTCAATGCCGTTTTCACCAGTTCGGTCATTTCATTCAATGGAATATTATAATACGCTCCATTGCTGAAGTTATCGGGAACCTCCAGTACAAAAGAACTGTAGTAGGGATGATGGGTAAAGGAAGTGATGTTTACATAGTCATCGGCATTGAACTTCAACACCTCACTTGCATAGGTTTTGGGTGTATAGTTTCTGCCGTTATAAGTGAATTGCTGGGGAGCCGGGCCGATAATTTTGTCTAAATAGGCCTCGTAGCCTTTTTGCCAGTCTGAAGCAACCGGCTGGTGTGCGAGCAATGTATCCAGGTAATTTTTCAATCCCCTTATAGCTTTTTGGTGACGCACTGTTCTGGATTCATCTGATGAAAAGGGAAATACCTCCTCAGGAACGGCGCCGTTAGTGGCTATAGACCTTATCACATCGTGCCCAAGCCCACCTTCACCAAATTGCGTTTTGCCCTGGCGTAAAAGGTATTGCCTTCCTTTTTCAATATACATGTTCCGCACGGTGAAAAGTTCACTGATATCTGCAGCGCCGCCTCCTGCTTTAAGCAACTGGCTTTCCAGTAAAGAAATGGTGGAAAAAGACCAGCAGGTTCCCGTACTCCCCTGGTTCTTTACAGAAGTGGCAGGGTTCAGTTTTTCAATTACAAAATCATCCCCGGTTTTAGGCGTAACCACTTTGGGGGCCGGCACCGGAATTTTTAAGGTTGAAGACTGTGATGCAGCTGTTTCCCTGTCGGCCTTCTCAATTTGGGCAACCGACATCAGGGAAATACTGCAAATGAAGATGGAAAGAAAAATTCTCCTCATATTATTAGGTGTTTATTTGATTAATAGGTAACGGTACATTCAAAATTATTTTCGCCTGCTCCCAGTTCATCTGCCGCAGCATTGCTTACCAGCACCGCTATTTTATTGTTTTGCTTTAAGTCGGGGATCACATCCAGCACTTTTGCATAGATGGTTTTTTGTGTGGCACTATTCGTGATCTTTATGACAGATCCTGCAGTGGCGTTATTATGCAGGCAATAATATTTCCCGTCTTCCCAACCGCTCGTGCTTTTAAACACACTGCCTGTTCCGGTTTCTTCTGTACGCTTGTCGGAGCCGTTATACTTTGATTTAAAAAATCCGCCCCCGGAATTTTTCGATAAGGAAACGGGGTTTCCTTTAACAGGCGCAGGCTGCTCTTTAACTACCGGTTTCTCCTCTTTTACAACAGGAGCCGCCATCTTCTCTTCTTTTTGTTTTACCACTTCTTCAGCCGGCTTAACTTTTACAAAAGCCGGTTCGGTCTTTGCGGGTTCAATTACAGCTTCCTGTTTTGTTTCCGGTAATTTAGCGCTTTGCTTATACCCTACAATGAGGTTTGCCCCTTCATTTACTGCATCTGAACCCAGGTTATTCCATTTCCTGATATCAGCAACAGGAACTTTGCCATATTGTAAACTGATGGAATAAAGTGTTTCCTTCTTTTGCACTTTATGATATACCGGTTCGCTTTTACCTGTTACAACAGCGGGTGCTTTTTTTTCTGGCGCCGGCTTAGCCTCCTCCTTTACAACAACTGGAGCAGGAACATTCGGCGACGGGCTTCCTTTTGTAGGGATCCTGATCACCTGGCCAATCGTAAGCCCCTGGCTAAAATCCAGGTTATTGTAGGCCGCAATTTCTTTTGGATGAATGTTGAACTGCCTGCCCAGGGAATACAGCGTTTCTTTTGGAGCCACCGTATGTGTTATATATGTTTTGCCTTCCTGTGCAAGTACAAAAGCCGGGATCATAAGTAAGAGAAAAAACAATTTCTTCATATTGCCATTTTTCAGGTGCAAATATGCGGAAATATGTTCATTATTTGGCTTATTACTTGTTAAGAATCCGCCATTCTTTTGGGTAATAATTATTGATGCGGTTTGAAAGGATTTTTATAAACCCCAGCGGTAATCCCTTATAACGCACAATACTCCAGCCACTGTGCGGCGAATTTAATTCAATAGCCGATTTTCTTAAATAATCGAGTGAAGCTTCTTTTTCCAGGTCGGTAAAAGGAAATTTATCTGATACGATATTGCTGAGGGCTAATTCATGGTGCGGCACCAGTTCCTTCCTGGCAAGCATCCCAAGCATCACGCCGGCTTTTTTAATATAAAGTGTTGATTGCAGCAACTGCAGCTCTTCAAAATGCACCGAAGGAAATGCCAGTATATCGTCTTTAAATTTAATAAAAACACAGGCAGCTGGATTTATAACATATGGGCTAACCGCTTCGGCTTCCTGCCTGCCTGCCAACTGCAATTTACTCCTGGCCGCAGGTTCATGAAACGTGGCAGCCTGCTTTTTTCTGAATACAGCCATATAAAAACCTTCCCCTTTTAATTGATCAGGATAAAAGCGGTATCCAATGGCCTTCTGCACCGGGGATGGCGATGTTACGATTCCCCATTCTTTCTCTGTATGTAAGGGAAGCGGTTCCATTTCCTGCTCCTCCAGCAACCAGTCTGCAATGGCCTCATCTTCTTCCTGTGAGTACGAACAGGTTGAATAGATCAAAATGCCATCTGCTTTTAATGCAGGCAATACATCGCTTAAGATCCTTTGCTGGCGCTGGCTACAGAGCATTACGTTTTCCGGGCTCCATTCCTTCACAGCTGCGGGATCTTTTCGTAACAACCCACTGCCGCTGCAGGGAGCATCTACCAGCACTACGTCAAAAAATCCGGGAACCCGCTGGAAGTCCTTTGGATCATTATTGGTTACCACGGCATTGGCTGCTCCCCATTTGGTTAAATTTTCTGACAGCACATTTACCCTCGTTTTTATTACTTCATTGCTCACCAATAAACTTTCAGGCGAGATCAGGGACTGTATCAGGGTTGACTTTCCCCCGGGGGCCGCACAGAGATCAAGTACTTTGAGTTGTGCGCCAAAAGGGCAGGTTTGCCTGAGCGCCTGTTCCAAAAACATGCTGCTGGCTTCCTGCACATAATAAGCCCCCGCATGAAACAACGGATCAAGGGTGAATGACGGACGCTCCCCCAGGTAAAATCCATATCCGCTCCAGGGAACAGGCTGCTGAAGGATAAATGAAAGTTGATGTGCCGAACATTTGGCAGGGTTAATGCGAACAGAAGTTAATGACTCCGGGTTTTCATGCACCCTTATAAAATCATCATGGGAAAATCCTGTACAGGTTTGCAGCGATGATAATAACCCGGCTGGTAATGATGGTTGCAATGGGGCTGCTCTTTAAATGATAAATTTATGCCGGCTTCTTAAGGATGGCAACGGTTAAACGGCTTACGCAAACCAGTTTTTCCTCTTCATTTCTAATTTTTATATCCCATACATGGGTGCTGCTGCCCAGGTGAAGCGGCTCGGCCGTGGCAATAACCCAGCCGCTGCGGATGCTACGGATATGGTTTGCATTTATTTCGATCCCCACACAAAGGAACTGCTTGTTGTCAATTACCAAAAAAGAAGCAAGGCTTCCTACCGTTTCGGCCAGGGCACAACTGGCACCACCATGCAACAATCCATAAGGCTGATGTGTGCGGTCATCTACAGGCATTTTCATTTGAATAAAATTTGGGCCCAGGCCCACCCATTCCATTCCTAAAAGACTGCCCATTGTATTGGAAGGCAAATGCGACAAATCGGAAAATTGCAAATTCTTATTAAACCAGATTGGATCCAAAATTGAAAAAAAATTACTGATTACTAATTATTGATTATTGGGTTTCTTAAAGTGGATTTACTAACAAATGAGGAAGTATTAATAATCCAGTAGTCAAATAATATAAATTATCGCTGCCCAAGCGACCTGTTCACCACATCGGGCAGGAAACTGGATACGTCTCCCCCGTTTTTAAGCACATCACGCACCAGGGTGGAAGCCACCGATGTGTACTGTGGAAGGCAGGTAAGAAAAATGGTTTCAATATTTTCGGCAAGCGTCCGGTTCATATCGGCAATGGCCTTTTCATATTCAAAATCATTCACGTACCGGATTCCCCGGAGTATATAGTTAGCGCCTACATTTTTGCAACACTGAATGGTAAGACCGTCATATACAACGGCATCCACTTTTGGGTTGTCTTTATAAATATCTTTCAGCCACTGCAAGCGTTGCTGCTCGCTGAACATGGGTTGTTTATTTACATTACGCCCGATACCGATCACCACTTTATCGAAAAGGGGCAAGGCCCGGTCAATAATATCCTTATGGCCAAGTGTAACAGGATCGAATGTTCCCGGGAAAAGGCAAATTTTCATATTAAAATTGATAATCGGTAATTGAATAGCTGATAATTGACAGCATCAATAAAACCGTGTTGCAGGTTTATGATAATCAAATCTAAAACATTATCCATTATCAATTAAAAAATTATCAGTTTGCAGGGAGGCCCTTGGTTCCGGCCAGGAGGTAAAGCACGGCCATCCTTACTGCCACACCATTTTCCACCTGTTGCAAAATAATGGATTGACTGCTGTCGGCCACATCGCTGTCGAGCTCCACACCCCGGTTGATGGGCCCCGGGTGCATGATCACAATATCCTTATTGACCTCATTGAGCAATTTTCGGGTAACGCCATAGGCAAGATTGTATTCCCGCAGGGAAGAAAACAGCACCTGGTTCTGCCGTTCAAGCTGGATGCGCAGCACATTGGCCACATCGCACCAGCGGAGCGCTTTCAGCAAATTATATTCAACCCTTACATCAAGTGCCTGCTCTATATATTTTGGTATTAATGTGGGCGGGCCGGCCACCATTACTTCTGCTCCCATTTTTTTAAGCAGGTAAATATTGCTGAGTGCCACCCGGCTGTGCATAATATCGCCAACGAGTACAATTTTTTTTCCCTGCAGCGTGCCTAATTTATCGGTGATGCTGAATGCATCGAGCAGGGCCTGCGTGGGGTGTTCGTTGATACCATCACCGGCATTTACGATGGCAGTGCCCGGGAGGTGCCTGGCCAAAAAATGCGGTGCGCCGCTGGCACTATGCCGCATTACCACCATATCTACCTTCATGCTGAGGATATTATTGACCGTATCGAGCAGCGTTTCCCCTTTTGAAACAGAGGAACCCGAAGCGGTGAAATTGATCGTATCGGCACTTAGCCTTTTTTCTGCCAGTTCAAATGAAATGCGGGTGCGTGTGCTGCTTTCGTAAAAAAGGTTCACAATGGTTACATCACGCAGGGAAGGCACTTTTTTAATGGGCCTTTGCAATACTTCTTTAAAACTGGCTGCGGTTGATAAAATAAGGGAAATATCCTGCTGGGAAAGCTCTTTAATGCCTAAAAGATGTTTAGTGGAGAGTTGCATTAAAAATCAAAGCTATGGTAAAAAAATGAATAGGCAATGGAGAAATTAAAGGGGAACAGGTAAATAATTAATTATTGATTATTGTGATTAATTATTTAGGGAATCTTGGCCATTTACAGGAATTTTACCTGCAGAAAATAAATAATCAATAATCAGTATAACTCCACCTCGTTCGTGTCGAGGTTCAGTTTTACTTTTTGGGATTGAACCGTATCAATGGCAATACCACAATAATCGGGCTGTATGGGCAACTGCCTGCTGAACCTGCGGTTCACCAGTACACAGAGTTTCACTTCTGCAGGCCGCCCAAAATCATTGAGTGCATCCAGGGCTGCCCTGATGGTACGGCCTGTGTGAAGTACATCATCGATCAATACCACTTTTTTATTTTCAATAGAAAACGGGATATCTGTTTTTGCCGGCTTATGCAGTTCATCCCGCACATCATCCCGGTAAAAGGTAATATCAAGCAGTCCGTAATGTATCTTTTGGCGGGGTGCGATGGCCTCTATGGATGCTATGATCCTGTCGCTTACGGCCTTTCCTCTTGGCTGCAGCCCAATGAACAGCACATCATCCAGTGAACTGTGGTCTTCTATTAATTGATAAGCCAGCCTGCCAATGGTAAAATGAAATTGTTCTTTATCGAGGATGATTTTCAATCAAGGAATTTTTCAACAGCTAAATTACCGGATATTGGTCAATAAAAAAACTCCCTTCCGGGAGTTCTACGTATCTTATTAAAAAATATTTTATTTACCTGCTTTCAAAGAAGCCTGCAATACTTCCAGTTCTGTCCATTTTCCTGCTGCGGCAAGTTTCGACTGCTTTGGCCAGCTTGCAGGGTTGTGTACATTGTACTTAGGTCCGGCAGCCAGCAGGATTTCCTTTAGCTTTTTTGCAGGTGTTTTGCCAAGGGCACTGAATGACAGGATCCCTTCCTTTTTAAGCAGGCTGGCAATTTGTTTTCCTATTCCTTCAATTTTGGTAAGGTCATCGGCATTTACCGGTTCTTTCTTTGCAACGGCCTTTACTTTTTTAGGGGTGGCAGCTTTTGTAGCTTTCGCTTCCTTTTTTTCTGCAGGAATTTTTGCAGGGCTGGTTGAAGGAACAGCTACCAGGCAATTTTCCACTGTTACACCATAGGCATCGGGCCAGGTTTTTTCCCTGTTATCGTTTACCCAACGACCATCGCTCAATAAATAACGGTATTCATATGTTTTTCCCCCGGTCAATACAAGTTCGGTACGGAGAGAGCCATCTTCCGCTTTCTCGAGCCAGATACCTTCTTCCACATTCCATCCATTGAATTCGCCCACCAGGATACCACGTTCTGCGCCTGCCACTATTTCTGCAGGCAATGTAAATTGTACTTTTTTTGTTGTCATAATCTTTGGTTTATAAAAATATAGATGGCAAGCGGCAATTTTAATGCCCGTATTAAAAGAAGGTAACCCTGCTGTTATTCACAAGTTTTAAACAACTAACATCTTATCTGGCATTCAATTGCATTACTTTACCAGCGGATGGCCGGATCATTTCTTTCTGGCCCATACATATTCTGCAAAACCCAGCAGGTCCCAAAAAACATTGCCCTCCACCCTGCCTTTATTTTTGATCAGCGAAATACATATCCGCAACGGCATGGCTGCCATATAAAACCAGTTTCTCCGAATGCCGCACTTTAAAACCTCACCGCCATGCTGCTCAAAAATAATTTTAAGCTCCTGCCATGAATAAAGCCGTACATGCGTGGGGTCATCCTTAAAATTCAACGTGCCATACATGGAAGGAAGTGTAGTGCTTTTTTCTCCGGGAAATTCAATGTAAAAATATCCCCCGGGAGCCATTTTTTTTATTAAAGCCGGCACCACCTGGTCGCCGTTATGCAAATGTTCGATCACATGTGCCATCCAGATACCATCGAAGAAGTTATCGGGCAGTATATCATAGTTGAGCTTTGTGAGATCCAGCTCATAAAAGCCCTTCATTATTTTAAAATCAGTAGCCGAATTATTATAATTCCGGTCCAGGTCAAGCCCGTAATATTCACAGGCCGGGAATACAGAACTGATCCTCGATGCTGAGTTATTGCCTGCGCCCACATCAAGCAGCTTAAACGGGCGCTTGCCAAATGACTTTAACAGGAAACTGAACTTAAAATTAATAATTGCCCTGCCCTGCTGAAAAAGATTCATCGGGATATGTGTTTCTTTATTGAATGGATCATGTTACTTTTCCCCTAAAAATGCATACCGGTAATCCGTTGGAGAAACAAAAGTTTCCTTGATGGTCCGGGCGCTCAGCCAACGGTAAAGGTTTAATGCAGAACCGGCCTTATCATTTGTGCCGCTGGCACGGGCTCCGCCAAATGGCTGCTGCCCCACTACTGCACCGGTAGGTTTATCGTTAATGTAAAAATTCCCTGCACTGAAGCGCAGCCTGTTCACAGCCTGTTCAATGGCATGGCGGTCGGTTGAAATGACTGCACCTGTCAATGCATAGGCAGAAGTGGAATCCAGCAGCTTCAGGGTTTCTTCATATTTATTTTCATCGTAGATATAAACGGTAAGCACCGGCCCAAAAAGTTCTTCGCACATGGTTACATATTTGGGATCGGCCGCTTCAATAATAGTGGGCTCTATGAAATAGCCGTTTGTTTTATCGCAATGACCGCCCACCCATATTTTAGCCCCGCTGTTGCGCTTGCGGGCGTTCCTGATATAGCCTTCCAGCTTGTCGAAACTTTTTTCATCTATTACCGCATTGATAAAATTGGTAAAATCTTCCACGGTCCCCATCTTCATGGTCTTTACTGCTTCCACCAGTTTTTTCTTAACAGCAGCCGCCATATTGGAAGGGATATAAGCACGGGAGGCTGCCGAACATTTTTGCCCCTGGTATTCAAAAGCGCCACGGGCAAGTGCTGTTACCACGGCATCCACATCGGCGCTCTTATGAGCTATTACAAAATCTTTACCCCCGGTTTCCCCCACAATACGTGGATAGCTTTTGTAAATACCCATGTTCTTACCAATGGTTTCCCACATGCGGTTAAACACGCCGGTGCTTCCGGTATAATGCAGCCCGGCAAAATCGGGATGATTGAACACCACTTCTCCAATGGTGGGGCCGTCGATGAAAACCAGGTTGATCACGCCATCGGGCAAACCCGCTTCTTTTAAAATGCGCATGAACATTTGGGCGCTATACACCTGGGTATTGGCACATTTCCAAACAACCACATTGCCACAAAGGGCCGGGCTTGCAGGCAGATTGCCGCCAATGGCTGTAAAATTGAAGGGAGTGAGTGCAAATACAAATCCTTCGAGGGGACGGTATTCGAGCCTGTTATTAACGCCTGCACTGCTGATGGGCTGCTGACGGTATATTTCGCTCAGAAAATGCACATTAAAACGTAAAAAATCAATCAGTTCGCAGGCGCTGTCGATCTCGGCCTGGAAAACATTCTTACTCTGCCCGAGCATGGTGGTAGCGTTCATATGCGCACGATATTTTGTGGCAATGAGGTCGGCCGCCTTCAAAAAAATATTGGCACGGTTCTCCCAACTCATGGCTGCCCATTTATCTTTTGCTTTTAAAGCTGCATTGATGGCCCTGGTCACATGCTTCGCTTCGCCGGAATGGAAATGGCCGAGTACATGTTTAAGCTCATGCGGCGGACGTATCTCATGCGTTTTTCCGGTACGTACTTCTTCCCCGCCAATATACAGGGGAACATCTATTTTAGCAGATTTCAGCTCTTTGAGCACTTCTTTGAGCCTTTTCTTTTCTGGAGATCCCGGTGCATACTGAAGCACGGGTTCGTTAACAGGAATCGGGTAATAAAAGTCGCCGTATTGCATTTTAAATAATTTGAAAATTTGGAAATGTATTAATTTGAAAATGATTTATTACAAAGTTAAACTTTCCCTTTTGACGAAGCTATGATTTTTGATAAAACTCTTATGATCGATTGCACTTCAATCAATAAATCTTCACAATCAGGATAATTTTCTGAAGCTTTACAAATCATCAACCAATACTCAGTTTCATCGGCTTCTTTAGCAGCAATTTTTAATTTATGAACAAAATCACTTTTGCTTTCAGCATTTTGCGCTTCCCTTACATTCGCCCCAATTGATGTTCCTGATTTTAGTAATTGCCTGGCTATAATATATTTTCGCTTTGCTTCCAATTTTTCGGCATACTTTACAATGCTGACAGAAAAGGAAAATGTGATTTCGACTATAAGATTCGGACCTTTATTTGATTGCATATTGATTGGCGCTGTGAAAAATTTCTTAATTTTAAAGTCTTTTTTCCAAATCCCCAAATCCCCAAATCCCCAAATCCCCAAATCCCCAAATCCCCAAATCCCCAAATCCCCAATCTCCAAATCTCCAAATCCCCCAATCTCCAAATCTCCAAATCCTCCAATCTCCAAATCTCCAAATCCCCCAATCTCCAAATCCCCCAATCTCCAAATCTCCAAATCCCCCAATCTCCAAATCCCCAAATCCCCCAATCTCCAAATCTCCAAATCCCCCAATCCCCAAATCCCCCAATCTCCAAATCACTCCGTCTCCTTCTCGCTCATCAAATATGCCTTAATAAATCCATCCAGTTCTCCATCCATCACCGGCTGCACATTTCCTGTTTCAAAATCGGTGCGGTGGTCTTTTATCATTTTATAGGGGTGAAATACATAACTTCGTATCTGGCTGCCCCATTCTATTTTTTTCTTTTTGCTGTTGGCTGCATCCCTGATCTCATTCCGTTTCTGCAGTTCCATATCGTAAAGGCGGCTTTTGAGCATCTGCATAGCCAGTTCCCGGTTTCCAAGCTGGCTGCGGTCCTGCTGGCAAACCACTACAATGCCTGTGGGAATATGGGTAAGCTGCACCTTGGTTTCCACTTTGTTCACATTTTGTCCGCCTGCGCCACCACTGCGGGAGGTTTCCATTTTTACATCGGCAGGGTTAATATCAATGGTAATGGTATCGTCTACCAATGGATAAACGTTTACAGATACAAAGGAGGTGTGCCTGCGGGCATTGCTGTCGAAGGGAGAAATGCGCACGAGGCGGTGTACGCCTGTTTCACTTTTTAAAAATCCATAGGCAAAGGGCCCTTCAAATTTGTAAGTACAGGTTTTAATACCGGCCCCATCGCCCCATTGCCAATCCATTTCCGTAACGGTCCAGCCCTGTTTTTCACCATACATGCGGAACATGCGGGCCAGCATTTCTGCCCAGTCCTGGCTTTCGGTGCCACCGGCGCCGCTGTTTATCTGCAACATAGCAGGCAAAGAATCGGATGGGTCGTTGAGCGTGCTTTTAAACTCGGCGTCTTCAATAGCGCCTATCGCCTTCCCATATGCTTCTTTTGCTTCTTCCTCGGTGGCTTCGCCTTCTTTCCAAAAATCGAATAATACGGCAAAATCCTCCACGGCCCCGTTTACGGAGCCGAACATATTTACCCAATATTCGTTTTCCTTAATTTCTTTAAGAATTGATGTGGCACGGGCATTATCATCCCAAAAGCCCGGCGATAGCGAGAGCTGTTTATCGTTTTCTATTTTGGCTTGTCTGTTAGCGACGTCAAAGAAACCTCCTCAAAACCAGGATACGGTCTCTCATATCTTTAATTGCTTCAATTGTCATAATGTTGGCAAAGTTAAGTGAAAGTTCAAAAAAATCTGCAACTGAGTTTAAACTGGTGCAGCATCATACAAAATAAAAAACGGAGCTGTTGCCCCGTTTTCTGCATTCAGGAAAAATTAAAAAGTGTATCGAATTCCCAGTCCGCCCCAGCCTCCTGCAAAACCATATCCTTTAGAAAATTCGAAAGAAGGCTGCCAGTCCAGCGCTACGTTCAGCGGCAGTTCATTAAATTTATAGTCGAGTCCTATTACACCGTCAACACCAAACAATGTGTTATCCCCTTTATACAGTCCTACGTGAACGCCGGGGCCAACATACCATTTCAGGTTGCCTTCTGAGTTAAGGTCTCCATGAAATTCATATAAGCCGGTGATTCGTACGCCTGCCGAATTGAAAAATCCAATGAATTCCAGTGCAGCTTTCTCCTGTATGAAGGTTTTAAGCGAAAGGCCCACACCATCCCAGATTTTAATACCGGCAGCGGTCTTATACTCAAGGCTGCGTGCAGTTTTATTTTGGGCATACAACGCTGTGCCCATTAAAAGGGTTAAAGACAAAACAAAGATTTTTTTCATACTTAAAATTTTATTGCCGCAAAGTTAAGGAAAATGGTAAAATAGCCGGCTCCCCCTGTTTTGTGAATAGTTTTACTTAATATTGATTGCACTTTTATAAAAACATGTCATCGATCCTGCAGCATAGTATTTCAGGGAACCATTTTGTTGTTTCTGCACAGAAATGCCTGTACTGGGAAGAAGAAAAAGCATTGATCCTTTCTGACCTGCACCTGGGCAAGAGCGGACACTTCAGAAAAAACGGCATCGCTGTTCCGCAGCATGTTTTCAAAGAAGATATGCAGCGCCTTTTTTCACTCATACAGTTTTACAGTCCGCAAAAGGTCATCATAGCCGGCGACCTTTTTCACAGCCGCTCCAATAAAGAGCATGACTTTTTTGTACGCTGGAGAAATGATATCCCTGCAACACCAACACGTGTGGCCCGTAGTCCAAACCCCGCGACAGCGCCGGCCCGGATGAGTCAACCGGGCGTCACGATGCTCGATCCCGGCCCGATCCTTGAAGGTCGTGCCGGAGTTCAGGACCGCCGAGCTATTCAACGGCGTGTATACCTGCGTGCTTCACCTGTTATCGCAGTTCTACAACCCGGCCACCGAGAGCAACGAGCAGCGAGCGATGATCGGCCGGTCGACCAAGCAGGTGATGAGCGGCATCTTGCGCCCGATCGGCGAGTTGCTGATGTCGATGCCGGCCACCGGGCACACCGGGCTTCACGCCGGGCCCCCGTTGAGATCTACGGCAACCTCGATCTCCCGGCGAGGACCTCCGAACGATGGGTGTTGCTCGCCGAACGCGTGTCGCACCTTGCCGGCGTGTGCGGGGACATTGCGAAGTCGGGCAAGGGCTGGGAGCGATTGAGGTTCATCGGCGACAACCTCGATCTGTTGCAGGCGAATCTTGACCGTGTGCGGCCAAAACCCTGAGAGCCTGGAGTTGACGACGTGCTCGAATTGACATTTCGTGGATGGTTCGAATGTCGATTGCCAACCGATCCGGATCCCTGTGACGAGCGCCGCGCAGAGGGGGGGTACCGGACATGTCGAGTATCGTTCGGAACGTGCACGCTTTTATCGGACTTATGATTTTCGTTTTCGCCTTCACCATGCTCTTTTCGGTCGTCAGCCGTCTTGGCTATGCTGACGCGGAGAGCACAACCTAGGCCCCATTTGCGCCTCAAAGACTCTTGGGTGGCGCTTAGAAAGTGGCGCCAGAGCCTCCCATTTGAAGGATTCGCCCGCAGCGCCCCAGCGCGAACGACATTGGCCGCTTCTGGGTCACGTAGCCCGCATCGCAGATATGATCGAGGTGATCCGTCTTAGCGACCCATGAACCTGGGAACGGGACGGAACATAAACAGGCCAAATCTAGGACGGCGTTCAGCGCGTCGAGTTCCACGGATAGGCACTGCGACGACAGTTCGGTATTTGGCAATCCGTTTGCCATCAAGCGCCTGGAACTGTCGACCGAGCTTCGCGGCGCAGCGAGGTGCACCTGAGCCTTTGGCGCCGCCATGCTGCGGCAGCGCTTTCTTCCCGTGACCACAGGTGCCCGGCAGCTGCCTCCCGTGCGGGTTTTTGACCCGCAACGAGGACTCCGGAGCATTGGTCCGCAATTGCGCTTATGCGTGCTTGGCATCTCGCGGCTTCCTTCCTTCTGGTCCCTTTGGCGGCAAGCGCGTCAGTTTCCTACTTTGCATGGGGTTGTTTGAAAGAAGACCGCCTCCCAGGGCACGATGACGCGGAGCGCCCCAGGCCGCGAGCGATAGTGGAGCGGAGGGTGCATCATCTCCACTTCGCCGTCGAGCGCCACCGGCAGCCGGCTTGTCTTGGAGCGAACCTGCAGCTCCTTCAAGCGAAAGCTTTCGATGTCGCGCGCCTGGCTCACCTTGCCGAAAACCATGCGGCAGATCATCCAGAAGAAGCCGAGCGGCCGGCGCTGCTTGACCACATAGACCGAGATCTCGCCGCGATCGAGGTGGTGACGCCGCCCGAGCTCAAAGAACTCCATGCCGTATTCGTTATTGCCGATAAGCAGGCATGGCGTGTGGTAGGGGCGCGTCCAGCCTTCCGCCGAGAGCGCGAGCCGGCGGCGCGGAAAATGCTTCAGCACGCGGAGCAGCGCCGGCACCATCGCCATCCATTTGGCGAGCTTGTGACGGGCTCTTCGCCGTTCGCGGTCGATAACGATATACGGGTAGATGCCGATCGAGGAGTTGTTGATGAAGGTCTCGCCATTGACCTCGGCGAGATCGACGGCGCGTGTCTCGCAATTGGCGATGACTTCGGCGGCCTCTTTGAGGTGCAAGGGGATGCCGAGGTCTTTGGCAAAGTGATTCAGGGTGCCAAGCGGCAGGATACCGAGGGGAACGCCGGTCTCGGCAAGCACGCCGGCCACGGTGCGAATGCTGCCGTCGCCGCCGCCAACCACCACTGCGTCGATCTCGGCTGATTGTGCTTTGGCCAAGGCCGCTTCGGCCAAGCGTTTCAAGTCAGGGCCGGAGCAGATTTCGAGATCTGCCGAGACGTCGAGCGCCTCGAGCGCCGCCGCCAAGTCGCCGCGCAAGCCATCGGCGCCCCTGTGGCTCGCGGTGCCCGCGCCGGCGTTCAGGAGCACGACCAGCCTCAGGCCTGGCTTTCGGGATAGGTCCGGCACTGTTGTCAGGTTGCTTGGATGCACCATTGGACAGGGCATCCCACGCCGGCGCCGTCTGTGCAACGGCTACGCTCAAGGGCAGAGGACCCGAAGGCTATCCTGCTCGAGAGTGATTTCGATGACATGCGGGCCGTCCTCGGGGGCGGACAGACGCGATCGTCGAGCCGCAAAGGCGCACCGTCCCAGGCCATCTTCACGTTGCGGCCAATGTGCACCAAAACCGGCGGCGGCGTCTCTTCCGGCGCAGCGCGGACCCAGTCCAACATCGCTTGTCTCTGGTCCTCGCAAAGAAGAACAATATCGAGCATCTGATCCCCTGGCTCGGCGAAGTAGGCGATGGGGAGACGCGGGTCGCTGAAGCGCAAATTCAGAACCTCGACGAACAGGAACTCGCCGTCGAGCGGTTCACCGTCGACGGTCAGGGCAATCCTGTGCGGCTCCGCCGCGGCAATCGCCTCGCACAAGGCCTCTCGGCCGAGCCTGATGCGATGTTCGAACGGAGGCTTGGGATCGGAGCGTGTGATCGCAGGAGCGAAGGCTCCGAGGCCGACAGCCTCTATGAAACTGCGTTCGCCCCATGGCCCTTTGACCGATCCGAGGTCGAGCGGACGCGTGGGAGCTCCCTGCAGATTGGCGGCGATCTCCTCGGCCTCACCCAGCAAGTCGAGCGAATGCGCCACGTTGTTGCGGTGCCGGTCGGCAGGAGCGCGAGCGGAACGTTTCGGTCCGGCATATGCCGCGCGGCCTTTGCCACCGTGCCGTCGCCGCCCGCGACGGCAACGAGGTCCCAGGGCTCGCCAAATGCGGCCTTGTAGCTGTCGTCGTGCTTTGAGCAGGCGGTGACCAAACATCCCGATCGTGACAGAGCAGTTTCCAATGTCGGCGCTCAAGCTTCCGTCGCCCGCCGTCGGATTGTGGAGGAGTAGGGTGCGCATTGCTGCTCCCGCTGATGATGAAAGCCCCGTTGTGGAGAGACCATCAACGCCGAAGCTGTGGCACGGTTCCAGGAAATCAGCCTTTGCGCTGCTTCCTCGATGTAGAGGCGGCGGAACTCTTGCGCGACCGGCCCAGGCCGCCCGTCGCCGATCGGCTTCGCCGTCGATCTCCACCACCGGCAGCACGAAGGCCGAGGCCGCGGTGAGGAACGCTTCGCGCGCCTGCATCGCCTCCGCCACCGTGAAGGGCCGCTCCTCGATGGCGAGGCCTTCTTCCTCGCGCAAGCCGCAGCACGGCGCGGCGCGTCACGCCCGGGAGGATATGGTGGCCGAGCGGCTGGGTGCGGATCGATGCCGTTCACGTCGAGGATGAAGGCGGTGGACGAGGTGCCCTCGGTGACGAAGCCGTTCTCGACCATCCAGGCCTCATAGGCGCCGCGGCGCTTGGCTTCCTGCTTGCCCATGGTCTGGGCGAGCAGCGCGGTCGATTTGATGTCGCGCCGCTTCCAGCGAAGGTCGGGGAGGGTGATCACCTTGACCCCGGTCTCGGCATAGGGGTTGTCGAGCAGCGGGCCGGCTTTGGGTGAAGGCGACCACGGTCGGCGGCACGCCCTCTGGATAGAGAAAGTCGCGATCGGCCACGCCGCGGGTGATTTCGAGATAGACGACGCCTTCCTCGACCTTGTTCAGCGCGATCAGCTCCGCATGCAGCGCGCGGAGCTCGGCATGGGTGAGCGGAGGGGCGATCTGCATCTCGGCGAGCGAGCGGTCGAGCCGCGCCAGATGATTTTCGAGATCGAGGGGCCGCCCGCCGAGGACCGCCGTCACCTCGTAGACGCCTTCGGCGAACAGGAAGGCGCGGTCGAAGACCGAGATTTTGGCATCGGCCTCCGGCACGAAGCTGCCATTCACATAGACGGTGCGGGACATGGAGCGGGCGGTCGCCCTCAGGCCGAGGAATTGGCAGGTTCGATGCTCAAGCCGGCCTCTTCGATCAGCGCGAGGTCGTCGCTCACGTCGTTATTGGCGGTGGTGAGCAGCTTGTCGCCGTAGAAGATCGAGTTGGCGCCGGCGAGGAAGCAGAGGATCTGCGCCTCGCGGGTGAGCGAGCGCCGCCCTGCCGAGAGCCGCACGCGCGACAGCGGCATCAGGATGCGCGCCGTCGCCACCATGCGCACGAGATCGAGCGGATCGACCGGCGGCTGGTCTTGCAGCGGCGTGCCGGGCACGGCGACGAGCGCGTTGATCGGCACGCTTTCCGGATGCGGATCGAGATTGGCGAGCGTCTGGAGCAGCCCGCGCGCGGTCCTCGACGCTCTCGCCCATGCCGATGATGCCGCCGCAGCAGACCTCGACGCCGGCGCGCCGCACGCGCTCGAGCGTATCGAGCCGGTCCTGATAGGTCGCGTGGTGATGATCTCGCCGTAGAACTCGGGCGAGGTGTCGAGATTGTGGTTGTAGGCGGTGAGCCCGGCCTCGGCGAGGCGGTCGGCCTGAGCCTGCGTTGAGCATGCCGAGGGTGACGCAAGCCTCCATGTCGAGCGCGCGCACGCCGCGCACCATGGCGAGCACGCGGTCGAACGCCTCGCCGTCCTTCACCTCGCGCCAGGCCGCGCCCATGCAGAAGCGCGTGGCGCCGGCTTCCTTGGCGATGCGCGCGCCTTGGCCAGCACCTCGTCGACGTCGAGCAGCCTCTCGCGCTTCAGCCCGGTGCTCTTGGCGTAATGGGCCGATTGCGGGCAATATTTGCAGTCCTCGGGGCAGGCCCCGGTCTTGATCGAATAGCAGGCTCGCAAGCTGGACCGTGCCGTCGGCGTGATGGCGCCGGTGCACCTCCCGCGCCTGATCGACAAGGTCGAGCAGAGGCTGGGTCAGCAGGGCCAGCGACCTCGTCTTTCTGCCAATCGTGGCGGAGGCCGCGAGTCGCGGACGCGGGCTCACCGGCCGTCTCCGCCCGGTGTTCTTTGCCATTGATAGGATTCGGGAAAGTTCGGAAGCTCGGTCACGTGTTCGCGATGCGATTGCTTTCGGGTCCAGCCCTTCGCTAATACAGGATCATGGCAGCAAGCGAAAGAAGCTACGGAGCCTATCTCGAGGGGCGCGACCGCGACGGCTTGCGGCGCGGGCTGATCGGGATCGAGGCGCGCGACGCGAGGACCATCCGCATCGGCGGGCGAGACCTACGTCAATTTCGCCAGCAACGACTATCTCGCCTTGCGCTTTCATCCGGCGCTGATCGAGCGGGCGAGAGCCTGGGCGGAAGCGCATGGCGTGGGCTCCGGCGCCTCGCGGCTCGTCACCGGCAATCTCGATCTGTTCGCCGGGATCGAGGCCAAGGTCGCGGCGCTGAAGCAGAAGCCGGCGGCGCTGATCATGGCCTCGGGCTTCCAGGCCAATGCCTCGGTGCTGCAGGCGCTGTTCGACCGGAGCGTGCTCGGCGCCGAGCCGCTCGTCTTCTCCGACCGGCTCAATCACGCGAGCATGCATTTCGGCTGCGCCGCGTCTGGCGTGCGCGAGATCCGCTATCGCCATGGCGACGCCGCCCATCTCGGCGTGCTTCTGAGTCAATATCAAGGAGATGAGCGGCCGAAATTCATCCTGACCGAGAGCGTGTTCTCCATGGACGGCGACGTGGCGCCGCTCGCCGAGATCGGGCGCCTCGCGCGCGAGCATGACGCCATGCTGATCGTCGACGACGCCCATGCCACCGGCATCCTGGGCGAGGGCGGGCGCGGGCCTGTCGGGCGAGCGCGGATGTCGTCATCGGCACCTTCTCCAAGGCGCTTGGCGGCTTCGGCGCCTATGTCGCCTGCTCGGACGACCTTGCGCGACTATCTGATCAATCGCTGTGCCGGGCTGATCTACTCGACGGCGCTGCCGCCGCCGGTGCTTGGCGCCATCGACGCCGCGCTCGATCTCGTGCCGTCGCTCGATGCCGAGCGCGCTCATGTGGCGAGCCTCGCCGAGCGCTTCCGCCTCGGCGCGCGAGCGCTCGGCTTCGACACCGGCGCCTCGACCACCCAGATCGTGCCGCTGATCGCGGGCAGCAACCATGCGGCGCTGAGCTTGAGCAAGCGGCTGCGCGACGCCGGCTTCTTCGCCACCGCGATCAGGCCGCCGACCGTGCCGGCCGGGACGGCGCGGCTCAGGCTTGCCTTCACCGCGGCTCATACCGCGAGCGACGTCGACGGCCTGCTCAACGCGCTCGACGACCGCGCTCTGCCGCGCAGCGCCACGGCGTGAACCGCCCCACGCCGAAGATGCATTTCGTGTTCGTCCATGGCTGGGGCTTCAACGCCGCGATCTGGCGCGATGTGATCCGGCAATATCGGGAATGCAGAGGTCAGCGCTCGTCGATCTCGGCTTCATCGCCGGCGGGCCCAAGGCCGCGAGCGACTGGCCGAGCGACGCCATCGCCGTCGGCCACTCCCTCGGGCTGCTCTGGCTGCTTCACCGGGCAGGGGAGGAGGGCAGCGCGCCCTTCCGCGGCCTCGTCAGCATCCAGGGCTTCGACCGCTTCTGTCCTCACATTCCGCCGTCGCGGGTCGCCGGCATGCGGCGCGGGCTTCGCCGCGATGCCTGGCCAGACCCTTGAGGCCTTCTGGCGCGGCTGCGGCACCGAGCCCTTCGCCTCGCCGGAGGCCCTCAATGTCGAGCGGCTCGATGAGGGGCTTGGCTGGCTGATGGACTGGGATGAGACGCAAGGCGAAGGCCGAGCTTGCCTGCCCGATGCTCGCCCTTGCCGCCCGCGACGATGCCATCGTGCCGCAAGCGATGAGCGAGGCCATCTGGGGCAGCGACAATATCCGCTGGTCCGAGACCGGCGGCCATGTGCTACCTCTGAAGCACCCTGAATGGTGCGCCCGCCATGTCCTCGATTTTGCGCATGCTCTCCAACCGTAGCGCCGCCGTCGCCCAGAGCTTCGGCGCGCGGGCGGCGACCTATGACGAGCACGCCGATTTGCAGCGCGGCGTGGCCGCAGCGGCTGGCGCGCCTGCTGCCGCCGCTCGCAGCTCCCCGCGTGCTCGAGCTTGGCTGCGGCACCGGGCTGTTCAGCCGGCATCTGCTCGCGCGCTATCCCGACGGGACCTTCGTCCTCACCGACCTCGCGCCGTCCATGGTCGAGCAATGCCGGCGCAATCTCGCGGGCGCGGGCAGGCAGCGCGTCAGCTTCGACGATCATGGACGCCGCGCGCCCGACGGCAGACGGGCCCTTCGACCTCATCGCCACGAGCATGACGCTGCATTGGCTCGCCGATCCTGCCGCCGCGCTCGCCACGCTCCGCCAGCTGCTCGCTCCGGGCGGCGTGCTGATCTACGCCACGATCAGCGGCGAGAGCTTCCCCGAGTGGCGCGAGGTGCTCGAAGCGCAAGGCCTGCCCATCGGCCTCCTCGACATCCCCGAGCTTCCCGGCATCGTCGATGAGGAGCGCATCGTCGCCGATGCCGACACGCTCGGCTTCCTGCGCCGCATGAAGGCGGTCGGCGGGCTCACGCCGCGCGAGGGCTACTGCCGCATTGCCGCCAGGCGCGCTTCGCCGCGCCATCCGCGCCGCCGACGAGACGCATGGCGGCCGCATCACCTGGCACATCGTCTATGGGCGGTTGGCGGCGAGCCAGTCGAGCCCCTCGATCAGCCCGGCATAGGCGCGGGCGAGCTCGGCGTCGGTGATGCAATAAGGCGGCATCAGATAGACCGTGGAGCCGAGCGGCCGGATGTTCAGGCCGTGGCTGAGGAACCAGTCCTTCAGCGCCTGGCTCTGCGCCGATTGATAGCCAGCCTCGCCCTTCAGATCGAAGGCGAGGATCGAGCCGAGCACGCGCGGCCGCACCACATCCTCGCGGCGCGCAAGCTCGCCGAGCATGTCGCGATGCCGCGCCTCGATCCGCGCAATGCGCCCGAGCGTGTCCTCCTCGGCGAACAGCATCAGGGAGCGGAGCGCCACGGCGCAGGCGAGCGGATTGGCGGTGAAGGAATGGCCGTGCGGCAGCGCCCGGTCGAAGTCGTCGCCGAGAAACGCCTCGAACACTTTGTCGCGCGCGACCGTCACCGCCATCGGCATATAGCCCGAGGTCAGGCCCTTGGACAGGCAGACGAGGTCCGGCACGACGCCGGCCTGCTGCATGGCGAACAGCGTGCCGGTGCGCCCAAAGCCGGTCGCCACCTCATCGAAGATGACGAGCACGCCGGCCGACTGCGCCATCTCCACCAGGCGCTTGAGGAACTCAGGACGGCACATGCGCATGCCGCCGGCGCCTTGCAGCATCGGCTCGATGATCAGCGCGGCGACGTCATGCGTGCCGTTCCGACAGCCGGTCTTCGAGCGCGGTCAGCGCGCCCTTCTCGCGATCCTCGGCGGCCTCGTCGCCCTCGAAGGTGTAGGGGAAGGGCAGCACCGCCACCTGGCACATCATGTTGCGAAACAGATTGAAGAAGCCCGAGCCGCGCCCGAGCGACATGGCGCCGAGCGTGTCGCCGTGATAGCCGCCGTCGAAGGAGATGAAGACGCGCCGCCGTCGCCTCGCCGCGATTGGCCCAATATTGATAGGCGATCTTGAGCGCGACCTCGACCGAGGTCGAGCCGTCGTCGGAGAAGAACACGCGGGAGAGATCGCCGGGCAGGAGCTGCGACAGCGCCGTGGCGAGATCGACCGCCGGCTGATGGGTGAAGCCCGCGAACATCACATGCTCGAACCGCGCCGCCTGCTGGGCGAGCGCCTCGTTGAGCTGCGGGATGCGAGTGGCCGTGGGTGCAGGTCCACCACGACGAGATCAGGTCGAGGATCTCGCGGCCCTCGGCGTCGTAGAGCGAGGCGCCGCGCGCGCCCGCGATCAGCAGCGGCTCGGCTTCGGTGCCGTGCTGGGTGAAGGGATGCCAGACATGGCGCCGGTCGCGCGCAAGGATGTCGCGTGCCAGCGCCTGTTGCGCCGCATCGTCGGTGTCGCGTTCCTCCCTGTCGGCTGCGTCGTTCACGGCATCGGCCCGCGCAAGCTTCTCAAGGTCGAGCTCAGGCTCGATTTCGAGCAAGCGTCGCACGCGTCACGCTCTGGAAGCCAGGGAATCTCGGCGATGACATTCACCTCGCCGTAGCGCTCGATGGCCGCGCGGTTATGCGGCGTCTCCGGCCCGTTGATGACCACGCCGGCAAGCGGCAGGCCGCGGCGGCGCAAGGCTTCGATCGACAGGAGCGTGTGATTGATGGTGCCGAGCGTCGAGCGGGCGACGAGGATCACCGGGAGATGCAGCTCGGCCGCGAGGTCGATGACATAGGCCGTGTCGGTGAGGGGCACGAGCATGCCGCCCGCGCCTTCGACCACCAGCAGGCGGTCCGTCGCCGGCGGCTCGAGCTTCGCCATGTCGATGGGGATGCCTGCGCGCCGCGCCGCCTCGTGCGGCGCCATCGCCTCGGGCAGCACATAGGCCTCGGGCAGGATGCGGTCCGCGGAGATTTCGGCGAGCCGGCGCACGGTCGCGGAGTCGGTCTCTGGCTCGGTCCCGGCCTGCACCGGCTTCCAATAGATGCGGCATCGAGATGGGTGAGCAGCCAGGCGGAGACGACGCGTCTTGCCGACATCGGTATCGGTGCCTGTGACGAAAAAGCCTTGCAAAGCGGTTGATCCAGAGGTAGGCGCTGCAGGTTCGAACTGTAAGACCCTAATAGCACAAGGCCAAGGTCATCCCATGCTTCGACGTGCTCTTGCTGCTCGTCGCGCTCCTCGCCTTTAGCGGCATTTTCGCCGCCGCCGAGGCCAAGACGCTGCGCATGGCCTATGACGCCGATCCGACCTCGCTCGATCCCCATGAGCAGCTTGGCGAGCGCCACGCTCCAGCTCTCGCATCTCACCTTCGATCCGCTGCTGCGCTTCCGCCAGGACCTCACGCTGGAGCCGCGGCTGGCCACGAGCTGGGAGAAGATCGACGAGCGCACCACGCGCTTTCATTTGCGCGAAGGCGTGCAGTTCCACTCCGGCCGCACGCTCTCCGCCGCAGGACGTGGTGTGGACCTTCAATCGGCTGAAGCAGAGCCCGGACTTCAAGGCGCTGTTCGAGCCGTTCAGCGAGGCGAAGGCGGTCGACGATCTCACCGTCGACCTCATCACCAAGGGCCCGTATCCGCTGGTGCTCAATCTCGCGACCTACATCTTCCCCATGGACCGCGAGTTCTATTCCGGCACCGACGAGCGCGGCCGGCCCAAGGACGACATCGTCAAGCACGGCGCGTCCTTCGCCTCGACCCATGTCTCCGGCACCGGGCCGTTCATCGTCACCGAGCGCGAGCAGGGGGTGAAGCTCGAATTCAAGCGCTTCGCCGATTATTGGGACAAGGCCTCGCCCGGCAATGTCGATCAGCATCGTCTTCACGCCGATCAAGGAGCCCGCCACGCGCGTCGCGGCGCTGCTCGCCGGCGACGTGGACTTCATCGCGCCGGTGCCGCCGACCGATTTCGACCGGATCAAGGGCGATCCCTGCTGCACGCTCATCACCATGCCTGAGCACGCGCATCCTCACCTTCGAGCTGAACCAGAGCGCGCGTCGCCGCCTTCAAGGACCCGCGCGTGCGGCTCGCCATCAACTACGCGATCAACCGGCAAGGCATCGTCGACAAGATCCTGCGCGGCTTCGGCACGCCGGCAGGCGAGCTCAGCCCGCCGAGCTATGCCGGCTACGATCCCGCGCTCGTGCCGCGCTTCGATCTCGACAAGGCCAAGGCGCTGATGGCAGAGGCCGGCTACGCCGACGGCTTCTCGGTGACGATGATGGCGCCGAACAACCGCTACATCGAGGATCAGCGCATCGCCGCAAGCCGTCGCCGCCATGCTCGCCAAGATCAACATCAAGGTCGATCTCCAGACCATGCCCAAGGCGCAATATTGGCAGCGCTTCGACGAGCGCGCCGCCGACATCATGATGATCGGCTGGCAGTCCGACACGCAGGACTCGGCGAACTTCTACGAGTTCCTGGTCGATGACGCCCGACGCCAAGACCGGCTATGGCCAATACAATGCCGGCAACTATTCAAACCCCGAGGTGGACCGGCTGACGCTTGAGACCCAGACCATGACCGACCCGAAGCGCCCGCGCCGAGGTCCTGAAGAAGATCGAGCGCATTCTCTACGACGACGCGGCGCTCGTGCCGCTGCATTGGCAGCATCTCTCCTGGGCGGCGGCCAAGACCGTCCATATCGAGCCCGTGCTCAACGTCATCGACATGCCCTATCTCGGCGACCTGGTGATGGAATAATCTCCAAGTCTTCAAGGCTTGGGACTCTGAGGAACATCCGCGTTTCTCCCGCATTTAGCATCGGCTCATGAGGCGTGGTGGAGTTGGAGGGTCTCTCGCGGTATCCTCTGGCGTCCTGGGGGCAACCATGACTCCCGCCTATTTGCACATTGACGCAAGGCCAAGCCTGCCGTCCCGCGCCCGCGCCATGGCGATCATGGCCGCACTCGGGGTCGTCACCGCGCTGATCTCGAGCCTGCCGTCGCCTCTGCCCGACATCCGCCTGAGCGATCCCGACATTCTCATCAACGCGCGGGCGGTGCCGCTGCATGCCGGCATCGCTTTCGGCGCCATGATCGCGGGCGTCCTGTGGCTATGGGTCAATCGCGATCCGGCCAAATGCTTTCTCGCCATGATGCTGACGCTCGCCGGCTGGCTTGCCGCGGTGAACACGGCGAACGACGTGATCAACACCATCCAAGGCTCTTCGCTGTTCGGCACCATGGAGGGCGCCAAGGTCTATCGCGAGATGCGTGGGCTGGCTGACCGGGGGATTGCTCGCGCGGCGCGGTCGGCGCAGGGCTGACCGCTTTCGGCACCGGCATCGCCGCCACCGCCATCCGGCGGCCTGAGGCCTGGATGCTGATCGTCGTCGTCGGCGCGATTGCCGGGCTTCTGCTCTATTCGGCGGCCCTGCTCGACGCCATCATCCTGCTGTTCGTGCCCTGGCAGGCCGCGGTCGCCACCGCGATCGCCTATGGCCTCACCTGGCAGAAC
>CAVWGU010000002.1:0-15247 GCA_963754695.1 uncultured Chitinophagaceae bacterium
TCATAAGCCCGGCAAGAATCTTCAATTTTTCAGACGGTAATATGGGAAACAAAAGTTTTAAAGAAGATGCGGTACTAATTTTTAGAATGTAGGCGATGAAAATATTACTTGTAAAAAAAATAGGAACTGATATTCATGGAACGGTTACCCTTGCATTAAGGCTATTCAATTACTTTAATGAAAATGGGCATGAATGTTATCTGACACAGTACAATAATTCTCCTTTATTGCAAGAGTTAAAATGGAAATCGTACCTATTAAAGGTCAATGAATGGTGGGTGCCATTTCATGCAAAAAGATATCAAGCTGTTGAATTTGATGTTATTTACTGTTTAACTACCGATGATGCTGTAACAGGCCTGCAATTACAATATAGGTATTTTAGAAAAGCAAAATTGTTCATTGGCGTTTACCACCCTAAACAATTTTTTGTACCAACATTTTTTTTCCCTAATTATAGGGAATACCTGAATAGGAAAATCGTTAAACGCATTCCTCCCGCCAACCTTGTTTTTATGGATGAACCCTGTAAGGTCTCCCACAGTAAGTATTACAGCATGTTTTTTGATGAATCTCCTGTGATCCCTTTGCCAATGGAGATCTACGGAAAGGTTTTAGCCCCAGTTAATGATACAAATAAAATAGTAAGTGTAGGAAGGCTCAACAATTTTAAGCCTTATCCCTTTGGCGTGATTAAGGCTGTTCATTTTTTGAAAAACAACGGATACCCTAAACTTACCTATCACGTTGTTGGAGACGGGAACAATTTGGAAAAATTAACGAGTCTGGTAAAGAAACTTGGCTTAAAAGATAATGTCATATTTTATGGAAATGTTCCCTACGCAGAGATTAATGAAATTATAAAAGATGCATTTTGTTTTATAGGTATGGGTACAACAGTGGGCGAGGCAGCAGGAATAGGCTTACCCTCTCTCGTAGCTATTATTGACGAGGAAGATAAAACATATGGTCTCATTGGGAGTTTACCTGAAAATATACTTGGAGAACCAGGAGAACAGCTTCCTCTTTACAATTATCAGGATGCACTGACAAACATATTGCAGCTCTCTGATGGGGAATACAAAGCAGAACAAGCGAGGTCAATTGAAAAGGCATCTTTTTTTTCTGTAAATAGAGTTGGAAAGAAATTCATTGAAATGTTTAATGGCGGGCAGGTTTTCAGCATGAAGATTTCCCTGATGGCAAATATGATTTACCTGTTTACAAAAGTACAGGTGAGATTTCTCGTCAAAAAGGAGTACCGGCATAAATAGCCGTATATCTAGCACTGGGCTTTTTTGGGGGGTCTGTTGAAAAGGACAAGAAAGCAAAAAATGCAGAAAAATGGCAAAACAGTGGCTTTGTACCTTACTAAAGTTCCAAAGTTAAAGGTGGTAAGGCCAATTAATATACCCATAACAAGACAATAAAAGAAAATAATCTTGTGAAACAGATTTTCCCTCAGGAATGAGTAGATATGTATGCCGCGTTTGACCAGGGTAAAAACAAAGAGGATAAGCACAAGAACAGATTCTACGGCATTGAAGAAAACAAAAGCATTTTTTGCTTCCCAAAGATGTGGCCTGAAATATGTTGTATATATCGCTGTAGGTGTTTTTTTTATAAGACCCGAAAGCGATGTTTCCAACTCCCCTATTTCAAAAGAAGAGTTTCCCTCCCCGTCATTGTAAACTTGCTGGTAAAAATTTGAGGTATCAACGAAGCTGATTATATAGGAATCGAACAAATCAATAAAATATACCGAAGCAAAAACGGATGCAGCAACAATAAGTACACTCAGGGCTTTATTAAGAATAGAATCCCTGAAAAGCTTTGAAATATAGCTTATTAGCAGAGATAATACAAGCGCAATTGAACAGGCATATATTGTGTATGGCTTAACAAGAAGAATAAAAAATATATTCACTGCAGCAAAAATAGAATTGCTCACGATATTCCTCTTATTGTAAATACTATATATACTGCTTGCGGCAAAACCCATAAATGCAAAAACCAGCGTTTCCTTGTAAATGGGGGTTGTGTAAAATGTAATTGTTGGTACAAACAGCAGGCACAATGCCATTATTTTTTTATATGCTGGTGCGGGGTATATTTTAGTAAGTGTTTGGTACATTTTAAAGACCCCAATCGTTGAGATGCAACAAAATCCAAAACTGATAAGCAGGTATCTTCCCAGTGCAACTGGGTAAAACAGGGTAGCTGCACGCACAAGTGAGAAATTAGTCTCCATGTCGCTTCCGGGCAGTATTTTAATTCCACTGTCGGCAGCAGTAATATCTCTGTAGTAAAGGGCACTTTTAAAGATGATTTGTATATTCGAAAAATCCTTCTGAATAAGTGATGAGATATTCTTTGCTTCTTCATAGACAAACACGGAATCGGCCATTTTCCAAACATTAGCAATCATGAACGCATGAAGAGCGGTATAAATTATTTTTGTTGCAAGGAAAAGCAACAGCAGCTTCTTTTCGCTTTTTGACGCCTTTCGGAATATTACTTTTTTTAACAGAATCGAAAAAAGTATGAAATAAATGAAAAGAAGCAAATAATCCCAGCTGATTAATAGGTTTTCGCCGTTATACATGTATAAGCAGGTTGTAAACTTTTTCTTTAAAAGGCAATGTAAGTATTTAAATACAAAATATGAACGATTTTAGAAGAAAACCAATAGCCGGGGCCAGCCAAATATCCCTAATGGCGGTATTGTAGTTTTTCTTAGTTTTGCCATAAATGCCGGATAAATTTATTTTTCAAATACCGGTTCCCCAAATATGTATAAAGACCCCTACTTAATTAAGTTTCCAAGAATTGGCAATACCATGATCGGGTATATTTCTGTTTCAGAAAAAGAAACGCTTCCTTTTGCTGTAGAACGTATTTACTGGACGTATTATACACCTGAAAGTATTAGCCGTGGAGGGCATGCGCATCATGTGCTTGAGCAGATATTAGTTGCGGTTTCCGGGAAAATAATAGTTGATACGGAGATGCCTGGCGGTAAAAAGGAACGGTTTATTCTCGAAACACCTGATCTTGGACTTTTTTTACCTAAATATTGCTGGCACGAAATGCGCTATACACATAACTCGGTGCAAATGTGCATTGCAAATGTGGCTTATGACGAAAGTGATTATATACGTGATTATAACCAATTTAAAATGGTAAAATGACCAATATACACCACCTCGCTGATGTTCAATCCGTAAAAATAGGTACAGGTACTGTGGTATGGCAGTTTTCGGTCATACTGCCCGGTGCAGTAATTGGGGACGATTGCAACATTAATTGCCATACTTTTATTGAGAATGATGTTATTTTGGGCGACAGGGTGACGCTAAAAGCCGGAGTGTATCTTTGGGACGGAATCAGGGTGGAAAATGATGTTTTTATAGGCCCCAATGTAACATTTGTTAATGATAAGTTTCCCCGCTCAAAGAAGCATCCTCAAAAATTTCAAAATACCATAATCAGGGAAGGGGCATCTATTGGTGCAAATGCAACTATACTTGGAGGGGTGGAAATTGGCAGGTTTGCAATGGTAGGGGCAGGAAGTGTTGTAACAAAAGATGTAGAAGAATACACAGTCGTTTTCGGAAACCCGGCACGGCCTTTCAGAAAAATAAAGGAAAGAGAAAAAGAATGATTCAGTTTTTGGATATAAGGGAGATTAATAACCGGCACAAAGACTTGCTGTTTGATGCATTTAACCAGGTGTTGGACGCAGGTTGGTTTATTATGGGTAAAAACCTCGAGCGGTTTGAAAATGAGTTTGCAAAGTATTGCGGCGTTAAACATTGCATAGGTGTTGCAAACGGGTTGGATGCACTGATCTTAATTCTTGAAGCTTACAAGGAAATGGGGATTATGCAGGATGGGGACGAAGTGCTTGTGCCATCGAACACTTACATTGCAAGCATTCTTGCTGTAACAAAGGCGGGATTAACCCCCGTGTTGATTGAGCCTGATCCGGCCACCTATTTAATTGATCCCGGCGGAATTGAAAAAAAAATAAGCGCTAAAACAAAAGCGATACTTCCTGTTCACCTTTATGGCAGGCTGTGTCAAATGGATGCAATAAGGGATATGGCGGAAAAATACCAGTTGAAAATTGTGGAAGATTGCGCACAATCTCACGGAGCGACTTTTAACGGAGTAAGGTGTGGTGCACTTGGTGATGCAGCGGGGTTTAGTTTTTATCCCGGTAAAAACCTTGGTGCGTTAGGAGATGGAGGGGCTGTAACCACTAATGATGATTCGCTGGCAAGTATTGTAAAAGCCCTGCGTAATTATGGCTCTCTTAAGAAATACGAAAATTTGTACCAGGGTTGTAACAGCCGGCTTGATGAGCTGCAGGCAGCCTGGCTTTCTGTTAAATTGAAATTTCTTGATACTGATAACGAATACAGGCGAAAAATTGCCCGGTATTATATTCAAAACATTACTAATCCACATGTTGATTTACCCTGCCAGAGCCCTGAAGATGCCCTGCACATGAAGGATCATGTGTGGCACGTTTTTGTTGTTAAAGTTGCAAATCGTAACAAGTTTCAGCAATACCTGCTTGATAATGGAATTCAAACCGTTATACACTACCCCATAGCGCCCCACAGGCAAAAGGCTTACAGTTCACTCTCAGGCCAGTCGTACCCAATCAGTGAACAGATACATGAACATATTATTTCTTTGCCTATCAGCCCTGTTATAAAGGCGGAAGATTATGAAACAGTTTGCAGGGTCGTAAATTCTTATATACCGTGAACCTGAAGAGAACAAGTTTCTATACCTCTATCACTGCGATTATTAGTTTTATCGGAGGCTTTCTGATAACAAAAGTAGTGGCTGTAAAAATCGGGCCCGAAGGTATTGCTTATCTGGGGCAATTTCAGAATACCGTTGCTGTGCTTAATATGATAGCCACCGGAGCTGTTGCATTGGGGGTTATTAAGTACCTGGCAGAGTTTAAGGCAGAACATGGTAAAAAGGATGAAATAATTGGTACGGCATTTGTTATTCTGGGAGCTTGCTCTTTTTTTGTCTCTTTGGTTGTTATACTCTTTTCGGGTTATTTGTCTGACCTGTCTTTTGGGACAAGTGAATATCGAAAGGTATATTTGATATATGGGTTGTTTTCATTAGCATCAGCATTCAATATTTTATTTCCCGCTATTTTAAACGGATTAAAAGAAATTCGCTGGCTTACTATAGTTAATATCAGCAACTCGGTAGCCGGAATAGTAATTACCCTTATTCTTACCCATTATTATGGGGTAACCGGAGCCCTGGTTTCATCTTCTATACAGGCAGTTTCTGTGTTACTGGTCAATATGTTTATCTGTCGGAAATTAGGGATTAAAATTAATTTCCATCCGTCAAAATTTCATGCTGACATTGCAAAGAAATTAATGGGGTTCTCTTTCATGGCAGCAGTAAGCGGCATTGCCTTGCCGTTAACACAAATACTGGTGAGGAATGCAATAATTGAGCACTTCTCCCTGAAAGAGGCAGGATATTGGCAGGCAATAACCAAAGTATCCGATTTTTACCTGGCCTTCGTTACTTCCGTGCTAAGTGTTTATTATATGCCCAGGCTTTCAGAAATAAATAACAAGCCGGAGTTACGAAAGGAAATTGCTGCAGGCTACAGGCTTATTATGCCAATAGTAATGGCCATGTCGCTGTTAATCTGGTTGCTAAGGGGCCTGGTAATAGAAATTCTTTTTACACCAGATTTTTTGCCTGCAAAATCCTATTTTACTTTTCAACTTACTGGCGACGTATTTAAAATAGGTAGTTGGCTTTTGGCATATCTTATGCTTGCCAAGGCTTTGACTTGGCAATTTATTGTTACCGAAATCTTATTTGCACTGAGTTTTTTCATTTTTTCTTACTTATTTATGTCGTATTTTGGAGTTATAGGCGTTACTTATGCTTTTGCTCTTAATTATGGAATATATTGGTTTTTAATGTGGTGGTTGTTAAAAAAACAGCTGTATTAAGTTTCTCTATATTTGCTGTCAAAAAAAATTTCGGCATTATCCTTTAAGAGGGTTAATATCATGAGTAAGAAAAAAATTCTCTTTTTCATCAACACACTCAATTACGGCGGGGCCGAAAGGGTGGTTTCATTGCTGGCAGACTATCTTAAGAAGGATTTTGAGGTACATATTGCACTCTACCACCAGTCAATTTCCTACGATATTCCGCCCGAAGTTGCCATATTTGATTTGAAGGAAAACCCAGATGAAAATAATGCACTCATATTTTTAAGGCTCCCGGTCATTGCATATAAGCTCAACCGTTATTGCACCGCTAATGGCATTGACATGGTGATCAGTTTCCTGAACCGCCCCTGCTACGTTGCGGCCTTTATGAGAAGCTGGTGGGGGTACAGGGGAAAACTGATCATGTGCGAGCGGTCTTACCAAAGCCAGATATTGAAGTTCATTGGAGGCGGCTCCTCCCTGTACAGAATCATAACAAGGAGAATGATTCATTTTGCCTATCAACGTGCCGATCTTGTTATCGCCAATTCAAAACTTTCTAAAATTGACCTGCAGCAAAATTTCAGCATCAAAACACCTGTTGAAGTTATTTATAACCCGGTGGATATAGAGATGATCCGGGAGAAAAGCAGGGAAGAAAGGCCTTCCTGTTTTTCAGAAAAGGACTGTTTTTATTATGTATCAGTGGGTGGATTCAGGGTTGAAAAAAATTTTGCATTATTATTGAAAGCTTTTTCCATTATTAAAGACAAGGTACACGCAAAACTTGTAATTGTTGGCAATGGCGTTTTGGAAAAGGAACTCAAAGACGAGGCTGCCAAATTGGGCATAACAGCATCCGTGTTCTTTTGCGGTTTTCAGCATAATCCCTATAAATTTATTGCAAATGCAGATTGTTTTGTACTCTCATCTTTAACAGAAGGATTTCCAAATGTGCTCCTGGAAGCACTTGCCTGCAAAAAATCAGTTGTTTCCACCGATTGCCAATCGGGCCCCAGGGAATTACTGGCACCTTCATCTGATCCATCCCTGCAGGTTCAAAAAGGATACGAAGTTGCTGAATTTGGCATATTGACAGCACCCGGTGACCCCGAAGCACTGGCAGAAGCTATGTTTAAAATCTATTCAGACACGCAGTTGCGTTCCGGTTTTGAAGCTGCCGCTACTGAGCGTGCAGGCAATTTCAATGTTGCCATTTGCAGCAATACCTATAAGGCCGCTATTGAGCACATAGCAGGGAATTGACCCATTTTCTATAAATTTGCCGATAGTAAATATTTATGCATACAATACTAATTACCGGTGGGGCTGGTTTTATTGGCTCACATCTAACCAGGTTATTTGTAACAAAATACCCGCACTATAAAATCGTAAACCTGGATGCACTCACCTATGCCGGCAATCTTGCCAACCTGAAGGATATTGAAAATGCATCCAATTACAGCTTTGTAAAGGGCGATATTACAGATATGCAGCTCATACAGCAATTGTTTGATGAACATGGTTTCACAGCAGTGCTTCATTGCGCAGCAGAAAGTCATGTAGACCGCTCGATTACCGATCCGCTCGCATTTGTACGTACAAATGTACTGGGAACCACCACTTTACTTCAGGTGGCCAGGGAAAGCTGGAAAGCTGATTTTGCAGGAAAAATATTTTACCATATTTCAACGGATGAAGTATATGGCTCCCTGGGGCAGGAAGGCTTTTTTTATGAAACCACGGCATATGATCCCCGAAGCCCGTATTCCGCCTCAAAAGCATCGAGCGATCATTTTGTGAGGGCTTTTTATCATACATATGGACTGCCGGTAAAAATTTCTAATTGCAGTAACAATTATGGGCCTTACCATTTCCCTGAAAAACTTATCCCATTAAGCATTAATAATATCATTAATAACAAACCTTTGCCGGTTTATGGAAAGGGGGAGAATGTGCGTGACTGGCTTTTTGTGGAAGACCATGCAAGGGCCATTGATATTATTTTCCACCAGGGAAAAATTGGCGAAACCTATAATATCGGCGGGCATAACGAGTGGAAGAATATTGACCTTATAAAAGAACTATGCCGGCAAATGGACCAAAAACTGGGGCGGGAGACCGGCTGTTCAGAAAAGCTGATCAGCTTTGTAAAAGACAGGGCGGGCCACGATCTGCGTTATGCCATTGACGCTTCTAAATTAAAGGAAGAGCTGGGTTGGGTGCCTTCCTTACAGTTTGAAGAGGGGCTTTCTAAAACCATTGACTGGTACCTAAATAATAAAGATTGGCTAAACAGCGTTGTTAGCGGAAATTATGCAGCTTATTACGATCAGCAATATCATAAACGATAGAGGTTTGAGTTTAGAAAGTTTAGAGAGTAAGGACGATTAGCTAAACCCCTAAACCCCTAAACCCCTAAACCCCTAAACCTCTAAACCTCTAAACCTCTAAACCTCTAAACCTCTAAACCTCTAAACCTCTAAACCTCTAAACCTCTAAACCTCTAAACCTCTAAACCTCTAAACCCCCTAAAGACTTAACCAGCTGCAAAAAAACAAACCGTATGAAAGTTTATTCATTTGAAAAATTGGAGTGTTGGCAAAGTGCAAGGAAATTAGCCGTATGGACTTATAAGGCAACGAATCTTTTTCCTGACTATGAAAAATTTGGTCTTGTGAGTCAAATGCGAAGGGCTGCTATTTCAGTTGCATCCAATATAGCCGAGGGAACTTCCCGTAAAACGTCTAAGGACAAAGCACATTTTAGTACAATAGCCTATAGCAGTACAATTGAACTTTTAAATGATCTCCTTATAGCTCAAGAACTGAACTTTTTATCAAGAGAGCTTTATGAAGAAGGAAGAGAAATGATTGAAAAGCAAACTTTGCTAATTGCCGGGCTTAGAAAATCCCAACAAAGATCAAAATTCCTATCCTTCCTAAACCTCTAAACCTCTAAACCCTAAACCTCTAAACCCTAAACCTCTAAACCCTAAACCACTAATCTTTTAAACTATCAAATGAAAGGAATTATTTTAGCCGGTGGATCCGGAACAAGGCTTTACCCCATTACCATGGGCATCAGTAAGCAGCTCATGCCTATTTATGATAAACCCATGATCTATTATCCGCTCAGCACTTTGATGCTGGCGGGTATTAAAGATATTCTTATCATAACAACGCCCGAAGACCAGGCACAATTTATGCGTTTACTGGGCGATGGCGGAAAATGGGGCTGTAATATTCAGTATGCAAAACAGGAAGTGCCAAACGGCCTGGCCCAGGCTTTTGTGATAGGAGAAAAATTTATTGGAACCGACAGTGTGGCACTGGTGCTGGGCGATAATATTTTTTACGGAAGCGGGTTCAGTAAATTATTGCAGCAATCTGCTGCTGCCAGCGGGGCCACCATTTTTGCATACCCGGTTAGCGATCCCGAAAGGTATGGCGTAGTGGAGTTTGATGAAAATTTTACAGCGCTCAGTCTTGAAGAAAAACCTGCCGTTCCTAAAAGTAACTATGCCGTACCAGGCCTGTATTTTTATGATAACGGTGTTGTGAAAATAGCAAAGCAGTTAAAACCCAGTGCCCGGGGGGAGTATGAAATTACGGATGTAAACAAAGTGTACCTTGCTGAAAAAAAACTGCATGTGGCTGTACTTGACCGCGGTTTTGCCTGGCTCGATACCGGCACATTTGAATCTTTAAGCGATGCCAGTGAATATGTACGGGTGATAGAAAAAAGGCAGGGGCTTAAAATAGGCTGTCCGGAGGAGATCGCCTGGCGTATGGGCTTTATCAATACAGACCGCCTGAACAAACTCGCTGAAGCCCTCGTAAAAAGCGGCTATGGCCAATACCTCTTAAGACTTGTCAATAAATAAATCATGTTATTTTTCAAACAGGTGCATCCAAAATTGTACTTAACTTCGTTCTTTCCAAATATATCCAATGTCATCAGTTGCTCTAATCAATCCTTTTAATAAGCGTCCGCTTCAGCAGGTGGACAATGGACTTGCAGATGATAATGGCGCTGTTTTTCCATTAATAAACGGGTCTTACCGGATTGTTAAAAGCGATAACTATACAGAGAATTTTGGCTATCAGTGGAACAAGTTCGTAACCACGCAGGTAGATAAATCCATTCATATCAATTTAAGCCGCGACCGATTTTTTGCTGAAACCTGTTGGGATAAAGAAGACCTTTCCGGAAAAAACGTACTGGAAGTTGGTTCCGGGGCAGGCCGTTTTTCGCAGATCATTCTGGATTATACAAAAGCCAATCTTTACAGTATTGATTATTCAAATGCGGTGGAGGCAAATTATAAAAATAATGGCCCTAACCCCAGGCTGCACCTTTTTCAGGCCAGCATTTACGAAATGCCGTTTGCCCCGGCATCTTTTGATAAAGTGGTATGCCTCGGCGTGTTGCAGCATACACCGGATTTTGAACAGTCTGTAAAATGCCTGGTTGATATGGTAAAACCAGGCGGTGAACTGGTAGTGGATTTTTACAGTATTAAAGGTTTTTGGACAAAGATCCATTCAAAATACCTTTTGAGGCCCTTTACAAAAAATATGGACCACGAAAAACTTTTTGGGCTTATCGACAGGAATGCAGGCAGGTTGATTGCTGCGTACAGGTTTCTTGCTTCCATAGGTTTGGGGGCTTTCAACCGGTTTTTGCCCGTTTGCGATATTGATGGCACGCTGCCCAAAAACCTGAGTAAAGAGAAACTCAGGGAAATGGTGGTGCTCGATACCTTCGATATGTTCAGCCCGCAGTATGACCAGCCACAAAAAATTGAAACTGTGGTTGAATGGTTTAAAAAATATGGTATGGAGAAGGTATGGGGCGGAGAAATAGAGGATCATAAATTCCGCAGTTCTGTAGTAAAAGGTATGAAAGGAAATCCGTAAAATTTCAGGCAAAAAATGAAAAAAATCCTTCAGTCCATATTCAGGCTGCCATTACTGCACCAGTGCCTGCTTTTTGTGCTGGAAAAATTCCCCTCAGGTCCATTTACCGCCCTGGCCACTCCTAATTATGCATATCCTCCCAGGTCATACAGGCGTTGCAGGCGATATGGGATCAACTACCGGTTAGATATAAGTGATTACCAAAACTGGGTCCTTTATTTTTACTCAAAGGCCGACAGCTCTTTTGGTGTATTGCCTTATATAGCTAAGGACGATATCATTTTTGACGTGGGGGGAAATATTGGGCAAACTGCCATGATGATGGCAAAACAGGCCGGTCAAAACGGGTATGTTTATTCTTTCGAACCTTTTCCTGCAACGTACAATAATTTTGTATATAACCTGGAACTGAACCCTTCCTTTAAAAATATTTCGCCGGTAAAAGTTGCGTTTGGTTCTGTGCCCGGGAGCCTTCAAATGTATGCCGACTGTGAAACAAACAGCGGCGCTAACAGGATGCTGCCCGGAGGTTTGGCGGTAAAAAAAACAGAAACAGTGCCCGTCACCAGCATTGATAAGTTTATGGAAGAAAATGCTGTAAGCAGACTGGATTTTATTAAAATTGATGTAGAAGGCTTTGAGATGGAAGTACTGAAAGGCGCATATACAACGCTGCAAAAATATAAACCACGCCTGTTTGTGGAACTTGATGATGCTAATCTGATTAAGCAGGGTTCTTCAGCAGCTGGCGTCTGCAGTTATCTGCTGAAGTTTGGCTACATTATTTATGAGGAAGGTGCTCAAAGGGAATTTCATTCCGAATTTTATACAGCCCCGTTAAATATTTATTGTGTCAGCAATTAATGCTATGAAAAACATCCTTATTTATTTTCCTTACAATAGCCGAACAGTGGAGCAGCAATCTGTAATGGAAATGCTGGTAAAAAAAGGGTATCAGGTTTTTTTGCTCACCCTCACAAATGAAGGGGAATTGCACAGCATTGTTCGAAAGTTTGGCGTGCAGGCATTTGCTTCCGGCCATGAGGCCTCCCTAAGGCCCGGCAGCATCCTGGCAAACGCCCGGGTACTCATAAAATTTTGCAGGCAGTACAGGATTGATTTGATATTTGTTCATCAGCAAGCTGCTGTGATTCCGCTTATTTTTTCAAAACTTTTTATCAAGACGCCCTTTTTTTATGTAAGGCACAACTCAGATGAAGACTATATAACCAATCCCTTCAAAGCTGCTTTGCTTAATAAATTCATTAACCGTTTTGTGCAAAACATTATTGCACCCTCTGATATTGTTTACAGGTATATGGTGGATAAGGAAAAAGTGCCGGCAGCAAGAATACAGCGGATCAATTATGGATACAATTTTGATCAATATGAAAAAGCCAACCCGCAAAATGTAAAAAAAATCAGGGAAGAGCATGCCTGTAGCTTTCTTATATTGTCGATAGCAAGGCTTGTGCATGTAAAACGGCATAAGATCATGTTTGCAACTGTAAAAGGCCTATTAGAAAAAGGGCTCGATGTAAAGATGATCTGCCTGGGTACCGGAAAAGATGAAGCTGAACTGCAGCAATGGGTGAAAGAGAACGGGCTCGAAGCCGATATTATTTTTAAAGGGAGGCGGCAGGAGATATTTGATTATCTTGTAGCTTCAGATGTGCTTTTTCATCTTTCCGAAACGGAGGCAAGTAATAGTGTAGTTAAGGAAACTGGTTGGGCCGAACGAACAGCCGTGGTTTGCGAAAATGTGGGCGATTTTAGCAACTATATCACCCATAAAGAAAACGGATTCCTGGTCAGCAAGGCAAACCCTTTGCCAGGCTCGCTTGAGGTGCTGAATCTTTTATACCACGACCGTGCATTGCTTAAAAGTGCTGGGGAAAAGCTTCATGACAGAGTTGTAAGAGAATTTGATATTAAAAACCTTTCGGCAAAATACGACGCCTTATTAAGATAATAAAGTGATTTGCAATGGATGAAAATATATTCTTTTCAATAATTGTTCCAACGTATAACAGGGCGCACCTGATCGGCAAAACACTTGTTTCACTCCAGCAATTGAACTATAGCCATTTTGAAATAATCGTAGTGGATGATGGCAGCACGGACAACACAGAGGCAGTTGTAACGCCATTACTGGACGGAAAAACTGTTTACTTGAGGAAGAATAATGCAGAAAGGGCGGCGGCCCGAAACTATGGGGCGCAGAGGGCAAAAGGCGAGTATGTAAACTTTTTCGACAGCGATGATATAGCTTACAGTAATCATCTAACAGAAGCCGCTGAACTTATTCAAAAAAGAAATAAACCTGAGTTTTTTCACCTGGCATATGAACGCAGTGAGCCTGGCGGAAGGCTTGTTCCAATGGCCAATCATTTTGAGGGCGAAACCATTAACCATAAGATGCTTTTGGGAAACCCCTTTGGCTGCAATGGGGTGTTTGTAAGGCGGGATATTTTTTTAACACATCTATTTAATGAAAAAAGGGAACTTTCCGGCTCAGAAGATTATGAACTTTGGACAAGACTGGCAGCCCGCTATCCGTTATATTATTCAAATACAATCACATCGGTTTTGATAGAACATGATGAACGGAGCGTGATTAACGTAAACCAAAAAGACCTGGTGGCCAGAATCAATTGTCTGCTTAACTGCCTGGAAAACGATGAGGCTGTTATGTTGAAATATGGGAAAGATTTTGATCAAATTAGAATGGAATGTTATTCTTACGTTTCACTCCACCTGGCAGCTACACCCGGCAATAAGCTGGTTGGTTTCAGTTACCTCCTTAAAGCAATTGGCAGTTCAGCTGCCCTCTTTGGCAGAAGAAGGTTTTATGCCATCATAAAAATACTTTTACTGAAATGGTAATAACTGTAAAGCCATTTATTTCTTTACACAATAAATAATGCATTGTTTTACTAATACACTAATATAGTATTGTCTAGCTTCATAAATATTATTAGAGGGCCCGGTTTCAGGGAAATGAGTATTTATTTATTTACGAATATTTTTGGTAAGGCCGCCTCTTTTCTGTTATTGTTCATTTATACAAACCCCATATATATATCACCTTCCGAAAACGGGCTGCTCAGCCTGATGAGCAACGCACTCATGTTTTTTGGATATTTTATATCACTTGGGGCCCTCCATTCTGTGAGTACGGATTTTTTTAAACTGGACAGGGATAAATTCAGGAATTTTTTTGCAACCAGTTTTATATTGCCTGTTACAGTAACCCTGTTGAGTATATTGTTGCTGTATGTTTTCCGGTATAAACTGCAGCAGCAATACGGGTTCCCTTTCATATTTACCTGGCTTATACCTGTTCTTGCTTTCTTTACTTTTTGCAGCGAACACATGATAACTTTGGTGCGCAGTAATAAGGAGCCCAACAGGTACCTGGGTGTGGTGCTTACCAGAACCGTATTGGAACTGGGATTGTCATTATTACTAGTTGTGGCATTTGCATGGCGATGGGAAGGCAGAATGGCAGGAATATTTGTTGCATTTTCATTTTCGGCATTATATTCATTCTGGTATTTTTGGAAAAAGGACTATTTGCCAGGCAAAGTTGAAATGAAATACTTCAGGAACGAACTGGTTTATGCCGGGCCTATTATCCTGATGCAACTCAGTCTTTTTTGCCTGAACTCTGCTGATAAATTCTTTTTATCACGGTTTACCAGCGACAATAATGCCACTGTTGGTATTTACAGTATAGGATATATTTTTGCTTCTGTTATTACGATATTAAGTACAGCGATGCTTCAGTACGTGCTCCCCCGATTTTATAAAAATCTGGGGTCTGCCCCCGTTCTCTACACGAATATTAAAAAGGATTTTCTTTTGTACCTGGCAGCAATGGCAGCTGGTACCGTTATGCTGATCTTGTTTACGCCGCTGCTCTTCAGGTACTTCATTAATGAAAGATATCACAGCGGGCTCAGTTATATTTATATCATTTGTGCCGGCAATTTTTTGTGGGCGGTCAATTATTATTTTTATGCTTTTTTCTTCTTTGCGAAACACAAACGTAAATTATTGTTTATTTCAGTTGCTTCCATTATCATAAGTACAGTACTCAATTATTTTCTAATAAAAAACCGATTGGCAGTTGGGGCGGCATTGGCTACATTTTTCAGTTATGCCATAGTTTTAATGTTAACTTTGTGGATGGTTCGGCAGCATCTTTTTAAAATGTTCAGAAACGAGTAACCTCTTTCAACGTTTTCAGAACAAGCTGTTTTGCTGTACCAATCAGGATCGGTACTATATTTATAGTTTAAATGTAAAAGCAATAATCAA
>CAVWGU010000003.1:0-17763 GCA_963754695.1 uncultured Chitinophagaceae bacterium
AAAGTTAGCCAGTGGAGTGGTTCTTTTTTCATAACCCCGCAGGCCACGGCTTTGATTAATCCAATACAGATGGTCGCATTGCCCTTAATGCCATAAATCAATTGTGCCTGGCGTTTACTGAGTTTGCCGCTCAATACTTCCTGAATGATTTTTTGCTTAAACGCTTCCGTGTAGAATAATGGCTATGGCCATTAGTGGTTGGACTTTGTTTTTTACTCATTTTTAGTCCTGTTTTAAGTTGACTTATCCACTTTTTTGGAGTCAACCTATTTCAGGACTATAAAATTACACACTAACGGGCAGGTATTGCCGATGGTGGGGAATTTTATATTCGTCCGCCCGGAACTGCTGCCTGGCTTTTTGATAAAGTTAAATATTAAGAACTAAAGCTGGGCTTTATTCGTCAAGCCCCGAACCGCAGCACAGCAGAATTACCGCTGCTGATTGCTCCAATGTCCAGCCCCACTATTGGCAATACCAATGTTGTGCGTTCGTGCTTCTTTTGTGAATTGAAAGTCCTCTTTTTATTTCCGCCCATCTTATCGTGTCAAATTTATTTATTTCTCCTAATGCACTATTTAAAGTAACGGGTTTCATTTCTATCGCCTTTCTTACAAGCATTTCTGTTGAACATGTATCAAGTAGCTTCTTTGCTTCTCCTTTTAGAAGCTTCCGATTCACTAAGTCCTGTTGCAAGTTCGTGAAATTTCAGTCCGGGTAATTGTGCTTTCAGGTTATTGAAGAACTTGTCAAGAATTTTTATGCAAAGAGGTTCTGCAAGTTTGCTCAATTTACCAAGCCCTTGACAAAAGTTCAAGAAACTAATATTCTGTTGAATCAAGTCATGCTTATGCTGTGTTTGTAGTCATTAAAAATATTCTTTGGCTGTGTCTGGATTGATTTTATAAATGGAAACAATAGTGTGAAGCAGTTGGTCAAAAGGTAATTTGTAAATCTTTCGCCTGATACTTTGGTTCTTTTGAAACAAGTTCAAAAATTTCAATTGCTTGAGTAGGGTCAAGTGCTTTAAGCTCTTCAATTCCTTTGATGATTTGTCCAAAGTTGATGTCGTTTGATAGGGTTTTTCTAACAAGTATTTTCCTGTCACACGTTTTTAAAAACTGACTTTGCTCCGAAAGGGTCAACTGTCTTTAACTTTAAAAGAATGTTTCCCAATGAGGAAAAGCCAACATCATTACTATTTAAATTAATTTCAACTTCCTGAAAAATTGCTTTTGCTAAATGAGGATCATATTCTTTAACTGCCGCTAAACCTGCTGAATAATTTTCTGCTGATGCTTTTCTGTAAAAGCGGAAGAAGTTTCTCCTTACTAAATCTCATAAAACCGAAACTCTGTCAGAGTATTCCAAATTGATTAGAGTGTGAATAAGAGTAAGAAAATCGGAAATGTCTTTAACATCATTATCTGAAAAGTCCGAAAAAACTCGGTTAATATTTCTTTAGTCTTTAAAGGCGATACTTCATGCAATTCAGCAAAAATCCGAAGTGCATTTTTTGTTGTCTCCGTTTTTAAAGTGAAGCAACTTCACTTGAAGTCAACAACGAATAAATATTGACAACTCTATTAGGATTTAATTTATGCAGCTTACAAGACCTTTCCAAGCTGTGAAGGCTTACATCTGTCCAATGCTGCTTTGATTCTTTCGTCAGAATAAAATTCAAACAACCTTTTCGCTTTGTCGGGGTGAATTTCATTAAACTCACTAAGTCGCTTTCTCAATATAAAAGAACTTATGACGGCTCAGATTTTTACCTACATTTTCCTCTTCGTTCATAAGTAGAAAAATATTTCTTGCAGCTGTCCGATTGATTTGCTTAAACTCTGTCAAAGAATTGGCGGCAATAAATGGTGGTGGTTGTATAAACTTATTTGCCCATTCAGATTCAGAAAGAGATAGAATAATCCGATTGCAGAAATTAGGATTGTAGTTTTTGAAAAGCCGTGTTGAAAGAGTTGTAACATTTATTGGTGACAATTTCAAAAGCTGATGCAATTCTTCGTTTGAAAGTTAGAGCAATGAGTTTGCTGGCTTCTTTTGAAAGCCCACACTTGTAACAGCAAATAATCAAAAACGAAATTGTTTGAAATCCGTCTCTGTCTTGCAGTATCATATCTTTAAATGAACTTGACTTTTCAAGATATTCTTTTGCGAAGTATTCAAACTTTTCTTTATAACAAAAGCGAAGTGCTTTGAAAAAATCTTTTACGGCTGATTGCTCAACTTGTTCACTTTGCAAATAGTTTAATGCTTTGTCAGAAATTGATTTGTCATTAAGTAAAGCGACGATTGCACCTTTTACTTTTTGTTGATGCAGCGATGCAAATATTTCAGCCGTGTTTTTTGGATAACTAAAACCTATTTCATTGTTTATTCCAAATTGATTGAAGTAAGTTTTTAGTTGAGTAGTTTTAAAAGCAATTCTGTCTTTGTTGTATTTTTCAAAATCAAACTGAGGCAAACTGAATATTGATTCAAGTATGAGTTCTGCAAATTGTGAATGTCCGAAACTGAATAAATTATTCTTCCTGTCTGTTTCATAAATCAGTCCTGTTTCCTGTAACTGTTCGCAAAGTTCTCTGCTTTGGAGAAAATGAAAATCAATTCCAAACGAATTGATGCTACAATAGGGAATTATTTCTTGAAGATTACCTTCAATTCGTTTTAAGTAGCGGATGAATAACTCTCGGTTAAAATCTTGCTCGGTAAGTTCATCAAGTTTCTTTTGCTGGTTTGATTTCCAAAACTCCAAAAGCAAGTTCAACTTTAAAATGTTGTGGTTTGATAAAGCCAGAACTTTATTGATGTCGCCAACCCTTTGATTTATGTTGAAGTGATTGCAAAATGCCTCAATGATTCCCTGAAACTTTTCTCTTGGAGTAATAGATTGTAATTCGTATTTCAGATTAATTTCTGAATAGAGATTTATTCCGTTGTCATCAATCTGAAAATCTGAACTTAGTTTTCTTGAAAGGAATAACGCTGAAATATTTGGCAGTTCTTCAAGTTGGGAATAGATGTCAATAGCAAGCGAAATATTTCTCTGAATGTCATCAACAATAATCAACGATTTGTTTTTGCTGATTACCAAAAGTTCCTGAATGATTTCCTTTTTGGAAAGTTCATGATTCAGTTCAAGGTAGTAAGATTCATAATTGAATTCATAAAGTTGTCTTGAAATGGCTAATGCTAATGTGGTCTTGCCTGAAGATGGTGAACCAACAAGCAAACCTGTTTGGCTTTTATTGTTTTGAAAACTCTCTGTAAAACTTTGAATTATTTTCTGTTCGCTTGGAATGAAGTAGTTGAGATTATTTTCAAACTGTTGGATTGAAGGTCTTAAACTTGCTTTTAGTCCACTAAATTCTTTTTCTGGTTTTTTGAAGTGAACCAGTTTTGAAAATATTTCAAGAAGTCGTTCAAGTTCTCTCTCATATTTGCCAACTACTGAATTGTAACTTTCCTCTGTCAGTTGAATTGATTCTCCTCCTGATGTAAACTTTACTTCATGTTTTTGCTTGATGCCTTTTAGTTTCTCAACTGTGTATTCATCTTCATTGTCTGAAATTTTATGATGAGCATGACAAAGCACAATAAGATTTTCTTCTTGCCTTCTTTCTTCATCATTCATTTTTGGGTTGAACCGTTCGCCTTTGGGCATAACGGCTTCAATGTGGCAAACCTCCGCAATGAAAGTTCCGTCTGCTGCAAACAACTTGTGAGTGCAATTTTCAAAAGCACACTTATTTCCTGACTTAGCAAAAAGTCGGATAAGAGTTTCTTTTTTGGGTGTAAGTCGTTTAATATCCTCACTCATATCTTCTCAAAGTGTCAAGTTAGTTGTGGGTTGGTAGCATGCCGCATAACGTCCAGGGCTTGCTGCTGTGCTGGAATTCATGTTCGTCCAGCCCGGCAACCGAAGCCGATTATTAATTTGATGATGAATTTACAACAAAAAGCTCATTAGCAAACGGTCAGGCCCGGACTGAAACTGATTTTTTGCTGAAGCTGATTGTTATTCCGTCCGCCAGCATAGCAGCAAACCAGTGTTAGCGGCAGTACACTTTCGCTTTTCTTTTGTTGCTTTTATAAATCCAGAAGATCGTCTTTTCTCTTCTCCACGAGAAGTTCAACAGTTAATAATTTCCGTTATCTGAAGAAGCTTTGTCAAACGGTTGTTATCCGTAAATACCAGTAAATATCGGCTTTTGCAATTGCCACTAAAAAATATTTGAAATCCTGTTCATTTTCCGTTTCGAAATTCATTAACAGTCAAGTCCCAAAAGTTAAAAGTTCAATTTGTTTTCCCGATTTATTTGCCACTGCTTAATTCTCAAAATATTTAAGTTTAAATTTTGTCTATGCCATAGAAATTTACTGGTCAATAGTAAAAAAATTGGAGAAATAAATATTGAGAATGTGTCACTATTGAAATAAGTCCAATTCAAAATGTTCTTATCCGTAAATATCAGTAAATATCCGTTACAGCAAACGTCGGTTTGTATTGCCGCTAACGAACAGGGCTTTTTGCAGTGCTGGGAATTAGTGTTCCGTCCGCCCGAGCCGCTGCTGATTGAAAATATGATGATGAAGTTAATTACTAATGCCCAACTAAGTTTGTCCAGCCCGGAACCAATGACCGACTTTGCAATTTGCTGATGTTAAGTTTGTCAAGCCCAACTTGCAAAAAACCCCATGTTGTAGGCAGGCGTTTGGGTGCCCATTTACTTGCGTTTAGTTGGTTTCCATTCACTTTTAAATTTAAAGCCTTTTGCTTTTTGTAAATAACTCAAATCTTTTATTTTTAACGAATCTGAAAGCTGTGTCAACCTTTTAAATAAATGTGCTTCAATATTTGTCATACTGGTTGAATCACTATTGACATAATCCAATTCATAATATTTTCGCCCGTATTTATTCGAATTGATTTTTTTTACTCTTTCAGAATCTAAATAAAAGATATAGGAATTGCTTTCCCATGATGAGTCAGAAGTATAAACTTGGAATACTATTCCTTGCTTATTGTATCTTTAAACTGTAGAACCTTTTGGACACTTTGCATTAATTCTCTTATATGAAATATGAGTATTGTGTTCAAATTTCTCTTTAGAAATTTCTCGCAGTCTACAAACAGAACAACTTGAAAATAGAACCATCAAAAAACCAGAAATTGTAAAAATAAATTTCATACTTAATTGTCTGCTATTAATTTTAGAGTGCCTTACGCTTGCCTACAACATTAGTATTGCTGCTATAGTACGCAAACATCAATTTTTTAAACCCTTGAAAACCAAAAAATTAATGTTATACATTTTAAATTGTTTATAGCAGTAATGCTTTTTACGAAATTTTATAATATGTTGTATTCAGGGCTCCTCATTTTACGGCTTCGCCCTTCCTCGGTCACAGCGGGCAAGGACTTTTTGCTACCTGAAATTAAGACTTTTCTGAATTCAATGCATTTTTTACGAACCATTTTTTTCGCTCTTATAAGTTGTCAATCGGGCTTATATTATTTCTTCCCGTAGCTATCGGGAACGGCACATTTGACCGATCCACAAAATGCAGGAGGGCGCAATATCCAATTAACCTGGGCCAGTTGATTAGAAGAATTTCTATAGCAGTAAATAATGCCCTCCGGGGCCGGTTGATTAGAAGAATTTCTACAGCGCACAAAAAAAGCCCCCCTTCCGGGAGGCTTTACTATAAAAATATAGGCTCTGCTTATTCTGATTTTGGTTCAGCTGCGGCATCATTGTCGAGCTTGGCCTTTATATCAGCCAAAGCGCTCAGGTCACCCAGGGTGGCTTTTTCAACCTTGCTCTGGATAGTCTTCACTGCTTTGCGTGCCGATTCAGATTCAGCCATCTTCTCTTTTCTTTCGGCCTGCTTGGTCTCTTCTTTTTCCTGCTCCCAAAGCCTGGTATGACTAAGAACAATGCGTTTGTCGCTGCGCTCAAACTCTATTACCATAAAGTTGATCACCTCGTCGGCAACCACCGTTTTGCCATCTTCTTTTGCCAGGTGACGGCCCGGTGCATATCCTTCCAGTCCGTAAGGAAGCTGTACCACAGCGCCCTTATCGTCTTTCCTGATCACCGTTCCTTCGTGTACAGAACCGATAGCAAAGGTATCCTGCAGGGTATTCCATGGATCTTCTTCAATTTGTTTGTGTCCAAGCTGCAGTTTACGTCCGTCTTTATCAATGCTGAGGATGATCACATCAATTTCGTTTCCAACCTTGGTGTATTCGTTGGGGTTGTTGAAACGCTTGAGCCAGCTCAGGTCACTGATATGGATCATACCGCCGATACCAGTTGCCAGTTCCACAAACACGCCGTAGGGAGTAATGTTCTTCACCACACCTTTGTGCTTGCTGCCTTCGGGGAACCTGTTTTCGATGGTGCTCCAGGGGTCTTCTGTCATTTGTTTGATAGAAAGGCTCATTTTGCGGGTATCCTTATCAAGTGTTACCACTTTGGCTTCGTATTCATCGCCCAGTTTAAAGAACTCTTTGGCATTGATAGGGGAGTTGGCCCAGGTAATTTCACTTACGTGTACCAATCCTTCCACGCCCGGCATTATTTCCAGGAATGCGCCGTAGTCTTCAATATTCACCACGCGGCCTTTTACAATTTCGCCTTCTTTAATATTTTCAGCCAGGGTATCCCATGGATGCGGCGTCAGTTGTTTAAGGCCAAGGCTGATACGTTTTTTGTCGTCATCAAAATCAAGCACCACCACGTTCAGTTTCTGGTCCATCTTCAGTACTTCAGAAGGATGGTTGATACGTCCCCATGAAATATCGGTGATGTACAGCAATCCGTCTAAACCGCCCAGGTCGAGGAAGGCGCCAAAGTCGGTGATGTTCTTGATCGTTCCTTCCAGCACCTGTCCTTTTTCCAGTTTACCGATGATCTCGGCCCTTTGTGCTTCAATATCGCTTTCAATAAGCGCCTTGTGCGATACAACGGCATTCTTAATAGCTTCGTTGATCTTAACCACTTTAAATTCCATTGTTTTACCTACAAACTGGTCGTAATCTGTTACAGGCTTCACGTCAATTTGTGAACCCGGTAAGAATGTTTCCATACCGAAAACATCCACGATCAAACCACCCTTTGTTTTGCTGGTAACAATACCGGTTACAATTTCGCCTGTTTTGTTCACCTCCACAATCCTTTCCCATGCACGGGTAATGCGGGCCGATTTGCGGCTGAGGTTCAGGTTACCATCACGGTCTTCTTTATTCACCACCATCACTTCCACCACATCGCCCACTTTTACGCCGCCCGGCATATCCCTGAATTCATTGAGGGAGATGAGGCCGTCGCTTTTAAATCCGATGTTTACCACCGCATCTGTTTTGGTGAGCGATTCTACGGTGGCCATGATCATTTCGCCATCGTTGATCTGTTTGAAAGTACCTTCATACACTTTGTCGTACTTCAGTTTTTCTTCAGTTGTGTAGGCCGACACATTGCGTTTGTCTCTGCTCCAGTCAAAATCATCGTGTGCAGTTTCCACTTTAGGTTCGGGTGCGGGAGCAGCGGCTACAGCCACTTCCTCCACTGGTGCATTTGTTGTCGCAGCAGCCTCAGTTGCATCAGCAGCTTTTGGCTCCAGTTCATCTGCGTTTAGTTGTTTGTTAATAGTAAAAGACATAAAATATCCCCGGGTTTTTTAAACGGGGATGCAAAGGTAGGCAATTCCCCTGTTTTTAGCGCAATTTTTCCCCGTTTTTATGGGGCTGGATGGCCGCCCTTTTTTTTCTTTTAAACCCATCATTTTGAATTGGTTAAAAAAATAAAGGCCGCTATTAGCGGCCTTTATTTTTAAGAGCTGGTATTGGTTATTGTATCAATATCCTTCCGGTCTTAATACGCTTACCATTCCTGTCGGCAAGTTCTACTGTGTAGATACCCCTGCTGAGGTTTGGAATATCAACCGGCAAATTGGTATATGGCCCGGTGATGGTATAAAGTTTTGTATAGATCCTCGCACCCTTGTTGTCGTACACATTGAGGGAGCGGGCCCCGGTGGTATTGCTGTAATACCTTACGTTGAACGCACCATTGCTGGGGCTTGGATATACATAAAGAATATCGCTTACAGAATCCCTGATCGTAAGTCCGGCCGATGTGTTTGTACATCCGTTCACATCTTCCACCATTACCGTGTAAGTACCCAAACCATCTACGTTTACAGGCAGGGTGGCCGCAGTGGCCCCGCTAACCGGTGCCCCGTCGAGGTACCAGGTATAAACAGAGGCGGTAGTGCTGGAACTAACACCCAATGTAGTGGTAAGGCCCGGGAACAATGCCGAATAGGCACCGCTGTTAACCGTTAATACCGGGTTTGGATGTACAGTAAGTGTTCCTGCACTGGAAATCAGGGTAGACATACAAGGCGCTACCGACATGGAATCCCTATAGCGGTAGCCACTCATAGAAGTGGTAGCACCGGTAATGCTGAGGCTGCTCGTGGTGGCACCGCTGTAAACGCCCCCGTTATTCAGGTTTGTCCACACAGCACCGGCTGCAGTGGTAAGTACCTGCCATCTGTGGGCAATATTATTACCACTGGTAGGAGCTGTTGCCGTAAATACAGTATTGCCATTATTACAAATAACCTGGCTGGCCACGGATGATGTACCGGTGATCGGGTTATTGATCGTAACCGGTATCCTCAGTGTATCGGAAACGCAGGTAGGCGTGGTAACTACCAGAGAATAAGTGCTGGTAGCGGCAGGATTTGCATAAACAGTGTTGATGGCGGTTCCGGTATAAGGAACTGTTGCAGCAGCATCTGTATATAGACCTGTTACCGGTGTAAATATGCCGGTAGAGGCAGCACCTGCAAGATAGTTGAGCGTAATAGTCCAATTGGTCAGTGTACCCACATCTAAATTACCTCCGTCGTAGATACCCAGCGTCCAGCTTCCATTAGCGGCACTGGTAAACAATCCGGCAAAACTGGTTACAGTTGGAATAAAGCCAGTTGGTCCGGAAGGAGGATTGGCAGTACCTGCAGCCCCATCAGCCCTGAATGTTCCTGTGTAAGAACCGGAACCCGTGCTTAAAGCGGCGGTTCCCGCAGAACTGATAACGGTATTGATAAGGCCGGTGGTAACACCAGCACCTCCTGTACCCGTGAGGTAATAATCAAGGTTAAAGATAGCTCCGTTTGGTGCCCTTAAAGCCATTACAAGATCGCCGGCCCATGTATGCGGAATGTTCACGCTTACGCTGATGCCATTGAGCAGGGCGCCGGCAGGAACACCGCTTACTGCAATGCTGCTGGTAGCACCTGCAGGGTTGTTATCCGGAATGGCCACCGCTATGGTACCTGAGTTAAACGTTTGGCTTGACTGCGATGGCGCATCAATATTGGTGATCGTTAATGGAACAATGGTACCCACACAAACATTAGTTACAGCTGTAGCTATGGTAGCTTGTAAAGGCGTTACCGTTAATGTGCCCGTAGAAGAAAAATCAGTAGCCCTGCAACCGCCCATATAGATCACCCTGTACTGGTAACCATTCATGGAAGATGGTATATTGGAAAGGTTGAGGGTAGCTGCTGTAGCGCCGCTGTATACGCCGCCATTTACTACATTTTGCCATAGTGCGGTGGCGCTGGTACGGAACTGCCATTGATAAACAGGCGAAGTTCCGGTTGCAGTTACACTAAACGTAGTATTGCCACCGCAGGCGACCGTTTTATTGGTGGGTTGAGCGGTTATGTTAACCACCACGCAGGGAATAATATTAATATTATAATCTTCTGTTTCGCCAAAAGTATAAGTGGTGCAGGCATTTGTACCGGTTTGTGCCGTGCTGAACCTTACCCTAACCCTCATACGGGTGGTACCTGTTAAAGCAGTAGGCGGAATGGTAATGGTACCGTTTACAACAACACCGTTTCCTGTTCCGATAAATGTAAATTCACTGGCTTCAAAAACACCATTCTGATTATAATCGATCCAGGCAGCTACCTGTTCTGTACCACCGGGTCCCACTCTTACTGCAATAGGCAGTGTGGATCCGGCTTCAATGGTGGGTGCAGCAACCGTAGTTGTAAAGTTACTGTAGCCAGTTGCGCCACCGCAGGCCGATGTATTGTTGATAGTGGCAAAAGTAACGTTGGCAATATAATCATCTAAGCTACAGTTAGAGTTGCCAGGCACGCAATAACAGGTGGCCGACATGGGCACCTGCAATGCGGTTGAAAACTGAGTATTACCACTGCAGGTCACAGCCAGCCTGTACCAGGTGGCAGCCGCCTGCCTTAAAGAGAGCGAATTAGTTTGTGCTGCGCCGCCGGGAATATCTGTCCAGGTGGTTCCGTTAGGCGATGATTGCCACCTGTAAGTCAGGTCCGTACCGCTGCCGGGGTTGGCCACAGTAAGGGTAAATAAATTTTCGGGGCATACACTTGCAAGGGTGGAGCTGGTGGCACCCGGTGCGCCGCCTGTGCAGGAAGTACCGGTGGCGGTATAGTCAATTTGAAATTGCATATCCTGTGGGTTAATTCCATCAAGAGCAGCAGCCCAGGTATTAGCTGTTACGTTATGTTGCAAAGCATTGTTTCCCGCCTGGGTAGTAGTTCCCGCAAAAGTGCTTGGTGGTGTAAAATTTCCAAGTGCACCTGAACCCAGTTGAAATTCTACCCAGTAGTTGCCTGCGGCAAGTACCGTGTTTATGGTGGCTTCCACTTTCCAGATTTGCCTTGTGGTACCGGCAGTTGCATTAAAAATGCGGTACATGGAAGCAGTGCTGGATGCTAAAAATCTGTTGGTGGTAAGGTCGCCAAAAATGGGAGCCGGGTTACCAACAGATGGGTTTGTGTTAAAGATCCTTACCCTTACATCGGTAAAGGGAGAAGTGGCACCGGCATAACCGGTGGAATAACCATAAAATGTAAATTTGGTTACGTTCCATGTTTGGCCGGCAGTAACAACAAAATTGTCTGCAAGCCCAAGACCTGCAGCAATATTTCCGCCGAGGCCGGCAGTTCCATTGCCTGTTTGTACTTCGCTCCAGGTAAATCCTGCAGGCGCTGCAGTGCCATTTGATGTAGTGGCGCCTGTACTGAGGTTACCGTTAATATACGGTTGCGCAGAAACTTTCAGTATGAAAAAGGAAAGGAGAAATGCAAAACTGCATTTTGCTAAAACAGACTTTCGAATGTTAGAGTAGCATTGTTTCATGTGTCTCTTAATTTGATTTAGGAATTAGTTGTAACGATAACATGATAGTTATGGTGCTGTAAAAGTAATAAAAAAAGTAGCTGATTTTTTTTTCAGCTACTTTTTTTTATAGAGGTCTTATAAACAATTTATTGTATCAGCACCCTTCCGGTCTTAATACGCTTACCATTCCTGTCGGCAAGTTCTACTGAGTAGATGCCCCTGCTGAGGTTTGGAATCTCAACCGGCATATTGGTATACGGCCCGGTGATGGTATAAAGTTTGGTATAGATTCTCGCACCCTTGTTGTCGTACACATTGAGGGAGCGGGCCCCGGTGGTATTGCTGTAATACCTTACGTTGAACGGCCCGTTGCTTGGGCTTGGGTAAACATACAGTATATCGCTTACAGAATCCTTAATAACGATACTGTTTGAAGAACCCATACAACCGTTAATGTCTTCTACCTCAACAGAATAGGTACCCAGCTGATCCACAGTCAATGGCAGGGTATTGGCCGTTCCTGTTACCGGAACCCCGCCTGCATACCAGGTGTAAGTGGATGCGGCATTTGGCGATACAGCAGCTGCCAATGTGGTGGTTAAACCAGGGAACAAAGCTGTATAGGGGTTTGCGCTGAGCACAATAACCGGATTTGGGTTCACCGTTAAAACACCCGCAGATGAAACGATATTGGTACTGCAGGCTGTTACATAAAGAGAATCCCTGTACCTGTATCCGTTCATGGTTATTGGGGCGCCAGAAATAGTGAGCATGCTGGTGGTTGCTCCACTGTAAACACCTGTATTTGTAACAGCAGACCAGGTGGCACCGCCATTTGTACTAAACTGCCATGCATGGGCCACACCCACTACGTTTGCCGGTACAGTTGCCGTAAAGCTTGCATTTCCACCTACGCAGGTAGCCTGGCTGGTTACAGCTGAAGTACCTGTAAGTGGGTTATGAACCGCTACAGGTATACGCAATGTGTCAGACACGCAGGTAACAGTGGTTACTACCAGCGAATAAGTGGTGCTGGCAGCCGGCATTGCATATACGGTATTGATTGATGAGCCGTCGTAAGGAACAGTGGCGGCTGCATCTGTATATAAGCCTGTTGTAGGAGTGAATACGCCATTGGCCGGTGCACCATATTCAATGGTCAATGTCCAGCTGGTAATGGTTCCTACATCCAGTGCACCATAATCGCCTGCCACTAAACGCCAGTTACCGTTCATGGTAGACTGGAGGTTCGACCAGTTTGTGCCGGCGGCTTGTTCAAAGCCTACGGGGCCATAACCGGTGATGCGGTCGGCTCTGAAAACACCTGTACGTGGTGCAGGGGCGCCGCTAAGAGCGTTTACGCCATTTGAACTTACAGCAGTACCCGTAAAGTTTGCAGTACCATTGCTGCCTGTACCACCATTAAGTGCGCCCACCAGGTTAAGTGATGTGCCGTTTGGTGCCACCAGGTTAATGTCAAGATCGCCTACCCAGGTATGTGTAATATTGAATGTTGCCCTGATCTCTGAAATCACCGCATTGGTAGGTATGCCGCTTGCCGTAATGGGGCTTTGTGCGGCTGCACCGGTGGCATCGGGAATATTAACAGAGCCGGTAGAATTAAACGATACGGTTACAGGCGCAGGCACATTGGTAACAGAAATGGCTGTTGGCGTGGTGGAACTACTGCACCTTACTATTGAACCGGCAGGGTTAATAGTAGCCATCATGGGGGTAACGGTCAGTGTTGCTATGTTTGAAAAATCTGTAGCACGGCAACCGCCTGAATAAACCACCCTGTACTGGTATCCGGTCATCGAGATCGGAACAAAGGCCAGGTTAAGCGTGGCAGCTGTAGCACCGCTGTAAACACCGCCATTGGTTACGTTTTGCCATAGGGCGGTGGCGCTTGTTCTGAACTGCCATTGATAAACAGGGGCCGTACCGGTAGCTGTTACCGCAAAACTTGTGTTGCCGCCACATGCTACTGACCTGTCTGTAGGCTGAGAAGTGAGGTTCATTACTATACAAGGTGTGATGTTTACCTGGTAATCTTCTGTTTCACCAAATCCATAAGTGGTACAAGCCTGGCCCGATGTAAGTGCAGTTGCAAACCTTACCCTCACCCTCATACGGGTGGCGCCTAATTGCGCAGTGGCAGGAACGGGAATAATAGCATTGATGGTACCACCTGCTGCGTTTGAACCTAAGTGTGTATACTCATTGGGCTCAAATACCGCATTCTTATTATAATCGATCCACACAGAAACCTGTTCACTGAAAGTGGTTGGCACCCTTACTGAAATAGGCATATTTGAACCCGCTTCCACATTTGCAGGTGCAACACTGGAGAAAAAATCTCCGTAGCCGTTTGCTGAACAGGTAGTGGTATTGTTGATAGTTCCAAAAGTTACATTTAAAAGTACATCGTCATCTGTACAATCGCTTGTTCCGGGTATACAATAACAAGCCAGCGGTGGGTTCAGGGTTACCGTTACAGGTGTGCTGGTGCTAACAGCTGCACCGCAGGTAGCCTGCAACCTGTATTGAGAAGTAACGGTTTGGTTGCGCACCAGGGTCGTGCCGCTGGCACCAGCAATATTTGTCCAGGTGGTACCGCCATCTGTACTAACCTGCCACTGGTAGGTTGTATTGGAAAGTCCTATAGTTTGTGTTGACAAAGTAAAGTTGATGCCCGGGCAAATATTGGCTGCGGTGGAAAGGGTATTACCCAGTGCCTGGGGTCCCGAACATGGTGTTGAATATAATACATCATCAAGACCAATATAGTTTGAGTTGTCGCCTGTAGGGCCACCATTTTCTACAAAATGCCTGAAGGCAAACCTGCCCGTTGTGGGAGCTGCCACACCCGAAATGGTAATAGTGAATTGTGTCCATGTTTCCGGGTAGGAGGTTCCGTAAGTTGGATTAATGTCCTGTAAAACCACCGTGAAATCACCAACAGAAGTGTTGCTGGCACCTGCGTTGGTACTGGCGCCTGCTGTACTCATACGAACCTGCAGCCTGTCGGGGAATGCATTACCACCGGTTGGTACACGGGTAAAAAAAGTAAGCACATTGCCATTGGCAATAGCTACTTCGGGGGTAAACAGCCAGTTGCTGATGGTGTTTGTTCCGGTTACCGACTGGAAATTGGCAAAAGCGTAAGCCGTAGGGGCTCCGCTGTTTGCGGCAAATACAGCTGCATTTCCCTGGCCCCAGTTAGGGTTAGTGCCCGCTGGTGTGCCAAGGTTTTGCCTTGCCCATCCTGTCGGAAGGACTGTATTAAATCCTTCATTAATAAGAATTTGCGAAAAAGAAGATCCAGACACGAATAACAAAAGCATTGCCACGAAAAGCAATTTTTTAGTTATGGTCTTCAATCTTACAAAAGTAGATTTCGATTGCATAGAAATGTTTTTTGTGAGAGATTAAATAAATCAATAGAAAGCCTGAATCGTAAAGTTATGTTAATTTACTATTCAATTTCTTTTTTTTACAATTTCTTTTACCGGTATATTTAATCTCTTAAAGGGGGTTTAAAAATGATTCTTGCATGAAAGGCATACTTGACAATATTTTGGGGTCCCGTTTGATAAAAGGGTTTGTGTATAGTATTGTAGGGTTTTTTACCTATCCGGGGTTGGCCATGGTAAACAGGCTGCAAATAAGCGGGATGGAAAACCTGCAGGATCTACCGCGGCACAATGTACTTTTTGTAAGCAACCACCAGACTTATTTTGCAGATGTTATAACTTTTATTCATATTTTCTGTGCAGCAAGCTGGCGAAAAAAAAACAGGCTCGGCCTGCCTTTTTACCTGCTTTGGCCCTTTACCCGCATAAAATATGTGGCTGCAGAGGAAACAATGAAAACAAACTGGCTTACCAAAATTTTCAGTTTGGCAGGCGCCATATCGGTTAAGCGTACCTGGCGGGCCGACGGGCATGAAGTAAAGCGTGGACTGGATCCCACAGACACCAGGAATATAAGTTCTGCACTGGAAAAGAATTGGGTCATTACCTTTCCGCAGGGTACCACCAAGCCTTTTGCCCCTGGCCGTAAGGGCACCGCCTTTATTATCAAAGAAAATAAACCCATTGTGGTGCCGGTCGTCATTAACGGTTATTGGCGGGCATTCAACAAAAAAGGCTTGAAATTCAAAAAAAGGGGATCCAAACTTTCGGTAACTATTAAAAAGCCCATGGAGCTGAATTATGAAGATTCTGCCGAAAACATCCTGGAAAAAGTAATGCATGCCATTGAACAGAGCAAGGAATTCATGATGAAAAGCAAACATCACCTGCTGAGCAGGATCGATAAGTGAGCTTATTTTATAAAAAGTGCTTTCAGCTCCTCTGCTTCATCGGGCTTCATTTTTCCGCCCAGTATAAGGCGCAGCTGCCTTCTTCTTAAAGCCCCGTCAAATAGTTTTTTCTCGTCTTCCGATTCAGGGATCAGTTTGTTTACCGGCCGTGGTTTGCCATTTGGATCCAGGGCCACAAATGTATAATAGGCTTCGTTGCTTTTATACCTGTATTGCTGTATGGCATCTTCTCCCCATACGTTTATATGCACTTCCATGCTGCTGTTGAATGAACGGGTTACTTTTGCCGCTAAATGCACAACATTTCCTAACTTTATGGGTGTTTCAAACGAGATATTATCCACCGATGCGGTAACCACCGGGGCGGCGCAGTGTTTCATGGCGGCCAGCGCTGCAGCAATATCCATCCAGTACATCAGGCGGCCGCCCATCAGGTTTCCAAATGTGTTGGTATCATTTGGCAGTACCAGTTCTGTCATGATCACAATAGATTCCGAGGCTTTTTTATCCATCTTTAATTTTTTACAAATATAGTTCCAAATGCCTTCCTCATTTATTGATAACTAAAACGTTTTTTATTTCCGCCTTATTTATTTTGTAACTAATTTTGCAGTATCAATTTCGATTTCATTTCTTATTGCCATTTTATGCTTTCCTTCGATAATACAGAATTTGCATACGAATACAAGACCGATGCAGAATTAAAAAAAGCGCATTTTCTTTTTTGGGCCATGGGCCATCCCGCCTGGTTAAAAGCGGGGCTTGCATTAATGCCCGGCGCCATTAAATGGAACTTCCCTTTTACAAAACTGGTTTTACGCAAAACCATTTTCAGCCAGTTTGTAGGCGGCGAAACGCTGGAACAAACAGCAGCCGTTGCCAACAGGCTGGGCAAATACAATGTCCAGGTCATTCTCGATTATGGTGTGGAAGGCGGCGATGACGGTGATGAAGCATACGATCTTGCTACCGGCGAATTCATAAAAGTGATCAACTATGCGGCCACGCAAAAGAATATCCCTTTCATGAGTATAAAAGTAACGGGCATTTCCAGGTTTACGTTGCTCGAAAAACTGGATGATGCCATGCATGCTGCAGAGGGAACATTGATGAAAAGGTATTACCAGGCGGTAGACGGCCTGCCCGAAGCAGAAAGGGAAGAATGGAAACGCATTGTGGAACGGCTGATAAGGATTTGCGAAACTGCCAATGAAAAAAATGTGGGGGTGCTTATAGATGCAGAAGAAACATGGATACAGGACCCGGTGGATGCCATTACCATTTTGATGATGGATATGTTCAATAAAACAAAGGCGCTTGTTTACAATACCCTGCAACTTTACCGCCACGACCGGCTACAGTTTTTAAAAGACAGCTATGAAGCAGCCCTGGAGCGAAAATTTATTTTGGGCACTAAACTGGTAAGGGGTGCATACATGGAAAAAGAAAGACTCCGTGCAGTTGAAAAAGGCTATCCGTCGCCCATTCAGCCCGATAAGGAATCATGCGACAGGGATTTTAATGATGCCGTTAAATTCTGTATTGAACATATAGACATGATTGCACTCATTGTGGCTTCGCATAATGAATACAGTAATATGTATACCACCCGGCTACTCGACGAAAAAGGATTGCCGCATAATCATCCGCATGTGCATTTTTCCCAGCTGTATGGTATGAGTGATAATATCACATTCAACCTGGCGCATAGTCATTTCAGTGTAAGCAAGTACCTGCCTTTTGGTCCCATTAAAGATGTGATCCCTTACCTCATGCGACGGGCACAGGAAAACAGTTCTGTATCGGGCCAAACCGGCCGCGAACTCAGCACCATTAAGAAAGAGATGGAACGCCGCAAAACGATGGCATGATCACTGCAGCTTTATGACCGTTTTTTCCACCACGGCAAAAACCGTATCGCCTTTTAACGGCTGGATGCAGTGGGTTCCCGTAAACCCGCCAAAGGCCGGGAGTACGGCATATTTTTTCCCAAAATAAAAGCAGGGTAAATGAAGGCTTTGTTTGCCGGTGCCTTTCATTTTAACCGACGGATGGATATGCCCGCTGATGATATATTTTTCATGGCTGCCTGCCGCATCGGAAATATCATGTGTAAAGCAGAAATCTTTCATCTCCAGTGTGCCTTTATGTATATTAATTCCTGCCCCGGCATACCAGTTTTCGAGTATATCATGATTGCCCAGTACAAGTTCAATGGCTG
>CAVWGU010000004.1:0-739615 GCA_963754695.1 uncultured Chitinophagaceae bacterium
CAATACCTTTTGGGCGATGGTGATGTGCCCAATAATAAAACAGTTTACCCCAGCAGGTATAATAAATACAGGAAGAAAGGGAAGTAAATTCAATCAAGCACTTCTTTTATGGCTGCAGCCTTCAGTAAACACTCTTCGTATTCATCTGCTGCATTGCTGTAAAAAGTAATACCGCCGCCAGCGGCATAAGATAATATCTGCACTTTGTCATCATAAAAAATACTCCGGATCACTACATTAAAATCAAAATCGGCTTCGGGCGTTATATAACCTATAGAGCCCGAAAAAAGACCGCGGCCCTCTGCTTCAAATTCATCTATCAGCTCCATCACCCGTTTTTTGGGTGCGCCGGTCATACTGCCCATGGGAAAGGTATTTTTGATGCAGTCTGTCCAGTGAATATCTTCCGGTACCGTTCCGGTAATGCTGCTGATCAGCTGGAATACCTGCGGAAATGCATAAATACCAAACAATTCTTTTACCTGCACCGACCCTTCTGTGCAAATGCGGCTGAGGTCGTTCCTTACCAGGTCTACGATCATTACATTTTCGCTGCGTTCTTTTTTGCTGTTTAATAGTGCCTGCTTATTTTTTTCATCCTGTGCGGGGTTTTGCAGGTCTCTTTTGGCAGTTCCTTTAATGGGCTGCGACAGCAGGATGGATCCTTCTTTTTTTAAATACCGCTCCGGGCTTGCACAAAGGCAATATTTATCATGGATCCTGTAAAAAGCAGCAAATGGATTGGGCGATAAACTGTTAAGCCTTTTAAAGGTGTGCAGCGGATTGATAAGCACATCTGAAGCATGGAACTGCTGGCAAAAATTGATCTCATAACAATCGCCCCGTTGGATATGTTCTTTAATTTGCTGAATGATGCGGATGTAGGCGTCCCTGGAAAAGGCAGGCACGAGGTTGATCTTACTGCTGTCTTTTTTTTCCGGGGGCACCTGTTCAGCCATGATCGTATTGAAAAGTTCCTGGGCACCGGAATTGGTTATTATTTCAACGGCAGATTTCGAAAGCCGGATGATGATCTCAGGTTCAAAAAAAAAGCCAACACCAAAATCAATGCGGGCAGGTTGTTGGGTATGCAGGGCCTCCACTTCGTTTTTGAGCTCGTATCCCAGGTGGCCAAAAAGCCAACCCGGATCCTGGTCGTAAAATTTTTTTATCTGAGCAAAAGCGTCCCCGGGCTGCAACAGGATGCTTCGTTTGGCACCCAGCGCCAGCATACATTCAAAAGCGGGATCGTTGAAAGGGTAGCCGTTATGATCCAAAAAACAAAAAATGCTGAACTTGTTAGCCAGGTTCAGCATCTTATTTTTAAAATCAATAAAATCGGTAATGGGAAATCTGGTGCTGTTTGGTTTCAATGATACCATTAAAAATCGTCTTCATCATCATAATTACCTCCCTCGTCATCAAAAAGACCAAACTCTTTGAAGTCGTCATCAAGTGCAAGATCGTCATCCTCCTTGGCTTTTTTGCCGGCTTTTTTGCCTTTTGATTTGGGGATGTCAAACTCTTCAAAATCGGGATCCCAGTTATCTTCCTCCTCAGGTTTTTCCCAATCGTCCTGCACTTCTTCCTCTATATCATCGTCGTCATCATCTGTTTTAGATGATTTTTTAGCGGCCGCAGACTTTGTTCTGGATGCAGGTTTTACATCATCGTCCTCTAAATCGAGTTCATCGTCCTCATCATCCAGTTCATCATCATCCGCCTTTTTTTGGGGCGATGCTTTTTTGTTGTCCTTTAAGGGGGTTGCTTTTTTAGCAGCTTTTTTTCCGTTGTCAGATTTTGAAGCCATGTTTAAATTGGATTATGCTGTAAAATTTTTTAGAAATTTTTAATTGGCCAAATATTTTGGGTGTTTTTTTTAAGATTTATTTTTTATGACAATACCAGTTGATTACGGCCGGGTCCGTTACTGATGTATTTTACCGGGATTCCCAGGTATTCGTTCAGGTAGCCGATATATTTTTTCATGGCATCCGGCATGTCTTCAAAACGGTCTATTTTAGTGATATCCGTCTTCCAGCCCTCAAAAGTCCTGTATTGTGCTTCTACATGTACCCTGTTCATCTGGAAGGGAACAATCTGCTTTTCTTCCCCGTCTACCCGGTAGCTGTTACAAACTTTCAGTTCATCCAGCCCGTCGAGTATATCAGCTTTTGTCATCACCAGTTGTGTAACACCATTGATCATACAGGCAAAGCGCAATGCCACCAGGTCTATCCAGCCGCAGCGCCTTGGTCTTCCGGTGGTGCTTCCAAACTCATTTCCCGCATTGCGCAGGAAGTCGCCTGTTTCATCAGTTAATTCGGTAGGAAAGGGCCCGCCGCCCACCCGGGTGCAATAGGCCTTGGTGATACCGAAAACATCTTTTATTTTTTGCGGGGCAAGACCAAGCCCGCTGCATACGCCTGCAGAAATGGTGCTGCTGCTGGTCACAAAGGGAAAGGTGCCAAAATCAACGTCGAGCATACTTCCCTGGGCGCCTTCTGCCAGCACACGTTTTCCCTGGCTTAATTTTTCATTGATAAAATACTCCCCGTTCACTATTTTGAAGCTTCTTAAAAATTCAAGCGCATCAAAATACTCTTCTTCCCAGGCAGTGATATCTTCTGTAAAATTAAAATTATCGAGCAAACGCTGATGTTTCAGCCGCAGTTTTATGTATTGGGTAGTGAAACTCTTATCGAGCAGATCGCCCACCCGCAGTCCGTTGCGGCCGGTCTTATCCATATAGGCCGGGCCAATTCCCTTTAAGGTGCTGCCTATTTTTTCGGCTCCCTTGGTTAGTTCACTTGCCTTATCGAGTGCACGGTGTGTGGGCAGTATCAGGTGGGTGCGTTCGCTGATGTAGAGGTTTTTCCTGTAATCGATCCCAAATGAAGCTACAGCTTCACATTCCTTTTTAAGTGTGATGGCATCCAGTACCACGCCATTTCCGATCAGGTTTATTTTATCTGTATGAAAAATACCGCTGGGTATCTGGTGCAGCACCACTTTCTTATCGCCCACATACAGGGTATGCCCTGCATTTGGCCCACCCTGGAAGCGTGCGATCAGGTCGTAATCTTTTGCAAAATAATCCACTATTTTTCCTTTGCCCTCATCGCCCCACTGCAAACCAAGGATAACATCTACCATAAATTTTTATTGAGGAGTCAAAAGTAAATAAAATAATGTGCAATTCCACAACCGGAACATTGAAATGCCGGAATGGATAAATTAAAATGACAAAGGGGAAAATAATTGTCACATAAATAACGGTGCAGGAGCAGGCATTGTTATTATGCTACTTTAAGCATGCTAAGTTTGCTGCTGTTGAATTTACGCTGTGCATACTCCAGCGTTACATCGAAGGTTTTTACCTTGTCGCTGGGCAATTCGTACATCGCATCCGTAAGGATGCTTTCGCAGATGCTACGGAGGCCGCGGGCACCCAGTTTGTACTCGAGGGCTTTTTCCACCATGAAGTCGAGCACGGCAGGTTCAAACTGCAGTTCTATGCCTTCGAGCTCAAACAGGCGGGTAAATTGTTTGATAAGCGAATTTTTAGGTTCGGTCAAAATATTGCGGAGTGTTTCTGCATCAAGCGGGTTAAGGTAGGTTATCACCGGAAGGCGCCCAAGCAATTCGGGTATGAGCCCGAAATTTTTGAGGTCAACGGCGTTAATGAACTGGAGGATGTTGCTTTCACGGTATTCCTGTTCTTCTTTATTTACATTGAAACCGATGGAGTGGGTGTTTACCCTGCGGGCAATGAGTTTGTCAATGCCTGAAAATGCGCCACCGCAGATAAATAAGATATTCTGAGTGTTTACCTTTATCAGTTTCTGTTCGGGATGCTTGCGGCCGCCCTGTGGTGGCACCAGCACTTCTGTACCTTCCAGTAATTTGAGCAGGCCCTGCTGCACCCCTTCGCCGCTTACGTCGCGGGTAATGGAAGGGTTATCGCTCTTGCGGCCTATTTTATCAATTTCGTCTATGAACACAATTCCTTTTTCAGCAGCCGGTACATCGTAATTGCAGGCTTGCAGGAGCCGGGTGAGCATGCTTTCCACATCTTCGCCTACATAACCTGCTTCAGTAAACACGGTGGCATCCACTATGGCAAAAGGTACATTGAGCATGCGGGCAATTGTTTTTGCCAGCAATGTTTTTCCGGTACCGGTTTCGCCCACCATGATGATGTTGCTCTTTTCGATCTCCACATCGTTCTCCACTTTTTGGTTGAGCCTTTTATAGTGGTTGTATACTGCCACGGCCAAAATTTTCTTGGCATCATCCTGGCCTATCACATATTCATCGAGGAATTTCTTTATTTCTAAGGGTTTCTTAACAGAAAGCTTGGAAGAGGAGTTTATTTGCGGATGGTTCCGGGGTTCGGTTACCGGGCCAATTTCCTGTTCTATGATCTCTGTGGCATGTTCTACGCAATTTTCACAAATATGACCGTCCTGCCCGGCTATAAGGATCTTAACCTCATCGCGGTTTCTTCCACAAAATGAACAATGTAACTGTTGCTGACGTGCCATAAAAAAAATAGCAAAGCGGTCTTTTATTGGCTTTGCTGCTACAAAGATATAAATAAACCCCAAAAAGCTGCATAAAATGGCAGAAATCTTGACTTTTTTTAGTTAAACTACTAAGTTAAAATACGCTAAAGTTTAAAATCGACGGCTAAAATAATAAAATTGCGTACTTATTAGCCGGTTTGAGTGAAGTTAACTGCTTGCTGAGATGGCCTCCTTAAAGAGCCCGTAAATTCTTCAGGTGTTTTTGAATCGATTGTTTTAACTGTTTTTTCACTATACAACCCATGGTATTGCACCTGGAAAAAATATTGGTTTTATAATGTTCATCGAGCCCGGCCGCCAGCAATTTTATTTTATAATGTTCCGAAAGCTCGTCTTTCAGCATGGTATTGAAAAGCTCCATCAGCCTCAGCCTTTTATCAATAACCCGGAAGGCGATACTGGTACGTTCTTCGGTTTGGTATTGTTCAATTACATTGGGGCTCAGGTTCTTTAATACAAGGTTTACGTAGTCAAAATTTTCTTTGTAGAACTGCGGCAGGTAGAGTTTTTTATTTCCCTCATAGCATTGCTGGTCAAAATCAATGGCACGGAAACGGTATTGAAAATCTTCAATATCGGGTGTTATTTCCACAACAAAATTATAGGCCCGCATATCGCCCAGCAGGCGTACAAAACAGCGCTCATTAAATTTTACAAACTCTTTTGCAATGCGGATTTTGTTGTGAAGCGGGTTATTAAAATAACGCTCAATGAACAGGTCGCCGGGTACACCTGCTATATGTTCTTCCACAAGGGTGTTCTTGTGGTATTGAAAAACAATGGAATTGGGCGAGAGCAGGTGCTCCAGTTCGAGGCCATAGATGCGGGAAGCATCTGCCTGCTTCACATAAAAATGGTCGTAGTTTTCGTTAATGCGGTTGATGATGCGGATGCGGAAAGGCACACTGTTTCCAAATTCGCAGAAATCGATCCGCTCCACATCCAGGTGTTCTGTAAAACGCTGGTTTCCTTCTGTTTTAAGCATGGCATAGGTATATACCAGGCTTTCCCTTAGAAGTTCCATCTCCCTGAGATCATATACAGCAGTTTCCCAATGGGTGAGCTTGCCGTTTTTATCGCGGATCCCATCACTGTAGCGGTAGTTGAGCAGGTCGCGGTAATTGATGGGCAGAATTTTGTCGCGGCCATATTTTACGAGGTATTGCTGCAGGTTGCTGCTTACCGGAAAAAAATCTTTCCGCATCTGTGGCCGGTCGGTCTCATTACTCAGCTTTGCATTTATAATATCGGAAAATTGCATAGGGTAAAGTTAATAAAGAGAAAGTTTACGACGAATAAAAAAAGGACTGATTCAATGCTTGTTTTAAACAGCGAATACAAAGCGTGCAAATACAGCACCCTGAGATGAAAGTTGATTTTTGACGGTTCCTTATGTTAGTTGTATTCTTTTTGCGGTCCCGTATACTGATGCGGATGCTCCCCGCATCAAATTTTGAATCAAAAGACCGGACGCTGCGATGCAAAAAGAATTTATTTTTCCACTTTCACCCAGTCAACGATCATATAGCTGTTACCTGCCTTGATTTCGTTGAGGGTGGATCCAGCAAGTCCGTAATAAGGGTCTTTAATTCCGTTTACTTTATAGGGATAAACCCCTCCTACTGCAAAATTAAGGATCAGGTATTTGGGATTGTCGAAGGCCCATGCTCCAAAAAAATGGGTCATAGGTTTTGTAACACGCAGTATGGTGATGCCGTCGTACTTGAAAATAAGACTATCGGGAGTCCAGTCTACTGAATAGATATGCCAGTTAGACGCATCGTTTTTTTCTGTAAAATAAAACCTGTCAACAATACCGGCATCGCCGCTATATCCCTTTCCATGTACAGCGCTGCTTACCCAGTCTGTTTCCCCAATATATTCCATGATATCAATTTCGCCTGTCTCAGGCCAGTTGCCATTTCCCAGCATCCACCAGGCAGGCCATAGCCCGGTACCAGCAGTCAGTTTTATTCTTGCCGAGGCAGTGCCGTAGGCAAAATCCATTTTGCCGGCCGTGTTGATCCTTCCGGAGATAAAATCAAATTTTTTTCCATCAGCTGTGACAAAACCCGGCGAATATTTTGGTTTTATCACCAATGCACCGTTAACGGCACCCTGATCATTGCCATTTATAAACGAAATGGTTTCTGTCGAATCTACATAGGCCTGCAACTCATTGTTTACGTGCATACCAGTGATTTCTACATTCCAATTTTTACGATTGAGCTGGTTACCGGAAAAATCATCAAAAAAAATAATTTTTTTTGCGGGGCTTGCACCTGTTACAGCCGTTGGTTTGCAGGATGGTAAAACAGGCATTGTAGCCAAGGCTATCGCTACCGTAAAAAATAACTTTCCCATGATAAGTTTTTATTGGTAAATCCTGATATAATCTATTTCTAATGAAGCATTGGTAAAGTTGCTGTCTACTGCCCCGCCAAAAGTGCCGCCCATAGCGAGATTTACGATTACAAAGAAATTTTGGTTAAAGGGTAAAGCAGATGTGTTTGCCAGGGTATGATATAACACATCGTCGGCGTAAATTTTTATGATGGAAGCATTCCATTCCACTGTGTACTTATGAAATTCTGTACTGGCATTGGAAATGATAGTGGTGTTTCCGTCGGCATTTCCCCCGGATCTGCCCGGGTAATGAAATGTTCCGAAAATTTTATTAAGTTCACTTCCCCGGTGTTCCATGATATCTATTTCGCCACAGGCCGGCCAACCGGCGGTGGATATATTATTTCCGAGCATCCAGATGGCCGGCCAGGTGCCAATACCGACTGGCAGTTTGGCCCGGGCTTCGATCTTGCCATATTTAAATGAAAACTTATCCTTTGTTATTAATCTCGCAGAAGTAAAGGCACTACCGCTGAAACTTTCCCTGATGGCTGTTATCTTCAATACCCCGTTTTGCACCACTGCATTTTCCGGCCTGTTGGTATAATACTGCAGTTCATTATTACCCCAACCCCCAACCCCCGTACCGATTTCATAGCCCCATTTTGCCGAATTGGGTGCTCCCGGCGTATCAAATTCATCGGACCAAACCAATGCCAGCGTAACATTTACAGTTACCTGAATAGTTTTAGTAGCTGTTTTTCCCCCGGCTGATCTTGCAGTTACCGTTACCGAATAAGTTCCAGATGCAGGATACCTGTAAGTAACCATGCCGGATGGTACCGTTTGAAAAATACCATTGCCAAAACCAAATTCGTAAGTAACTGCGTTGGTGGCGGCCGCAGTAAAAGATACATTCCCGCTATTATCTGTGCTTACATTCGCCGTAAGGGTAAGGTTAGTGGGTGTATCGTCTACTGGCCCCGAATTATTGCTCTTTGCGCAGCCCACCACGATCAATAATAAATAAAACAACCTCTTGGGGTTCATAAATTAGAGCGGTTTAAGTTTTTGATACCATGCATTTCCATCGGCACCTATATTTCTAATGAAAAGGCTGTTATCGGTGATGGCTATTATTTCATAGCTGGTTCCCCCTGTTCCAAAGTTAATAATGCCATTACCCGGAACAGTAAATTGCACTCTTGTAGAAACTGCCGGAGTAGAAGATGAGCTGGCTTCAGAAAAAGCTAATGATTTTGTTCCGCCTGTGTTTAACGGATAGCAGCCGTCTCCTCCGGAAGCACCATAGAAAGCAGTGGCAGCCCCAATCATCATGGTTTGCCCTTTGTTATCTGCATTCATGGAAATACTGTTAGCGCCTGATTTTACAAAAGTGATTTCATCATCATAGGCACAGGGTTCCCTGGTATTGGGGCCGGCAGCATACCAATCGGGCCCAAAGCTGGAATTGGGGCCCACTCCAAAATGCCCCGCAGTAGCCTTGTCTGTGATCCAAACCTTTGAAGCGTTATTGGTAAGGGCTGTAATGATGTCGGGGTTTAATTCATATTTATAACTTACAGTTATCGCTTGACTGATCGTTGAAGCTGCTCCTCCCGGGCCATAGGCGGTTACCGTTACCGTGTAATTGAAAATACCTACCCGTCCAAATTTATGTGAGGTGGTTCCGGAGGGAATATTTTCAACCCTCGATCCATCGCCAAAATCGAAATGATAGGTTATCGCATTATCGGAAGTAACAGAAAAATTAACTACTCCGGAACTGTCGCCATAAGGCGCACCCGTAGTTTGGCCAACCAGCTGGGCATTTAATACCAGGTTTGAAGGGGTCTTCAGGTCGCCAATTGCGTACTCTTCTTTTGTACAACCGGCAAATAAGACAAGGAGCATGAACATTACCGTTGCATATGATAGTTTGTTATTCATAATTATTTTTTTTTAGTTTAATTAAGGATGATGTCATCAAATAACCAGGTGAAATTGGCAGAACCATCACCCATAATGCCATTATCGAAAATGAGAACAATTTTTTGATAAGAATTGGATACATTGATAGAAGTGTAATCGAAGGTTAGTTCCTCCCATGCATTGGCCGCAGTGGTAAGAACTTCTCTTTCAAAACTGATTGCCCCGTTGGTCATATTTTCCACTTTCAATAGCACTTTTGCCCCAACCCTTGGCGAAAACACTTTCATTTTAAACATCCTTGTTGTACCGGTAAAATTGATCGGATTGGATAATGCGATCCAGCTTCCACCCCATGTTTGCCCGGCATTTTTTACCATTCTTCCGGTTTTACTGCTCGTATTGATGCCACTAACCTGTGGGTTATCTATTACTGCGGCGCTTCCCCCGTCGAAATTGTTGAAATTATAGGTAAACGAAGTGGATTGAAAATCCAGGGGTAATACGGGCCCGGCTACTGCAGGTGCACCAAACATCACATCATCCCAATAAAAAATCTTTCCGTTTCCTGCAGTATTAAAATCAAAGAAAATAGAGGCCATATCGTAGATGTAGGAAAAGTTGATGACAGCTGTTCCGGGGGCCTGGTTGCTGAAATCGAATACGAGTGTTTCCCATGCATTGGCTACTGTGGTAACAGCTTCAGTTTCTACTGAGCGGGTATTATTCGTATGGTCTTCTACTTTTAACCTTATGCGTATACCTGCGGCAGGCGAATATACTTTTGCCGACATGGTAGTGGCTCCTGCAGCAAGTGGAATACGTGTGGCAAAGCCGGTGCCACCGGTGCCTAACGTGGTGCCTGCCCAGGTTTCGGCGCCGTTTGGTTTGGTTGTTTTTTTAACATGGTTCGCTGCATTGACGGGGTCCAGTTCATCTACCGTCTGGTTACTACCGAAATCTGTAACGGCATAGTTCACGGTGGGCAGCTCAAAGGTTACAGGAAGGTCTATTTGAGAAAGGGGCGACATATTACTGAGGCTGATATCATCAAACAACCAGGTGAAATTGGCTGAGCCATCGCCCATGATACCGTTATCGAATATTAAAACAATATTATGGTATGCCTGTGAGGCATTGATGGCAGTGTAATCGAACACCAATGTTTCCCAGGTATTAGCGGCTGTTGTAAGTACTTCTCTTTCGTAATTAATAGATCCGTTTGACGCATTTTCCACTTTCAGTAAAACTTTGGCACCCACTCTTGGCGAAAAGACTTTCATTCTGAAGTACCTGTTTACTGAGAAGTCTATTGGGCCACCCAGCCCGATCCAGCTGCCTCCCCATGTTTGGCCTGCATTTTTAACCATTCTGCCAACTTTTGCACTGTTGTTCATTCCACCAGCCTGGGGGTTATTGATAACGGTGGCATTACCTCCGTCGAAATTATTAAAATTGTAAACAACCGTGGATGATTCAAATGTAAGCGGGAGTGTTACCGGATTTACAATAGTGATGCTCCTGGTTAATTCGGCTGTAGCCGCACCTCCGCTGAGAGCAACCACCCTTACATTATAGGTTCCTATAGCTGAATATACATGGGATACAGTTTCGCCTTCCAAAAAGGAAACGGGTGTTTCACCAGGTGTTTCCCCAAAATATACTCTAAAGACCGTTTCATACAATGCAGATGCCGAAACATTCAGCTTAAATACATTGGCGGCATCTATGCTGGTGTTTACCACCAGGTTTTCGGGAGCCCTGAATGAAACAGTGAGCTCTTTGCTGAACTCGGCCGTTTTTCCAGTAATACCGTGGCTTACAATTTTTACGTTGTATACCCCTTCTGCATACCGGTGCTGAATATTTTTTCCGGCATTTACTTTGGCTGCTGTTTGGCTAGTGTCGCCAAAATACACATCGTAATACATACCATTTTCCCCATTGGGTGTTATGGTTACCAGGCCGGTATTGTCCTGGGTAATATCAAACAGCATGGAAAGGTTGGCAGGTGTGGTGCCGCTGTTGATAAATCCGATGTCATCAAAATCTTCTTTATTACATGCCAATATGCCTGTAAGTAAAAAAGCAAAAGTGAATAAATATTTAAAAATTTTCATGATGTAATTTTTTTGTTGTGATGGATTTTAATAATTAGGATTTTGTGTAATACCCGATCCATCTACTTCCTGCTGCGGGATTGGGAATAATTCGTGTTTACCGGCTGCAAAGCCCAGTGGTGTAAGCACAGCTTGTGCCTTTCCGGTTCTCACCAGGTCAAAAAAGCGGTCGCCTTCCATGGCCAGTTCCAGCCTTCTTTCAACCAGTATGGATTCGTACAGGGCTGTTCCGGAAGAAGTGATATCCTGGCTGTTGTTGCCAAAAGCCCTGCGACGAACCTGGTTGAGGTAGTTCCGGGCCTTGCCGTCATCTCCTGTTTTATTAAAAGCTTCGGCAGCCATCAGCAGTACATCTGCATAGCGGATCGTACGGTAATTATTGAGATAGTTGAGTTCTACCTGGCCCGATGTTTCTCCTTTGCGGGGCAGAAATTTTTGGTTATACAGGCCGGTGTTTTTATATGGAGCAGTTTGATAACTTACATTGAAAGAAGGATTGGCTGCTTTATAAGCTTCTATATCCAACACGGTTGCCGGTTTACGCTGGTCGCCGCTGGCATAGGCATTTGACAGGTTTTGTGCGGGCAGGTTAGTACTCCATCCCGGGTTATAAGGCATGTTATCTGATCCGCTCAGGCCCCTGATGCCGCATTGCTGTACGGCATAATTACCCTGGCCCCTGGTAGGGTGGGCCCAGTCGTAAGTGCCCTGGCCATTTGAGTATTGTATTTCAAACACCGATTCGGGCCCGTTTTCGCCGGATTGAAGAAATATGGAAGCAAAATCGGACACCAGGCTGAAGGCGTTTGCATTGATCACATTTTCAAGCATAGGACCTGCAAGGTCAAATTTTGCCTGGTAGAGGTATACTTTTCCGAGAAGTGCCTGGGCGGCATACTTGGTCACCCTGCCTTTTTCCACCTGTACAGCAGGCAATGCGGCAATGGCATCAGTAAGATCTTTTTCAATTTGAGTATATACATCAGCTTTGGGCGAACGCACAAGTGATCTTGAATCTGCAATACTCAGCCGCCTGTCTGTAAAGAGGGGAACGTCGCCAAAAAATTTTACCAGTGTAAAATAATAATAGGCACGCAAAAAATATACTTCGCCATACAATGCATCTTTTCCGGCAAAGGAAATAGTTTGCCCGGCAAAGTTTTTTTCTTTGTATTGGTGCATGTAATTGGCCCTGTTGACGCCTTCGTAGCTTACCTGCCACAGGTCTGCCAGGGTGGAGTTTACCGCATAATGGGTAAAATCGTCTATTTGCTGCAATGACAATACATCGGAAGCACTTTCGCCGCCACTTACGGCATTGTCTGATGCAATTTCGCTAACCGGCACAGCCTGGTTAAGCCATTGGAGGGGCGAATAAACACCAACCGCCAGAGACCTGTAATCACTTTCAGATTTCAGGTATTCCTGGTCAGTGATCTTGTAATCGTCTTTGGGGCTGTAATCAACCCATTTTTTGCAGGAAAAAATGCTGCAGGTAATAAGTAACAGAAATATTATTTTAAACTTTTTCATGAATCATGATTTTAGTTAGTTAGAATTTTATGTCAAATCCAAGAGAGTAGGTCCTTGATTGCGGGTAAGAGCCCCTGTCTACTCCAGTGGAGAGCAGGCCTCCTCCTGTAACTTCAGGATCGTAGCCGGTATATTTTGTAAATGTAAAAGCATTTCTCACCTGGGCATATACCCGTATGCTCCTGAACCATTTGGCCGCAGAAGCCGGAATATTGTAACCCAATACCAGGTTTTTGACCTTTATAAAAGAGCCATCTTCCACGAATCTTTCAGAAACCCTTGCATTGTTATTGGGATCTGTAAAAGAGTAGCGTGGATAACGGGCATCGTTGGTGCTGCCCGGGCCCGTCCACCTGTTAACTACTGCTTTGAACTTATTGGTATAGTTGGCATTCCTTTCATAAGCACGGTAAATATCATTGCCATACGATCCGTAAGTGAATGCTGTAAAGTCGAAACCACGGTATTCAAGGTTAAGGTTCCAGCCAACCGTGAACTTAGGGAAGGGGTTTCCAATCTGGGTTTTATCATCGGCGGTTATGATGCCGTCTTTATTAACATCAACAAATTTTATATCTCCTGGTTGAGCGCCGGCCTGGCTGGCCCATTTGGTAACTTCCTCCGCAGATTGAAACAAGCCTGCAGTTTGATAACCATAGAAGAACACAGGAGAATACCCTTTTGCAAAAACTGTTACTGTTTGCGATTGCCCATTGAAATAACCACCATCAAAGATCCAGGCGGAGCCGTCTTCGTTAGTGGCGGTTACCTTGCTCTTTACAGTGGTAAATGCTATAGATGTATTCAGCCTAATTTTATTAAAGAGCCTGTCGTTAAAGGAAAGGAGTAGATCAATTCCGTTTGTTTTGGTACTGCCTATATTGGTGGATGGGGGAGGAATCGTGCCAAGATAAAGAGAAGGGTTGGGCTTGAACAGGAGTCCTTTCACATCTTTCTGATAGTAATCGGCAGTGAGGCTGAATTTGTTGCGGAGAAAGTTCATTTCCACACCAACATTGGCCTGGAGCTGTTTTTCCCAGCTCAGTTGATCGTTCGATAAACTGCCAAGTGTAGCCCCGGAATTGAATGCATTGCCAAAAGTGTATCCAATGCTGTTACCGCTGCCATAAAGCGAAGCCAGGTAATCTGTTTGAATAAATGCAAACTGCGGGTTGGTATTGTCATTACCCAATGCGCCATAGCTGCCCCGAAGTTTTAAAAAGTTAATGATACCCGGCCTGAAAAAAGCTTCTTTACTGATCACCCATCCAAGTGAACCGGAAGAAAAAAGACCAAATTTATTGTCTTTTCCAAATGCAGTAGAACCATCCCTGCGGGCAGTAAATGAAGCAAGGTACTTATCCTGGTAATCGTAGTTGATCCTTCCAAAATAAGAAAGGTTTCTTTTGAAATATTCGTAGTAATAACCTTTAACAGCTTCTGTGTTTGTAGCCGTGTTATTACCCGTTGCAGCATTATAGTCAGCAAATTCCCATGAATTATAGGGTACATCCTGCCTGCTTGCACCGGCCGTATGGCCCGAATTTTTGCCCAGGGCGAAACCAAGTGTTGTTTCAAACTGGTGATCGGCGGTGATATTGAAATTGTAATTAGCAAATGTTTCGAAATTGAAATTATTGAAAGTAGCTTTTTCGTGCGAAACGCTGTTATGTTTACCGGTTACGGTGGAGCCATCTGCGTTCATAGAATTATCTACATTATTGAGCCCCCAGAAAACAAGGGGATTAAAGGATTTGGCATTGCCATCATATTTTGTATAACCAAACCTGCTGGTTAGTTTGAGGTCTTTGATCACATCATACTGAAATTCAAACTTTCCATAAAACTTGTTGCCCGAATTTTTGTTAAATGTATTGTCCAGTTTAGTAAGCGGGTTAAATACTTCGGACAGAAGCAGGTTGCTAAAGCCATATTTGCCCACTGTATTTGGTACATTATTCAGCACGGGCACGGTAGGGTCATAATTTAATGCGCTTCCGATAATGCTGTTAAAAGAATTTTCCTGCACACCTTTGGAGCTGAGGTTCTGGTAGTTTGCATTCAAAATGAATTTTAACCTCGATGTGAGATCAAAACTTAAATTTGATGAAAAGTTAATCCTGTTGAACCTCGATCTGTCATATCCACCCACAATACCACCCTGGCTCATATAACCTCCTGACAGGAAATAAGTAATTTTATCACTTCCGCCTCTCGCCCCAAGGTTGTATAGTTGTAGAGGGGCCTTTTCAAAAATTTCATTTTGCCAATCGGTACCCGCACCCAGTACGGAGAGGTCGGGAAAAATGATATTTCCGCCGGCTGTTACACTACCCTCATTTACCATGGCGCCGTATTCTGATGCATTTAATACAGGTATCGTTCTTATTACTTCCTGTATTCCATAATTGGTATTGAGCGAAATATCTGCTTTTTGATTTTTTCTTCCGGTCTTGGTTGTAACCACAATTACCCCGTTACCACCGCTTACACCGTATATAGCAGCTGTGGCAGCATCTTTTAGAAGGTTAATACTTTCTATATCAGCCGGGTTAATGGCATTAAGATCGGCCTGGGTCTGGTTAATCCCATCAATTACAACCAGTGGGCCATTACCTGTGTAAGAGGGAATACCCCTTATGGTGATAGTAGGTGCAGAGCCGGGTGAACCTCCCTGAATTACATTTACACCGGAAGTACGACCCTGGAGGGCATCTTCCACCCGTACCGGCCTGAGTTTTTCGATATCGGCACTTTTTACGGCAGAAATGGCACCTGAAACCTTAGTGATTTTTTGTGTTCCATAACCAATCACCACCACCTCATCCAACTTATTGGTTGTTGGTTCAAGGCTGATTTCAATATTGCCGGCCCTGGTTACCCGGTAGCTTTGCAGATTCATACCTACATAAGTGAATTGCAACTGGGTATTAACTGGTACGCTCATGCTAAACTTACCCTCTGCATCTGTAACAGTATTTTGGGCAGTATTTTTAGCCACAACGGAAACACCGTTGAGTACTTCGCCGGTAACAGCATTTTTTACTCTTCCGGTTATGTTTAAGGTTTGGGAAAATACCTGCGGGGCCAATCCCAGGAATATAACTAGTGGGAATAGCCATCTCATTTTACATTTCATAAAGCAATTGTTTAAGTGAGAAATAATCGAAAATAGAGGCAATGAAGGTACAGAAACTGTACTACGGTTTCCAAAATACTATCCACATCAATACTACATCATTTCCTAAAAACTTATATTTTGCACAGGAAATGGCTACTACATCACTACATCATTGCCATTATAACGGTTTTAATTAACTTCATCGCTGGATATTTTCTGTGAAACATATTTTTATTATAATATTGATATACCCTTTTGGGCTCTTGGCTCAAAATACCATTGGTTTACCTGATGTTATAAATTATTCAAAACAGGTATATAAGGCTGGTACACAGACCTGGGACATAAAACAAGGTAAAAATGGGATCATTTATGCGGCAAATAATGAGGGGCTGCTTTGTTTCGATGGGACTGACTGGCAGCTTTTTGCCCTTCCAAACAGAACAATTGTAAGGTCAGTTGAGATTGTTAATGGAAACAGGATTTATGTAGGTGGCCAGGATGAGCTGGGTTATTTTTCGCCAAATTTCAACGGCAGCCTGGTGTATACCTCATTGATCTCTATGATACCTATAAAAGACCGCCAGTTTGGCGACGTGTGGGATATCATTCAGCACCAGCAGGAAGTACTGGTGAGAACCACTAATAAAATTTTTAAGTTCAGCGGCGAAACAACGACAACCTTTGAAGCCCCGTTGGAGTGGTCTTACCTGGGAATATGCAATGGGACACCCTATGCACACGATTACCAGAAGGGCTTACTTAAACTGCAAAACAATAGCTTTACACCGCTAAAAATAAACGGACTTTTTCCTGGAAACGACCCGGTAACAGGTATTTTGCCCTTTGGTAACGATAGCTTGTTGATTTGTACCCTTAAAAATGGTTTATTTATTTCTGATGGAAAGGAGGTATTTAAAAAGAACAGCGAGTATGATGATTTTTTCAGGCAGGCAAGGATTTATGCATCTACACCCCTGGCCGATAATAGTTTTGCGCTGGCCACCAACAATGAAGGGGTTTTTATTTTAGATAAAACGCTGAGCATTGTACAGCGATTTTCAAAAAGAGAGGGGCTTCAGAATAACAATGTGCTCAGTGTTTTTTTTGACAGGCAGGGAAACATATGGCTGGGTCTTGATAATGGGATTGATTTTATTGGTTACAGTAATGCCATTAAAGAAATTAACCCTGCGATGCAGGATGGGGGTGGTTATGCGGTGGAAATCTTCAACAACATGCTCTATTTGGGCACATCATCCGGTTTGTACAGTACCCATCTTCAAAACAGCAAGGATCTTAGTTTTTCCCGTGGTAATTTTGAGGAAGTGACAAACAGCAAAGGGCAGGTTTGGCGCCTGTCTGTAATTAATAACCAGGTGCTGATGGGGCATCACGACGGGGCTTTTATAATTAATGATAACAGGGCCCAGCGCATTTCATCACAGGCTGGTTTTTGGGATTTTCTGCCCTTAAACAATATTCAGCCTACTCAAAAGATACTGGCAGGACACTACAAGGGCCTGGCCTTTTTTGATTTTGCCGGGAACCGATTCACAGAGGCCGGCAATATTACCGGATTTACTGAATCGAGCAGGTACATAACTGCTGATAATGATGGGAATTATTGGGTTTCTCATCCTTATCATGGCATTTACAGGATTTCGAAAAATGAGTACGGTTCATTTACAGAAAAAATGTACACACACCGGCAGGGTTTACCCTCAACGCTGAATAACCATATCTACAAAATAAAAAATGAAGTGCTGGCTGCTACAGAGAAAGGTATATACAAGTTTAACCCGCAAAAAGATTATTTTGAACCGCATACCGCATACCATAAAATTTTCGGCGATCTCAGCATACGTTACCTCAAAGAAGACCCCAGTGGCAACACCTGGTTCATTCATGAAAAACAGCTGGGGCTTATCGATTATTCAGGCAGGGATCCATCGCTTGTTTTTTTACCTGAGCTTGACAGGAAAATGCTCAGTGGCTTTGAATTTATTTATCCGGTTGATGCTTCCAATACTTTTTTGGGCGGCGAAAAAGGATTTTACCATATCAATTTTGAAAAATACAGGAAACACCTTCCTGCACTGGAAGTGCTTATCCGGAATGTAAAAATTTCATCCAAAACCGACAGTCTGCTTTTTGGGGGTTATCTTGATGCAGCAAACCTTAGGCTGCAGCAGGAAGAGGGAGAGCGTCCAGGCCTTACCAGTAATTGGAAAACGATCCGGTTCCAGTTTTCGAGTCCTTTATTCGGTAACCAATCAAACCTGGAGTACAGCTATCAACTGCTGAATTTCGATGCCGGCTGGAGCGATTGGTCGGCAAGAACAGAAAAAGAATATACCAACCTTCCACCGGGTTCTTACAGCTTTCATGTAAAGGCCCGCAATAATTTCGGAAATGAATCAACTGCCACCACTTATTCATTTTCCATTTTACCCGCCTGGTATGCGACAATGACAGCTAAAATAATTTACTTTTTCCTGTTTACATTATTGATATACCTTCTTTACCGTCTGCAAAAAAGGAAAATACAAATGCAGCAAACGAAATACGAGCAGGAGCAAAAGAAACTTCGTTATATACATGAACTAGAGCTGAATAAAACGGCTTCAGAGCTGGTAACATTAAAGAATGACAAACTTGAGGCAGAAATCAACTTTAAAAATTCAGAACTGGCATCATCGGCCATGCACCTGGTAAAAAAGGGAGAGCTGATGGCAAAAATTAAGAACGAGCTGCACCAGCTGATGAAGAATATCAGCAATGCCCAGGCTTCAGAGGAAGTAAAAAAGCTCCTGAAAACATTGAACGAGGATGAAAAATCTGATGCCGACTGGGACAGTTTTGCACAACATTTCGATAAAGTACACAGCGATTTTACCATACGCCTGAAGCAGCAAATTCCATCAATCACTGCGAATGAAATGAAGCTTTGTGCCTATCTCAGGATGAACCTGAGTACTAAAGAAATAGCCCGTTTGATGAATATTTCTGTACGCGGTGTGGAAATCGGGCGCTACCGGTTACGGAAGAAACTGGCACTCCCTTCCGACAAAGGTCTTTTTGATTACCTTATCCAGGTTTAAGCATACCCAATAGAGGACCTTTTTGTTGAAAACCTGTTTACAAATGCAACCCGGTTTACTTACCTGCCGGGCGGCTTATAATTACTTTTGCCCCATGTTCCGGTGCATAAAAAAGCACCCGTCAGCTGATCGTAAAAACAACCGAAAATGTTAGCAAAAAAAGTATTGGTCTCCGCCTTTTTTTTCATTTGCCTGGCCGCATCTGCCCAGGATATTAAGAACCAGCCTGTTTCAAGGATCATAAAAACGGCCACTTCTTTAATGGAGGCGCAGCAGTACGAAGCTGCTGAACAATATTTTAAAACAGGTCTTCAGCAGGCGCAGGCACGTAAAGATGCCTATTATATGGCCCAGGCTTATGAAGGACTGGGAAATGTTTACAACAAAACCGAACAGAAAAAACCAGCCGCAGAAGCCTATGAAAAAGCATTAAAACTGTATAAGGCACAGGGGCTCACCGTTATTGCAAACGTAGTGGAAAGCCTCTTAAAGAATGTGCAGGGAATTGGAGACCTGTATGCAGGGATAGAAATTGGTGCCAGAGGTAATAAACTAAGTATTGTGGAAGTTAAAATGGGCCGGAGCGGCGAAAATGAGTATACACTTAAAATGGATACCTCCATTAATACAGATGCCGCAATGCTTTCTTACCAGAGCGAAAAGGAAACCCATGATGCTGTGGCCACTTTTTACGGAATCGCAAAAAAAAGGTTTGGCGTTACGGCAAACCGTACCCATATTGTGATCAGCAGCGGACTAAAGCAGGAACTCGATAAATACAATAAGCTGGATTATTTTGCCAATGTGGTGAGGCCAAAGGATCTTGACCCTAAAATCAGCATCACCTATATTACTGCCGTGCAGGAAGCAGAGTTGAGCTTCAGGGGGATTGTGCCGCAAAAATACAGGCTCAATGCCGATCAGCTGGATATAGGAAGTGGTAATACCAAGGGCGGGTATTTCGACCTGGGTAAAAATTTTGTGCCCATCACCCTCCCTTATGGTACCCGCTCTTTTCAGCGGATGGTGGAAGCAAATGGCCCCATCAATAATTTGGATGAGTACCGGCAGGCGGCTCAAAAAATAATGAACGATACACTTGCGAGGTTGATCGTGTACGAGTTTGCCAATAAGAGAGAATTTAAATCAAGGGATGTTATTTACGTTTCGGGCGGTATTGTTTGGGCCGTGGTATCAATGATGCACCCTCAACTGGTAAATGAAAATTATGTAGAACTTACCCAGCAGGATATTTCGGAATTCCGCACTATGATCTATAGCGATTACTACAAACTTACCAAACCCGATCTTTCTTCTTTTTCAAATAAGGAGGTGGAAAATACTTCGTTAAAAACCATCGGCCGTGTTTTAAAAACCTATGATCAAAAGGCTCTGGTATCCGGCTCTATCTGGCTCGATGAACTGGTGCAGCAGGTGAATACGATCAACCCCGGTAAAAAACTCATTTTTGTGAGAAATTCTTATGTAGGCTGGATCAGCGGATATATTATGGAGAAGGTGAACAGGCAGTTTACAGGGCTGGCGGTGAATTAAAGAAATTTTTCAAAACAAACACTATTTTCCACTCCGGCATATTGCCCGTAGTTTGCAATCCTTTTATACCCGTTTTTTTCATAAAGTGCAATAGCTTCGGGCATAGCAAGCCCGGTTTCAAGTACGCATTTTTGAAAACCAAGTTCTGCCGCCCAGTTTTCAAGTTCATTTAAAACCATGGAAGCAATTCCTTTTCCCCGCAATTCTTCCGGTACAAACATACGTTTCACTTCTATGGTTGATTCATCAAATGCTTTGATGGCGCCACAGCCTGCCGGCTGATCGTTTTCATAAACCAGTATCACATACTTGAGCGCATCAATTTTATTGTATTGACTGTAAAATTCATGGTCTTCCCCATCGCGGATGCGGAGATGGGCATCCAGTTGACTCACCAGTGATTGAAAGTCTTTATTGGCCGAATCCGATCTGTAAGTTTTTAGCATAGTGATTTTTTATTGGTACCAGCTTATCCACAGCTATCCACAGTTATTCACACTCCCTTCACATCAAATTTCTGATAAAATGGCCTTAAATCCTTTGCAGTACTGATTTTAAACTACTGTGGATAAAAACTTTTAATATAAAAAGTGTTTGAAAGTGGGAAAAAGTGTTATTTTGTGTCAATTAATACTTAAAAATCAACATTTTCCCCTCCATGATCCAGTTTTTGGGCGAATATGAGTGCACCATCGATGCAAAAGGACGTTTCCTGCTGCCGGCTGCCATTAAAAAGCAGTTGCCGGAGGCAGAGGCCAGCCATTTTGTGATCAACAGGGGTTTTGAAAAATGTTTGACCCTTTTCCCTATACAAAGCTGGCAGCCCATTTTTGATCAAATAAGCAAACTCAACGATTTCGACCCCAAAGTTAGAGAGTTCAGGCGCTATTTTTTCAACGGGGCTACCAATGTGGAGCTGGATACGGCCGGAAGGATATTGCTTCCCAAAAACCTGGTGGAGCATGCATCCCTCCAAAAAGATATTGTGCTGGTGAGTGCCCTCAACAAGATTGAAATATGGGATAAGCTGCAATACCAGCAGTTCTTTGATTCTTATACGTCAGAATCGTTCAGCAAACTGGCCAATGAAGTGATGAACAAACAGGATGGCAGCACCGGTTGATTAGTTGAAAAGTAAATAAGTTGACAAGTTGAAAAAACTAAAGAATACAGCGGAAAACGCAAAACCACTTGTTAATCTTTCAACTGTTAAACCTGGCTACCATGAGGCTGTTTTGCTTAAAGAAGCGGTAGATGCATTACAGGTAAAAGCAGAGGGTGTATATGTTGATTGCACATTTGGCGGTGGCGGCCACAGCAGGGAGATCCTAAGCAGGCTTGGAAAGAATGGAGTGCTGATTGCATTTGACCAGGATGAAGATGCCAGGCGCAATTTGCCGGACGATGACCGGATCATTTTTCTGCCGCAGAATTTCAGGCACCTGCAAAGATTCCTGCGCCTGCACAAGCATCCACAGGTCGATGGCATCTTAGCCGATCTGGGTGTTTCGAGCCACCAGTTTGACGAAGCGGAAAGGGGATTTTCCACCCGCTTTGATGCAGCGCTTGATATGCGGATGGATAGCAGGGCAGGTACTACGGCATCAACAGTGCTGAATGATTATCCGGAACTGCAACTGCACAAGTTATTTGAAAAATACGGGGAGGTTACCAATGCAAAAACACTTGCAAGAACAATTGTGGAGCAGCGCAATATTGCTGCAATCAATACTATCAGCAGGTTTAAACAGGCTGTGCAGCACATTGTAAAAGGTAACCCCAACAAATATTTTGCACAGGTTTTTCAGGCATTGCGTATTGAAGTGAATGATGAAATGGGGGCGCTCAGGGATTTACTGGAACAAACGGAAGGATGCCTCAAGCCCGGCGGAAGGATTGCCATCATCAGTTTTCATTCTTTGGAAGACAGGATGGTAAAGAATTTTTTCAGGCAGGGAACCATTGAAGAAGCGGAAGCGGATAATGTGTACGGCACCAGGCCGGTGAGCCCGCTGGAAGTCATTACCAAAAAACCGGTAACGGCCTCGCTGCAGGAAATAAAAAACAATTCAAGGAGCAGGAGTGCCAAACTGAGGGTGGCACAAAAAAAATAAATGACAGAAGAAAGAGAAATAAAAGACGGGTTTACGGCAAAGGCCGACTGGAAACGGTTCTTTAATTATAAATGGATCGTAAAGAACATCCCTTTCTTTTTGTTTTTAAGCGGGCTGGCCGTATTGTATATCTATAATGGCCATCATTCAGATAAGCTGGTGCGGAAGATCGCCCATACAGAAAAAAACATCAAGGAACTGGAATACGAGTATAAGACAGTAAAAAGCCAGGTCATATTCAGAAGCAAGGCAAGTGAATTAGTAAAGGCAGTGGAGCCGTTGGGTTTAAAGGAACTGACAATTCCCCCTGTGGTGATCACGGATTCTTCTATCAACCAAACCAATTAATAGCATTCGATAACGCCGTTGGAAATCAAAAAAGACATATTGTGGCGGGTTTACCTCTGTTTCATTGGCATTGCAATACTTGGTATTTGCATACTGGGCAGGGCATTCTACATACAACAGGTACAGGGCAGTTTCTGGATCAATATGAGCAACAGCCAGCAGTTGAAATATAAATCTGTAGATGCCGAACGCGGAACGATCTACAGTGAAGACGGTAATATGCTCAGTACTTCGGTACCCATTTTTGATGTGTATGTTGATTTTGGTGCAGATGGGCTGCGTGATAAACAGGGAAAGCGATTCAAAGACAATGTAGATTCCCTAAGTGCCAGCCTGGCCAATTTGTTTAAAGACAAAAAAGCCTCCCAGTATAAAAAGGAACTGCAGCTGGCTTATAAGGAAGTAGACCGGTACTATCCGCTTAAAAAGAAAATTTCTTTTGACGAATACCGTGCCTTGCGTGACTTCCCATTGGTGCGTTTGGGCAGGAACAAAAGTGGCTTTATCATTGATCCAGGAGATAAACGCATCAACCCGTATGTATTGCTGGCAAACAGAACCATCGGGTTGTCGAGGGAAGATGGTAAGAAGAACGTAGGAATCGAACTTACCTACGACAGCCTGCTGAAAGGCACTACCGGACAGCGTTTGATGCGCTATGCTGCGGGTACCTTTATGCCGGTGGATGGAGCAGACCTTGACCCGGTTAACGGAAAAGATATTGTAACCACGCTGGATACTTACATGCAGGATGTAACACAGCAGGCCCTCATGCGTATGTTGGTTGAAAATAATTCGCTGCATGGCACCGCCATTGTTATGGAAACCGCTACGGGTAAGATCAAGGCTATTGCCAACCTGGGAAAACAGGCCGATGGCACTTATATAGAAGACCTGAATTACGGAATAGGAAAGGCAACAGAACCTGGTTCAATTTTTAAACTGGCTACCCTCATCAGCCTGATGGAAGATGGATACGTAACCAAGGATACCAAGGTAGATTGCGAAGGCGGTGAAAGGAGATTTTATGGATTAAGAATAAGGGATTCACATAAAGGCGACGGTATTCTAACCGTAAAGGAAGCATTTTTTAAAAGCAGCAATGTGGCTTTTGCAAAACTGGCCGATCAGTATTATTATAACGCACCTTTTAAATTCATTGAACACCTGCAGCATTTCAGGCTTGATAAAATGACGGGGATCGATATTGTGGCTACAGCCGGAACACCCACGATTAAATCCCCCAAAAACAAGAGTTGGTCTAAACCAACGATCCCTTTCATGGCGCATGGTTATGAAGAACTTGTTACACCATTGCATATGCTCATGCTGTATAATGCAGTAGCCAACAATGGCAAAATGATGAAACCCTACCTGGTAAGCGCTGTGCGTGACTATGGTGTTGATATAAAAAATATCGAACCCGAAGTGCTGGTGGAAAAAATATGCAGCAAAGAAACACTGGCGCAGGTAAGGGAATGCCTGGATGCCGTAGTTGACAGCCTGCATGGTACAGGACACAAAATTCTATTCGATTCATTGTACTCTATTTCCGGTAAAACCGGAACGGCCGTATCGGCGATTGATAACAAGGGATACAATAAAGGCAATAAGATTTACCAGGCGTCTTTCATCGGTTATTTTCCAAGCGAAAAACCGGTTTATACCATGGCGGTCGTTATTCAGAATTCAAAAGAATCAAAACTCGTTTATGGGGCAGATGTGTCAGGCAGGGTGTTCAAGGAAATAAGCGACCGTATTTATGGACGCTTCATCAACAACAGTAATGCCTTGTTTGCAAAGTACACTGCCGACAGTGCTGCCTACAGCTACCGCGGCATGAAAAATGATCTTAATTCAATTTTCAATTTTATGAATATTGGTTTTAAGGATTCATCAGCATCCGGAAACTGGCGGAATGCGGCGATGCTATACAATTATGCAGGCCTTAAAGCACCAGAAGATCCGGGCCTGCAGGCACAGCTGATGCCCGATGTAGCGGGAATGGGATTAAAAGATGCCGTGTATTTATTGGAGAACAAAGGGCTAAAAGTAAATATTATGGGACGTGGAAAAGTGATCAGCCAGAGTGCAATGGCCGGTACAAGAATATTAAAAGGGCAAAATATATCATTGATGCTTAATTAAAATTGAAACGGACTGGCTACAGTTTTTTATTGCTGTGCCGCCCGAACAAAATATTATCAGTCAGGTTAAATGTTATTGCAGGATATATTATATAAAACGAATGTGCAGGCGGTAAATGGCAGCACCGGCATTGAAATAAGTTCATTGCAGCTGGATAGCCGTGCCGTGAAAAACGGGAGTTGTTTTATAGCCATAAAAGGTACAACTGCAGACGGGCACCAGTTTATAGGTGCAGCCATTGAAAATGGTGCGCTTGCCATCGTTTGCGAAAAGATCCCGGGGTATTAACGGAAGGCGTTACATATGTGCAGGTGGCAGATGCAGCTGCTGCGGCCGGCAATATGGCCCATCTTTTTTATGGCGAACCATCGCTGCAAATGAAATTGGTGGGTGTTACCGGTACAAACGGGAAAACAACCATTGCAACCCTCTTGTATAAATTGTTTTCGGCACTTGGCCAGCATTGCGGGCTTATCAGTACGGTAGAGAATATCGTGGCAGGCGAAGTGATTCCCTCCACGCATACTACACCCGATGCCATTCAGCTGAATGCATTGCTGCGAAAAATGAAGGATGCCGGTTGCACTTACGTATTTATGGAGTGCAGCAGTCATGCCATCCAGCAAAAAAGGATGGCCGGGTTGTATTTTAAGGAGCCCTGTTCACCAATATCACGCACGACCACCTCGATTACCATAAAACTTTTGATGAATACATCCGGGTAAAAAAATCATGGTTTGATGGATTGCCTAAAACGGCCTTTGCTATCAGCAATGCCGACGATAAACGGGGTGCGGTAATGCTGCAGAATACGGCTGCAAGAAAATATTTCTACAGCCTTAAGACCATGGCCGATTTTAAAGGGAAGATTTTGGACAACAGCCTTGCCGGACTCCATATGACGGTAAATGATACGGAAGTGCATTTTAAGATCATTGGCGAGTTTAATGCCTATAACCTGCTGGCTGTTTATGGTGCTGCCATTTGCCTGGGGCAAGAGCGGCATGAAGTGCTGCTGCAGCTGAGCAGTTTAAGTGGTGCAGAGGGAAGGTTTGATTATACATTGAGCAATAACGAAAAAGTGGTGGGTATTGTTGACTATGCACATACGCCCGATGCATTGCTGAATGTGCTGGCAACGATCAAAAATTTAAGACAGGGCCAGGAAAAGATTATAACCGTGGTGGGCTGTGGGGGGAACAGGGATAAAGCAAAAAGGCCGGTTATGGCCGAGGTTGCCTGTGAGCACAGCGACAAAGTGATCTTTACCTCGGATAATCCACGTAAGGAAGACCCACTTGAAATAATTAAGGATATGGAAGCAGGTGTAAACGTAGTGACGAGAAAAAAATATATCAGCATACCCGACAGAAAGGAAGCTATAAAAGCGGCAGTAAGCATGAGTAATAAGGAAGATATCGTACTGGTGGCAGGTAAAGGACATGAAAAATACCAGGAGATCAAAGGGGTGAAATATGATTTTGACGATAAGAAAGTGTTGAGGGAGATGTTTGAGTTGCTGGAGAAATAAAGCAAATATGCAAACAAACAAATTTGCAAATGTGAAAATGATCGGGCTGTGATGCAGAATAAATAAAAAATATGATTAGCAAAGACCATTTGCATATTTCAGCATTGGCAGATTTGCACATTCAATAAAAACATGTTATATCATTTATTTATTGGTTAACGGATCACTGGAGCAGGTCGCTGTTCCCGGGGAGCGGACTGTTTCAGTTCATTACCTTGCGGGTGCTGCTGGCGCTTATACTGAGTTTGTTCATTACTACAGTTTATGGAAAAAAACTCATTAAATTTTTACAGCGCCGTCAGCTGGGCGAAAGTGTTCGGGACCTGGGCCTTGCGGGCGAGCAGCAAAAGAAGGGAACCCCTACTATGGGCGGAATTATCTTACTGCTGGCCATCATCATACCAACCTTGCTGCTGGCAAACCTTGATAAAGTGTATATCAGGCTCGTATTGCTTTGCACCGTTTGGCTGGGCATTATTGGTTTTATTGACGATTACCTGAAACTCCGGGCAAAAAGGATCGCTAAGGAGAAAGGGGTGGAGTATAAAAAATCTGACAGCGATGGCCTCGCAGGGAGGTTTAAAATTTTTGGACAGATCGTGTTGGGTATCATAGTTGGAGCTACGCTTTACTTTAACGATAGTGTGGTAGTAAAAAGGGAAGTGGTCCGTGCAGATGAAACGGCAGCCCTCCCTGTTTTTGACAGAGAAGGGAAGTCAATAAAATATGACTCCGTTACGATCGATGGAAAGAAGAGGTATTATGTAAGTGCTAAAAATGTGATCACTACCATTCCATTTGTAAAGAGTCATGAGTTCAATTATGCAAAATTGTTGCCAAAAAGCCTCGAAAGTTTTACGTACATACTGTACATCATCATAGTAATATTTATTGTAACGGCCGTATCAAATGGGGCAAATATTACAGATGGACTCGATGGACTGGCCACAGGTGTGAGTGCGGTAATAGGAATTGGCCTCGGAATTTTTGCTTATGTGAGCGGCAATATCAGGCTGGCCGATTACCTGAACATTATGTACATACCCAACCTCGGCGAACTGAGCATTTTTATAGCCGCATTTGTGGGTGCCTGTATCGGGTTTCTCTGGTATAATGCATATCCCGCACAGGTTTTTATGGGCGATACAGGAAGCCTGGCACTGGGCGGCATTATTGCAGCGCTTGCTATTATAGTTCGAAAAGAATTATTGATACCGATATTCTGCCTGGTGTTTCTTGTAGAGAACCTGAGCGTGGTGATTCAGGTAAGCTATTTCAAATACACAAAGCGTAAATATGGGGAAGGCAGGCGGGTGTTCCTCATGAGTCCTTTGCATCACCACTATCAGAAACTTGGATATCATGAAAGTAAAATAGCTGTTAGGTTTTGGATTATAACCATCTTTTGTGTGGCAACGGCCATTGTTACATTTAAGCTGAGGTAAAAGAAGTTTGGGAAAAATGAGATGCATAACAGTATCCATCTTTTCCCGGATCCGCAGGGAAACTGACCCAATAAATTCTATGCCGGTGAAAAACTTTCCTTTAAGGAAAATTAGTTTGCGGGTGAAAAGTGGAAAACCATTTACCCGTTAAATTCTATGCTGTTGAAGAACCAATTTTTTTGCTAAAGCTGAGAAAGACATTTTTTTGAAGAAGCTGAACGCACAAGAGTTATTCACGCCTCAATACTGATGAAGAACCAATTTTTAAAAAGCGTGATCGGGTGAAAAAAAGAATGGTGATACTGGGGGCTGCCGAAAGCGGCGTGGGTGCGGCCATTTTGGCAAAGCAACAGGGGTACGATGTGTTTGTAAGTGATGGCGGCAGTATTAAGGAAAATTACCTGGCCGATCTCAATGCACATGGTATCGCTTATGAACAGGGTATGCATACAGAAGAAAAGATACTGGATGCAGACGAAGTGATGAAGAGCCCGGGCATACCAGATAAAAATGAGCTGGTAAAAAAGATCAGGGAAAAAGGCATCCCGGTCATCAGTGAAATTGAACTGGCATACCGGCATAAGGGCAGCAGTAAGATCATTGGCATTACGGGCAGCAATGGAAAAACCACCACCACTTCGCTGATCTACCATATTTGCCGGCATGCGGGATTGGATTGTGCGCTGGTGGGAAATATCGGGTATTCGTTTGCAAGGCAGGTGGCCGAAGATCCCAGGGAATGGTATGTGGCAGAGATCAGTTCTTTTCAGCTAGATGACATTAAAACGTTCAGGCCGGATGTGGCAGTGCTTACAAACATAACAGAAGATCATTTAGACAGGTACGACTATAAAGTAGAGAATTATATCAGGAGCAAGTTCAGGATCACAGAGAACCAGACAGATAAAGATGTGTTTATATACTGCGCCGATGATGAAACAACGATAAAGCATATTACTAACTATACCATTAAATCAATACCAGCACCCATTGCTATGAATAAAGAATTACCACAAGGCGCATATCTTACCAATGCCCAGATGCATGTAAAATGGCGAACAGAAGAAATGCAGATGAGTATCAATGATTTTGCGCTTAAAGGAAAACACAATCAATATAACAGCATGGCAGCTAGTATGGCCACAACGGCAATCGATATCAGGAAGGAAAAGATCAGGGAGGCACTTCAAACTTTTGAAAGCCTGGAACACCGTATGGAAACCGTGGCCACCATCAAGGGTGTGGAATTCATCAACGACAGCAAAGCTACCAATATCAACAGTACCTGGTATGCGTTGGAAAGTATGACCAAGCCCGTGATACTGATACTCGGCGGGGTGGATAAAGGAAATGATTACCAGATTCTCAAGGAACTGGTGCAGGAAAAAGTGAAAGCGATTGTTTGCCTGGGTACCGATAACAGGAAGATACATGAAACATTTTCCGATACGGTCTCTTTAATGGTGAATACAGCGAATGCAAAGGATGCTGTACAAGCGGCGTTTCATTTTGCCAATAAGGGCGATGTGGTATTGCTGAGCCCGGCATGCGCCAGTTTCGACCTGTTCAAAAACTATGAAGACAGGGGAAAACAATTTAAGGTGGCAGTAAAGGATTTGTAAAAGCTAAGCATTTCAATGGCCGATAATATAAACATAAAATCACTTTTTACACCTGATATTTCTAACATGGGTGGCAACCTTGTGAGTAAAACAAGAGGCGACCGTGTTATATGGGCCATTGTGGTATTGCTGACGCTGGCCAGTTTACTGCTGGTGTACAGCAGTACCGGTTCACTGGCATTCCGCATGAACAAGAGCAATGAAAGTTACCTTTTCAAACAGTTTGCTTTTATTGTATTGGGCCTGCTCATCATTTATTGGGCACATCGTATCAATTATACCATTTATTCAAGGGTGGCATTGATCCTGTTTTTGATATCCATCCCATTGCTTTTATATACATTGCTTTTTGGGGTGCAGTTGAACGCCGGCAGCCGCTGGATAAAACTGCCCGTCATTAATATGACCATTCAAACATCTGACCTGGCAAAGCTTGCCCTTTTCATGTATATGTGCCGCCAATTGAGCCGGAAGCAGAAACTGATCAAGGATTTTAAAAAAGGCTTTTTGCCCATCATTATACCGGTTGCCATTATTTGCATACTCATTGCACCTGCAAACTTGTCCACCGCTGTTTTGGTGGCAGGCACCAGTTTGATATTGATGTTCATTGGCAGGGTAAGTACCAAACATATCCTGGCCACTATTGGTATTGCACTTATTCCCATCGTATTGCTCATTAGCGTAGCCGTAAGCACATACGATAAGCAGAACCACGAAACCAAAAAGCTGCCTGCTGTTTTATCGGCTGGCCGAATACCAACCTGGATCAGCCGTATACAAACATTTGTGTATGGCAGTAAAGAACTTGACAGTGAGAAATCTTACCAGGTCAACCAGGCAAAAATTGCTATTGCCAAAGGTGGTATCATTGGCAATGGGCCGGGCCGGAGCGAACAACGTAATTTTTTGCCGCACAGCTACAGCGATTTTATTTATGCCATCATCATTGAGGAGTATGGCTTATTCGGCGGTGCGGCCATCATACTTGTTTACCTGTGGTTTTTGCTGCGCTGCATACGCATTTATAAAAGATGCCCGTATGCATTTGGCGCATTCCTGGCGCTGGCATTGAGTTTTACACTGGTCATTCAGGCAATGGCAAACATGGCAGTGAACGTGAACCTGTTTCCTAACACAGGAATTACATTGCCACTAGTAAGTATGGGTGGAAGCAGTTTCCTGTTTACCTGTCTTTCCATCGGTATCATTTTGAGCGTGTCGAGAAACGTAGAGCAGCAGGAAGGGAAAACCGCAAAGGAAACAACTAAAGAAATACAGGAAGAGGAGGAAGCAGCAAGTGCGTAGGATCATTATAGCAGGCGGGGGAACTGGTGGGCATATTTTTCCGGCCATTGCCATTGCCAATGCGATAAAAATACTGGAACCTCAAACCGAAATTTTGTTTGTGGGGGCCAAAGGCAAAATGGAAATGGAAAAAGTGCCGCAGGCCGGGTACCAGGTAAGGGGACTTGATATAGCCGGTTTTAACAGAAGTTCTTTGATAAAAAATGTTTTACTGCCATTTAAGCTTGTAAAAAGTTTTCTGCAGGTAAGAAAAATATTTGCAGACTTTAAACCAACAGCGGCAATTGGTGTGGGTGGGTATTCCAGTTTTCCTGTGCTTAAGTATGCACAGCAAAAAAATATTCCCACTTACATACACGAAAGCAACTCTTTTGCAGGAAGGAGCAATATCATGCTGGGGAAAAAAGCTACAAAGGTTTTTACGGCTACAGCAGGAATGGAAAAATTTTTCCCGGCCGCAAAGATTGTGGTTACAGGAAATCCTGTGCGTAAAGCGATTGCAGCAGTAAGTGCAGGCAGGGAAGCTGCCATAGATTTTTTTAAGCTGGATGCCGCAAAGAAAACGGTGCTGAGTATCGGCGGCAGCCTGGGAGCCCAAAGCATTAATGAGGCCATTGATGCACATATTGCTGAGTTTGAAAAAAATGATCTCCAGCTGATCTGGCAAACCGGGAAGCCGTATAAGGAAAAAGCGGTGGCAGTTGCGGCAGGGCGTAAAAATGTTTTTGTGAGCGATTTTATCATGCAAATGGAGCAGGCTTATGCAGCTGCAGATATCGTCATCAGCCGCAGTGGTGCCATGGCCATAGCGGAGATATGCGTGGTAAAAAAACCGGCTGTCTTTGTGCCTTATCCCTTTGCGGCAGAAGATCACCAAACTGCTAATGCAAAAAACCTGCTGAATAAAAATGCTGGTTTAATGGTAAAGAATGAAGAAGCCGGCGAAAAACTTGTGGCCACAGTTGTTGAGTTGAGCAAAGACGCTGGGTTGCAGGCCCGGTTGAAAGAAAATATTGCAAAACTGGGCGTTACCAATGCTGACGAAACTATTGCTAAAGAAATTTTATACAGTTGATATAAATGACAGCATTCAATAACATACCAGGCGCAGCAGGTTTGAAAGAAGGACAAAATGTTTTCTTTTTAGGCATTGGCGGCATTGGCATGAGTGCGCTGGCAAGGTATTTCAACAGCCGTGGCTTTAAAGTGGGAGGGTACGATAAAACGCCTTCTGTGCTTACAAGGCAATTGGAAGCAGAAGGAATGAACATTCATTATGAAGATGACCTGGCATTGATCGATAAAGAAGCGGCCCTTGTTGTATATACCCCGGCCATCCCGTCAGATCATAAGGAGTTGAATTATTATAAGGAAAAGGGGTACAAATTGCTGAAGCGCAGTGAAGTGCTTGGAATGATAACGGGGAGCAACTTTAATATAGGTGTGGCCGGCACCCATGGTAAAACCACCAGCAGTGCCATGATTGCCCACATACTGAGGCACAGTGATTTTGGTTGTAATGCTTTTTTAGGTGGGATTGCCACCAATTATAATACTAATTTTTGGAGCAGTGCCAAAAATGTTTGTGTGGCCGAAGCTGATGAGTATGACCGTAGTTTTTTGAAATTAAGCCCCGATGTGGCTGTGATCACCTCCATGGATGCCGACCACCTGGATATTTATGGAACGGAAAAAAACATGCAGGATGCATTTGTAGAATTCACCGGTAAAATAAAAACCGGTGGTCTGCTTATCTATAAAAAGGGATTGCCCCGCAGTAATGATTTTATGGTGAGCAACAGGTGGACGTACAGTGCGATGGATACAACAGCGGATTGCTATGCTGCCAATGTGCGCATACGAAACGGCGCTTATATGTTTGATGCTATCGTATGCGGGCATACAGTGAAAGAGGTGGAACTGAATATGGGCGGCCGGCACAATATTGAAAATGCCGTGGCTGCAATAGCTGTGGCCAGGCAACTGGAAATTGAAGAGGGAAAGATAAAAGCAGCCCTGGCTTCTTTTGCAGGTGTGAAACGCAGGTTTGAATATGTTTTACGTTCGGGGCCAGGTGTTGTAATCGACGATTACGCACATCATCCCGAAGAACTGCGTGCACTTATAAGCGGTGCGATGGAATTATATCCGGGAAAAAAATGCACCGTTGTTTTTCAGCCGCACCTGTACAGCAGAACCAGGGACCTGGCCAATGGTTTTGCAGCGGTACTGAGCATGGCAGATGAAACGATCCTGTTGCCTGTTTATCCCGCAAGGGAACTGCCGATACCGGGAGTTAGCAGCAGTATGATAGCGGAAAAGATGACGAATAAGCGGAGTCTTAAAGAAAAGATGGAGTTGCTGCAATGGCTCAAAGATCATGATACAGAATTATTGATAACGGCCGGGGCCGGGGATATTGATACGATGCTGGGAGAAATAAAGAGGATCATTGAAAGTAAAAAGTAAAAAGGACGAAAGAGTTGCTGCAATACGCATCATGTGGCTCAATTTGGCTGCATTCTTATTGTGAAAAAAATGGCGGATAGAAAAGTAAATATTAAAAAAGTATTACTCGGCACATTATGGACCTTGCTGGGTGCCGGGTCAATCGTGCTGCTGGTGGCTGCCATGCAAAAGAAAAATGCTGCTACTTGCTCAGGGGTGGAGGTTAATATAAGCGGTGTGAGTAATAATTTTTTTATTGATAAAGCAGATGTACTCAGGTTGATTCAGCAACATAGCGGAGGAACTGCCGACGGAAAGGAAATTAACCGGTTTAACCTGCGAAATATTGAAACTGAACTGGAACGGGAGGTTTGGATAAGAGAGGCAGAACTGTTCTTTGATAATAATAATTGGTTACAGGCTTCCATTGAGGAACGGGAGCCGGTAGCAAGGATATTCAGTATTGGAGGAAACAGCTTTTACATCGACAGCACAGATATGATGCTTCCGCTGAGCGAAAAATTTTCGGCCAGGCTGCCCGTGTTCACCGGGTTTCCTTCAGAAACAAAAGTGCTTGCAAAGGCAGACAGCATCCTGCTGAAAGATATAAAAAAGCTTTCCCTGCTTATTGGGAACGACGCTTTTTTGATGGGCATGATCGAACAGGTGGATATTACCCAACAGCGCTATTTTGAAATGATTCCCAAAATTGGCAAACAGCTGATCATTTTTGGCAATGCGGGTGATGCAGAAGCGAAGTTCAATAAGCTGAAATTATTTTACAGGAATATCATGCTCAAGTCCGGCTGGGAAAGATACAGTACCATTAACCTGCAATTTAAGAACCAGGTGGTGGCCAGGCTCCGGGGAAAGGAGGATGTGGCAGCCGACTCATTGCGCACCCTGCAACTGATGCAGGTAATAGCAGAGAATGCAGCAAAAATGGCTGCCGATTCGGTATTGATGATGCGGCAACTGCCGGAAAATACAGAGAGGCTTGTTGCAGACAGCAGCCTGATACAGCGATCGGTCGAAAGAGAGGAAGAAAGTGGCGCAGCGGCAGAATCGGCTAATGCAGCCTTCGATAAACCTGCAGTAAATCCATCGCCGGTACCAAATACGGCAGATGTAAGTAATAAACCTGCTGAAAACGCAAAACCAACCGTGGCTGCCAAACCAGCGGCACCGGTTAAAAAACCAAACAAACCAGAAGCCATATCCAGGGCTCCTTTGCAAAAACCAAATCCCAAACCCCCTGCAAAACAAATTAACAAACCGGTACCTAAGGCTGTAATGAACAAGAAATAGTTGAAACGTAGTAGTTGAAAAGTTGATGAGTTGTGGTCTATGGCCAGTTGTCTGCGGACAAATAAATTAACAATTTAACTATGCAACTTCAACTCACTTTAACAAAACGCACATAAATAAAATATCGAAATTTAAAACAAACACATACAAAACATACAACTATGAACCAGGAACAACCCATTATCGTTGGACTCGACATTGGAACCACCAAGATCGCAGCCATTGCCGGCAGAAAAAATGAATTTGGCAAACTCGAGATACTTGGCTTTGGCCGTGCAAACAGCAACGGTGTGCAGCATGGTATGGTGCTAAATATAGACCAGACCATCAAAGCTATACAAACAGCTCTTGAAAATTGCTATGCTTCCAATCCCAATCTTGAGATCAGCGAAGTATATGTAGGCATTGCCGGGCACCATATTAAAAGCCTGCAGACCCGTGGCGATATTGTACGCCAGCAAAACGAAGAGGAGATCCGCCAGGAAGAAATTGACCGTCTTATTGCCGACCAGTACCGAACCTATATTCCTGCCGGCGACCAGATCATTGATGTGATACCGCAGGAGTTTACTGTAGATAATTTTCAGAATATTCCCAATCCAATTGGGTACAGCGGCGTAAAAGTGGGCGCTAATTTTCATATCATCACGGGCGATAAGAATGCCATCCGCAATATCAACCGCAGCGTGGAAAAAAGCGGCCTCAAAACAAAGGACCTCGTGCTGCAGCCACTGGCTTCTGCTGCTGCTGTAATGTGCGACCAGGACCTGGAAGCAGGCGTGGCCATCGTAGACATTGGCGGCGGTACCACCGACCTGGCTGTTTTTTACGAAGGTATTTTGAAACATACCGCTGTTATACCTTTTGGCGGCGAAAATATTACCAACGATATCAAGACCGGTTTGGGTGTATTGAAAACACAGGCGGAGCAAATGAAGATCCAGTTTGGCTCTGCACTCAGCGATGAGGCCAAGGCAAATGCCTTCATTACCATACCCGGACTGCGTGGTATGGCGCCAAAAGAAATTTCTGTAAAGAACCTGGCCAATATCATACAGGCACGCATGAGTGAGATCATGGATTTTGTTAGTTATCACTTAAAGCAGGTAGGCCTCGATAACCGGATGCTTAATGGCGGTGTGATACTGACCGGCGGCGGATCGCAACTGAAGCACCTGATACAGCTTACGGAGTATGTAACCGGTTTAAATGCACGTATTGGTTATCCAAACGAACACCTGAGCGGAGGGCATATAGAAGAACTGGCCAAGCCCATGTATAGCACCTGCATTGGTTTGATACTGAAAGGATACAATGATTATGAAAATAAGAATAAAACTTTCGATAACAATTTTATTAAAGTGAACGGAGCTGCAGCGCTTGCCAAAGATGCGGTGGATGAAGTGGCCGATGTACACGAAGAAGCAACTGATGCGCCAGAACTGCCAAGGCAAAAACGCAAAACCATTAAGGGTTTTATGGACAGCTTTAAGAATAATTTGATAGAGATGTTCAAGGAGGAAGAAGATGCGCATTTATAATGAGCAAATGCTGAAATGTCCAGATGTGAAAATGAGGGATGGGATAATGTGATGATTCGATAAGGAGGGAATGTGAAAATGCTGAAATGTGCAGATGTGAAAATGAGGATATGACCTGTATATTCCTGCTCTTTGGGAGTGATCGGTGAATGCCGATTATGCGGGAAAAGATGCAAACGTTCGGAACATAAAATATTCATCCAGAACTATGAAAACAATTTTTTTGAGAACTGTAAAACTTACTAACTACAACTTACAACCATGATTCAATTTGATTTGCCAAAAGACCAGTCGTCCATCATCAAAGTAATTGGTGTGGGCGGTGGCGGAAGCAACGCTGTAAACCACATGTATGCCCAGTATATTGAGGGCGTTAATTTTATAATATGCAATACCGATGCGCAGGCCATTGCGCAGAGCCAGGTGCCCAACAAGGTGCAGTTGGGACCGCATCTTACGCAGGGGCTTGGTGCCGGCGCCAATCCGCAGATCGGAAAGGAAGCCACCCAGGAAAGCCTCGAAGAGATCAAGCGCATACTGGAAGTGAATACCAAGATGGCCTTCATTACAGCAGGAATGGGTGGCGGAACCGGAACCGGAGGCGCACCCATACTGGCAAAAGTGTGTAAAGACATGGGCATTCTTACAGTGGGCATCGTAACCACGCCTTTTGCCTACGAAGGCAAAAAACGCATTGCCCAGGCCGAAGAAGGCATCATGCAGTTAAAAGAACACGTGGACACACTGCTGGTAATCAGTAATGATAAGCTGCGCCACCAGTTTGGTAACCTTAAAATGAAAGAAGCTTTCAGTAAGGCCGATAATGTACTGGCCACGGCTGCTAAATGTATTACCGATGTGATCAACAGTACCGGCCAGATCAATGTAGACTTTGCCGATGTTTGCACTGTTATGAAAAATGGCGGTGTGGCCATACTCGGAAGTGCACAGGCAAGCGGCGAAAACCGTGCTCAAGTGGCCATAGAGCAGGCCCTTGCATCTCCTTTGCTGAACGATAACGATATCCGTGGCGCCCGCTGGATACTGATCAATATCAACAGTTGTGAGGGTGACCATGAATTTACCATGGACGAAGTGGAAGTGATACAGGAACACCTGTTGGGTAATGCCGGCGAAGACACCGATGTGATACTTGGCCTGGGCTACGACAATACACTCGAAGACAAAATTGGCATCACCCTTATTGCTACCGGTTTCGAACACAAAGATCCTTTTCAAAAGACTGACAAACCCGAGGTTAAAGAAAGCAGGGAAGAAAAAATTGTAATGCAACTGGCTATGCCAGAGCCCGCACCCTTACCAGTGGCCAAGCAGCCAACGCTGGATTTTGACCCGCCAAATGCAGCAGAAAGCCCAACCGAAATAGAAATTCCTATTGTACAGGAAGGAAAGCTGGTAGAAATGAACCCAGGCCAAACTACTGAAAAAGATCCACTTATGCCGGTTTTGAAAGAAAGTCCAACCGTAGAATTTCTTGGTAAAAATACTGTGGATAAAAAAGAGAGTGAAAATACGCAAGAACCGGTATTTTTTGAAATATCTTCGGCGTCCGACCAGTTACCTGTTATACAATTTGAACTGGATCTGGCCAATCCCCACCCTCCGCAAAAACCCGAACCGGCAGCTACCGAAAAAAAGGCTGAAATCCCCGAAACAAAAAAAGAAGAAACCAACGAGGCTAGCAAAATAAGCACCCTTTCGTCGGGGGGCTTCCTGGCCAAGCCAAAGCAGATTTATGCCGTGGCAAAGCCAGTTTCTGATGAATCCAAACTGACTGATGAGCCACTGCCAATGCAGCAAGCACCGGAGGCCGACGAACCAATGGAGGAGATGCAACTGGTGGTTAAAGAAAACCAGAATGCGGCGGAGGAACAGCCAATTGTACAACAGACTCAGCCCATCATGATGTCTAATGTAGAGGAGCCTGCAATGCAGGACGAAACAGAAGAACTCAGGCGCCGGGCTATGGAACGCATTGCGAAGCTGCGTAATTTGTCATTCAACATCAATGCAGCAGATCCGAATAATGAGTTTGAAACGGTGCCGGCCTACCTTCGCCGCAATATGGAAATGCACAACCAGATTGCCGACGTGGAAAGCTTTTACAGCAATGTAACAGTTAAGAATAACGATAACAAGAACCAGGCTGAGATCAGCACCATCAATACATTTTTAGAAGGCAAAAAGCCCGATTGATATTTTTTAATGCAACTGCTCCGGTGGTTGCATTTTTATTGTTGTTGTGTTTGTAATTATAGTTTGTATGGGCCCCGCCGGAAATGGCGGGGCTTTTTTAAAAAAGAGAAACCCCGCCAGCGGTTGCAAATCCTGGCTATATGGCAAAATGTTTCATCAGCATCATTGGCTTTATGGGTTAAGTAATTACACGAAACCGGGCGTTAGGCTGCAGGTTATGAACGTCTCTCCTAAGGTTGCTGCAGTAAACTTTACATTTGTATATACTTTCACATGAGCTGCTACTTCCCGGTTTTTATGCCAGGGATCCCCGGATTTTCATTTTGAGCAATCAGCTGCCATGACTAATATCATATTTTACCATGATAACCCTGCTCAAAAAAAAACTTCCAGTTTTGTACTTTTATTCTCTAAAATGCTTGCTGCATGGAAGATCCCAACAAATCGGCTGTTCCTGCGTCAAAGGAACGCAAAGTAAAGGGCAGGGTGGAGATTGATATACAGAAATGCAAAGGTTGCGAACTCTGTACCACCGCCTGCAAAGAACATGCCCTCAAACTTTCAGACACCATCAACATCAAAGGTTACCGTTATATCATCGCCAATAATGATGTATGTACCGGTTGTATAAATTGCGCATTGGTTTGCCCCGATGCGGTAATAACCGTTTACCGCACCAGCGCCAAAAAGAAAGTGAATATAACTCCGGAGAATATTAAAGAGGTTATCCGGGATGAAGCGCTGGAAATTAAAAAGTAAAAATTCAACATGTTTTGCTGTACAGAGGGTGCGTACAGCAGCATACAGAAAAATTTGGGTATGGAAAAAGGAACAAAACTCATGAAAGGTAATGAAGCGCTTGCTGAAGCGGCTATACAGGCCGGATGCGATGCTTATTTTGGTTATCCCATTACCCCACAAAGCGAAGTGCTGGAATACCTGGCACGTGAAATGCCAAAATATGGCCGGGTGGTAATGCAGGCAGAAAGCGAAGTGGCTTCCATTAATATGGTGTATGGCGCTGCTGGAGCCGGTTTCAGGGTAATGACAAGTTCTTCTTCTCCGGGTATCAGCCTTATGCAGGAAGGAATTTCTTATATGGCAGGGGCAGAGTTACCGGCATTGCTGGTAAATGTTAACCGGGCCGGCCCCGGCCTTGGCACTATCCAACCCGGCCAGGGCGATTATTTTCAAAGTACAAAGGGTGGCGGACATGGCGATTACCGCCTGATCGTACTGGCACCTTCATCTGTACAGGAAATGGCCGATTTTACTTTTCTTGGTTTCGACCTGGCAGATAAATACCGTAACCCCGTTTTGATCCTCAGCGACGGCGCCATTGGCCAAATGATGGAGAAAGTAAATTTTGGTCACCACGAAGTGACCAAGATCGAAAAACCCTGGGCCACTACTGGCAAACCCCCTACAAGACAAAGAAATTACATCACTTCATTGCATATAAAGCCCGAGGCGATGGAGCAGCATAACCTTAAGCTCGAAGCAAAATTCAAAGCCATTCGTGACAATGAGGTTCGTTTTGAGGAGATCAATACCGAAGATGCTGATTATGTTTTTGTGGCCTATGGTTTAAGTGCACGTATTTGCCGGAAAGCCATGGACCTCTGCCGCGATAAAGGTTTGAAAGTGGGCATCTTCCGTCCTATTACATTATACCCTTATCCTTATGCAGCATTGAATATATTAGCCGGTAAAACAAAAATGATGCTTTGTGTTGAACTCAACAGCGGGCAAATGGTGGAAGATGTTAGGCTGGCCGTAAATGGAAAAATACCGGTTGAATTTTATGGCCGTATGGGCGGCATCATGCCCACACCCGAAGAAATTGTTCATCATTTTGAAATGCAAATACAAAAAGATCATGCAAACTGAAGAGATCATTTTGCCGCAAACGAATGTGGAGCCACATACTGAATGCGCACACGACGAATATGAACTGGTGTACCACCGGCCCGAAACAATGGTGGATACCGCCATGCATTACTGCCCCGGATGTGCCCACAGCCTGGTGCACAAACTCATAATGGAAGTAGTGGAGGAAATGGATATACAGGATAAAACCGTAGGGGTGGCGCCCGTTGGTTGTTCTGTTTTTGCATACGATTATATGGACATTGATATGCAGGAGGCCGCACACGGCCGTGCATGTGCTGTGGCCACTGCGCTAAAAAGACTGATGCCCGATAAATATGTTTTCACTTACCAGGGCGATGGCGACCTGGCCGCCATTGGTATTGGCGAAACCATTCATGCCATTAACAGGGGAGAAAATATACTGATTGTATTTATGAACAATGCAGTATATGGCATGACGAGCGGGCAAATGGCACCCACTACTTTATATGGTATGCACACTACCACCAGCCCCGATGGGCGTGATGTTAACCTCTATGGTGCACCTATGAAGATCGCAGAGTTGATAGCACAAATACCCGGTTCTTATTATGTAACCCGGCAGGCGGTAAACAGCGCCAATGCAGTTCGCCGTACCAAAAAAGCATTGCTGAATGCATTCAGGTACCAGCAGGAACATAAAGGAACCTGCCTGATAGAAATTTTGGCCAACTGTCCCAGCAACTGGAAGATGACGCCTTTGGAAACATCAAAGTTCATTGATGAAGAAATGACAAATACATTTCCGCTGGGCGATATTAAACTACCCCAGCCCTCTGGCAGTAAAACTTAGTCGTGTAATTTATAATGACAAAAAAATTGGAGTATGCATAGTATCCATTCACAAAAAGAACCAACAGGTAAATCCCTCTCAGGCGGAAAAGTTACGCTGGAGGAACTCATTATTGCGGGTTTTGGCGGACAGGGCGTGCTTTCCATGGGTATGACGCTTGCTTATGCAGGTATGGTGGAAGACAAGGAAATTTCCTGGATGCCTTCTTACGGCCCCGAAATGCGTGGCGGCACAGCCAACTGCATCACCATTATTTCCGATAAAAAAATAAGTTCACCCATCATATCTTCTTTCGATACTGCTATTGTTCTCAACCAGCCTTCGATGGAAAAATTTGCAGCAAAAGTAAAGCCAGGCGGTTTATTGCTGTATGAATCTGCCAATATTAAAGAAGTGTCCGCAAGAACCGATATAGAAAAAGTGGGAATTCCTGCAGCTACAGAGTCATTACTCATGAAAAACGCAAAGATCATGAATATGATCATGCTCGGCGCTTATCTTCACCTTAAACCTGTTGTGAAAATTGATGATGTAATGAAGGCGCTTGAAAAAGTGTTACCAGAAAAATATCATCACCTGCTTCCTCTTAACCGGCAAGCAATGGAAAAGGGAGCTGAATTGGTACAGGCAGTAATGCTGGTATCTTAAATCACATAAACGCATACACTTTAGTGAATACAATCGTGCTGCGCTAATTAACGATTCTTAATTTTTATTCTCCACTAATGACTTGAGTAATGAAGGTTTCAGATGTTAAAAAAAAGACCCATTTATGGTTAAACTACATCCTGTAACAAACAGCATTAATATTCATCCCTGCACCAACAGAAGCAAATAAAACAATGTCGCCGGGCTGCAACTGGTGTGTTTCCATTTTGTTTTTTCGTACCATGTCAAAAAGGGTGGGTACCGTGGCCACAGAACTGTTGCCAAGTGTGTGAATGTTCATGGGCATAATGTTTTCCGGTACCATCTTGCTGCCGTATAACTTATACATGCTTTTGATGATGCCTTCGTCCATTTTTTCATTGGCCTGGTGAATGAACACTTTCTTTAGCTGGCCAATTTCAACACCGGCTTTGTCAAGGCAATCTTTCATGGCCTGGGGAACATACTTCATGGCATATTCATATACTTTTCTTCCTTTCATTTTTATATAGCGGATGCGGGGATCGCTATCGGGGTAATTGGATTTTCCAAGATAGAGATAATCCACTTCATCCATACAGTGTGCCAATACGGCTGTAGATAGGATGCCACTGTTGCTGGCTGTTTTTTCTTTCCATTCCAGAACACAGGCGCCGGCGCCATCGGAAAATATCATGCTGTCGCGGTCGTAAAAATCCAGCACCCGGCTGAGCGCTTCCGTGCCCACGACCAGGCATTTTTTGGCGGATCCGGCTTTTATAAAGGCATCGGCCTGTATCATGCCCTGTATCCAGCCCGGGCATCCAAAAAGAATATCGTAAGGGATGCAGGCAGGATTTTGTATCTTAAGATCGTGTTTGATCCTGGATGCCAATGCGGGCAGCACATCTGTTTGTATCGTGTGCTTTACCACATTGCCGAAATTATGAGCTACAATGATCTGGTCGATGGTCTCGGGGTCGCAATGTGCATCATCCAGCGCTTCTTTTGCAGCAATGGATCCCATGCAGGATGCATTCATATCGGCTTCGGCATAACGGCGCTCTTCTATACCCGTGATCTGGCGGAATTTTTCCACCACTTCCAGCGGGTCTGTTTCAATACGCTGGTGATCTTCTGTATAAAAATTATGTACGGCAAAATCCTTATTTGTCTTAATGACAGGGGGAATATAAGAACCTGTTCCTGTAATGACTGAAGGCATAGTAGTTTAATTAATTAGTTTAAAATGCTGGTAAATGGCTGAATTCCGGCACTGTTTAAAGGTAAGCGATATTCCTTTAAAATCAGGTTTTTTATAGCTGTAATTCACCCAAAATATTATCTAAACCCTAACCATATTAATTGTACAAATATTACAGGGAATGATAATTTTTCCCCTCAAAAAAATGCAGGAAGGTAATTGTGATCACAGCATCAGGCCTGGTTCAAAAGCGTATTCTTAAAACAGAGATGACCAATGCTGTAAATATGGGTGCACAAACAATGAATGTTGTATCTGCTTCAAATAGGGTCATCACATACGGGTATTAAAGAAAATTTATAGAAATAAAAAAGCGTCCATCTGAATAAAATGGACGCTTTTTTTATAAAGCAGTTGATTAAACCGGGGTTATTCGTCCTCTTCTTCTTTGGGTTTCAATTCAATATTATCTGCCATGATGTAAACATTTCCCGGAACAATTTTTTTTGAAAGGATGGTCTTCCTGTAACGTTCAGCCTCGCCACGGTCTTCAAAATTACCAAACCTGAGCTTGATGTACGGGCTTTGGAAGCTCATATAAACAGCCTGGCTTGGAAACTGCTGCAGTAGTTTTGAACGTACCTGCATGGCAAGGTTGCGGTCGCTGGTGCTTAGCAACATCAGCCGGTAACCCTTGCTGCTGCGTGGTTTGATGGATAAATTTTTATTGTATTCGGCCATCTTGTTGCCAAGTATGTCAATGCGGTCGTCCTTATGAACGGTTACCACACCCATGCTGTCGCCCTGGGCTTTAAGGGCCAGGTTAAAACAGGCTGCGAGTATGAAAATTGATATTTTTTTCATATTTGTTATTCGGGATGCAAATATCGGCAAAAACTGTTCCATGTCCACTGAATTTTTATTTTATTAAATTTTATTATCCTCTTCTCCTTTCCAGCAATATCATCATCATCAGGCCAAGGATAACCCGCTCTTCCTCGCCTTTTTCAAATTCGCTTAATTTTTCGAGGTGAAATTTTCTCCCAAAAAAGGAAGGCTGTTTTTTAAGCTTTACCACCTGTGTGCCATCCGGTCTTTCTACCATATAGGAAGGGTTAAAAAGATAGCCGGTAAACATACCCAGGAGTGGAATTTCCGAAAATAAGGCATCGCCCACTTTTATCCACCCGTTTTCTTCATGGATCACCAGGTCCTGATGCTGGTCTTCGTCATAAATTTCATACCGGGCTTTCCATATGGAGGCCCATCCTTTGCGGGCTACCCGTCCCATATCTTTTCCTTCGGCATTGGTAAAAACATAGGTGGAATTGAAATCGATCCACTTATTTGCCTTGATATTGTACTTAAGGATCGTTTTGGCTTCATCTTCATACACGTTTATATCTTCTATGAATTTGAACATTTTTTGCCTTACATACGCAATGATTTGTCCGCTGGCATCCGTTGCCACAAAATCATTCGAAAGGGTGCCGATCTTAAAGGTAAAGCTGAGTGGAAATTCAATTTTTTTAAGGTTAAACTGCAGCTGGTCCATTGATTTCTGATGTTTTTGGGTAAAGATAGCTTTTTTGGGCAATGCCCTAAAAATATGTTAATGCGTTGTGATGCATAGGCTTGTTAGTTTTTCTATAACAATTCATCGGTTACATTTACGTTATACAATCAAAACAACATTGCTCACAATATAAAAACCCGCTGTATGAACAAAACACTACTATTTAGTATTTTACTGTTTCCGGCCATAGCCACAAAAGCACAGGATGCAGCCCTGGCCCCCGACCAAAATCCACGCTACAAAGAAAGCCTTGATAAGTACATGGCTTCAAAAAGCGATCTCCAGAAAACAAATAATACCACGGTACAGGACACGTATAAAGCCTACGACTGGTACCAGGCAAAGATGGACCGCAGGCAGGACCGTATCAATTACCGCAGGCAGATGAACCTTAACCGCCGTTTCAACTATTACCCTTACGACAACTATTACAACGGTTATGATAATAACCGGTACAACAATTTCCGGTATAATAACCGCGGTTATAATAACCGGTATAACAATTTCCAGCCAGGCTGCAACAGCCCATTTGGGAACTGGTTTTACTGGTTCTGGTAATTATAATAACAAATGCGCCCGTTTTTAAATATGTAACCCTTCAACTGAAACTGATTAATCAATTTAAAATTATTTTTATGAAATCTTTTTTTACCCTCAGCTTATTTTCTGCTTTCTTGCTTCTTGCTTCCTGCAGCCGCAATGTAACACGTATCGACCCTGCCGAAACACCCGATATAGCGGGAACCTGGAACAATACCGACAGCCGCCTCACCGCCGAGCAAATGATCAGCGATGCCCTCACTGCCGACTGGCTCAGCACCCATCTCCAGGCCAAAACCAAAAAGCCTGTTGTGATTGTAGGGATGGTTACCAATAAAAGCCACGAGCATATTGAGGCCGAAACTTTCATGAAAGACCTGGAGCGTTCCTTCATTACTACTGCAAAAGTGGGATTGGTGCAGAGTGGCAAAAAAAGGGAAGAGATGCGTGCCGAAAAAGCCGATCAACAGACCAATGCTTCAGCCAGTACTATGAAGAAGTTTGGGCTTGAAAATGGCGCCGATTACATCCTGCAGGGAAGTATTAATTCTATAGTGGATGCCCATAAAAGGAAAAAGACCGTAACATACCAGGTAGACCTTGAGCTCACCAATATTGAAACCAATGAAGTGGTTTGGATAGGCGATAAGAAGATCGCCAAGTTTGTAAAGAACTAATGTCATGGAATGGAGAAAGCCGGAAGACCAACTCTATTCTTACTCTTCATTTTCAATTTTGTCAATCATGAAACCCCGATATTGGCGGCTATACCTGTTGCTGCTTTGTACTCCGCTGTTATTTTCATGCGCTACTTATAATATGTCGATGCAGTCGTATTACGATGAGGTAAATGCACGTGATTATGACAGGGCGTTAAAGACATTGGAAAGCAAGAAAATACTGAAGCGCCACCGCAACCAGCTTTTGTATAACCTGGAGGCAGGTAGGCTGCACTACCTCCGTAAAGATTATGCCAGGAGCAATGAATATTTTAACCGGGCAGATTACATGGTGGAAAATATCCGCAAATCTGCCGGCAGTATTGCCCTCGCAAACATCCTCAACCCCATGCACGAAACCTATACGGGAGAAGACTTTGAGCAGTTTATGATGCACTATATTAAGGCGCTTAATTACTCAAACCTGGGTTTAACCGAAGATGCCGTGGTGGAAGCAAGGAGGATCACACTTGCAGGCCAGAGGCAGGATGATAAGTTTAATGGAAAAACTAACCGCTACAGCAAAGATGCTTTTGCATTTGCCCTCCAGGGTTTACTGTACGAGTCGGCCGGAGATATCAATAATGCTTTTATATCTTACCGGAATGCGGCAGATATTTACCTCGAAGCCAAAGGAACCTACTACGGCGTTACACTGCCTGTACAGTTGCAGCAGGATCTGTTGCGAACCGCCCTGCTCATGGGTTTCGAAGGGGAGTTTACTCATTATGCCAAAATATTCGGCCAGGAAAATTATCAGCCTGCCGCCAATGAAGCCGGAGAATTGATCCTCTTTATTGAAGAAGGAAGGGCCCCCGTAAAAGAACAAAAAACAATTTACCTTAATGCCGATGGAAACGGGTCGGGTTTTTTATATGTGAATGACCAGGGTGCAAATGATTGCTACGATTTTGACTACCGGTATCATGGTTTTTCGGCGGCTGATATTACTAGAGCCGGCACCCTTAAAATTGCACTCCCCACTTACCGGCCCCGGAGCCTTTATTCCAACGATAAGTACCTGCTTGTTAATGGTGTGGAATACCGCCCCCAGTTAATGCAGGATATAAACAGTGTGGCCACCAATATTCTCCGCGAAAGGTATGTCGAGGAAATGGCCAGGGCCATAGCCCGCCAGCTTACCAAGCAGCTGATGCAAAAGGGTGCCGAAGCTGTAGGCGAAGCGGCATCCAGATCAACAGATAAGAAAAATGCAAACAATAACTCATCTACGCCTGCCCAGCAGGAAGATGAGAAAAAGAAACGAGCGCAAAAAATAAAGGAGGCAGGAGAGGCAGCAGGTCTTGTAATGAGCCTGTTTAACAAAGTCACAGAAAAAGCTGATACCCGTAACTGGCAAAGCCTTCCGGCTTTTATCAGTTATGTACGGATACCACTCAGGGAGGGTGAAAATAATATTGTATTTAAGACAGGAGGAGTGGAAAAAAATATCAGTGTTACAGGAACCGGGCGCCTGCTCATCAGGAGTGAAGTGATCAATTAGGATTTATTAACCGGAGATAGGAAAGGGTCAGCTTAACAAAGGCTGGCCTTTTTGTTAATCAAACAGTTATTCATTTATAATTTAATCTCTTCATCACTATCATCATAAAACCTGAATTCGGTTAAATGATTGGTGGAGTTCGATTTTATTTTTATCCTTTGCTTAAAGCCCCAGCTCCATTTTAGCCTGCGGCTGGGAAATCCTGATGTGAGGTAAGTATATAGAATGGGATGTACTTCCACGGTAAGGCCTTTATGCCTTTGCATGATGAGATAGTTGAGGTTTTTATAGATCTCATCTTCCAGGATCAATGTGCTGGATATTTTTCCAGTGCCTTCGCAACTGGGGCAGATTTCGCTGGTGTTGATATTCATTTCCGGTTTCATGCGCTGGCGGGTGATCTGCATGAGCCCGAATTTGGTAATGGGAAGTACAGCATGTTTGGCACGGTCGGCCCGCATGAACTGATCCATGGCATCTGCGAGTTTCCTTTTGTTGTCGGGCAGTTTCATATCAATGAAATCCACCACAATGATGCCGCCCAGGTCACGCAGCCTTAGCTGCCGGGCAATTTCTTCTGCAGCTTCCAGGTTTGTTTCCAGTGCATTCTGCTCCTGGTTGTTGCTCACACTTTTGTAACCGCTGTTTACATCAATCACATGCAGCGCTTCGGTATGTTCTATAATCAGGTAGGCGCCGCTGGGCAGGTTTACGGTTTTGCCAAACGCAGCTTTTACCTGCTTGGTGATCCCGTAATTATCAAAAATGGGTGCATCATTATTGAAATAAGAAACAATATCAGCTTTGTGCGGTGCTATCCGCTGAATGTATGATTTTGTATCGGCAAAGATGGCTTTATCATTTACCACAATGCGGTTAAAATCTTCGTTAAGGAGGTCGCGCAGTATACTGGTGGTTTTACCCTGTTCCCTCAAAATTTTTGCTGGCGGTACGGCGCCACGCAGGTTTTGCTGTATAGTAGACCAGGTTGCTTCAAGGTCGCGGAGATCATCATGCAGTTCGGCGGTATTTTTTCCTTCTGCGGCAGTACGAACGATCACCCCCAGGTTTTTTGGTTTGATGGCTTCTATGATCTTCTGTAATCTTTTTCTTTCATCGGAGCTGTGTATTTTTCTGGAAACAGCTACAATATCATTAAAAGGGGTCACCACTACAAACCTGCCGGGTAAACTCAGCTCGCAACTAAGCCTTGGCCCCTTGGCCGCAATGGGTTCTTTCAATATCTGTACAAGAATATTTGGTTTGCCGTTGAGTACTTCGGTGATCTTTCCGGTCTTTACAATTTCGGGTTCTACTTTAAACTGGCCAAAATCGAAACCTTTTTCCGACCGGTCGTTTACGGCCATATTAGTAAACTTAAGGATAGAACGCACGTAGGGGCTGAGATCTGTATAATGCAGAAATGCGTCTTTTTCAAAACCTACATCTATAAAAGCTGCATTGAGGCCGGGTATCAGTTTTTTTACTTTACCAAGGTAAAGATCGCCCACGGCAAAGCTGGCGTCCGCTTTTTCAGTATGCAGTTCCACCAGTTTTTTATCTTCCAGCAGGGCAATTTCAACGCCCTGGGAAGCGGTATTAATAATAAGTTCCTTAGTCAATCGAATAAATTTTGTGCAGAATCAACAACACGGTAAGGAAACATAAAAGGCATAATAGGTATACGGCAAATTACCGCATCATATTATGCACAGGTTGTTTGCCGCGGGAGATGATGCGGCATCATTAAAAAAGATGAATTACCTCTTCTTATGACGGTTCTTCCTCAAACGCTTTTTACGTTTGTGAGTGGCAATTTTATGACGTTTTCTTTTTTTACCGCAAGGCATGTTAATTCTTTTAAATCAGTTAAAAAATCAGTTTAGAAATATGTTTGTTTTTTTGGCTTCTGTTTATTTGAGCGATTTGATGCGCTCTTCCACTTCTTTACTGTAAGCTGGATTATTTACCAAACGCCTGCTTACATTGTACCATTTTATGGCTTCGGGTTTGTTGCCGGTGGCTGCATAAGTATCGCCTAAAAAGGCAGCTGCTTCGGCATTGTTTGGTTCGGCAAGCATTACTTTTTTAAAGCGTTCTATTGCTTTATCATACTGCCCCGAAACCGCCCCGCCTACACCCAGTACAAACTGTGCTTTCATATTAGTGCTGTCTTTCTTTACAACACTCAGCAGCTCCTGGATGCCCAGCATGGCCTGTTGCGCATCCCCGGTTTGCCTGCCATATATATAAGAACTTCCAAGCCCTATTTTCAGATCTGTATTTTCCGGATTAAGGGCAAGCGCCTTTTTAAAGAGTTCAACTGCCTGGTCCGTTTGCCATCCCTGCTTTGTATCATCGTGTTCCCTTCGCAGGTTATCTAAAAATAAATGGGCTGCAAAGGTGAGCTTTTTTTCCGAATTATCCAACTTGGCTGCTTCCGAGATGTAAAAAGCATAGGGTTCAAAGAGTTTCAGGCTGTCTTTATAGAAGGCAGCCAACTGCTCATAAGCGGTTATTTGCTGTTCTTTTACATTTCCACGGCTGATCCCATTTTCCATTTTGGCTAATAGTTCCGACTGCGAAGGGCTGGCCTTAGCTTTTGATTTCTTTATATAATCTTGGATATCAAATAGTTGCGAAGGAGTTGCGTCTGCCTGAGCTTCAGATTTTTTTGGAAGACTTGTTTTTCCGGCAAAAAATAAAAGGGCTACTAATGCAATTCCTGCGGAGGCAGCGATAATTTGCTTTTTCAATTAAATAATAGTTTGAGAATGCAAATTTAAGCATTAATCCTCGCTATCTTCTTTTAGAGGTGGAGCTTCTTTGATGCTTGGAGAAGTTTTCACTTCCTGTACAAACTCCTTGGCGGGTTTAAACGCCGGAATAAAATGTTCCGGGATCGAAACAGCTACATTCTTCTTGATATTTCTACCTATTTTAGCAGCTCTTTTTTTAATGATAAAACTACCAAAACCACGGATATAAAGGTTTTCGCCGCCTGATAGCGTGGCTTTCACCTCTTTGAACATAGTTTCGAGTGTTACCAGAACGTCTACTTTTGGTATACCTGTCTTTTCAGAAATTTTGCTGATGAGGTCTGCTTTTCTCATAAAAAAAATTTGACAGTTAAAATTAAGAAAATATATTATAAATTCAAAAACTAAATGATAATCAGTCCATTTAATGGACAAATTTTCCATGAATCGCAAATTTCTCACCATAAAATCCGCCTTTCCCAAGAAATTACTGGAATGGGACAAAAAACACAACAGGAGGCAAATGCCCTGGAAAGGCGAGAAAGATCCTTACAGGATATGGCTTAGCGAGATCATACTCCAGCAAACAAGGGTGGAGCAGGGATGGGATTATTATAACCGGTTTTTAGCCAAATACCCGTCTGTACTGCATTTGGCAGCTGCAAAAGATGCCGATGTTTTTAAACTATGGGAGGGCCTGGGCTATTACAGCCGCTGCAGGAACCTACTCGAAACTGCCCGTAGTATAGTGGGTAACATGGAGGGAACCTTCCCGGCCAGTTTCGAAAAAATGCTAACACTCAGGGGTGTTGGGCCCTATACGGCTGCGGCCATTGTGTCATTTGCGTATAATCTGCCACATGCTGTGGTCGATGGGAATGTGATGCGGCTGCTGGCACGTTTTTTTGGAATAACTGAGCCTATTGACAGTACAACAGGCAAAAAGCTTTTTTCTGCCCTGGCGCAGCAATTGCTCGATAAGAAAGATCCCGGCAGATACAACCAGGCCATTATGGATTTTGGCGCCACCGTTTGCAAACCACAACAACCCTTGTGTTCCAAATGTCCTATGAAAAAAGAATGTGTGGCTTATGCCGGCAATAGCGTTGGTATATTACCTGTTAAGACCAAAAAATTACAGAAAAAAGACCGCTGGTTCTACTATATACTGGCCGTGTGGCGGGGTGGGCTTTACATCCGTAAACGTCTGCAAAAAGATATCTGGCAAAACCTGTATGAATTTATACTGATCGAAAATGATGGAATACTTTCGGAAAAGAATTTATTAAAACATGAAATTTTTAAGAAAAACCTTTCCGGTTTTGAGCTACTGGATGTATCGAAAGAGTATAAACAACAACTAACCCATCAAACGATTCATGGGAGATTTGTGCATGTAAAACTTAATAAAAAATTTTTACCGGAAGGATATGAATGGAAAACAAAGAAAGAAATAGAAACCCTGGCCTTTACGGGCTTTATTAATGCATATTATAAGACGCTATTTTAGCATTTAAGGAATCAATAGATTGATTTTCAGTGCCTATCAGCACCTCATTGGCTTGTCTCAAATATACCTTATCTTTAAGCTACCAAAACCTTGTAAGAGAATCAGTACACAAAAAATTTAAAATTATGAGAGGGGTAAACAGGGTAATGTTAATAGGAAATCTGGGCAAAGACCCGGATATCCAGTTCCTCGAAGGGAATATTGGCGTAGCTAAATTTTCGTTGGCCACCACAGAAACATATAAGGACCGGAGCGGTAAGCTCATTTCGCAAACAGAGTGGCATACAGTAGTACTTTGGCGTGGCCTGGCAGAACTGGCACAGAAATACCTTCACCGCGGCAGCCTGGTGTACATTGAGGGCCGCCTCAAAACAAGGAGTTGGGAGGATAAGGAAGGCCATAAGAAATTCGCCACCGAAATTGTGGGAGATAACCTGATCATGCTCGACAAGCGAAGCGACGGCAGTGCCGGTTTTGAGAATATAGAAACACCTGAAGATATGCCAGCTCCCCCGGCAGAAGGAGGAGATGAACGCCTTCCGTTCTGAGCCTGTAGGTTAGCTGAAAACTTATGTTGATATATTTGTTTACTAAAACCATTTGAGTTGGACTACCATTCGGTACTTACAAATACCCCATTAGTCATTTTTCTTGTATTGAACACGGCTGCTGTAACGGTGCTCATATTTGTGGCCATGCTCCTCCTTTTCCTTTCCTTTTTGGTGGCGGGCAGCGAAGTGGCTTTCTTTTCGCTCAACAATAAAGACATCAATGTATTAAAAACAAGGCAACAGCCTTCCTACAAGCGTATCGTAAGACTGCTGGAACAGCCTAAATCATTGCTGGCCTCCATGCTCATTGCAAACAGTTTTTTAAATATTGCCATCATTCTCATTTCAAATATCCTTATCAATAATTGGCTTCCCACCAATGCGGCAGGAGATTATACATGGCCGGGCTGGGCCGTGTTTGCTGTAAAACTTAGTACGGTTGCCATTTTAATTGTACTCTTTGCCGAAGTAATGCCAAAGGTATGGGCCACGCATCATAAGGTTTGGTTTGCCAGTACGGCCTCGCTTATCATTGAAATTTTCAACAGCATCTTCTACAGCCTCAGTAAAAGGCTGGTTCGTTTCAACGATAATATTGAGAAACGCCTTTCGCCCGAATCTGATTCAAAGATCGATGAAAGCAACCTCGATTATGCCATTGACCTGCTTCCCGATCATGAGGCAACCACCGAGGAAAAGCAGATCCTGAAAGGGATTCACAAGTTTGGAAACACTTCCGTTAAGCAGATCATGCGCACCCGCATGGATGTAAGCGGCATCCCTTATACAAGTAATTTTGAAGAAGTAAAGCAAAAGGTGGAAGAACTGCACTATTCACGCATCCCCGTTTACAAAAAAAACCTCGATGAAATTGCCGGAATTGTGCATACAAAGGACCTGCTTCAGCATTTAAATGAACCGGCTTCTTTTAACTGGCACGACCTGATGCGCACACCCTATTTTGTACACGAGCAAAAATTCATCGAAGACCTTTTAGAGGAGTTCCGCAGCAAGCGGGTACATTTTGCCGTGGTGGTGGATGAGTTTGGCGGCACATCGGGCATTGTGACTCTTGAAGATATTATGGAGGAAATCATTGGCGAGATCAACGATGAGTTCGACGACGAGGAAAGTGTGAATAAAAAGCTGGATGATAATAATTATATCTTCGAAGGGAAAATGATGATCAACGATGCCTGCAAGGCCATGGGCCTGTCGCCCGATACTTTTGATGAAGTGAGGGGTGAAAGCGATTCTGTGGCCGGGCTTGTACTCGAAATTGCCGGCGAGTTCCCGCAGGTGAACGAAAAATTTGAAAGCGGCGATTTTACCTTCATTCCCCTTTCGATCAACAGGAACAGGATCGACAAAGTGCAGGTGACCATTGCCCGGAATGAAGCATAATTTTTAATGTAAAAAATAAATACAGGTAAACATAAGTATGAAAGAACAGGTTACCTGTACTGTATATATCAAAAAACTTATCTCTTGAAAAATCTGTTATTTGTTCTTTTGCTTGCAAGCCTTGTTTCCTGCAACGAAACCTATACTTCCAAAAAGCGGGGTTATTTTAAAATTGATTTTCCGGAACACCGTTACAGGCTGCTGGATGAACCGGGGCTCCCTTACAGTTTCGAATACCCTGTATATGCAAATATTATGCGTGACAGCACTTTTTTTGACAGCAATCCCGAAAACCCTTACTGGCGCAATGTGGATATACCGGGTTTTCATGCAAGGATATTCCTGAGCTATAAAATGATCGGCGGCAAAGCGCTTTATAAGATACCGGCCGGCGAAGGAAAGTATAAGGATTCACTTGGGATCAATCAGTTTGACAAACTGGTAAATGATGCGTTTACCCTTACCAATAAGAATGAAGTGGTGGCCTCATCAATCAAAGACAGTGTTTTTCGTACAAAAAATGGTATTTCCGGTGTTTATTTCAAAGTAGGTGGAAATGCAGCTACGGCCAAACAATTTTTCATGAGCGATACAGCTAAAAATTTCATCAGGGGTGCATTGTATTTCGACAGTACACCCAATGCGGATTCATTACGGCCTGTGCAGGATTTTTTGCAACAGGATATCGACCATCTTATCAATACTTTTCGCTGGAAAGAAGTAAAATAACCGGAACGTTGTATATATAATGAATTGCCCCGGGCTTAAGTCCGGGGCAATTCATTATTTTTGCAGCATGATAGCAATAGACCATGTGTTATTGAGCGACCAGGTAGTGCAGGAAAAATTTGTGTGCGATCTTTCAAAATGCAAAGGCGCCTGCTGCGTGGATGGTGATGCAGGCGCCCCGCTTGATAAGGAGGAACTAAAAATGATCGACAAGGTTTTTGATAAAGTAAAACCCTATCTGAATAAAAAAAGCCTCGATGAAATTGAGAAACAGGGACGCTATGTGTACGACCGGGAGTTTGGCTGGGTAACGCCCGCTATCAATAGCGCCATTTGTGTGTATGGCATCACAGATAATAAAGGAATTGTAAAGTGTGCTATTGAGCAGGCTTATAACGATGGAAAAGTGAAGTGGAAAAAACCCATCAGTTGTCACCTTTTTCCTCTTATTGTAAAGAAAAGCAAGGATGGCATTACAGAATATCTTAATTATGTGCCAAGGGAAGATAGCTGCAAAGCTGCCTGCTCGCTGGGTATAAAACTGAAAGTTCCGGTGTATGAATTTTTAAAAGAACCTTTGGTGCGGAAATTTGGCGAACAGTTTTATGAAGCCCTGGAAGCTACGGCCAGGCAACTAAAAAAATGATGTATGAAAATCAGTATATTCTCCATTGTTCTTACGGGTATTCTTGCAGGTTGCTCAGTAAACCGGGCAAAAATTGATGACAGCCTCAAGAAATACTTTGACGCAAAAAATGTGGATGGTTGTTTTACCATGCTTAATAATACAGACGGTAAAGTAACTGTTTACAACCTGGGGCTGGATACTGCCAGGGTTTTACCTGCATCCACATTTAAAATTGTTAATGGCCTTATTGCGCTTGAAACGGGTGTGGCCAGCAATGAAAACATGGTCATCAGGTGGGATAGCCGGGTAAGACTTTTCCCAAATGGAAAAGAAGCCAAAGAGTGGAACCAGGACCTTGCATTCAAAGATGCATTTAAAAAAAGCGCCGTGCCTTATTTCCAGGAGCTGGCCAGGCGTATTGGAAAAGATACCATGCAGCGATGGTTAGACAGCCTGGGATACGGAAACAGGAATATCAGCGGGCCCGTGGATTCATGCTGGCTCAATAACAGCCTTAAAATTTCACCCGACGAGCAACTGGGCCTCATGAAAAAATTGTACTTCGATCAATTACCTTTCCGCAAATCGGTACAGGAAACCATGCGCAATCTAATGCTGCAGGAAGATAATACGGCATACAAATTGAGTTATAAAACCGGTTGGGGTTTCGATGAAGCAGGAAATGCCATTGGCTGGCTTACCGGCTGGATAGAGGAGAACAGGCATGTGTACTTTTTTGTAACGATGGTGAAATCGCCGGATAAAAATACAGACATGGTGCCGGTAAGGCTCGGCATTACAAAAGATATCCTGAAAGAATACGGTTTTTTTGAAGGTAAAAAGTAGGCCTTTCACCTGTATTTAAAATATTCCCCAATCCTTTACGTTTCATTAACACGGGAAACCCGGGAAAAATATAATTTGCGCACAATAATGCCCCAATTTCAATACACATACCTGCTCTATGCATTGATCCTCCTGCCTGTTATAACGCTGATATTCTTTTTTGCCCTTGATAAAAAGAAAAAAGCCATAAAAAAGATCGGGGATGCAGCACTAGTACAGCAATTGCTTGCTCCATATAAAAAGAAAAATTATATCTGGAAATTTGTGCTCCTTTTTTTTGTTATGGGATTGCTCGTGCTTGCACTTGCCAATATGCGTACGGCAACCGGTGTAAACGGAACTAAAAGAAATGGAGTGGATGTAATGATAGCGCTCGATGTGAGCAAGAGTATGCTGGCAAAAGATATTCAGCCAAACCGGCTTGAAAGGGCAAAACAACTGGTGAATAAACTGATAGACCAGCTGCAGAATGACCGCATTGGAATTGTTGTTTTTGCTGGTAAAGCCTATTTGCAGATGCCGGTAACGGCAGACCATAGCGCTGCCAAAATGTACCTGAGCGCTGCAGGCCCCGATGCCATACCCACACAGGGCACGGTTATAGCCGAGGCATTAAAGATGTGTTATGCCGGATTTAACAGCAGGGAAAAAAAATACAAAACCATTGTGCTTATCAGCGATGGGGAAGATCATGATGAGGAGGCGCTGAATGTGGCGGAGCAGGTGGCATCTTCCGGTGTCATTATTCATACAATTGGCATTGGTTCCACGCAGGGTTCGCCCATACCCGATGAAACCACCGGCCAGATGAAAACAGATGCAGAAGGCAATACGGTCATCACCCGGCTCAATGAAGAAGAACTGGCCTCCATTGCCAAAAAAGGCGGAGGTGTTTACCAGCATTATGCAAGCAGCGACCAGGCGGTAACCAATATTATGAATCAAATAGGCCGCATGGAACAAAGGACGATAAAAGATGATTCGTTAATTAACTGGAAAAGTTATTTTCAATATTTGCTGGGTGCCGCATTGCTGTTGCTGTTGCTGGAGTTTTTTATAAGTGAAAGAAGGAATATCAGGGGCCCAAGGCTGAAGCCAGCCGTTGCGGTATTGATGCTGTTTATTAGTACGGCTGTATTTGCACAGCCAGATAAAGAAAGCATCAGGCAGGGGAATGAGGCCTATAAAAAAGGCGACTTTGCCACGGCCGAGGCCAATTACCAAAAAGCGAGCACACAAAACCCCCAGAATGCTACCGCTTATTATAACCTGGGAAATGCCCAATACCGCTCAAAAAAAACAGACGAATCGCTGGCATCCTACGATCAGGCCATAAAGTTGCTGCCCAATAATGCACAAAAATCGGATGCTTACTATAATAAAGGCGTGGTGCTGCAGAATAACGATAAACTGGAAGACTGCATCCTGGCTTATAAAAATGCACTGATCATTAACCCTGACCATGAAGAGGCCCGCCAGAATCTTCAAAAGGCCCTGCGTAAACAAAAAGAAAAGGAGGATAAGCAGAAGCAGGATGATAAGAACCAGGATCAAAAACCAAAACCCCAGTCATCCAAACTCAATAAGAAGGAAGCGGAAGAAAAGCTGAAGGCCCTGATGCAGCAGGAAAAAAACCTGCAGGATAAAATGCGTAAGCAAAATGCCCAGGCGCCGCAGCAGCCGGAAAAGGATTGGTAAGCATTGAAATGCTTTACCAGGGAACAAAATTCCCAGTCATCTTTGTTATACAGGCTTAAAATGGAACCTGTTGATTCCACTGGGCTGCTGCAGATAATCCATTATTTCCCCTTTCCTTCACTAACTTTGCCCAAATTACTTTACCAGTATGCAATTCTATTGCGCATCCATTTTTTCGTACAAAAGACTTAAAACAAGGGAAGTGAAAATTGGCAGCCTGTTGCTTGGAAATGGCCATCCCATTCGTGTGCAAACCATGACCACCACCGACACGATGGATACTCATGCCACCGTTGAGCAATGCATCCGCTGTATTGAGGCCGGTGCCGAAATGGTGCGTATTACCGCTCCATCAAAAAAGGAAGCTGAAAACCTCCGGGCTATAAAGGATGAACTGCACAGGCGTGGTTATACAACCCCTCTGGTGGCCGATATTCATTTTACACCCAATGCGGCAGAAGTAGCGGCACGCATTGTAGAAAAAGTGAGGGTGAACCCCGGTAATTATGTAGACAAGAAAAAATTTGAACAGATCGAATATACCGATGCAGAATACCTCGAAGAAATTGAACGCATCAGGGAGCGCTTTACGCCGCTGGTAACCATCTGTAAAGAACACGGCACCGCCATGCGGATTGGGACCAACCATGGAAGCCTGAGCGACCGCATCATGAGCCGTTATGGCGATACCGCTGTTGGTATGGTGGAAAGCGCCATGGAATTTCTCCGCATTGCCCGAAACGAAGATTACCACAATATCGTGCTGAGCATGAAGAGCAGCAACCCGCTGGTGATGGTGCAGGCATACCGTTTGCTCATTAAACATATGATGGAAGAGTTTGGCGAATGCTATCCGTTGCACCTTGGCGTAACCGAGGCCGGCGATGGCGAAGACGGCCGCATCAAATCTGCTATCGGTATCGGAACCCTGCTGGAAGATGGGATCGGCGATACCATCCGGGTGAGTTTAACGGAAGACCCGGAATTTGAAATTCCCGTTTGCCTCGATTTGGTAAGAGGCCTTCCTTTACAGGATGATGTGCAGGCCGCAAATGATATTTCATTACCCTATTCTCCTTTTGAATACAATAAAAGAGTGGCGCATGAAATACTGAATATCGGGCAAAAACATGTGCCGGTTGTAATTGCCGATTTTATGGCAGCTGCAAAAATTGAACCGGAGCAGCTTGTATCTATTGGCTATACTTACAACCAGCAAACAGATAAATGGAATATTGCCGATGCAGCGGCCGACTATATCTATACAGGCGGAAAAATAATCGGTTTTGATCTGCCCGGAACCCTGAGGATCGTTTGCGATTACCAAACCTGGCTCCAAACAAATGAACCTGCAAAATATTTTCCTCTTTTTAACAGTAAAAATTATGCAGCAGCAGAAAAGAGATCAGCCGGTGCTAATTTTATTGCCTTAGATGTAAGCACCGATTATGCTGATGTGATTTCATTTTTGAAGAACGATCGTACCCTGGTTGCCTGCATTTATGCAACAGCTAAAAACGCCATGCAGCAACTCCGGGGTTTTTGTATAAAACTGATGCAGGAAAATATCAGTAACCCGGTCATTATTGCGGTGGAAAGTATGCACAAAACGGTGGATGAGCAGCTGATTCATTTTTCCAGCGCTGCAGGCGGATTATTTTTAGACGGAATGGGAGATGGTATCTGGCTCATGAACGACCCGGCACAAATGCAGGATTTACCCATGAAAGGGCGCACTTACCTGCCGATGAAGAACAATCATCAGTTTTTAAACAACACATCCTTTTCCATTTTACAGGCCGTCCGTACACGTATTTCCAAAACGGAATATATCAGTTGCCCCAGTTGCGGCCGCACCCTCTTCGATCTGCAGGAAACCACGGCAAAGATCAGGCAGGTTACCCACCATCTCAAAGGATTAAAGATCGCCATCATGGGATGTATCGTAAACGGGCCCGGCGAAATGGCCGATGCAGATTTTGGGTATGTGGGAAGCGGGCCGGGAAAAATAACCCTGTACAAAGGAAAGGAAGTAGTGAAACGGAATATCGACAGTGAAATAGCCGTATCTGAACTGATCAGCCTGTTGAAGGAAAATAATGTGTGGATAGAGAATGCCTAATGTGCTGCAGCTCTGTAGAGAGAACTTTGAACTTCTGAAACCTTGAACTTTTTGAACCTTTATTATGCAAACAGATTTTCTCGTTATCGGTTCCGGCATAGCAGGCCTTACCTATGCACTGAAAGTAGCGCAGGAATGCCCCGATAAAAAAGTGACCGTACTTACCAAGACACAGCAGGATGAAACAAATACCAAGTATGCACAGGGTGGTATTGCCGGCGTATGGGATAAGAGCCAGGACAGTTTTGAGAAACATATCGAAGACACCCTGATAGCCGGGGATGGATTATGTAACCCGGCAGTGGTAGAAATCATGGTAAAAGAAGGGGTACAGCGCATTGCAGAACTCATTGAATGGGGCGCCAATTTCGACAAGGAACCAGACGGTGATTATAAACTGGGCAAGGAAGGCGGCCACAGCGAATACCGCATTCTTCATCATAAGGATATTACCGGGAAGGAAATGGAACGGGCATTGCTGGAGGCTGTTGCCAAACAAAAAAATATTGAGATCATCAGCCATTGTTTTGCCATTGATATTATTACCCAGCACCATTTGGGTTTCCTTGTTACCAAATCCACACCCGATATTGAATGTTATGGAGTATATGTACTGAACCTTCAGACAAAAAAAATTGAAAAGATACTTTCCTCCATTATTTTACTTGCCACAGGCGGAAACGGGCAGGTATACCGCAGTACCACCAATCCGGCTATTGCCACCGGCGATGGGGTGGCCATGGTTTATCGTGCCAAAGGACGAATCGAGAATATGGAGTTCATACAGTTTCACCCAACAGCTTTATATGAAGCAGGCGTACGCGGCCAGTCTTTTTTGATCACAGAGGCCGTACGTGGCGACGGAGGCATCCTGCGCAATGCAAATGGCGAAGCTTTTATGAAACGCTACGACGAACGCAAAGATCTTGCCCCGCGTGATATTGTGGCCCGTGCCATTGATAATGAAATGAAGGTGAATGGTACCGAATTTGTTTATCTCGACTGCCGCCACATGGATACAGAAAAATTTATAGAACATTTTCCAAATATTTATGCCAAATGCAAAAGCATTGGAATAGATGTGGCAAAGGATATGATACCGGTTTCCCCTGCTGCCCATTACAGTTGCGGGGGTGTTAAAACAGATGAATGGGGACGCAGCTCCATTATAAATTTATATGCAGCCGGTGAATGTGCCAGTACAGGCCTGCATGGTGCAAACCGCCTGGCAAGCAACAGCCTGCTTGAAGCGATGGTTTTTGCGCACAGGGCCTTTAAGGATTCAGTAGAAAAAATGAAAGTGGGAAAGATGGCAGCTGAAAAACTGGTGCCCGACTGGAATGCAGCCGGAACCACGGCACCCAAAGAAATGATCGTGATCACGCAGGGTGTTAAAGAACTAAAAATGGTTATGAGCGATTATGTGGGTATTGTGCGAAACAACGACCGTTTGCAGCGTGCCAACCGGAGACTCGACCTGCTGCATGAAGAAACGGAGAACCTGTACCAGAAAACAGAAGTCAGTCCCCAGCTTTGTGAACTCAGGAACATGATCACCGTTTCTTATCTTATAGTAAAAGGTGCAGAACTGCGGCACGAAAGCCGCGGCCTTCATTTTAATACAGATTATCCGCATAAATCCGAAATTTTGCAAAATACTATTTTGTAACCGGCATCGGATGTTTGATCAATTGCCGGTACGAGGTAAATATTCCCAGCACAGATAGCGGAGTGCTGTGCAACATTTGATCGGGGTATCATTGTTAATGACCATACAGTTATTTTACCAGTTATGTACTATATCATTTACGGATTTTTATATGCTTTTTCCCTGTTGCCATTCTTCATTCTTTATGGTATCAGCGACTTTGTAGCATTTCTCATGTATTACGTGATACGCTACCGAAAGGAGGTCGTTATAAAAAACCTGGCCATTGCCTTTCCCGAAAAAACAGAAAAGCAACGGATCGCCATTGCAAAAAGGTTTTACAGGAACCTGGTAGATACTTTTATAGAAACAATCAAGCTGCTGAGTTTACCCGATAAGCAAATATCAAAGCGTGCTGTCATTAATATGGAAGATATTAACCGCATTGCAGCCGATGGTAAAACACTCCAGTTGATGGGAGCACACCAGTTCAACTGGGAATTTGTAAATCTTGCCATTGCCGAAAAAATAAAGATTCCCTGGATCGGGATATACATGCGCATCAAAAACGATTCAGTCAATAAGATCATTTACAATATGCGTTCACGCCGTGGAACAGTATTGGTGGCAGCACATGAATTTGCAAGTAAAAGACACAGCGTTTTCAGCGGGCAGTATGCCATTGGCCTGGCAGCAGACCAAAACCCCGGAAAAGTGGGAGAGGCTTACTGGATAAATTTTTTCAACAGGCCCACACCGTTTATAACCGGGCCCGATAAAGGCGCTAGAAAACCCGGGGTGGCGGTCATTTTTGTAAAATTTGTAAAAGTAAAAAGGGGTCATTACCGTTTTGAACACACTGTAATAACAGAAAACGGGGAAACGCTCAACGCTTATGAACTGCTCCTGAAGTACCGCAATTTCCTGGAGGAAACTATCCGGCAGCATCCCGATAATTATTTATGGAGCCACAACAGGTTCAGGTGGAATTACCATTCAGAAGCCAATTGGGTGGATACATCACCCGCTCCGCCGGACCCGTCTTCGGTATTAAGAAGCAGTTGATCAACCAGAAACTAATTCTTTTAAATCAGGCCATGGCATGTAATTCCGGTTCCCTTATTTCGAATAAATATTTTAAGGTGGCTTCCACCCTGTTTCGCACACCCATTTTCCGGTAAATATTTTTAATATGCTGTTTTACGGTGAGATGGGAAATGAAAATTTTATCTGCTATTTCCTTGTCGAAAAGTCCGGTACTTACCTGTGACATGATTTCAATTTCCCTGCGTGTTAAAACAGATGGAGAAGTTTTCATCTTTAATGGTTTTAGACTATAAAGATGCGGCTCTGTTTTTTATCCAGCAACGTGAAAATGACCCAATTTTTCTGGGTGATTTAACCAGGGAAACACCCATAAGGCAAGCACGAAAGAAAATGCAGGCATACCGCATTGATTAACAAAGAGCTGCCTGCATGATAATTTTATACCGCAAAATTAATTGAGTATTGCCGTATCTTTTTTTGTGGGGATCTGTTCCTGCAATTTTATTTTGGCCCAGCCACCCAGTACATTCCGCAGGTTATGGATGCCCTGTTTTTTGAACAGGGAGGCGGCAATAACACTCCTGTATCCGCCAGCACAATGAATGTAAAGGTTATGATTATCTTCAAAATTTGCCAATTGTACCAGGTCGGTCATTTCGTTTAGTGGGAGATTAATGGCGTCCTTTATGTGTCCATCAGCAAATTCCGTTTCCCTTCTTACATCCAGCACTACTAAGTTTGGATCGTGGGGCAGGTCCATCGCAAGTTCATCGGCTTCCACATCAATAATGAGGTCAAGCGTTTCTCCGGCATTTTTCCAGCTTTCAATTCCACCGTTGAGATATCCCTCCATCTTATCGAAACCCACCCTTGCCAGCCGTACCACCGTTTCTTCTTCTTTTCCCTCGGGAGTAACCAAAATGATTGGTTGATCAAAAGGCAATAAGCTTCCGGCCCATTCTGCAAATCTTCCCTCAAGTCCAATGAAGATGGAGCCAGGAATAAACCCTGTTGTAAATTCAGTGGCAGGTCTTGTATCGAGTACGATCACTTCAGCTTTATCCATCCGCTTTTTAAATTCATCAATACTTAATGCCTGCAGGCCGCGTTCTTTTATATCTTCCAGTTTATCGTAACCCTGCTGGTTTATCTGTGCATTGATGGCAAAATATTTTGGTGCTTCACCCAGGCCTTCTGTTACTGCTTTTATAAAATCTTCTTTAGATTGTGGTTGCAGGGCATAGTTCGATCTTTTTTCTTCGGCGATGGTACTGTGTGTATTGGGACCGAGGTTTTTGCCGCAACTGCTCCCGGGCCCATGCGCAGGATAAACAATGATATCATCTGCCAGGGGCAGTATCTTATCTTGGATAGTGTCGTACATGATGCCGGCGAGTTCCAGGCTGCTGAGGTTGCCACTGCTCAGATCAGGGCGGCCCACATCCCCAACAAATAAAGTGTCACCGGTAAAAATAGCATGGGGCTTCCCATTTTCATTCTTTAACAGGTAAGAAGTGCTTTCGAGCGTGTGGCCGGGCGTGTGCAGCACTTCTATAGTAAGTTTGCCAATTTTAAATTCTTCGCCATCGATCGCTGAATAGGTCTTATAGCCGGTTTTGGCCCCGGGACCATATATGATGGGTGCACCGGTTTCTTTGGAAAGATCAATATGGCCGCTCACAAAATCTGCATGAAAATGTGTTTCAAAAATATAACTGATGCGGGCATTTCTTTCCTTTGCCAATTGGGTGTAATGATGCGTATCTCTCAGGGGGTCAATAACGGCGGCTTCACCATCGCTTTCAATAAAATAAGCCGCTTCGCTCAGGCAGTTTGTATATAGTTGCTTGATAAACATAAAAAATGCAGTAATAATAAATTTATAATAATGATGAAATGTTTAAAAATAAAAAAGCGGCTCTTTCGGACCGCTTCTTCATACACTTTTTCAATTGTCTAAATTAAGCAATAAGTTCTTCCACAATATCACTTACCTGGTCAATTCTTTTGTAATTAACCGTGTAATAAATGAATTTGCCTTCACGCTCGGTGTTTACAAAACCGGCTTTGCGCAAAATGGCAAGATGCTGGGAGGCAACCGACTGCTCCAGGCGCATTTTTACATAAATCTCTGTAACTGTAATTTTCTTTTCAGTTTCAATAAGATGTAAAATCTGCTGTCTCAACTTGTGGTTCAGCGCCCTTAAAACAAGCGCTGCTTTTTTCAAGTTGTGATAATTGATTTTGAGTGTTCCAGGGTTCTCCTGAACAGGCGTATCAGCCAATTCAATTGATTGGGTGGCAACCGTCATAGGTTCATTAAATTTAAAAATGCTTGAACAATAATTTGAAATGCAAATATACAATAATGTGTACTATTTACGCACAGAAATATTGTTAAAATATTAATATGTACCTAATTGCTTGTTACTGAAGAACTCTTTTATGTATAAAGGCTGGCTACCTGAAAGTTCTGTGAAATTTTTTGTAGAAAAACTTCTATAAGTAAGTGCTGCGATCGCTTTTGGCAGGTTAAATTCCTGTATTGAAAAATCAGCATTTGGATGACGGCAGATCGTTTTCCATTTTGCAGCGCCATTGCCAAAGAAACAAACACGGGAGCCGGTAAGTTCATTTTTATAGGAATCCTCATTCAGAATCAATGCATGAGGAGGGGTTTTAAGTTCTAATGCAGGATCATAAAGCGCTGTAAAGACCTCCATCCGCCTGGCATCGATCAAAGGAGCCAGCAGTATATTGGCTGTGCCATTTAATTCAAAAAATGCAGCTTTTGCCATGGCTTCCAGCGTGTTAATTGTGATAAAAGGTTTTTGCAAGGCATAGCAGAATCCTTTTGCAGCCGACATGCCCACCCTTAACCCGGTATAAGATCCCGGGCCTTCTGTTACCGCAACTGCATCAAGTTCTTTTATGTTAACAGCAGTTTGTTCAAAAATTTTTTTGACAGCCGTATGTAAAAAGGAAGCGTGTTCCTGCTGGCTTTCATTTTGCATCAGTTGTACAATGTTTCCGTCTTTTGCCAAAGACAGCGATGCGGTTTGCAGCGAAGCATCTATGTTGAGGATAAGGCTCATGCGCTGGCTTCTTTTTCTAACAGCGAAGCGGGCAGGTAACGTTCATCCGTTAGTGATAATTTTTTAAGCAGGACATAAATATTTTTTAGTCCAATGATACTGCTCCATTCAAAAGGCCCATATGGATAATTGGTGCCCAGCTTCATGGCCGTATCTATTTCTTCTTTTGTACTTACGCCTTCTGCTAATGCGTGGTAAGCTTCATTGATGATGAGTGCAATTACCCGGGGGCTGATAAAGCCCGGCTCATCGGGGCATGGAATGATCTCTTTGCGGAGCGCATCCATTACTTCTTTTGCTGCCCCGGAAATATTTCCGGAGACCTCCCATTTTTGTTTTTGTAAAAAACCAATCCAGCCATTAATGCGGATGCATTCTTTGCCTGCATTTATTTCATGAAGTGTTTTTGTAACAGCGTTCACGAAAACCGGCTTTGCAACTGCGGGGATATTTTCAAAATTTTGATCCAGTAAAAAATAAGCAGCTGCGGCCTCTTCCTTAAAGAGCGCTTCCGGCGATTTGGCAACCAGCCATTCAATACCTGCAACGGCCTGCATGAGTTCGTGCTGCAGTTCTCCTGATCCATAAACGGCTAATTTCATCATTCCTCTATTTTTGCAAAAATACGTGCTTGATAAAAGATATATTTGCTTCTGTTAAATAAAAATAAATTATGGCAAACCAGGTTATTAAAACAAAAGCGGCGCCAGCGCCTATTGGCCCATACAACCAGGCTGTAAAAGCAGGAAATTTATTATTTGTATCGGGGCAGGTGGCTATTGACCCGGCCACCGGCAATTTGCTCAACGAAAGCGTTGAACAGGAAACGGCACAGGTGATGAAAAACCTGCAGGCCATTTTACAGGAAGCCGGCTATTCTCTTTCCGATGTGGTAAAAACAACCATTTTTTTGACCGATATGCAGCTTTTTGGAAGGGTAAATGAGATTTATGGCAGTTTTTTTACCGATGCCGACGCTTACCCGGCCCGTGAAACAGTGGCTGTAAAAGGCCTGCCAAGAAATGTGAATGTGGAAATAAGTATGATCGCTTCTAAATGAAACAGGTAATTGTAACCTCTGCTGCGCATGATATCCTCCTGGAGACCCTTCAAAAAAGAGGGTTAGAGGTTTTATATGTGCCTGCAATAACTTATGAGGAGTTAAAAGAAAAAATTCATGCTGCGGTTGGCCTGGTGGTTACCACAAGGCTGCCGGTAGATAAAGCATTGTTAGATGCAGCCAGCAGTCTTCAATGGATTGGAAGGCTTGGCAGCGGACTAGAACTGATAGATCTGGAATATGCCTCCCAAAAAAATATTGTTTGTTTCAGCAGCCCGGAGGGCAACCGCAATGCTGTGGCCGAGCATGCTTTGGGAATGCTCCTGTGTCTGATGAACAATATAACCCGCAGCAATGCCGAAATAAAAAATGGCCAATGGCTGCGCAATGAAAACCGCGGAACAGAACTTAGCGGTAAAACGGTAGGCATTATTGGATATGGAAACACCGGCAGCGCCTTTGCCAAACTGCTCCAGCCGTTTGGGGTAACCATACTTGCTTACGATAAATACAAAGCGGGTTTTGCAAAAGACAATATTAAGGAAGCAAGCCTGGAACAGCTTTGCAGGTATGCCGATGTGATCAGTTTTCATGTGCCGCTTACCGCCGAAACAAAGCAAATGGCGAACGGGGAATTTTTTGAAAGGCTGGAGCAGAAACCCTGGTTCATCAATACCAGCCGGGGCAAAGTACTTAAAACAGATGCGCTCATAAAGGCGCTGAACAGAGGGCTTGTTGCCGGCGCTGCACTGGATGTGCTGGAAAATGAAAAGCCCGGTTCCTGGACGGTGGAAGAAAAAGAAATATACAGCGATCTGCTGCAGCGCAGCAATGTGCTTATAACGCCCCATATTGCCGGGTACAGCCACGAAGCTTACTATAAAATGAGCACGGTTTTACTTCAAAAACTCGAAAAAGAGGGCCTTATATTGAGGCAAATTCTTCGATAAACTATTATATTTGTGTATCTGCAACGCTTCGGCAAAAACCGGGGCGTTGTATTTTTTTAATGTGCTAAATGGATTTTTATGGCAGAAACAAATTATGTAACAAAAGAAACCTTCGAAAAGATGCAGCAGGAGCTGCAAAGCATGAAAGCCATCGACAGGCCGGCGGCCAGCAAGGCCATTGCAGAAGCGAGGGAAAAAGGCGACCTTAAAGAAAATGCCGAATATGATGCTGCCAAAGAAGCGCAGGGCATGCTGGAAGCAAAGATCAAGTACCTGGAGGGCGTAATAGCCACGGCCAGGATCCTGGACGAATCAACGATTGATACCAGCCGGGTAAGTATTCTTACCAAAGTAACCGTTACCAATATCAATACAAAAAAATCGGCCACTTACCAGATCGTTTCCGAAAACGAAGCCGATCTTAAAGCAGGGAAAATATCTGTAACTTCCCCGATCGGCAGCGGTTTGCTGGGCAAGGTGGTAGGCGATGTGGCCGAAGTGACCGTGCCTGCCGGTGTAATAAAATTTAAGATTGAAGAAATTACCGTTTAAATCTACTGATATTATTGATAACCCGGTTGCCTTACATGCCGGGTTTTTCATTGTGGTAATTTTGTCTCCTTTATAACTTGTAACATAACTAATTCCATGACAATTTTTTCAAAAATAATTTCCGGGGAGATTCCTTCTTATAAGATCGCAGAAAATGATCATTTTATCGCTTTTTTAGACGTGTTCCCGCTCGTAAAAGGTCATGTATTGGTGGTGCCAAAACTGGAGGTGGATAAGCTATTCGATTTGCCCGCATGATTATTTAGCAGAGATGCTGGTCTTTGCCCGGCCCATTGCCAAAGCCATTGAAAAAACATGCAACTGCAGGCGCTGCGGCATCAGTGTTGTGGGGCTCGAAGTGCCGCATGCACATATGCACCTGGTGCCCATCAACAGCGCTGATGATCTTAATTTTACCCGGGAGAAAATAAAAGTGGAGCCTGCTGTAATGAAGGAGATCCAGGATACCATCATCCGTAATCTTTCTTAAATATCGTTCTGAAAATATGTTTTGAATTACTTCATCCTCCCCGGATTTTTTGCCATAAAATCTTTCCAGTCTTTTGCCTTTTTTCCTTCGCTGGTCAATACGCCGCTTTGCTGAAAATGATGGCATACAGCCACGGCCAGTGCATCGGAAGCATCAAAAGAGTTGGGCTTTGTAGTAAAACTGAGCAGGTGCTGCAGCATTTTTAATACTTGTTCTTTATCGGCATTGCCATTTCCGGTAATGGATTGTTTTATTTTTTTTGGGGAATATTCAAATACGTCCAGGCCGGCCTGCATGGCCGTGGCAATGGCCACGCCCTGTGCCCGGCCAAGCTTGAGCATACTTTGCACATTTTTCCCAAAAAAAGGTGCTTCAATTGAGAAACTGTCGGGCTTGTATTTCAAAATAATCTCGTTCACTTTTACCTGTATTTTTTTCAGGCGTTCATAAGCATCCTGTTTGGCAGAGAATTTAAGCACGCCCATTTCAATAAGTTCCATCTCTTTACCGCTGATCTTAATTAATCCATAGCCCATGATAACCGTACCCGGATCAATACCTAAAATGATTTTTGATGTTTTTTGCAAGGAGGGCGCTATTTTTACCAATTAATAAATTGTTACCTGAACAAAAGTATCAAAATATTAGTCAACTGGTTCCTTGGGCCACTGTTGTTCATCGTTTTAAGCTGGAGCCTTTACCGGCAGGTGATAAGTCAGCCCGATTTGGTTATTCGATGGCAGCAAATAAAAGATGCCATGCACAATGCCTGGCTTTGGGTAATTGTACTGATGATGTTCCTAAACTGGGGCATCGAAGCCCGTAAATGGCAATTGCTGGTGGCTCCGCTGGAGAAAATTTCCTTTTTCAGGGCATTTAAAAGCGTGCTGGCGGGTTGCAGTATTACCATGCTTACACCCAACCGCATTGGCGAATATGGAGGCCGTATCATTTATGTAAGCGAGCAAAATCGCATCAAAGCCATTTCCCATACCATTCTTGGCAGCCTTAGCCAGCTTTTTGTAACGCTGGTAATGGGATCTGCCGGACTTGTATATATAAGATTTTTCTCGGGCAGCAATGAAATGTTAAATAATGTCTTACCAAGGCTGGCATTAAACATATTGCTGTATTTATCTGTCTTAATGAGCATCGGTTTATTATTGCTCTATTTGCGGGCCGGTTTTTTGGTAAACCTGCTCAACCGGGCCGGCGTTTTTAAAAGATTTGTTAAGTATGTGGAGCATTTGAGCGATTTTAGCCGGAAACAGTTGTTGAAAATACTTTTTTTATCGTTCTTGCGCTACCTGGTGTTTATAGTGCAGTATTTACTGTTCTTGTGGCTGTTGCAGGTGGAAGTAGGACCGGTTTTATGTTTTTGGCTGCTGTCGGTCTTTTACCTGGTAATGGTTATGGCGCCCACCATTGGTTTTACAGAATTACCGGTAAGGGCGGCCGTAAGTGTGCAGGTGCTGCAATTGTTCAGCACTAACATTGTAGGTATCCAGGCTGCCTCGTTGGGCATCTGGTTAATAAACCTGGTGGCGCCGGCTGTAATGGGAAGTTTACTGATATTCGGAATTAAAATTATGAAAGAAAAATGATAAAGAACCTTACGAAACCTTATGTACTTATAATGGGTTCCATCCTGTTTTTAAGCTTTAAGCCGGTGCAAACGGCGCCTGCAGGCGGAGGCGACTTATGTGGTATCCGTAATACCACCTTTAAAGCCGGCGAGAAAGTGTTGATGAAAGTTTTTTACAGTGCGCTTGGCGGATATATCGGCGCCGGGGAAGCCACTTTTACCACTACACTCGAAAGGTATAACGGTAAGCCGGTCTATCACTTTGTAGGCGAGGGAAAGACTTATTCTTTCTTTGATAATTTTTTTAAAGTGAGAGACCGTTATGAAAGCTATGCCGATACGGCCTCTTTACTGCCCTACAAGTTTATAAGGAATGTAGAAGAGGGCAATTACAAAAAATACAATAATGTAAGTTTTAACCAGGAGGCTAATACTGCCACCACCACCAAGGGTGTTTATAAGATCACCGATTGTATGCAGGATGTGGTAAGTGCGGTTTATTACTCACGCAACATTGATTTCAATAAATATAAGCCGGGCGATAAGATCCCGTTCGATATGTTTCTGGATGATGAGATCTTTCATATGTATATCCGCTATATTGGTAAAGAAAAAGTGAAGACCCGTTACGGAAAATTCCATGCGTTTAAAATAAAACCCTTGCTGCTTAAAGGCACCATTTTCGAAGGCGGGGAACAAATGAACGCCTGGATAGCCGATGATCCCAACCGTTTGCTGCTTCGTGTGGAAAGTCCTATTTCGGTGGGGAAAGTGGTGATCGATATGATGGGATATCAGAATTTAAAGTATCCGTTAAGTTCCCTGATAAGCCTGCGTTGATCAAACTAAAAACCTGTTTAGTTTTAATACGGCATCCGGGTTTGGGCAATTAGACCGGTAATGCACCAGTTCCGACTTTTTGCAAACACCGGGATAGTCGCCATCAAAGTTTTCAATATCAAATATCAGCTGAAAATGCAGGTGCGGCGGCCAATGCCCGTTTTCTTCGGGCAAACCAATTTGTCCCAAACGATGCCCCCTGTTTATGAACTGCCCCAGCCTTATATTTTCAAGGTCCTTTAAGGAAAGATGGCCGTAGAGGCTGTAGAAATTAACGGTTTGCAACTGGTGCTGCAGGATGATGGTGGCGCCATAATCCCCCAAATTATTGTTATAAGCAAAGCTCTCTACCATGCCGCCGAGGGGCGCATAAATTTTACTTCCGGCTTCGCCCCAAATATCCATGCCCAGGTGAATACATCGTGGTTCATCGGCATCGGTTGCCAGCAAGCGCAGGTTATTGCTAAAGAGCTTACTGCGTTTGTACATGTCCCTTTCTTCGAGATAGCCACCGGTTAAGAACTTATAACCGGTTCTCCTTTCATCAATGAACTGTGTGAACATATCCAGGTCAGAAAATATTTTTTCTGAAAAGGCAGGGTTGTTTTTGGAAAGATTGATGGGGCCAATGCGTTCTGCAGCGGGGTTAAAATCCAGTACCGGGCTAAAATCTCCGGCGTGCTTTTCAATTACACCGTTAAACTGGTCAATTAATGGACGGTTATGGAAATCGGGGAAGGCCATAAGTTTGGTTCAAAGGTAAGGAAGATAATGGCCTTAGAGAAGACATCTTTGCAAAAGATGTCTTCTCTATAAGTTAAAAAGGATTGCAGACCCGGTTATATCACCACATTCACCATTTTTCCTTTTACAAAAATGATCTTTTTGGGTTCATTGCCTTCGAGCCATTTTTGTACAATTTCGTTTTGCAGTACAATTGCCCTTACTTCTTCTTCGGTGGCGCTTAAAGAAATATGGAGTGTTGTGCGCATTTTTCCGTTGATGGAAACGGGGTATTCTTTTTCCGACTCCACTAAATATTTTTCTTCGAGTTTTGGATAGGATGCATCCAGTACAGAACCGGCATTGCCCAGGGCGCTCCAGAGCTCTTCGGAAATATGCGGCGCATAGGGTGCAAGTAGGATGAGCAGTTTTTCGAGCACTTCTTTTTTATGGCATTTGGCATCGGCCAGTTCGTTTACACAAACCATAAAGGCGCTTACAGCGGTGTTGTAAGAGAACTGCTCAGTATCGCTATCAATTTTTTTAATGGTTTTGTAGAGGGTTTTCCATTCAGCATCAGTGACCTCACTCCCCGCCCTCTCTGACCTCACCCCCAACCCCTCTCCGGAGGAGAGGGGAGCAGAAACCGTCCAGATGGGGCCTTTGGTTTCATCAAAGAACAGGCGCCAGAGCTTGCGTAAAAAACGGTGTACGCCTTCAATGCCCTTGGTATCCCAGGGTTTGCTTTGCTCCACAGGGCCTAAAAACATTTCATACATGCGGAAGGTATCGGCGCCATATCTGTCGCAGAGATCGCTTGGGTCAACTGTGTTGAAATATCGTTTAGACATTTTCTCGACTTCTGCACCGCAGATGTATTTGCCATCTTTTTCAAACAGGAAGTAAGCATTTGCATATTCAGACTTCCATTTTTTCAAGGCTTCAATGTCAAGTTCAAAACCATTTACTAAACTCACGTCCACATGCACCGGTAAAAGCCTTATTTCAAATTTGTCTTGCTCAGATAAATCTTTGCAGAAATCTGGAATTGATTGCCTTATTTTCTTAATAATATCAATTGGATGAGGTTCGCCAATTTTCCATTTTGAATTTTGTGAATACGAAAGAAATATGTCAAGAAAATCGGTATAGTGAAAATGTGAAACAACCACAGGCTGATCTATTTTTTTATCTTCTACTGTTACTTCAACACGAAAAATAAACCTGCTGCTTCCCTGTATCATCCCCTGGTTCACCAGTCTTTTAAAAGGCTCATCATAACTGATCCATCCGCGGTCGTAAAAAAATTTGGTCCACATGCGGCTGTAGAGCAAATGGCCCACGGCATGCTCGGTGCCGCCTACATAAACATCTACCTGGTTCCAGTAATCGCTTACGGTTTTGCTGCAAAATTCCTGCTGGTTATGCGGGTCCATGTAGCGGAGAAAATACCAGCTGCTGCCGGCATATCCGGGCATGGTGGAGGTTTCACGTTTCACCTCACCCCCGGCCCCTCTCCCGGGGAGAGGGGAGATTGAATCGTTATTCTCTTTGTAAGTGGGGAGTTCTTTTAGTTTTGCTTCAATAGTTTGTATAACTGCATCAATATTATTTTCCACTTCCGCATCTGTAAAACGCAACATGTGCAAGCCATATTCTTTCAGGTATTCTTCCCTGGCCTTATCATATTTTTGCTGGTATTCATCTGCATGATAACCGCCATCCACTTCTATTATGAGGTTCTTTTCCAGGCAAACAAAATCAGGAATATAACCATGCATGGGATGTTGCCGCCTGAACTTTGCTTCTTCAAGCTGGCGGTTTCTTAACCGCTGCCACAACATATCTTCCGAAAGAGTTGAGCTTCTTCTGTTCTCTCTCGCAAAAGCAAGCGTATTCCTCCACTCCTGTTCAGTGCTGTGGATATATCCTGGCTTACTTTTAGGAGGGTTCTCTGTTCCCCTCTCCTCCGGAGAGTTGCTAGTGTTAAGGGGTTCTGTTCCCCTCTCCCCAGGAGAGGGGTTAGGGGTGAGGTCAACCCACTCAGTTATATTCGCCAGCGGGCCTTCTCCTTCAGGGCCCGGCCCATATTTGTCTACATGCGGCAGTTCCAGCGGCAGGTCTTTTTCATCGAGTGCATAAGCCAGCTCCTCTTTCCAAATAATGGGAAAAGGTTCGCCCCAATAGCGCTGCCGGCTAAAGCCTGCATCACGCATCTTGTAATTTTTTTTGCGTGTGCCAATGCCCAGTTCTTCTATCTTGTCAATGGCAACCCCAATGGCATCTTTCATAAGCAACCCGTTTAGGAAGCCCGAGTTTTGCAATGCGGCATCCTTGGTAGGGTTGGCTTCTTCTCCATTATAATGTTTGCCAATAATATTGGTTATGGGAATATTAAAATGTTTTGCAAAAAGAAAATCCCGCTGATCGCCGCAGGGCACAGCCATAATAGCACCTGTGCCATACCCTGCCAGCACATATTCGGCAATATATACCGGGATCTTTTTGCCATCGAAAGGATTGATGGCATAAGCGCCGGTAAAGGTACCGGTCACCTGTTTTACATCGGCCATGCGTTCCCGCTCGCTCCGGCTTTTAACATAGGCCAGGTATTTTTCGATCTCTTCTTTTTGGGCCGGGGTTGTTATTTTCGCCACAAGTTCGTGCTCGGGCGCCAGCACCATAAAATCCACGCCAAAAATAGTGTCGGGCCTTGTTGTATAAACCCTGATGAAACCATCAATCTCAGTTTCAGAAATTATTCCTTCTTCAATTGTAATTGCAGAATTTATAGTTGTTTTAATAGTTTCATTAGTTTCTCCAATTTGTACCCTGAAATCAATTTCCGCCCCTTCACTTTTACCGATCCAGTTCCGTTGCATTTCTTTCATGGCATCGCTGAAATCCACTTTTTCGAGTCCTTCCAGCAACCTGTCGGCATAAGCCGTAATGCGCAGGTACCACTGACGCATTTTTTTGCGCACAACCGGGTGGCCGCCGCGTTCGCTCACGCCGTTGATCACTTCATCGTTTGCCAGCACGGTACCAAGCGCTTCGCACCAGTTTACTTCTCCGTATGCACTGAATGCCAGGCGGCGTTTCATGAGCCAGGCGGCTTTTTCCTGCTCAGAAAAAAGTTTCCATTCAGCTGCGGTAAAATGCTTGTTGCCCTTTGTTTCGTATTTCTCAACAAGTTCGCTGATGGGCCTTGCTTTTTGCTCTGTATGGCAGAAATAACTGTTGAACAGTTGTAAAAAGATCCACTGTGTCCATTTATAATACTGCGGGTCGCTGGTGCGAACTTCACGCTCCCAGTCGTAACAAAAACCGATCTTATCGAGCTGTTGTTTAAAGGTATCGATGTTTTTTGCTGTGGTATTCGGCCGGGTGCTGTCCGGTTTCAATGGCATATTGTTCGGCGGGCAGGCCAAAACTGTCGAAACCCATCGGGTGCAGTACGTTAAACCCTTTTAGCCTTTTATACCTTGCATAAATATCGCTGGCAATATAGCCCAGCGGATGGCCTACATGCAAGCCTGCGCCGCTTGGGTACGGAAACATATCCAGTACATAATATTTTGGTTTTGCCGAATCATTGCTCACCCGGTAAGTGCCGTTCTCTTTCCAGTGCTTTTGCCATTTTTTTTCAATCTCCCTGAAATTATATTCCATGACCATTTTTTTTGTTTTTGGGCCCGGCAGTATATCTTTATTCAGCTTCCGTGGCGTCGCACTCTTGTACTGTGGTACATGATTCAACCATCAAAGGAAAACCTGCCATCATTTTAACAATTAGTAGGCAAAATGATCACAGCAATAAAAATATATTTGGCGGGCAATCTCTGCAGGCGGCAAATTTAAAACAAAGCAGTCAAAAAGCTTTATTTTTGCCCATAAGCCACTAACTAAACCATAAATTCTAAAAATTACTCATGGCTCAATTTGGAAAAGCATCCAGTTCTAACCGCAGCAAACCCAGTTATGTATACGCCATCATCGGGGTTTCTCTTGTATTGTTTCTATTTGGCATTGTGGGTTGGTTCTTTCTGAACCTCCGCAAAACCGGCGATTATCTTAAAGAGAGCATACAGGTACATACCTATCTTAACCGCGACGCCAATAAAAAACAGATAGACAGTCTTACACAGTATATAACCTCGCTTCCTTACGCCAACCGGGTAGAGTATGTAACCAAGGAGAAAGCGATGCAAAAATGGAATGCAGAGAACGACAGCACCTGGAAGCAGTTTCTTTCCAATAACCCGCTGCCGGAAAGTATCGATTTTTATGTTAAGGCCGATCATGTGGACAAAGATAGCCTGGCCGTGCTGGCAGCCAACCTGCAGGAGGCTTACCCCGGAGTTATCTCAGAATTTCAGTTTCCTACCGAAACGGTTACTAAAGTGAGCAAGTTTGTGCGCACCGCTGCCATTATTTTTTTAGTGGTGGCAATATTACTTACTATCCTGGTGGTGATTTCCATTGATAATACCATCAGGCTGGCCATGTACAGCAACCGGTTCATTATTAAAACCATGCAGATGGTGGGCGCCACCCGTGGATTTATTTCGAAGCCAATGGGCCAGCGGGCGGTCATAAACGGGCTTATTGCTTCAGGTATTGCCATTGTAGCAGTTTGGGGTTCTGTTATCATTATTGAGCAGCTCATACCAGATTTTAAGGTACTCCACGATAACAAAGGTCTTCTAATGCTGTTTTTACTCATCATTGTACTGGGGATAGCCATTACCGTGCTGAGTACACACCGGGCCGTAATAAAATACCTGCGTATGAAGCTGGACGACCTGTATTGATCATGCCGGCTGTTTAACCCTTTTTACTTATATTGCATCCTCAATTTTAACGGTTATGAGCGTTCATAAAAAAGAAACACACCCTACGGCCCCAAAACAGGAGCAGCCAAAGCACCTGCAGTTCAATACCAGCCTTTTTGACAAGGAAAATTATAAATGGATGCTGATCGGGCTGGCTGTATTAGCCCTTGGTTTCTTTTTAATGGCTGGCGGCCGCAGCGCAGATCCAAAAGTTTTTAATGATAATGAAGTGTACAGCCCGGTGCGCATCACCCTTGCCCCGTTGCTGATCATTGCCGGTTTTGTAATAGAGATATATGCTATTATGAAAAAGAAAAAAGGCGCCTGATCATTAACTGAACCAATATTTTTTCCGGTTTGTGGATTTGAAAACTTTTTCAGATTTTGCAAACCGGTTTTTATTTTTAATATTTTTAAATGGATCTAATACAAAGTATCATCATTGCCGTTGTGGAAGGCATTACAGAATATATTCCCATTTCCAGCACTGGTCATATGATCATTGCCGAAAAAATACTGGGAGTGGAGGAAACGGATTTTGTAAAGATGTTTACCGTGGCCATACAATTAGGCGCCATACTGAGTGTGGTAGTGTTGTACCGCAAAAAATTCCTTGATCTGAAGCGGCTTGATTTTTACCTGAAACTGGCCGTAGGGGTTGTTCCCGCCATAATATTGGGTTTTTTATTTTCCAAAAAGATCGACGCCCTGCTCGAAAGCACCACTACCGTGGCCATTGCCCTGCTTGCAGGCGGGCTGGTACTTCTATTTATTGACCGTTTTTTTAAGAACAGCGATATTAAAGATGAGAAAGATGTTTCATTTTTAAAAGCATTTGTTATTGGCACCTGGCAATGCCTGGCCATGGTACCCGGTGTAAGCCGCAGTGCAGCCTCCATTATTGGCGGCATGCAGCAAAAACTTACCCGGCATGCAGCAGCGGAATTTTCTTTCTTTCTGGCCGTGCCCACCATGCTGGCAGCCACAGTATATAAACTGCTAAAATATTACAAAGAACATGGAGGTTTCAGCGGCGAAGAAATAAAGCTGCTTGCAGTTGGAAACATCGTGGCATTTATAGTGGCTATGCTGGCCATCAAATTTTTCATTGGCTTTTTGCAAAAGCATGGATTTAAGATTTGGGGCATTTACAGGATCATACTCGGAATCATTTTACTGGTACTTATTAACCGGGGTGTGGTGGCGGCATAAAACAGCAGTGGGTTGGTGCTTTAACAGGCAATTTTCCATTTTCCATTATCCCATTATCCATTATATTTCCTACTTTCAGCCTCCTAAACCAAGCTCGCATGCAGGAAGAACATCAACCCGGAGTGGTAACCGCTTCCAAAAAAGTAATTAATGGCTGGGCCATGTACGACTGGGCCAACAGTGTGTACAACCTGGTGATCACCACTACTTTTTTCCCGGTTTATTATACAGAAATGACCAAGAGTGCATTTAATGAACAGGTGCCTTTTCTTGGCCGCACCTATGTAAATACTGCTTTATATAATTATGCACTGGCTTTTACTTACCTGCTTGTGGCGTTTACGCTGCCGATTCTGTCTTCCATAGCTGATTATAAAGGGAATAAAAAAAGATTCATGCAGGTGTTTTGTTTTATGGGTGCAGTGGCCTGCAGCAGCCTTTATTTTTTTGATAAAGATCATTTTGATACCGGTATTTTCAGTATGATGATCGCCGCATATGGTTTTTATGCCAGCCTGGTTTTTTATAATTCTTATTTGCCGGAAATTGCTTCTACACGTGACCGCGACCGCGTTAGTGCCCGTGGGTTTTCATTTGGTTATATCGGCAGTGTGCTGATGCAAATGATCGGGTTTGGCCTGGTGGTGATGTGGGATAAAATTCCCTTTCTTAAAAGCGAGGGCGATGCGGTAAAGTTAACTTTTTTACTGGTCGGTATCTGGTGGTTCGGGTTTGCACAAATACCCTTTGCCCGGCTGCCCAAAGGGACTCCTGCAGCTGAGAACGGAGAAAAACGAAATGTATTTACCGGGGGCTTTTTGGAACTTAAAAAAGTATTTGTTGAACTATGGAAAATACCGGTACTTAAAAGATTTTTGCTGGCCTTCTTTTTTTACAATATGGGCGTGCAGACCGTAATGCTGGCCGCCACCAATTTTGGCAGCAAAGTGCTTAATCTTCCATCCACCAAACTGATCATCACGGTTGTTATTATTCAGCTGGTGGCCATTCTTGGAGCCTGGGGCATGAGCCGGCTTTCTGAAAAATTCGGCAATTTTCCCGTGCTCGTGGGTGTGGTGAGTTTTTGGGTGCTGGTTTGCGTGGCAGGTTATTTTATGCAGACTGAATATCATTTTTACGGCCTGGCAGTAGCCGTTGGCCTGGTGATGGGCGGTATCCAATCGCTCAGCCGCTCCACTTATTCCAAACTGATGCCGCCTACCAAAGACACAGCTTCTTTTTTTAGTTTTTATGATGTTACGGAAAAAATTGCCATTGTAATAGGGCTTACTGCTTTTGGGTATATTGAAGAATTCACGGGCAGTATGCGCAATTCTGTATTGGCACTAATGTTTTTCTTTGCACTGGGTTTAATATTTTTGTTCTACGCCTGGAAATCGCCCAAGCCAAAATATTTGCAACAACAATAAATCGGTACAGAATATCAACCGCAAAGAGACGCAAAGTTTTTAACGCAAAGAACCGCAAATAATATTTATGCAACTTTATACAATCAACACCGGTCATTTTATGCTCGATGGAGGCGCTATGTTTGGCGTGGTACCCAAGAGTATCTGGAACAAAATAAACCCGGCCGACGACAATAATATGTGCAGCTGGGCCCTGCGTTGCCTGCTGGTGCAGGACGGTAAGCGCCTTACGCTTATCGATAATGGCATGGGTAATAAGCAGGACGAAAAATTTTTCAGCCATTATTACCTGCATGGCAATGATACACTCGATAAATCGCTGGCTGCACATGGCTTCAGTAAAGACGATATTACGGATGTGATACTTACCCATCTTCATTTTGATCATTGCGGCGGCAGTATCATTCGTGAGGGAGAAAAACTGGTGCCGGCCTTTAAAAATGCGGTGTACTGGAGCAATGCCCGTCACTGGAAATGGGCCACCGAACCCAATGCCCGCGAAAAGGCCTCTTTTCTCAAAGAAAATATCCTGCCCATACAGGAAAGCGGGCAACTGAAATTTATTGAAACAGATGGGAACAATTTTCCGCCGGGTATTGTCATCCGCCAGGTATTTGGCCATACCGATGCTATGATGCTTCCGCAAATGCAGTACAAGGGAAAAACGATCCTGTATATGGCCGACCTGGTCCCTTCTGCCGGGCATATTCCACTTCCTTATGTAATGGGGTATGATATGTTTCCGCTTACCACACTCAATGAAAAGAAATTATTTTTGGAAGAGGCGCTGGCAAACGATTATATCCTATTCTTTGAACACGATCCTTCTATAGAATGTTGCAACCTGCAGTTAACAGAAAAGGGGATCCGGCAAAAAGACACATGTAAGTTAATTGAACTATAACTTTAAAATTTCATAGGAGCAACCCCGCAGATGGATGCACCAATCAGCAGTATAATGCCCGCACTGAGCAAAAGGGCTTTGGCAACATGCCTTGTTTTTTCAAAAAAGCTAAGTATTAAGCCAATCATAAGATATAGTGCTGCTAGCAGTATCAGCAGCAGCCCCACACCTGCCCATTTGTTATAGCTGGTATCAAACATACCTGCTACAGCGATAACAGAAGCCAGCACGAGAAAAACCACAAAAAAACTTTTAAAATCGTTTTTCATATAAAATGATTTTAGCTGTCAATGCATGTTCCCTGCATTCATATTTAAATAAATTGAATATCCTGCCACGAATTCGGCTGTAAGTATCAAAATTTCTCACCACTAAGCATTTTTGCCACACTTTTTTACCCTCATCTTTTGAAAGCAGCATCACTATTCCTGAGATCAACAATATAATTGGCAGCATAATGGCTAAGGCAATAACCAGTAAGAATCCCATATCAAATATTAGATAATTTTTTTAATTGCGCTAAATAATTTTCTTTTTCATCCCGGTAAAAAAGGTTCATGGTTTCAAAGGGTATAATGCGTCCGTCTTTGTGTACAATATGCACACAACTTTTCTTGATGGCCCTCACATCAAAATCATAAGCATCTATAAACCGCATAATGATGATGCGAAAAAGGTTGTTGTAACTTAAGCCGGGGGCCTGTATTTGCGGAAGGCAGCACAAAAGCTGTTTCATGTTTTCTTCCACCCGGTCGACCGAAATTCCGGTACTGAAAATGTTGATCATCTGCTGCTTCAGCGCCTCATCCTGTTCATACACGATGGTGTTGCGGCTGTTGTCGAGCAATTGTGCTGGATCAATATACCTGGTAAGCGGGAAAACCTGTCCGTTCAATTTAAGTGCATAACCCATGGCCAGCGCATCGGGGTTGCAGGGAACGGGAATGATATCGTTTTGCTTAAAAACGGTTGTTTGTTCCAGGATCTTTTTCCGTACATCGGTTAAAGTGATACGGTCGGTGGCTGGATTAAAATTTTCTGTACGGCCGGCCACCTGCGTGGGCTGAAACGTAACACCACGAACGCATTTTTGCTGGAGGGCAAAATCAATGATCTGGCCAATTTCATCATCATTCTGTCCTTTTTGCAGCGTTACAACCAATGTGGTGGAAAGATTGAATTCGTTGAGCTGTTCCAATGCCATTTTGCGAACGGCTGTAAGGTCCTGGCCACGCAGCCGCTCCAGTACCGCTGGTTTAAACGAATCGAATTGCAGGTACACTTCAAAATCGGGCATATAGGAAGCAAGCCTTTTTGCAAATTCAGGATCTTTGGCAATGCGGATGCCGTTTGTGTTCAGCATCAGGTGCCGGATCGGTTTCTTTTTTGCAATATCCATGATGGCAAAAAAATCGGGATGCACCGTAGGTTCACCGCCGCTGATCTGCACCACATCCGGCTCGCCTTCGTTTGCCACAATAGTATCGAGCATTCGTTCCACTTCTTCCACTGTTCTGTGCCTGCCATAATGCGGACTGCTCATGGCATAACAAGTGGGGCAGCTCAGGTTGCAGCGGTCGGTTATTTCCAGTACGGTAAGGCAGCTGTGCTGTTCATGATCGGAGCAAAGGCCACAATCATATGGGCAGCCATGCTTAACTTTTGTATTGAACTTAAGCGGCATTTCGGAAGGCTTATTGTAGTTGCGGATGTTTTTGTAATATTCCACATCTGTTGCGATCAGCACTTTTTCACTACCATGATCCGGGCATCTTTTGAGCATGAAGACATGATCGTTTTCGAATACGATTTTAGCGTCAACACGCCGGAGGCAGGTACTGCAGAGGCTCAGGGTAAAGTCGTAGTAGGTATATGGTCGGTTCAAGGGATGTTATTTGTTAATAGTTGATGGCTAATGGCTAATGGCTAATGGCTAATGGCTAATGGCTAATGGCTAATGGCTAATGGCTAATGGCTAATGGCTAATGGCTAATGGCTAATGGCTAATGGTAATGGCTAATGGCTAATGGCTAATGGCTAATGGCTAATGGCTAATGGCTAATGGCTAATGACTTTTAACTGTTGAAGTTAGTGGATTTTATAAGATGTTTTTTTGACAGGATTTTTTTGTACCCCACGTAAATATAATAAAGCAGTCCGGCAATTGCTGAAAGCTGGATAGTCGATAGTCCGACGTTCCAGGTATAATGAGGTTTTATGAAATCTAATAAAAAACGGAAAACGCAATAACTGACCAGGAATATTTTAAAAACTGTTCCGCTGCGGGGCGAAAAATTATTTTTTATTTTTTCTAATAGTATCCATAAGCATATAAGGAAAGCAATTTCATACAATGCGGCGGGGTGCCGTTTTAAACCATCGCCCAGGTTCATGCCGGTGATAAAACGGGTGGTATTGCCATAGGTTTCTTCATAAACGCCCATGCTGAAACAACCAATACGGCCAATGATGAGCGCTAAAATGATGGGGTAAGTAAAGAGGTCGCCACTGCTGTTTTTTTCGCCAATAATTTTTTTAATAAACTCAACGCCAAACAGGCCACCTAAAAAACCTCCCAGCACGGTTTTATTGGCATAGAAATAAAGGAATTTATTTTGTGCCTGCATCAGTGCTTCCGGGTTTTCGAGTCCGCCGAGCAGCCTGCTGCCGGTTAATGCACCAAGGCATGCGCCAACCAGTATCCAGGTCCTGTTCGAATCGTTTATTTTATCGCCCGTTTTCTTTCTTAACAGGCGATAGTACCGGTATCCAATGAAAAATGCCAGCAGTTCCAGTATAACGTGCAGGAATATTTTTTGGTCAAAGATTTCAATGGTTATGGGGAAATGCATGCTGGAACTAAAGATACCTCATTTAGGTTATTTTTTCTATCTTAAGAAGGTTCTACCTTTACCATAAATCTACTACGCTATGTGCAGGAAGTTATATTTATCACTCAGCATACTCTATTTTGTTTTTACGCTGCCCCTGCAGGCACAGGATCCAAATGATACAGAGTTCAGGAAAGACTGGCTGCTGCTTGCAAAACTCAATAACGGGTTCATAACAAATTTTCATGCTGTACCGGCCGATATGTATGCAGGCGGCATCAGTATCAATCCGCAATTTACTGTAGTGATCAATAAACTCAGGCTCGGTGCCAATGCCGGATTTGTGTACGGTGGAAAAAAATTTTCAGGTCTTTTTGGGCCAATGGCAGCTTTCAAAATTAAAAATTTCAATGCAAAGAATTTTGGCGGCCTTGCCAATATGCACTTGTTGGCCGAGGCCAACTGGGGAACCAACCGGCAGCAGTTGGCAGGAGCTGGGCTGGGCTTTGAAATTCTTAAATTGATCCACTTAAGCCTTAGCGCCCAGCGTGATTATTCTTTAAATTACTGGTGGTTCCAGTCGCATATCGGCATCAAACTGAATAAAAAGAAAAAAATAAAAGAGGAGTTTGAATAAAAAGGCAATACTGCTGTATTAAAAATTTCCCTTTGGGGAACTAAAGAGGCTTTATGAAAAAAGCATTGGTCATCAGTGGCGGCGGCAGCAAAGGCGCTTTTGCTGTAGGCGTCATCAAAAAACTGGTGGAGCAATTCCTGCTCGATTTTGATGTGGTGGTAGGAACCAGTACCGGTGCGCTTATTGCACCACTGGCTGCAATGGGCAGGCTGGAGGAACTGCAGCAATTGTATACCACCACCACCAATGCACAGATCATTGAGAAGCATAACCTGGGCGAAAGGCTGGGCGAAAATTCTATTTTTACGGTAAAACCGCTTTGGGATAAAATTTGTACACTTTATACAGATGATTTTTTTAATGAACTTAACGGATCCGGAAAAGAAATTTACATAAACACCACCTGCCTTCAAACCGAGGAACTGGTGGTGTTTACAAATGCAACAGACCCGGCAGAAAGCAAATATTACCAGGTTCGAAAAATGCACAATGGAGATCATTTTCGTAAAGCGGTACTGGCTTCAGCCTGTCAGCCCGTTTTTATGACACCTGTTAAGGTCAATAAAAATGTACCTGGCGAGCGAAACCCCGAACACCAGTTTGTAGATGGCGGTGTACGGGAATATGCAGGGGTGGAAATGGCTATCAATGCCAATGCAAAAGAAATTTTCACTATTTTACTTTCGGCCAAAAACGCACCGGCCAATAGTGCCGAATACAAAACGCTTTTCACGATACTGGAACAAACCATCGCTATTTTTACAAACGACGTGGGTAAGAACGACCTGGTGATCCCTTTCCAGTACAATGAGGCATTGAAATATATTGATTCCGTAAAAAATAAAATGAAGCGGGAGGGCTTTAGTGCCGATGAGGTGAACCGGCTGTTCACCATAAGAGGAAAGGAAAGCCCCTGGGAAGACAAGATCCCGCTGAAAATTCATATCATACAACCCGAAACGCCCCTGGGTGGCGGACCCGGCGGCCTGGAATTTGTTCCTGCAGAAATGAAAAAAATGCTGGCAAAAGGACAGGTGGCGGTAGATGAATTTGTAGCTTTGCTAAAGCCCGGAGAAGTGGATTGGGCCTGATATAACACACAATACTTTATTCATGATGCAATACCGATGGTATTGCATTTTTTTTGGCGCTGGCAGCCAGCTTTAGCCATTCTGAAAAATTTGTTGATAAACATGATAAATAACATATTTTGGACTAAAATCAATCATGCTTATCTTTAGGCGGCAGATGTTATTTTTGTAACCTGAATTTTTGATATGGGAGCAGCCTCCATTATAGTACTTGCCATAGCAGCTATATCGTTTTCGGCCATTGCACTAATGGTGGCTAAGTTCATGCTGAAGCCCGGCACCAACAAGCAAAAAGGCGAGCCCTATGAGTGTGGCATACCTACCGAAGGCCCCACCTGGGTGCAGTTCAACGTGGGGTATTACCTGTTTGCCCTTATTTTCCTGATCTTTGATGTGGAACTCATTTTTTTGTTTCCCTGGGCCGTTGTGGTTAAAAGTATTGGTTGGTTAGCCCTGGTGGAAGTACTGATTTTCTTATTCATATTATTTATAGGCTTTTTATATGCACATAAAAAAGGTGCACTTAAGTGGCAATAGGTACTAAAAAGGAGAATGGCCACAGATACAGGAATAAAAAATGCAGTTTTGATTTAACTATATTCGTGAAAAAGTGGCAATAGGTACTAAAAAGGAGAATGGCCACAGATACACGAATAAGAAATGAAATTTCGATTTAACTATATTCGTGAATTCGTGGCAGAAACAGGAATACATGACTATTAAAATACATTTTTAATATTACTTGTGAGCGAAGAATTAAAGATACCATCAATTGCCCAGGTCTTTCCCGGAGAAATTCTCAACGGGCCCGGGGCTACTGTGAGCACCAGTAAACTGGATGATGTGATCAACTGGGCCCGCAGCAACAGCTTATGGCCGCTCACATTTGGAACCAGCTGCTGTGCTATTGAATTCATGAGTGTTAACTCTGCCAAGTACGACTGGAGCCGTTTTGGGTTTGAAGTTGTACGTGCCACGCCACGCCAGGCCGATGTGATCATTATTGCCGGCACCATTGTAAACAAAATGGCTCCCGTGCTCAAGCGCCTCTACGACCAGATGGCCGAACCCAAATATGTGGTGGCCATGGGCGCCTGCGCCATCAGCGGCGGACCTTTTTTTTACAATACGTACAGTGTGGTTAAAGGTGCAGATCATGTAATTCCAGTGGATGTGTACATTCCCGGGTGCCCGCCCAGGCCCGAGGCATTGATACATGCCCTCATGACCTTACAGAAAAAAATAAAGATGGGATTAACGAAGGAACAGATAAAAGACGAAATGAAATCGGAGTTGCAGTAATTTTTTGAGCGACCGGCAGTGGTACTACTATAGCGCATCGTTGTGTCACTCACTTGTACTGCAGATCAATAGGGGGCAATACAGAACTACTTAATAAACTAACTAGTTAAAAGAATCCATCGCTCATTACTTTTTCCCATGGAAAAAACATAATGTGGTTGGGCTGAGGCCGATGACTAAAGAAGAACTTAAAACCAAACTTACAGAGCTGTTCGGCAGCGCTGCTTTCGATGAAAGTGGCCAGTGGCTCAATATGACCATTCCTGCAACTGAATGGCGGGCAACAGCAGATACACTTCGCCATTTTACAGAGCTGCAGTTCGACTTCCTTTTTTGTCTCACCTGTATAGACTGGAAAACAAAACTTACCATGGTGTACCACCTGCGGTCTACCGTACACCGGCACGATATGGTGCTGAAACTGGACCTCGACAGGAACAAACCCGAAGTGGAAACCGTATCACATATCTGGCGTACGGCAGAATTTCATGAGCGGGAAGTGTACGAGATGTTTGGCGTAAGTTTTTTAAACCATCCCGACCTGAGGCTGCTGATACTGCCCGATGGCTGGGAAGGGCGTAACCCTTTGAGAAAAGATTTTGAAGACCCGGTGAATATGATAAAACTTTAAATTTCACACATAGTGCGCAAAAATTACAAAGAAACGATGCTGTGAACCTGGTATTCTTTGTCCCATTGTGAGAAACTATATGTATTCAAAAACCGACATATTACAACATCCAACCGCTGAGGGCGAAATGGTGGTGAACGTGGGGCCGCAGCACCCGGCCACTCATGGCGTTCTGCATTTTGTAATTACACTCAATGGGGAAACCATTAAAAAGCTGGAACCACACCTGGGATATATTCACCGCTCCATGGAGAAAATGTGCGAAAGCCTCAGTTACCGCCAGTTCATTTATGTAACAAGCCGGATGGATTATCTCAGCAGCCATATCAACAACCATGGTTGCTGCCTGGCAGTGGAACAGGCCATGCAGATAGAAATTCCACCGCGTGCACAGGTCATCAGGGTGTTGATGGATGAACTCACCCGCCTGGCATCGCACCAGCTCTGGTGGGGATCCATGGCTATGGACCTGGGCGGACTTACGCCTTTCTTTCATGCATTTCGTGAGAGAGAACTCATCACTGATATTTTTGAAGATACATGCGGCACCAGGCTTACCATGAATTATATGGTACCCGGTGGTGTAATGGCCGATCTTCATCCCGATTTTCAGCGTAAAGTGAAGGCCATCATAAAACAATGCAAAGAGAAAATGCCGGAATATGATGAACTGGTTACCGGGAATGTCATTTTTCAAAATCGTACTAAAGGCGTGGGGTACCTGAGCAAAGAAGCGGCCATCTCTTATGGTTGCACCGGGCCTACTGCAAGGGCGAGTGGCGTTAGTTGCGATGTGCGCAAACTTTATCCTTACGAAATTTACGATAAACTCAATTTTACTGAAGTACTCGATAATGGCGGCGATTGCTGGGCAAGGTATGTGGTGCGGATGGAAGAAATGCGGCAGAGTATTTCCATTATTGAACAACTGATCGATCATATTCCCGAAGGCGATTTCCAGGCAAAAACAAAAGCCGTACTCAAACCACCAAAAGGGGAATTTTACAGCCGGGTGGAAACCGCCCGTGGGGAACTGGGCGTGTACATTGTAAGCGAAGGCGGTACTACACCTTACCGGATCAAATTCCGCTCACCGGGTTTCAGCAACCTGAGTGCGCTGGAGCATATGACCAAAGGCGGAAAGATCGGCGATTTTGTGGCGGTGATGGGAAGTGTAGACCTGGTGATACCGGATATAGATCGTTAACTATTTTGAATTATAAATTTTAAATGTTGAATTTGGGACTTGCATGATTTAAAATACATTGATTCAAAACCCGGAATGATAAACTGGAATTAATTTTTAATTTGAAAATATTGAATGCTGATTAATGTAAAATTTATAATTCAACATTCAACATAAAGCAAATGTGGTCTTTAGAAAAAATATCAAAAAACGTTGACGCCTGGTTGAACACAACCTTTAACCCAACCGTGGCATTTTTGGGCGAGGCTGTTATTGTAATGGTGCTGGCCATTTCTTTATTTGCATTTTTAGGCCTGGTGCTGGTGTATATGGAAAGAAAGGTTTCTTCTTTTATGCAGATAAGGCTGGGGCCAAACCGGGTGGGCCCGTTTGGAATTTTTCAAACGGTGGCAGATACCGTAAAGCTGATCGTTAAAGAAGGGATGACGCCGGATAATGTGGACCGTTTCCTGTTTCACCTGGCGCCTTTCATAGTAATGATCGTGGCCATGGTACTGCTGGCTCCTTTACCTTTTGCCAATGGTTTCCAGATTTGGGATGTCAATATCGGCGTACTGTTCATCAGCGCCGTTTCGAGCGTAAGTGTGATCGGTATTTTGATGGCCGGCTGGAGCAGCAACAATAAGTATTCGCTGCTGGGCGCCATGCGTAGCGGAGCACAAATTGTGAGTTATGAACTGAGCGCCGGGCTTTCCATACTGGTGATCGTTATCCTTACGGGCAGCGTACGCATCAGCGATATTGTAAGCGCACAGGCAAATGGCTGGTGGCTTTTCAAAGGACATATTCCGGCATTGATCGCTTTTGTAATATTCATTATTGCCGCCACAGCCGAAACAAACCGTGCCCCTTTTGATATGGCCGAAGCAGAAAGCGAGCTCACTGCCGGCTTTCACACGGAGTATTCGGGAATGAAGTTTGCACTTTTTTTCCTGGCAGAATATGTAAATGTATTTATTGTATGTGCGGTAGGAGCCACGTTGTTTCTGGGCGGATGGATGCCGCTGCATTTTGGAACGGGCACGGCTTTTAACCATGTGATGGATTATATACCGGGCATTGTTTGGTTTTTTGGGAAGACCTTCTTTTTAATTTTTGTAATGATGTGGTTCCGCTGGACCTTCCCAAGGCTGAGGATCGACCAGTTATTAAACCTTGAGTGGAAATATTTGCTGCCGATCTGTTTGTTTAATTTATTGTTGGTAACGGTGGTGGCGATAGCTAATTGGCATTTTTAGAACACGATAACACCGGTAGAACACGAATTAAGGAACAAAGGTTTGATAGATCAGGTCATAATAAATGAAGTAAATAGTAAATGTTCATAACAAATTATATAAAAGAAATTTTTGGTGCTATTAAATCGCTGGGTACCGGTATGCGGCGCACGCTTTGGTATTTTGTGCGGCCAAAGCAGATCATTACCCAGCAATACCCCGATGTGAAGCAGGTGATGAGCGAGCGTTTCCGGGGAGAAGTGGTGATGACGCATGACGAGAACAATGAGCATGCCTGCACGGGCTGTACGGCCTGCGAACTGGCCTGCCCCAATGCCACTATTAAAATTGTAACCAAGTTTGATATCACACCTGAAGGAAAAAAGAAAAAAGCAATTGATACTTTTGTGTACCACCTGGAGCTTTGCACTTTTTGTAATCTTTGTATTGAAGCTTGTCCAACGGGCGCTATTATAATGGACACCGCTTATGAACACAGTGTATTCGACCGGAGCAAGCTTACCAAAAAATTGAACAAAGAGGGATCAAAAGTAAGGGCGGGGGTGGAGTAGTTATTATAAATTTTAAATGATAAATGTTGAATTATTTAAACTGGCTTGATATTATAAGGAAAACTTCGCATAAGTATCATTCAAAATTTAGCATTCAACATTCAAAATAATCCTTTTGACTGCTTATCAAATCATATTTTACGTTTTAGCTGCCTTTATACTGGCAACGGGATTTTTATCGGTAACCACCCGCAAAATTTTCCGTTCTGCCATCTGGCTGCTGCTTTCACTTATAGGTGTGGCAGGTCTTTATTTCTGGATGGAAGTGGAATTCATAGCTGCAGTGCAGATAGCTGTATATGTAGGCGGTATTGTAGTGCTCATCATCTTTTCCATTTTCCTTACAGAGCAGGCCGGAAAGGAAATGCCCAAAGCACCTCCCGTACGAAACATTGCAGCCGTGCTTTCGGTTTTATTTGGTATCACCTTCAGCGGGCTTACCATTTATAATTATGGGTTCAAAACAGGCGATGGGGCATTCGATTCTTCTATCAACCGCATTGGAAACGCCATGATGGAAACAGGGGAAGGCGGATTTTCGCTGCCTTTTGAAGTGGTGAGTATTTTATTGCTGGCGGCCATGGTGGGCTGTATCGTCATTGCCATTAAAAGCCCCGAACAGGTAAATTCAGAAAAAATAATTAAAGAAGATCTAAGTTGATACCGGTAACGCATATATTATTTTTAAGCACCATGCTTTTTTTCATTGGCATGTATGGATTCTTCACCAGGAAGAACCTGATCACCATGCTCATGTCGGTGGAGCTGATGCTCAACAGTGTGAACATCAATTTTGTGGCATTTAACAAATACCTGTATCCCGGGAAAATAGACGGATTGTTTTTCACCATCTTCATCATTACCATTGCGGCTGCCGAAGCGGCTGTGGCCATCTCTATCATCATTAATTTATACAGAACGCATAAGTCAATAGATGTGGATGATGCTGCAGAAATGAAACATTAAGATGCTGGAGAAGTCTTTTTGAGATAATTGATACGGGTAAGATCTGAACTGGATTCATTTTACTGCTAACCGTATCGAAATATAATGAGAAAGGTTTTATATGGACCAATATAATTACATAGCCTGGATTCCGCTGCTCCCATTGCTGGGGTTTGTTATCCTTGGGCTCTTTGGAAAAAAATACTTCAATAACCAGGGAGGCATCGTAGCCACCCTGCTCATGCTGGTGTCCACGGTATTGTCGTTGTATGCGGCCTGGCAATATTTTTTTGTTAGTGGTAAATTGAACGGTGTTTACCAGAAAATAAATGCGCTTAATATCAACTGGCTGCAGTTTTCAGAAAATGTATCTATCAATATCGGTATTCTCCTCGACCCGATCTCGGTAATGATGCTGGTGGTGGTGAGCTTTGTTTCGCTCATGGTACACATCTTCAGTCTTGGCTATATGAAGGGCGAAGAAAGATTTTCCACTTATTATGCTTTTTTAGGCCTGTTCACTTTTTCCATGCTGGGCCTGGTGGTTTCTGGTAACCTTTTCCAGATGTATATGTTCTGGGAGCTGGTGGGTGTTTCATCTTACCTGCTGATTGGTTATTATTTTCAAAAGCCTTCGGCAGTGGCGGCCTCCAAGAAGGCATTTATTGTTACCCGCTTTGCGGACCTTGGTTTTTTGATTGGCATACTTGTGCTGGCATTCTATGCAAAGAGCCTTGATTTTAATACCATCATTCAGAACTTAACTGCTCAGCAGTCGCCCGAATTTATGGCGGCTACCGCAGCGTCCTTTATCGGTATTTCTGCACTTACCTGGGCGCTGGTGCTGGTATTTATGGGCGGTGCCGGAAAAAGCGCCATGTTCCCACTCCATATCTGGCTGCCCGATGCCATGGAAGGCCCCACGCCGGTGAGTGCACTTATACATGCGGCCACCATGGTGGTGGCAGGTGTTTTTTTGGTGGCAAGATTATTTCCACTCTTTGCGCTCAATGGGGCATCACTTAATATTGTATTGGCAGTTGGACTTATATCTTCTTTATTTGCTGCAGTGATCGCCTGTACACAAACGGATATCAAACGGGTGCTTGCATACAGTACCATGAGCCAGATTGGTTATATGATGTTTGCGCTGGGCGTTAGTGGGGCAGCCGGGGAAAATAGCCTGGGCTATACTGCAGGGATGTTTCATTTATTTACACACGCATTTTTTAAATCATTGCTCTTTCTCTGTGCCGGGGTCATCATTCATATGGTGCACAGTAACGATATGACAGATATGGGCGGATTAAGAAAATACATGCCTGTAACACATGCCGCTTTCCTGGTTGCCTGCCTGGCCATTGCAGGGATGCCGCCTTTTGCAGGTTTTTTCAGCAAGGAAGAGATACTGTTAGCATCGTATCACAGGAGTATGCCGGTATATGCAGTGGCATTGTTCACTTCTGGCCTTACTGCTTTTTATATGTTCCGTCTTTATTTTTCTATTTTCTGGAACAAGCCTGCGCAGCTGCATGGGCATCATCATGCAGAAGGAAGTTTTTCCATGAAACTTCCGCTTGTGATTCTTACGGTATGCACAATACTGGCTGGATTTGTGCCTTTCGGAAAATATGTTTCTGCAGATGGAACGGAACTGCCTTCTCATTTCAATGTCCTGTTCTCGGTATTACCTGTGGCCGTGGGACTGATCGGAATTTTTATTGCCATGTGGATGTACAAAACAGAAAGCGGCAGGGCGGAAACGTTGGCAAATTCGCTCAGTGGTGTTTATCGTGCTGCAAAAAATAAATTTTATGTGGATGAAGTATACCAGTTCATCACTAAGAAAATAATATTTAACATGGTTGGCCGCCCAGCTGCCTGGTTCGATAAGAACGTGGTGGATGGTGCCGTTAATGAACTGGCCGCTTCAACCGTGGATGTATCTAAAACCACTAAAAATATGCAGAGCGGAAAACTGCAACAGTATGCCCTGTTCTTTTTTGGCGGTTTGGCCTTACTGCTGATCTTATTTATTTATATATGGAAATAACATGAACCTGTCATTACTTATCATATTGCCCCTTGTCTTTACCATCGTTGCATTATTTGTAAATGAAAAGCAGGTGCGTGCTGTGGCCTTGCTGGCATCGGCTGTTCAATTGGGATTGAGTATTTATTTGGGATTGCGTTTTATGCAGGAAAGGGCAGTTGATAAAACGGAATTTTTGTTCCGGCAGAACATGGAATGGTTTCCCAGCCTGGGCATTGGCTACCATGTGGGTGTGGATGGAATTTCAGTGGCCATGATCCTTTTAACGGCATTTGTGGTGCTGGCCGGCGTGCTGGTTTCATGGAATATGCAGCGTATGCGCAAAGAATATTTTTTTCTGCTGCTGTTTTTAAGCCTGGGTGCTTATGGATTTTTTATTTCCATTGATGTATTCACCCTTTTCTTCTTTCTGGAAGTGGCAGTGGTACCCAAATTTTTATTGATCGGTATCTGGGGCAGCGGAAAAAAAGAATACAGTGCCATGAAGCTGGCGCTTATGCTTACCGGTGCATCGGCCCTTGTTTTTATCGGGCTGGCAGGCCTGTTTTATTACAGCCAGGCGGCAGGTATACACAGTTTCGACATGGTAACGCTTGCACAACATCCTCTCAGCATTGAAAACCAGAAAATATTTTTTCCATTTGCTTTTATAGGCTTTGGAATTTTTACCGCTCTTTTCCCCTTTCATACCTGGGTGCCCGATGGCCACTCCAGCGCACCTACCGCTGCCAGCATGTTCCTTGCGGGTATTTCAATGAAACTGGGAGGATACGGTTGTTTGCGGGTGGCCGTTTACCTGATGCCGGCCGGTGCCCATTTTTATTCTAACGCTGTTATTATCCTGAGCTGCATAGCTATTTTATATGGTGCATTTGCCACTATGATGCAGACAGATCTTAAATACATCAATGCCTACTCTTCGGTGAGCCATTGTGGTTTTGTGTTATTGGGTATTGGTATGCTTACCAAAACCTCCATTAATGGTGCCGTGCTTCAAATGGTAAGTCATGGATTGATGACCGCTCTTTTCTTTGCTGTTATTGGCATGATCTACGACCGTGCACATACAAGACAGGTCTCTATGCTTGGAGGCCTGCTTAAGATAATGCCTTTTATTTCCTCTGCTTTTGTGATCGTGGGATTATGCTCATTAGGGTTGCCCGGTCTTAGCGGATTTGTAGCAGAAATGACCGTATTCATGGGCAGTTGGGAGCGTGCAGGTATTTGGTATCACCTGGCCACCATCATTGCAGCTGCATCCATTGTGGTTACAGCTGTATATATTTTGCGTGCAGTGGGCGCTGTTATTATGGGTCCCTTGCAGGTTAATGGTCATCAGCATGAATTGGCTTTGAAGGCCATCGATGGAAAGCCGGATGCAGCCTGGAACGAACGTGCGGCAACTTACCTGCTGATGGCCGGGATTTTGATCATGGGGCTTACACCTTTTGTATTTACAGATATGATTTACCCGGCTACGGAATTTATAATGCAAAAGCTGGTGTTGAAATAGTTATGTAGAAACCGGTTCGATATGACAAATAAAGAAGTTGCTATAGCTTTTTCTAATGGAAGTTTTGAAGCAATTTTTCATAAGCTGGCAGAGGATGTTATATGGAACATCTTTGGTCAAAAGAAACTGGAAGGGAAGGCAGCAGTAATGGCGTATTGCAGGGAAGTGGCGGCTTATTTTGATACAGTTGAAACGGATTTCCGGGCGTACAGCATCATGGAAGACTTGAATAAGGTGGCCATCAATGGATTTGCAGCATTTAAACGGGATGGCGAAACGATCGCTGAAGTTAATTCCTGTGATGTGTATGAGTTTGACGATAGTGGTCTTGTTTGCACGATCAGGTCTTACTGTATCACAGAAAAATAAAGCCGGCACCGCCGGATAAATAAAGATTTTTAGATGAACGACTTTCTATTTTTAATGAAACACGAATTGCTGATCACGGCAATCATCTTTATCCTGCTTTTTATAAAGCTGGCCAGTAAAGAATGGAGCAACCGGTCTGTTTTGCAGTGGACCAATATCCTTTTACTTATCAACCTGCTTGCCGGTTTTTTTATGAACCGAACCGGAACATTGTTTGGCGATATGTTCCGTAACAATGACCTGATCGTTCTGCAGAAAAATATCCTGAATTTCGGCACGCTTATCATTTCGCTTATATCGTATAACTGGTTATTGAAACACCGGCATGCTGCTGAGTTCATTATCCTCCTGCTATCAACATTGCTGGGAATGTTTTTTATGATCAGCAGCCAGAACCTCCTTATGTTCTACCTTGGGCTGGAACTGGCCAGTATTCCCCTGGCTTCCATGGCCAATTTTAACCTGGAAGAAAGGCGTTCCTCAGAGGCGGCACTTAAATATATTATGTCATCTGCCTTTGCCTCCGCTGTTTTATTATTTGGGATCAGTATGATGTACGGTGTGGCTGGTACACTCAACTTTAATGCACTTCAACAAGCAGCCAGCAACAGCCCGATGTTCCTCTTCGCATTTATATTATTACTTGCGGGGCTTGGGTTTAAAATATCTGCTGTGCCGTTTCATTTGTGGACCGCCGATGTTTACGAAGGTGCCCCGGTGGCCGTTACGGCTTATCTTTCGGTCATTTCAAAAGCCGCCATGGTATTTGTAATGGCATCGATGCTTTATCATGTATTTGGAAATATTTTTGCGGAGTGGAGGCATATCCTCCTCTTGCTTGCGCTGGCCTCCGTGATGTTTGGAAATTTATTTGCTTTGCGGCAGCAAAATATAAAACGCTTCCTTGCTTTTTCTTCCATCAGCCAAATGGGTTTTATCCTTATTGGTTTGCTTGGAGGTAAAACCATGGGCGTAAGCACGGTTCTTTATTTTGTACTGGTTTACTTATTCAGTAACCTGGCGGTATTTGGCGTGGTAAGCGTGGTGGCCCAGCAAACCGGCCGCGAAAACATAAGCGACTATAAGAACTTTTATAAAACAAACAGGCCATTGAGCTGGATACTGGCGCTGGGGCTTTTTTCACTTGCAGGCATTCCGCCCACTGCGGGCTTCTTCGGAAAATTCTTTTTGATACTCTCTGCAGCAGGGGCTATGAACGTGGTGCTTATCAGCATTGCAGCGCTCAATATCATTATCTCTTTTTATTATTACCTCCGTGTGGTAAAAGCAATGTTTATGGATGCCAATACAGATCCATTACCTGCAATTGAGGTAAGCATACAACCAAGGATCGCTTTGTGGCTCTGTACTGCAGGCATTATTGTAATGGGCGTAATGAGCCAGGTATATGAGTATGTAGCCAGCCTGGTAAAAACGGTTTGGTAAAGCTGGTTTTGACTGGTAACAGGGTTGATGGTAAATTTTCTTTTTTCAATTATTAATTATCCATTCAAAAATGGCGATCAATAAAAATCACGAGTTTGAAGAATTAGATGGCATCAAATGTGCCATTGTAGAAAAAAATGCAAGCATGGCCAGGGCCAATTTTTTAAAAGATTTATTGGTGCATAATGGCTATACGGTTGTATTTATACCCACGCCTCCTCCAAAGGCCGCGCCGGCACCCAAGCCAGCCGCAGCTGCCGAGGGCGAAACGCCAGCAGAACCAGTGGCGGCTCCTGCTGCAGAACCCGCAGCGCCGGAAACTTTTACGGTAGGCGTTACCGATGTTATTTTTAACCCCACCAATGCTGTTTTTGGCCGGTTATTAAAAACAAAAAACGGGCATGTGGTCACACAGGCTTACTGGAATCAACTGGAATCTGTAAGCCTCGATGAAGAGCCGTACTATGTGCATACAAAGCTGGCCAACTAAACTGCTTAATTACCAAAAGCCTGGTAAATCACGGGTTTGATCCTGTCTCCAAAATCCCAGTTTTCACTGGGCCATATATTACGCATGACCACCACCAGCATTTCATTTTTTGGATCTGTCCAAAAATGAGAACCAAACATACCAGCCCATCCAAAAGAGCCGGTTGGAATTGTAAATGAATTTTCAGCATAGGTTGATTGTATACCAAAACCAAGACCGAAACGGTGGGTATAATTTTTATCACCCCACATCATTAAATCGTTTACCTGGTTAGAGGCCATCATACGCACTGTTCCAGGGGCCAGTATCCTTTTTTCATTGAGCATACCGCTGTTGAGCAGCATTTGCCCAAACAAGGCATAATCGTAGGCAGTGGAGCTAAGCCCGGCGCCCCCGGAGAAATAAGTGCCGTTTTCTTTAAACGGGAAATCTCTTTCAAAAACGCCGTTCAGGCTAATGATGCTGTCTTGTATGCGCAGCTGTTTATTTTTATCCTGCATGTACAGGGATACAAGCCGCTTTTGTTTTTCTTTAGGCAGGTAGAAATAAGTATCCTTCATACCAAGCGGTTCAAATATCTTTTGATGCAGGTACTTGTCGAGCGGCATGCCACTGATCACTTCCACCAGGTAACCCAGCACATCGGTATTTAACCCGTACATGAAATTTTTACCGGGTTGCTGAAACAAGGGCAGGCCCGCAAGTGCTGTTATCTTTTCTTTTAAAGTGGAATTTGGGGTTCCAATTCCTCCGTTGATACCATACTTGTAATAAATAGCTGTTTGGTGCGGGCTGCCAATTTGCGCATAGCCAATACCCGAAGTATGGTTGAGCAATTGCCGGATAGTTATTTCAGATATTGCCTGAACGGTTGTGAAACTTGTATCAGCTTCATTAAAATTTTCCAGCACCTGCGCATTTTTAAACGACGGTATAAATTTAGAAACCGGGTCGTCAAGCAAAAATTTACCTTCTTCAAAAAGTATCATGGCTGCCACACTTACTATTGGCTTTGTCATGGAAGCAATACGGTAAATATGATCATTGCGCATGGCAATACCCTTTTCCTTATTTGCAAATCCAAAACTTTTGTAATAGACCGGCTTTCCGTTTTTAAAGATAAGGGCTGTGGCGCCGTTGAGCTCTCCCGTTTTGATATATTGCTGAATGAACCGGTCAATACGCTGTATTCTTTGTGCCTCCTGGGCAGCTGCGGAGCAGATGATAATACAGCAAACTAAGGAAAAAAATAATTTTCTCATTTTGTAGATTAGTTATTCTGATTGTTTTATTTGGATAGATCATTCATCAAACCATTCATTGTGCTGTTCTTCCACACGTATGAATGTAGTACGTTTTGAAAGTTCTTTCAAATGTTGTGCGCCCACATAGGTGCATGCCGAGCGAAGGCCCCCGAGCAGGTCCTGGAAGGTATGATGTACAGAACCTTTATAGCGCATCTTTACCGTTTTGCCTTCGCTGGCCCTGTAATCGGCCACGCCGCCCGAATATTTGTTCATGGCCGTATCGGAACTCATGCCATAAAACAGTTTGAACTTTTCGCCGCTTTCGGTTTCAATGGTTTCTCCGCCACTTTCGCTGTGCCCGGCAAGCATGCCACCCAGCATTACAAAATCGGCGCCGCCACCAAATGCTTTTGATACATCGCCCGGCACTTTGCAGCCACCATCGGAAATAATGAGACCGCCCAGGCCGTGGGCCGCATCGGCACATTCAATGATTGCGGAGAGTTGCGGGTAGCCCACTCCGGTCTTTACACGGGTAGTGCATACAGAGCCGGGCCCAATGCCCACTTTAATCATATCGGCACCTGCCAATAATAATTCTTCCACCATTTCGCCGGTCACCACATTGCCGGCCATAATGATCTTGCCCGGATGGGCGGCCCTTGTTTTTTTTACAAAATCAACAAAATGTTCCGAGTAGCCATTTGCCACATCTATGCAGATGAACTGCAGTGAGGGGCAGGCTTCCATGATGCTGTTCAGTTTTGCCGCATCCGTTTCGCTCGAACCCGTACTTACAGCAATATGGTTGCCGATGCCAGCAGGAGCGGCCTCCATAAATGCTTTCCATTCTTCTGTAGTATAATATTTGTGTACGGCTGTAAATGCCTTGTGGCCTGCAAGTGCAAGGGCCATTTCAAATGTACCCACCGTATCCATATTGGCGGCCATTACAGGAACACCTTCCCAAACGATGCCGGCATGCTTCATTTTGAATTTTCGCAGAAGGGATACTTCTGCCCGTGATTTAAGGGTGGAACGCTTGGGCCTGATCATTACATCTTTAAAGCCCAGTTTGATGTCATTTTCTATCCGCATAATAAAAGGAAATTTGGATAGGAAAGTTAAGCTAAAAACAACGATTACGGCCTCTTCTTTTTCCGTATAGCGGCTTCCCCGCTTTTTGATTTCGGTTTTACAACTACCGTATCCATTGGCTCATCGGGCGATACCTCCGTATTTGTGATGGCTTCTTCTTTAACATCGTTTTCATTGAACCGGTATAAAACCGTTTTTGTTACCGGGCCATCGCTGCTGAACCTTCTTTTCTTTATAGAAATTTTCTCGGGAACATCAAATACATAATCAACCTTTGCTTCAAAAAATTCATCATTGATGACCTTGAAATCAGGCATTTTTTCTTCAGGAGCGTTTTTGCCGTCCTTGTAAAGGTCTATATTGGCGGCATAGCTTACCGAAGTGCGCATATAGCTGTTGAGGGAATCAATATTCCAAACCCATTTGCCGCTGGAGGGAATGCTGAATTTTCTTTTCTTTCCGGAATACTCTATATTGATATCGCCTTTTACAATGCTCAGCATTTTATATTCACCTGCCCTTACCAGGTGTGTACCTTCCTGTTCGATATTTACGCTGATGTCTTTTTCAGTGGCATTATCGATATACAATTTTGTTTTGTTGGCCTGGAAAATGATCACAGCTGCTAACAGGCTGGCTATGCCCAGAAATACCGGTATCCTTTTTTTTGAAAGCCAGCCGGGAAGCTGGGCGGGTTGCTCATCCGGCAAATGGCTGTTTTGCGCCAGCAGCAGTTCATTTTGTTTTTTTCTTTTATACCAAAAATAGGCCCCCAGGATCAGGGCAGTACTGATGAAAACCAATGCACTCCTGGAGATATGCGGTGAAACCATTAAAATAAGGTATCCCAAAATGAGAGCGGGGATCATGAATAGTATGAAGTAAAGGGCGAGCCTGATCATAAGCTGTTAGTTTTGGCTAAAATAGGGAATTTTACCTTCGGAAAACTTTCTTTTAAAATAGTATTCACGGATGCAGTAAATTATTTCCGAATGCTGCTTTTGTATAGATATGTCCCGGCTGGGTAGTATCGCTTTTAAAAACAAAAAGATTAACGTAGAACAATGGCCCGTGCCAGCCGTAGCTTTTTTTCGATTTTTTTTCAGGAAAAAACTGCAGCGTTGAGTCTTTAATTTGCTCATTTTCACGTTTAAACAAGGCCTATTGGCAAACATTAAATGGCGTTGTTGTTGGCCACAAGTTATCAACAGACTTAAAAAAATACAAAAGCACGGTGTCTCAAATAAAAATTTGTATTTAAATTGGAAGATTATTCTCAAAATTTTTAAATAAAACAAAAAGATGCTTATGAAAAAGTTGCTACTCTTTTTTCTTTCGTTTGCTTTTCTTAGTGCAACCATGGCACAATCTGATGCATGGTCTGCACGTACCGGTGCTGGCGGGATCGTACCTGCCAAAGCCGTTTCAAGACTTTCTTTTCCAAAACAGTTCAAACTCTATGAACTGAACATGTCTTCGCTTAAGCAACAATTATTTGCGGTGGCCGGTAATGCCGCCAGGTATTCTGCCATTATTTCCCTGCCAAATGCAGATGGACAAATGGAACAGTTCGAAATTTTTGAAGCCTCCAACTTTGAACCCTCTTTACAGGCACGTTTTCCTGAAATCAGGGCATTCTCTGGAAAAGGTGTTACCGACCCTACGGCCACGCTTAAGCTCAGTTATGCTCCCCAGGGAATTCAAACCATGGTTTTCAGAACAGACAGGGAGAATGAATTCATTGAACCTTATTCGCAGGATGGCTCTGTGTATGCTGTTTTTAAATACCATGCGGCAAAATCGGCTTTACCATGGAGGTGCAGCACAGCAGACCAAAATCTCGCCACAGGTTTAACCCAACAGGTAAACAATAATGTTGCTGCACGCAGCGGCGGCGATCTTAAAACAATGCGCCTGGCACAATCTGTAACTGCTGAGTATTCCAATTATTTTGGCGCCACCAGTTCTGCGCAGGTTGGCCTCGTATTGGCTGCAGTGAATGCTACCCTCACCCGCTGCAATGGTGTATATGAAAAAGATCTTGCATTGCACCTGAACCTGGTTTCAAACAGTACAAGCGTATTTTACTATAATGCTTCAACCGATCCTTATTCACCAGCCAGCACCGGAACAGGTGGTGCCTGGAATACTGAATTGCAGAATACACTGACTTCTGTGATAGGTGATGCCAACTACGATATCGGTCACTTATTTGGTGCTACCGGCGGCGGTGGTAATGCAGGCTGTATTGGCTGCGTATGTAACAGTGGAAAAGGGAGTGGATACACTTCTCCCAATGATGGTATTCCACAGGGAGATAATTTTGATATTGATTATGTTGCACATGAAGTGGGCCACCAGTTGGGAGCTAATCATACATTTTCTCAGAGCAACGAAGGCACGGGTGTAAATAAAGAACCCGGTTCCGGTATCACCATTATGAGTTATGCGGGCATCACCAGCCAGGATCTTGCCCCACATTCCATTGCTTATTTTCACCAGGCTTCTATTGCACAGATACAGGCAAACCTGGCAACAAAGACATGCCCGGTTACAACTACCCTTGTTAATGCCACACCCGTAGTGGCAACCCTCACAAATTATACCATTCCAAGAAGTACACCATTTGCACTCACTGGTTCGGCTACCGATGCCAATGCAGGTGATATACTTACTTATAGCTGGGAGCAAAACGATAATGCCTCTTCTTCACAAACCGGCGCCAACAGTGTAGCCAGTGCTACAAAGGCAACCGGGCCAAACTGGATATCTTTTGCGCCCTCTACATCGCCTACAAGGTATTTTCCTAAATTGGCCACCATTCTTTCGGGCGCACTTATCAGTGGTCCGCTTACCGGTGGTGATGCTGGTGCCAATACCGAGGCGCTTAGTTCAGTGGCCCGTACACTCAACTTCAGGTTGACAGTAAGGGATAATGCTGTTTACAGTTCCACTGCCCCGGTAAGTGTGGGTCAAACACAGTTCAGGGATATGGTGGTTACGGTAAGCAGTGCTTCCGGTCCTTTTTCTGTAACGGCACCTAATACAGCAGTTTCTTATGCAGGTAATTCCACACAAACCATTACATGGGCTGTGGCCAGTACAACGGCAACGCCTGTAAGTTGTGCCAATGTAAAAATATCATTGAGTTCCGATGGCGGACAAACCTTTCCAACAGTATTGCTTGCAAGTACACCCAATGATGGTACACAGTCAGTAACCATTCCCAATACACCCACTACCACTGCCAGGATAAAAGTGGAAGCGGTGGGCAATATCTTCTTCGATATTTCCAATACCAACTTTACCATTACATCCGGTGCAGGTTGCGGATCGGCCACAGGCCTTACTGCTGCAGGCATCACTACCAGCTCTGCCAACCTTAGCTGGACAGCTGTAAGCGGCGCCACTTCCTATGCAGTAGATTATAAACTGAACAGTTCTTCCACCTGGACAAGCTTCTCCACAGCACAAACAGGCACCACTGCCAGCCTTACCGGCCTTGCATCGGGTAGCCTTTACGACTGGAGGGTTACTGCTACCTGTGCTTCAGGTACCGGTGCTGCCAGTGCTGCACAGTTTACAACTACATCCGTGGCTACCTGTAATGCACCAGGAGGTTTAGCCTCATCTGCCATCACTACTTCATCTGCCACCGTTAGCTGGACAGCAGTAAGCGGTGCCGTAAGCTATGCGGTAGATTATAAACTGAACAGCTCCACCACCTGGACAAGTTTTTCAACCGCACAAACAGGAACATCAGCCAACCTTACCGGGTTAACAGCTGCTTCATTATACGACTGGAGAGTGCGTACGAATTGCAGCAGTGCCAGCAGTGCGTACGTACAGGCACAGTTTACAACTGGCACAGCAGCTGGTTGTGCTACCGCATTTGAGCCAAACGAAACACAGGCTGCGGCAGCTGCTATTACATCTGCTGTAACCAACTCTGCAGCTATCAGCACAAGTACTGATATCGATTACTTCAAGATAACCACTACTGCTACCGCCTCGATCACTTACAACCTGGTAGGCCCGGCTGGTGTGGATTATGATATGACCATTTACAACAGTGCAGGTACACAGATCGGCTCCGGTGCAGGAAGCACGGCTACAGAAACCGTAACATTAACCAACCAGGCTGCTGGTACTTATTATATCAGGGTGTTTGGATACAATGGTGCCAACAGTGCAACCTGCTACACCATTAAAGCAACTGCCACCACTGCTACAGGCTGCCAAAATGCATTGGACAACAGTACCAATGGCACCACATCAGGGGCAGCTGTTATTCCGTTCAATACCAATGTTACCGGCCTCATCAGTCCAACTGCAGATATTGATCATTACAGGTTTACTATTACCACCGCTGGTACTATCACCCTAACACTTTCTACACTGCCCGCCGATTATGACCTGAAACTGCTTAACAGTGCAGGCACGCAGGTGGCTATTTCTCAAAACGGAAGCACTACCAGCGAAACCATCAACTATACAGCTGCTGCAGGAACCTATTATGCGCAGGTTTTTGGCTATAATGGCGCTAATAATGCAAGTACCTGCTATACACTAAGGGTGGCATTGGGAACAGCTACAAAAGATGCTGTTGAAATTCCGTTGTTCAGCAGTAAAAAAATACTGGATGTGTTTCCTAACCCGGCACAAAACAAACTGAACATTAACCTTACCGGCTACCAGGGTGTAAGCAATATCAGTGTGCTGGATGTAAATGGAAAGCAGGTGGCAAACCTGCGTACATCTAATGTGAATTCCAGCATGGATATTTCAAAACTGCCTGCAGGCGTATACATGTTAAAAGTGTACACTGCCAATGGGGAAGTGCTGAATACCAGGGTGGTTAAACAATAATAAACAGTGTTTTGTATACCTGATACGGGCGGCCGAAAGGCTGCCCGTTTTTTTTTAATTGCCCGGAACAAAATGGTAGTGATAATAAAATAATTACGCCGCTTCAAATTCGGGGCAATCCAAACGGATATCCCCGGGCATAAGTTTTATGTTGAGCAGGTTACAAAAGGATTGATGTTGCTTTTTTGAATAAAAACGGCAATTAACACAGGTGCGTTGAACTGAAATAATTTCCTTTTCATGCAATTGGGCAATGAGGCCGATCATCATGTTCCATAATAAAGATTTATCTTTTTCTTTCAGTTCTGAAACAAGTTTTGCAACAGGGTCGGCAAAATTTTCTAATTGCCTTATTATTTTTTTCCCTTCCGCAGTGAGGTGAGTGCTGTAACTGCGGCTGTCAGAAGGATCGACTTTTTTTGCAATGAATTTTTTTTTCTCCAATATTTTTACAGCATCACTGATTGTAGGTTTGCTGAGGTTGAATTCCAGTGCAAGATAACTAACGGTGCAGAGGGAACGGTGGTGCTGTTGTATAAAAATGAGCAACTGGATCTGAACCGGGCTCAGGTCAAATTCTTTGGCTTTTTCCCACAGTAATGTTCTGAAAACCTGGCCCAGCCTTTCGAACCCGGCGGTGATTTTATTATCAAGGCTTTCCTGTTGGTTTTTTAAATTGAAAACAGGCATATATTCTGTTTGAATGACAACTGGTTGTAAGTTAAATAAACATCTTCATTTTTTTGAAAACAGCTATTAATTACAACCTTCCATTTCCAGGATAAAATATCCCATCCGGTTGATACTGGTTTCCATTTCTTTGCCGGCCTGCTCAATATGACAGAAGCTGCACGCTTCAGCTGTTAGCTGTTGCCCATCTTCTCCTTTGCCATGGAGGTATTGACTGCCATATTCATATACTATTTTTTCAGTGGTATTTTTGGGTACAATAATATCGAAATGCATTACGGACCCATTTTTCTTTTTTACATAAGTATCCCAAACTGCTACTTGCATATCTGTTTTTTTTGATTTTTAAAAGGCTGTCTCAAAAGGTTGTATTGGTTTCACACAAAGAATAGTTTCATAACGGATTTTTCAAAACGCCGTTGTGAACTTTGTCTCCTTAGTTTCTTTGTGTGAAACGAGTTTTTGAGACAGCCTCGTTTTACCCTTTTACATCTGCCATGGATGCGCCAAAATTAATGTGCAGTACATTGCCTTTTTCTGTTACCAGGGCTGGTACAGATTTTACGCCGGCATTTTCCGCTTCAGGAATACGGCTCTTATCCTGGCCAATGTTCACCACTTCTACGTTTGTGGCACCTGCCAGTTCAATGATGTCGTGCTCGGCACTTACACATACCGGACAGCCTGCATGATAAAAAACTGATTTACCCATTGTTTTAGATTTAAAAGTTAGAAATAGGGCATAAATATAGTAAGGAATCCTAACTAAAAAAAATATTTTAAAATAGGCGTGAATGAGGTATTCCGGGCAGGATGCCGTCATCTCTTTTTTGGCTTTTTCCAGCAATCATCAAAATGATCATCCACCATGCCTACGGCCTGCATATAGGCATAGCAGATGGTGGAACCTACAAATTTAAACCCCCTTTTCAAAAGGTCTTTGCTCATGGTATCGCTGAGGGTTGTTTTGGCAACTATATCTTTTGAAGAGGCGATTATATTTACAATAGTTTTGCCACTGGTAAACTGCCAGATATAGGCATCAAAACTGCCGAATTCTTTTTGAATGGCCAGGAATGCTTTGGCATTTGTAACTGTTCCTTTAACCTTGAGCCGGTTGCGGATGATGCCGGGGTTTAAAAGCAGTTTTTCAATTTTAGCGGGGCTGTATTTTGCGATCTTATTTACATTCCAGTTATCAAAAGCCTTACGGTAGTTTTCCCTTTTGGCAAGTACGGTGTACCAGCTTAGCCCGGCCTGCGCCCCTTCGAGGTTGAGCATTTCAAACAGTTTTTGATCATCATGCACCGGCACACCCCATTCTTCATCGTGGTAGCGCATATACAATTCATCTTTGAGGCACCAGTAGCAGCGTTTTTTTTCTTTTGGCATAGATGATAAAACTAAGGATATTTTTTATATCAGGGTTAATAGAAGAGCGGGTTTTAAAACGATGTATTTTTAAAAAGGGTTCCAGATGCTGATGAATGAAATCAAAGAAACACTGTACACGATATTTTGGCGGCACTTTTAGTGCTATGCTAGCAATGGTGTGATGGTGATTTAGTGGTGAGCCCGGCAAAATTTTCATTCTTAGCGAATACGCAAATCTGCGTATACACTTGAAAATATGTAGTAAGTTGTTTAGATTTGAGGACAACCTGTTTGAATGATTTTAAAAATAACAGCTTATGAAACGGTTCATTTTATTTTTCTCTTTAGCAATCATTAGCTTTCAGCTTTATGCACAAAATGTAGGCGTTGGTTCATTAAATCCTGTAAAAGGAAAATTTGTTGTGCAGGGTGTTGCCGGCTCCGGGGCCACCAATGCCGTTTTTGGCGATCTGCAGGCCGGTATTTCCCTGCAGCAAAACTGGCCCACCATCGGTTTTAACCAGTACCGCGACTTTATTATTCCCGGAACCTATGGGGCACGCATGATAGCTGGTTATTCTTCGCTGCTTACACTTAGCCAGGACAATGGAAATATGCTGCTTGAAATGCATGGTTACGGCCTGCATGGGGGCTCATCTGTGCCCACTACCAATGGTTATTTGGTTTTTACCCCAACAGGCCGTTTAGCCGTGGGACATGGCAACCCCGGCGCAACCGTAGATGCCATACGTGGTACCGGCAACGACGGAACTGCAGTATTCAGGGGCACCAATTATAATTCGCATTTTAATTACAGCACAGGCGAAAATACTTTTATCCGTGGTGGAAAACCCGGTGCACATATTTTTTTGAACGACAACAGCAGTCTTGGCCACCTGTATATTGGCGGTGGCAGCAATGTGGTGGCTATTAATACAACGAATGTAGCCGGGGCTGGTACGCTGGTAATACGGCAAACAGGCGAAGCGGCCGGTATTAGCCTGCTGAACGATTTGTGGGGCGGCTACCGCTGGGAGATAAATAATGAACAGTATAATGAAACATCGCAATGCCTGGTGCTTCGTTATTCAGGAAGGGCCACTCCGCAGATGGGCTGGTTCCGGCCTACCGATGGTGGCTACAGCAGCAACTCCGACCTGCGCCTAAAAGAACAGGTGCAGGATATGCCGCCAGCCATTGAAAAAATAATGCAGCTGCGGCCGGTTACCTACCGTTTTAAATCAAAAAATAATGATGCGCCCCAAACTATGGGTTTAATAGCACAGGAAGTGCGCAGCGTTTTTCCGGAAATGGTGGATGTGCGCCAGTTGAAAGACGATAAAGAAGCGGGCGGTATCACAGATCTGCACGGTATGAACTATGATGTGCTGAGCGTAGTGGCTATTAAAGCCATACAGGAACAGCAGCAAATGATAACGGAGCTTAAAAAAGAAATTGAATTATTGAAAGAAGCGCTAAAGGAAAAGGGGAAATAGGTTTTTTGTATAACGCACACGGACTGATTATTCCCTATGAACCTCTGCGCTTTTCTTTGCGTAGCTCTGCGTAACTGTTTTATATTTTGTAACGCTAAGAACCGCAAAGGGTTTCGCTAAGGTTTGCAAAAACAAAGTTGACGTGCCTGCATAAATATCCTCTGCGGCTATCTGCGCCTTCTCTGCGGTTCTCTTTGTAACTGGTTGCCAACTATTGTATCGCAGGGGTATGGATGAAAACGATTCAGGATGTTTTAAAAACTTTTCCATTAGCAGTAATGGCCCAACCATGTGCAGCATCGGAAAAATGAATTTCTATAAAGTATGAAGAGGCCAGGGCTATCAATGTGGTCCACGAGTTTCCACCATCGGTGGTTTTATATATGCGGCTGCCACAGGCAAAATACCCGGTATTTTGATCTGTAAAATGAAGGTCATTGGAGCCGTTAGATTCAAATGTCCTCAACAGGGAAAAATTATTTCCTCCATCGGTAGATTTATACAGGGTGCCATTATAGCTTGAAACAAATAGGGTGGAGGCAGATACGGCATACAGGCCCAATAACCCAAGATAAATATCAGTTCCAGGAATTGAATCCATTTCCCAGTTGTTGATATCACCATTGCAATGCCAGATCTTATTTCTGTAACAAAGCCAGGCAGTTTGGCTGTTGTACATAAAAATGCTGCTGTATGGCCTGGAACTTACGTTGGGTATTTGTACCCAACTGGAGCCTGCATCGTTTGTTTTATACAGGCCTGCAGCAGAACTTAGTAAACCGTTATCGTTATCGGAAAAAAAGATGTCGCCCAGAGAATCTGCCCCGGGAGGCTGAACCGTAATAAACGGCAATGCCGAGTTTACGAGTTTGTAAACAGAATCCTTATTTATTCCCACAAAATAGGCATTCCCGTTACCCGTCATAGCCATATTGGCACATTGGAGCCCGGCAAACCTGCTCCAGTTGTTGCCGCCATCTGTCGATTTAAGGAGGTTGGAATTATTGTCGGAGACAAAGCCCGTAAGGGCATTGTAGAAAAAAATATCGCCACCATAACTCACGCCGTAATATTGGCTGTTATCAATTTTAACCCAGCCGGCAGCCACCGTATCGGTGGGTGTTACAGGAACAGGGGAGCCTGCGTCATTTTTTTTACAGGCAGATCCCGGAAAACATACGGCAAGAATGGCAACGAACCTCATTATTTTTTTCATACTGGTAAAATAGTTTTAGAAGGTACAATATAGCAATAAAATATAAAAAGTTACAACGGATACTTATAAAGATCGGGGCAATCCGGGATGCAACAGGCTTGCAGCTTACAAGTATCATGTATCATTTCCTTTGTTCAACTGTTTTTACCAAACTTTCTCCCTGGAACTTGGAGCATGCTTTCATTGGATTGGTTACATATGAAATGTTCCGATAGGACAGGGGGAAAACCAATCCTGCAGAAATTATCTTTTTGTTTTAAAGGCTTCCACCAGTTTTTTATTTCTCTTATCGGCACGCCCGTTTTGTAAAGAAAGCACTGCCCATACAGCCGCCGGTATCCAGCCAATAAGGGTTACCTGCAGTACTAAGCATACAATACCGGAAAGAATTTTTCCTCTTAACAAAAAAGAAAGCCAGGGAAGAAAGATGGCGATGAGGGTCATGTTATTTTGATTTTGAACAGGGGTTCTTTTGAAGTTTAATTGGCAGGTAAAGGTATAGATAGTTTTCAAGCTGAACAACTGTAGCGAAGGCAGTTAAAGCACAGAAACGCGGGCGTAGATTACCGGGCGGGATTTCTGCGGCAGAGAGGGGAGCTGGCGGTGGTCAAGAAATGGCTTTACCTGTATTTAAAAATTTGTGTTTCTTTCTGCAACAGCTGTAATAGCTAAGTGCTGTTGGTCGGAGACCAGACAGCGGCCAACGCAAGGAATACCTACAGCGGCGGAAAAGATGGCGATGAGGGTCATGGTATTTTATATTTTATTAGAATTGGCTAAGCGCTGTTTGCCGGAAGCCAGATAGCGGCAACGCACGAGGAGTACCTACAGCGGTGAAAATGCCTGGATTAGAACCCGCGGACCCGGCATAGCTACTCATATTGATCATTTAGAATGTGCTCAAGCTCCTGTACAACGGGAACAGCATCAAGAGGCCTAAAGCGATCCTGCGGAACACTTTCCTCTAAACTCTAACCACTATCCCCTGAAACAACCGAAAGGATCTTTTTCATACTCCAATAAAAAAAGCTGCAGGTTACCGGTTTGAGGCAGCGGCTCGTAAGGATGCCATTTTAGGTTTTGCCGCATCCAGTAAATTTTCCAGGTAGCGGATGATTGTACCCAGCTGGCTTTGGCATTGTCGCTTTGTTTAATAATGCTTTTATCACGCCAGTGGGGGCGGATTTCAAAAATAAAAACAGACTGGTTTTCTATCCGCCAGCCAATATCAAGTTTTGGGCGTATAGTTTCCGGCGGCCGGTTTTGTTCTAACCAGGCATCCATCATTTTGGTAACCTGTTCTGTTTGCTGGGAAGATAATGCCATGCTCAAAATTAACACAGAAAATTGATGTTATTTACATCCCGCAATTAAAAGAAAAACTGAGTAGTTCCCCTTCTTTTATGCTTAAACAACTGTTGCAGGCCCCCTGTCAACCCTATCAACTTGTCAACTCCCACGCATTTCACGCAAAGTGCGCTAAGGAAAAAAAGACGCAGAAAAATCCAATGCTTCAAAAATCTTAAGGTACAGCCGCCGCCAGGGTTTACAACCGCTGACGGGGCTTTAACGTAAACCATCAACTGTCAACTCCCACGCATTTCACGCAAAAAGCGCAAAGGAAAAAAAGCCGCAGAAAAATCCAATGCTTCAAAAATCTTAAGGTACAGCCGCCGCCAGGGTTTACAACCGCTCACGGGGCTTTAACGTAAACCATCAACTGTCAACTCCCACGCATTTCACGCAAAAAGCGCAAAGGAAAAAAAGACGCAGAAAAATCCAATGCTTCAAAAATCTTAAGGTACAGCCGCCGCCAGGGTTTACAACCGCTGACGGGGCTTTAACGTAAACCATCAACTGTCAACTCCCACGCATTTCACGCAAAAAGCGCAAAGGAAAAAAAGACGCAGAAAAATCCAATGCTTCAAAAATCTTAAGGTACAGCCGCCGCCAGGGTTTACAACCGCTCACGGGGCTTTAACCGTAAACCATCAACTGTCAACAAAAAAACCTCAACCAGCACCCTTGTCAACTCCTCAAATTCCCAATCAAAATACCGGACTATCCTGCACTAAGTACAGGCCGCTCAATGCTTCGGCCTGCGCTTTTACCACCGGTGCAAATTTACTGGCGCCCCAGGTGGCCATGTCTTCGTAAGTTTTCCAGCGCTGATACACCAGTTCCTGTGCCACACCCATAATGGCTTCGGCTTCATTTGGATTGTTCTTGGCCAGGTTTTTATAACGCAGTTCGTTATACGCAAAATCTTTCAGTGTTATGGTTGGCCTCAAAGAATCGAGTATGAAAGGATTTTTTCCGATCTCCCGCAGGTGCGGGTTATAGCGCATCAGCGGCCAATAACCACTATCTACCGCAAGTTTCTGTTGGTCTAATCCTTTTTCCATTTCTATACCATGCGCTATGCAATGGCTGTAGGCAAGTATGATGGATGGGCCCTTGTGTGCTTCGGCCTCCCGCATGGCAAGCAATGTTTGCTGCGGGTTGGCTCCCATGGCTATCTGCGCCACATACACGTTTCCGTAAGAAATGGCCTGCAATGCCAGGTCTTTTTTGCCCACCCGTTTTCCGGCGCTGGCAAATTTGGCGGTGGCACCGGTGGGTGTGGCTTTAGAGGCCTGTCCGCCGGTATTGCTGTACACTTCGGTATCGAGTACTAAAATATTTACATCGCGGCCGCTGGCAAGTACATGGTCTAATCCACCGCTGCCAATATCGTATGCCCAGCCATCGCCGCCCACGATCCAGATGCTGCGGCGCACCAGCAGGTCGGCCACAGATAAAAGATGTTTTGCCTTACTGTCGCCCATGGAACGCAATTGCGTTTTTAGTTTTTCTACCCGCATACGCTGCATGGCTATCTGCGATTCAGTAAGTTGTTTGGCATTTAATATTTCGTCCACCAGTTGCTGATCAAGCGCCGTGCCCATATCGTGTATGAGAGAGCGGGCAAGGTCTAATTGTTTTTCTACCGATACGCCCATGCCGAGGCCAAACTCTGCATTGTCTTCAAACAAACTGTTACTCCAGGCCGGGCCTTTTCCATCTTTGTTTTTTGCCCAGGGCGTGGTGGGTAAATTGCCGCCGTAAATAGAAGAGCAGCCGGTTGCATTGGCCACCATCAACCTGTCGCCGTACAATTGTGTAAGCAGTTTGATATAGGGTGTTTCGCCGCAACCAGAACAGGCGCCACTGAATTCAAACAAAGGTTCCAAAAACTGTGCACCCCGCACACTGCTGAAATCGACCTTGCTGCGCTCATTCCATTCTATGCTTTCAAAGAATTGAATGTTTTGTTTTTCTTTTGCGAGTACAGGATCCTTTGGTGCCATATTAATGGCTTTTTTAGCAGGATCCTTTAAATTAAATGCCGGGCAGGCTTCCACGCAAAGCGTGCAGCCGGTGCAGTCTTCTACATACACCTGTAAGGTATAGCGGGTTTCGGGAAAACCTCTTGCGCTGATCTTAGCCGCAGGAAAACCTTCGGGTGCAGCAGCCAGTTCGGCCTTGTTGTAAAATTTGGCACGTATCACACTGTGCGGACACACAAAACTGCAGTTGCCGCATTGTATGCAGGTATCGGCATCCCAAATGGGTACGGTATCGCTGATATTTCTTTTTTCCCACTTGGTGGTGGCGCTGGGGTAGGTGCCGTCAATAGGCATTTTGCTTACGGGCAGGTCATCGCCTTCGCCCCGCATCATCATGGCCGTAACATCCTGTACAAAAGCAGGCGCTTCGGCGGGCACAGTAAGCGGCATTACATCCTTTTTGTGGGAAGCTGCAGGTATTTTCACTTCGTGCATGTGCTGCAGGGCACTGTCTACCGCTTTAAAATTGAGCTCTAAAATTTCTTTTCCTTTTTTATCGTATGTTTTTTGAATGGCGTCTTTAATTTTTGCAATGGCTTCTTCCCTGGGCAATACACCGCTGATGGCAAAGAAGCAGGTTTGCATAATGGTATTGATGCGGCCGCCCATACCCACAGCATCGGCCACGGTATCGGCATTTATCACATACATTTTAATTTTTTTGGCTACAAGTTGCTGCTGCATCATGCCGGGCAGTTGATCCCAAACTTCCCCTGCACCAAAACTGCTGTTGAGCAAAAAAGTGGAACCGGGTTTTGCTTTTTGCAAAAGATCTATCTTGTAAATAAAGCTGAACTTGTGGCAGGCAATAAAATCAGCTTTGTCGATCAGGTAAGGAGCTTTCTGCGGCAGCTTGCCAAAGCGTAAATGTGATACCGTTTGCGAACCCGATTTTTTAGAATCGTACACAAAATATCCCTGCGCACTCATGGGCGTGTTTTCGCCGATGATCTTAATGGAATTTTTATTGGCCGAAACGGTGCCATCGGCACCAAGCCCGTAAAACAGGGCGCTTACGGTGTCTTTATCGGTAATGTCGAAACCCGCATCGTAGTCAATGCTGCTATGCGTTACATCGTCAATAATACCTACGGTGAATTTATTTTTTGGATGGTCTTTTTTAAGTTCATCAAAAATACCCTTTACCATGCCGGGTGTAAATTCTTTTGATGATAAACCGTAGCGGCCGCCGGTAATTTTCGGCATATGGCCGAGTTGCCCTGCTGCAAATGCCTCGGAAAGACCGGTCACCACGTCTTTGTAAAGCGGTTCGCCATCGGCACCGGGTTCTTTGCAACGGTCGAGCAGGGCAATGCGCAGCGTAGTTTTGGGAAGCGCTTCCAGCAAATGTTTGCTGGAGAAGGGGCGAAACAGCCTGATGAGCACCACGCCAATTTTTTGGCCTGCTGCATTTAAATGCCTTACGGTTTCTATCACGGTTTCAGCACCCGATCCCATGATTATGATAATATTTTCTGCATCATTTGCACCAAAATATTCAAAGAGTTTGTATTGTCTACCGGTGAGTTGGGCAAATTTGTTCATCTGCTGCTGAACGATCTCCGGTGTTTTTTCGTAGAAGGTATTCACGGTTTCCCTTGCCTGGAAATATACATCGGGGTTTTGTGCGGTTCCCCGTATAAAAGGGTTGTCGGGATTGAGGGCACGGCCGCGGTGTGCTATCACCAGGTCGTCGGTTATCATTTGGCGAAGCACTTCATCGGGAATGATCTCTATTTTGTTCACTTCATGCGAAGTGCGGAATCCGTCGAAGAAATGGATAAAGGGGATGCGTGCTTCGAGCGTGGCGGCTTGTGTTACGAGGGCCATATCGTGCGCTTCCTGTACATTAATGGAGCCAAGCAGGGCAAAGCCGGTGGTGCGGGCTGCCATCACATCGCTGTGGTCGCCAAAGATGGAAAGGCCCTGTGCGGCCAGTGCACGTGCGGCCACATGAAATACAGCGCTGGTAAGCTCGCCGGCTATTTTGTACATATTGGGCAGCATCAGCATCAATCCCTGCGATGCAGTAAAAGTGGTGGTAAGGGTGCCTGCCTGCAAGGCGCCGTGTACGGTACCGGCGGCTCCGCCTTCGCTCTGCATTTCCACTACATCGGGTACGCTGCCCCAGATATTTTTAATGCCCAGTGCACTCCATTCATCGCAGTGTTCGGCCATATTGGAAGATGGCGTAATGGGATAAATGGCGCAAACTTCGTTGATGCGGTAGGCCACATATGCAGTGGCTTCGTTTCCGTCGATGGTTTTTACTTTCATAAATGGAAAATGGAGAATGGAAAATGGAAAGCTCAATGCGTTTTATTTTCAACTCCATATTTTAATTATATTATAAATAAAGAATGACAAACCCCAAATGGTTTTTCATTTTCAATTGTCAATTTTCAACTTCCCTCCGGCACCATTTCAATGGCATGGCATGGGCATTGCTCAAAGCAAACTGCGCAGCCGGTGCATTTGTTATAATCATACTCGTATCGCAGGCCCGGGCCAAGTTTTATGATGGCGTCTTCGGGGCAGCTGCCATAGCATCCATCGCATTCAAAACAATTGCCGCAACTGAGGCAGCGCATGGCTTCGTAATTGGCTTCTTCTTCGCTTAGTCCCTTTACGATCTCATCAAAATTCTGGATAGCTTTGGCGGGCGCCTGGCGTTCCTGTTCTTTGAGCGGCGCTTCGGTTTTGTACCAGATATGCAATTTGCGGTAACCGGCAGTGGCATGTTTATCGCCCTTTACAAAGGGTTCACCCCTTAAAAAACCGTTGATGAATTTGGCTGCTTTTTTTCCGTGGCCGGTGGCAATGGCGCTGCTGCGGTTTTCGCCCGGCAGCATATCGCCACCGGCAAAAATGCCGGGATGGCCCGTCATGCGGTCGGCATCTATCACAATGGTACCATCTTCATTCAGCTTCATGCCATCGAGGCTGCGCAAAAACCGGGCATCCACTTCCTGGCGGTTGGCCATAATGAAGATGTCGGCTTCGATGGTTTGAAATTCGCCGGTGCCCACCACTTTTCCTTTTTCGATCTTTGTTTTTTCAAAGCTTGCATTGTTCTTTTCTATTTTCTTCAACTGCAGGTTCAGGTTCACATCCACACCTTCGGCCAGTGCATCATCGGTTTCATAATCGTAGGCCGGCATCATTTTACGGTCGCCTTCATAAAATACCGATACCATGCTGCCAAATCTTTTTACAATGCGGGCAATGTAGAGGGCCAGTTTGTTTCCACCATGTACCAGCACTCTTTTGCCGTAATATTTCAGTTCATCGGTTCTGCGTTCGTTAAAGAAATCAAATGCTGTTGTGGTGAACACCGACCCATCGGTTTCAAATTTTTCTTTCTGTATCAGTTGTGCGCCAATGGCCAGGTAAACTGCATCAAAATTTCCGGCGGCTTTTTCGGCCAGTACATCGGTCACTTTTTTATTGAGGCTGATCTTTACTCCCATTTTTTCAATGCGTGCAATCTCCCCGTTGAGCACATCTTTTGGGAGCCGGTATTCGGGTACGCCCTGCCACATGAGTCCGCCTGCTTGTGCATTGGCATCCATCACTTCCACCTCGTGGCCCATTCTTTTTAAATGATAAGCTGCTGAAAGGCCGCTGGGCCCGGCGCCGATCACCAGTACTTTTTTGCCGCTGGGGCTTGCGGTATAGCGTGCCTGCCAGTTTTGCCGCAAAGCTTCATCTCCAATATAGCGTTCTACGGCATGGATATTCACGGTATCGTCGATATGGTTGCGGTTGCAGCCTTTTTCGCAGGGTTTTACGCAGATGCGGCCCATGATGGCGGGAAAAGGGTTGTCTTCCATTATTACCTGGAAGGCTTCAAAATAGTTGCCTGCCTGAGCATGGTTGAACCAACCCTGGATATTTTCACCAATGGGGCAGGCGCTGTTGCAGGGAGGCATAAAATCCATATAAACAGGCCGCTGCGTGCGCAGGTGACCGGTACCTTTAAAATGCTGGTGCAGGTCGGCAGGCAGTGTCATATCATTTCGAAAATCCATTGCAATTATTTTAGTATTAAAAATACATTGAAACCAAGGGTCAAAGCTAAGCAGCCTAAAAGGCTTAGTGAATGATTTTCATCATGTTTGTACCTGCTTTTTGGGGGAAGGCAGCACAATTAAAACCCTGCCCGAAAATCTTATATATTAAGCTTTTAATCTACCTTTACCCCTAATTTTTAACCGATATGGATATTAAACCAGGTCCACTTTTAGCACAGATTAACAATCCCGCAGATCTGAAAAAATTCAGTAAGGATCAATTAGTTCAAATTACGGATGAACTGCGTCATTATATTATTGACGTGGTGAGTGTGCATGGCGGGCATTTTGGCGCCAGCCTGGGTGTGGTGGAACTGAGCGTGGCATTGCATTATGTGTTCAACACGCCTTACGATCAACTGGTGTGGGATGTGGGCCACCAGGCTTATGGCCATAAAATTCTCACTGGCCGCAAAGATAATTTTGCAAGCAACCGCAAGTATGGCGGGCTCAGCGGTTTCCCAAAACGCAGCGAAAGTGAGTACGATACTTTTGGCGTAGGGCATTCTTCTACCTCTATTTCTGCTGCATTGGGTATGGCCATGGCCAGTCATTATAAGGGAGAAAAAGACCGCCAGCACGTGGCTATCATTGGCGATGGCAGCATGACGGCCGGCCTTGCTTTTGAGGCCATGAACCATGCGGGCATCGAAAAAAGCAATGTGCTGGTGATATTGAATGATAATTGCATGAGCATCGATCCCAATGTGGGCGCCTTAAAAGAATACCTAACTGATATCACCACCTCGCATACTTATAATGAAATGCGTGATCATGTGTGGAAAGCATTGGGTAAACTGCCTGTAGGAAAAAATTTCAGCAGGGAAATGGCCAGTAAACTGCAAACAAGTGTAAAAGGCCTGGTGAGCAAGAGTGCCAATCTTTTTGAAGCATTGAAGTTCCGTTATTTTGGCCCTATCGACGGGCATAATGTTACCAAACTGGTGGAAACACTGAGCGATCTTAAAAATATTCCCGGGCCAAAACTGCTGCACATCAAAACAGTAAAAGGTAAGGGATACGACCTGGCCGAGAAAGACCAAACAAAATGGCATGCACCCGGTTTGTTTGATAAGATCACAGGTGAAATAAAGAAAAAGACTTTTGAAATTCCGCAGCCGCCAAAATACCAGGATGTGTTTGGTCATTCTATCATTGAACTGGCCGAAAAGAACAAGAATATCATGGGCATTACCCCGGCCATGCCAAGCGGGTCTTCCTTAAAATTTATGATGGATAAAATGCCCGACCGTGCTTTTGATGTGGGCATTTGTGAGCAGCATGCCGTAACCCTTAGTGCCGGCCTTGCCACGCAGGGCATGAAGGTATTCTGCAATATATATTCTTCTTTTATGCAGCGGGCCTACGATATGGTGATACACGATGTGGCCATACAGAAACTGCCGGTGGTGTTCTGCCTCGACCGTGCCGGACTGGTGGGAGAAGATGGTCCCACGCACCATGGTTGTTATGATATTGCTTATATGCGCTGCATACCCAATATGATCGTATCTGCGCCTATGAACGAAAAAGAGCTGCGCAACCTTATGTACACCGCACAGCTCGAAAGCACCGATCTTCCTTTTGTGATCCGCTATCCGCGGGGCGAAGGTGTGATGCCCGAATGGCGCACAGCATTTGAAGAGATCAAGATCGGTAAAGGACGTAAACTGAAAGATGGAGAAGGCCTTGCCATTCTCTCTTTTGGGCACCCTGGAAATTTTGCCGCTGCTGCTATACGTGATGTAAAGGCCGATGGAATTAACCCGGCGCATTACGATATGCGTTTTGCAAAACCGCTCGATGAAGAAATGCTGCACGAAGTATTTGCAAAATTCAATAAGATCATCACCGTGGAAGATGGTACCGTGGTGGGCGGATTTGGATCTGCCATACTCGAGTTTATGAATGAACATGGTTATAAAGCCAATGTAAAGATCATGGGTATCCCCGACAGGCTGGTGGAGCACGGTACGCCAAAACAATTGTATGAAGAGATTGGTTTGGATGCAAATGCTATTGCTGCTGTGTTGAGAGAAATGAGTAAGGTGAGGGTAGTTACGAAGCAGGGACACGAATTATAAACACGAATTACACGAATTACACCACGAATTACACCACGAATTACACGAATTATATGAATGGTTTGATAGCGTTGAACTTTTTAAACTTTTGAACCTTTAAACCCTGAAATTTCTGGAACTTTTGAAACCATTGCATTCAGACTACATCAGCCGCCACCAGTTTTTTACCGCACGTAAAGATGCCTACGAAACAGGAAGTGGCATACTGGTAGATCCCTATTTTGTGGTGGAACTGCCTCCAAGTGCCTGTGCCCTGGCTGTTACAGAAAGCAATGAGGTTATTTTTGTGGAACAATACCGGCACCCCATTGGCCAGAAAATATTGGAGCTTCCTGGTGGTTTTATAGAAGAAGGAGAAGATCCGGCTCAGGGAGTGGCACGTGAACTGCTGGAAGAAACGGGTTATGCATTCAAAGAATTTATTCAGCTGGGTACCACCACTGCAAATCCCGTCTTACTCAATAATTTTACTTATATGTTTTTGGCTACCGGCGGTGTAAAAAAAACTGAACAGACTCTGGACCGCAACGAGGAAATAGAAATTGTTTTAAAGCCGCTCGAAGAAGCCAGGCAACTTCTCAAAGAAAATAAGATCATGCAGAGTATGCATGCGCTTTGTATGTTTTATGCGTTTGAAAAGATAGCAGCAGACCATTGACAACAGACCATTGACAACAGACAACGCTGCTTTAAAAGTTAAAATTCAAAAAGGAATAATAAAGTCCACCAACCCAAACTCGCTTCTTGGCTTACGTAATTCTTTTTAAGTTATTACACTGGCACATTATCTCATCGGCAAATTATCACATTGCCCTTAGCTCCCCAACTATAAAAAAACTTCCGCAAACCATGATCACATCACTGGAAGCGGCATGTTGTTTTGCAGCAGCAATGGCTTTGTTCACATCATCAAAGCCTTCTCCGGTTAAACCTTTTTCGGCCGCCAGCTTTTTAAGTTCCTGGTGCGGCAGTGCCCTTGGTATATGTGCATTGCTGAAATAATAAGCTGCTTCTTTCGGTAGCAGGTCGAGTACATGGGCCAGGTCTTTGTCTTTTACGAAACCCAGTACAAAATGTGTTTTGGAAGCGGGCCAGGCCATATTAAGTTGCGCTACAATATTACGGATACCATCTTCATTATGACCCACATCTGTAATGATGGCCGGGTTTTGTGCAATTGTTTCCCAGCGGCCACGCAATCCGGTTAATTTTTTGATGCTGGCCAATGCGGTTTTTTCGGCGTTTTCCGGAATTTTTAGTCCAATCTCTGTCAAAACTTTTTCGGCTGCCAAAACGGTGCAGAGGTTTTTTGTTTGATACAGTCCCGGCAGGTCAAGTGTAAAATGTTGGCAGTGGTTGTTTGCTGTTTCTGTTACATCACATACCATTTTTTGAGCCGTGCTTTCAATATTTGAAACCCGGTACATGTCCTGTGCATAGTAAATGGGCGAACCGGCGGATACCGCTTTCTCATCAAACACTTTTTTTGTATCTCCGTTGTACTCTCCAATAATTACCGGAACAGCCGGCTTGATGATGCCGGCTTTTTCTGCGGCAATTTCGGGCAGGGTATTACCAAGGAACTGCATATGGTCAAAACTGATATTGGTAATGATGGTAAGGATGGGGTTGAGTATATTGGTACTGTCGAGCCTGCCGCCAAGACCTGTTTCCACGACAGCAAAATCTACTTTTTGCGCTGCAAAATATTCAAAGGCCATGGCTACTGTAAGTTCAAAAAAAGAAGGTTCGGTCTCTTTGGATATTTTCCTGGTACGTTGCGTAAAATCAATTACAAATTGTTCTTCCACTTTTTTTCCGTTCACCCGGATGCGTTCCCCAAAATCGTAGAGATGAGGGGAAGTGTAGAGACCTGTTTTATAACCGCTTTGCTGCAAAATGCCGGCCAGCATATGGCTGGTGCTTCCTTTTCCGTTTGTGCCGGCTATATGTATACTGCTGAATTTTTTCTGAGGGTTATCGAGTGAATCGCAAAGGCGGATAATATTATCCAATCCTTTTTTGAGGGCCGGAGCGCCAATACGGCTGAACATGGGCAACTGGCTGTACAGGTATTCGATGGTTTCTTTGTACGTCATGGGCGCAAAGATAAGCAGCACATCCTATCTTATTCTTAAGGCTGACCGCTGTCTTTTTTTTTTGAAAAAGCTTTGGGAAAAGAAACAGCATTACAATGCCATATAGTACTGAACCTGCAATAAGCCCTGCGAAATAGCGGACTGTGAGCGGTTCCTGCAATACCAGCAGGTTAGATATAAAAAGCAGGGTGCCAAAAAGGGATGCATAAACAGCAGCGTAAATGATCTTTTTTTTCAACAGGCGAAGCTTTATTTATTAGTTTTCTTTTTTACATCTTTTGGTACAAAAAACCTGTTTTTTTCCACTATTTTTTCCCCTTCGTATAATTCAAAATGGTACCAGCCGGAACGCATGAAATTCATCTTGTCCAGCACCAGGAAATCTTCTTTGAGTTTGGTAAGTTCCAGTACCATCTTTTCCTGGTCGTCGAAGATCTTCAGCCTGTAATTTTTTACAGCGGCATCCGGCAACTGGATCACTAAGCTGCTCATTCGGGATGTAAAGATCCTTTTACTTGGAAACATTATTTCCGGCTCTGTGGGTGTTTTTATCAATTTTGACGGTGGTGGAACATGAATGCCCGAATCTCCAATATCGGGTGCATAGATGCCTGTTGTTATTGATGAGTCTGTACGCATCATCATGGGGTCAAGCTGCCAGGCGTAATGGATGCGGTTTTGATTAGCAAAAACGGAATCTTTTGCCGGTTTTACCGGTTTTGTAATAATATAAGTGCCGCCTTCAAATGCCACAAACACGCGGTAATACATTCTGTTATAAGGCGGATCATTATCAGTGTAACCATTTTCCGTATTCATGGGGTTGAGCACAGAGCCAATGGTAGTATAATTTTTAAGACTGTCGAATGAACGCTGGATATTGATATTGGCCACCGGGATACTATACTCATTCTTCCAGCTCACAATGATCTTTCCGCTGATGCTTGCCACCGAAATTTCGGGAAGCGTTTTTTGTGCACGCAGCAGGGCCGGTGCCAAGGTTAACAGGATAATGCTGATGAATGCTTTGATCATAAAATTGCCGGAGGGCAATTGCAAATATAACAAAGCAGGCGGTTTTTAAATAAGGATATGTATAGGTAGATGTTAAATGAAATTAAATATTAGAAAGTTGGAGGGTGGCACGGATGAGCCGGATTACATGGATGAGCTCTTTACTTATACCAGGTCGTGTTATTATTGTAAATTTTTATAACTTATTCTATCTTTTGACCTGGTAACCTAACAAAGACGCTGCAAGTTAGCTGCCCTATAAAAATTAATCGGTGTAATCGGCCCCAACCATGTTGCTCAATAAAACAATTTGCTTTTTTTCAACGAGCGGTTACCCTGCAATCCGCCTGTGTGCAGGCAAACGATCCGGCTGTCTTTTTCGAAAAACCCTTTTTTAAGCTGGTCGGTAATGGCATACATGAGTTTGCCTGTATAAACAAAATCGGTGGGTATGCAGGTTTGTTCAAAAAAATGGTTCATAAAGCCAAGCAGTTCCGGCGTTTTTTTTGCATAACCGCCAAAATGGTATTGGTCGAGTATATGCAGGTTGGGAAAGTCATTTTTTCCGGTAAGCTGGTACAATCTTTCGGGAATATCATGCATGTTTTTGAGAACATTTACTGCAATGATCTTTTGTGCGGGTGCCGCTTCAAGCAGCAGGCCGGCCAGCGTTGTGGCAGTTCCCACATTTACACAAATATGGCTGGCATCCATTTCTTTGATACTGTTCATGATCAGCGAAGCGCCTTTTGCCCCGGTGGGGGAATAACCGCCTTCCGGAACAAGTATAAATGGACCATATGTTTCCTGGAGGGATGAAACGAAACTTTTATCCAAACCATTGCTGTATGTTTCCCTGCTGATAAAATGGAGTTTCATGCCATAGCGGATACAATCCTGCAGGCTGTCGGATAATACTGCAGGTTTTTCGCCCCTTACCATGCCAATGCTTTTTAACCCATATTCCCGGCAGGCAAAAGCCGTGGCTACCAGGTGGTTCGAGTAAGCGCCGCCAAAGCTCAGCAATGTTTTGTACTCCGAAGCCAGGGCTTCCTGCAGAAAATAGTGGAGTTTAAACAGTTTATTTCCCGAAACGACCGGGTGAATTTTATCCAATCGGGCTATATGCAAACGTTCCACCGGATAGCTGCCAGTTATTTCATTAAATTCAATATGGTGTAAATCAATCAAGTTTTGGATGCTTTGCTTACTTTTGCTGGCAAATTTCACAATAAAAACCCATTCATCAGCTTATGAAACCTACGCTTGTAATATTGGCCGCCGGAATGGCCAGCCGTTATGGAAGCATGAAACAGACCGAAGGCTTTGGTCCCAACGGTGAAACCATCATGGATTATTCCATTTATGATGCCATCAGGGCAGGTTTTGGCAAAGTGGTGTTCATCATCCGGAAAGATTTTGCCGAAAATTTTAAAGCCCAGTTTCACGACAAGTTAAAGGATAAAATTGAAGTGGATTATGTATTCCAGGAAATGGATTCCTTTGTAGAACCACAATATATCCCCGCAGAAAGAACCAAACCCTGGGGAACCGCTCATGCCATGCTTTGTGCCATGGATGCAGTAAACGAACCTTTTGCTGTTATTAATGCAGATGATTTTTATGGAAGAGACGGGTTTGAAAAAGCCAATGATTTTTTGACAAATGGCTGTAATGAACAAACCTATGCCATCATAGGTTATATGCTTAATAAAACCCTGAGCGAACATGGAACGGTAAGCCGGGGCGTTTGCGGTGTGGATGCCAACAATAACCTTGTTGAGATAAACGAACGCACAAAAATTTACCGCAAAGACGGAATGATCATTTATGAAGACGCAGGTACTGTGTATGAAGTTCCCGAAAATTCAAGCGTATCTATGAATTTCTGGTGCTTTCATCCTGCTGTTTTTGAGGTCATCAGGCAATTGTTTGCTGCGTTTCCAAAAAACAATATGAATAATCTTAAAGCCGAATTTTTTATACCCATTGTGGCCGATCATTTTATAAAGAATGGCGGCGTAATTAAAGTGATTCCCACTTCTGCTCAATGGTTTGGCGTTACCTATAAGGAAGATGCACCGGGTGTAAAGAAAAGTATCGATATGCTTATCAGCAATGGCGAATACCCGGCAAAACTTTTCCAGTGAAGGAAGTGAAAAAAATAAAGGCTCCACTAAATTTATTCAACGATCCCCGCCTCGGTAAAGTGCGGCGCATAAGCAGGCTGATGGACGAGGAGTTTTCTGTAGGCGGCTTTAAGTTTGGACTTGATCCCATTTTAAATTTTATTCCTGTTGCGGGCGACCTGGCGGGATACCTCGTTTCGGCCACACTCATATTGACCATGCTTAAACATGGCGCTTCTGGAAAACTGGTACTTAAAATGATGGCAAATGCCAGCCTGGATGCATTGGTGGGCGCCATTCCGGTACTTGGGTGGATCTTCGATTTTGCCTTTAAAGCCAATACCAGGAACGTAAAACTGCTTCACGAATATTATACAGAAGGAAAACATGAAGGCAGCGCCGCGCCCTATATTGTTCCCCTGCTTATTTTGTTTTTTGTACTGTTGGCAGCCATTATTTTTTTGGGCATATGGCTTATTAAACTTTTTGCCGACTACCTGGACAGGCTTCTCCTGGCCGCCGGATAGTAACTTTTACCCGTTCATCGAAAATAAGCCTGCCTTTTTATCAAAAGCTGCTTTACCCCAAATAATAAACCGCCCCTTGCGGAGGCGGTTTATACGATTGCTGCCATATAAATTTTGAATTCCCTATAGCATGGGGAATTAAGCTAATTACTTCTTAGTTGTATCAGCAACTGGAGCTGCAACTGTATCTTTTGCTACTGGAGCAGCAGTGTCAGTTTTAGGAGCTGTAGTTTCAGTAGCTGGAGTTTCTGTAGCAGCAGGAGCTGGTGTTTCTACTTTCTTTTCACCTTCGTTGCAAGCTACAAATGATACTGCGATAACCGCGATAACTAATAACTTTTTCATTGTTGAATTTTGTTTAATTGAAAATTATAATTTCATATTAATACCCTATGGATATAAAAGGTAACCCATGCGTTTAAAAAAATTTTTTTTCGCTTGTTTTTGGGTTACTTTACCGCCCAAAATGTATTAATATCAGCACTGGTGACAACATTAGAACAAGAAAAAGCACTATTGGAAGGCCTGGCCCTGGAGGATAAAGCAGCCATTGAGAAGATTTACCGGGATCATTACAATATGGTTAAAAGCCTGGTAATCAATAATAATGGTACTGCAGATGATGCTGCCGACATTTTCCAGGAAGCTATGATCGTACTTTTTGAAAAGGCAAGGTCGGGCAGTTTTGAACTGCATTGTCAGCTCAAGACCTATTTATATTCGGTTTGCCGGCGTATCTGGCTCAAAAAGCTGCAGCAGCAAAGCCGTTATATTACCCAAAATGAGGGGATCGAGGAAACAGTGCCGGTGGAAGAAGAAGTGGAAAGCCATGAAAAAAAGCAGTACGATTTTAACCTGATGGAAGCTGCCATGGCCAAAGTAGGTGAGCCCTGCAAAAGTTTACTGGAAGCCTACTACATCCAGAAAAAGCATATGATAGAAATTGCTGCCGATTTTGGATATACCAATGCCGATAACGCAAAGACACAGAAATATAAATGCCTGGTGAGGTTGAAGAAACTGTTTTTTGCACAATATAAATTTACAGAATGATGGAAGATACTTTATTGATAGATGCGGTGGAGCGCTTTGTAAACGGGGAAATGAGCCCGGAGGAAAAGATTTATTTTGAAGACCTCCGTAAAAATAACCCTGAGCTCGACCAGGCTGTGGTAGAACAGTTATTCTTTTTGAACGAACTGGGTAAATACAGCCAGGCTAAAAATTTTAAGCAAACGCTTCACGAAGTGGAAACCAAACTGGTAGACGAAGGCCTAATATCAAAGGCAGTACCTGCCGTTACCGGCACCCGCGGCAAAGTGGTGCGGCTTTGGGGCAAATACAAACGCATTATTGCGGTAGCGGCATCCATTGCGGGGTTGGTATCTATCTTTATTGCCTCTGTGGTTTCTGCAGTAACTAACAAAACCGGCAGTAACAATACCACCGTGCTTGTTCAAAAAATAAATGAACAGCAAAAGAAAACGAATCAACTGGAAAATAAGATCAACAGGCTGGAAGCGGGTGCAAAAGAGGTGTTGGTTCCGGTAAAACCAAGGATCGATGCCAAGTTCCGTGCCACCGGGTTTATGGTAGATGCGGTTAACAATTATATCGTTACCAATGCACACGTAATTTCCCAGGCAAAACATAAGCTGATCATCGAAAATAATAAAGGGGAACAATATGCTGCTACTTCCGTTTATGTAAATACCCAGATGGACCTGGCTATCATAAAAGTGGATGATGCAGATTTTAAGAAACTGCCTGTGCTTCCTTACAGCATTAAAAAAGCAAACGCCGATCTGGGTGAGCCTGTATTTATGCTTGGTTTCCCTAAGGCAGAAGTGGTTTATGGCGAGGGTTATATCAGCGCCAGAAATGGTTATAATATGGATACCCTTTACTGCCAGTTGAGTACCACAGCCAATGAAGGAAACAGTGGATCACCCGTTATTAACCGCAATGGAGAACTGGTGGGTGTGGTAAACAGTATGGAAACCAATGCGGCCGGTGTGGTGTTTGCCAGCAAGGCCAGCAATATCAGCCGCGCCATGGCCGAAGTAAAGAAAATACCGGGCCATGAGAATATTGCATTCAAAGGTTCAGGTTTATTGCGGGGTACAGACAGGGTGGCACAAATAAAGAAATTACAGGATTACGTATTTATGATAAAGGGTAACTAACCTCAGCAAAAAGTGGAATAAAGAACGGCAGCATAATCTGCCGTTTTTTTTATGCCAAAACCCGAACAAGCTGCTAAATTTCAAAACAAATGGAAGTAAAATGGCCATTGCAGACTGATCTAATTAGTTATCTTAGGGCAGGAAATCAAAACTAATAGTATGAAACAAAGAAAACCGTTGCTGTTACTGGCTGTAATGCTGATCCTTTCTGTTACAAATTTTTTCAGGATAAGCGGCCATGAAGATATAAGCGCCATACAATTCATCTCCATATTTGTAATTGGCATGCTGGGCGGGCTGCTTATCAGGGATTTGATCGTGTTGTTCAGAACAAGGCGCTGATCCGGTAAACTTTAAATTATTATTTTTGCCGCATGCACCAACACTCCTGCAAAAACTGCAGTACCAGCTTTAAGGGAAAATTTTGTTACAACTGCGGGCAGTCTTCAGATACCCACCAAATGAATTTTCATTTTTTATGGCATGATATGCAGCATGGACTGTTTCATTTTGATAAGGGGATCCTATACACAATAAAGCTCTTGTTTACAAATCCCGGCAAAACCATCAGGGAATTTATTGCCGGCAAAAGGGTAAAACATTTTAAGCCCATTTCATTTGTAATTGTACTGGCCACTGTTTATGGATTATTGTACAACTATCTTCATCTAAATCCGGGGGTATCATTTTCTGATGAAAAAGGCAGGAAAGCTTTTGAAATGGTGAACCAATGGATCACAAATCACTATGCGCTTTCTTCCGTAATCATGCTTCCCATTTATTCGCTCGCAACTTATTTTGTTTTTAAAAAACAGGGATATAATTTTATTGAACATTTTGTAATAAATGCTTTTTTATCGGGCCAGCGTTTGCTGATACATATTGCCCTGCTGCCACTATGGTACTATAACAATGGATCAATGTCTGTTAAATTCATTTCCACCTTTGTTGATTTTTTGTTTTTTGTATGGGGTTTCAGTACGCTCTTTTCCGCCCTGGGAAAATTCAGGTCTATATTCAAATCCCTGCTGGCTTACCTGTTGTTTTTTGTGTTTTTGATAACAACCTCCTCCGTAATTGGTATTATCATCGCATTGGTTCAAAAGTAAATCCTGAAATCTTAGCGCAGTGTATAAAAATCATACCGGCAGCAATTTAAAAATTTAATAAGGTTGGTTTTGCTCAAACAGGCCAAAATCCCTTTAAACCTTTCCAAAATCCTGGTTTTTAAAAAAATGTTTAAAAAATTTGGTAAAACTAAAAAGATTAGTATATTTGTGCTAATCAAATTAGTTTACTATGTCTAGGGCCGGTTTAAACCTCAAATATCTCCGCAAGCTGCGTGGATGGACGCAGGAAGAATTTGCAGCCAAATTGAACATCAAGCGATCCCTCATTGGTGCCTACGAAGAAGAAAGGGCCGATCCAAGGCTGGATGTGCTGGAAATAGTGGCTGATATCTTTAAACTTACACTGGATGAACTCCTGTTGAAAGACCTGGGCAGCCAGGGCAGCGGCAGTTACCTTCAAAAACGGCGCCAGCAAAAAATGATGTCCGCCGATAGAAATCTCATTCATTTTGTACCTGTAAAAGCCGCTGCAGGCTATCTTACCGGCTATGCCGACAGTGAGTTTATAGACGAACTCAATACATTTACCCTTCCCATGCTGAGTGGTGGAAACTACCGTGCATTTGAGATCATAGGCGACAGTATGATGCCCACGCCCAGCGGCAGTATCATTGTGGGTGAAAAAGTAGACAGGCTGGATGAAGTAAAGAACAATGCTGCTTATATAGTTGTGAGCCGCAATGAAGGAATCGTTTACAAAAGAGTGGTAAAGAATAACCGTACAAAAAATAAGCTAACGCTTGTGAGTGATAATCCCAGTTACCAGCCCTACCAGGTAAATGCCGATGATATCATTGAGTTTTGGCAGGCACAGGTGGTTATTGGAAAAGTAATGCAGCAGCAACGATGGGATGTGGATACATTGGCCAGCCTGGTAAATAACCTGCAGAGCCAGGTAAGCACCTTAAAGAAAAAGATGAACTAAAGCATTTGCTGTTTCTCTCCGGATATTACAAAGGTCTTAGTGAAACAAACATCTATGGGGGAGAAAAAAACATTTCATCGTGATTAGATTGTGGAAATATTTACCCCTTATTGAAACAGCAGTTCTTTGTTAACACATAACTTAGCAAAATACAGATACATCGATTTATAACATTAAAAACACAACAAGTTATGATTAAGTTACAGGTAATCGGCAATCTTGGAGCAGATTGCATCCAGAAAGAGATCAATGGTAAAACCGTTATCAATTTCAACGTGGCACACAGTGAAAAATTTAAAGATGCCCAGGGAAACCTTAAAGAACGTACCATTTGGGTAAACTGTGCTTATTGGACCGACCGTACAGCTATTGCACAATACCTTACAAAAGGTAAAACAGTATATGCTGAGGGTACACCCGAAGCAGATGCCTATACCAACAAGGAAGGGCAGGCAGCAGCCACCCTACGGATGCGTGTTCAGAATATTCAGTTACTGGGTGGTTCCGGCGAAACACAGGGTTCCAATGCCGGCAATGTTTCTTATACCGGCTCGGCACCAGCCCCTGCCATGCGTACCGATGCACCCGCCACTGCGGCTATGCCTGCAGATGACGATCTTCCGTTCTGAGATTTTCATTGTTGATATACGAAGCTTCCGAAAGGAAGCTTTTTTTTGTTTTCAATCTCCTAAATTTTCTCACGCAGAGGAGCAGACATCGCAGCATGGGTACTGTTTATAAAATCCGTGTAATCCGCTTCATCCGTGTAATCTGTGTTCCGTTTTACATCTTTCCCTACAAAAAAAGCCACCATCTCTGGCAGCCTTTTAACATTAGTAGTTTAGTGTTTTATCAGTTAACTACGGTCAGCTTTTTTGTTACGAAATCTCCGTTTGATTTATTAATTATACGAACAAGGTAAATGCCTTTTTGAAGGTTTAAGAGTTCAATAGAACTTTTATTGCTCATAGATACTGTTTTTACGATCCTTCCTGCGTTATCTATCAGCTGAACATCGTTATTCTCATTTACATCTGTAACGCTGATCTTTGTATTACCAAAACTTGGATTCGGAAATACAGTAAAATCGCTTACAGCAGAGGCGGCTTTTACAGATTTGATGATGCTGTAGGCAGACTTGCCATCGATATCAATCATTTTAAGACGGTACTGGCTGATTCCTTTAAAAGTGTTTTTGTCTGTATAGCTGTAAGCAGATCCTGATTCATGGTTGGCTGCAGCAACGGTTGCCACGGCTTCGAAACCCTTATCTGTTTTACGCTCAATTACAAATTCTTTTGCATTGCTCTCAGACGCTGTTGCCCAGTTAAGGCTTACAGTATTGTTATTGCGTGAAGCATTAAAAGACGAGATCTTGATAGGCAGGGCTCCGAACGGCACCGTAATGGTAATACCGCATGTACCACCCTGGCAGGTACCGTCGCTGGCCGTAGTGCGGGTAATAACATAGATCACCGGGCTTGCAGACGGGCCTGTGAAAACAGGCGTCTCATAATAGGTGCTGGCTGTATTTGCCGGAATAATGAAGCAGGTTTCAGAAATTGTGTTGGCGCTTGCTACACTGTTTACATACACCTGTACTTTAACGCCTTTTTGTGCACTTACGTCGCCGCTTGCATAAAAATATAATTTGGCAGAAGTGCTGGAGGCAGTTGATGAAACATTGGTAATTCCGTGCGACTGAATATCGGGGCAGGGAACGTTCTGGGCAAATGAAACAAAGCTGTAGGCGATCATTAATGCCAGTGTTAGGGTAAAATTTTTCATCATATCAAAGTTTAGAGTTAAGCAATTTTAATATGATTTTTCAGGGAGGATTGGAGGCTGATTGGAATGCCCTTGGTAAGAGGGGCATTTTGTGGTTCAGGTAAATACAAAGGTAAAAACACTTTTTAAATTTCCAAATAATTTCCACATTTTTTATGAGTAATTTTTCTATTTAAACAGTAAAAATACTATTTAATCTATTATTTTGTTGATTATTAATAGTATATAAACTAAAAAGGGCCCATTATTGGCCCCTTTTTATTAAAAATATTGTGGAAATTACTGCTTTATTTCACGTTGCATAGGATTTCCGCCGTCTGGTCCGGCCCGTCTTCCAACTACCCTGGCTTTGAAAACCTGGAATTTTGATGGTTCGGAATTTACGTTCCATACATTATTCTTTTCGTCTATATCGGCGGTCTCCTTCATTGGATCAAGTTTGATGGAAGCCACTTCTTTTGTCTTTACAAAGGTTTTCGTCACTTTGAGTTCATTTTTTCTCCATAACTGAACTGAGATACGGTCAGTTTCCTTGCTGCCATCTTTGTAGTTCCATTCAATAATAAGCGGCATTACCAAACCGCCTTTATTGCTGAAAGTTAATTCGTAGATGTATTTATTACTGCCGATCCTCACTTTATCGTCTGTTGTAAGAGTATCGGTATTACCCGGTATGGTTATTTTGTTGGGTGTGTCGTCTACTTTGGCAAGTCCTCGTGCATAACGCCAGTAAAAATCCCGCAGGCTTGTATCTGCATCTGTGGTAAATACAATGCTTTTATCTTCCCTGTTACGGATTTTTGATATATCGTCAAAGCTGTTCAGGACCGGTTTTGCAACGGGTACCGAACTGCTGCGTTCGGAGGTTCCGGAAGCTGTACCTCCCGAATCAAAACTGGCCCATTTTACAGTATCAAGCGAAATATCGCAGGGATCAGTATTATAAAACCAGCCACGCCAGAACCAGTCAAGGTCTTCGGCACTTGCATCTTCCATGGTACGGAAGAGGTCGGCAGGAGTGGGGTGTTTAAATGCCCAGCGCCTGGCATATTCCTTAAATGCATAATCAAAAAGATTACGGCCCATGATCGTTTCACGCAAAATGTTTAAACCGGTTGAAGGTTTGCTGTATGCATTTGCTCCAAACTGTATGATATTCTCACTGTTGGTCATAATAGGTTCCAGCTGGTCTTTGGGTAGTTTCATGTAATCAACGATCTTATAGGCCGGTCCTTTGCCAACAGGAAACTTATTGTCCCACAATTCCTCTGTAAGGTATTCCACAAAAGAATTGAGGCCTTCGTCCATCCAGGTCCACTGCCGTTCGTCGCTGTTGATGATCATGGGAAAGAAATTATGCCCCACTTCATGTATCACCACGCCGATCATCCCGTTTTTAGTGCCCTCGCTGTATGTACCGTCTTTTTCGCAACGCCCAAAATTGAAGCAGATCATTGGGTATTCCATTCCGTTTGCCGCTTCAAGGCTTTGAGCCACCGGGTAAGGATAGGGAATGGTGAATTTTGAATAAGACTTGATGGTATGCGCCACTACTTTTGTACTGTAACGGCGGTAGAGGTTATAGGCTTCTTTTCCGTAAGCGCTCATGCACATCACTTTTTTGCCTTCCACATAAGCGGGCATGGCATCCCAAATAAATTTCCGGCTGCTGCCCCAGGCAAAATCACGTACCATATCTGCTTTGAAAATCCATGTTTTCTTTTGGGCCGATTTTGTTTTTTCTTTGGCAGTGGCTTCGTTTAATGTTACGATCTCCACCACATCTTTGGCTGATTGCGCTTTTTGCCAGCGTGCCAATTCTTTCGCATTTAAAACCTGCGCATAGTTCTGGCATTGGCCTGTTCCCATGATCACATGATCGGATGGGACCGTCATGGCTACTTTAAAATTCCCAAACGTAAGCGTAAATTCACCGCTTCCCACAAACTGTTGATTTTGCCAGCCCTGGTTATCGCTGTACACACAAAGGCGAGGGTACCATTGCGTCATGGTAAAAAGGTCATTGCCATCTTCGGGAAAATATTCATAACCGCCCCGTCCTCCATACTTCATACGGTTTACGATATAATAATTCCAGTCAACTTTAAATGCAAACTGCTGACCGGGTTTAAGCGGCAGCGGAAGTTCCACCCGCATCATGGTCTTATTGATGGTATAGTTCAATGCTGCACCTGCTACGGTACTTACTTTTGTGATGTTATGACCATATTCTTTATCGTACCTGTTGGGCTTAAGGTCATTTTCGGTCATATTCTTTTGCATAAAACTGCTGTTCTGGTAGCCTGCATTTTTTTTTGAACTGTGCTGGTTCTCGTCTAATTGCAGCCAGAGATAAGTCAGCACATCCGGCGAATTGTTATAATAGGTGATGGTTTCTTTTCCTGTAAGCCTGCGGTTAGGTTCATCCAGTTCGCATACGATGTCATAATCGCAACGCTGTTGCCAGTACTTTGGCCCGGGGGCACCGCTGGCAGTGCGGTATTCGTTGGGGCTGGGCAAAATAGTACCCAGCTGTTCGAAACGGTTGCCATGGTTGCTGCCCGGATTGTTTTTGATGTCCTGAGCAGAAGCAAGGAATGCAAAGGCCGAAATGGCCAGTAGAAAAAACAGTTTTTTCATTATATGCTATTGAGTGATTTAAAAATGATTAAAAAGGCCAGCGCTCCACGCAGATCTGTGTTCCTGCAATAAAAGCCAGTGCCGATAAAGCCAATACCCAGTTTTTCTGCGCCAGCCCTGCTTTGTTTACCAGCAGGTAGCTGATGACGAGTAGTGCCGAAACCGCAACTATTTGCCCCGCTTCGAGGCCAATATTAAAACTTAGCAGCGGTACAAAAACATCCTGGCTTTTACTGAGCATGAAACGGATGGTATTAGCAAAACCCATTCCGTGAACAAGGCCAAAAAATAATGCCAGGAAATAATTGAGCCTTAATGGTTTCCTGCTTAGATCTTTCACAAAAAAATTAAAGAGCGCAGTTAGCACAATGGTAAGCGGTATTAAAAACTCCACCCATTCGTCTTTAAGCCTCAACAGATCGTATACACTCAGGGCCAGGGTAAGTGAATGGCCGATAGTAAAAGCCGTTACAAGTATAAGCAGTTGTTTCCAGTCTTTAACGAGATAAACAGCTGCCAGTGCAGCAATGAACAGCAGGTGATCCAAAGCACCCGGGCTGATGATATGTTCCCAGCCGGTTTTAAAATAAATGATAAAATCGTTCATTTGCGGTTAAACCCTGATCCTGTTATGCTATTTTTGTAAATATCAATTTTTGATTGCAGATAATCAAATAGTTTTGTTCAATGGCAATTAAGTTTTATAAATGGTTGTTCGTTTTTGGCTCCTGCCTCGTACTGGCCGCGTTTGGCAGGCATCCTATCTATGTTAGCGTTACAGAAATTGAGCATAATGCCAGTGAAAAAACGTTGGAAATAAGTTGTAAACTCTTTACCGATGATTTTGAGAAAACCCTGCGCAATACTTATAAAACGCATGTAGACCTGCTGAATCAAAAGTATAAACCCTCTATGGATACGCTGGTGAACGATTATGTGCAGAAACACCTGAAAGTTTCTGTTGATGGTAAACCAATGGCTTTAAGGTACCTCGGCTACGAGCAGATCGAAGAGGGGATATACAGTTACTACCAGGCCGATAATGTGCCTGCGGTAAAATCAATGACCATTACCAATAATCTTTTATACGAATACAAAACCGAGCAAATGGGAGTGATGCATGTAACGGTAAATGGAGAACGGAAAAGTACCAGGCTTAATAACCCTGCAGAAAAGGCAGCGTTCAATTTTTAATCTTCTGCGAGTTCTTCCTTTAATGCCGGCGAAATGACAACAAGTATTTTATCGATGCGCTGGCCATCCATATCAATGATCTCGAATTTAAAATCTTTCCATTCAAAAGTTTCGCCCGCATGCGGAATATGTTCCAGTTCGTGCAGTACAAATCCAGCCACGGTGTCAAACTCATGTTCGCCCTCATTCATCCAGTCGGCCCTTTCGAAATAACTCAGAAAATCATAGAAAGGGATCTGGGCATCCACTAAGAAACTGCCGTCTTCCCGTTCAATGATCTCATATTCTTCCTGCCCGGTCTGGGGTACATCGCCCACAATGGCTTCGAGGATGTCGTTGAGCGTTATCATCCCTTCGAGTGTTCCATACTCATTTACTACAAACGAAGTGTGGATCTTGGAAGCTTTCATTTTTTCGAGCAGTTGGTAGGCTTTGTTATTTTCGGGTACAAATAGCGTTGGCTTATACAACTGGCCGAGTTTGGTTGACGGATCGGCTTTGAGCAGGTCTTTGATATACACCAGGCCTTTGATATGGTCGATGCTTTCTTCGCAAACAGGGTATGTGCTGTACACAATGTTTTCGAACCTTTCTTTTACATCCTGTACCGTATCGTTCATATCGAGCCATTCTATATCGGTACGGTGTGTCATCAGTGAGGTGATACTCCGGTCGCCCAGGTGAAAAACCCGTTCAATGATCTCCTTTTCATCTTCATCAATGGAACCATGTTCACTGCCTTCGGCTACCATGGCCTTTATCTCTTCTTCCGTAACGGCCATATCGCTCGCTTTCTTAATATTAAAAAGTTTGAAGATCAGGTTAGTGGCTCCCGACAGGAACCATACAATGGGCATCATGAGCTTGGTAAGAAAGTTCATGGGGCCGGCTACCTGGCGGGCAATTTTTTCGGAACGCAGCAACCCGAATTTTTTGGGAATCAGTTCACCAAAAATAATAGACAGGATGGTTACAACTATTACCACCACCGAAGTGCTGATCGTTTTTGCATAAGGTTGCAAAAAAGTTACCTGTTCAAAAAAAGGTTCGAGGTGCCGGCCAAATTTTTCGCCCGAGTAAACACCCGTAAGAATGGAGATCAGCGTTATGCCTATTTGTGCGGTACTCAGGAATTTTTCGGGGTTTTCTGCCAGGTGAAGCGCCGCTTTGGCTTTACCGTCTCCTTTGTTGGCCAATGAATCAAGCCTGCTTTTTCTTGCGCTTACAAGGGCTATCTCACTCATTACAAACAGGGCGTTCAGTAAAATGAGAAACAACAGTATAAGTATCTCCGACATAATTTGTAGTGGATCTTGTTATATGTTTTTTAATTTTAACATATCTGCAAAGATAATGGCTGAAACCCACTAAAATGCAGTGTGGTAAAGAAAGACAGGCTTTAGGGACTGCAGAAAAACTCAAACCTGTACCATATACCCAAAATATTTTTTAAAAACCAGGGCTGTTCCTGCGCCAAAAATGATCCCCAGCAACGCACCACCTAAAACATCAAAAGGAAAATGTACGCCCACATAAACCTGCGAATAGCAGATGATTGCGGCCCAGGTAAAGAATAGCCAGCTGTATTTTCCCAAAACATGGTGAAGTGTAAAAAAGATAAAAGTAGCCATTCCAAAATGGTTGGCAGCATGCGATGAAGTGAAGCTGCCGTTTCCGCCGCAATAAGCAGCCAGCATATGTACCTGGCCCGCCAGGTCGGCATCGCTGCAGGGCCGGATGCGGCCAACAGCCGGTTTAATAAAATGGCTGCTCACCAGGTCGGTAAAGCCGGTACAGATGCCCGCATACAGGATCCACCAATATGCTTTTTTACCAAAATTAATGAGCATAAAAACAACCAGGAAAAGATAAAGAGGCGCCCAAAAAATCGGGTTTCGCATAAAGGGCATGAGGCTGTCGAACAGGGGAAACTGCCAATCGCGGTTCAGTTTAAGAAATAACCATTTATCAAAATTGATCAGCTGTTTCATGTTGAATCTGTTGCAAAACTATTGTAAATAGCGGGAATAATTACGTAGTTCCAACGGGTTGTGCATATTACGGGCCTTTCCAATAACTTTGCGCCAAAAGAAAACGGCGGATGCTTACAAAATGGCTGGTTCCCAAAACCATTCAATGGCTGGTAAAATTGTTCCTGATCTACCTGGTTATTTTTACAGGTTTCAGGATCGCAACGGTCATTTTCTTTAAACCGGCGGGGCTGCGTATTGCTGCACTATTACCTTCGTTCTGGCTGGGTCTTAAGTACGACCTGCGCTGGATCGCATTTATATTGCTGCCCATTGCACTGATTTCTCTTTACACCAAACTTTCCCCATTTTACAGCGAGGGTATGAAGCGTTTCTGGACCATCTACCTGGGTATCATCACCCTGCTGGTGCTTTTCTTTTACGGGGCCGATTTTGGACAGTTTGCCTACATCAATGCACGGCTCAATGCCGATGCGCTCATTTTTGCAGAAGACCCCAGGGAAAGTTTGAAAATGGTTTGGCAAAGCTACCCGGTCATTTGGATATTTATTGGACTGGTGGGAGCTGTACTCATGATGGTATGGATGTTCAGGCGCACGCATGTGGGTGTGGAGGAAAGGAATAACAATATCCATAAATTCTCATACAAACGACGCTGGCACCTGGCTTCCTTTTTACTGCTTGGATGGTTCATGTACGGTTTTTTTACCGCGTACCCGCTGAATTTTTTCAGGGCATTCAGTCTTAACGATGAGTTTAAAAGTAATCTTGCACTCAATCCATTGCAAAATTTCTTTACCACGCTCCGTTTCAGGGATCCTGACCACAATACGCAGGCGGAAAAATATTTTCCGGTGATGAAAAATTTCCTGGGGCTGGATGAAGCGTCAGGAAATTATACAAGGATCGTACAGCCGGGCAGCCGCAGCCTCGAAACCCAGCCGAACATCGTACTCGTTATTTGTGAGAGCTTCAGCATGTACAAAAGCAGTATGAGCGGGAACCCGCTTAACAGTACGCCCTATTTTAACCAGCTGTGCAGGGAGGGTATTTTTTTTAACCGTTGTTTTTCCCCTTCTTTTGGTACGGCCCGGGCGGTGTTTGCCACGCTTACCGGCATTCCGGATGTACAGTTGAGTAAATTTTCCACCCGTAATGAAGCATCGGTAAACCAGCGCACCATCATCAATAATTTTGACGGCTACGAAAAATTCTATTTTATCGGGGGGCGCAGCCAGTTCAATAATTTTGGAGGTCTCATAAAAAACATTAAAGGTGTAAAAATATTTGAAGAAGGACATTATAAAGCGCCCAGTGTAACTGTATGGGGAATCAGCGATAAGAACCTTTTTTTGGAGGCCAATAAAATAATGGCACAGCAGCAAAAACCTTTTTTCAGCATTATTCAAACTGCCGATAACCACCGTCCTTTCAATATCCCGGAAGAAGACAGGGACTTTGTTAGAAAGCAGGTGCACGAAGACACATTAAAAAAATATGGTTTCGAATCACTGAAAGAGTACAATGCCTTTTCTTATACCGATTATTGTTTTCAAAAATTCATAGAAGCGGCAAAAAAGGAAAATTATTTTTCCAATACTATTTTTGTTTTCATTGGCGACCATGGTGTGGAAGGGAATGCCTCGGCTGTTTATCCTGCTGTATGGACCGATCGGCGTCTGAATGATGAGCATGTGCCGCTGCTTTTTTATGCACCTTCCCTGCTGAATGCTCAGCTCCATACAGAAACTGTTTCGCAGGTAGATGTACTGCCCACTATTGCTGGAATGCTGCAGCAGCCTTATGTTAATACCACGCTTGGCCGCGACCTGCTGGATGCCAGCAAGAAAGAAAATGCGGCTTTTATCATTTACCACGCCCCGGGTTGGATTGGTGTGGTGAACGACCATTTTTTTTACCGGAAAAATATAAGAATGCAGAAAGATGAACTGGTTCCTGCTAGGGCAGATTCGCTTGTGTTAACGGTACAACAAAAAGATTCTGTAAGAAATCATCTGTCTCAATTAACCTCCGCTATGTATGAAACAGCCAGGTGGATGCTGCTGAATAACAGGAATGAGTAAAAATTATAAAAACTACATTCTAACGCGTTGTGCTATTGAATATTTTTAGTTAGTAGCGTTTCTTAGCGAATTTTGCGGAATGCCTTTGCGGTTCTTTGCGATACTGATATATATCGCTAAGTTGCGCTAAGAATAACGCCAAGAGTGGCAAAGAAATCCTTATTGAAAACCAATTGTTTTTAATAGCACAACACATTACATTCTAATTCTACAAGAAAAGCAGCCCTTTGCTGAATACACTTTTAAGAGCGGGATACCTATCTTTTCCTGGCCACCATTATCATACGGGGAGATTTGCGCACATCGTACCTGCCAAAATTATAATCGCCAAAAACTTCCTGCAGCTGCATGCCCTGGTAAGAAAGCATTTCATTGAAATCGCCTAAAGAGAATTTAGCTACTTTTTCGGTATGGACCAGGGGCGCTTCCAACTCTTCATCTTCCACCATAATTTTTTTATAAAAATGGGTTTCATCAAACCATTTTGTAATGAAGAAATTAACGTCTTCCACTTTTTTTTCCGATTGGTGCACCAGGTGGTCTTCTGCATAATGCACATTCAGGTAGTCGATCACAAATATTCCGCCTGGTTTCAGCGCTTTTGCTATGCTCCGTACGGCATCATCATTTTCCCGCTGGGTATTGAAATAGCCGAAACTGGTAAAAAAATTAAAGGCATAATCAAAATAATTGATCCAGAACAGCAGGCGCATATCGTGCCGGTAAAAATGCAGGTTTTCTTTTTCGCTTTTTAATGCTTCATTGATGCTGTCTTCACTCAGGTCAATACCGGTAATATCAAATCCTTTTGAGGCCAGTTGTATAGAATGCCGGCCTTTTCCGCAAGCCACGTCCAGCATTTTTGAACCGGGTGCCGGTTGCAGGTAGTCAATAAGTTTATTAATAAAGGCAGCAGCTTCCCGGTCGTCCCTGTTAAAATACAAAAGATGATAATAGGGAGAATTGAACCAGTCTTTGAACCAGGTTTGCTGCATGGAACAAAGATAAGGCAAACGATTGCCGGTTAACATCCATCTGGCATATCTTCTTTATATTTGCAGCTTCAAATAATAAACTTTATGTCTCTCATAAAAAGTATTTCGGGCATAAGGGGAACGATCGGAGGAACACCCGGCGATAATCTTACCCCGCTTGATATTGTAAAATTTTCTGCCGCTTATGGGGCCTGGCTCAAAAGTCAGCATAAAAAAAATGGGAAGAGAACTGTAGTGATCGGCAGAGACGGACGCATAAGCGGCGCCATGCTGAAAGACCTGGTGATCTCCACCCTTACTGCCATGGGTATTGATGTAATTGATACCGATTTCAGTACCACGCCTACGGTTGAAATGGCAGTTACATTTCTGAAAGCCGATGGCGGCATCATTCTAACTGCCAGCCACAATCCGAAAGAATGGAATGCCCTTAAGCTGCTCAACAGCAAAGGCGAATTCATCAGTGCCGAAGATGGTAAATATATCCTTGATACTGCGGAAAAAGAAGATTTCACTTTTGAACCGGTGGATGAACTGGGTAAGGTAACCAAAGACGACACTACTATTCAAAAGCATATTGAAGCCATTGTTAAATACCCGCTTGTAAATGTAAAATCCATTGAAGCAGCCAATTTCAATATCGTGGCCGATGTGGTGAACAGTACCGGCGGAATAGCCTTGCCGGCACTATTCAAAGCCCTTGGCGTGGAAAAATATACCCTGCTTTTTGACGATATGAGTGGAAATTTTGCGCATAATCCCGAGCCATTGCCCGAAAACCTGGCTGCATTGAGCAGGGAAGTGGTAGCGCAAAACGCATCGCTGGGTATTGCCGTGGATCCGGATGTAGACAGGCTTTGTTTTGTATGCGAAGACGGAAGCATGTTTGGCGAAGAATATACTTTGGTGGCAGTGGCCGATTATGTTCTAGGAAAAAGAAAAGGGAATGCGGTAAGCAATATGAGCAGTACCAAATCGCTCAAGGAAATAACACTTAAACACGGAGGTCAATACAGTCCGAGTGCAGTAGGCGAAGTGAACGTGGTGAACAAAATGAAGGAAACAAAGGCGGTTATCGGCGGCGAAGGGAATGGCGGTATCATTGTACCCGATTTTCATTATGGCCGCGATGCGCTGATCGGTATTGCATTATTTCTTACACAGCTGGCAGAAAGTAAAAAAAGCATCAAACAGCTGCGTAACACTTACCCCGATTATTTTATCAGCAAGAACAAGATACAGCTCGAAAAAGATATTGATGTGAAAGAAGTGTTCGATAAAATAAAGACCAAGTACAAGAACCAGCCCATTAATACAGAAGACGGACTTAAAATAGAATTTGAAAATGACTGGGTGCACCTGCGTACTAGCAATACAGAGCCCATCATCCGCATCTATTCTGAAAGCAATTTTGAAACCACTGCCAACAATATAGCCATGCGCCTGGTAAAAGATATCCAGGAAGCGATGTAAGGAATAAATGATTTGATTTTGGAAAGAGTATACTTTGATAATGCCGCCACCACGGTACTCGATAAAGAAGTGCTGGATGCCATGATGCCTTATCTTACCGAAAAATTCGGTAACCCCTCTTCCATTTATTCTTATGGAAGGGAAACCAAGATCGCCATTGAATCGGCCCGTAAATCGGTGGCAAAAATTTTAAATGCGCATCCCGCAGAAATATTTTTCACCAGTGGTGGCACAGAAAGCAATAATACGGCCATTAAGGCATCGGTGCGTGACCTTGGCTGCAAACATATCATTACTTCTCCCATTGAACATCATGCCGTAACGCATACGGTGGAGCACCTCGACAACCTGGATGTGGTAAAAGTAAGTTATGTAAAGATCCTGCCCAATGGCCATGTGGATATGGAAGACCTTGAGAAACTGCTGGCTGCATCAGAAGAGAAAACACTGGTAAGCCTCATGCATGCCAATAACGAGATCGGCAATATGCTCGACCTGTTTGAAGTGGGAAATCTCTGCAAGCTATACAATGCCATTTTTCACAGCGATACCGTGCAAACCGTGGGGCATTTCCCTATTGACCTGCGTAATACCCCGGTGCATTTTATAACCGGTGCGGCGCATAAGTTTCACGGGCCAAAAGGGGTGGGAATTTTATACATCAACGAAAATATCCGTATCAATCCCTACCTCCACGGCGGCGGGCAGGAACGCAATATGCGGGCCGGTACCGAAAACCTTTATGGCATTGTGGGTTTTGGCAAAGCGTTGGAAAAGGCCACGGCAACGATGGAAGCCGACAGCGCCAATATTGGTACCATCAAATATTACATGTATGAGCAGCTGAAAAAAAATATTCCGGGAGTGGGTTTCAACGGCGATGTGCTGGGGCAGAGTTTGTACACGGTACTGAGTGTGAGTTTTCCCAAAACAGAAAAATCGGAAATGCTGCTTTTTAATCTCGATATCAATCATATTTGCGCCAGCGGCGGGAGCGCCTGTACTTCGGGTGCAGAGCAGGGCAGCCATGTGATACGTACGATTAATAATAACCCAAACCAGGTTACGGTGCGGTTTAGCTTCAGCAAATACAATACAAAGCAGGAAGTGGACAGGGTGCTGGGGAAGCTGAAGGAGCTGCTGTAGAAATTATTTTTTAGTTTTCTTTTTTGCTGTTTTCTTCTTTGATACCGGCGCATCTTTATTATAATCCAGCGCCAGCTGCACCCAGTAATCAAGTTGTTTTTTTGTTGTAAGCACTTCTTCAGAAACAAATACAAATCCCTTCATGATCCGGCCGGTCATTTCCATGGGCGAACAGCCATTCATTTCCACTACTTCATCAAAAATGCCGGGGCTAAGTCTTACCATGATGCTGTCTTTATTTATGCCAATGCACATTTTATTATTTACCATAAAGCAAAGACCGGAAAACATTTTTTTCTCATCGGTGATCCGGTGGGTGGAAGCAATAATTTCTCTTACCCTGTTGGCCAGTTTTTCGCTGTATGCCATGATAGTAATTTCGATTGTTAAGAATTAAGCACGTTTTTTAAATTTTCATCTTTGTTCCTGAGATCAATGCCGCCCTCGCAAAGGCTTTTCAGATTAGCCATATAAAATGTCCAGCCGGTTTTGCAGCCTACATGCCAGTACTGTTTTCCCTGGTCGTGATCGGGAATCTGGTCCTGGACCAGCTCCACAATTGTGTAACAGCCTTCTTCTTTGATAAAAATGCTGCAGTTGCCTGCTTTGCCAAAACTGAATTTCAGAAAATTTTTTCCGTTACATTCCAGTATTTTTCCAAATTCCACGGTTTCATCGGGCCATCCATGCCAAAGCCAGCGGTACAGATCGCCGGCCTGTACAGCTTCCCCCGGTTCCAGTTCTCTCCCGGTTGTTTTTTTGTATTCGCATACACGCAGAAACCATTTTTCCATACCGGCACGGGTGGCCCATAGTAGATAAAGGGTTTCAATGGGGGCATCTATATTTACCCTAACGGTAAAGTTGCTCCAGGTATAAGTTTGTTCCATAACGCTGTTTTGATAGACTAATTTAAAGAGAAATCCGCATACGGCAGCATGATTTACAGCAATGGTCAGCGGTTAAAAAGTAGCCTGAAATAAAACCAGGGATTGGCAAGTTTTTTTCTTACGTCTACTTCTGCAAACATGGCCGTCATCAGGTTGCGCAGTTCTTTGCTTTTGGATGCCTTGTTGATGAGCATATTGAAAAGCCAGGGGTGAGATGCCAGCCGCTGCAGTTTGGTGCTCATCTTCAATTCGGGGCCAAGTACCCGTTGCATATCTTTTCCATATTGGGCTAATATGTTTTCTGAGAAATCATTTTGTTCAATGGCTTTGGCTGCAATGTTGGCTGCATAGTAGCCGGCATACATGGCATTGCCGATACCTTCTCCGGTAAAAGGATCTATCAGGCTGGCCGCATCGCCCACCAGCAGGTACCGGTTGCCATAAATTTTTCTTTGCCTGCTGCCCAGTGGCAATCCATAGCCATCTATACTGCCGGATAGACTGGCATGTTCAAACCGTTTTTTAAACACCGGGTCCTGCTCAACCGTTTCCAATAATAATTTTTTGAGATTGATCTTTTTACTGTGCAGTACTTTGCTGTGCATGCCCAATCCTACATTGGCGGCCCCGTTTGGCAATGGGAATATCCAAAAATAACCCGGCAATAATGTTTTAATAAAATGCAGTTCTATGAATCCATCGGGGTGAAGCCCTTTAACATTTTCATAATAAGCCCTGATGCCCGCAATATGGTGGGCCGGCTCCATTTTTATACCGGCCACTTCTTTCGAAAATTTTGAATGAGCCCCATTGGCAACGATCAGCAGTTTTGCTTTTATACAAAACCTGCCTCCGGCATCTGAAATATAATAACCATCTTCCTCTTCCCTGAAAATATCTATGGATACATTTTCGTAAAAAGAGATTTTTTTATGGCCTTTCATTTCCTCTACTAAAAAATGATCGAAATCCATCCGCCTGCTCACAAACCCACGTGGATTATGCCGGTTGTTCTCATAGTTGAGGGTAAAGGGAACCTGTATAGCCTTCCTGTTTGGCGCCGTAAATTCAATGCCGAAACTATTTTGTTTATAAGTTTGCTGTTGAAACTTTTTGATAATGGATGGATCTATACGGTCAAGTATGGCCGATACTTTTCCACTAAGTCCGTCGCCGCATACCTTGTCCCTGGGAAAAGTAGCTTTATCAACAACAATACATTCGCAGCCAAGTTTCGCCAGTTGAAGGGCGGCCGATACGCCTCCCGGCCCGGCTCCTATGATGCATACATTGGTGGAAAGGTTCAAGGTAGAGTGGGTTTGTTGAATGTATATCCCGATAATTTTAAATATCCTTCAGCGCTGCAATGGTTGCCACAGGATTAGCGGATTTAAAAACAGTATTGCCCGCTACCAGCACATCGGCACCGGCAGCCACAATTGATCCGGCATTTTCGGGTGTAACGCCACCGTCTATTTCAATAAGCGCTTTTGATCCTTTTTCATTTATCATGCCACGCAGTTCTTTGATCTTTTGCAAGGTATTTTGAATAAATGACTGGCCGCCAAAACCGGGGTTCACACTCATCAGGCAAACAAGGTCAATATCTGCAATGATGTCTTTCAGGGCATCCACGGGAGTATGTGGGTTAAGAGCTACTCCTGCCTTCATGCCCAGCGATTTTATTTGCTGAATGTTCCTGTGCAGGTGGCGGCAGGCTTCTATATGAACGGTTAAAATATCGGCACCGGCCTTTTTAAAAGCCTCTGCATATTTTTCCGGTTCTTCAATCATGAGATGCACATCGCAGGTCTTTGTAGTGGCCTTCCGAAAAAATTCGACCAGCATGGGTCCAAAACTGATATTGGGTACAAAGCGTCCATCCATCACATCGAGGTGGTACCAGTCGGCCCGGCTGCTGTTGAGCATATCGCAGTCGGCCTGCAGGTTTAAAAAATTAGCAGAAAGCAGCGATGGGGCAATGATAGGCATATAGTAAGTTTAAAGGTTTAAAAGTTCAAAGGTTCAAGGTTCAAGGTTCAAAGGTTCAAGGTTCAAATGTTCAAAGTTATGGTTCCGTGGTCTGTCGTTTTGTCAATTCTTAATTCCCAGCCTGGCCAGTGCTTCTTTTGCCTCAATAAAATCGGGCGCATAAATGAGTGCCGTCTGGTAACTTTCGATGGCATCGTTTAACCGGTTCAATTTTTCAAAGTTAAGGCCCATAAAATAATAACCTTCTTCAAAACTGTTATTTAGTTTTACTGCTTTTTCCAGTACCAGCAATGCCTCCATATATTTCTGCTGGGCCGACAGGGCAATGGCTTTTTCACGATAAGCTTCCATGAAACCGTAATCAATACCAAGCGCCTGGTCAAAAAATTCAATAGCCTTTTGTTTTTGGCCAATGCTGCTGTAATATAAACCTTTAATAAAAATAGCTTCCCGTTCGGCATTTGCTTTTTTTCCAATGATGAGGGCATCGGCCATTTCAATTGCCAACGGGTTCTTTGTTTGGGCATACAGGGTGCCAAGCGAGATGATATAAGCAGGTTCCGGAAAAATATATACAGCTTTTTCAAATGCATGAATGGCCTGCAGCGTATCTCCTTTTTCAAAACTGAGAATGGCCTTCATGTCCCAAAGCCTTGCCAGGCCGGAATCTTTTAACAGGGCCCTGTTTACAGTGGCCAATGCATTATCGTAATTTCCACCATCCCGGTAATACTGGGCGAGATTTTCCACCAGCGGGAGGCTGTCGGGATATTTTTTGATGTCGGATTTTAATTTTTCCTCCTCCGAGGCAATGCCAGGTTCCGCAGGCGCATCTTCCTTCTTTTGGTTGCAGGCTGTCAACAAAACGATGCATAGCAAAATAATATACTTCATCCTGCAAAAGTAGTATTTCGGGGCTACCTGCGATGACAAATATTTGACAAATCTATCCGGCTTAAACTGTAAATTTGCGAAATTTTTTTACAATGAAGTTATTGGCAATATTTTCTATGGCAATTGCAGTGGCCTTTACACTTGCTTTCAGCAATAAAAATTCATTACCTATATTGCAAAATGGCAACGATACCATCCATTTTGCTGGTGAAACCCATTTTGCCAATCTAAGGCAGCTCACATTTGGCGGCGATAATGCCGAAGCTTATTTCAGTTTTGATGGCAAATACCTGGTTTACCAATATACCAATACTTCAAAGGGGATTCCATGCGACCAGATTTGGATGGGAAAGATCCCTGAACGTGCCGATGAACCATTTGTTCCCAAATTGGTTAGTACAGGCACCGGCCGTACCACCTGCGCATTCTTTTATCCCGACGGTAAACATATTTTATACGGGTCAACACATTTGGGAGGAACCGAATGCCCACCGGTTCCCGACAGGAAGAAATACGGCAACAAGTACATTTGGCCCATTTATGAAAGCTTCGATATTTTTAAGGCCGATACCAATGGAAATATTGTAAAGCGCCTTACAAAAACAAAGGGTTACGATGCAGAGGCCACCATTTCTCCCAAAGGCGATAAAATTGTTTTTACCAGTATGCGTGATGGCGACCTGGAATTGTACAGCATGAACCTGAATGGCAAAAAAGTAAAACGCATTACCCGTTCACTTGGTTATGACGGCGGCGCATGGTTCAGCCCCGATGGCAAAAAAATCATCTGGCGTGCCAGCCGTCCTAAAACAGAAGCCGAAGTGAAGGAATACAAAGATTTACTTGCTCAAAACTTAGTGGCCCCCACCAATATGGAAGTGTGGATCGCCAATGCCGATGGTTCCGGGGCCCGGCAGGTTACCAATTTGGCGCAGGCCAACTGGGCGCCCAATTTTACGCCCGATGGTAATCATTTTATTTTTTGCAGTAACCACGAATACAAGCGTGGTTTCCCTTTCAATATGTACCTGGCTAATGCCGATGGCAGCAACCAGCAGAAAATTTCAAGGGATAAAGGTTTTGATGCTTTCCCTATGTTCAGCCCTAATGGTAAAAAAATTGTTTTTTGCAGTAACCGTAACAACGGCGGTACCAGGGATACGAATATTTTTATTGCGGATTGGGTGGAGTAATTAGTCAATGTGCCAATGTGCCAATTAGCCAATGTGCCAATGTGCCAATGTGCCAATGTGCCAATGTGCCAATGTGCAAAAGCACGTAATATGCAATTTCAAAGATAGGACTTACCTTAAAATCCATTTGCACATTTTAAAAATTTGCATATTTGCAAATTATTTATTCTCCCTGTAAAAGACCTTCCCCACAATTTTCCAGCCTTCTTTAGTTTTGAGTAAGCTCATAATGTCGTGAAAGAAAAATCCGGGGTATTCTATCGTTATTTTGGCAAACGCAGCATTTCCATATACATCCACCCGGTCTATCTTGGCTGTGCGGTTCTGCTTTTTGCCGGAATTGGGCATCCGGGCCATAAAATCTTTTAGCGAAACGCTCATCAAGGTATCGTTTCTCATATACTGCATCTGGCCACCCGGGCTGAACGCTTTTGAAAATAACACACTGTCGCCATTGGTGCCACCCTCTATATAATAATTACAAACTGTTTTAACAGCTTCCACTTCGTTTTCCTGGGCAGAAACAATGGTAAACGTAAATACATTTAGTGCAAGCAGGCAAATGATTATCTTTTTCATAAAAACTATTTTGCTAAAAATACTGCTTTAGAGAGGTATTGGATTATTTTTTACATGAATGGCGTTAGCGTAAATTTTTTAAGAAAATTAGATAATTAGCCAATGCGATAATTGGGTAAAGCTTTTTAAAGCTTGCACGTATTAAAACAATTGACTGTCCCGAATATCCATTATCACATTGGCTAATTGGCATATTACTTCATTGGTACATTTCTATTTCTTCTCATACTTCCAGTTCCTTCCTTTTCCTTCGGCGATCCATTCAATGGCCTGGCTCATGCGGCGGTTGCGGGTATCATCGGTTTTTGCATCCTGTATCCACATATTATATTCTCTGCGGTGTGAAGGGGCAAAAGCTTCCCATATGTTGAAAGCGGCTTTATTTTTCTTCAGCTCTTTAATAAAATAATCCGGGGTTTGAATTTCGGGTTTCTTTTCCCCGCTTTTGGTGAGGGCCGGAAGCTTTATTTTGTCATCATTCAGTTTTGCTGCTTCTTTAAGCCAGCGCAGCAGGGTTTTATCGGTCGGCAGGTCTTTTAAAGAAGAGATGCGCCCTCCATGCCCCATGGCATTTTCCTGGTTGGCCAGCAACCTGGCTGCATCTTTCATAATAGCAGCTTTCCAAAACCCGCAGGCACAATGCTGTTTAAAAGCAGCCATGCTGAAATAGGGGCCTTTGTAATCGAAACTGGGCATACCCCATTTGATGGTTTCCTCCACATCAGGGCATGCTTCATGTACAAGAAAGCGCAAATGGTTGAGGATGGGTTTTGCAAAATCGGCCTGTTTGGCAATATAGGCATCGATACGTTTGTCTTTTTTTCCCATTGGTAGGTTTTTTAGTGACCCGGCAAGATAAAATTAAGAAAAACCAGCAAAAAAGAATGCTGTAAAACTGCTGAAAATAAGAGCGAGGGTATCCCGGCTGTATGCGTGGCAGGATTTTGTTAAACGTATTATTCTTCTTACATGGGGCTACCTGGTACATGCTTTGTCTTATCAGTGTTTGAAAAGCCATTTAATAATTCAAGTATACAGTTGGCTAATTGAGTGTTCACCAAAAAGCAGGGCTAAGCTACATTTACCTGCCGGTATTCCGGATAATTTTTTTTTAATTATAAAAATTTCAATTGGATGAAAACTGATAAACTATATGCCAGCGCATGCTTAATGGCTTTATTGAGTGTTGTAACATCCTGTAATAAGGATAATGACAGCGGCAATAACACCGGTACACAGCCAGTTGCAACCAATGTATATGTTGCAGGTACTGAGATAAATTCCGCTGGAAATAATGTGGCCAAGTACTGGAAAAACGGACAGGCGGTTACGTTAACAGACGGTTCAAGAGATGCCGTGGCACGTTCTATTTTTGTGTCAGGTAATGATGTGTATGTGGCAGGCTTCCAGGATAAAGCCGGGAGCATACTCAACCTGGCCACTTACTGGAAAAACGGTACTGCTTATACACTGGGAATAACCGGGGGGCCTTTTGATGCGGCCAATTCAATTTTTGTATCTGGCATTGATGTATATGCAGCTGGATTTGAAAGGGCGTCCAATGGAAATGATATTGCCAAATACTGGAAGAATGGAACGCCCTATCCCCTTACTGATGGGTCAAAGGATGCAGATGCCCAGGCAATATTTATTTCCGGCTCCGATGTGTATGTGGCCGGAAGCGAGGAAAAATCTGTCACCAGCTCCAAAAACATTGCCAAGTACTGGAAGAACGGCGTGGCTGTAGCTCTTACAGACGGCAGTACAAATGCAAACGCATCAGCCATTTCGGTGGTAGGTGCAGATGTTTATGTGGCCGGCACGGTTGATGATGTTACCGGTTATTCCAAAGCGGTGTACTGGAAAAATGGGGTACAGATTTCTTTATCCGGTGGCAGCCAACATTCATACGGTTTTTGCCTGGCAATATCGGGCAACGATATATATGTTGGCGGGAGCAATCATAATGTGTCTATTGTTTCGGGTTATTGGAAAAACAATTTTACCAGTTTTAATTCCCTGCTGCCAGCCATGCCATATGATGCCGGTGATGAAGCGGTGGGGGGCATAGCAGTTTCCGGTAACAATATTTATGCAGCGGGCAGCTTCAAAAACTTTGGAAAATCACAGGCGGTGTACTGGAAAAACGGTATAGTAACAGTTTTGGGCAACCCGGCCTTTTACAGCAGTGCCGGCGGGATATTTGTTAACTGACACCTATCATAAACTTAACTTTTAAAAATTTATAACAATGAAACAACTGATGCTGTTTTTTATGACATTTTTTTCTGTGCAGGCTGGCATTCTCGCACAAAACGTAGGTATTGGCAATAATACGCCCTTACAAAAATTGCATGTGAGCGGAATCACCCGTATCGATGGTGTAAGTCCAACCGGTAATGCCATTATCAATATGCATGGGCTTACTTCAAATGACCAGTGCTTTATTTATTTCTACAACAGTTTGTCAAGCAGCCAGCCCAGTGCTTATTTTGGTTATAGTGGCCCAAGTGATTATTCTGTATGGTCAAACGGCAGCACTTCTGCTTACCTTAAAACGGAGGGACTTGGTATCAGCAACAGCAGCCCACTCACCAAACTGCATATTACAGGCGGCCAGGATGCTGGGTTTGGGGTAAACCAAAACGGTTATGCCATGTTTGGACTTGCAAACAGCAGTAATCTTATTATCGATGCCAACGAAATAATGGCAAGGAACAACGGGCGCAAAACAGACCTGTATCTCCAGAACGATTCGGGCAATGTAATCCTTTGTGCTAATAATGAAGGAATCGTTGGTGTGGGAAGTTCTATTGGGGTGGGAACAACTGCTCCATTCAGCAAGCTGCATATCGTCGGTGGCCAGGATGCAGGTTTGTCGAACAATACCGGAAATGGATACCTGATGCTGGGTTCAGGTACCGGGTCTAATTTGGTTATTGATAATAATGAGATCATCGCCCGTAACAATGCCGTGTCTGGGGCATCCGTGGATTTATTTTTACAGCACGATGCCGGAAATGTTATACTATGCGGAAACGAGCAGGGTGGCGTGGGTATTGGGATCACCGCTGGTACAAGCATTCCGTTGGGCTATATGCTGGCGGTGGATGGAAAAATAATCAGCGAAGAAATAAAAGTGCAACTGAGCGGCAGCTGGCCTGATTATGTATTTGATAAAAAATATGAGCTGCGCCCACTGGAAGAATTGCGGAAGTATATAGCAGCAAATAAGCACCTTCCTAATATTCCTTCTGCAGCTGAAGTGGAGAAGAACGGGATAGAAGTGGGTGATATGCAAAGAAAGATGATGGAAAAAATTGAAGAATTAACATTGTATGTCCTGGAACTCCAAAATCAGGTGAATGAACTTAAGAAAAACGCAAAATAATTTTTTAATCAACCTTTAATCAAACTTGGTATGAAATTATTATATTTTCTTATGAATTTATTTGCCTTTACCAGCTTGCATGCCCAGCATGTAAGAGATCAGCCTTGTATACCTGCACAGGAAATGGAGCGTATAAAAGCAAAGATTTGGGCCGGTAAAAATTCTCCGCAAAGGCAGTTGCTGCGTGCCGCAGTACATGAGCAAAGAACGGAAGCTTTAGGCTCACATGCATTTATTTGGCCATTGGTTCCGGCACCGCATTTTTACCAGCCCGGGTACTATGCCATTGGTAATTATGTGGATTTAAATCCGATGTCGAACGGAGGTGGTGATACCAGTACCCTGCGTGATTATAATTGCGGCAAGCGTACGTATGATACACCCGGTGGTTACGATCATTCAGGAATTGATATTGGCATAGCCCCATTTGGCTGGAAAGGAATGGATGATGAAGATGTGTATATAAGGGCTGCTGAAGGCGGCATCGTAGTAGGTAGACGAGATGGGCAGGTTTCCCGGAACTGCGTTTTTGGTGCACCTAACCAGGGACTGAGCAATTTTATTGCTATTGAACACAGCGATGGAAGTATTGCTTATTATTTTCACATGAAGGAAGGAACAGTTACTAATAAATATGATGGTAACATCGTTGCTACAGGAGAATATCTTGGAGTAGTAGGCAGCTCAGGAAATTCAACAGGGCCACACCTGCACTTTGAAATACAGGATGAATATGGAGCGGTAATGGATCCTTTTCAAAACGGTTCTTGTAATTCACCCACTGGTGTGGGTAGTCTTTGGGCAAACGAAGAGCCCTATTTTAACAAGAAAATATTATCTGTATTCACAATGGAACTGCCCTGGATAGCCGGAAGCTGTAACACTAATCTAAATACAGGTGTTTCCGAGACAGTAAAATATAAAAATCATTTTTCAACTGCTGGCGATTTCATCTATTTTTCAGCGGCCGTGAGGGATATTACTCTAAACAACAGCTTGCGGCTAAGAGTATATAGTCCATCGGGGTCGCTGCTCTACGATAATAGCTTTACATTCACAGGAGCCCTTGACGAAAAATATGTGTTGCCTTCGCAGTTTTTGGCACTGCCTTCCACCGTTGGCACTTATCGTTTGCTTTGTACCTATAACGGCCAAAATGAAGCACATTTTTTTACAGTGGGTTGTCCTGGAGCGCAAACGCTCAGCGGGAACAGGGCTGCAAATACAGGTGTTATCAGTGGCAGTACCATTCACTCAACAGAAACAATAGTGGCACTGGCAAAAAATACTGAATACCAGGCAGAAACATATATCCAGTTAAATCCGGGCTTTTCCGCAATAACAAGTACGGAGTTCAGGGCAAGGATCGACGATTGTACGGTTGGTAAGCAAAGAACTGGAGTTACAAACCGCTTACGGGATAAGCTGAACAACAAATGATGTTTGATGTGAAATTTGTTTTCAAAAAATAGTTTTTTTGCCTAAAAGGCCTATCTTTTGCATCTCATGATTAAATGGGCACCTGGATGCTATTTATTAAAGAGGGTCGGTTTTTTACTGGCCTGTTTCCTGATGCCAATTTTCTCTTTGAGCCAGCCGACCAACCATTCGCCCCGCGATATTAATTTTTTTCAGCTTAGTGTCACTCAGGGATTATCGAGCGGACTTACCAATGCCATGTGCACCGACAAAAACGGGAACCTCTGGATAGGAACGCCCGAAGGCCTTAATCGATTCAATGGAAAGACCGTAGTTAACTTTTTCAGCCGCAACGTACCGCAACTTAAAAATGATGATATACTTGAACTGGTATGCGATGCAGAAAATTTTCTATGGATAAAGTGTGCTGGTGGTCATATTACCCTGCTTGATGCACAAGGGAATTTTCATAAAGTGAGTATAGTGGAAAATGAGGTGCCGGTGCCGGTACTGCGCATATTAAAAACAGGCGGGCCGGGAGTAATTCTATTTACAGCAAGGGGTTTCTATTCGTTCAGGAAAAACAGGCTGCTTCCAGGAGATTCCTTAACGCTTTCGCATTTTGATCACTTCAGCATTTCTTCAATTGATTCACAAAGGGCCAATCAATACACGCAGATTGAACCATACGATGCCAACAGTTATATCTTTTACAACGGCAATTTGATTTATATAACTGATCTTAAACAAAGGCAGGTTAAAAAAGTGATAGAATTCCCGGGTTTGCAAATTTTGATACACTGGAAAAACGGCCAGTTGCTTGTATACGATAAGAAAGAAGCGCTTATAAAGTCCATCGGAGTTTCAGATGGCCGGGTTGGCTATCCATTCCTGGGAATAACAGATCAGCAGGGTAAAGCCCTTTCAACCCGTATTTTATCTGCGGTTGCCATAGATAGCAACAGGTTACTGATCACTTCGCAGCGGGATGGCTTATACTTGTTTGATAAATCCTTTAATTTGCTCAGCAGGTTTACACACCGCCCGGGTGATGAAGCATCATTGCTAAACGACAGGCCCAGGGTAATATGTAATACCTCTAATGGATGGGTGTTTATCGGCTCCCGGCTTAGTGGTATCAATTATTTTAAAACAGATGTAGCGGTAGGCCAAAAGTCTTTTTTTTCAGACGGACAGGGAAACAGCTATGACAGTTATATCAACAGTATCCTTTCTGCCAACAATGAAACATTTTATATTGGAACAGGCAATAACCTCATCAAATGGAACCGCCGTTTTAATACTGTTGCGTTCATCAATTATGCCAGCTTCGACAAGCAACCGGTGATCAATGAAGAAGGTACTGCTAATTTGTCGTTTGACAAACTGGGGCGCTTGTGGTTCATTACTTCCACAAAGGGTATTGTGGTAATTGATAAAAATGACCGGCTCCTGAAAAGATTCCCCATGGATACCAGCACAGCAGGCGGCCTGCAAGCCACCTGGGCCGAGCATATCACAAGCGGGCCCGATGGCTGGGTATGGATTGCTACAAACAAGGGTGTAAGGCGGGTGAACCCGCTGAATTTTGAAACGGATAATTTGAGCAAACCCGGGTTTAAAGAACTGAACACAATCAGCGCTAATCATATCTTCTTCGACCATAAAGGCAATCTGTGGCTGTCAACCCAGGCAAAAGGGCTATGGTATTATACCTTTTCAACTGAAACCCTTATTCAGTTCAATCTATCCAGCGGCGGAATCAGTAATCGGTATTTTACCGTTTGCCAGGATTCGGCCCGAACAGTGTATGCCGGATCTGATAATGGTATGCAATTATTTTTAACAGATGGAACCACAAAAACGATCTCACAGAAAGACGGGTTGCTTAATAAATCTGTCGATATACTGCTGACCGACAAAAATAACCGGGTATGGATGGGAAATAAAACAGGCATTGCCTGCTACAACCCCGCCGATAAAAGCCTGCGCTATTTTGGGGAAAGTTATGGTTTGAGCCCGCATCGCCTGCGCAGTTGGGGCTTTTCTATGGAGCAGGGGGGCGATATTTTTTGGGCAACGGAAAAAGGGCTGCAATATTTTAATCCCGATGATCTCTATAATTATAAACTTGTATTCAAAACTTTTATCAGCCGGATGGAAACACCCGGTTTATCGGAAGATATCAGCGGGAATCCTGTATACCGACTCAATGCGGCCGATAATGATGTGAGCTTTTATTTTCATACAAACGAATATGTAAACCGTAACCAGAATCTCTATAAATATAAGCTTGAAGGTCAGGACAAAGACTGGCGCACACTGGTAAACCAGCATAGCATCCGTTACAGTGCCCTGGCACCCGGAAAATATGTGTTTAAATTAAGAGCCAGTAACGATGGCAGCAACTGGATGAATGCAGAAAATGAAGTTGTAGTTTATATAAAACCACCGTTTTATAAGACCGGGTGGTTTCTGCTGGTTAGCCTTGTATTGCTGGCTGCAGTTCTTTTTATTTTTCTACGTATCCGTGACGAAAGGATCAGGGAGAAGGAAGCTGACAGTACTGCCCTTCATAAAGTAAAGGCTGACAGTTACAGGATGCAGCTCGAAACAGAACAGGTGACCCGTTTCTTTACCAGCACCATTCACCAGCATGAACATATTGATGGTATGCTGTGGGACGTGGCAAAAAATCTCATTGGCAAGCTGGGTTTTGAAGAGTGTATGATCTACCTGTGGAACCAGGACAACACTGTACTGGTACAAAAGGCCGGGTATGGAAAAAAGGGCGCCATGGAAATGGTGGATGAAAAAATACAGTACAATATCCCAAAAGGAAAGGGGATCGTTGGCGCAGCAGCCGGATCAGCAACGGCTGTTTTGGTGAATGACACTTCGGTAGATGAGAGATATTTTGCGGTTGATGGAAAAATAATGCAGAGCGAACTCTGCGTTCCAATAATTTACCGCAATGAAGTGCTGGGTGCTTTTAATACAGAACATTCGCAAAAGAATTTCTTTACTCCCTGGCACCTGCAGGTGCTTACCACCATTGCGTCTATCTGTGCAGAAAAAATGGAGAAGATAAAAGCTCAGCAGCTCTCGCAGAAAAAAGAGCATGAGGTATTGCAGCTCAGCAAGGACCTGGCCAACTGGCAACTGGCAGCATTGCGGGCGCAAATGAACCCACATTTCCTTTACAATGCCATGAACAGTATTCAGCAGTTTGTACTTAAAAATGATATTGAGAATGCCAGTAATTACATTTCAAAATTTTCCACCCTGCTCAGAAAAGTGCTGCATACCGCAAAAGAAAGGCTTATTCCGCTGGAAGAGGAAATAACCCAGCTTACACTTTATCTTGAAATTGAACAACTGCGCCTGGGCCCCGGGTTTTCTTATACTATTCATGGCGGCCCCGATTTTGAAGACGATGGTATTAAAATACCTTCCATGCTGCTGCAGCCAATTGTTGAAAATGCACTTAAGCACGGGCTTCCATTGAAAAAAGGAGAAAAGAAACTTGAAATATTTTTGGAAATGCCCTCCGATGACCGGCTGCATATTATGATTACCGACAATGGTATTGGCAGGAGCCATGCAGCACGTATTAAATTGCAGCAGGATAAATTACTGCCTCGGAAGTCTGAAGGGATGGGCCTGGTGGAACAAAGGTTGCACCTCTTCAATAAGAACAGCCTGTACAACAGTATTGAAGTTACCGACCTGGTTGAGACTAACAAGGATTACCCGGGTACAAAGGTCAGTATCGTTATCCTGCTTGACTCTTGAAGATATTATTTAAAACTGAAGTTTTTTATTAACTTCATACTGTGATTAAAGCCCTCTTGTTTGATGATGAAGCAGCAGCAGCTAATGTGTTGCAGCTGATGATAGAACGCTATATTCCTGAAATAACAGATCTGCGTATAGCCACCCAGGTAAGCGAGGCACGCTCGCTTGTGGAGAACTTTAAGCCGGATATCCTTTTCCAGGATGTGGTGATGCCGGAAATAAACGGCTTTGAATTTTTGAGCGAACTGCGTCATATTGATTTCGATATCATATTTACCACGGCCTATGATGAATATGCCATCCGTGCTATTCGCTTCAGTGCGCTCGATTACCTGCTCAAACCCATTAACCCCGCCGAATTAAAAAATGCGGTACACCGCTACCTGCATAAGAATAAGGTCCGCAAGGAATCAGATGTCCTGCTCAAAAACCTGCTGCAAAACCTGGAACAAAAAAACGAAACCGCTTTCAAACTTGCCGTGCCTACAGTATCCGGCTCCATGTTCTTTTCACCTGCAGAAATTATTCGCCTCGAAGGAGAGGGGAATTATACCCGCTTTCACCTGGCTGATAAGAAAAATTTCCTGAGCGCCAAAACCATGAAAGAATACGAAGATATCCTGTTAAAAAATGGCTTTGTACGGATACACAAATCTCACCTGGTAAATATAAGCTGTATTGAAAATTATCTCCATGAAGGATCTGTTGTTTTAGGCGATAAGACGGTATTGCCCATATCGCGCCAGAGAAAACAGGAAGTGATTGCTGTGCTTACAAGCAAATAATATTTACCTGCTTCCGAGTTCTATCAGTTCACAATCCCTGATATCTTTTCCGTCAATTATGAAGCGAATCAGGGTGCGCATTTTATGCCAACCCTGCCTGCCAGCTGCGCCTGGGTTCATGTGCAGGCATTGTAGTTTTTCGTCGTACATTATTTTTAAAATATGAGAATGACCGCTGATAAAAATTTGCGGTTGATGAAGCAGTAATTCCTTTTTTGTTTCGGGGTTATACCGGGGCGGATAACCGCCGATATGCCGCATCATCACTTTTACGCCTTCGCACATAAAGACCAGTTGTTCGGGGAACAGGTTTCTGATTTCCGGGCTGTCGATATTTCCGTAAACACCTTTGAGCCGGGTCCGACCGTCCCGGTCTGACCAGTTATTCTGTAGTTCTTTTATCAGTTCCAATGAGCCAAAATCGCCTGCATGCCAGATCTCATCGCAGTCTTTGAAGTGTTCAAAAATAGCGTCGTCTAAAAAACTATGTGTATCCGATATAAGCCCTATCCTTGTCAAAAAAAATAGTTATTTGGTTTAAAGATAAAGAAGGATCGGGCAGCAGCATGCTTTTAAGCCCTATATATGTGGTCAGACCGGGACGGTCAGACCACTATAAAACCCTTCTTGTCAAAAAAAATGGTATTTTTGGTTTAAAGGTAAACAACCATCCCGAAGCATGCCGTTTCATCGCAATTTTATTTATTATATCGACAAGCGACGCTGGAAATATATTTTCCTGCTTGCCACCCTTGAGCTTTCCCGAAAATAAGGCAATTGTACTTTTGCACTGCGGAAACAGGCAGAGTTAAATATACTCCCTGTAAAATTTCAGATTGAACCTTGGCCTTACTATTAAATATTCAATAACAAACAGTGCAAGCCTTCCGGTTCATCTGGAACTTTCTAACCGGGAGCCTAATCTTAAATCTTAAATCTTAAATATTAAATCTTTTCTATGCCTCATTACTATAAACTTGGCTCTATTCCGCACAAGCGCCACGTGCAGTTCCGCAAGCCGGATGGGAACCTTTATGCAGAACAGCTTTTTTCAACCGAAGGGTTCAGCGATGATTATTCATTGCTCTATCATTGCTACCCACCCACCCAAATTATAAAAACAGAACCGCAGTTGGATGTAAGCCCCAAAATAGCGGAAGAAAAAATGCTTAAACACCGCTGCTTTGAAGGTTTTCATGTAAAGCCCGCCAAAGATTTTTTGGAAAGCCGCATACCCGTGCTGGTAAACAACGACTGCCATATTGTGCTGGCGGCACCGCAGCAGAGTATGACGGATTATTTTTACAAAAATGCCGATGCCGATGAAATGATCTTTGTACACGAGGGAGCCGGCAAAGTAAAAACGCAGTACGGCGAACTGCCCTTTAGCTATGGCGATTATATTGTACTTCCCCGCGGCAGTATTTATCAAATAGAGTTCAGCACAGAGAACAACCGGCTCTTCATTGTAGAATCCTTTACTCCGCTGCGTTTTCCTAAAAGGTATATGAGCCATTACGGCCAGTTGATGGAGCATTCGCCGTTTTGCGAACGGGATATCCGCCCGCCGCAGGATTTGAAGACCATTGATGAAAAAGGTGATTTTCTCATCCGGGTCAAAAAGAAAGGCGTATTGTACGGGCTGCATTACGGTACACATCCATTTGATGTGATTGGCTGGGACGGATGCTGTTATCCGTATATTTTTTCCATACACGATTTTGAGCCTATTACCGGCCGTGTGCACCAGCCGCCGCCTGTACACCAAACTTTTGAGACCAGTAGCTTTGTGGTTTGCAGTTTTGTACCCAGGCTGTACGATTATCATCCAGATGCCATACCGGCGCCTTACAACCACAGCAATATAGACAGCGATGAATTGCTGTATTATGTAGACGGCGATTTTATGAGCCGCAAGCATGTAACCCGCGGCATGATCACCCTGCACCCGGCCGGCATACCGCATGGCCCGCATCCTGGAGCGGTGGAAAAAAGCATTGGTGCCAAAGAAACCAAAGAGCTCGCCGTAATGGTGGATACCTTTCGCCCGCTGATGCTTACCGAGCAGGCGCTGGGGATTGAGAATAAGGAGTATATAATGAGTTGGGCGGAGTAGAAGATAGTAGGGTTTGATAAGAAAGCCAGGTTTTAAAAACCTGGCTTCTTTATTTTAATGATATTGCCTGTATTGACCGATCTGTTTTGCCATCTGAATTTTTTAACAATTCAACTCAACTATTTATATTTTTTTTAAGAATGCCGCCAAACCCTTTACCAGCCTCGCTTTCATAAGAATTTACAAAAAGAAGCCTCTCTTTTTTTTACCGCTTGCCAGAAATTTGTTTCAAACCCTGTTACTGGTCATGTTTAGCGTTTAATGAAAGAACAACTACGATAGTTTTGTTTTGTCAATAACAACTGTCTGTAAAACGACAGTAATTTTTTAAACTTTTAAATATATTATTATGAAAAAGTTAGTAACAATGATAACAGCCTCTCTGCTGTTATTCACAGGCGTTTATGCCGCAGGCAATCCCGGCGTGGTATCAGAAAAAGTAAAAGCTGAATTTGAAAGAAAATTTACAGCTGCAAAAAATGTAACCTGGGAAAAGATGGATGAGGTTTACTATGCTAAGTTTGAACTCAACGACAGCCCGGTAGAAGTGGCCTTCCATGAAGAGGGCGATTTACTGGCGATGCTCCGCAGCATTGAAATAAACCAGTTGCCGCTTAATATTACATTGGCAGTAGCAGAGCGGTACAAGGGTTATAAGATAGCCGGTAAGGCAGAGGAAATCAGTACAGAAGGCGAAACAAAGTATTACCTGAATATTGAAAACGATTCGAGAATCCTTAAGCTTAAATGCAGCGCCGGGGGAGACATACAGGTGGAAAACAAAACTAAAAAAATCGGCTAATTTGTATTTGATCCTTGGGGGGAATAATAGACTGACAGTTGATAAAGCTCAACAGGTTGACAACTTTTACTTGCTGTACAGCTGACCAAATGCAGCTATAAAGTTGTCAACCTTTATTTTAAATTCCCCTTTTCACACACAACATTTTTTGTTGGGCGAAATTATCCTTCGCAATTTTTTTCACCGCCGCAGTTACCCACACTTCCATCTTGAGAGGGCCTTTTCTCCTGACCTTCGAGGCCAAGCGTACAACATGCCGCAACTATTACAGATCCGTATACCTTACATCAAAAGATTGGCAACCTAAGCGTTCCGTAGTGCTCTGGCAGGATAACTGGCGTTGCTTCCCTGTTGGCCGTGGCTTGCATATTGACCTTCGACCAGCAAATTCTTTCTGAAAAAATTTTTCAGATTCCAAAAACTTGCTACTTTCAATCCTGCTTTTATCAAATTAAATTATTGAGATCCTGTACTATTGTCCAAAAACTGACTGTATGCGCATTGTTTTATGTTTAAGTTGTATGCTCCTCTTTTTTTATGCCACCCATGCGCAGAAGAACAGGGGTGCACAGATACTGAACGATCAGGTGGAGATTGTTCTGGCGCCTGAAAAGGCTGAAGCCGGTCTTTCCGAATTCTATTCTGAGCTAAGTGTTATTGACGCCAGGGACAACAATGCTGAGATAGGGTTTTATCCGACAGACGAAAAAGTGCAGGAAAATTTAATCAGCTTTAAGGTCAATCCATCTTTAAGAATAGCCGTTGCAAAATGGGCTACTCATTATCTCGGACTCGGCCAGGAAAATATGGCTGCTAAAGCCACGCTGCTCATTGTGATAAAAAAATGCTGGCTTTCACCCCAGGCTGCTCCGGCAAAATACCAAAACCAGAAAAAGTTACAACCCATGCAGCTGGGATTTGACCCTGGCCTGCTGGCAAAGTTTGAATTTTACCTGGTAAAAGACAGTGTTTATTATCCATTATACAGAGTTGATTCTGTTTTTACTTATGATAAGGACCTGAGAACATCGGGTGCTTTTTATGTAACAGAATCTTTAAAAGGCTCACTGAAAAAATTGTTCCGGCTAAATGTTGAGGAGCATTTAAAAAAGGCCAGGAAACTCTCGTTCGCTCAAATAGCAGAAAGCCTGGATAAAAAAAATGCAAGCCCGATTGTACATGCATCTGCTTATAAAAAAGGGGTATACAAAGATTTTAATGAATTCAGGCTTAATGCACCTTCGTTTACAGAGTACGAAATACGTGCCGGTGAAATGGGCGATATTATCTATGTAATGGAGAATGGTTCGTCATACCCACTGAGAACTGCATGGGGGTACTGCAACGGGGCCGACCTTTTTATTAATGCTGGCGATAAATATTCAAAACTGATAAAATGCCAGCAAACTTTTTATTTTTCCGGGAGCAAGGGCATTCAAAGAAAAACCAGACGGGACCTTCCTTCTTTATCCCTGCTAAACCTGGCTACTGATTCCGGTAAAAAACATACCCTATTTATCAGGTTTATTAGGTTCTACCAGGTTGATATGGAAACGGGAGAGGTTTACTAAGACTTTGCCCGAATAACAGTTCTAAATTAATGGTACACGGTACTCCCACCGAACCTGAAGCTATTCTCAACTGCAGGCAGGAGGCCATGTAGATAATTTACCAGCGGTAACTTTATTCTCTACTCATTGCAAAATAGCCATTCTTAAAAACCCTTTGTGAATCTTTGTGCTTCTTCTCCGCCTTGGTTCGTGTCTTCACGAACCATTCCTTAAATTTTCTTTCCAGCAAGGCTCACGAAATCGACGTTGCGTCCCGAGGGATTTTCGCATTAAAAAATGCAGCACCCCGCAGCGGAGCCATCGCAGGGAAATAAACAGCTGTACCGAAGGCACTAACCATTAAAATACCATTCCCAAAAACCCTTCATGAATCTTTGTATCCCGATAGCTACCGGGATTGTTCAATTTTTGATACTGCTTTTTTCCGCCTTGGTTCGTGTCTTCACGAACCATTCCTTAAATTTTCTTTCCAGCAAGGCCCACAAAATCGATGTTGCCCGGGGATTTTCGCATTAAAAAATGCAGCACCCTGCAGCGGAGCCATCGCAGGGAAATAAACAGCTGTGCCGAAGGCACTAACCATTAAAATACCATTCCCAAAAACCCTTCATGAATCTTTGTATCCCGATAGCTACCGGGATTGTTCAATTTTTGGTACAGCTTTTTTGAGCCATAAGACCTTACCCCATAAAAATTTTTCCCGCTCATAAAAACTTCCTATATTCAGTCTAAATTTTGTTAACCCAAAATCATTTTCGATATGCTTAAGTTCAGCGAAATAAAAAAAGGCGATTACCTTATTGCCGATAACGATGGCGATCCCCGCAGGGGAGAAGTAACCAACCTCAAGGGCGTGGAGCACCAGGTTTGTGTGGATAATGGCATCCAGGAGTTCTGGTACGAAATGAACCAGCTTACGCCGCTCCAGTTAAATGATGCCGAACTGGCCAACCTCCGCTTTACCAAAGAAAAAATGGAAGATGGATCTGTAAAATATTCAAAAGGCGCTTTTCGCATGATGATCCCGGCCGAGGGCGATTTTTCGAGGCTGGAACTCTGGTACCGCGATGAACAGCGCCATATTTCTCACCCCATACCTGTTCATGTGTTGCAAAACCATTTTCACGATATGACCAAGGTACACCTGAACGACGAAGTGTTTGGCTAGTTGGTATGTAACCTCATCGAAAAAAGCCCGGCTCCGGCCGGGTTTTGTTTTTTGAGTACGATGTATGTATAATAGCTTTTTCTTAAATTTTGTAAAATAAATTTCTCTAAATCAGCCTTTTAATTCTATTATTCAGTTTCAACCTATCCCAAATCACACTAGGTTTTAAAATTCCGTAATAGATATTCACTCAGGCATCAACAAATGTCTTTGCAAATATCTTTATTTGTTAAAAAGGAATTTGTAGGAGATAAAGGCCGACCTCCCGGGAATATTTATATATGAGCTATTTTTGTATATAGCATTATCAGTATAAAATGTATAGAGGCGTTTGGTATTGAGTAAATTAGTAGCAGAAATTGATAGAATGTCTTTACTTTTTTTCAATTGTTTTTGCATATTTACTGAAATGAAATTATTGCCACCACCTTGTTTCCCTGCTTCAATTATTGCTTTCCAGTTGGCATTTAGCAGCCACATTTTATTGAATTTGAGATCTGCCCCAAATTCGTTGTACCAATTGATATTTACTCCATTTATGCCGAATAGAGAATTAGTGCCTGTATAACTTTTAAATAAATTTGCTATTAGTTTCCATTTTAACAGCAACGGAAAGTTTAAACTTTTTTCTAACTCAATACTTTGATTTATGTTCAAAAAAGTAGATTTGACAATCTCGTTTTTAAAAATTGTATAGTTTTTGATTACTACAAGTCGGTTGTTTGTTCTAAAAAGCAATTTGTGTTTATTAAAAAAAATAGAATAGTAGTTAGAGAGAAAGACCATTTGTGAAGGCTTGGCATAGTTGTCATATGCTGTTTCGGAAAGAAGGAAATTGTAAGATGATCTTGATATCCGGCTGTAAAAGTCGTTGCTAAAGTTGAAAAATAACAAATAGTTTTTTGTGGAAGAAGGCTTAAGGTGCAGCGAATACCCAATTGATAGTGTATTTGACCTTATATTACTGCCTGCAAACCTAGAGTAGCTATTAGTGGATACCGGATAAAACACTGACCGGATTACACTATTATCCACGTCATTACCGGTGAGCTTTATTGTTACTTCACCGGATGTTTTAGAATTGTAACTTTTATTGTTTGAGAAAGAAATATTATATGTAGGAAGCCTGAAAAAATTGGCTATCCCATTTTCAATTTTATGTAAATTTAGGTATCCTACATTAAAATCTGGTATTACTTTTAGGCTGCCAAATAAAGGTTTTAATGTAAAATTTAAATTAAGAGCGCTCGATCTGATGGTTGATGATGCAGTATAATCAGGCAAAATCGAATCTTTTGTTGGTGCGCTTGCAGCATGTAAATAAGAAACATTTTTTCCTGAAAATATTTCAGCAGTCCAGTTTATGTTTATTCCCTGTATCAATTGACTGCCTTTTTTTAATATGTCTAATTGGGTATTATAGAACTGAATTTTATTTGATATCTCATAGTTAAGGGCATTAAAATCAGTTGTATTCCACAAGTTGTTCCAAATTGGGGATTCATTTGTGGCTTTTTGCCCCAGGAGGTTATATGCGGCATTTGCACTGATCCGTAATCCAAGATTTTCTTTAACTTTTTTATTTAAGATAAATGTCCCTTTTGCTATCCGGGCAGTATTTTCATTATGACTACTATTGTGAAATGTGCTATCATCCTGGCGAACTTTGTTATGACTAATGCCTGCAGAATGATCGACATTTGAAGAAAGAGCTAGTAATACTTCTGTTTTTGAACTTAAGTTTAGGGCGGCCTTTAAATTGATGCCTCCAAGATTTGGTTTAAAATAGCTTGTTGTTGTTTCTGCACGATCCAGTATTTTATTTTCAAATAACTCTTTGGTTTCAGATATTTTTTCCTGCTCAATTTTATCTTTAATGAGAAGCCCTTTTATTTCTAATGATAATTTTTTTGATATAGGAAAATTAGCCTGTAGGCGATGAGTTTGAATGCTATTTCTTGAATAATCTGATGTTTCTAAATTGGCAAAATTTCTTATTTGATTAATTTCGGGCAGGTATTTCTGCCTGGTGGTGATATCAAAACCGGTTGTTCGGCTTAAATCTACATTACCTGGCGCTGCAGTACCTATATTGCCAACATTGCCAATATATCCCTTTTTTATTTTACTAACAGCGTCAAGTATAGTTGCTTTGTATTCGTATAAGAAACCTGAGTCAATACCACTTTTTAAAGTGATATTTCCGCTGAGGTGATTTTTCGCACCTTTTTTTGTTACAATGTTTACATTCGTGCTGGTTTTTTTGTCTAATCCCTTTAGAACTTGAGATTCTGTTTCGTTTTGGATAGCTTGAATGGTTTCCAGTGCCTGTTGCGGAATATTCTTTATCAGTAAATTCACTTGATCTACAAATAACTCAACCCCGTCAATTTTTACTTTTCCGACCTTTTTATTTAAATAGTATAATTCACCCAAAGGGCTGATATAAAAACCCGGGATTTTTTTTATAACATCTTCCAGGCTTTCATCACCAGTTTTTTTATAGGCATCAGCTCTGTAAAATGTAGTATCGCCGGATTTCCAGTAAGGAGATTTTACAGTTACTGCATTAAGCGTTTTTACTTTTTGTAAAAGAATAATGCTGTTGATTATGTCGTTTTCAGGCCAGCTGTGGAAATAGATTCTGTGTGTTAAATAATCTTTATGTATAATTTCAATGTAAAACGAGTCGGCTAATTCCTGGTTGATCTCTATTTGGAAAAAAGATTTTTCGTTTACAAAAGAATAGCTAAGCAGTTTGTCGCCCTGGAGTTTTTTTACCTTTACAGCGGCTGTCGTTATTTTTATGGAATCTTCCGTATATACATGGGCGCTGAATTTGAAATTTCGGTTTTGTGCAGTGGACGGCAGAATGCCTGTAAAAAATAAAGCAACTATCAGTAAAATAGCTGCTTTATTTTTAATTGCGTTTATTAAATTAAAAGCCCTCACTAATCTTCACTTTTGAATGATAAAAGCATTTTCCGCTTTAATGACGCGTTATAGTGCAGGTTCATATTGTAAATTTAACGCCTTTAGCTCCTGTGGCCAAAAAATTTGTTTGATCTCAGCATCAGACATGCGGGCTACTTTGAAGGATTCAAATTGAAATGTAAATAAGGAGGAAGGATTGGAAGCCTCCATAACAAGCCCGGGACAGTTTTTTAACATAATAAAGAAATCGGGCATTTTCATTTCGTCTGATATCCATACTTCCCAAAATGGTGGTTTATCTTTTAGCATTCTTACCTCCGCCTGCCGGCATAAGTGGCCATTAATTAGCTTTTCTTGACCGGTAAAATTCCAAATGTGAAAGGAGGTATCGTATTTTCCTTCCACAATACCACTACCGGCACCGGCGTTATATCTAAAAATAAACTTCAGGTTGAATCTATCAATAAAAGTAAGAGACTGTAGCGTATCTGTACTCAAAATAAAAGGTGTCCAGGAATGATTGCCTTCTGACTCATGATAAACTTTTCCATCCGGAAAATCTTTAAAGTATAGCGGCTTAACAAAGGATACGGTGATACCCTTTTCTGGATATTGATATAGATATCCCTTGTATGTAAGTATTACAGGTGACTTATCCTCAAAGGCTGTTATTGTTTGGTATGCCGAATATGTAAGTACATTGATCTCTTTGTCCTGGGCAAAGAGATCAATGAAGCTGAACAGACTGTATAATAAAAATAATTGCTTCCTCATTATATGCCGGGAACTGGGGGACATTCATCCGCCAAAATTTGAAATTGTAATTCCGCATTGGTAACCGCAGCGTTTATGGCACAGTTAGTGGCCATAGTAGTGGCTTTTTGGCAGGTTGAACTGGTGGCAGTGCAGGTTCCCGAAGCAGTAAAATAAGTTACCTGACCACCTGGGCAAGTAAATGAGAAAGTTTGGTTATAGTTTACTGATTGTGTACATTCAAAATTTTGAACGTTCATTTTAAAAGTATTTTTTGCAAAGGCCGTATTTTTAAAATTGAGTAATTCGAAAGATGCAAAGGCCATAATTGAGAACCCAAAAAAGAAAACAAAGCTTAAAATCTTTTTCATGTTTTAAATTTTTATGTTAAATAAGTTCAAATTTACCTAATAGCAACTATATGTCTATGTCGTATTAATACTATGTTCAGCAACTTTATCAGCGTGAGAGTAATATCAACACAACTTACTTAAAAGGGCATTTATTACATTAATAGTGTGCCAATTTCTTCCCTAAACCTGAATAAAGTGGATTTATTGCCTTCATGCATCATAAGTTGAAAACAAAACCATTTTCTCCGCCTTGGTTCGTGTCTTCACGAACCATTCCTTAAGCCTTGGTTCGTGTCTTCACGAACCATTCCTTAAATTTTCTTTCCAGCAAGGCTCACGAAATCGCCTGCTTGGCGCAGTTAGGCAGGAGTCCAGGCCGACCGTTTGCTAATGGGCTTTTTGTTGTAAATTCATCATCAAATTACTAATCGGCTTCCCTGCCTGCGCTGCCGCTACGGCAGGCAGGGGTTGCCAGGCGGACGAACATGAATTCCAGCACAGCAGCAAGCCCTGGACGTTGGTAGCAAGCATATCGCAACACCCTGCGAATCGTAAGTTTCAATTTGTTGACATATGCTTTTCACCCCAACTTCTCATTTGACTAATAAACGGAATTAACTCTTTTCCTGTATCAGTAAGTGAATATTCAACTTTTGGTGGAACTTCTAAATAAACTTTTCTTATAATCAGCTTATCAACTTCCAATTCTTTAAGTGTTTGCGTTAGCATTTTTGGAGTTATACCAACAACAGCTCTGTTTAACTCTCCATACCTAAGACAACCTTCTCTAAGTACCCATAAAATTCGACCTTTATACTTTCCACCTATTCGCTGAAAAGCATAATCGACAGCACACTGAACTTTTTTATTATTTTTCCCCATTTTTTAAAAAATTAATTCATTGATTTTCAACATCACTATAGTTTTAGTATGTACAATACTTTATTGTAAGTACTTGCAATAAAGGTAGCAAATACTTTTATTTGTAAAAAATTAACTTAATCTAAAATGATATAATTAATGAACCCGTTACTTAAAAAAGTCTTGTATTTCCCAATAACAAAAATTATCATTGGAATTGTGGTCTGTTTTTCTCTATTTGTCGTAATTCAAAACTTTGTATTAAAACCATTTTTTTATAGCATTATTCAAGATAAAAATATTGCTGACCCAATTATTCACTGTGTTTCTTTTATAGTTTTATTAGCCGCTTATTACTATTTATTCCGTTTATATGATAAAAGAAAAATAACAGAACTATCCAAAAAATATTTACTCAAGGAAATGTTTGGAGGGTTTATCTCTGGGTTTTCAACTATTTCATTATCTATTTTCATTTTATACCTACTGGGGTTTTATCAGGCTATTAGTATTACAACAGCTCACTACTCAATAAAGTTTTTCACGGTATTAATGTTTGCGGCCTTAGTTGAAGAATTATTTCATAGAGGATTAATAATACGGGAGTGTGAAAATTGGTTAGGTACTAATCTAACCATTGTCATTGGAATGTTAGTAGAATTGCAACACATTTTTAATCCCAATTCCAACCTATTTAGTATTTTTTTATATTTGATTTGGGGGTTTACTATGGGAATGATGTTTATTTATACTAAAAGAATTTGGCTACCATTTTTCTTCCATTTAGGTTGGAATTTTTCTCAGCCTTTTTATGGTTCAAATCTCACTGGGCTAAATGAAATGGGCACTATCATTCAATCAAAATTCAACGGCCCTGAACTATTGACAGGGGGTGCTGTTGGAATTGAGGGTTCAATTTTTACAGCATCTTTTTTATTGCTTATTGGAATAACACTTTATTATCTTGCAAAAAGAGACGGTAAAATTGTAAAAAGCAAACTATTTAAAAGATGAATTTAAAAGATGCGCTTTTAAGTCTTGAAAAATATTTCTCACCAAAGCTTCCGCCTTGGTTCGTGTCTTCACGAACCATTCCTTAAATTTTCTTTCCAGCAAGGCTCACGAAATCGACGTTGCGTCCCGAGGGATTTTCGCATTAAAAAATGCAGCACCCCGCAGCGGAGCCATCGCAGGGAAATAAACAGCTGTACCGAAGGCACTAACCATTAAAATACCATTCCCAAAAACCCTTCATGAATCTTTGTATCCCGATAGCTACCGGGATTGTTCAATTTTTGATACTGCTTTTTTGAGCCATAAGACCTTACCCCATAAAAATTTTTCCCGCTCATAAAAACTTCCTATATTCAGTCTAAATTTTGTTAACCCAAAATCATTTTCGATATGCTTAAGTTCAGCGAAATAAAAAAAGGCGATTACCTTATTGCCGATAACGATGGCGATCCCCGCAGGGGAGAAGTCACCAACCTCAAGGGCGTGGAGCACCAGGTTTGCGTGGATAACGGCATCCAGGAGTTCTGGTACGAAATGAACCAACTTACGCCGCTCCAGTTAACTGATGCCGAACTGGCCAACCTCCGCTTTACCAAAGAAAAAATGGAAGATGGATCTGTAAAATATTCAAAAGGCGCTTTTCGCATGATGATCCCGGCCGAGGGCGATTTTTCGAGGCTGGAACTCTGGTACCGCGATGAACAGCGCCATATCTCTCATACCATACCCGTTCATGTGCTGCAAAACCATTTTCACGATATGACCAAGGTTCACCTGAACGACGAAGTGTTTGGCTAATTGGTATGTAACCTCATCGAAAAAGCCCGGCTTAGGCCGGGTTTTGTTTTTGTACAGGAAACCAGCCAGCTTCAAATATAAATCTCTCTAAACCAGCATTTTAATCCTCCATCCTGCATCCCATATCCTGTATCATGCATCCCATATCCCGTATCCCATATCCAGCATCCCGTATCCCATATCCAGCATCCTGCATCCCATATCCTGTATCCCGCATCCTCCCCAAAAATTATCCCCTATACCATTATCATATTATCCATTATTTCCCTACCTTTGCGCCGCCAAATGCCCGTGCAGTTTTTTTTGAGTACGGCTACTTTGGCAATATATGAGAGTCTCTCTGCTATATTAACCCCGCTTCCTGCATAAGGAATGAAGCCCACCGGGTTAAAGAATCAAAGTACAAAATTCAACATACAAGAGCCAGATGGGGAAATAAAACCCCGCAAAGCTCCAAATTTTAAATATTCATTTTTAAATATTAAATCTCAAATAGAAATGGCCGATTTACGTTTTCAACGAAACTTTGGTATTGCCGCCCATATTGATGCGGGTAAAACCACCACCACCGAGCGTATCCTTCGCTATACCGGTATGATCCACAAAATTGGTGAAGTGCACGATGGTGCCGCCACCACCGACTGGATGGAGCAGGAAAAAGAGCGTGGTATCACCATCACTTCTGCTGCCGTTAGCTGCCAGTGGAATTTCCCTACCGTATTGGGAAAAGCAACGCCGGATACAAAAAAATACAATTTCAACATCATTGATACGCCCGGCCACGTGGATTTTACCGTGGAAGTGGAGCGTTCTATGCGTGTACTCGATGGCCTTATTGCCCTGTTTAGTGCAGTGGATGGTGTGGAGCCGCAGAGCGAAACCGTTTGGCGCCAGGCAAACCGTTATAATGTACCGCGTATCGGGTTCGTAAATAAAATGGACCGTGCCGGGGCCGATTTCCTTAACGTGGTAAAACAGGTAAAGGAAATGCTGGGTTCAAAAGCGGTTCCCCTGCAGTTGCCCATTGGCGCCGAAGATAATTTCACCGGCGTGGTGGACCTTATCAAAATGAAAGGGATCATCTGGCATATGGAAACAGAAGGAATGACTTTTGATGAAATTGCTGTACCGGAAGATATGGTGGAAGAAGCAAATGAATGGCGTGCACACCTGGTGGAAGCCGTTGCTGAATATGACGATAAACTGATGGAGAAATTCTTTGATGATCCCAATACCATCACCGAGGCCGAAATGCATGAAGCGATCCGCAAAGCAACGATCGATCTTTCCATCGTGCCAATGATGTGCGGTTCTTCATTTAAAAACAAAGGTGTGCAAACAGCGCTTGATGCGGTTTGCCGTTACCTGCCTTCCCCGGTTGATATTGAAGATACAAAAGGTACCCATCCCGATACAGGTGAAACCATCACCCGTAAAGCCGATCCAAAAGAACCATTTGCTGCGCTTGCATTCAAGATCATGACCGATCCGTTTGTGGGCCGCCTGGCGTTTTTCAGGTGTTACAGCGGGCACCTCGATGCCGGTTCTTATGTACTCAATGTACGCAGCGGCAAAAAAGAGCGTATCAGCCGTATCATGAAGATGTTTGCCAACAAACAAAACCCCATCGATTTCATCGAAGCGGGCGATATTGGTGCAGCGGTAGGTTTTAAAGAAATAAAAACCGGTGATACACTTTGTCACGAAGATCATCCCATTGCACTGGAAAACATGTTCATACCGGAACCTGTAATTGCCATTGCAGTAGAACCAAAAACACAGGCCGACGTGGATAAAATGGGTATGGCCATTGCCAAACTGGTGGAAGAAGATCCTACCCTGCGTGTAAATACAGATGAAGATACCGGCCAAACCATTTTGCGTGGTATGGGTGAGCTTCACCTGGAGATCATTGTAGACCGTATGAGGCGTGAGTTTAAAGTGGAGATCAACCAGGGTGCACCACAGGTGGCTTATAAAGAAGCGTTCACAAAAGCTATTGAGCACCGTGAAGTGCTTAAGAAGCAAACGGGTGGCCGTGGTAAATTTGCCGATATCATGTTCGAAATAGGCCCTGCTGATGCTGAGTGGCTGAAAGAAAATGAAGGCAAACACTTCCAGTTTGTGAACGACCTGTTTGGTGGATCAATTCCCAAGGAATTTGTTCCTGCCATCACAAAAGGTTTTGAAACTTCTATGGGTACAGGCGTACTGGCTGCTTACCCTATGAACAATATGAAAGTGCGTGTGTTCGACGGCAGCTACCACGATGTGGATTCCGATGCCATGAGTTTTGAATTGTGTGCCAAATCCGGTTTCCGTGAAGCGGGCAAAAAAGCAAAACCCGTATTGCTCGAACCTATCATGAAAGTGGAAGTGCTTACGCCCGATCAATATATGGGAGATGTAACGGGCGACCTTAACCGCCGCCGCGGTATGCTCGAAGGTATGGACAGCCGTGCCAACCTGCAGGTGATCAAGGCCAAAGTGCCGCTGAGCGAAATGTTTGGGTATGTGACCCAGCTCCGCTCACTCTCTTCGGGCCGTGCCACATCCACCATGGAGTTCAGTCATTACAACGCTGCACCAAACAATATTGCAGAAGAAGTGATGGCCAAACAAAAAGGTAAAATCAAAGTGGAAGATTAATGCTTCCAAAAGGAATACAAGCCCCATTCTTACAAAGAATGGGGCTTTTTATTGAAGTTTCGCTTCATCTTTACTAATTATCTGTGAACATTTACTTATAAAGAATGTACCATTATCGCTTTCTGAAAACCGGTTTACAAAAAAAATTGTAAACTTGTGTTTTAAAAGGACCGGGACCAGAAAGAAAAATTGCCGGATTAAAATTATTTTCACACATGACCAATTATGGACTGAACACCGGGATTGTTCTTCAACCTCATCAAAAATAAAAATATGTACCCTAATCTATATTATATTTTCAAAGACTGGTTTGGAATTGAAGTGGAAGGACTGAAGGTTCTGAACAGCTTTGGACTAATGGTGGCGGTTGCTTTTGTAGTTGCTGCCTATGTATTGAGGCTGGAACTAAAACGCAAGGAAAAGCTGGGCCTGCTGCATCCAAGGGAAGAAGTGATGATAGTGGGGAAAAAAGCATCTTTTTTCGAATTATTCATTAATGGGGCGATTGGTTTTTTATTCGGGTATAAAATGATCGGGTTGTTTTTGAGGCCGGAAGGGGTAAACCCGCAGGAATATATTTTTTCCTCCAGGGGAAGTGTAATGGGAGGTGTTTTGTTGGGATTGCTACTTGTTGGGATCAGAATTTATGAACGCAATAAGCAAAAATTGGATAAGCCGGAAAAACGGAGCGTACGCATTTGGCCGCACGACAGGGTTACAGATATTGCCGTGATAGCGATGGTATTTGGAATATTGGGTGCTAAAATTTTTGACGGCATAGAGCATTGGAAATGGGCAGCGTTTAAGAACGATCCTGTAGGGCATTTGTTTTCCGGTTCCGGCCTTACTTTCTATGGAGGATTGATCGTTGCTGCCGTTGCCGTAATTTGGTATGGGAAACGCAGGGGCATTAAAATGAGGCATTTGGTAGATGCAGCAGCCCCCGCACTGATCCTTGCTTATGCTATTGGCAGGATTGGCTGCCAGATATCCGGCGATGGCGACTGGGGGATTTATAACAGTGCCTATATAAACGATTCGGAAGGCAATATGGTGGAAGCAGCGCCCGGAGAATTTGAACAGCATATCAAAAAAAGTACTGCTTATTTCACCCAGGGAAAGGCGCCTGATCCGGAGGGGCGGCTCATTGGCGTTACAGACAGGGTATATTCATCTCTTGAAGATGTTCCGCATAAATATCTAAAAGGATTTTCCTTTTTGCCCAGGTGGTTTGCCGCATATAATTATCCTCAAAATGTAAATACCGATGGGGTGCTGATGCCAGGCAATACAGAAGAACATAACAGGGTATTGCCATCCCCGGTTTTTCCAACGCCATTGTACGAAACAATTATTTGCAGCCTCCTTTTCCTGCTGCTTTGGGGCATCAGGAAAAAAATTACCATCCCTTTCGTCATGTTTGGCTGCTACCTCATTCTTAATGGTATGGAAAGATTTTTTATAGAAAGTATCAGGGTAAATAAGATTTACGATACTTTTGGTATCATGCTTTCCCAGGCGAAGATAATTGCCCTTTGTCTTGTTTTGGCAGGCACTGTACTCATTATTCTTGCCTATTTTAACCGGCACAAATTAAACAATACCGTTGCTGCATAGAATAATCCCTGGGAATATCTTGTTTCATTTTTTCCCCTTATTTTCTTCTCTTTTGCCTTGGTTGCAGGGGTTTTAAAAGTTGCCTCCAGTTATTTTAATGAATTAGTGAAGGTTGTGTACCTGACCGGGTAAGCTTTAACTTTTATTTACCTAAACCCAGCTAAACATTGGCCATGGTTTTGCATCTTACATGCAGCGTGAACATCATTGCATTTTGCATGGCCCGTTGCGCCTGTGAACTTACACTTATTATACAATCCGTATCCTTTTAAAATTTTCGGGGATTTGTTTGGTCATATGCCTGCCCTTGTTTATGGGGGCGGGCTTTTTTATTTAAAACAGCTTTTTTCCAATAAAAATTCGTAAAATTGTTTTCAAAACGGGCAACTGCTGATCTTGTAAAAATTTCCTGTTATTCACCCGTTTAACATCTGCCGGCCATTATTTTAAACTCTTTGTTATGAAGAAAAAACTATTGTTTATTCCTATTATTATTTTAACTGCTCTGGCCGTTTGGAAACTGCCTTATTTTAAAGATTTATTTAAAAAAGATGCGGCTCCCCTGTTTGCAAACAGACCGGCGCCTGTTGAAGGAGAGGAGAATGAAAAGCTGAGGGAGCTTTATAATGAACTCAGGCATAAGGCTGCTCCGGGGGTGATATGGGAAGATATTGAAAGGCAAAATGCTGCCGATGCAGCTGAGCAACGGATGGCAATGGGGCAGCGGGTAAGTTTCGCCAATGGCAACATCAATGGCTTATGGGAAGAAAAAGGAGCCAACAACCAGGCCGGTAGTATCAGGGCCGTAGATTATGTGCCCGCCACCAATACACTTTATACTATTGGAAACGGGGGATCACTTTGGACAAGCGTGCTCGGCTCCGGTGTATGGACGCTGCAGAACCAGCTTTACCAGTTTGAAAGAAGAGCAATTAAAGCCTTTACAAAACTTTCAGGCGGACAAAGGGTTTTATTGGGAAGAGGCCTGAACATTTATTATTCTGATGATAACGGGGTAACGCTGAATCCTTCTGCCGGTATTACATTCCCGGTGGCATGGGGCGGCAATTATATTGCCGGCCTGTACAGGCTCAATGACGGAAGCAATACCATTTATTGCCTTACCAGGTGCTGGAGTAATTCGCCCTGGGCGGCCCGTTTTCGGCTGTACATAAGTACAAATGAAGGGCTGAGTTTTACTCAGGTGTACCAATTTGATACAGGTGATGACAGCAGGATATCTGTATGTAATCCCTATAACAGCAACGACCTGCTGGTGGCAGATATTGGATCTTCTCCTGCTAACCTGAAATTATTCAGTGTAACCGGAACTACAGTGGTCCTGCTTAATACGGCTCCGCTCAGCAGTGCATTCACTACCTGTACTTTCAAAGGAAGTTTTTCCGGCGGCATTTATTATCTCTACGCCATGCTTAATAACAGCCAGATTTACCAGAGCACCAACCTGGGGCTTAGCTGGACATTGCAGTCAACCCTACCAGAGTCTGGATGGAATAAAATGAATGTTTCAATAAATGATCCCCTGCGGGTAAGCTATGGTGGTGTAAACGCATACAGGAGCGCAAATGGAGGAGTTAATTTTACCCTTGTTAATAATTGGAGTGCTTATTACAGCAATGTGAGCGGCAGGTTACATGCCGATATCATGGAAATTGAATATTTTAAGAGATCCGACAATACTGAATTCTGTATTGTAGACTGTCATGGAGGCACCTATGTGAGTTACGACAACCTGGTAACCGTTAGTAACCTCAGCCTCAGTTCTCACCGCGCTGTAGAATACTATGATGTACTTACTGATACGCTTAATCCAAACAGGATATTTGCCGGTAGCCAGGACCAGGGCTTGCAGCGCACCCTTACCGGAACAACTGCAGGAGTTCAGAATTTTCTGCAGGTGATCAGCGGCGATTATGGGCAAATGGCACTTACCAATAATAATACAATCTTATGGCCACAGTACCCGGGAGGTGATTACTATTTTTACACAAACCTGGGAAATGCATCTCCGACTTATATTGGCAACTGGTCGGTGCTGGGATCTCAAAAACCCAACTATGGTTGGATGCTGCCGGCAACCGCCACTACCAATCCTGCTGCCAACGAAATTTTTATTGGCGGTGGAAACATGACGGGCGGCAGCGGGTCTTACCTTATAAAAGCCAGCATGCTTACCACTTCACCTTATACGGTTTCAACCACACAATTCGGATACGATTTCCGGGCAAACAGTAATAGCGGAACTGCAGGGATCACTGCTATAGAACAATCCCCGCTCAATGCAAATAAACTCTTTGTAGCAACAGAAGACGGAACATTTTTCTACAGCAATGATTTTGGGGCCAACTGGACAAAGAATGCAAGCTTTTCCGGACCTACGCCCTGGTACCTTTACGGGTCCTGCATACTGGCCAGCCGCATCAATCAAAATACAATTTGGTATAGCGGTTCGGGTTACAGTAATCCGGGTGTTTACAGATCAACTGATGGCGGGGCAAGTTTTACTGCCATGTCAAATGGTTTGCCAGCCACACTTGTTACAGAATTAGTGGCATCGCCGGATGAGAAATTTATTTTTGCAGCTACCGAAGCAGGCCCTTATGTATATGTGGCATCAGAAAACCTGTGGTACACGTTAGCAGATAATACAGTACCTGTTCAGCATTTCACCTCGGTTGAGTATATCCGTTCATCAAATACAGTTAGGTTTGGTACCATGGGCCGCGGTATATGGGATTTTAAGATCACAGCTGCTGTTCCCGTACAATTAAGTTACTGGACCGCCGAGAAAAAAAGCAACCAGGTATTGTGTTCCTGGAAAACAGAACAGGAGATCAACACATCGCATTTTGTGGTGGAGCGAAGCACCGACTGGATCAATTTTACCAGCATTGGAACGATACCTGCGAGTGGAGGAACCACGGCAAAGCAATATGCATTGCCCGACAGGTTTCCGGCAAAGGGAAACAATTACTACAGGCTGATTAGTGTGGATAATGATGGAAGAAAACAACAAAGTATCACAGTGCTGGTGAATTTCGATGGGGAGGTTTCTGCCATTTCCTTGTATCCAAATCCTGTAAAAAATATCCTGTATGCAACCGTGGAGCTGGCTTCAGAGGAAAAAGTCAGCATTACAATCATGGATATGGCAGGAAAGAAAGTGTTGCAGTTCAGTCAAAAACTGGTTCCAGGGGCTGCTATTCCGGTTCAAGTGTCAAAACTTTCAAAAGGGCTGTATAATATTCTTGTAGAAGGTAAAAATATAAGAAATATACAACAATTCCTTAAGGATTGATGTATAAAAACCCTGCTTAACGGCAGGGTTTTTGTTGCTGGCTGCAGCGGATGTATTTTTATGTGCACAAGACCTTTACTGTTTAATATTACTAAAAAATAACTTACCATGTTAAAAAGATATATATGCCTGGCTGTACTGATCGCTTTTTTGCCGGCTTCATTAATTGCCCAAAAGAAAATACTTCAGATCGAAAAAGAGAATTTTTTTCGCATCGGTTTTAAAGCCGGTGCCAATATCAATAAAATTTCCGGGAAGAGCTATAAGGAGGGTTTTAATTTTAATTACCAGGCCGGTGCATTTATGCAGTTTAATATTACGAAACGTTTTGGCATACAGCCGGAAATCAGCTTGGTGCAGGGCGGATCGCAGTTCAGCAACGATCCCAATGATATTTATGATGATATTTTCCTTGATGGCAGCCAGAAAAAAGCAAAACTTACTTATATTGAAGTGCCTGTGCTGCTGAATGTTAATATCGGTCCCACAAAAAGGGTTAAACTTCAGGTGGGGCCATCTTACAGCGCACTTATTAAACAAACGGTAGACAGCTTGTTGCATGGTGGGACCGTTTACAAAAATGGCGATTTTGGTGCTATTGGAGGGCTTTGGATACAGCTTCCATTGGTTAATTTTGGGGCAAGGTATAAGATCGGGTTTACCAACCTCAATGCCATAGATGACCGGCAAACCTGGAAAAGCCAGGCCATACAGGTTTTTATAGGGGTCACATTTTGATGATTTATTTTCCAAATTCTTTTCTATATTTGCAGCCCGGAAATTGGGGGTTTAGCTCAGTTGGCTAGAGCGCTTGCATGGCATGCAAGAGGTCACCAGTTCGACTCTGGTAATCTCCACACTAAAAAAAGGTTGTCTTAAACGGCAGCCTTTTTTTGTTTCTGTATATTTGTTCAATGACTACTAACAGCAGACAGGAAATAAAATTTCTCGATGGCCCGCAAAACCGCTGGCAGGATTTTAAATTTGCAGTAAGCGTATTGTTCGAGTTTATTAAAGGCTTTCGCTACCTTCATTTTGCAGGGCCATGCGTGTGCGTATTTGGCTCAGCACGTTTTAGCGAAGAGCATCCCTATTACAAACAAACGCAACATATTGCCGGGGAAATTGCCAAACTTGGTTTTACAATTATGACCGGTGGCGGGCCAGGTATTATGGAAGCTGCAAACAGGGGCGCCAAAGAGGTGGGAGGACGGAGTGTGGGTTGCAATATAGTACTGCCATTTGAACAGACGAAAAATCCGTATTTGGATAAATGGGTGGATATAAAATATTTTTTTGTTCGCAAGACCCTTTTAATAAAATATTCCTACGCTTTTGTAGTGATGCCCGGCGGATTTGGCACGCTGGATGAATTCTTTGAATCGCTCACACTTATACAAACAAAAAAGATCAGCGAATTTCCCATCATTATTTTTGATAAGGCTTATCATAAAGATATTACAGAGCATATTGAAAAGATGAAAATAGAAAAGACCATCTCTCCCGAAGACCTTGACCTTTGTATTTTTACAGACTCTGTAGAAGAGGCCCTTGAGCACTTAAGGGAGAAAAGTATCAAACGTTTCAACCTCAAGCAGGAAACGCCTAAAAAACGCTGGTGGCTTTTAGAAGGCAAGTATTAATTTTTTCTGCCACTTTTAAGCGGCATACCAACCCCGTTGAAATGACTCTTCTGAATTTTTGCAAAGATTTTAAACAGTGGTACAAAAATTACATATTTTTCAATAGCTGCAACTGATATTTTAAAATAGTTCATTATCTTTAGCTATTTAAGATTAGCTGCCATTGCTTCAATTCATACTAAACGATAAAGAAATTTCCACGGCTGTTTCAGCAGCCACAACGGTGCTGGATTTTATCCGCTACAACCGTCATCTTATGGGCACAAAGATCGGTTGCCGGGAGGGCGATTGCGGGGCCTGCACCGTTTTGGTGGGCGAAATAAATAACAACCGGCTGGTTTACCAATCTGTCACCAGTTGCCTGATGCCATTGGGTAATGCTGCTGGTAAGCACATTGTAACCATTGAAGGAATTAATGGCAATCATCTTAATCCGGTTCAGGAAGCATTTGCAGCAGAAGGGGCCACTCAATGCGGCTTTTGCACACCGGGATTCATTGTATCACTTACCGGTTTTTGTTTCAGCGACATAGAAAAAAATCTCAGCAATGCAGTCGACAGCATGAACGGAAATATTTGCCGCTGCACGGGTTATAAATCAATTGAACGTGCAGCACAAAAAGTAGTGGGAGGGTTACAGGATTGCCAAACAAGCGCCCTGGATTTTGCCATTGCCCAAAAGATCATCCCGGAATATTTTAAAGACATTAAAGAACGACTGCTGAAACTGAATGCACAACCGGAAATACATGAAACGGTAACCAAAAACCTTGGAGGCGGTACAGATCTGTATGTGCAGCAGCACGACACAATGGAACAGGAAAAGATCCGCTTTTTAAGCAATAACCCGGCATTGAAATTCATCCAGGTAAATGACGGCCATTGCGAAATAGGATCTGCTGCTACTGTTACAGATATTGCAGAATCAGCCATTTTTCAAAAACATTTTACGCAACTAGCCGCTTATGTAAAGCTGGTGAGCAGCACGCAGATCAGGAATATGGCCACAGTGGCAGGTAATTTCGTGAATGCATCACCCATTGGCGATCTTACTATTTTTTTCCTGGCATTAGATGCGAAGTTGGTGTTACGTGATCTTAAAAGTACCCGCCAAATTTCGCTGCGCAACTTCTATAAGGGCTATAAACAGCTCGATAAATTACCAGGCGAAATTGTTGAAAGGATCATTTTCAAACTCCCGGCTTCAACCGACTTTTTCAATTTCGAAAAAGTAAGCAAGCGTACTCATCTTGATATTGCCAGTGTAAATACCGCTATTCATATCCGCATGAACGGCGATGAAATTGCAGAAGCCTCCATTGCTGCAGGAGGAGTAGGCCCCATACCCATGTACCTACAGAAGGCAAGCAACTTTTTATGCGGGAAAAAAATAACGGCAGCTGTATTGGCTGAATTGATCAGGATCGCCGGTACAGAAATCAGCCCTATCAGTGATGCCCGGGGTACAGCAGGATACAAACGGCTTTTATTAACGCAATTAATAAAAGCACATGTGGTAAAATGCTTCCCATCTTTTCCTGTTAACGAAATTATAACTGCCTGATGCGTAATATAGACTCATATACACATACAAGGGGGGAATCGGTTTATTTAGACGATATTCCGGTGCTGGCAGGAACCTTGTATGCTGCTGTGTATGGTTCACCGGTGGCTCACGGGAAAATTAAAAGTCTCGATTTAAAAGAGGCTGCGGCAATGCCGGGAGTGGTAAGAATTTTTACATACAGGGATATTCCAGGTCGCAATCAAATTGGCGGCATTGTTCCGGATGAACCTTTGTTGGCAGAAGATATCGTTGATTTTAACGGAATGCCCATAGCTATGCTGGTGGCCGAAACCCAGGAGGAAGCGCATGCAGCCGTTAAAAAAATAAAGGCAGATTTTGAGCCACTGCCTGTTGTGCTGGACCCAAGGGTTGCGCAAAAAAACGGATCACTCATTGTACCAGCCCGTACGTTTAAAATCGGCGATAGCGCAGCTGCATTTGAGAAATGTACACATGTATTTGAAGGCATTGCCGAAACAAACGGCCAGGAGCATTTGTACATAGAAACGCAGGGCGCTTATGCCATTCCAGGAGAAAATGCTGCTATAAAAGTGTATTCAAGCACACAAGGGCCCACTGCAGTTCAGCGCCATATGGCAGCCGTACTGGGCTTACCCATGCATAAACTGGAAATTGATACCACCCGCCTTGGCGGCGGATTTGGGGGCAAAGAAGACCAGGCCACGGCCTGGGCAGTGTTTTGTGCACTGGCCACCTACCATTTGAACAAACCTGTTAAGTATTGCCTTCACCGCATGGAAGATATGCGCATGACGGGCAAACGAAATCCATACAGTTCCGATTTTAAGATCGGCCTCAATGAAGATTTGAAGATCATTGCTTACGAAGCATCGTTTTTTCAAAATGCCGGTGCTGCCGCCGACCTCTCGCCTGCCGTACTGGAACGTACGTTGTTTCACTGCAGTAATAGTTATTTTATTCCTCATGTTACCGCCACGGCTTATTGCTGCAAAACCAATCTTGTTCCCAATACCGCTTTTCGTGGCTTTGGCGGGCCACAGGGCATGTTTGTGATAGAGGCGGCCATTGCCAAAGCTGCAGACGAACTGGGCGTTCCCGCTTCCCTGATACAGCAAAAAAACTTATTGCAAACAGGCGACGAGTTTCCTTACGGGCAAAAAGTGCAAAGCGAAGCACTTCATTGCTGGACCGATGCGGAGAAAACGTACAATATAGAAAAGCTTCAGCAAGACATAAATGATTTTAATGCAACCAACAGCCTGTTTAAAAAAGGAATGTCATTTATGCCTATTTGTTTCGGCATTTCGTTTACCAAAATACCTATGAACCAGGCCAGGGCATTGGTGCATGTTTATCTCGATGGAAGTGTGAACATCAGTACCGGGGCCGTTGAAATGGGACAGGGCGTTAACACCAAAATGCTGCAGGTAGCGTCCACTATTTTTTCCATAGATCCGGCCAGGGTAAAAGTAAACAGTACCAATACCTACCGTATTGCCAATACATCGCCCTCTGCAGCCAGTGCTACAGCAGATCTTAATGGAAAAGCCGTGCAAATTGCCTGCGAACAAATATTGCATCGTCTTAAAAATGCAGCAGCAGCATTATTCCATACGGTACCCGAAAGAATTTCGATAAAAGACAATATGGTTTGGTTGGATGGTAAGCCAACAGAAATGGAATGGAACAAGCTGGTACTGGAAGCTTATTTAAAAAGGGTAAACCTGAGCGAGCATGGGCATTATGCCACACCTGAAATATTTTTTGACAACACAAAAGAAAAAGGGCATCCTTTTGCCTACCATGTTTTTGGTACGGCCATTACTACGGTTACGGTCGACTGCCTGCGGGGCACTTACGAAATAGATGCGGTGGACCTGGTGCACGATTTTGGCACTACCATGAACCCTTTGATAGACCGCGGGCAAATTGAAGGCGGGCTGGTGCAGGGTATTGGCTGGATGACCATGGAAGAAATTGTATTTGACGATGAAGGCCGCCTGCGCAGCAATGCACTGAGTACATATAAAGTACCCGATATTTATTCGGCCCCTAAGCAGATCAATATAAAATTCCTGGAAACAAAGGAAGACAACCTGGCCATTTTCCGTTCTAAGGCGGTGGGTGAGCCACCATTGATGTATGGTATCGGCGCCTATTTTGCCCTGCGCAATGCGGTAAAGGCCTTTAACCCAAAAAGCAATATAGGTTTTAATGCACCCATGACCCCGGAGAAACTGTTGATGGGGCTCTACGGCTAATACCCATGTTTCACGGAAGGTACGGTTGTGTGAAACCGATTTAAAATGCAGAAAATATTTTCAAATAATGTTTGGATTGAAAACAGGTTGCAACCTGCAACTATTTGTTTTGCCAATGGCAAAATAACAGAACTGGTCTTTCAAAAAACAGCAGATGCAAAAGATGTTGGCAATGCTGTCATTATGCCCGGCTGCATAGATGCACATGTACATGTGAACGAACCCGGCCGCACAAACTGGGAAGGATTTGATACGGCCACACAGGCAGCAGCAGCAGGTGGTACCACTACCATTGTGGATATGCCGCTCAACGCAAGCCCGGTTACCACCACCCCTGATGCATTTGAACAAAAACTCAGATCAACGGAAGGGAAATTGCATGTAAATGCCGGATTTTACGGTGGTATAGTTCCGGCCAATAAAGCAGGGATCAGGGAACTTTGTGATGCCGGCGTGCTGGGCATCAAGGCTTTTTTAACCCATAGTGGCATTGATGAATTCCCGCATGTGGGTAAAGAAGAACTGGAAAGAATAATGCCGGTGCTCAAAGAATGCGGTAAACCATTGCTGGTTCATTGCGAACTTTCAGATAATGAACATGCCGCCGCATTGGAAGCATCGCCTGCCAGTTATAAAGCCTACCTGCAAAGCCGTCCAAACAAATGGGAAGATGATGCGGTGGCCATGATGATAGGGCTATGCGAAAAATATCATTGCAAAACACATATTGTACACGTGTCTTCTGCCCCTGCATTGACCCTGATAGATGAAGCAAAAAAGGCCAGGCTTCCCATTACGGCAGAAACCTGCCCGCATTATTTATTTTTCAATGCTGAAGAAATTCCGGATGCAAATACCTTGTACAAATGTGCGCCACCCATCCGGGAAAAGGCCAACAATGCCTTATTAAAAAAGGCATACCGGTCCGGCATTCTCGATTTTATTGCTTCCGATCATTCGCCGGCACCGCCCGCCATTAAAGAACTTGAATCCGGAAATTTCCAAAAAGCCTGGGGAGGAATTGCCGGGCTCCAGTTTTTGCTGAGCGTTTCCTGGACCTCATTAAAAGACCAGCTCAGCCTGGAGGAATTTATTCCTTATCTTACAAGCAGGCCTGCTGCTTTTTTGGGGCTTTATAATAAAGGGGTCATTGCAGCAGGGAAAGATGCCGATCTTGTTATCTGGCAGCCAGAAGAAATTTTTATTGTGGAAGAAAAGAATATCCTGCATAAGCACAAGCCCTCTCCTTACATTGGCAAAACATTGCAGGGGAAAATACTGACAACGATCGTAAACGGAAATATTGTTTACCAAAACAATGAGATCATTCATAAAAACTGCGGAACATGGCTTTTGAAAAAGTAAAAGAGATCATCAAAGAATCGCCTGAATTTACCAAGCTCACCGACCTTGCAGCCGAACGACTTGGCGGTAAAGTATTGTATGCCACCGATGATTTTTTTGCAGAAAAGGAAAACCTGATCAAACAAGGACGGGGAATTTTTATTACCGATAAATACACCGACCGGGGCAAATGGATGGACGGCTGGGAAAGCCGCCGGAAGCGGGTGCCCGGTCACGACTGGGCGATCATTCAGCTGGCCACACCGGGCAGCATCAAAGGCTTTGATATTGATACTAATTTTTTTCTCGGTAATCATCCCCCGCATGCTTCTGTAGAAGCCATCTATATCAACGATCCTTCAACAATAACGGATTGGGAAAACCAACCCTGGGAAGAAATACTCGGCAAAAGCCATCTTGATGCAGGGAGCCAGAACTTTTATACCTGCCAAACTGAAAAAGTTTTTACGCACCTGCGGCTGCATATTTATCCCGATGGTGGCGTGGCAAGGTTCCGGGTATATGGCCATGTTTCAAAAAACTGGGAACTGGTAAAGGCAAGTGAAGAACTGGATCTTGCTGCTGCATTGAATGGCGCCCAACCGCTTTGCTGCAATGATATGTTCTTTAGCCATATGGGCAACCTCCTCATGCCCGGGCGTGGTATCAATATGGGAGATGGCTGGGAAACTAAAAGAAACAGAACACCCAATAACCGCGATTGGGTGATCGTGAAACTGGCTGTGCCGGGCATCATTCATAAGATATTGGTGGATACCTGCCATTTCAAGGGCAATTATCCCGACAGTTGCAGCATTGAAGCCTGCATGTGCAGCAAGGATGATGAGGTGATGAATGATAAAGTGAAATGGGAAACGATCCTGCCCGGGCAAAAATTAAGCGCCGATCACGAACATTTTTTTGAAAAGGAAATTACTGCAAAACCTGTTTGTTCGCATATCCGGTTGAATATTTTCCCGGATGGCGGCATAAGCAGGCTGAGGTTATTTGGGTACAAACAAAGTTAAAACATGCTGGCTGCTTCTTTGATCATAGGAATTTTATTGCTGGTACTAGTCATGCTGGTGCTGATAACGTATCATATGCCCGTGAGCCACGATGCACAGGGCAATGAAGACGAAGACAAGAAAATGTCTGATTCAAAAAACTATGTATACGCTGCCATTGTAGCGGTATGCGTTGGAATGCTGGCGGGCCTTTATTTTTTACTCAAAGGAACGGTGTGGGAAGGCCATTTAACAGAATGGATGAATATAGTGGTGAGGTTGATGCATATTACCTTTGGTATTGCATGGATCGGCGCTTCGTTCTATTTTGTATTCCTGGAAAATGCGCTCAACCGCACCGATAATGTACGGGAAGAACTTGCCGGCAATTTATGGGCGGTGCATGGTGGCGGCTTTTATTACCTGGAAAAGTATAAAGTAGCACCAAAAGAAATTCCAAGAGCCCTGCATTGGTTTAAGTATGAAGCCTATTTTACCTGGCTCACGGGTTTTACGTTATTGTTTATAGTTTATTATTTTAATGCATCGGCACAGTTGGTCGATAAAAATGTATTGGATATCACTTCTTACCAGGGCATTGGCATTGGTTTGATCTCATTGGTCATCGGCTGGTTATTGTACGACCTATTATGCAAAAGCCCGTTGATAAAGAACCCAAATACCTTTATCATTGTTGGCCTGGCCATTGTGGTTGGTTTTGCATTTTTTTACACAAAAGTTTTTGCAGCAAGGGCTGCTTATATGCATTTTGGCGCCATGCTGGGAACACTTATGGCCGCTAACGTTTTTTTTGTGATCATTCCTGCGCAAAAGGCAATGGTGTACGCTGCAAAGAATGGAAAGCCGCTTGATCCCCGGTTGGGTAAGAATGCGCTGCAGCGTTCAATCCACAATAATTATTTTACCATGCCGGTTCTGTTTGTGATGATCAGCAACCATTTTCCCAGTACATTTGGATTTAAACAGCCCTGGTTGATCTTACTGCTTATCAGCCTTAGCGTGGCAGTGATAAAACATTGGCTCAACCTGCGGGAAAAAAAGCAGTTGTCGGTTTGGGTGCTGCCTGCAGGAGTATTGATACTATTATCTGCTGCGTATATTTCGGCTCCGCCAAAACCGGGTAGCTGCAGCAAAAAAGTGAGTATGGCAGAAGTGTTTACAATAATTCAGAATAGATGTGTTTCCTGCCATTCATCCCGGCCAACTGATGAAGTATATACGGCAGCGCCCAATGGAGTAATGTACGACACGCCCGAGAGCATTGCCAAACTCAAAGAAAAGATCATGCAGCGTGTGGTGCTGACCAAAACGATGCCGCAAAATAATAAAACAAATATGACTGAGGAAGAACGGGATCTTATCCGGTGCTGGATTGAGCAGGGTGCCCCGGCTAAATAAATATCCAGCGGCAGGCTGCGCTTTTTTGTGAAAATTTATGTATTAGCTAAAATGACAAAATGCTACACGGTATTTTAGAAAAATAAATGCGAATATGGATTTACAAACATTCAACACACTCGATAAAATTACAGCAGCCGATCATTTAAAAAAATGCTGCGGTTCTGCTGTATGGGTTTCTGCTGTTATGGAAAAATTTCCATTCAGTGATGAAGCTGCCTTGGTTGCAGCCGCCGAAGATGCCTGGTACAATAAATGTACGGTTGCCGACTGGCTGGAAGCTTTTGCCCAGCATCCGAAAATAGGCGATACCAAATCACTCACCGAAAAATTTGCGGCTACTGCTCATCTTGCCGGTAATGAACAGGCTGCTGTGGGGGCTGCTTCTGCAGATACCATAGGAAAACTGTCGAAGGTTAATGAGGAATATGAAAGCAGGAATGGTTTTATTTTTATTGTATGCGCCACAGGAAAATCTGCTGCTGAAATGTTACGCCTTGCAAACGACCGCCTCTCCAATTCCAAAGAAGAAGAGCTGTTGCTGGCCATGAACGAGCAGCACAAGATCACCCTCATCCGCTTTCAAAAATTATTGCCTGCTGCAAGTTGGGGGTTCTTAAAAAACTGCCAACTCACTACCCATGTGCTGGACACCAGTATCGGCAGGCCGGGCAAAGACATCAGCATCCGGTTGAAAAAATTATCGGGAGGCCAATGGAAAACTTTTGCGCAGGGCCTTACCAATGACGATGGCCGTGTGGCAGATCTGCTGCCGCCCTGCAGGATCCTTACAGGTAACTACAAAATTGTTTTTGATACCGGCGCTTATTTTACCGCACAAAACTTAAAAAGTTTTTATCCCGAAGTGGAGATTCAGTTCAGTATAGCGGATGCAACACATTATCATGTTCCATTGTTGCTGAACCCCTATGGTTTTTCCACTTACAGGGGCAGCTGATTTGTTTAACAGAAAAAATTACGCATGTCTACATCTATTCCTTTAAAAAAGAAAGAACAATTATTCGGACAGTTAAAAAATGCCAATACGGCTTTTCAAAGAATTTACCCGGGCGACCGTTCCGACCGCCAGCCCGTTCATACACTGTATGGCGGTGCCAATCTTTTTAAATACGATTCGGCACAGGCGTTGGGAGAGCGGGCGCTGGAAATCTTTAATGCCTACGCACCCGATTTTCTCAGCTTCGGCCGTGTGTTCGGGCTCGAAGGAGCCAATGAAATTTCAAAATCAGCTACAGCAGCAGCTGTTAAAAAATCGTATGAAAAACTGCCAAACGAAAAAAAGCGCAGGCACCCGGCTTATCTTTCTTACGAAGTGTACCATAAAGTTGTAAAAAAATTACAATCAGAGGCAATCGAAGATTTCAGGATAGATTTTGAAGACGGGTTTGGAAACCGGAGTAACGAGGAAGAAGATGCCACAGCCATCAATGCGGCAAAAGAAGTGGCAAGGGGGATGAGGAAAAAAACCTTGTCGCCCTTCATCGGCATCAGGATAAAACCTTTTACGGAAGAGATGAAGGAACGGGGCTTGCGCACCCTCGATCTTTTTGTAACAACATTAGTTGGCGAAACAAAAGGAAAGCTGCCGCAAAATTTTGTGGTGATGCTTCCAAAAGTAACCATACCCGAACAGCCCGCCACACTTGCAGCCTTTATGGATATACTCGAAAGCCAGTTAAAATTAAAGGCAGGCAGTCTTAAAATGGAAATGATGGTGGAAACCACGCAGTCGATCATGGACAGCGGCGGCGAAAATCCTTTGCGCCGCTTCATTCTTGCTTCAAAAGGGCGCTGCATTGCCATGCATTTTGGCACGTATGATTATACGGCATCCTGCAGCATTACGGCACGCTACCAGGAAATGGACCATCCGGTTTGCGATTTTGCGCATCATATGACAAAAGTGGCATTGGCACATACAGGCATTTGGTTGAGCGATGGCGCCACCAACACAATGCCTATAGGCCCGAACAGGGGAGAACGGCTTACAAAAAAGCAACTCAAAGAAAATGAAATGGTGGTGCACCGTGCCTGGAAAAAAGGGTACGATCATATCCGTCATTCATTGTGGAACGGTTATTACCAGGGATGGGACCTCAACCCGGGGCAGTTCCCGATGCGTTATACGGCCGTGTTTGCTTTCTTCCTGGAAAGCTATGAAGATGCAGTGGATCGCTTGAAAACATTTGTGGAAAAAGCAGCCAGGGCCACCCTTATCGGCGATGTGTTTGATGATGCCGCCACAGGGCAGGGCCTGCTCAATTATTTTTTGCGGGCGCTCAACAGCGGTGCTATTACCGAAGAAGAGGTATTGGCCACAGGATTAACACTGGATGAAATACGTGGACGTTCTTTCAAAAAGATTTTAGAAAACCGGGCGAAGAAATGATATTCTCACTGCGGCACAAAGGCACGGTGCTTTAAATTCTTTGTGCCTTAGTGGCTTTGTGAGAGGTTTACTTTTATCGAATGAAAAACTCAGAACTTGAGCTTTATTTGAAATTAGCGATTTGAGATCCATGTCTGTTTGGCAATTTATCATATCAAAACATCAACCCTGCATCTTATTGTATGTATTGCAGAGCATCGGTTCTTCGCCGGGCAGGCAGGGTTTTAAGATGGTGGTAAGGGCCGATGGACAAATTTGTGGCAGCATAGGCGGCGGCATTATGGAGCATAAGTTTGTGGAAATGGCCAAAGACATTTTGCAAAAAAACGAAACGGTCAGCAAGGTTTACCGTCAGCTGCACGATAAGGAGGCCGGTGAAAATAAAAGCGGCATGATCTGCTCCGGCGAGCAAAGCATTTTCATTTACAGCATCAGTAAACAGGATATATCCTTTATTAAACAACTGGTTAATTCCGAAAAAGCTTCCCAGAACGGGACCTTACAGCTGGGTAAGGCGGGTATTGTTTTTAATGAAAGGCCGCCGCAAAATGATTTTCATTTTGAACAAACAGAAGAAGAATTTTTATTTGTTGAAAAAACCGGTTATAAAAATCAATTGCATATCATTGGTGGCGGGCATAGTGCATTGGCTTTGAGCAAGCTGATGCGGGGCATGGATTATTACATTAGGGTGTACGATGAAAGGGAAGGGTTAAATACGATGGAGCAGAACGAATACGCACACGAAAAGATTTTGGTGAATTCTTATACTGAGTTGAACGATTTTATACCCGATGAACCAAATGTATATGTAGTGGTTATGACCTTTGGTTACCGTACCGACGACCTGGTCATTCGTTCTTTGCTGAACCGCCGTTTTACCTACTGCGGCGTATTGGGCAGTGCCGGTAAAATGAAGCGGATGAAAGAGGCTTATGCAGCAGAAAAACTTTCCGGCCCCTTATTGCAGCAGATGCATGCGCCCATTGGCATGGCTATCAACAGCCAAACCCCGGAAGAAATAGCGGTAAGTATTGCGGCGGAGATCATTGGGGTGAAGAATGCTTAGTGAAACGCTGTGCTACTCTGTGGAACTCTGTGTAACAGCTGTACTTCCTGTTAAAACTCAATATTCCGTCTTATCATCCTTATGCCGCCATTCCTCAAAAATCTTTAATGCTTCTTCACGACCCAGTGGAATGATGGGTATCTTTCTTTCTTCTATAGATGCCGCCATTTCATCGTAGATCATCGAATCGTCAAATCCAATATCGGCAGCATCCTGCCGGTGGTTGGCATAATAAATAACTTTTGGCCTTGCCCAGTAAATAGCTCCCAGGCACATGGGACAGGGTTCGCAGGAAGTGTACACTTCACAATCGTCCAGCTGAAAACTGCCCAGGTTTTGGCAGGCATCCCTTATGGCCACCACTTCGGCATGTGCCGTGGGATCATTGCTGCTGGTAACTTTATTGTTTCCGCGGCCCACAATTTGGTCACCTTTTACAATGATGCAGCCAAACGGCCCGCCATCATTGTTCCTGATCCCGTTTTGCGAAAGCCGTATGGCTTCCTGCATAAATTTTTCTTCCCTGGTCATAACAAAATTTAAGAATACCTGTAAATATAATGGAATTTGTAAATTTGGAAAACTAAAAACGATCCAATGGGCATCTTAAAGCAGTTTGCCGAATATCTTTATCTCAGGAAAAAGGATCCAAACGATCCGCCCACCAAGTGGATGAAATACATGCACGGCATCAACCGCATTTCCATCCTGCTCTTCCTGTTTGCCATGATCATACTGGCCGTAAAACTCTGGAGAAAATAGCAGCTTAGTTTTTTACAAAATCAAAAATGAGTTTTGCCGCATTGGCCGAAGCGTGCCCCCCGGCGCTTAGTAATTTTTTTAGGTTGGCATAATCCTGCTGGAGCGCAGCTTTTTTTTCGCTATCGTGCAGCAGCAGGTTCAGTTCTTTTACGAGGTTTTCCACCGTCAGTTCCTGCTGTATCAGTTCTTTCACCACTTCTTTATCCATGATGAGATTCACCAGCCCGATGTATTTTATTTTGATCAGCCTTTTTGCGATCTGGTACGAGATATTGCTGCCCTTATAACAGATCACTTCGGGCACGGCAAACAATGCGGTTTCCAGTGTGGCGGTACCGCTTGTTACCAGGGCCGCTTTGGCATCGTATAAAAGGTCGTAGGTTTTGCCCGAAACTGCATACACATTTCTATAAGGCTTCAGCATGGCCTCATAAAAACTGTCTTCGAGGCCGGGCGCCCTGGCCACGGTAAACCTGTAATCGGGAAAATGAGCCGCCACCTGCAGCATGATGGGTAGCTTTTGCCATATTTCCTGCTGCCTGCTGCCGGGGAGCAGTGCCACATTGCCGGCATTTTTTTGAACGGCCGGAACAGGAGAAGTTTCTTTTTCTTTTATGAATTCATCGATCACTTCCACCAGCGGATGGCCTACATATTCCACTTCATAATTCCATTTTTGATAAAATTCCTTTTCAAAAGGAAGGATCACCAGCATTTTGTCTACATGTGCTTTGATCGATCTTACCCGGTTTTCCTTCCATGCCCATACCTGTGGCGAAATATAATATACCACCCGGATGCCCTGTTTTTTTGCCCATTCGGCCATACGCAGGTTAAAGCCGGGATAATCGATGAGGATCAGCACATCTGGTTTAAAATCAGCAATGTCTGTTTTGCAAAAAGAAAGATTGCCCATGATGGTGCGGATATTTTTCAACACTTCCACAAAACCCATAAAGGCAAGATCGCGGTAATGTTTAACCAGCGTGGCGCCCTGGCCCTGCATCTTATCGCCGCCCCAGCAGCGGATGGTAGCCAATGTATCCAGTTTTTTTAATTCCTTGATAAGGTTGCTGCCATGCAGATCGCCACTGGCTTCCCCGGCAATGATGTAATATTTCACGGATGCAATTTACCAAATAAAAAATAGTACGAATAGTAACAGGTATGCAGCTATTGAATGATCTTCCTTAATGCTTTAAAACTCAAATCCATCAATTCATAATCCTTTGAATTGGGCAGGTAATAATGCCAGTATTCTGTTTCCAGGGCCTTAAAACCATATTTTTCCATAAGACTGCGTAAAACTGAACGGTTTTTGAGTACATTTTCCGGGAGGTCTTTAAAACTGTGGTGTGCCGTATCGCTGAAGTTGTCGAAACCTGTTCCCATATCCAGTTCTTTCCCGGTTTGGAGGTCAAACAGGGTAAGGTCAACCGCAGCGCCCCTGTTATGCCCACTGCCAAATTTTGGGTTGGCGGCATACCGCTCGTCTTTTACCGGCTCCCACATTTTTACAGTAACCGAATAGGGCCGGTAGGCATCCCATATTTTAAGACCCAGGTTTTGGATATTCAGTTCTTTTTGCACCTGTGCAAGCGCCCATGCAGCGTTCTGCCGCAGGTAACTGGTCTTAATGCGTGGGTACAGTTTTTGCTTCATAAAATTATACCTGCTGCTATATTTAAGGTCCAGTACAATTCCCGGTACTGCTTTTTTGAGGTCGACCATCCTTTTGGAACTATCGGCAGCAAGCGATTTTTTATAATCAGCAACCGTTTCAATAATGGTGAGCCCGTGCGGGTTAACCTGCGAAAAGGATTGTTGAAAAGAAATAATTAAAAAGAATAGTATATAATCAAACCGTTTTATTATCATTGTGCCAGCAAAATGAGTTTAAAAGATTTTGAAAAGTTAAGTATATTTCCCCTTATGTCTTCCGGGTCCTTATATCGTTTTCCGATAGCGCTGATCACAGTATTTATACTCAGTTCCTGCAATTCGCAGGATAATGCCCAGGCCCAGCAACAGGAGCAGCAGATTGTGACCGATCCGGCCGCTATGGACGAAAATGTAAAGCAAAATATTGAATCGATCCTGGCAAGCGAAGAACCCAAACTGGGTGACAGTATTGGGTTTAGTTTTTCTTCTGTAGTGCGGTTCGTTTACACACAAAATGAATTTAAGCCTGCCTGGAGCAAGGAGCAGCAATGGCTGCCGCAGGTGCAGCAGTTTTTAAATTACCTGGATACGGCGGTGTATGAAGGGCTGTTTAAGGAAGATTATGCCTACCGCAGGATGCTCAGCATTAAAAACAGCCTCGAAAAGGATTCGCTCAAGCGCATGGATGCCGTTCGATGGGCCAAAGCCGATCTTGCATTCAGCAACGCTTTTATGCATGTGCTGCAGGACCTGGCACAGGGCCGGCTACAGCCAGAAGCCCGGGAATGGCGCAATGACAGCAGCCGGTACGAAAGTTTTTTTGCCAGGGAATTTAAACGGTTAACTGCCGGGGAAACGCTTGCATCCGTTACGAACCCGCTCCAGCCTCAACATAAAGGCTATCTGCTCCTTAGATCGGGTATCCGGAAATTTACTGACAGTATGGATAAAACCGTTTACACCTATCTTTTTTACCCAAATAAGGACTCGATCGCATTTGTAAAAACACTGAAGAAAAGATTGTCCGAAGGCGGATACCGGGTGGATCCGGCGCTTCCCGACAGCATAAGCCTTCCTGCTGCCATTAAAAAATACCAGCAAAAAAAAGCGGTTAAGCCCGATGGCAAAGTTTCTGCGTCACTGGTACGGATGCTTAATAACAATGGCCCCGAAAAACTAAAACGGATAGCTATTGCACTTGATAAATACAAGCAATTACCGGCCAAAATGCCCGAAAAGTACATTTGGGTGAACCTGCCTACTTATAATCTTCAGCTGATAGATCATGATACCGTGGCTTTATTATCTAAAATTGTGTGTGGAAAATCCGCCACACCTACACCAGAAATAACTTCGGCTATCGATAACCTGGTGACCTATCCCACTTGGACAGTACCCTCGAGTATCATTGAAAAAGAACTGCTTCCCGGGCTTAAAAGGAACCCCAATCACCTCGCCCGCCGGGGATTAGGCTTGTATACCGCCAAAGGAACGCCGGTAAACCCTTATAGCATCAACTGGCAGAAATACAAAAAAGGAATCCCCTTCCTCGTAAGGCAGGGTAGTGGCGACGGAAATGCACTGGGGGTAATGAAATTCAATTTTAAAAACCCGCATGATGTGTACCTCCACGACACCAACCAGCGCTATCTTTTCAAAAAAGCTGTAAGGAACCTCAGCCATGGCTGTGTACGGGTGCAGGAATGGGAAAAATTAGCTTTTTATATTGCCCGGTACGACAGTAGTTTGTACAAACCGGGCGATACCCTGCGCTACAATACAGATTCTATCAGCAACTGGATAGCCCAAAGGGAAATGCACAAAATTGAGGTAAAGAATAAATTTCCGCTTTTTATCCGTTACTTTGGCTGCGAAATGGTCAATGGAGCCATTAAATTTTACGACGATATGTACGGCTACGACAGAGAGTTGAGGGAAAGATATTTTGCCGTGAAATAATTTTTCATGTTAACCATTTACATGAGGCTTTACCAATTCATCTTTTTTCTTGGCGTACTGGTCGGTTCACCTGCATGGGTTCATGCCCAGGCAGCGGATACCCTGAAAATTTCCGCAAAGCCATCTAAAGGAAAGCAAACCGTTTTATACGGGCAGGCCAGTTTTTATGCAGCTAAGTTCCAGGGACGTAAAACTGCCAATGGCGAGATATTTGACCATAAGAAAATGACGGCAGCCTGTAACTCGCTCCCTTTGGGAACCTGGATAAAAGTAACCAACCTGCGAAACGGTAAAATAGTGCAGTTGAAGGTAAATGACCGTCTTCATCACAAAACCCGCCGGCTGGTAGACCTTACAAAAGCGGCTGCCCAAAAACTGGGATTTGTAAAACAGGGACTTACAAGGGTGAAAGTGGAGGTTATTAAGCAAAAAAAGAATAAAAAATAAATTTTTTGGTCCATTTTAAATGGGTGCATATATTGGTGATAATATCCAGTTTTTTATTTTACCATTTGAAACTAAGCAGCTATTTTTGCTGCGTTTACGAAAACTAAAATTTATGAAGAAATCTATTCTTTTTGTTTTGGCATTTGCAGTGTGTTCTATTGGTTTTGGCCAAAGCGATTACAAGAAGCCGGCTACGCTGGCATTCCACTTTGCCTTAAACGATTTTTCCACCGCTTCTGATGTAAGGGGTAATGGCCTCAGTGCAACTTTAAACGCCAATAAGTGGTATCAAACCAGGCGTATGAGTCCCGGGATGGGCATCAGTTATATGCAGGGACTGGGACAACACGTGGATCTTGCCACTACTTTAACCGGGAGCTTCCTTAAATATCCTGTGCCTAATAAACCACTCTCTTCAGATGATGCGCTATTGCTGGAAGGAGCGGTTACTGCCAATGTTAAATTGCTCACAGATAAATATTGTGTCAACCCCTTCTTAACGGTTGGTATTGGTGCCTCCAAATACAAAGGTTATTACAGCGCTTTTTTACCGTTGGGTTTAGGCCTTCAGTTAAAAGTGGTTGATCATACTTACATCCTGCTTAACTCCCAGTACAGGACGCCTGTTACCGATTTCTCTAATTATCATTTTTATCATAGCATTGGTTTTGCCCAGTCTTTCCCTAAAAAAGTGGTAGCACCGGTAGCCGTGGTGGAAACTCCGGTGATACTGGATAAAGACGGCGACGGTATTGCCGATGCCGATGATAAATGCCCCGATGTGGCCGGACTGGCTTCCCTGCAGGGTTGCCCCGACAGGGATGGCGACGGTATTGCCGATGCCGATGATAAATGCCCCGACCAGGCTGGTACCGGTAAATACCAGGGCTGCCCAATACCCGATACAGATGGTGATGGTATCAATGATGAAGATGATAAATGTGCTACTGTAAAAGGTGTTGCCCGTTACCAGGGTTGCCCTGTACCCGATACAGATGGCGATGGTATCAACGATGAAGAAGATAAATGCGTAGACCGTGCTGGTGTGGCAGAAAATGCCGGTTGCCCGGTTATTGCAAAAGAAGTGATCGACAGAATAAACTTTGCTGCCAAAAATGTATTCTTCTCTACCGGAAGCTACAAACTGCTGCCTAAATCTTATAAATCACTCAATGAAGTGGTAAGCATTTTTAAGACCGATGAAACATTGATGCTCGATATTGCCGGCCATACCGATGCACAGGGTGCCGATGATAAAAATCAAACACTATCTGAAAACCGTGCAAAAGCGGTAAAAGATTACTTAGTAAGTAAGGGCATTGCAGAAACCAGGCTTACATCTGCCGGCTATGGCGAAACTACACCCGTGGCCGACAATAAAACAGCCGCTGGCCGTGCAAAGAACAGGAGAACAGAATTGACGGTGAGAAATTATTGATCTTTAGTAGAGATATTTTGTAAAACCCCGGAAATTCCGGGGTTTTTAATTTAATATTCAAACTTTACAAGTTCAGACAGTGAAATCTCAAGGGCATTAGCCAGCAATTTGAGAGTGGATAAAGTGGGGTTGATTTCTCCTGTTTCAATTCTGGATACCTGGCTAAGTTCTATATCTGCCTCGTACGACAACTTTTCCATTGATAAGCCCCTGCTTTTTCTCAATTTTCTTAAGTGCTTACCAAAAGCAATAATTATTTCGTTATCTCTACTACTGTTCAAGACAACGAAAGTCACTCTGAATCAAAAAAATATTTTGGGCATATATGCCTAAACATTGAAATATCTACTGTATTTGGTAAAATCAATATTGATGAAAATTAACAAACCCTAGCCATTACCCTATTGATTGGTACTATGGCTATTACTTGGTCTGTCAAAAAGAACTTTCTACAGAACTTATACTCCCAGTAAAGAAAGAATTGCCAGCAAAGTTTTTAGCGGAACAACCACCGACCCTTCAGTATTAAGGGTAAAAGCAAACTGGAAGAAATCAATAAAACTTCCGAATTTGTTTCAGATTTTGCATCAAGAGTTGGTTACCCAGTTTGGGATAAAGTGCTTAAAATGAAAAGCAAGCCATCTTCTGAACAATTTTCCTCTAGTGTCACTGACGGAGATACGATAATAATTATACCTGTAGTACTTGAGAGTGAAGAGTATATTAACGCATTTATTAAAGCAGTACTTTCAGATACAATTATACTAAGCTATGGTCTTAAGGCAGACTATGTAAATTATCCTTTTACAAGCAGTAATATCAGTACAACCGGCGATAAAGCAGAACAATATTGCTTAAAGTTTTTAGTACTTGAGCGTTTGGTTTTCGGGGAGGAGCAATTTAAAATACTTGACAAGCGGCTGTTTTATAGACCTGGTGCTGATACATCAGAACATGCAAAAATTGAAGTAAAACTGGTTGATAGTACCAATAATTTTCAAGTTAGTTATTGTACTTATATTTGGATAACGTGGTTATGTGGCTGTGGAAACCCTAATTGCGAAATTAATCCAGCTTATACAACTCCTCTTCAGCTATGCTTCAATTTTGAGGATGGTGGCGGTGGTGGTGGTGGTGGAACTGGCACTTACTCCATTCCTAATACAGGAGGAGGAGGTGGTTCTGGTACAACAACAACTACTACAGGTACTACAGGAACAACAACTACTACTAACACGGGCAATGTTGGGTGGACAGCAGTTTTAGACCAGGAACCAGTTCATCCGGTTAAGGATTCAATTCCTGGCATATTATCTAGTGCTTGTGACATGCAGGCTGACTCTGTTTTCAATTGGGGGCTACAGAATAACAATAGAGAGCAAAGTTTTAATCTTGTACGGAAGAATGGAGTTATATATGCAAAGAATTTTACCCCGGGTGCTCAAAATGGTAGCAGTGCACGTGTTAATTACACTTTAGCGCCGGATGAGGAACTTGTCGCCTATTTCCACACTCATCCAGAGGAAACTGCAGCTCAAAGGTCATTTTTCTCTGATGACGATATAATAACTGCACGAAAAAATGTAAATATCCCGGGATATTGTGCAATTTTGGAATGCGGCAATAAAAGATACGCTTTGGTAATAGAAGATCCTGTAAAATTGAATGCTTATATGAACTCTGTTTTTCAAGGAACAACACGAAACCAAAAATTAAAAGAGAATTTCTTAGAGTATGAAGCGACCCCTTTACAACCAAACTATTATTCGAATGGGCAACAAGCCTCTGTAAATGCAGTTGTTCAATTCTTTGGCCCAGCTTCGGTGTCAGGAATTGGTTTTTATGAAGCAACAGCACCTAATAAAAATAATTTTACAAAGTTAAACCCGTAACAAAATGAAATATTTTAAATATTTTTTTATCCTCATTTTCATAAGTTTTAGTTTTAAGAAAACCATATATTCCCAAAATATAAAAGATAGCCTTCTTTCTATTAACTACAATTATTATTTAGGGAAACCATTGATCATTATTAGCAGTTATTCCTCAATGGTATGACAAATGTTTACAGCATCTGGTATTCTTGTTTGTTGGAGCAAAGATTGTTGTTAGCTAACAAAGCAGGATTATGGTGATATATTTGGCCTAGCACGAATACTTATTTTATCCGTCCGAGACAACCAGGCCTTACAATCAGTCAAACATGGCCACTGAATAATGTCAGAAGGGAGCTACTGGGAAGTATTGAAGTGAGCAATAGTATTAGCCCGTGGCCATTAAAAGAAGCCTATTAAAGTGTATCACTTAAATAAGTATAAAATTGTTGCTATTAGTTTCGTGTTTTTTGGTTCTTGTTCAGAAATTAAAGCTCAAACATTTGGGCAAACACTTTTTTTTCAAGCAACGTCTCCCGCAGGGGACGTTGCGTTCTAATATCAAAGCAAATTTTCAGCTACATTAAAACCTCTTCCTCTCCCTTCCGCCAAAATCCCTTTTTCTTCCTTCATCGGTGGGGCGTTTAAACCCGCCATCGGCTTCGTTCATACGTACCGTGCGGTTGTTGTAGCGTTTGCCATCCAGCGATTTTATCATGCGGGAAGCATTGGCATTGTCCACTTCCACCCAGGTATTCATATCACGCATATCTATCTTACCCAGTACATCTTTTTTAAGATTGCTTTCATCTAAGATAAACTGTAAAAAACTGGCTTTGTAAAAACCATCCTTGGTGCCCAGGTTGATGAATAATCTTGTATAACCATTATCCCTTCGGTTAAAGCTCACACGGTCTCTGCGGCCACCTGCATCGGCACGCATATCAGTGCGCTGGCCACGGCCGCTGTCACGCATATTGAGGTCTTCGGCATTTTCATAATATTTTAAAAAATGACTGAACTCGAGGGCTGCGACCCGCTGCAGTACTTCTTCCTTACTAACGGTTTCAAATTTCTTCACCAGGTCGGGCAGGTAGGTTTCATATTGACCGTTAGAAATGTCGGCACTCATGAGTTTATCCATAAAATGAAAAAACTGCTTGCGCACTACATCGGTAGCAGCTGGAATATCTGACTTATGAAACTGGGCATTTATAAGTCTTTCAATAGATTTTATCTTATAGGTTTCCCTGCTGTGGCAAATGGAGATACAGATGCCGCTTTTACCAGCGCGGGCCGTACGTCCGCTGCGGTGTGTGTACACTTCCATATCATCGGGCAGTTCGTAGTTGATCACATGTGTAATGCCGTCTACATCAATACCACGTGCGGCCACGTCGGTGGCAATGAGCAGTTGCAGGGTTTTGCTGCGGAACCGTCCCATCACTTTGTCGCGCTGCTGCTGCGTAAGATCGCCATGCAGGGCTTCAATATCGTAACCGCTCTTGGAAAGTTTTTCAGATATATCCTGGGCATCGGCCTTTGTCCTGGTAAAAATAATGCCATACATGCCGGGATTAAAATCTATCAGGCGTTTAAGTGTTTCATAACGGTGCTGTGCAGCAGCTATATAATAATGGTGATCGATATTAACGTTGCCGCTGTTCTTTTTGCCCACGGTCACTTCTTTGGGGCTTGTCATGTAGTTTTTGGAAATGGCCCTCACTTCGGGTGGCATGGTGGCACTGAAGAGCCAGATGCTTTCGCGGTTGATGGTATTCTTCAGTACAAAATCAATATCGTCCCTGAAACCCATATTGAGCATTTCATCCGCTTCATCCAGTACTACGTATTTCACTTTTTGCAGGTCAATCGCTTTGCGTTCAATAAGGTCGATGAGGCGGCCCGGCGTGGCAATTACGATCTGTACGCCTTTTTTAAGGTTGCGTATCTGCATGGTGATGCTGGCACCGCCATATACAGCTTCGGTATGTACGCCACGCACATGTTTGCTGTAAGTGGAAAGGTCGTTGGTGATTTGCAAACAAAGTTCACGGGTGGGGCACACGATCAGTGCCTGTGGGTACTTATCTGCTGCGTTTATCAGCTGTAATAAGGGCAAACCAAATGCGGCCGTTTTTCCGGTACCGGTTTGGGCCAGGCCCACAAAGTCCATGGTGCCGCTCAGCAGCACCGGGATGGCTTTTTCCTGGATAGGGGTGGGTTCTGTAAAACCTAAATCTGTTATGGACTTAATGATATTCTCATTGAGGCCCAATGCTTCAAATGCATTCATAAAAATAAAAATTTGTAAAGGCGGTTTGCCTTTGCGTTAACATGTATTGGCCGAAAAATTTCGCTGTTACATGTTATGCGTTGGCTGGTGGGAGAAACTTAGCTCGAGGAGGTTTTTATTATAACCTGCTGTCAACAGCATCTTTGCACGTCATGCAATGCTCAGAAATCTTACAATCGGGCGCAAAGGTAAGGGTTTTTGGCGAGATGGGGAAGAAATAACATTATACTGCAGATTTTAACACAAACACAATAGATAAAAAAGAATACAAAACCCTGCCGAGGGTACCCTCTCCATTGCTGTTACTGGAAGTTCATTAGAAACTAGCGTTCGGAATATATTATTACTCCTTCAATTTGTATTTCAGCTATATGTTTTGTTTGTGAAAAAGGATCTAAGGGCGTCCAATGTGAAATGGTAAGCAATTCAACTTTCCTGTTAACAAGCTTTTCTGTTAGTCCTTCTGCTGAATATCCGTTGTCAACTGCTCTATTAATGTAATAATAGTTTTTATCGTTTTCAAGCTTAACTACAATATCTCCTTCGCCATCGCCTTCAATAACTTCTGAAACTACACCCGATTGTTTATCGCAATTAGTTTTTGATGCTTTTGGTAATGGCCTTAAAGCAAGAAATACAAATGTTAAAAAGAAGAGTATTAAAACTATAGAAAAAATATTGCTGGTTTTGAGAGATTTTATTGTCATAGTCTCTATTTTTTGAGTGTTTCGAAAAATTGCCTAAAATAAATAAATATAACTTTGTCCCGTTGTATTCCTTGCCTGCTTGGTGCAGCCAGGCACAGGTTCGTCTTCCTGAGAAAAATAAAATTTAGACCTTCTCTGCCATATCCGGTATCTTCTCAGCTTTATAAGCGCCTGCATCTAATTTTTTCTTGGTTGCTTCAAATGCTTTTAAAGTGAGGTCAATATCCTCATCGGTATGGGCCGCGGTGGGTATCAGGCGGTAAATAATATCGCCTTTAGGAATTACCGGGTAAACCACAATGGAACAAAAGATATGATAGTTTTCCCGCAGGTCCATTACCATCTGCGTAGCTTCGGGTACATCGCCTTTCATATAAATGGGCGTTACCGGGCTATTGGTATGGCCAATATCAAAGCCACGTTCTTTTAAGCCAGCCTGCAGGCGGTTCACATTGTGCCAGAGTTTTTCACGCAGTTCGGGCATACTCAATACCATTTTCATGCGGGTGAGCATTCCTTCTACAATGATCAGCGGCAGGCTCTTGGCAAAAATTTGTGAGCGCACATTGTAACGCAGGAATTTCAACACGTTTTTTGGCCCGGCAATAAAAGCGCCGATGCTGCCCATGCTTTTTACAAAAGTGGAGAAATAAAGGTCTACTCCATCCTGGCAGCCCTGTGCTTCATCGGCACCGGCACCGGTGGGGCCCATATAACCAAAACCATGCGCATCATCAATAAGCAGGCGGAACTGGTATTTCTTTTTTAAGGCTACAATTTCTTTTAAGATGCCCTGCTCCCCATCCATACCAAACACGCCTTCAGTAATAACGAGGATGCCGCCGCCGGTTTTTTCGATCATTTTTTCTGCACGCTGCAGCTGCTTTTCAAAATCTTCGGCATTATTATGTTTAAAGGTATAGGTTTGTCCCATGTGCAGGCGAATACCATCTACAATACAGGCATGGCTTTCGGCATCGTACACGATCACATCCCTGCGGTTAACAAGTGCATCAATACAGCTCATGATACCCTGGTAGCCAAAATTGAGCAGCATGGCATCTTCCCGGCTGGTATAGGAGGCGAGTACTTTTTCGAGCTCATCATGTTTATTGGTATTGCCGCTCATCATGCGGGCGCCCATGGGGTTTCCCATGCCATACATGGCAGCAGCTTCGGTGTCTATTTTCCTTACTTCGGGGTGGTTTACCAGGCCCAGGTAGTTATTAAGGCTCCAAACGATCATTTCTTTTCCGCGGAATTTCATGCGGGGCCCCAGTTCCCCTTCCAGTTTGGGAAAGGCAAAATAACCATGCGCCCTGTCCATATGCTGGCCAATAGGGCCACCGTCCTTCACTAATTTTTCAAAAACATCTGCCATAAATATGATATTTTAAGGGTGTTTGCTGTTTAAAATTTGCTGCAAAATTAAGGGTTTGGGGGCAAAATTCAGCTGTGTATGGCTACTGTTGCCTAAATAAAAACCCGGCACATAATGGCGCCGGGCTTCACGAATTCATATATTGGGTAATTTTTCTAAGTAGTCTGTTATTGTTTTACAAACCTGGCCAGTTTTTGTGCCTGCTGAGTTTGCAGTTTTATAAAATACAATCCGGCAGGCAGGGCCGCTACATCTAATAATTGCCTGTTGTTTCCTGAAATGATGCTGATATTCCTCGTCAAAAACATATTTCCGGCAGCACCCATCACCTGTAAAGTGCCCATTTCATTTTTTGAACTAAGCCAGGTGGTCGTTATTGTATTGCTTGCCAATGACGGAGATGCCTGCATGAGATTATTATCTGCCGCATTTACTCCTGTCTTCACAACAGCACTTACGGCCTTTTCCCCATTCCTGCCAATAACAATAAGCCGGTAATAATAAACCCTTTCTTCGGGTTGAATGTCTTTATAATGAAAGCTATGTTGCAGGTTGTTGCCGGCATTCATTTCGCCGACAGCTGTAAAAGAATGCGCATCTTCCGAACGTTCGATAATAAATTTATTTACGGCGCCCGAATTTGATACATCCCACGATAAGTTAGCCAGTTTATTTGCTGCAGATCCATAAAAGCTGTTCAACCCAACGGGTAAAATGATAAAGCCACATCCGTTGTTACTGTACACTGGTATAAAACCGCTGCCCCAGCTCACAAAATTTCCATCAATATTGGTTGGCCAGCCCGATGAATTATATGCTTTAACGGGAGCATTGTTGGTATTACAGGAAATGGAACCGCTGTAAGAAACATTCAGGTATCTGTTGTTTCCACCGGTATTATTTGCCATGGTTCCCGTGGCACTCCACAAACTGTTTGTTCCTCCTGCCGCGTTTGTTCTTATGTATACTACATAAATGGTTCCCGCCCCACACAAACCTGTGATATCATAGTTTTGATCAAAGCCTGCTGGTATAAAAATAACCCGGCTGTTAGCTGGAATAATGGTGGCTGGTGTCGTTACCTGTACAATTGTACAACCAGCACCGGAAAAATTACCGATACCCGTTTTGGTTGTGGCATCCGAACCGCCCAGTGTATTATTGTTTGGAGGTGATGTTGTTCCGTAATTTAACCTGTAGGTAGACACGGCCGCCGAAACCGTGCCGGCTGTCCTGAACACCACAAATTCATTGGTGCCTTCGGCAACGCCGCAGGAATTGATCATGGCCCCTTCGAGGTTGGGACATTGGGCAAAAAGTATATTTGTTGCTAAAAGCAAGAAAGCTAACTGCAGTGATTTTTTCATTAAAGCGGTTTAGATTTTAATTTGAACGATGATTAGCTGGAGTTATTACGCTGCAGAGTATTAATTTTACAAGTATTTATTGTAGTAAATTTGCTAGTTATTCTTATACTGAAAATTATTTATGCTTAAATACTTTGTATCCTGCTATTAAACACCGCTAACCACTTATTAACGAAATTATTATGAAAAGAAATATGTTTTTCTTCCTTGCATTTTGTTGCTCTATGACTGTAAATGCCCAGTCTAAAATGAAGGAAGGGAAAAGGGCTGACCCTTTAACAGCAAGGCCAAAACTTATTGTAGGCCTGGTGGTTGACCAAATGCGCTGGGATTATCTCTACCGCTACCAGGATTTGTACAGCAACGGGGGTTTTAAGCGCATACTGGGCCAGGGCTTTAGTTGCGAAAATACCATGATTCCCTATATACCCACTTACACGGCGGTGGGTCACAGCTGTATTTATACAGGAAGCGTTCCTGCCATTATGGGAATTGTAGGTAACAACTGGTACGATCGATCAACCGGTAAGGGAATGTATTGTACAACTGATACATCTGTTGTGGGAGTAGGCGGAACCGGAACAACCGGGCAAATGAGTCCACGAAACTTATGGGCAACCACCATTACCGATGAATTAAGAATGAGTACAAATTTCCGCAGCAAAGTAATTGGGATATCGTTAAAAGACCGCGGTGCTATTTTGCCCGCTGGGCACAGCGCCAATGCTGCTTACTGGTACGATAAAGGGAAATTTATCAGCAGTACCTATTATATGAATGCCCTGCCAAAATGGGTGAACGATTTCAATGCTAAAGAGTATCCGGCCAAAACAATGAATGGGGTATGGAACACTTTATTGCCAATCGAAAAATACAGTATGAGTACGGCAGATGCTAAAGATCACGAGGGTACGATGTCCGGAATAAGCACCAATACTTTTCCATACAGGTTCGATACAGTGGCTGCATCCAAAAAAACAGAAACATTCCGTTATACCCCTTTTGGAGCCACCTATACCCTTGATTTTGGAAAGGCGGCTATCGAACATGAAAAAATGGGAGCGGGTGCTTTTTCTGATTTTTTATGTATCAGTGTTTCTTCCACTGATTATGCAGGGCATAGTTTTGGGCCCAATTCAATAGAGCTGCAGGATATCTACCTGCGGCTTGATAAAGACCTGGAAAGTTTTTTACAATACCTTGATGCAAAACTTGGTAAAGGGAATTATCTTTTCTTTCTTTCTGCCGATCATGGCGCCGCTCATAATGTAGGCTTTATGAAAGAGAATAAAATGCCCGCCGGTAGTTTTTCTGAAGCCGGTTTCAAAAATGAAATTAACAGGATGATCGCAGATTCAACCGGTTTTACAAATGCAGTGCTTGCCATAGAAAATTACCAGGTTTATCTTAATTTGGATGGGTTACAAAAATCAGGCAAAGATGCGGGCCAGGTAAAACAGCTTATCATGAAACTACTCCGGTCTAAGCCCTTTGTTACAGATGTTTTTGAAACTTCAAAAATCCAGCAGGCAAGTATTGTACAACCTGTAAAAGAATGGCTCATCAATGGGTTTTCTACCGTTCGCAGCGGAGATATACAATTCCTGGTGAAACCATCCTGGTTTGATGGCTCCAGCAAAGGTACAACCCATGGGGCCTGGAATCCTTACGATTCGCATATTCCGCTGGTTTGGTACGGCTGGGGAGTAAAACCTGGTAAAACAAACCGTGAAACTTATATGACCGATATTGCACCCACCATTGCCGCCATGCTGCGCATACAAATGCCCAATGGATGCGTAGGCAAACCAATACCCGAATTGATGAAATAAAATTATATTGCAGCATGCTTCAAAAGATCAAATCACTGGCTAAAGAATACAAGGAAGAATTTATTGCAGTGCGGCATCATATTCATGCGCACCCGGAACTCAGTTACCAGGAATTTGAAACATCAAAGTTTATACAAACCAAGCTTGCCGAAATGGGCATTCCTTACCAGGTAATGGCCACAACCGGTGTGGTGGGGTTGATTACAGGTAAAGATCCCTCTTCCCGGATCATTGCCCTGCGGGCCGATATGGATGCACTGCCAATTGAAGAGCAGAATGATGTGCCGTATAAATCCACCAATAAAGGCGTGATGCATGCCTGCGGACACGATGTGCATACCTCCTGTTTGCTTGGTGTGGCCAAAATTCTCAACCAAACAAAAGATCAGTGGGAAGGAACCATCAAACTTATATTTCAACCCGGCGAAGAAAAAAATCCCGGCGGTGCCAGTTTCATGATAAAGGAAGGGGTATTGGAAAACCCTGCCCCGCAAAAAATACTGGCCCTGCATGTGCATACCGTGCTTGAACCCGGGCAGTTCAGTTTTAGAGGTGGTATGGTAATGGCCAGTGCCGATGAACTTTATATGACTATTCATGCAAAAGGCGGACATGCTGCTGCACCCCATTTAACGGCCGATCCAATTGTTATTGCATCGCATATTATTTTGGGCCTGCAGCAGGTCATCAGCCGCAACAACAATCCTTTTAACCCTTCCGTTCTTTCCATCACTTCTGTCCAGGGCGGTAATACCACCAATGTGATTCCATCGGTAGTTAAGCTCATGGGTACATTCAGGGCAATGAACGAAGAATGGCGTTTTTCGGCTCATAAGCTCATCGAAAAATATGTGATGGAAACGGCTGCGGTATTTGGTGCAGAAGCTATGGTGAAGATAGATGTGGGTTATCCCTTCGTATTAAACGATGAAGCGTTGTCGGCCAGGGCAACGGAACTGGCAAAAGAATTTGCCGGTGAAGAAAATGTGGGTGAAACAGAATTACGCATGGGCGCCGAGGATTTTGCCTACTACTCCCATAAGATACCGGCTTGTTTTTTCAGGATCGGGGCAGCCAATAAAACCCTGGGCATTACCAGCGGCGTGCATACACCCACTTTCAATATTGATGAAGATGCCATTGAACAGGGAATGGGTATGATGGCATGGCTGGCGGTAACCGTGTGATCTATTTTTGATGGATCTTTTGTTTGCTTCCGATCATGGCAATGGCTTTTACCATCCGCTCCGTTTTGGTTTCTTCTTTTTTGGCTTCATAGATCCAGTTTACCCATGCCTGTTGTTCAGAAATGCTAAGCTTATTAAAATTCTTCTCCGAAACAGGTTCATCGGCCAGGCAGGCTTTAAATTCGGCTGGTATTGCTGCAGGCAGTTCTTCAGCGAATAAAATAATGTGTATATGATCCCCTTCCTTTTTATTGAGTTGTTTTCTTATAGCAGCTTTTACCGGGAAGAAAAGTTTCCTGTTTCCCATGGGCATCAGGCGGAAATTTTTTACAGGCTGCTCATCAATGCTGCCCGCTACCGAAACCCAGCCAAAAGGCGCATTTTTATCCTGTTTTATCTCGGGGATCACAGCATAGGTCCAACCTCCTTTTCCAGGAAATTTTTGTAACAGGTATTTTTTATTCACCAATGGCTTTTGCATTGCCTAAATTACAAAACCGGCGTTTATTTTAATTGTAAACGGATTAATTATTTATTTACGCACGAGGGTGGCGTAGCAGGTCTTCTGCACCATACAATCGGACCGGCCTGTGTTGAATGGCAGCGCCACATTTTTATAATAAGTGTAATCGGGGATGAATACCAGTTTTTGCTTCAGCTCAGGGGGCTTGTTTAGGGGGCAAACCAGTAAAATGCGCAGGCTGTCGTTATTATTTGTTTTGATGATCGTAATAGAAGCCGAGCTGGTACTACCACAAAGAAATGGCGCCTGCTGAAAATAGATCACTTCACCAAAAAGGCTGTCTTTTACAAAAACATAATTCCATTTTTCTTTGCATCTTTCATAAGTGGGAATGACCATGTTCTGCGATTTTTTTTGGGCCATTGTACCAAGGGCCAGGCAGCAGGCGATGAGCATGAATATTGGACGAAGCATGCTCTTTCAACGGAAGGGGTACAAGATTATTGCTGGCTGGATTTCTAAAAATAAAAGCCCGAAAAAAACTTCGGGCAATATTGGTTCTGGGTTTTTTGGGGCGTTTATCATTTCAGCAGCTTCAGGTCGGGCTGCGCATACTTGTATACTTTGAAATAAATGGTTGTTTTGGTTTGGTTTACCCCCTCGATCTTGCTGATCTCATCTACGAAATCCACCAGGTGGTTGTTATCGCGGCACATTACATCCACTTCCAGGTCGTAATCGCCCGATGTCATGGCCAAAAAGCTTACTTCGGGTAACTTGGCGATCTTTTGGGCCACTTTATCTTTAAGGGTGGCAGGCCGAACAAATACGGCAATATGTGCATAGCACATAAATCCCACTTTATCGGGGTTTACGCGGCCAATGATGTTTACAGTACCATCGTCGATCAGCTTATTAAGCCGGGTTCGGATGGTGCCTACAGATACACTCAGGTTGTCGGCCATGTCGGTAAAAGACATGCGCCCGTCTTTTTGAAGTTCCGAAAGAATCTTAAAATCCAGCTCGTCAAGGCCGTTATCGTCTTTATGATTCATAATGGTTTGAATTTGAAATATTCTGAAAAATACAGATAAAGTTTATTTTAAACCAAAAATGCATTATTTTTATTTTTTCAATTTAACAACTGAAAATAATTTAGAAATTAAACCATAATGATGCAAAATAGTCGCAAAATATGTTCATTTTAATTTAGATAAACAATTTTACGAATATGGTAAATTGCATAATATTTTAAAAAACTCCAAATGAAGTATTCCCCCGTTAAAAATTTTATTGCCGGAAATTTTATTGATGTTGTTGGTGGCAGAAAAATGGATGTGATATCCCCGCTTGACGGCAACAAGCTTTCTGAGCTGCCCATGAGCAGCTATAAAGACCTCGATGATGCAGTGCAAGCTGCAAAAAAGGCCTTTCCGGTTTGGAGCCGGATGCCCATCAAAGAAAGGGTACAGGTCTTTTTCCGGTATAAAACTTTGCTCGAAAAAAATATGAAAGAGTTGGCAGAACTCTGCAGCGAAGAAAACGGAAAAACCTATGGCGAATCTGTAGCCGAAATAGAAAAATGTATTGAGCTTACAGAATTTGCCACATCCCTGCCGCAGCTTATCACCGGCGAAATTCTGGAAGTGAGCCGCGGGGTGGAATGCCGTACGGAGCATGTTCCGCTTGGTGTAGTGGCATCCATTGTTCCATTTAATTTTCCAGTCATGGTTCCCAACTGGACCATTCCCAATGCTATTGCGCTCGGGAATTGCATGATCATGAAACCTTCGGAAAAAGTTCCGTTGAGTTGTGGCCGTATTGCTGAGTTATTAAAAGAAGCAGGACTGCCCGACGGTGTATTCAATATTGTACATGGCGATGTGGAAATAGTGGAAGCCATTTGTGATCACCCGGATATACAGGCAGTTTCTTTTGTGGGTTCCACCAAAGTTGCCAAAATAGTTTACCAGCGTTCCACGCATAATTTTAAAAGATGCCTGGCATTGGGTGGTGCTAAAAACCACTTGATGGTGCTGCCAGATGCAAAACCGGAGATGACGGCTCAAAACGTAGCGGCCAGTATGAGTGGCTGCGCCGGCCAGCGCTGTATGGCTGCCAGTGCCATGGTGGCTGTGGGAAATGTGGATCATATTGTTGAAAAGATATGTGATGAGGCACGCAAAATTGTTCCGGGTAAAAACCTGGGTGCTGTAATTAACAAAGCATCGCAGGAACGGATTGAAGCATACATTACAGAGGCCGAAGCCCAGGGCGCAAAAATCCTGGTAGACGGAAGGAATACAAAAGTGAGCGGTAAAGAAAAAGGAACCTATGTGGGGCCTACGGTGATCGATTTTGTAAAGCCAGAAATGTCAGTTGCAAGAGAAGAGATTTTCGGCCCTGTGATCTCCATCATGCGTACCAATACGGTGGATGAAGCGCTGGCCATTGAAAACGCCAACCCTTATGGCAATGCAGCCAGTGTGTTCACGCAAAACGGCGGCATGGCCCGTTACATTATTGACCATGCAAGCGCCGGTATGATTGGTGTAAATGTAGGTGTACCGGTGCCGCGTGAGCCATTCAGTTTTGGCGGCTGGAACGAAAGTAAATTTGGCGTAGGAGATATTACCGGTAAAAGCTCTATTGAGTTTTGGACCAAACTGAAAAAATCAACCACCAAGTGGAATCCTGAGGCCGGTGTGAACTGGATGAGTTAAGGAAATGTTGAATGTTGTTTTGGGGTATGTTCATTCGGCACAGGGCAGGCTGCAATCTTGAAGTCACAAATTGTGACCTTGAAAATTAAATCCGTTAAATGAAAACGCTATGGCGAAGTCTGTAAAAAGTAAATCAGTCCATATACCCGGTGAAATTGTTGTGAATAAGATTTATGTGATTAGGGGAATTAAAGCGATGATTGACAGGGATTTGGCGACGCTTTATGAGGTGGAAACAAAAGTATTTAACCAGGCGGTAAAACGTAATATTGATCGGTTCCCGGAAGATTTTATGTTTCAATTGACTAAAGAGGAGGCTGCCAACTTGAGGTCACAATTTGTGACCTCAAGTTGGGGAGGAGCCAGGTATCTTCCGTTTGCTTTTACCGAACAGGGAGTAGCGATGTTAAGCGGCATTATTAATTCTCCAAGAGCTGTACAGATGAATATAGCGATCATGCGTGCATTTGTTGCACTAAGAAAAATGGCGATGACCAATAAACTGGTGGCAGAGAAGTTATTGAAAATAGAAGAGAAGCTGGGCAGCCACGATGTACAACTAAAGGGGATTTATGATGCCATTGAAAACCTGCTGGATAAAAAAGCGGATGAAAGAAAATGGGAGGATAGGGAAAGGATAGGATTCAAAGGATGAGTTTTGTAAAAATTATTATTTATGGTTATTAAAAATGTGGAGTTAGCGTGTTTGAATAACCCTGCCTGAAATGAAAAAATATTTACTTTTTACCTTTTTACAATTGGCCATTTTTGCAAATGGACAAGATACAACCTGGAGGAAAATCACAATTGATGAAAATGTGGAAGTGACACTTCCCGAGATCAATACTAAATTTGATACAGTAATAAGGGAGAAAGGGATGTCTGTTAGGACAAAACTATACCATAGTAATAATGGCGATAGGGTGTTGAATTTTATGGTGTCGGAGTACAATGAGTATCTTAAACTGAATGAAGAATCAATAACGGGCTTTAAGGCTGGTATCTCAAGGTCAATGCGAAAACAGGAGTTAAAATGCTTTTTTATTGACACCGTCGTTAATGGACAATATTGCATTAAGGCTATCTGTTTTTTTGATAAAATTTCAGATCCTGTTTTATATCAATACGGGTTCCCTTCAGGAAATAAAATGTACAATATTGTTTACTACATGCAAAAAGATGTCGATATTAAAAAGCAAGAGAGTGATTTGAGGAGGATATTGAGTGGTATTTCTTTTAAAAACCCATTATTGCCCTTGCCTTTAAATGCATTTGACGAAAATTCATCAGCATTTAAAAAAGGGGAAGTGATAGGTGAAGTTTTCGGGACACTTATAGTAATTGCAGGGCTGATATGGGTATTTATATATTTTATCCGCAAAACCAATAAAAAATAATCTTCCTTTAATTTGTAAATCGATTATATGAATACAAAAGTCATTTCTGAAGCACAAGACATCATCAACGATGCGCAGGAATACAGCCTGTTCAGCTGGAGCAAACAAAAGGGAACCAATCCTATTGCCGTTAAACGGGCAGAAGGCGTGTACCTCTACGATTATGACGATAACCGCATACTCGATTTCAGCAGCGGTTTAATTAATATGAATATCGGGCACGGCGATCAGCGCATTACTGAAGCTGTGGTAAAGCAAATGCAGGAAGTGGCCTATGTAACGCCGAGCTGTGTTACAAAAGTGCGGGCCGACCTGGGCAAAAAACTGGCAGCGTTATGCCCGGGCGATCTGAATAAATCCTTTTTTACTTTATGCGGAGCCACTTCAATTGAAAACGGGATCAAATTGGCGAGACTCTATACCGGCAGGCATAAAATTGTGACCCGCTACCAGAGTTATCACGGCGCCACCATGGGCGCTATCAGCGCCGGTGGCGATCCGCGCCGCATAGCAGTAGATGCACAACAGGCCCCCAACTTTGTGCATTTTGATTTGCCGAATTTATATCGCTGGGAGTACGGCGAAGAAAATTTATTGAAAGAATCGGTGGCGGCATTTGAACGCCTGATCGCATACGAAGGGCCTGGTACCATAGCAGCTATTTTGTTAGAAGGGGAAAGCGGTACATCCGGCTGTTTACAATATCCAAAAGGATTTTTAAAGGCTGTGCGTGCCATCACACAAGAGCATGGTATACTCATGATAATGGATGAAGTAATGAGTGGCTTTGGACGCACGGGACAATGGTTCGGTTTTCAAAACCACGATATAGTACCCGATATGATCGCTATGGCTAAAGGACTTACCTGTGGTTACCTGCCTTTTGGCTGCCTGCAGGTAAGCGGCAAAATTGCTGCTAAATATGATGATGCTGTGTTGCCGCTTGGGCTCACTTACTCTGCTCATGCAGTATGCTGTGCTGCCGCATTGGCCACATTAAAAATTTATGAGGAAGATGGGCTTTTAGAAAATGCCAGGGCTATGGGAAAATATATGGAAGAGCAGGTGGAGAAAATGAAAACGATTCATCCCTCAATTGGCGATTTCAGGAATACAGGATTATTGGGTTGCATAGAACTGGTAAAAAACAGGGGAACCAAAGAACCCATGGCGCCTTTCAATGCCAAACCCAACGAAATGGTAGTGATGAACAAAGTGGCTGCCAAATTAAAAGAGTTGGGCATGTACACATTTGTACGCTGGAATTTTATTTTTTGTGCGCCACCGCTGATCGTAACAAAAGAACAGATTGATGAGGGGCTTGCCATCATCAGCGAAGCCATAAAGATTGCAGATGAAAGTATAGCATGATACTCCCACGGATGACACAGATTGAATGGATTTATTTATCATAGTAGATACATTTGACCTGTGTAGCTTGTGCAGAAATTTTTTTTGATGAAACATGAAGAATTGACTGAGCAAATTATCAAGGCATTTTACAAAGTTTATAATACTTTGGGATTTGGTTTTTTGGAAAGTGTATATGAAAAGGCATTATATTTTGAATTGCAGAATATGGGCTTTAAGGGTGAAAAGCAAAAATCTATTACAGTTTATTATGAAGAGCAGGAAGTGGGAGTTTATTTTGCAGATCTGATGGTGGAAGAACTGGTTATTGTAGAATTAAAAGCAGCGGAGAGTTTGGCAAATGAGCATTTTGCGCAACTGATAAATTATTTGAAAGCAACTAATATAGAAGTGGGGTTATTATTTAATTTCGGTAAAAAGCCAGAAGTGAGGCGAAAGATATTTGATAATCACTACAAATAGAATTTACAATGACATAGGGTTGAAGATTTGGCTATTATTTTTTTAAAGAGTGGCAACCGATTAATTAAATCCATTCAATCTGTGTCATCCGTGGGAAATCTAATATGAATGTACAGGAAATCATAGCAGAAGAATTTGAGGCAGAAAAATCATTGATCAACGATGACCTGAAACCTGTGCCTGCTTCCAAACGCAAGTGGGGCACCTGGAATTATGCGGCTTTGTGGATCAGCATGAGTCTCTGTATTCCTACTTATATGCTTGCCAGTTCCCTCATCGGAGGCGGTATGAACTGGTGGCAGGCAATTTTTACTATTTTCCTGGGTAATACCATCGTTTTAATACCAATGATATTGAACGGGCATGCAGGTGCTAAATACGGCATTCCATTTCCTGTTTTTGCCCGGGCAAGTTTTGGTATAAAGGGTGCCAATATTCCTGCCATCCTGCGGGCCATTGTAGCCTGTGGCTGGTTTGGCATTCAAACCTGGATCGGTGGTACGGCCATCTACTATATTCTCCGGGCCTGGATTCCGTCACTTCCTCCTATTAATATGGAAGGATTATTTCCAAACCTGGCTCCTTTTCTTTGCTTCCTGGTTTTTTGGTTGCTCAATATGATAGTGGTCTATTACGGAGTAGAGAGTATTAAAAAATTATTATTATTCAAAGCCATTTTTTTACCGTTGGCCGCATTGGCGCTTTTATTCTGGGCCATCAGCGCAGCCAATGGCTTGGGGCCTATTTTATCAACGCCGTCAAAGTTTACAGACAGGTCTTCTTTTCTTGCCTATTTTTTCCCTGCACTTACTGGCATGGTGGGGTACTGGGCTACGCTCTCACTCAATATCCCGGATTTTACCCGTTATGCAAAGAGCCAGAACGCCCAGGTAAAAGGCCAGGCCATTGGTCTGCCGCCAAGTATGACCCTGTTTGCCTTTATTGGCGTGGTGGTTACATCGGCCACGGCCATTGTATACGGCAGTACAATTTGGGACCCGGTGGAGCTGGCCGGAAAATTTGAAAACAAAATGATGGTAACATTTGCCATGCTGGCCGTTGCCATTAGTACATTGGCCACAAATATTGCTGCCAATATTGTGAGCCCGGCCAATGATTTTGCACACCTGGCTCCACAGAAGATCAGCTTCCGTACCGGCGGGTACATTACCGGCCTCATTGGTATTCTCATCTTTCCCTGGAAACTGATCGCCGATCCTAATGGTTATATTTTCAACTGGCTCATTGCTTACTCCAGCCTTTTGGGCCCGGTTGGGGGTATCATGATAGCCGATTATTATTTTATCCGGAAAAAGGAACTGAGCCTGCAGGCACTTTACAGCCGCTCGGGTGAATATTATTTCTCAAAAGGCGTAAATTACAAAGCCATCTTTGCATTACTTGCAGGTATATTGCCAAATGTACCCGGCTTCCTGGTTACAATAAAAATTGTAAATGCATCAGCGGTGCCGGAATGGATCAGCAACCTGTATCATTATGCATGGTTTATTGGTTTTTTTGTAAGCGGAATTGTCTATTATTTTTTAATGAAAAATGCGGTTTCACACATAGAAACAAAGGAGGCAGCGGGAACAACGACTTTATCTGTGTAGTTTTCTTTGTATTCCCTGCCTGCGTGACACAGTCAGGCAGGGTTGCGCACTTTGTGAGAAACAAAATATAAAATTTATGAGCCTTTTAATCAAAAATGCTAACATCATTACCGCCACGGACAATTACGTGGCCGATATTTTTATTGAAGGAGAAACCATCAAAGCTATTGGCAAAGACCTGCCTTACAAAGCCGGTAAGGAAATTGATGCCACCGGAAAATATGTTTTCCCCGGCGGAATTGACCCTCATGTGCACCTTGATATGCCCTTTATGGGTACTTTTTCTTCTGATAATTACGAAACGGGAACCCGTGCTGCTTTATATGGTGGCACTACCATGGTGATAGATTTTGTTTTGCAAACTCAGGGTAAGTCCCTGCAGCATGCGCTCACCGACTGGCGAAGCCGCAGCGATAACAATTGCGTAGGCGATTACAGTTTTCACATGGCCGTTACCGATTTTAATGAAGACACAAAAAAGGAAATAAAAACCTTCATAGAAGAACACGGTATCACATCCTTTAAAACCTTTATGGCCTATAAAGGCGCACTCATGATCGACGACCGGCAGATGATCGGCCTCATGGAAGAAGTGAAAAAACAGGGTGGCCTTATTAACGTGCATGCCACCAACGGCGATATGATCGATTATCTTGTTCAAAAGCACCGGGCTGAGGGAAAATTATCACCACTCTATCATTATTTATCGCAACCCGAAATTACAGAGGCGGAGGCAAGCGAAAGATTTGTTGACATGGCAAGTTATACCGGCTGTCCTGGTTATATTGTACATCTTACCTGCGAGGGTGCGCTGAATGCCGTGCGCAATGCCACCCGCCGTAACCAAAAAATGTTCGTGGAAACCTGTATACAATACCTCATCATTGATGCCTCGCTTTATGAACAGGAAGATGGCGCCAAATGGGTGATGAGCCCGCCGCTCCGCCAAAAGAAAGACCAGGAAACATTGTGGGCTGGTATCAACCAGGGTTTGGTGCAGGTGGTGGCTACAGACCATTGCCCGTTTATGTGGGAGCAGAAATTAATGGGTAAAGATGATTTTAGTAAAATTCCCAACGGGCATCCCGCCATTGAAAACCGTATGGAATTATTGTACAGTGAAGGCGTTGCAAAAAATAAAATTACCTTGAACAAATATGTGGAGGTGAGCAGCACCAATGCGGCAAAAATTTTTGGGATGTTTCCCCGCAAGGGAACTATCGCTGTGGGCAGCGATGCAGATATCGTAATTTTTGATCCCAAAGAAAAGCATACCATTTCTGCCAAAACACATCATATGAACGTTGATTACAGCGGCTACGAAGGCTGGGAACTGACCGGAAAAGTAAAAACAGTTTTACTAAGGGGTGAAGTTGCAATAGATAATAACGAATGCAAGGTGCAGAAAGGTTTTGGGAAGTTTATAAAACGAAGTAAAGTTTCGCAAATAGTGTAAAGTTTATAATTAATAATGTAAAGTATAGTGATAGTACTAATTATGCTTGATCCTAAAAACTCAAATAGTATCATAGCGGTAAAGGCGTATCAGTTTTCACTTGATATTATAACCCTGTATAAATATTTGTGTAATGAAAAGCGTGAGTTTGTCTTATCTAAACAGGTTTTAAGAAGCGGAACTTCCATAGGAGCAAATATTAATGAGGCGTTGAGTAGCGAATCAAAACGATCCTTTGTATATCAGCTAAATATATCTTTAAAGGAGGCAAGGGAAACCTTGTATTGGTTACATCTTTTACGGGATAGCGGTTATATGGCCGCCGACCAATTTGACAAATTAAACAATGCAGTTGCAGAAATCTTAAAAATGTTAACTTCTATAATAAAAACCACCAAAGAAAAATATTTTTCAAAATAATGGTATTGTACTGTAAACTATAAACTCACAACTCTAAACTAAATAACATGCCACGTATTGTAAAATCAGGTTTGATTCAACTTTCACTTCCTAAAACAGAGGGGGAAGGAACCATTGAAGAAATAAAAGAAGCCATGGTGCAGAAGCACATTCCTTATATTGAAGAAGCAGGCCGCCAGGGAGTACAGATCCTTTGCTTCCAGGAAATTTTTAATACGCCCTATTTCTGTCCGGGCCAGGATAAAGCCTGGTACGAGAGCGCTGAAACGGTGCCCGGGCCCACCATTGAGCGCATGCAGGAGTATGCAAAAAAATACAATATGGTGATTGTAGTTCCGGTGTATGAAAAGGAGCAGGCAGGCGTTTTGTACAACACCGCGGCGGTGATAGACGCCGATGGAAAATATCTCGGCAAATACCGCAAAAATCATATTCCGCATACGAGCGGATTTTGGGAAAAGTTTTTCTTTAAACCCGGAAACCTCGGCTACCCTGTGTTTCAAACTAAGTATGCTAAAGTGGGTGTGTACATTTGTTACGACCGCCATTTTCCTGATGGGGCAAGATGCCTTGGTTTAAATGGAGCAGAGATTGTATACAATCCTTCGGCAACGGTTTCCGGCCTCTCCCAATATTTATGGAAGTTGGAACAGCCGGCGCATGCAGCAGCCAATGGTTATTTTATGGGATGCATCAACCGTGTTGGCCATGAGCGCCCCTGGAATTTGGGAAAATTTTACGGATCATCCTATTTTGTGGATCCACGCGGACAAATTTTTGCCCAGGCCAGCGAAGACAATGATGAACTGCTGGTAGCGGAATTTGACCTCGATATGATCGAGCAGGTACGCAACGTTTGGCAATTTTTCCGCGACAGAAGGCCGGAAACCTACGGTAAACTCACCGAACTCTAATTTATTTTAAATGTTGAATTATAAATGTTGAATTGCAGGAAATGCTGGAACGTTTAAGGTTACTTTGTTTTCATTTAAAATTCAACAATCAAAACTCAAAATAATGTATTCATGATCAAATCTGAAAGACTAACAGCCGAACAGTATGCGGAAAATTTTGCTGACATTCATCCGCCTTTCGATAATGCAACCGCAGCTGCTGTTGAAGCAAACCGCTGTTTATATTGTTATGATGCACCTTGTACCAAAAGTTGCCCCACACATATTGATGTGCCAAAATTTATTAAGCAAATTGCCAGCGAAAATATAAAGGGATCGGCCCACACTATTTTCAGCAGCAATATTATGGGAGCAGGCTGCAGCAAGGTTTGCCCGGTAGAAAAATTATGCGAAGGTGCCTGCGTATATAACCTTTTGGAAGAAGAGCCTATCGAAATTGCCCGGTTGCAGCGTTACAGTACAGAATCGGCCATGGCCAATAAATGGAAATTGTTTGAGCGTAAACCATCCACCGGAAAAAAAGTGGCTGTGGTGGGCGCAGGGCCGGCCGGCCTGAGTGCAGCATTTTACCTGGGTAAAGAAGGGGTGGATGTAACTATTTTTGAAAAAGAGGAAAAGGGAGGGGGCCTTATGACTTATGGTATTGCAGCTTACAAAGTAACACCTCAATTTTGCGAAGATGAAGTGAAATATATTACTTCCATTGGTGGAATAGATATCAAGTATAAACAGGAATTAGGAAAAAATATTTCACTGGAAGAGCTCAGGAAAAATTATGATGCGGTATTCCTTGGAATGGGCGTGGGTGTGGCCAGGCAATTGGATATTCCCGGCGAAGATTTGAATGGGGTGGAAGATGCCATTTCATTTATTTACAGGCTGCGTAATGAAGGTTATGGTTCTGTGGCTGTGGGCGATAGGGTGGCCGTGATAGGTATGGGCATGACGGCAATTGATGCAGCTACACAGGCTAAGCGAATGGGTGCAAAAGAGGTAACGCTGGTTTATCGCCGTACCCAGGCGGAGAAGCCCTGCACCGATGTTGAACTCGATATTGCCAAACTCGATGGTTGTGAAATTATTTGGCTCGCTGCGCCAAAAGAAGTGAAGGGGGCAGATGGAAAAGTAACCGAACTTATTTGCAGTAAAATGAAACTGGGCGATCCAGATGCAAGTGGGCGACGCAGCCCGGTGGATACCGGCGAAACATTTTCACTGGCGGTGGATATGGTCATTAAAGCTGCAGGGCAGGTTCCTTTTGAAGCATTGGTCGAAAGTTTACAGCTGGCCAATAAGGGTGGAAAGGTCATTGTAAATGAAAACGGCGCCACAAATATACCCGGCGTTTTTTCCGGTGGCGATGCAGTAAATGGTGGCAGGGAAGTGGTGGATGCGGTGCAGGCAGGGAAAATTGCTGCAGCTGCTATTTTAAATTTTGTATGTTGAATTTTGAATTGATGAAGACAGAGAATATTATACTGGATTTATCATTCAACTTTTCACTCTCTATTATTGAGCTTTACAAAAAGCTGGTAGATGCAAAGGAATTTGTAATTTCAAAACAGCTTCTGAGAAGCGCAACTTCCGTAGGTGCTAATGTGGAGGAAGCCCTTGCTGGTCAAACCAGAAAAGATTTTATTGCAAAAATGTCGATTGCATCAAAAGAAGCAAGAGAATCAAGGTATTGGCTAAGGTTATTGAAGGAAAGTAAAATGGTTGATTTAGATTACAATGTTTATTTGGAAAAAATTGATCATATCATAAACATATTGACCAAAATTGTCAAAACATCACAAACAGCTTAATTCAAAATTTATAATTCAACATTCAAAATAATTTTATGGCTTCCATAGAAAGTACCTTCCTCGGCATTAAATCGCCCAATCCTTTTTGGCTCGCAAGTGCACCGCCAACCGATAAAAAGTATAACGTGCTCCGTGCTTTTGAAGCGGGCTGGGGTGGCGTGGTCTGGAAAACACTGGGCTCACAGGTAAAAAATGTGAGCAGCCGTTATTCTGCAGTTGATTATGGCGGACACCGTGTAATGGGTTTGAACAATATTGAGCTCATCAGCGACCGGCCGCTGCATATAAACTTAAAGGAAATAGCTGAATGTGTAAAACTGTTCCCCGACCGGGCCATGATTGTTTCACTCATGGCTGATAACGACAGGAAAAGCTGGCACGAACTCATTAAAAAAGTGGAAGATACCGGTGCACATGGTTTTGAACTCAACTTTGGTTGTCCGCATGGCATGACAGAGCGTGGCATGGGTGCCGCTGTAGGACAGGATCCCGGGATAGCCTGCATGGTTGTGGAGTGGGTCATGGAAGCTGCCAGCATTCCTGTTATTACCAAGCTAACACCCAATGTACATTCAGTAGTTCCAACCGGGCGCAGCGTGGTAGAAGCTGGCACAAACGGACTGTCGCTAATAAATACGATCCAGTCTGTGACCGGTGTTGATTTGGATACATATGTTCCCAATCCTTATGTGGGCGGCAAATCGGTTTTTGGTGGTTATTGCGGCCCGGCTGTGAAGCCAATCGCCTTAAAAATGCTTACCAGCATTGCGCAGGATGAAATTACCCGTAAAGTTCCTATCAGTGGAATTGGCGGTGTAAGCACCTGGAAAGATGCAGTTGAATTTATGCTTCTGGGCGCCAGCAATGTGCAGGTTTGTACAGCTGCCATGAAACACGGCTTCCGTATTGTGGAAGATATGTGCGAGGGTTTAAATAACTGGATGGATGAAAAGGGCTTTTCGAAACTGGATGATTTTATTGGTAAATCAGTGCCCACCATTACACACTGGGAAGATCTTGATATTAACTACCATCATGTGGCCAATATTAACCAGGACAAATGCATTCACTGCGGCCTCTGCTATATTACCTGCGAAGACACATCTCACCAAAGTATAAATTTAGAATACGGCAAACCTTATAACAACTATACCATCAAAGAAGAAGAATGTGTGGGTTGCAACCTTTGCCAGCTGGTTTGCCCGGTGGATAAATGCATTACGATGGTCGAAAAGCGTGTTTCGCCCGAGTACATAAACTGGATCGAATGGCAAAAGCGGGGATTACCGCTGAATGATCATTAATTTTTTGATACCAGGCATTTGTTTTTCATGGCATCATCGTTGTGTCACTCACTTTTACGGCATACCAATGATCAACAAATGTAAACGCAGCACTCCGTTTCGATAGTTTTACTGAAGACGGCTCGTTGCACGTTTTGCGAATTATGTGTACGGTTTATTAATTGAATTAATTACTTCTCGGCGCATCACCAGGTGCTGTATTACATTAGGGTTTCGCCCCGGTTGAATCTATGCATATCTTTGCAAAAATGGCAGCCATGTACAAATTCTACTTTTTACTTTTAAGTTTTTTTCTTTTTTCCTGTACCCAAAAACAGTACGACCAGCCGCATATCATCATTGATACCGAGTATGGCGATATTGAAGCAGAGCTCTACCCCGATAAAGCCCCCATAACCGTGGCGGCCTTCCTTAAAAATGTGGAAGACGGCGTTTATGAAGATGCTAGCTTTTACCGGGTACTCAAAAACCCCGACCTGGATGAGCAATACAATACCGGTCTTATCCAGGGTGGCATCATACAAACCAAACCCGCCACACAGCAGGCATTGCCCAAAATTCCCCACGAATCGCCCAGGCAAACCGGGTTAACACACGAAAGCGGCGTGCTTTCATTTGCCCGAACAAACGCCGGAACTGCCAGCACAGAATTCTTTATCTGTATTGGCAGCCAGAAACAGTTCGACAGTAGTGCCGCTTTTGGCAACCGGGATGGACTTGGCTATGCAGCATTTGGAAAAGTACTGGAAGGGATGAAAGTGGTAAGAAAGATCCAGAACCTTAAAAGCAGCGGCGATGCTTTTGTACACCCCATCAGGATCAATAACATAAAAAAATTGTAATTCTGGTTTTCTTTATGTAACTCTGTAGAAGGTTAAATGCAGTTTTCCCGTTTAAAATAATAACAACATACAGCCTGCTGAATATGGTAAGAATTTTTTTTTATACTATTACCAGGAATGCTGAATTGATTTTTTGGCCGGGCGCTTTGCTGTTGTTGTATTTTATGGTTCCGGCCGGGGGCGCTTCCAGTTTTTGCGTGGTTAAATGGCTTGGAATCTCTTTTTGCCCCGGCTGCGGTATTGGCCATTCTATCCACTATGCCCTTCACCTCCAGTTCTCCAGCTCCCTTGCAGAACATTATTTTGGAATTCCGGCAGTATTGATAATTTTGCACCGTATTTATCATCTAATAAAAAAAGTAAGCCATGTACGAAAACAGTTTTTTTATCAGCCAGGTTCCGGGTATAGAACCCGAAGAACTCAGTTATCTCCAGGCATTTACCAAAGACCTGCCAAATGACAAGATGCCGATGTTTATGTCGCTTTACAACAGTAAACGTAAAAAAGCAGATATTATACTGCTTACCAGCCTGCTTGGTTTTGTAGGCTTTGCTGGGGTACACAGGTTTCTGATTGGGCAAATGGGAATGGGAATATTGTATTTGTTTACCGCAGGACTTTGTTTTGTAGGCACTATTGTGGATATTATCAACCACAAATCACTTGCTTCGGAATACAACCAGCAAATGGCGGTAGAAGCTATGACAATGGTTAGGGGCGTTTAATGAAATGTTGAAACGCTCTTTTCGCTATTAATGTGTTTTGGAGATTATCGAGATAACAAAAAGCTAAAGCAGCCATTAATTGGCTCGTTTATAATAGTTGATTTCATAACCACACCTGCCCGGCAAGGTAAGTGTAAATTCATTTAAATTGAGAAATTCGAAATACAATGGCCCGCCACTGTAGAAGTTGCTGAATTCAATCTCATTTGCTGAAATAAATCTGTAATCAGATGTATCCTGCCTTTCAGGGTAACGAAACAAAATTGTTACCTTATTGTTAGCGGTAAAATTGAATTCATGTTTATCTGTGGCCGGCACTGTGTAGATTCCCTCGGATACTGTGCCCTGAGCATTTACATTATAATAGGCTTTGTCTAAGACCCATTTTCCTTTGAGGGTATAGCAAGCATCATTTTTTTTACAGGAAAATAACCCAATAATCAAAATCGCTGTTAAGAGGGTAAAAATTCGTTTCATGCGCTTATGCTTTCCTTTAAAACGCTTTTTTACCACATAAATTGCACTAAAAACCCGTATAGAAATCAAACTACACGGGTTTGTTTTTATCGGTTTATTTCAATGAATTATTGCTTCTTAAATGCCCATTTCATCATCTCTTTCCAGCTTGGTTTTTTGCCGTACATCAAAATGCCGGTGCGGTAAATTTTTGCCGTAAGCCAGGTAAAAAGAATAAACGTGCCCACCAGCAAAACGGCCGATACGATCAGCTGCCAGGCCGGAATATCATAGGTGATCCGCCCCATCATCACCACCGGCGATGTTAGCGGAAACAGGCTTCCAAATAATGCCAGGTTGGTATCAGGTTCTTCCACGGCCTGGATCATGATGAAAAAACCAAGGATGATCGGCATGATGATGGGAAATACAAATTGCTGCGCTTCCTGCTGGTCTTCGCTTACCACGCTGCCAACGGCTGCAAATAAAGAAGCATAAGTAAGGTATCCCATCAGAAAATAGAACATGAACCAGCCCAGTATTTTTGCAATGGGAAGCGTGGAAAAGCCGGAAGTGATTTCATTCAGCACGTTGATGTTACCCGCATCTGCGCCAGCATTATTGATCTGGTCGGTCATTCCGGGCATGAACAGCGGCAGAAAAACCTGCAGGGAACCAAACAAAACGATCCATATGGCAAATTGTGTAAGCCCTACTGCACCAATACCCACGATCTTTCCCATCATCAGGTCGAATGGTTTTACAGAACTTATCACCACCTCGGCAATACGGCTGGTTTTTTCTTCTGTAACGCCCCGCATCACCTGGCTTCCGTAAATGAGCATCATCATGTAAATAAGAATGCCGCATACAAAGGAAATGATCCCGGCGGCTACTGCATGGGTTTTTTTTCCGCCCTCCTTGGTGTCTATCACACTTTGTATATTCACTTTTTTATTGATGATCTTATATTCCTCTGTACTGATGCCAAGGCTTAATAATTTTTTTTCTTTCCAGGCATCATTCACCATATCTTCCAAAGCCTCCGATTGGCCAAGGCTGAGGCTGCTCTGGCTGTGGAGCACCAGCGGCGCCTGTTTTGCAGAATCTGAAAGGGGAATAAATAAAAAGCCGGTATATCCAAGTTCTTTATACTTGTTTATGAATGATTTTTCAGTCTCATTTTTTACCAGTACATAATTTTGATTTTTCTTTTTTGTAAAGGAAGAATCGTTGAAGAAACCCGCTTCATCTAAAATGGCAAACTTTTTTTTGTCGCCGGAATCTCCGCCTTTTACTGCTACGACAATGATGGCTGCATAAAAGCCCATCATGAGAATCGGAATAAGGATGGTGGTCACTAAAAATGATTTCTTTTTTACCCTGGAAAAATATTCCCGACCTATTACTAAACCTATTTTGCTCATGGTTAATTGTATGAAAGATTATGAAATATTTTGAAACTGCCTGGCAGTGGCGGTGCCTTCCACCACTTTAATAAAGATATCGTTAACGGATGGGAGCAATTCGTTGAATGAATGGATATTTACCCCCTGGTTAATAAAGTATTGCAGCACATCGTTTGGCTTTGAACCTTCCGTAAGCTTCAGCCGCAGCTTATCTTCTTTTAGTTCCACCACTCCAAAAATATGTGTCATCAGCTGTTCCGGCACCACATGGCCCCCCAGCTCATAAATATTTTCCTTAAAATCCTGCTTAATGCTTTTAACAGAGCCATCCAGCACTTTTTCACCTTTGTTTATCAAAACAATATGATCGCAGATCTCTTCCACTTCGCCCATACGGTGCGTGCTGAAAATAATGGTGCTGCCATTTTGTGCCAGCTTTAAAATTTCATCTTTTATAAGGTTGGCATTTACAGGATCGAGGCCACTGAAGGGTTCGTCGAGTATAATGAGTTTTGGATTGTGTAAAACGGTGGTTACAAATTGCAGTTTCTGCTGCATGCCCTTACTGAGGTCTTCCACTTTCTTATTCCACCAGCTCTGCATTTCAAATTTTACAAACCATTCTTTCACTTTTTGGTTGGCTTCAGTTGTGCTCATGCCTTTGAGCCTGGCAAGGTAGATCGCCTGTTCCCCGATTTTCATTTTTTTATACAGGCCGCGTTCTTCGGGCATATAGCCAATGCTTTCGGCATCCTTAAGCGGATCAAAAGGTTTGCCGTTAAAGTTGATCTGCCCGCTGTCGGGATAAAAGATACCCGTTATCATACGGAGCAGGGTGGTTTTTCCGGCGCCGTTTGGGCCAAGTAATCCAAAAATGCTTCCTTTGCCGATGGTAAAACTGATATCGTCCACCGCTTTTTGTGTAGCAAAATATTTTTTCAAATTCTGAAGTTCCAGTAAATGCATATGGGTGTTAGTTGATGTTGTAAAATTAGATTCTTTACCGTCAAAATTGTTACAGAATAGTTTAAATGATCAAAAATAATTTAAAAGGATAGGTAAGTTCTTTGTTTACCCGTTAAGTAAATGGGCTATCTGCTCCGCCACTCTTTCCCCATCCATGGCTGCACTCACTATGCCGCCTGCATAACCAGCACCTTCTCCGCAGGGATAAAGATTTTTTAGCTGTGGGTGTACAAGCGTTTCATTGCTGCGGGGGATACGCACCGGGCTGCTGGTACGGCTTTCGGTAGCCACCACTACGGCATCATTGGTGAGATATCCTTTCAGTTTTTTCCCAAAAGCCTTAAAACCGCCCGCCAGTGTATCGAAAATAAATCCCGGCAGTACCTCATTGAGCGCCACACTTTTTAGTCCGGGCAGGTAGGAGTTTGCAGGAAGGCTGGCCGATGTTTTTTTATTGACCAGGTCTACCATCCTTTGAGCAGGTGCGGTAAATTTTCCTCCGCCGGCTTCAAAGGCCCGCTGCTCCACCATTTGCTGAAACTGCATTAGCAGCAATGGGTTGTTGATGGGATCTTGCCGGCTAAAGTCTTTTAACCCGGCTAAGCTTTCCCATGCTGTTTGAACCACCATGCCGCTGTTTGCAAATGGATTGTTTCTTTTCGAAGGGCTCCAGCCATTTACCACCAGTTCGCCGGGGCTGGTGGCAGCAGGAGCTATAATGCCGCCGGGGCACATGCAAAAGGAGAAAACGCCCATGTCATTCACCTGTTCTACCAGCGAGTAAGAGGCGGGTGGCAGGTTAGCATCCCTTATGGCACAATGATACTGGATGCTGTCTATCAAAGCCTGGGGATGCTCAATGCGAACACCCAGCGCAAAAGGCTTGGCTTCAATCAATAGGTTGTTATGCCGGAGCAATTCAAAAATATCCCTGGCCGAATGGCCGGTTGCCAAAATAAAGGCATCTGCAAAAAGTTCATCGCCATCGGCTGTTTTGACAGAAGTTATTTTTCCTTTTTCAATATTAAAACCGGTCAGTTTTTTTTCGAAGAAAATTTTACCGCCATGTTCAAGAATGCATTGACGCAGGGCAGTTATGATATGCGGTAGCTTATTGGTGCCAATATGCGGGTGGGCGTCATAGAGTATATTTTCTGCCGCTCCAAAATGAACAAAAAGGCGGAGTATCCTTTGTACATCTCCCCGTTTGCTGCTGCGGGTATAGAGTTTGCCATCGCTGTAGGTGCCGGCTCCGCCCTCGCCAAAGCAATAGTTGCTTTCGGGATTTACAATGCCTTCTTTGTTAAGAATGGCCAGGTCTCTCCGGCGGCTTCGTACATCTTTTCCCCTTTCAATGATGATAGGTTGAATACCGGCCTCCAAAAGTTTAAGCGCTGCAAATAATCCTGCTGGTCCGGCGCCCACAATGATCACTTTTTTTGTAGCTTTTTCTGTGTTTTTAAAGCCAGCATGAAATGCCTCCGCCTGGGCGGGCGGTTCGTTTATAAAAGCATTGACAGTGAGGTTGATATACACGTTTTTACCGCGTGCATCAATTGATTTTTTGAGGATGGAAAAACCGGTGAGGCCGGTTATTTTTTTACCGGTGGCTGCAGCAATGTACTCTTTTATCTTTTGTTCATCTGCTGCTTCGGAAGGGAGTAATTTGAGCGAAATTTTCTGCTGCATATACGGTTGTTTTCTTTACAACAAATATTGCAAATATGGTGAGTTAAAAATCCCTGCACAATTGTGCAGGGATACTGTTATTTATATTTTCTTTCCAATTTTCAGAACGGAAGATCATCCACCGCATCGGGTGCAGTAGATGAAAAAGTGTCAAGCGGTTCCATATACTCGCTGTCGGTATGTGAACCACCCGGTTGAAGCAACTGCTCCACACGCCATGCATCGAGATTGGTTATATAATTTGTTTTTCCATCTTTTTCCCACTTACTTCCTTTGATGTTGAAATAGACTTTTATATCATCACCGATATTTACTTTATCAATGATGTTGGTGCGGTCCTGCACGCATTGAAACTTTGCATAGTTCACAATACTTCGTCCGTTTATTTCTTCTGTTTTTTCAACAGCAAATTCCCTGGTTTTAAAGGTTTCAGTTCGTTGCACTGTGTCAAATTTGGCCACCAGTTTGCCGGTTAATTCATAACTCATAAATAAAAAGTTTTATCTGGCCAAAAGTAAGCTTATTTTTCTGTATCTTTTAATGTGAATAATTTAAAAGCCGGGAGGAGGTTTTTTTGGAAAGAAAAGCTCTTTTTCACCTTTTTTCCGGGCTTTTGCAAAAAATTTTTTTTTGGCTAAAAATTATAGGCAAAATAACGGGAAAGGCTTGCTGATATTGTGTTTTAACCCGGTACAATGGTTTGCGGAAATTACCAAAAACCAGCTTATATATTTTAAAGGGAAAAATCAAAGGAAATAAAAATTTTTTTTTCAACAATTTCTTTTGATATTCGCTGTCCTACTGAAAATTTATTCTGGGTCCGTACATTTTTCAGAGCGGGATAAGCCATAGAAAATAGAATAACTCAATATATAAATTGCTTAAGGAATAATGGAGAAAGCGTTTGAAAAAGTTTGGGCTGATTGTTTGGAGATCATAAAAGACATTGTGGAATGGCAGCACTTCAAAACATGGTTTGAACCAATCAGGCCGGTGGCGCTAAAAGATAAGGTTTTAACGATACAGGTACCCAGCCAGTTTTTTTATGAGTACCTTGAAGAGCACTATGTTTCACTCCTTGCAAAAACATTGAAACGGGAGTTGGGAAAAGAGGCAAGGCTTGAATACCGTATCATGGTAGACAGTGGCAACAGTAAGAACAAACCGCTTACAATGGATGTGCCCGGCCATGGATACAAATCATATTCAAATAACGAAATGGATTTCCCCTTGGTAGTAAACAATCCTGTTAAGAACCCGTTTGTAATTCCGGGTTTAAAAAAGATGCAGATCGATCCGCAGCTTAACCGGGGATATACATTTGAGTCATTCATAGAGGGCGACTGTAACCGGGTGGCCCGCCGTGCCGGCAAAACAGTGGCCGAAAAACCAGGCGCCACTTCTTTTAACCCACTGGTGATTTATGGCGGCGTTGGTTTGGGAAAAACCCACCTGGCCCAGGCCATCGGAAACGATGTAAAAAGGCTGCACCCAAACAAAGTGGTGCTCTATGTAAGTTCAGAAAAATTTATCAACCAGTTCATAGACCATGGCCGAAATAATGCCATCAATGACTTTATTCATTTTTACCAGTTAATAGATGTGCTGATTATAGATGATATCCAGTTCTTTAACCGGGCCGAAAAATCGCAGGATGCATTTTTCTCTATTTTTAACCACCTGCACCAGAGCGGCAAGCAGCTGATCTTAACCAGCGATAAATCACCCAAAGATCTCGAAGGCGTCCAGGAACGCCTGCTGAGCCGTTTCCGCTGGGGTTTAAGTGCCGACCTGCAGAGCCCGGATTACGACACCAAGATCGAGATACTGGACACCAAAATGAAGAACGATGGCTTTGAAATGCCGCGGGAAGTGGTAAAATATATTGCTTATAATATTAACAGTAATATACGGGAGCTCGAAGGAGCCTTAATTTCATTGTTGGCACAATCTTCGCTGAATAAGAGGGAAATAGACCTGGAATTGGCTAAAAAAGTACTGAGAAACTTTGTAAAATCTTCCAGCAAGGAAATCACCATCGACGCCATACAGAAAATGGTATGCGAATACTTTGACGTGCCTTACGATAAACTGCTTCAAAAGACCCGTAAACGGGAGATCGTTCAGGCCAGGCAGATCACTATGTACCTTTCCAAAGCCTTTACTAAAAACTCTTTAAAGACCATTGGTGAGCATTTTGGTGGCCGCGATCATACCACCGTGATCCACAGCTGCCAAACGGTAAAGGACCTGATGGATACCGATAACCTTTTTAAAGAAAGTGTGCTGGAACTGCAGCAGAAAGTGCAGTTGGCAGCAATGTAAGTAATTAACATATGTTTTCAGGGCCCCGGTATTCCGGGGCCTTTATTTTTTGTTCAATTTTGATTTGGGTATTAAGGTTTGGAATTGTATTTTTGCAACCCCTTAGCGGGGAGCAAGTTCATTAGGAGAGGTGCCTGAGTGGCCGAAAGGAACGGTTTGCTAAATCGTCGTACGGGTTAAACTGTACCGTGGGTTCGAATCCCACCCTCTCCGCTGATTCAATGAATTGGAGTGTATCGAGGGTTCCCTGCCTGACTGCGTCAAGCAGCAGGATCCTCCCTCTTCGCCGATTTTAAGATAACCACCGTTCGGGATGTAGCGTAGCCCGGTTATCGCGCCTGGTTTGGGACCAGGAGGTCGCAAGTTCGAATCTTGCCATCCCGACATAAAAAAAGCTTCACTTATTGTGAGGCTTTTTTATTTCGTTTCATACGGCCATCGTCTCCTGTAAGGCTCGTTACTTCAATTTATTACTGTAAATTTATATTTTAGGGAACGCAACGTCCAATGCTTGAGACGTTGCCCGGAATAAGCAATCTATAACATTTAAAAATCATTTTATGCGGAAACTATTAATCTTAGCAGGATTTGCGATGCTAGTAAGCTTTATTGCACCCGAGTTAACCATAACAAAAAAAGAAAAAAAGTTTGCTTTGAATTATATGAAGCAAACCAAAAAGCAGCTGCTGAAAAGCACTAAAGGCCTTTCGGAAAATCAACTGAAGTGGAAACCTGCCGACAGCGTATGGAGTATTGCAGAATGTGTTGAACATATTACTATTTCTGAGAAAAATATTCTTGATTGGATTCAGGGCACATTGAAACAGCCTGCAGATCCATCTAAAAGAAATGAAATAAAAAACACAGATGAAGGTATTATTAAGATAATTACCGACCGGGGTTTTAAAGTAAAAACCCGTGAAGGATTTATACCCACAGGGCAGTTTGGCAATACCTGGCAAACACTGGATGTGTTTAAAGAAAGAAGAGCAACATTAATTAGTTTCACAAAATCTACACAAGATGACCTGCGTAATCACTATATGGATTTACCTTTTGGGAAAATAGATGTTTACCAGGGTTTACTGTTTCTTACTGGCCACTGTGAAAGGCATACCTTACAAATAGAAGAATTAAAGACGCATCCCAGTTTTCCGAAGGACTAGAAAGTAGTTTACAATTAACGTAGCGTTTTTATTGGCAAGCGACCTCAGTTTACACTGAGTTTTACAGGTTTATTGCCAAAATAAAAAAGGCTGTGCTAATTGTGCCAAACTGGCAATGGGGAAGCGTTTGGTAGTGCAGAAAGAATAATTGCCGTATAGTTAAATGGCCTTTTTGTATTTTCATTAAAAATTCTTACATGAGGACGGGCCTTATAGCAAAATCTTCTATTGATTTTTTAAAATCACTTTCAAAGAATAACGATCGCGACTGGTTTCAGAAAAATAAAGATAGCTATCTGGAGTCGCGTGAAAATGTGGTTAGCTTTACCGAAGCTTTACTCGCTGAAATGAAAAAGCACGACAATATTGAAACGCTGTCGGGCAAGGATGCCTTATTCCGCATTTATAACGATATCCGGTTTTCAAAAGATAGATCTCCCTATAAAACCTATTGGGCAGGTGGATTTAAGCGGGCTACCAAAAAGCTGAGAGGGGGATATTATTTCCAGATTCAACCCGGTGCTTCATTTGCGGCCGGCGGTTTTTTTAGTCCCGAACCTTCGGATTTATTGCGTATCAGGCAAGATATTGATATGAATTATGCTGATTGGAGAAAATTATTATCTGGAAAATTAATTAAAAACCTGTTTGGCGATTTGCGGGGCGAAAAAGTGGCCACCGCACCCAAAGGATTTTCTAAAGACAACCCCGCTATTGGGCTTTTAAGGCATAAACAATTTTATTTTCAGAGAAATTTTTCGGATAAAGAGGTACTGAGCCCCGGTTTTATACAGGAACTGAATAAAACTTTCAAGGGGCTGCGACCTTATTTTGATTATATGAGTGAATTGCTGACAACTGATTTAAACGGAGTGTCGAAACTGTAAACAGAAAGGTGCATTGTGTAAGGTAAACAAGCAATTAAACCGAACTTTTTATTTGAGAATTACTTTCACATTTTTCTGCATAATGGAGTAATAGACAACTGAATTACTGATGGCAAAGCCACAGCATTCGCTCCATGAGTCTTTACTTACAAAAGAAGGAAAATTTCCCGCCAATGACATCCCTAAGTTTCCTATCTTTAAGTAACAAATAATTCTATCATGAAGATCGCATTTCACGGCGCAGCCCGTACGGTTACGGGTTCTAAACACCTCATTACTTTAACAAACGGCAAAAAACTGCTGCTCGATTGCGGCATGTTCCAGGGTATGGGCCCCGAAACCATTGAACTCAATAATCATTTTGGTTTTATTCCTTCCGAAATCGATTATGTGATCCTTTCGCATGCGCATATAGACCATTGCGGGTTGCTGCCAAAATTGGTGAAAGACGGCTATAAAGGCGATGTATATGCCACCGATGCCACAAAGGACCTGGCCAGCATATTGATGGAAGACAGTGCCGGCATACAGGAGTCGGATATAAAATACGTCAATAAGGAACGGGCACTTAAGGGAATGCCTTACCTGGTACCGCTCTACTCCACGCAGGATGCACTGGATGCAGCAGCAAGGTTAGTAGCCGTTCCTTATAATGAGTGGCAGCGTATAGATGAAAATTTTGAATTTTGCTATACCGATGCCGGGCATATCATTGGCAGCGCAGCCGTTCATTTAAAAATTAAAGAAAATGGGAAAACCACCCGGCTTACTTTCAGTGGCGATGTGGGACGCTACCGCGATGTGATCTTAAAGTCGCCGGAGAGCTTTCCCCAATGCGATTACATGATACTCGAAAGCACTTATGGGAACAGCCTGCACGATGAACATCACAGCACTCCTGATGAATTATTAAAATGGATTGAACATACCTGCCTGCAAAAAAAAGGAAAACTGATCATGCCAGCGTTCAGTGTGGGGCGTACGCAGGAGATACTGTTATCGCTCAACCAGCTCGAAAACGAGAACCGCCTTCCACCGCTTGATTATTTTGTAGACAGTCCGCTGAGTTTAAAGGCAACCAATATCATTAAAAGCTTTCCAAATTATTTTAACAGGCGCATACAGAATATTCTTAAAAGTGACACAGACCCTTTTCATTTCAGGGGTTTAAAATTCATTAAATCAGCTGATGAAAGTAAACTGCTTAATTTCCGTAAAGATCCCTGTGTTATCATATCTGCAAGCGGAATGGCGGAAGCTGGCCGCATTAAACACCATATAAGCAACAATGTGGAGAACAGCCGCAACAGTATTTTGCTAACCGGGTACTGCGAACCTAATTCACTGGGCGGAAGGCTGAAGAAACGCCCCAAAGAAGTGGGAATTTTTGGCCAGGTACACGAAGTAAACGCAGAAATAGGAGAAATACGCAGCATGAGCGCCCATGGCGATTATGATGATCTTTGCCAGTTTATTGGCCACCTGGATACCAAACAGGTGCGCAAGCTTTTTTTAGTACACGGCGAGTATGACGTACAAACTGATTTCAAACAACGCCTCCAGCGGAAAGGGTTTGCCGATGTGGAAATTCCGGCAAGGCATTTTGAGATTGGGCTTACTTAATAAGCCCTGCTTATCCAGGCCGCCATTCAAATAATTCTTTCCTGCTAAATTGATTTAAGCGCTACATTTATTTTCATTTACCAGTTTCATTATGATGATACGAAAGCAATATTTATTCCTGCTGGGCCTCATTGCCGGGCTTTCGGCAGTTGCACAGCAAACATTTCCTGTAAATGGCATAGCCGATAACCGCAGCATCACCTATGCATTTACCAACGCCAGCATCGTAAAAGATGCGGTTACCCTTGTTCCAAATGCTTCTATGATCATAAAGGAGGGGAGAATAGTTGCGGTAGGAACTACGCTGTCTGTTCCTCCCGATGCCATTGTTATTGATTGTAAAGGAAAATTTATATACCCTTCCTTTATTGATATTTTCAGCGATTATGGTATTACAAACCTAACCAGGCCTCAGCGTGACTTCAATTTTTCTGCTCCTATGCAGATAGAAAGCAATGCAAAAGGCGCTTATGGATGGAACCAGGCCATTAAGCCCGATGTAAATGCAGTAAATATTTTTGCTGCCAACGAAACAAAGGCAAAAAGCCTGCGGGAACTCGGCTTCGGCGTAGTGCAGACCCTTCAGAAAGACGGTATAGCCAGGGGAACCGGTGTGGTAGTAAGCCTGGCAAATAAGAAAGAGAATTTTACTATCATTAAACAAAAGGCTTCAGCTAATTACTCCTTCAATAAAGGAACGTCCACACAATCGTACCCGGGAAGCCTCATGGGAAGTATTTCATTGCTGCGCCAAACTTTCCTGGATGCGCAATGGTATAAAAACCTGCCTGCTGCTCAAAAAGCAAAAGAAGGTGTAAACCTGAGTCTCGAAGCATGGAACAATAATTTGCTGCTTCCACAGATATTTGAAGCCGGCGACAAATGGAATAACCTGCGGGCCGACCGCATTGGCGATGAATTTGGCCTTCAGTTCATCATAAAAGGAGGCGGAAATGAATACCAGCGTATCAGGGAAATGGCTGCTTCAAAAGCTGCTTTCATTTTGCCCCTTAATTTTCCGCAGGCAATGGATGTGGAAGATCCTGCCGATGCAAGGTTTGTGGCATTAGCCGAGTTGAAACATTGGGAGATGGCGCCGGGTAATCCTGCCGCCTTTGAAAAGGCCAATATTCCCTTTTGTATCACTACCGCCGATCTGCATGATTTAACACAATTTATTACTAACCTGCGGAAGGCCATAGCGTTTGGATTATCTGAAACAAAAGCGCTGGAAGCACTCACCAAAACGCCGGCGCTGCTGCTGAATATCTATAACGAAACCGGGAGCCTGGAAGCAGGTAAATGGGCAAACTTCATTATTACAAACGGGCCGGTATTTTCAGAGAAAACAGTGATCCTCCAAAATTGGGTGCAGGGCGAAAAATATGCAGTTAAAGAAGATGGGATGAACGATATAAAAGGTAAATACAACCTGGTTATTGGTAATAAAACATTCCTGCTCCATGTTAAGAATAATGATAACGCCGATGTGCTGTTGCAGGATACAATTGAAGCAAAATTCAATTTTGACGGAAAATTATTCAAAATTGGTTTTGCAGAAACAAAGCGTGGAAAAAAAGGTTACCGGCTCAGTGGAGTTAACAACGGCGATAGTTGGAATGGTACCGGGGTAGACAGCGAAGGGAATCACCTTACCTGGACGGCAAAACTAACTGGAGAAACAACGGCAAAATCTGACAGTTCAAGAAAAAAAGCAACAGTTAAAACAGGTACACTCACTTACCCAAATATGGGATATGGATGGTCTGCAGCACCCGTGCAGGAAAACCTGCTGATAAAAAATGCTACAGTGTGGACAAATGAAAAGGAGGGCGTTTTGCAGAATGCTGATGTACTTGTAAAAAACGGCAAGATCATTTCGGTTGGCAAAAACCTCGATGCGGCAGGTGCAAGCATTATTGATGGTACAGGGAAGCATGTAACCGCCGGTATTATTGATGAACATTCTCATATTGCTGCCGCATCAATCAATGAAGGCGGCCAAAGTATAACTTCAGAAGTACGTATTGCTGATAATATCAATCCGGATGATGTGAACATATACCGCCAGTTAAGTGGCGGGGTTACCAGTTCCCATATTTTACATGGAAGCGCCAATACCATTGGCGGCCAAACGCAACTCATCAAGCTGCGCTGGGGCGCTAATGATGATGAGTTGAAATTTAAAGGGGCCGATGGGTTCATAAAATTTGCACTGGGCGAAAATGTTAAGCGAAATACCTCCCAGAATAACAACCGCTTCCCCGATACCCGCATGGGTGTGGAGCAGGTTCAGCTGGATGCATTTACCCGTGCAAAGGACTATGAGGCCGCATTGAAAGGGCCCGATGGAAAATTTGTACGCAGAGACCTGGAACTGGATGCATTGGTGGAGATCATGAACCGAAAAAGGTTCATCACCTGCCATAGTTATGTACAGAGCGAAATTGTGGAAATTATGCGTATTGCCGAAAAATTCGGCTTTACGGTAAATACGTTTACACATATATTGGAAGGATACAAAGTGGCCGACAAAATGAAACAGCATGGTGCCAATGCCAGTAGTTTCAGCGACTGGTGGGCATATAAGGTGGAAGTACAGGATGCCATTCCCCAAAATGCCGCCATTATGCAGGGCGTGGGCATCAATGTGGCCATTAACAGCGATGATGCTGAAATGGCCCGGCGCCTTAACCAGGAGGCGGCAAAAAGTATCAAGTATGCCGGCATGAGCGAAGAAGCCGCACTTAAAATGGTAACCCTGAACCCCGCTATCATGCTGCATATTGATAAACAGGTGGGGAGTTTAAAGCCGGGTAAAGATGCCGACCTGGTGATCTGGTCCGGTAACCCGCTGAGCCAGTATACAGTGGCAGAAAAAACAATGGTGGACGGCATCATTTATTTTGACCGGGAAAAAGATAAACAACTTCGAAAAGAGATGGCTGCAGAAAGGAACCGCCTTATCAATAAAATGCTGGAAGAAAAAAAATCCGGAAGACCAACAGACCAGGCCACGCCGAGTTTCCGTACCATGCATGTTTGCGGCGATCAATTGCATAAACATGGTTTGCTGGTGGAGGATGTTGATTGATCATTGATTACTGAATTATTGATTATTGGTTTGGCGTTGTGCAAACCATTAAAACAATATCGCCAGTAAATAATGAGTAAGTAATAATTGTTAATCCGGGTATAACTTTAAAATACGTAAGATGAAAAGAATTCAGATTTTAGCTTTTTTAGTGTGTACAGTGTTGCAAGCTCTTGCACAGGACAACATTTCCCCCGCACCGGCAAATACCGGAACGATCCTCATTAAAAATGCCACGGTGCATGTGGGGAATGGCCAGGTGCTGCAAAACAGTTCTGTGCTTATCCGCAACAGCAAAATTGAAGCAGTGGGCATAGCTGTTACTGACGAGCCGTCAGCGAAAATAATTGACGCAGCCGGCAAACATGTATATCCCGGGCTTATTGCCAGCGTTTCCAATATCGGCCTCCGGGAAATTGCTAATGGGGTAAAAGGAAGTACAGATTTCAGGGAGATTGGTGAACTGAACCCGGGAGTGCGCAGTATAGCTGCTTATAATACCGACAGTAAAATAATAAATACCCTGCGGAGCAATGGTATTTTGCTGGGAAACATTGTTCCCCAGGGTTCTTTGATCACAGGCAGCTCCTCCGTGGTTCAGTTTGATGCATGGAACTGGGAGGATGCAGCTTATAAAACTGATGGTGGTATTCATTTTATGATGCCTTCTTTATTGATAAGGCCGCAGGGCAGGGGCCGGTTACAGCAGCAACAGGGATCGCAGGAAGATCCGCTTAAAGAAGCCCTCAGCAGAATTGAATCAGTTAAGCGTTTTTTTGCAGAGGCAAGGGCCTATCATTTGCAAAAAATAAAGCCTGCAGCAACAAATTTAAAGTTTGAGCAGGTTAAAGGCTTGTTTGAAAAGAAGCAAAAATTATTTGTGCATTGCAACCTGGTAAAGGAAATGCTCATTGCTATTGACTTTGTAAAAGAATTTGGTTTTGATGTAGTGATCGTGGGGGGAAGCGAAAGCTGGCAAATGGCAGATTTGCTGAAACAAAACAATATCCCGGTCATTCTGCAGCAACTGCACAGTTTACCCACCATGGATGATGATGATATTGATCAGCCTTTTAAAACCCCGGCTGTATTGCATAAAGCAGGTGTGCTGTTTGCAATAAATGACGATGATGGCCAAACCGCAGGACGTAACCTGGCCTTTAATGCCGGCACAGCAGCGGCATACGGATTAAGCAGGGAAGAGGCGCTCCAGGCTATCTCCCTGAACGCAGCAAGAATTCTTGGAATAGCAGACCGTACCGGTAGTATTGAAACGGGGAAAGACGCTAATATCCTTATCAGTAATGGCGATATACTGGATGAAAGGACCAGCATTGTAACCCATGCCTTTATACAGGGAAGAGCAATAAACCTGGATGATAAGCATAAGCAGTTGGCAGAAAAGTATAAAAGAAAGTATGGGATAAAATAACAGTTGTATATGCGACTTTCCAATTTCTTTATCGCCTTCTATCCTGCAATGCTAAAATAAAGTCGTTTTTAGACAGCAATCACTATAAAAATCTACCATACCAATACCAGGTACACAAAGGAGAATCCCATAACTCGCAGGTGCAAAAATCCCTGGCCCGGATATTCAGCGAATAGGAATCAGGGTTTCATGTTAACATTTTTTTACAACTCACCCATTAATCTAAATTAAAAACAACAGGTCTTAACTGTACATAGATTACATAACAATTAAAACCTGCAATCATGAAAAAGTTATTACACTCCTTTAAGAAATTTTTTACGGTAGAAGACGGTTATTCAATTTTGGCCAGCAATATCTGAATGAACAGACCAGTTTGCCCCTTAAAAAAATTACAACCCTGACATATATAAATGAAAATGTGTCAGGGTTTTTTATTCCGGTTAAATAATCTGGTTCCTCAACAGGTCTTCAAATTCATCTCTTTTGCGTATCAACGACACTTTATCGCCGTTTACCATCACTTCTGCCGGTTTAAGGCGTGAATTAAAGTTGGAACTCATTTCAAATCCATAAGCCCCTGCATTATGAAAAACAAGCAGATCGCCTTCACGCACTTCGGGCAGCGTTCGGTCCCAGGCAAATGTGTCAGTTTCGCAGATATTGCCCACCACGGTGTAGATGCGTGGAATACCACCGGGGTTGCTGATGTTTTCAATATGATGATAAGCCTCGTACATCATCGGCCTGATGAGGTGATTGAAACCGCTGTTTACACCAACAAAAACAGTGGCAGGTGTTTGCTTGATCACATTGGCTTTTACCACAAGATAGCCGGCCTGGCTCACAAGGTATTTGCCAGGTTCAAACCAGATCTGTAATTTTTTTCCGGATTCTTTTTCAAATTGCAAAAAGGCTTCGGCAAGTTTTACGCCCAGTTCTTCCACATTTGTTTCCGGATCGCCGGGTTGATAGGGTACTTTAAAGCCACTGCCCAGATCAATGAATTCAAGATCAGGAAAATTTTCTGCAAGCTCAAACATCACCTGCAGGCCCATCAGGAAAACATTGATATCTTTTATTTCGCTGCCGGTGTGCATGTGGATGCCGTTTATATGAAGACCGGTGCTTTTTACAATACGGACGATATGCCTTACCTGGTGTATGGATATTCCAAATTTACTGTCTACATGCCCGGTGGAGATCTTAAAATTACCCCCTGCCATAATATGGGGGTTCAGCCGGATACAAACCGGGTAACTGCCAGCAAACCTGTTGCCAAACTGTTCCAGTATTGATATATTATCGATATTGATCTTGACGCCCAGGTCTTTTGCAGCAACAATTTCGTCAAAGTCAACACAATTGGGTGTGTACAGGATATCTTCTTTTGAAAAACCTGCCATCAATCCCAGTTTTACTTCATTGATGCTCACGCAATCAAGTCCGCATCCGAGCGATTGGATAAATTTAAGCACATTGATATTCGTAAGCGATTTGCAGGCGTAAAATATCCTGGAGTTGCAGGCCTTAAATGCAGTAACCAGCTTATTGTATTGTTCTTTTATTTTATCTGCATGATAGATATAAACCGGTGTTCCGTACTGATTGGCAATTTCCGAAAGCTGTCCATCCTTTAATTGAGACATGTAATTTTTTATGCAATTTACGAAATGACGGGGCATAAAAAAAGGCATTGTATGACCAATACCTTTAAAATATCATATCAAAAAATTTTAAGCTTCACTTTCCCTGCGCTCATTGTTATTTCCGTCTTCTGTTTCGGTGCCGGGTTCAAAGGCTGCTTCACTTTCTTCCAAAGCCTTCTCATTTGTTGTGGCATCTGTTTCTATGATGGCTACACTGGTTTCCTCCACGGTTACGGAAGCTGTCTCTGCATGGGTCATAATATCTTTTACGGCAGTTGCTCTTTCAAATTCTTCCATCATCACTTCGCTGATCTTCGGAAGTTCATCGCTGCTGTTGATGCCGAAATAATCCATGAAGGATTTTGAAGTGGAATAGATTAGTGGTTTTCCCACGGCATCTTCATTGCGGCCGCTGATGATCACCAGGTCCTTTTCGAGCAGTTTTTGAACGGCATAATCGCAGTTTACCCCACGGATACTTTCAATTTCGCTTTTGGTGATGGGCTGCTTGTATGCAATGATAGCAAGTGTTTCCAACGAGGCAGTACTGAGTTTTTTTATGAACTTATCTCCATTGAGCAGGGCCACCGTTTTATGGTACTCCGGTTTGGTAAGAAACTGCCAGCCACCACCGCTCTGCTTTAACTCAAAGGCATAAAATTCTGAGGCATATTTTTCACGGATGCCGTCCATAGCGGCTTCCACCTGCTCCAGTTCGGCACGGTCTTCAATAAAACCAAGCGCATTGTTTACCAGTTCGGTCACTTCCGGTGCCGTTAATGGCTTATCGCTGGCAAAAATCAATGCTTCTATATGTGGTATGATCTGAGAAATTTCCATTTATTTGAATATGCAAATGTGCAAATAGGTGAATGTGCAAATGCCGTAATCGAAAATTTAAAATTGGAAAATTTGCACATTTGCACATTTGCAAATCTTCACATTAATTTATCCCTGCAAAGCTGCCGCACCGCTCACGATCTCGGTAAGTTCGGTGGTAATGGCCGCCTGTCTTGCACGGTTATAACTTATCTTGAGCGATTTCAATAATTCATTTGCATTATCACTTGCCTTGTCCATTGCAGTCATACGGGCACCTTGCTCACTGGCATTGGCATCCAGTACAGATTTATACAATTGGGTGTTCAGTATTTTGGGCATCAGTTCATTTATCAGCGTTTCCTTGTCTGGCTCAAAAATAAAATCTGCTTTTTTAGTACCTGGTTTGGCAGCAGTTTTTACCACGGGTAAGAACTGTTCTGTAGCAAAACGCTGCGTGGCTGCATTTTTAAATTCGCTGTACACCACATCCACTGCATCCACATTCCCTGCGTTAAATTCATCCATGGCAAATTTGGCTGCAGCCTGCACCCGTTCAAAACTAAGTCCATGAAAAATATCCCAGTAGGCATCCACTACTTTGAACCCGCCTTTATTGAAATGTTCATACCCCTTTTTCCCAATCGGGAGGATACGTACATAACCGGCGCTGAACTGGGCCTGGTATTTATCTTTTATGATTTGTTTGGTAAGCTTAATAAGGTTACTGTTGTAACCGCCGCAAAGTCCACGGTCGCTGGTAACCACAATGATCATCACTTTTTCAACCGGCCTTTCGGTAGCTAGTTTTGTATTGATACCTTCGGCATTGGATACAATATTTCCCAGCATTTCCTGGAGCTTTTGGGCATAGGGGCGCATTTGGGTAATAGCGTCCTGCGCACGGCGCAGTTTGGCCGCACTTACCATTTTCATGGCCTTGGTTATTTGTTGAGTGCTTTGTACGCTTTTGATCCGGTTTCTTACTTCTTTTAATGCGCCGCTCATGAGTTACAACTTTTTGAATTGGTGTGCAAAAGTAAGGCAAAAAAGCTTTCAAATTGTTACGAACTTTAGCACCTGCCGCAACACCCGGAATGACTATATGGCTCTACCGGCTTAAATATCTGCCAGTAGTATTCAGTTACAGGTTTCTTCGTACCTTTGCGGCCCTGTCAATTTGGCCTTAAATAAAGCATAGCACCATATTTGACCGGAAAGCAGCAATATTCATATAATTATCACAATAACAGTATTTTATGTCAGGGTTTCTATCCAAGCTTTTCGGTGGCAACAAGAGTGAGAAAGATGTTAAGCAAATTATGCCGCTGGTAAAGAAAACAAATGAATTTTTTGCCCAATATCAAACTTTGTCCAACGACCAGCTTCGGGGCAAAACAGCGGAATTCAAAGACCGTATCAGCCAGCACCTTACAGATATTGATGCACAGATCGCCAACAAGAAACAAGACGCCGAAAATCTGCCTGTAACGGATATAAACGGACGGGACGTCATTTACAAAGATGTGGATGAACTGAAGAAGGACCGTGATAAGAAAATTGAGGAAATCCTCCAGCAAATTTTGCCTGAGGCATTTGCCGTGGTTAAAGAAACCAGCCGCAGGTTTAAAGAAAACGAAAGTATCGAAAGTTCAGCCACTGAACTTGACCGGGAACTGGCCGCAAAAAAGAACCATATCATCATTGAAGGCGACCGGGCCATTTATAAAAACACCTGGTCGGCTGCCGGTGGAACCATAACATGGAACATGGTGCATTACGATGTGCAATTGATTGGAGGTATTGTGCTGCATTCAGGAAAAATTGCAGAGATGGCTACCGGTGAAGGTAAAACCCTGGTGAGTACACTGCCAGCCTATCTTAATGCATTGGCAGGCGAAGGGGTGCATATTGTAACCGTGAACGATTACCTGGCCCGCAGGGATAGTGAATGGAACGGCCCCATTTTCGAATGGCTTGGCCTCCAGGTCGATTGCATAGATAAACATGAACCCAACGGCGATGCCCGCCGCAATGCATACAATGCAGATATAACCTACGGAACCAATAATGAATTTGGTTTTGATTACCTGCGGGATAACATGGTGCACAATCCCGATGAAATGGTACAGCGCAAACATCATTATGCCATGGTGGATGAAGTGGATAGCGTACTGATCGATGATGCCCGTACACCACTTATCATCAGCGGACCGGTGGGCCATAGCGATAACACCCAGCAATTCTTCGACCTTAAACCAAGAATAGAGCGGCTGGTGGAAGCACAACGAAAAGTGGTGAACCAGTTTTTGATTGAAGCCAAAAAGAAAATTGCCGAAGGGAACGACGACCCCAAGGACGGCGGACTTGCCCTGATGCGGGCCTTCCGTGGTTTGCCCAAAAACGGGGCGCTTATCAAATTTCTCAGCGAACCCGGCATTCGAGTAAAACTTCAAAAAAGTGAAAACTACTACCTGGCCGATCAGCAAAAGGAAATGCCAAAAGTGGATACGGAACTTTATTTCAGTATCGACGAAAAAAATAACCAGGTGGAATTGACAGACAGTGGTCTGAACCTGATCACAAGGCAGGGCGAAGATACGGAGTTCTTTGTACTGCCCGATATTGCCACCAAGCTTACCGATATTGATAAAACCGATCTAACCGCCGACGAAAAACTGCAGCGTAAGGAAAACCTGATGAACGAATATGCCGCAAAAGCCGACCGTATCCATACCATACAGCAGTTGCTCAAAGCCTACACCTTGTTTGATAAAGATGTGGAATATGTGGTGATGGACGAAGCGGTAAAAATTGTGGATGAACAAACCGGCCGTATCCTCGATGGTCGCCGCTACAGCGATGGTTTACACCAGGCCATTGAAGCAAAAGAAAACGTGAAGATAGAAGCAGCCACTCAAACCTATGCCACGGTTACCCTGCAAAATTATTTCCGTATGTACCACAAACTGGCGGGTATGACGGGTACTGCCGAAACGGAAGCAGCAGAGCTCTGGAGTATTTATAAACTGGATGTGGTATCCATACCCACCAATGTTAAAGCGATACGGCTGGATGCACAGGACCTGGTTTATAAGACCAAGCGGGAAAAATATAAGGCGGTAATTGAAGAAGTGGAAAAGAACAGGCAGGCCGGGCGTCCCAGCCTCGTGGGTACTACTTCTGTAGAAGTGAGCGAATTGCTGAGCCGCATGCTAAAGCAAAAAAATATTCCACATAATGTACTCAATGCAAAGCAGCACAGCAAAGAAGCACAGGTGGTGGCGGAAGCAGGTTTTGCAGGTGCAGTAACCATTGCCACCAATATGGCAGGCCGGGGTACCGATATTAAACTGGGGCCTGGTGTAAAAGATGCAGGAGGACTTGCTATTATTGGTACCGAACGCCACGAAAGCCGCAGGGTAGACCGGCAGTTGCGTGGGCGGGCAGGACGCCAGGGCGATCCGGGCAGCTCTTCCTTCTTTGTAAGCCTCGAAGATGATCTCATGCGCATGTTTGGAAGTGAGCGTATTGCCGGCCTTATGGACCGTATGGGTTATAAAGAAGGCGAAGTGATTCAGCACAGCATGATAACAAAAAGCATTGAGCGGGCACAAAAGAAAGTGGAGGAAAATAACTTTGGTATACGCAAGCGCCTCCTGGAGTATGATGATGTGATGAACAAGCAACGGAATGTGGTGTATGGTAAACGTAATCATGCCTTGTTTGGCGAAAGGCTGGCGCTCGACCTCGATAATGCATTTTACTCTGTAGCCGATGGTCTGGCGAACTCCTTTAAGGAAAATGAAGATCATGAAGGATTCAAACTTGCTGTCATCATGAACTTTGGGATCGACACGGTTATAACAAAAGAAGAACTTTCAAAAATGCCTGCCGCCGAGCTCGCAGAAAAAATATATGCAGAGGCTACGGTTGCATACAACAAAAAGAAAGAAGTGCTTGGGCAGCAAACATGGCCCATTATTTCCAATATCCGCAAAGAGCAGGGAAACCATATCATAAATGTGGCAGTTCCTTTTACCGATGGTAAAAAAGGTATCCAGGCATTGGCAAATCTTGATAAATATCTTGCCAGTAAAGGGGGCGAACTGGGTAATGCACTTGAACGCAGTATTTCCCTTGCGTTAATTGATGATGCCTGGAAAGAACACCTTCGGTCAATGGATGATTTGAGGCACAGTGTACAGACTTCTACCTACGAGCAAAAAGACCCGCTCGTTATTTATAAGATAGAGGCGTTCAGTGCATTTAAGCAGATGGACGATACTGTGAACAAAGACATAGTAAGCTTCCTTTGCCATGCGGCCATACCCATGGAACAAACAAATGCAGGCCGCATACAGGAAGGGCGGGAGCAAAAGACCGATATGAGTAAGATGAATGTGAACAAAGCAGAGATAGACGCAAGAGGGGATGATTATGCTGCCAACGAAAAAGATTATTTCGATCCATCGGCACCCGTTAAACAGGAGCCGGTTAAAGTAGAACCAAAGATCGGCCGCAACGATCCCTGCCCCTGCGGAAGCGGAAAGAAATACAAACAATGCCACGGAAGATAATGGGATACTGATAAATTGTTAAAGCGCCGAAAGGCGCTTTTTTTTGACTATACAATACTTCTTTAATACTGATTTTTATCATTTTCCAGTCCATATTCCGGGTATACTTTTACATGATGCCTCTCTGGAAAAATATCATCAAAAAGCCCACCTGAGCATTTAATATCAATGCGCTTATTTTCCCATTTTTAATTAAAATTTCAATGAAAACAATTATAGAACCCTTCCGCATTAAAACGGTGGAGCCCATATTTTTTACCACAAAACAGCAACGCATTTCCATCCTCGAAAAAGCAGGGTATAACCCTTTTCGCATCCATGCCAATGATGTTCTCATAGACCTGCTTACCGACAGTGGTACCAGCGCTATGAGCAGCGCACAGTGGGCAGGCATTATGCAGGGCGATGAATCTTATGCAGGCAGCAGCAGTTTTTTCAAGTTTGAGGATTCGGTGCGCAGTATCACCGGTATGCCCTATATTATTCCCACGCACCAGGGCCGGGCTGCCGAAAAAATAATTTTCACTGTTACCGGTGGCAAAGGGAAATATTTTTTAAGCAATACCCTCTTTGATACCACCCGTGCCAATATTGAGTTTTCCGGCGCAGAGGGGATCGACTTTCTTTGCGGGGAAGGTAAGCACCCATCTGTACCTGCGCCCTTCAAAGGCAATATGGATGTGCCGGCAATGGAAAAGGCCATTCAAAAAATTGGTGCAGCAAATATTCCTATGGTCATCGTCACCATTACCAATAATTCGGGTGGCGGCCAGCCGGTAAGTATGCAGAACATAAAAGCGGTGCGTAAGGTTTGCGATACGTTTAAGATCCCTTTGTTTATAGATGCCTGCCGCTTTGCCGAGAACGCCTACTTTATAAAATTACGTGAAGAAGGTTATGGCGGTAAAACTGTTCCCGAAATTGCACGGGAAATATTTTCCTATGCCGATGGCTGCACCATGAGCGCTAAAAAAGATGCGTTTGCCAATATTGGCGGTTTTCTTGCCATGAAGGATTTTGATCAAGCGGTGCAATGCCGCAACCTGCTCATCATTACCGAAGGCTTTACCACTTACGGGGGCCTTGCCGGCCGCGACCTGGAGGCCATTGCCATCGGCTTGCAGGAAGTGATGGAGGAACCTTACCTGCAATACCGTATCAGGAGTATAGAATACCTTACTAATAAACTGGCGGAGGCCGGCGTACCGGTGATGCAGCCTGGAGGCGGGCATGCTGTTTACTTAGATGCAAAGGAATTTCTGCCGCATATACCCGTTCAGCAATATCCCGGCCAGTCGCTGGTTTGTGCTTTATACGAAGAAGGCGGGATCCGGAGTGTTGAAATCGGTTCTTTAATGTTTGGAAAATATGATGAAGAAAAAAAACTCATCCCGGCCGCCATGGAACTGGTGCGGCTGGCTATTCCAAGGCGTGTGTACACGCAAAGCCATATAGATTATGTGGCAGAAGTGATTATTGAAGTATTCAACAGGAGAAATGAATTAAAAGGCCTGGTTATTACCGAAGAATCGCCCATGCTCAGGCATTTTACAGCGAAACTGAAATATGAATCTTAATCAACCATAATAATCATAATAATCTGTGTTCCTTATTTTAATAGAAAGTCTTTATTAAAAGAATGATCAACCCATAAAACAGTGTAAACACAAAAATACCCCGCGCCGTTTTATCTTTTGCCATATTGATGTAAATGGTAAAAAGGAGCGCATTTGCCAGCAGCGCCAGCGAAAGCGCCACCGATAATGTTCTGAAGCCGGGCTCCACCATTAAAAACTGGAAAAATTCCCTGAAAGAAAAAATTCCAAATTTGTACATTTTGAAAACCAGCAATCCAAGCAAGGGGCCAATGGCACCCAGTATCAATCCAAAGCTCAGGCTGTCTTTTTTTAATATCATTATTTGAAAAGTTTGCTTTTTTCGAGTTGTTTCTTTAATGCATAATGGGTAAGGTCAAACTGTACGGGCACCACGCTTACATATTTGTTTTGAAGTGCCCAAACGTCGGTGTCTTTGCCTTTGTCGAAATTTTTGAATTCACCGGTAAGCCAAAAATATTTTTTATTGTGCGGATCGGTGCGTTCTAAAAAATCTTCTTCATATTTGGCATAAGCCTGCCTGCAAATTTTGATTCCTTTCAGAACTTTTGGGGTGCCAATCGGTATATTAACGTTGAGCAAAAGGTGCTTATCAATTTTTTTCCCCAGCAAAGCACTTACAATTTTATTAACCACCTGTTTGGATGCAGTAAAGTCTGCATCATAATTATAATCGAGCAGTGAAAATCCTACGCTTGGGATACCTTCAATGGCCGCTTCCATGGCAGCACTCATAGTGCCGCTGTATAACACATTTATGGAATGGTTTGCGCCATGGTTGATACCGCTGAGGCACAGGTCTGGCTTTCGGTGTAAAATTTTATCAACAGCCAGCTTTACGCAGTCAACCGGTGTGCCGCTGGTTTGCCAGGCTTCAATATCGCCAAACAGTTTTACCTTATTCATACGCAGCGGGGCGCCAATGGTAATGGCGTGCCCCATGCCGCTCTGTGGTTTGTCGGGTGCCACCACCACCACTTTGGCCAGGTCACTCACTGCTTCTACTAAACTCCGGATGCCTTTGCTGGTGATGTCATCATCATTTGTGATCAGGATGATGGGTTTCTCTTTCTTTTTTGCCATAATTTTCAAATCTGCATGTGTAATGCTTATATAACTTACAGGGAACGTTTTTATTGTATTAAAAGCAGGCGGCATTAATCCAACCCTGTATTGTTTAATTAAATCCCCTGAACAGCGGCCTTGCAATTTCTTCCCTGAAAGGCCATGGAATGGATGCCAGGATCAACAGCAGGCCAATACCAAACCAGATGAGCATTTTTTTATGTTTTGCATGATCAGTTGCAGCACGTTTTACCGCCGACCTGCCCACATGTACCAGTATCCAGGCAATGATCAACATCAATGCATGTTCCACTGTAAAAAAACGTTCATTGGCAACCTTCATCACTTCCCCCATTCCGGATTTGGCACGGTCGAACCAGCCATTGGAAAAATAAAGGATAAGGCCGAGCAGTAATTGTATGTCGCAACTGATCATGAAAAAAAGGTTGCTTTTATTATCAGCATTACTGTAAGCCCTTTTGCTGCTTAAACCGCTTATAGCATTTACAACTGTCCAAATGCCGAATAATAATACCGCCCAGCGCAGTAAATTGTGTATTACCAGTACAACTTGCATAAAAAAGATTTGCTGCAAAAATAGGGAAGAATAATTAAGACGGGCACATACAATAATGTTAACATCGATTTAAAGAACCCGGACTAAAGTACTACATCGCTTCAATACTCCATTTTTCTGAGCGTAGGCGCTTTAAACCAGGTTATGATAACTACCGCAAGTGTCATGCAACCACCGAAAATTACCGATGGTACCGTACCCATTAGTTTTGCAGCCACCCCGCTTTCAAACTGACCCAGTTCATTGGATGAATTGATGAACATGCTGTTTACGCTCATCACGCGGCCCCGCAGTTCATCTGGCGTTTTTATTTGTAAGATGGTGCTTCGTATAATAACACTGATTCCGTCCATACAACCGCTTGCAAGTAACGCAAAAAAGGAAAGCCAGAAATTTTCGGAAAGGGCAAATACAATGATGCAGATGCCAAATCCACCCACTGCAAAGAATAATTTTTTGCCCTGCCCCTTTTTCAAAGGCCAAATGGTAAGCAATGTTACCATGATGATAGAGCCGATATCTGTGGCCGCATTGAGCCAGCCAAAACCTAAAGGGCCTATTTTTAAAATGTCTTTTGCAAACACAGGCAGCAGTGCCACAGCTCCGCCAAACAAAACTGCAAACAGGTCAAGCGAAATGGCGCCCAGCATCTCCCTGGTTTTAAAAACATAGTGGATCCCTTCTTTTACACTCTGCCAGGTATTGGCTGCCTTGCTTACTAATACCGGTTTGGCTGAAATTTTACTCACAAGGAAAAGACCGGTAAGCGTTAATCCAATGATTACCCAAAAACTACCGTGAATGCCAATAAAGGCTATTAAAAAGCCACCCATTGCATGGCCGGTGATGGAAGCCATAAGCCAGCTTGCAGAGCTGATGGATGCTGCGGCAGGTAAAATATCCCTTGGTACCACCTGCGAGATCAAAGCGCCAAAAGTAGGCCCGCTGAAGGCACGGATGGCGCCGGTGCAGGCAATTACGATACAGATACCGGTGGCAATTTCCCATCCCGTAAAATGTCTTGTAACGAAAGGCGATGAAAGAAAAACAAGCGCTGCTACGCATAAAACGAATAAAGAAAGGCAGGTAAGCAAAAGCTTTCTTTTTTCATTTATATCAATATAATGCCCGGCATACAGGGCGAGCGAAAGTGCCGGGATGATCTCCGATAAACCAACCAGGCCCAGTGCCAGCTTGCTGTTGGTGATCTCATACATCCACCATCCAATAACAGTTACCATCATCCTGATGCCCAGCATAAATACGGATCTTCCTGCAATAAAAAGCCGGAACTCCCTGATGGCAAGCGGGGCATATGGATTTTTATTGGAGGAAATTCCCGGCAAATGATAAATTATGGAAGTGAAAGATAATATTGCCCGTTTTCATATTCTTTATCAAGCGCCTCAATAACTGCATTAACGTGTGCTTCATTTCCTATGAAATCGGCATTGCTGGTGTCTACAAAAAGGGTTTTGATATTATGCTGTTTTATATACTGGGTGTATGTTTCCTGCAGGGTAAACAAGTAATCATTGGGAATGCTCTGTTCATACGAGCGGTTTCGTTTCTTAATATTTTCCTGCAGCTTGCTAACCGGCGAATGAAGGTAAATAAGAATATCGGGCTGCATGATCTGCGGGTTTATGATATCGAACAATTTTTGGTAAAGGCGGAATTCCTCGTCGGGCAGGTTTACCTTGGCAAACAGCAGGCATTTTGTAAAAAGATAATCGGAAACGGTAATATTTTGGAACATATCTTTTGTTTGCAGCAGTTCTTTAAGCTGCTTATAACGTTCAGCCATGAAAAATAATTCCACCGGAAATCCGTATTGTTCCGGGTTTTCGTAAAATTTCGGCAAGAATGGATTTTCAGCAAATTCTTCCAGGATCAGCCTTGCATTGTAGTGTTTGCTTAGTATATGGGCAAGGGTGGTTTTGCCAGCGCCAATATTCCCTTCAATCGTAACAAAATTGTATTTCATCCGGCTGCAAAATAATGGGAATGAAATTTACAACAATTAAATTTTGTTCACATTTAATTTATCAGGACAAAGTAATAAAAGTTGGTGGACAGATTGTTTAAAAACCGGGTGTATGAAATTAGGCGACAGTTCATTGAGCGGAACCAGTACAAACCGCCTCTGCTGCATGGCCGGGTGCGGAATCACCAGATCCGGGTTGCTGATCAGCTCCTTGTTAAAAAAAAGGATATCAATATCAATGATGCGGGGCGCATTTTTATAACTGCGTAGCCGGCCCATGGCCGTTTCAATGGCAAGGCAGGTTTCCATGCAGTTCCGGGCGCCCAACTTTGTTTCAACAACCAGTACCTGGTTTAAAAAATCGGGTTGTTCGGTATTACCCCAGGCAGTCGTTTGGTACAATGACGACCGGCGGATAATTTTTCCAATGCTTTTATTGATCAAACCAGCCGCTTTTTTGAGGCTCTTTTCCGGGTTGCCCTGGTTTCCCCCCAGTAATAAGTAAAGTCTGTTCATTTGAATGCAAATAAGCGGTCGTCAAATAAGAATTCCCTCGATTTGCTGATCCTTACTTTTTTAAAGTCGGGGTGCAGGGGATTGATCAAAAAATTAGATTCATCCGGGATAATTGCCGATGGAACGATCATGATCAGGGAGGTTTTGTCCTTAATAAATTCATCTCCCATAAAGCGGGTGTATGTAATATCGTTGTGCCAGTTCTTCTTCAGTTTTGCAGCATTGATACTGCTTGTTTTTGCCGCATCGGGCCAATCAATATTTAAAAGTGCAAAACCAGTTGATTTGTCTTTTGGTTGCAGGTGAACAAGCAATTCCACTGCACATAAAGAAATATATTCACCCAGGTACAACATGGGAAAGCCGGCAGAATTCCACCGGCCACCATATAATTTGGCACCCCGCCCCGAAATATCATCGGCATAGTTTGTATTACATATCCTGAACCCTGTCATGCGAATATGCCTTGTTCAATTCTCCCCAATTGCACCAGCACTTCAGCTATTCCATGTGCCCTGGTAAGCGATTCTAAAGAAAGCTTTCCATCTATACTATATGGATTTCTTTTGATCCAGTTATAAAAATCTTCTTCTTTTCCCAGCACTTCCTTCCCTCTTTTAATAACATGCGCAATCTGTTGTGCACGCTCGGCATTGATAGGTGCAAACTCCCCATTATTTTTTGCATAACGCTGAAGCGTACGCTCACTTACATGCAGCATGCTGGCCCATTCGGCCTGGGTAAACGGAACCTTATCTGCCATTTTTTTAAAATCATCGTAGCTGTAATCTTTTACCACAGGCAGGGCCCGGGCAAGGCCGTAAATTTCCTGCGGTTCATTGAGCATACTCAACGGCTCATCTGGGGTTCCTGGTTTTTTTAATTTTTTCTTTTTCATTTTACGCCTTTTGTCATACAAATATACGACAAATGTCTAAAATTTCAAATTTACATCCCGTTTTTTTCCGATATTTTTGCTTTTCTTGTTAAAAACTTCATAACCAGATGCGTTATAGCCAGCTAAGGGCCATGTGGGCCATTACTAAAGCCAGTCTCCGTTCTATTTTACGCAGCCCTTCAGCGGTGGTTTTCAGTTTTGTATTTCCTTTCATTTTTATATTGGTTTTTGGGTTTATTGGGGATAGTGGCAGCCGCCAGTCCTTCAGGGTGATCCTGGCACCAGGCAGCGATACGAACAATACCATTTTTTCCACACTCAAAGCTACCGAAGGTTTCAGGTTCATGCAATATGCCACCGAAGAAGAGAAACAGGAAGATATTCATAAAGGAAGAATCGCCGGAACCATCGGTATCAAAAAAGAAAGCTCAGGCGAGGTTCCCTATACGGTTAAGCTTACAAGCACCACCGCAAGCAGCGATAAATGGCCACAGTTGAAAAATTATCTGGAATCTGTTATAAACAAGGTCAGCGACCAGTTGTATACGGATCGCCCTGTTTATGCAAATTTCAATTTTAATGCAGAAACGGATATAGAAACCATCCGCCAGTATAAGACCATCGATTTTATCCTGCCCGGCCAACTTGGCTTTTCTTTATTGAGCGCCGGTGTATTTGGTGTGGCATTCATGTTTTTCAATTTGAGAAATACCCTGGTGCTGAAACGTTTTTTTGCCACGCCCATTAAACGCACTTATATCGTATTAAGCGAAGCCCTCAGCCGGGTACTGTTCCAGTTAATGACAGCCGTGGTCATCCTGCTTGCGGGCTATTTTCTTTTTGGGTTTACTTTGGTGAATGGTCCGCGTACGTTTATTGAAATGCTGTTCCTGAGTTTTATTGGCCTGCTCGTATTTATGGGTTTTGGCTTTATTGTGAGCGGTATTGCAAAAAGCGACAGTACCATTCCGCCACTGGCAAATATTATAACCCTGCCACAATTCTTACTGGGAGGCACTTTCTTCCCGGTGGATGTATTCCCCAAATGGCTGCAGCCCATTGCAAAAATACTGCCGCTTACGCATCTGAACAATGCCATGCGCAGTGTGGCATTTGAAGGGCAGAACCTCTGGAACGTAAGGGCCGAAATAGGCATCCTGCTTCTTTGGGGCATCGTGGTTTATATAGTAGCTATAAAAGTTTTCCGGTGGGAATAATTAAACTTCTGAAAAATGAACAACCTTAAGGGTGTCCTGATCGTATTGACCGGTATTTTCGTTTTTATAACGCTGATCTCATTATTTATCCCTTCCAGGATAGTAACGGTAAAAGCAGTGGTCATCAATGCCCCCGAAGAAAAAATAATGGAACAGATCTCAACCCTGCAAAACTGGAAAAACTGGCAACCGGTTTTTATGCAGGACAGCACAGCAATAAGTTTTCAAAAAACTGCAGAGGGGAAACCTGGTGCAGAATGGCATTCAGGTAAACATAAGAACAAACTTGTAATTACAGAACAGGCGCAGCATGCCGTAAAATTTTCTTTGAGCAGGGATGAGGATGCCATTGTTGAAAATATGTTCTCCATTCTTCCCGTAGCCGAAAGCCTTTCCGGCCGCCAGGTGGAGTGGAAATCAATTACCCGGCTTAAATGGTATCCCTGGGAAAAATTCCGTGGTATTTTTATAGAGAAAATGATCGGCTCCGGGTATGAGCTTGCATTGAATAACCTGAAAACCTATCTTGAAAAGTGATGCCCTGTTTTATTGCGGGAAACTGACTTTGCCCATCGAAACTGCAGGAAACCCGCTTCCTCCCAGCTCAAAAGTTTCGGGGACACCAGCTACCGCTTCATTAGCAAGCAGGGCAAACAAAACAGCTTCTTTAGCATCGGGATGAATGTTTTTTTCTGCAGTTGACAAAACAGTAGCTGGTTTCAACTGCTCCCTGATATGATCCATTAGCATGGGATTGTAAATGCCCCCTCCGCTCACATATATTTTAACGCCCTTCTTTTTGCCGATCACCTGTTGTAATGCTTCGCAGATGGTTTCAGCTGTAAAGCGGTTAAGCGTGGTCATAATATCGAAAAGTTTGGACGGGGGTGTTTTTGTTTTAGCAAGTGCTTCTTCCAAAAATCCCATGCTGAAAACCTCGGGGCCGGTTGTTTTGGGAAATGGCATTTTTAAAAATGAATTTTTCTTTAGTTCATTCAGTAGTGGCTGGATTATCTTTCCTTTACGGGCTATCAGCGCATTTTCATCATAGATATAACCGGAAAAATTTTTTCTTGTCCAGGCATCCATCAACGTATTGCCCGGGCCGGTATCACTGCTGTACATCCTGCCTTTTGCAGGCAACCAGGTAAAGTTGGCAATGCCGCCAATATTCAGCAATATCACATCCTGCCCGCTTTCACTAAAAAGTAAATAATCGCCGTAAGCAGCCAGCGGGGCACCTTCGCCTCCTGCCGCAATATGCTTCTGGCGAAAATCACTCAAAGTGATGATGCCTGTTTTTACAGCCAGGTGGTCGCCATCGCCAATCTGCAGCGTGGCATTGCCAAAGCCTTCTTTTTTATGTTGGTGTTTAGGAGCATGGTAAACCGTTTGCCCATGACTGGCCAGCAGGTCAACCTGTTCGTTTGGTATGCCCCATTCTTTTAAACAACGGTTTACAAGCGCTGCATGTTCTGTGGCAATCCATTCATTTAAAAGGCATAAATGTTCAAAGTCGATATTTTTTTTTGCAAATACTTTTTTTACCTGTTTGCGGAAATGATCATGGTAAGCTATTGTATTAAAGCATTCGAGTGTAAGTTTTGTGCCCTTGCCGCTTCCTTCAATGCTGCACAAGGCTATATCAAGTCCGTCCAGCGATGTGCCGCTCATGAGGCCAATGACCCGCCGTTTTTTTTTGACGGCAATGCTGTACAATTTTTTGATATTGGGGTTCATGATGATTGTATGAATTTCAGGTTTCGTTTTATGCCTGCAAACTTCGTTCTTTTAAGCGGCGAATGGTTGAAAATGATTTTAAAATTTTCTTCGGTCAATGCCTCCCAGTCTTTTGCTGTATAATGAAGTATTTCGTTCATCGGGTTCAGTTCCTGCTTTGAAGCAAAAACACTGAAGCGGTTCCAGGGGCAAACATCCTGGCAGGTATCGCAGCCAAACATCCAGTTGTCGAACCTGCCCTGCATCGAAGCGGGGATCAGTGCCTCTTTCAATTCAATTGTAAAGTAAGAGATACACTTACTGCCATCCACCACTTTATCCGGCAGTATGGCACCCGTTGGGCAATGGTCAATGCAGCGGGTACAGGAACCACAATGGTCGTTTTGAAAAGGGTCATCATAATGAAGTTCAATATCCACTATCAGCGACGCGATAAAGAAAAAAGATCCCTGCTTTTTATTGATGAGGTTGCCGTTTTTTCCTACCCAGCCCAGCCCGCTTTTTTGGGCCCAGGTTCGTTCCAGCACCGGTGCGCTGTCTACAAATCCGCGGCCATTTATTTCGCCCAGCTCATTTTTTATTATAAAGAAAAACTCCTGCAGTTTTTTCCTGATTATTTCATGATAATCTTTTCCATAAGCGTATTTGGAAATTTTTGGCGCTGCTGCATCCTGTTTTTCTGCCGGAAAATAATTGTACAGGAGGCTCACCACCGATTTGGCGCCGGGTACCAGTTTTGTTGGATCGGTACGCAGGTCAAAATGATTTTCCATATACTGCATGCTGCCATGCATGCCCTTGCTGAGCCAGGCCTCCAGCCTTTTGGCATCTTCATTCAGGAAACCTGCTTTGGCAATGCCACAGAAATCAAAACCCAGCCTTTTGGCTGTTTGCTTAATAAAATGACTGCTTTTTTGTATTGCCTGCACCAGGAAATAAAATTTGGTTAATTAAAAATAGTTCATATTTTAGTATTCTTATTTACAAAACAATTCCTTCTGTATGAGAACTACTCCACTGGTAAGGAAATTTGCATTAATTCTTTCTGCAATTGTTTTAGTAACTATTTCTTTTCGCTGTACAAAAATTGATCTGCAGCCTTTACAAAAAAATGAATCCGCTTTTTTTCAAAGGTTTTTCCAGGTAGACAGTACCGCCCCACGTTCCGTTTTACTTGTTGCAAATGAGTTAAAGAGGCAGCATGCATTTACGGGTTTTATTGATGAATTTGCACGCAAAGAGGGTTTGCCTGTATGGGGTAAAGCAATAATTGTGAAAGGCAATGCCCAAAGCTTTACCACTACAGAGGAAGATGAAAAAATCATCATCCCACTTGTTCAGTACGATACGGCTAAGGTGAAGGCTGCGCTGGAAGCAACGATTGATGCGATCACCGATGAAGTATTTATAAAAATTTTCAGGTTTGCCGATTATACGGCATTGCCATACGGGCCGGTAACCGACAGCACCTACAGTGCAGAAAAATATGTACTTAAACTGATCTATCTCGATGAGCTTGTTTTTGGGCAGCGGGATTATGGCTTGCTCGATAATGAGCTCTTTAAAGATATAGCAACTGCAACACCAGGAGGAAAAATGAGGGAGATACGAAACAGCGGTTCAACTAATGTATTAAAATGCAAAACATTTTTTCATTGCATAAACGTGTGGCCCTGGTGCGATCAGTTTCGTTGCGATCTTTGCCCAATGTGCCAAACCACCATCTGCTACAGTGAAGATCCCAGTTTTCCCAATTACGACCCTAGTTCAGGATCTACAAGTGGTGGCACATCCGGTACTGGTAGTGGAACCGGAAACCCAACCGGAAACAATTGCTACCCGGGCCAGCCTGTGGTAAACGGCATACTGCCATGCGGGGGAGGGGGTAACGGGCCGGTGATTGTTGTTTCTGATGAGCCGACTGGTCTCAATAGTGTTATTTATGACACTTCTTTTAATAATACGTTATTAAAGTGCCAATTAGATAACTTGAAATTAAGAAGCCCATTTTTTAATGAGTTGTTAAACACATTTGACGGAGTTGCTGGAAATGCTTTGACTTTTAAAATTGGGTCTGTACAAAATGGTACCGCCGGGGTAACAAAGGGTTGGGGTGGTAACCGATATGAAATTATTATTCCTAAAGAAATTGATACTTCCTCAAATTTAATTAGAATATTAATTCTTACGCATGAATTGATTCATGCAAGAATGTTCTATTCTTTAGAACGGGCGGGCGTTTTACATTTTGATTCAAATGGAGATCCTCTTTTGGATAGTATTGCAGGATTATCTAGTACGCAGGTCAATATTAACACCCTTTCTGAGGCGGATCGGTTTAGGCTTATTATCAAAAGATATAATGATACTTATGTTGCAAACGGCTGGCCACAAGAGCAATGGACTCATGCTTTATTCAGCCTGGCTTATTTTGATAACGGGAATACTTACAGGCAAAAATTAGCACAGTTATTATACGAAAATGGAAATTGGGAAATTCAGCCAGCTCAATATAAGTTATTTTTACAGAATAGTTTTGTTTCATCTGACTGGGAATATAGTGCCAGTACTTGTATAAGCTGGGAAGGATTACAGGCTACCGATGGATATGGTCAGTACCTTAATTCTTTTAACCCACCTATGTCTGTAGGCTTTTTTGATACAACCATACAAGTTACAAAATATCAATCTTTAAACAATTGCCCCTTCTGAGTCTATGAAAAATGTTGTTATTTATATTTTGGTGTCAATTGCTCTTGTATCTAATGCATATCCACAGGATTCCCTCTTTATTTATAATGATACTGTATCAAAGGGAATGGGGCCTACACAAATTTATTTTAACAGAGAAAATTTGATTGATCAAAAATCCCGCATTTATGGAGTTTCTGAAAGCATCGGGCTTGTGTATAAAGACAAGAAACCGATTCCCAATATTGGTAAGTATAGCGAGGTTGTTGACTGCAGAAAAAGTAATGATATTTTACTAACCTCAACGATAGTCTTCTATGTTGATATTTTTAATGAGTATGTTTCTTTTCTTTTTTTAAAATACAAGGCTCAGCAGGGCTTTGATACACTCTCTATCCGAAACTTATTACTGGAGAGGGTAAAGAGCTCGCAATCGGAGAAGGTTTTGGATGAAATGGAATGTTATAAGGAGTGGGCAAAAAGAGCCATCTGGTTTAACAAGTTCAGCTCACATTTTTCGATTTCTTCTGATAAATTAGCCATACTTTCAAGTAAAAAAGCAGCCATAAATATATCTGCTATTCAAACCCATGCCGACTTAGTTAAATTAAGAAGAAAGATGCTTGGGAAAAAAATATTTTGGGTAACTAAAGATACTGGTTCGCTAAATTTGTATATTGCTAAAAGTGTTTATCTCTCTAATTAAAATGCCGGCCTTCATGTCTTCCGGACTGAAAATATTTTTTATTTGTTTTATGTTATTCAGTGCGAAAAAAAATTGAGGCGCAAAATATACAATATGATACCTGTCAAATATAAATCAATATTCCGGTGAATGGGTTTATGCTACTGGTACAGATACGATTAGGATTTACCTGAAGCCCATAGAACAATATCAGATGATTGGGTAAGTGATGCTTTATGGGGCTGGATTTATTATCGGCAGGGAAATGTAATCCTCATGAGTGATTATGAACATAGATTCATGAACCTTACAGCTGATTATAATAGTACATTTGACTCAACATCAATACGCCTATCTTTACTAAATTGCCCTTCAAACGGGTATAAACTAGTTGGCCGATCAATTGACTATCTTAACGCAAGAGAGTTTAAATTGATTTCAGCAGTTTTAGATTCTACCCGAACACAAATGACATGGACTGTGAGGCACTCAGAAGGGTATGGCGTATTTACTGGTGCGTATGGCAGAACCCTACCACGTGTTTTTACGCTCACAAAACAATAGTTCTTCTTAAAGATTATGAATATTAAGTTTGTGATTGTTGCCATTTCTATTTTCTTTAGCACTGAGGCAAGTGCGCAAAATATGCAATACGATACCTGCCAGTATTTAAATCAATATCCAGGAGAATAAGTGTATGTTAATGGACCAGATACGATAAAGGTGTACCTTAGACCAAGCCGTACCATAACAAGTAATTGGGACAATCAGCCACTTGCTGTCGTTTCACCACTCTTAAATAGATTTGGTACCAATTGGAAAACCAGGGTTTGTGAATATCTGAGCTGGTATGGACTTAACGAGACCCCAGGTTTCACGGAATTTTTAATTAATGAAAATATTACATCTGCGGAATTTGAACAAATAGTTGACTTAGTTAGAAGTTCATGCACAAATACATGCAATTAGATATGCTTAAAAAAATATTATTGCTACTGCTTGTATGTTTTAAATTTTGTTTTTCACAAAGTCAAGATACTCTTTTTGTATTATTTGATGAAAAAATAAATACACAAACCAGAATATCTACAAATGGGCTTTGCAAAACGGATGTTGCCACCAAGCTATGCTATGTCATGGAATCCTACCATTTTACTGCAAATGTAAAGAGTAGCCAGACCAAGGTTTCAGCTTATTCATTTGTATTCTCAAGCCTGAGGATCACAGACAGTTTGCTGTATGCTACAACCCTCGGGCAACAAAATCAGGAATTACTCAATCGTCAACTCAGGCTTTATAATTCAATAAAAAATAAAGAATCAGCAAGGGCCATACATGTTCTTAAAAATATTGAAAACCTTCAGTTGCAGATATCGCCAGCCCCCGATTTATACATTTATGAAGGCGATAGTGCATTTTTAAAAAAGTCAATAAACCTGTCTGATATCCTTTCCGAAGAAAGCATGCAAAATCTGAAAAAAAGGATGAAGTCATCTGTTATTTATTTAATAAGTAGAACAGAAAGCTGTGGATCACTATGGCTTGCAAAAAGAGTGAGGACAGTTCAGCTTGCCCCACTTACAGGAAATAAATATCAATTTTAAGTCATTTAAAATAAATACCATACTCACCGTTCTACCAGCTCAAAATAACCAAGGCCCTGCCGGGCAAGAATTACCCAATGTTTTCTCATTAACAGTTGCTGGTTTGGTATTAATGGGAAAAAATACTATTCCATTTCTTTCATAAAGGCAAGCGGGGTTTTCTTGAATTCATCTTTGCATTCCGATGAACAGAAACCATAAGTTTTTCCTTCATACAGGGCCGTATCGCTGATGCCTGCTGTTACAGGCATGCCGCAAATGGGGTCTTTTTTGTTGCTTACCATGGCCGGAGTGTATTCGGTAGCTGCCGCAGCTTTTGTTTCCATCGTTTCCTTGGCGGGAGCAGGATTTTCGGGTTCCGCTTTTTTTGCCTGGTTATTGCAGGCTGTAAATAACAAAGCGCCCAAAATGGCAACAGGGAAATATTTCATAACTAATATGTTTTATTGCAAGATAAACAGCAAAATTAGCAAAAAAATGATCAAGGTCATATTAGCATGAAAGCTGCTCTAAATATGCTATTGAGGCAGGTTATCACCGGTTTTACCGCCATAATTTCTTTATTTGAGCTTTTGGAGCCAGGTTTGTTGGCTAAGGTTAAAACTAAAAACACTTAAAAAATTATATGAACCTCAATAATTTCACCATAAAAGCAGCGGAAGCGGTGCAGCAGGCACAGCAGTTGGCATTTAACAATCAAAATCCCACCATAGAAACAGAGCATTTGCTGAAAGCATTGCTTAGTATGGAAGAAAGCCCTATTGAATACCTGCTGAAGAAAAACAATGTAACCATCAACCTGGTGGAGTCGAAACTTGCAGAGCTTACCAATAAGCTTCCTAAAGTAACCGGCGAGCCTGCCCAAAACCTGGGGAGGGAGGCAAACAATGCGCTTATGCGTGCGGTGGCTTCTTTAAAAACATTTGGCGATGAATTTGTAACACCCGAACATTTATTGCTGGCCATTGTGCAGGGCAATGATGCAGTTGCCGGAATTTTGAAAAACACCGGGCTTACAGATAAAGGATTGGTTACAGCTATTAAAGAGCTGCGCAAGGGTAGTACAGTTTCCTCGCAAACACAGGAAACGCAGTTCAACGCCTTGAATAAATATGCAAAGAACCTGAATGAACTGGCCCGCGCCGGTAAGCTCGATCCCGTTATTGGGCGCGACGAAGAGATCCGCAGAACCCTGCATATTCTTAGCCGCCGTTCTAAAAATAATCCCATTTTAGTAGGGGAACCCGGCGTGGGAAAAACAGCCATTGCCGAGGGCATTGCCATGCGTATTGTGAACGGCGATGTGCCCGAAAACCTTAAAACAAAACTGATCTATGCGCTTGATATGGGGCAGTTGATAGCAGGCGCAAAATATAAAGGAGAGTTTGAAGAAAGATTGAAAAGCGTGGTAAAAGAAGTGAGCAGCAGCGAAGGGGAGATCATCTTATTCATCGACGAAATTCATACACTGGTGGGCGCAGGCGGGGGAGACGGGGCCATGGATGCCGCCAATATCCTCAAACCTGCACTGGCGCGGGGAGAACTGCGGGCGGTGGGTGCCACAACGCTGAATGAATACCAGAAATTTTTTGAAAAAGATAAAGCGCTCGAACGCCGTTTTCAGAAAGTGATGATCAACGAGCCTACCGTGGAAGATGCCATTTCCATCCTGCGGGGGTTGAAAGACCGTTACGAAACCTACCATCATGTACGTATAAAAGACGAAGCGATCATTTCGGCGGTGGAATTATCGCACCGGTATATTACCGACCGCTTTTTGCCCGATAAGGCCATTGACCTCATCGATGAAAGTGCTGCCAAACTCCGGCTCGAAATGAACTCCATGCCCGAAGAACTCGATAAGCTGGAAAGGCAGATACGCCAGTTGGAAATAGAGCGGGAAGCCATCAAGCGTGAAAATGATGAACAGAAACTGAAAGAACTGAATACAGAAATTGCCAACATTTCTGTAGAACGCGATACCTATAAAAGCAAATGGAAAGAAGAGAAGGAACTGCTGGAAAAAATCCAGAACGGCAAAGCCGCTATTGAATCATTAAAGCTGGAAGCAGAGCAGGCAGAGCGCAACGGCGAATATGGTAAAGTGGCCGAGATACGCTATGGAAAAGTGAAGGAACAGGAAAACAGGATCGCTGACCTGGCCTTGCAGCTTGGTAGTTTATCAGAAAAAAGATTGCTTAAAGAAGAAGTGGATGCAGAAGATATTGCAGAAAACATAGCAAAGGCAACAGGCATTCCGGTTTCAAAAATGCTGCAGAGCGAAAGGGAAAAATTACTCAATCTCGAAGATGAACTACATAAAAGAGTGGTGGGGCAGGAGGAAGCAATTGAAGCCGTAAGTGATGCCATCCGCCGCAGCAGGGCCGGTTTGCAGGATGCCAAAAAACCAATTGGTTCGTTCATCTTCCTGGGCACCACCGGTGTGGGAAAAACAGAGCTTGCCAAGGCGCTGGCCGCATATCTTTTCGATGATGAGAATATGATGACCCGGATCGACATGAGCGAGTACCAGGAAAAACATGCGGTGAGCAGGCTGGTAGGCGCACCTCCGGGTTATGTGGGTTACGATGAAGGCGGACAGCTCACTGAGGCAATACGGCGTAAACCTTATTCGGTGGTACTGCTCGATGAGATCGAAAAAGCACATCCCGATGTTTTCAATATTTTATTACAGGTGCTCGACGACGGAAGACTTACCGATAACAAAGGCCGGGTGGTGAATTTTAAGAACAGTATTATCATCATGACAAGCAATATGGGCAGTCATATCATCCAGGATAATTTTGAAACCGTTACCGAAAAGAACAAGGAGGAAGTGGTTGAAAATACAAAGGCGCAGGTAATGGTATTACTCAAACAGGCTATACGCCCCGAACTGCTCAACCGCATTGATGAGATCATTATGTTTCAGCCTTTGATGAAGAACGAAATTAAAGGCATCATCCAGATTCAGTTAGATGCTTTGAAAAAACTGGTTGCTCAAAATGGAATACAATTAATGTTCAGCGATTATGCACTTGATTACCTGGCAGAATTTGGATACGATCCCCAATTTGGCGCCAGGCCGCTTAAACGGCTCATTCAAAAACAGGTCGTGAACCAGCTTAGTAAACGCATACTGGCAGCCGATATTGATAAAACCAAGCCGGTTTTGGTGGATGTTTTTGACGGTGATGTGGTGTTTCGCAATGAAGCCCCCAAGGCAAAAGTTAAAATGGGGTAAAAAATGTTAACTTTTCGTAATTGATTGATTTTCATTACTGTTTGGAGGCGAATAGCGGAATTTTTTGCAAAAGGTTTTTGATTAGTGCTAAAAATCATTATCTTCATCCGGATTAGCACTAGTAACTGATTGATTCATAGCAAAATAGGTTAGTTTACCTGTATTTATAAAAAGATAAATAGTAAAAGGAGAATTTTTATGGCATTTAAGAAAGAGGTGGTTGAAATAATAGAACCCAAAGATGTATTTGTAGGTAATCCCAAAGCGGCTGTAACACTTGAAGAATTTGGAGAATATGAAAGTGAAGCCTGCGCAAAGGCAAATGAAATTGTAAAGAAATTACTGAATGAATATGATGGAAGGATCAGGTTTAATTTCCGGCATTTTCCATTAACCAAGGTTCATCAGCGTGCATTAAAGGCAGGCGAAGCCGCTGTGGCCACAGCCCAGGAAGGTAAGTTTTGGGAAATGCACAATATTTTATTTGCCAACCGGCGCAACCTCGGTACCACCAGTTTAAAACTGCATTCAAGAGAAGCAGGTGTAAGTAATAAGCGTTTTTTAGATGACCTCGTTAATGCCACCTATGGTTGGCAGGTACAGGGCGATCTTAAAGAAGGGATTGACCGTGGAGTAAAGGATGTGCCTACATTTTTTGTAAATGGGGAGCGTGTAAATAAACCCACTTACGAGGAACTGAGTAAGGCTATTGAGGCTGCACTTAAAAAAGCAAAGAAAAAAACGCCCGCCAAACAAAGGGCATAAATAATTCAGGCTCCCTCCTTCCCGAGGGATTTTTTTTTGAACCGATGGCTACAGGGATAGCTATTGGATTCACGTTCTGCCATAGCCAGAATGATTAAAATTCTTTTTAAAATACCTCCAAATAATTTACTTTTACAGTCCCTTATTAGTTGCGGCGATGGCGAAATTGGTAGACGCACTACTTTGAGGTGGTAGCGCCCGAAAGGGTGTGGGAGTTCGAATCTCCTTTGCCGCACACAAAAGGAACCTCTTCAAAAATGAAGGGGTTTTTTATTTTAATCATTAAAAATCCAGCCCCTGCCTTTTAAGTTTTTTTTACAGTTGGCACAAAAGGCTTTTTCTTCATCGGTGGGATTGCCTCCCAGGGCATCCCGCATGAAACATGATTTTTCGGCGCAATGAGGAAGACCCTGTGTATGTCCCAGTTCATGAATGGCCACTTTAAAAAACTGAACCTTTTTACTTTTTTTCAACAAACGGAAGGAAGATGCCACACAGGCATTTCCGGGGCAATAACCCAGGCCCATAACACCCCAGTCTTTCGACTGATTTTTACTGCTGCTGATGTCTTTTTCAGTAAGCCCGAGGATGACATCTCCGGCATTGGCTTTCCGGGCAAGCAACCTTATGATAGAATCGGCCCTGTAGCGGTTGCGGGGAGCATAGTAAGCAGCAGCAGGTAGTTCAATTGTTTTTGCGAGGGAAATATGGGGATAATATTTCTGTATTTCCTGGTACACAAATTCAGTGTAAGCGGGGTCAATATCACTAAAAGGCTGAATGAATATTTGAAAAGCTTTTTCAGGCGCTTTACCGGCAAACTCGTTTTGCCGGTAACCGGTTTGTAAAAGCATACAGGCTGCCGGTATTATCGTGAGCAAAACCTTTTTTAGTTTCATCTCTTGATAATACCGGAAAGCCCGATTGGTAACCTGCCATCATAGCTAGTTCAGGTTAATTTTTTTTCCTTTTGGATATTTAGCGCTGTAGCTGAACCTGATTTTTTTATGCTGCCCGGGTTCAATATCAAGTTTCCAGCTAATCACCCCAATTTCCTCATCAATGCTTCCGCCGCTGCTTTCCAGGAGTTCCACTTCTATTTCTTTGTTGGTACTAATGGGGTACTGCTCTTTGAGTAAAATGCTGATAGGTTCCTTTTTATTGTTTTTAACGGTTATATCATAGCTGAGGGTTTGCAGTTTATTGCTTCCTAAGAATTTTATGCTGCTGAAATCGGTCAGCTTTTCTTTTTTGATCACTACCCGTTTATCGGTTCCCAATGTAAGATTGAGCGTATCGCTTGTACTGGCCGGATCAATGAACGATTTACCGATATAAGTGCCTTCAAAAATAATATTAGCATCTCCCGGTAGCAGGTTCAGTTTTTGCCAGTTGGCCACTTCGGCCAGCAAAAATGCATCTTTCGAAAGCTTGGGTACTGCGTAATATTTGTAACTGGCCGGTACGGTTGTTTCCTGCAGGGTTGCGATCTGCGGTTTTCCATTTGTAGGAACATCATAAGGGATGTCTATATCATAGGTCACATCCAGCTGGCTTTCAGAAACGGTAATATAATCTTCAAGCCCGTCTTTTAAGGTTACAATTACAGCGCCGTTGGCAGCTTGTGAACCGTAAAGTGCAGCAGCAGCTGCATCTTTAAGTATTTCTTTGCTTTTTATTACCTGCTTATTTATTTTAGCGTATTCAGATTTACTCATTATTACACCATTAACAACATAAAGGGGATCTCTATATTCTTTAACTTCATCATCTTGCCTGGTTCCGTATGCTGTAACCACAACTTCCTGTAACTGTGCTCCTGCAAGTTTTCCCTGCAAATCGTACTCTATACTGTTCGATCCCCTGAGTCTTAAGTTCATGGAATTCACCGGGTCAATATACCCCAGGAACCATGTTTTTAATACAGGTGCATTGCCATACTGTGAGGGAGTAGCAGTAGACAAAGAAAGTTTAACTTTTTTCCAGTCGATACCCGTGGTTTGTATAATTTTTGCTTTATAGATAAAAGTAAGCGGGCTTTTGATATTGTCGGCTTTAATATCATAATAAGCTGTCCAAAATGCATTTTGAGTGATATAAGTAAGGGTAAAATCATAATTTCCCGCAAATGCTGCCGAGACTTGTAATACAAGCCGGCCGCCCGATCTGGTGTTTTTCTTTTGCTCTTCATTTACCTGGTTGTTTATTTTCAGCAGGAGCAGCTGCAGCCTGTTTTTGCGTTCATTGAACTGCAGTAGTTTGTTTTGCACCTCAATGGATTTTGCCTCGTAGTAATTCATTAGTTTGGTAAGCTCTGCCACGCTCAGCCCGGCATTGCTTCCCTTCACCTCCTTATTATTGCGGAGCACTTCTAAAAGCTCATCTGAAGTCTTGATAAGCACATCTACCCTGGCAATATCGTTGCTTACATTTTCGGCGGAATCTTTCAGCTTTTTTACAGTAGGGCTGATGTGCTCTTCCCCCATGAAATTATTGCTGAACTCCAGCCCCAATATGGTTACTGCTGCAGGGCAGTTTACCCGGATGCTGTTGATATCAATATAGCTGCTCAGCCCTTCAATACTGAGTTCATTGCTGCCTGCCTTTAACGATGCGGCGGCCGTATGCAGCATTTCTGCCCCGGAACGGTACACGGTTACAGATTTTAAAACGGAAGCTGTGGTTATTTTTTCCTCTGGCGGATTGGCAGCTGCAATCATAAAGTTCAGGGTCATTAAACCAAGGGCCAATACATACTTTCTCATAATTTTTTTTTATTGCATGGTAAATGACCGGGACAGTTGCAGGGAAACGACGGAAGATTGCAAAGGCCCCGGCTTATATTGGCTCGATGCGGAAAATTGCTGAATTACATAAACAGGAACTGCAAAAAAAAGCCCCCGGGATGAGCGGGGGCAGTAAAAAAACTTATTTAAATAGAAAATTTAGGCGTTTTCTGCATACGCACTCACAGGTTCACAGGTACAAACCAGGTTTCGGTCGCCATGGGTATTGTTTACACGGCTTACACTCGGCCAGAATTTGGAGGCTTTCACATATTCCAGCGGGAAAGCTGCCTGTTGCCTGCTGTAAGCATGCCTCCACTCATTGGCGCAAATAACCTGCTGGGTGTGCGGGGCATTTTTCAGCACATTGTCTGTTTTGTCTGCCCTGCCCTCTTCAATGGCTTTAATTTCTTTGCGGATGTTGAGCATTGCATCACAAAAGCGGTCAAGTTCTGATTTGTCTTCGCTTTCGGTAGGCTCGATCATAATGGTGCCGGCCACAGGAAAGCTCATAGTGGGTGCATGAAAATTATAATCCATCAATCGCTTGGCTAAATCTTCGGCTTCTATACCTGCGCTTTGTTTAAATGGCCGCAGGTCTACAATGAACTCGTGTGCACAGGTGCCATTCTTTCCACTGTATAGGATCTTATAATCGTTTTGAAGTCTTGCCTTCATATAATTGGCATTGAGGATGGCGTATTCCGTGCTTTTGCGCAACCCATCTGCCCCCAGCATTTTTATATACGCATAGCTGATGAGCAATATGCTGGCACTGCCATAAGGGGCGGCACTCACTGCGTTAAGACCACCGACCACTGACCACTGACCACTTTTAGAACTTGTTGCCGTTTGCGCTTCATCGTCCATGGTCAGTGGTCTGTTGTCTGTAAAATGCCCCGGTAAAAAAGGTTTCAGCTTTTCATTCACACAAATAGGGCCCATGCCCGGGCCGCCGCCACCATGCGGTATGGAAAATGTTTTGTGTAAATTAAGATGGCAAACATCTGCCCCTATATAACCGGGCGATGTAAGGCCAACCTGTGCATTCATATTGGCGCCGTCCATATAAACCAGGCCGCCATTTATATGAATGACTTCACAAATTTCCCTGATGCTTTCTTCAAAAACGCCATGCGTGCTGGGATATGTTACCATCAGGCCCGCCAGTTTGTCTTTATATATTTCTGCATTGGCTTTCAGATCGGCCACATCAATATTTCCGGCTTCATCGCATTTTGTAACCACCACTTTAAATCCGGCCATTACAGCGCTTGCAGGATTGGTGCCGTGTGCACTGATGGGGATCAATATTACATTGCGCCCTGTTTCTTTTCTGTACTCGTGATAGGCACGAATGCAGAGCAACCCTGCGTATTCGCCCTGTGCACCACTGTTTGGTTGAAGCGATGTGGCCGCAAATCCTGTTATATTGCTCAGCCAGTTTTCCAGCTCGTTAATTATTTTTTTATAACCCTTCCATTGATCGGCTGGCGCAAAAGGGTGAATACTGCTGAACTCGGGCCAGCTTACCGGTATCAGTTCGGTAGCAGCGTTCAGCTTCATGGTACAGCTGCCAAGGGAGATCATGCTGGTATTGAGGCTAAGGTCTTTGTTTTCCAGCGTTTTTAAATAACGCATCATCTGGCTTTCGCTGCGGTAGTTGTTAAACACCGGGTGGGTTAAGTAGGGCGAGGTTCTGGTGAGCGATGAGGGTATATTTTCCAGCAGGGTTTCTGCATCAAAATCTGCGGCAGCGCTGTCCATACCTTTCAGCGATGCAAAAACGTATAATATGTCAATCACATCTCTTTGTGTGCTGGTTTCATCCAGTGAAATAGTTACATAACCCGCGGCATAGTGAAAATTCATTTCATTTTTTTCAGCCGCAGCCTTCAATGCGCCGGCATCATTCATTTTTATGCAGACGGTATCAAAATAAAATTGATTTTCATTTTTAAAGCCCAGTTCATTCAGCTCATTACTTAAGGTTTGGGCAAGAAGACTGGTACGCTTAGCGATTTTCTTTAGTCCTTCGGGGCCATGATAAACGGCATACATGGCGCTCATGTTTGCAAGTAATGCCTGGGCGGTACAAATATTACTCGTGGCTTTTTCCCTGCGAATATGCTGTTCCCTTGTTTGCAGCGCCATCCGGAGACAACGGCCTCCCTGTGCATCCACACTAACGCCAATAATACGGCCGGGAATATTTCTTTTAAAATCATCTTTAGTGGCAAAAAAAGCGGCATGCGGACCGCCAAATCCGAGCGGTACACCAAAGCGCTGTGCATTGCCCACGGCTATATCTGCGCCCAGTTCGCCGGGGCTGGTAAGCAGGCAAAGTGCCAGCAGATCGGTTGCCATTACCACCAGTGCGTTCACGGAATGTGCCCGTTCAATGAATTTCCTGTAATCTTCAATAGAACCATGGCTGTTTGGATATTGTACAATGGCACCAAAATAATTTTCATCCAGCAAGGCGATTTTATAATCTCCCAGCACCAGTTCAATATGAAAGGGGTTGGCACGGGTTTTCAAAACATCTTTGGTCTGTTCAAATAAATGCTCATCCACAAAGAACTTTGCAGCTGTAACATGGTCAGTATCCTTGTTTTTATGGCTGAACATCATGAACATGGCTTCGGCAGCGGCTGTGCCTTCATCGAGCAGGCTGGCATTTGCAATAGGCAGGCCAGTTAGGTCGCTAACCATGGTTTGAAAATTAAGCAGGCTTTCCAGGCGGCCCTGCGCAATTTCTGCCTGGTAAGGGGTGTATTGGGTATACCATCCCGGGTTTTCAAAAACATTGCGGAGAATTACGCTCGGAACGATCGTGTTATAATAACCACGCCCAATATAGGTCTTGAAAATTTTATTTTCGCCTGCAATTTTTTTCAGGCCCGTTAAATATTCATATTCACTAACAGGACCTGAAACATTTAATGGTTTTTCGAACCTTATATTTTGCGGTATTGTCTTTTTTATGAGGTCATCTGTGTTTGCTTCGCCAATTACAGACAGCATTTGTTTGGTTTCGGTTTCACTTGGGCCAATATGCCTGTTTACAAATTCATTTTGCTGTTGCTCAAAAAGGTTGGTCATTTTTTTCTTTTTTTATGTTGCCGGTATTCCGGTTCTGCCTGTTTCTGTGCTGCAGTACCCACTATATAGTCGAATGACTTATTCAGCATTTGATCATGCAGGATAATTAACCCGGTTGCAGCTAGCAAATAATCGGCGCCGCAAATTTACAGCAATACAGCTACAATTCATAGAACAAACCTGCTTAGCTTTGCGCTGTGGAAAAAGGGCGGATAACTATTTAGTTTATGGACAATCTACAATGCAAAAAGGGAGGGCTGCTGGCAAATCATGAGGTTTATATGAAACGCTGCCTGCAATTGGCCGCTTTGGGAGCTGGCCATGTAGCGCCAAATCCAATGGTAGGCGCTTTGTTGGTGTATAATGGGCAGATTATTGGCCAGGGATATCATCGTCAATTTGGAGGCCCGCATGCAGAGGTAAATTGCCTGGAATCGGTTAAGCAGGAGCACAGGTGCCTCATTAACCAAAGCACTTTGTATGTTTCACTGGAGCCCTGTAGCCATTATGGGAAAACGCCCCCCTGCAGCAATTTGATCATTGAACATAAGATTCCAAAGCTGGTGATTGCTTGCAGGGACAGTTTTGCAAAAGTTAACGGAGGCGGTATACAACAGTTGAAAGCAGCGGGAATTGAAGTAACGGAACAGGTGCTGGAAAAGGAAGCCAGCCTGCTAAATAAACGGTTCTTTACATTTTATAAAGAACAAAGACCCTATATTATTCTAAAATGGGCACAGAGCGGCGATGGATACATAGCTGCCGCCAACTCCCAACCGGTAAAGATGAGTAACGAAATTACAGACAGGCTTGTGCATAAGTGGAGGGCAGAAGAAGCGGCCATACTGGTGGGCGCCAATACAGCGCTGCACGATAACCCCTCCTTAACAACAAGGTTTTGGAAGGGAAAAAACCCCGTGCGCATTGTCATTGACAGGTTTCTAAACTTACCGGCACATTTAAATGTATTTGACAACAGCACAGCAACGATCATTATTAACTGCTTAAAAAATGCCGAAACAGGTAATTTGCTTTTTTACCAGGTGAATGAGCGGGAAAATATACCTGCTGCCCTATGCAGGCTTTTATACCAGCGAGGCCTTAATTCATTATTAGTAGAGGGTGGAACACAAACACTTCAATCTTTTATTGACCAGGATGTATGGGATGAAGCGAGGGTTATTACTAATGAACACTTAATGATTGGCAACGGAATAAAAGCGCCCGAATTTGGCCAGCATTTTATTTGTTCCGAAACCAGTCTTTTAACCGATAAACTGGCTAACATTAGCAGGTTAGCAAAAATCACCTGATGGATTCATATTATACGATTGAGCAGGAAGGTACGGCCGAGTATAAAGACAGGGGTAGCAAGTTTCTGGCCTATGCATTTCCATGCGCCACTGCCGAAGTTTTTAAAAAGAGGTGGCAGGAGCTTAAAAAAGAACACCCAAAAGCAGTGCATCACTGTTTTGCATACAGGTTCGGCACTGATGGCAATAGTTTCAGGAGCAGCGATGATGGGGAGCCAGCAGGAACAGCCGGGAAACCCATTTTGGGTCAACTCGACAGTAAAGCCGTTACCGATACCTGTATCATTGTGGTAAGGTATTTTGGTGGAACGCTGCTGGGAGTTACTGGTTTGATAAATGCTTATAAATCAGCGGCATCAATGGTGCTACAAGTTGTACCCATCATTCAAAAATCTGTATTAAAAAAATATTCTATACAGTTTGATTATACTCGCATGAATGAAATAATGAATATTATAAAAGCTTGTAATGCTGTGATTATAAAGCAGGAATCGCAGCTTTTTTGTGATATTACCGCCGGAATCCCCATAAACCGGTTGGATGATTTCAATTTTCGCATAAAAAATACCGCCAACGTAGAGATCACCGAATTATTGTAAATTTTCAAAAAACTTATCCTCAAAAAGGGGGCTTTTAACATTTTGTTATATTTTTAAAGCCAATTATTAAAAGCTATGCGAAAATTTACCTTAATTAACTTACTGCTGTTTTTGTCATTTTGGGGTTACAGCCAGCAATTACATTTTACCAGCCAGTATTTACAGCACAATTCCATGTTTAACGCCGGGGCTGCCGGAATTGCGAATAAAAACATGGTTGGTCTTTCTTACCGCGATCAATGGACTTCCTTTCCAGGAAATCCACGTACTTACATGGTTTATACCGATTTGAATTTGGAAAAAATGAAATCCGGTATAGGTGCGTATGCCTATCGGGATCAAACCGGTCCTACCAGTCGTACGGGTTTGCAATTATCTTTTTCAAAGCATATTATTTCGCAAAGCGGTAAAAATAAGCTCGGTCTTGGTATTGAGGTCCGGGGACTGCAGTATGGAATTGATAAAAGTAAAATGAATATTGTTACCGATGTGGACGGGGTTTTAGCAGGCGCTGCCAATAAGTTTGCCTTTGATGCCGGAGGCGGTGTTTATTTTACCAATAGTAAACTGAGTGTGGGTGCGGCAGTAAGCCAGCTTATACAGTCTAAGCTGGAGTTTGGGGATCCTACCAATACCAACCAGCGGGGTAAACTGTACAGGCATTATAGTTTTACAGCAAATTATAAAATTCAAACCGGCGAAAACATCTACTTTCTGCCAAATGCCCTTGTTCGTGTTGTAGAAAATGCACCATCGGAATATGAGTTTGGCAACCTGATGAATTACAAAGATAAACTATGGTGGGGCCTTTCCTGGAGGGTAAAGCAGTTCTGGAGCCTTCAGGCCGGGGTTAAAATTCTGGAAAAGGTTGGTTTTACCTATAGTTACGACCTTTATCAAACACCGATTAATATATTTAGTGCGGGATCCGGTGCACATGAAATCGGGCTTCGTTTCGACCTGAAATCAAATTCACCACAATTCTGATAGAATGAGTGCCCTGATTAATTTACCATTTAAAAACCAGTTTATGTTTTTTAATTATACAAAAGAAGATTTTAAAGCCGTTCTGATAAAGGCGGTAAAACCTGCATTCCTTTGGGTTTGTTTGGTTTTAGCGGCTCAATATTCATTTGCACAGCCTGCAAATGATGAGCCATGTAATGCCATACCATTAACAGTAAATGCCAGCTGTACATTTACACAATACACAAATGCGGCAGCCACGGCAAGTACAGGTGTGCCTGCTCCGGGCTGTGCAAACTATGTGGGCGGCGATGTTTGGTTCAGCGTTACCGTGCCTGCAGGGGGAACATTGATATTCGATTCTCAGCAGGGTGTGATTACTGATGGAGGCATGGCCATTTACAGTGGTACCTGTAGTGCATTAACCGTAATTGAATGTGATGATGACGACAGCCAGAATGGCAATATGTCTTATATCTACAGAACCGGGTTAACTCCGGGTAATACGGTTTGGATCAGGTTTTGGGAATACGGGGGAAATAATAATGGCACGTTTGGCATTTGCGTAACCACGCCTCCACCACCAACGGCTAATAACGATTGTGCGGCAGCGGTTTCATTAACCGTAAATCCTGCACTTACCTGTACTACCGTAACAGCCGGAACAACCATTGGAGCCACACAATCAACAGAACCAGCTCCCACCTGCGGTGCAGGAGGAATTAATGATGATGTTTGGTTCTCTTTTACCGCCACCAACCCTACTCACCGGGTAAGTTTATTGAATGTAACAGGTGGAGCTACCGATATGGCCATGGCCCTCTATAGCGGCACTTGCGGATCTTTAACACAGGTAGCCTGCTCAGATCCTAATACAATGGACTTATGCGGACTCAATCCGGGCCAAACCTATTACCTGCGTGTATGGACCTTTACTGCCACCCTGGGACTAGGGGCAAACTTTAATGTATGCGTGGGAACCACCGGGGCAGCTCCTGCTAATGACGATCCTTGTAATGCCTTAACCGTTCCTTACGGTTATTCCTGTACCTATCAAACTTTTTCAAATCTTGGAGCATGCGCCAGTTCGGGTGTTCCGGCCCCTGGTTGTGCAAATTACCAGGGAGGCGATGTGTGGTTTAAAACAACGGTGCCCTGCGAAGGAAAACTGATTTTTGATACACGCACCGGCACCATTACCGATGGAGGAATGGCTATTTACAGGGGAACCTGCAGCGGTCTTACCCTCATCGAATGCGATGACGATGATAGTCAGAATGGTGCTATGCCAAGGATTCAAAGAAATGACCTGGTGCCCGGCGAAACCATCTGGGTAAGGATGTGGGAATACGGAAATGATAACAACGGAACATTCGGGCTTTGCATATCGGTTCCGCCACCAACACCACCTGCAGCATCTTGCCAAACTGCCCAATCGTTCTGTACAAGTACTACACCATTCACGGTACCCAATATAACCGGTATACCCAGTACAGGTGGAGGAGGCGTTTTTGGATGTTTAGTTACAACTCCTAATCCAACATATTATTACCTGCAAATACAAAACAGCGGCAGTATAACCATAAGAATTTCTCAGCAAACAACTGCTGGTGTGGGTATTGATGTTGACTTTATTGTATGGGGGCCTTTTAGTTCACTGAATGCTACCTGTACTGGCATATCGGCATCCAATATCGTGGATTGCAGCTATTCGACCGCTGCGGTAGAATTTGCAGATATTCCCAATGCCATTGCGGGGCAATATTATCTTTTCCTGGTTACAAACTTCAATGGCCAGGCTGGTACTATAACCTATCAGCAAACAGGTGGCACCGGTTCTAGTAACTGTAATATTGTATGTTCTGTAAATGCTACTAATTCTGGCCCGGTTTGTCCGGGTGTACCCGTTAATCTATTTGCAACAGATGTAACTGGAGGAAGCTATTCGTGGACAGGGCCAAACTGCTTTACATCCACGCAGCAGAATCCTACCATGGTAATGCCGCCACCTTTCCCCGGACAGTATGTGTACTATGTAACCGTTCAGGCTCCCAATGGCACCACCTGCTACGATACTACTATAGTTACTGTATTACCGGCACCATCGCTCGGTGCAGATTCAACCATTATGATCTGCAGCGGCGCCACAGCCGATCTTACAACATTATATAACAGCACTAGCCTCACAACGGCATGGACCAATACCTTTAACGGAGCCGTTGTGGCTAACCCCTCAGCGGTTGGAATTTCCGGTATTTACCAGCTTATTGCTACCAATAGCAACGGATGTAATGATACCGCATTGGTCAACCTGCTTATTGATACAGTAAGGGCTGTAACCGCTTCGGTAAATGCCAATTGTACCACCGATGGAGAAATAACCATTACCACACAATCTGGTATTTCACCCTTTACCTATGCTATCAGCACCAGCCCAACTGTTTACCAGGCTTCCAATGTTTTTAATGCACCCGCAGGTTCATATACCGTTTCGGTAAAAGACTCCTTGGGCTGTACTGTAGATATACCGGTGACAATTGACTTTACAAATAACCTTTCTGTAACGGCCCGTACCGATACTGCCATATGTGCAGGGGGGGCCTCTATTGTATTATCGACAAGTAGCAATGCCACATCCTATAGCTGGAGCCCGGCTGCTGGATTAGATGATGCCAGTTCTGCGAACCCTGTTTATACGCCCGGCGTAAGTGGTGTGTATCCTTATGAACTTACTGCCACTCTGGGTCAGTGTACAAAAAAGGATACGGTAACCATAACTGTTTTTGATGGGGTGCAGGTTAATATCATACCGGCCACACTTGAACTGGTGAATGGCGAACAAATTGTAATGCAGGCCACGGCAAACAATGCAGTGAGTTACCAATGGACCCCGCCAACAGGATTAAATTCCACCACGATACTTAACCCGGTATTAACGGCAGAAACGATCGGCACTGTTACCTATACACTTACGGCCACTAACAGGGATGGTTGTAAAACTTCCGATAATGTAGTGGTCACCATCATACCTTATTGTGCTAAAGTAGCCAATACATTTACACCCAACGGCGATGGGGTGAACGATCTCTGGACCGTTTACGACAACATCGAATGCCTCATCAATGTGGAAGTACTTGTTTTTAACAGGTATGGCAATAAAGTATACGAGAACAGAACTTACCGTAACAACTGGAATGGCTCTTACCAGGGTAAACCGGTTCCCGACGGAACTTATTATGCCGTGGTTAAATTCTCGCTTGTGAACGGAAGGATATTTACGGTAAAAAGTGATCTTACCATCCTGCGTTAAGTTTGGGAAAGATCTGCATATTTTCAAAAACCTCCCTGTAGTGGGGAGGTTTTTTTGTTGCTATATTTGTTATATAATCTGTTTGTAAAATGGATACAGAAGCAATAAGGGAATATGCACTGGCAAAGGCAGGAGTGGAGGAGGGTTTCCCTTTTGGCGAAGATACCCTCGTATTTAAAGTGAACGGGAAAATATTTTTACTGCTGGCACTCGATGAATCTCCCCTGAAATTTAATGCAAAGGGTGACCCCGGGGAAGCGCTTCAGTTAAGGGAGGAATATCCCGAAAATATTTTGCCGGGTTATCACATGAATAAGAAGCACTGGAATACCGTTGTTGTGGATGGACGGATCAAAAAAGCATTATTACAAAAGCTGATCGATGACAGCTACGGGTTGGTAGCTAAAAATAAAAAAAAATAGCAGCCCCGTTTCCAGGTTAAAACCTATAAAAAAAAGATGCGTATAAATAACAAACTTATCATTTTTGTACTGTGCCTGCTGGCCCTGGCCTTTTATTTTCTTGGAAAAAAGAATGGGAGCAATATTACCCGTACAAATATGGTAAATAATATGGCCATTATAAAGGAGATAGCCGAACTGGGGTCCTTAAGCGTTACGGGTACTACTGCTGTAAAAACGAGCAATAAAGAAGAGGACGGCGGTATCTACAATGAACTTAAAAATTTCTTTACAGAAAAAACGATCAATATAGCTGTTCCCTATGAGGCAAAGTATGGGGTGGATATGAGCCATCAGGATGTGAGGATAGACACGAAGGCCGGTACCGTTACTGTTTATTTACCCCAGGTAAAATTGCTGAGCCTGCAATTGCGGCTCAATAATATGGAAGCCATTAGTAAAACCGGCCTGCTCAATACAACTACGCTTGATGATTTTGTGAAAGTGGAAAAAACGCTTTACAATGCGGCGCTGGCAGAACTGGAGAATCATGCCAATAACAAGACGCTGGCCCAAAACCATATCCGCTTCATTCTTGAAAAATATTATGCGCCGGTTGGGTTAAAGGTAAATTGTGTTTTTGGGGAAGGGCGAACGCTCAATTAACTGCGGATAATTAATGAGACCCCTCGGGCTGTTGCTGGCTGGTTCAAAGTTTTCAATTTCTTCCACGCTTATATAGAGGGTGACTGCAAAATTAAAACCTGTACTTAACTATTTTTTGAATAAACCTGATTTCCGGCCCTTCAATTACAAGGAAATAAATTCCCGGCGCATACGGAGATACATCAATAGTTAACTGGTTTGTACCTATTTGTATTTTTTGTGGAATGCTTAGTATTTTTTGACCTGATTTATTGGTAAAATGAATAGTGCAAGTGGAATGTGTCTTTGACGATAACATCAAGGAAAGGTTATTGTATGCAGGATTTGGATAAGCTGCTATTGAAATGCTGTTTTCTGCCTCCTTATTCATCCGGATAATAGCGGTAGCGGACATTTCTTTCCTTCCATCAATAGCCACTGAATGAAGCCTATAATAAAATACCGGCGATGGGTTGGCAGATATATTGTCCTTCATAAAATACCCCGTAATATCTGCCGTATTGCCTTTAGCCTGCATAGTACCGGCTGTTGAAAAATTCACCGCATCGGTACTTCTTTCTATTTCAAAATGGCTTAAATTTATTTCATTATTTGTTTCCCATTTCAAATCTACAGTGTTATTTAAATTTAATTGTGCAGTAAAGGCAGTGATGCTAAGCGGTAATATGGTAATATCGTAGAATCCAATGTCAAAATTGTGGTTTGTGTTGCCGGCATTGAAATTAATTATTGCGTTTATGCCGTTCGCCGTTGCATCATTATCAATATGGTCGTTTGGAATACCGCCAGCATCGGCAGGGCTTAAAATCCTGCTGCCGGGGATAGCCATTTCTATCCGGTAATCATAACCCGGCAATATAATATTGCCAACACCTGTCCAGCTTGCCGGCTTTCTATTATCGCTGGTAGAAAGCGTACGAAAAAAATAGTTACCGTTGGCATCGGTAGTGGTCGTCCAGGTTTGATCGTCGGCATTTCCAAAAATTCCATCCAAACCGGGGCTGCGTAATCTTATTATTGTACCGCCGGGCACTGCAGCTACCGCTTCTTCGGGATCCTGGATGCCATCTATATCTGCATCAAGCCAAATCCTGTTACCAACCTGTATGGGTTGAGGCAGTGTTATAAACTCCAAATCTCCCAGGCCGTTTGCCTTTTCCATAGAATTGGAATTTCTCCCTTGTATCCTGGCTATATGTTCTTTTGCTCCGGTGGCAACCGTATTCCATTGCACTCCATGGGTGCTGTAATATCTTGAGCCTACTGTTTCACCGCTCGATATTGGATCATACACCGAGGAAACGATAATGCCTGTTCCCATCAATTTTGTCATTCCGCCCTGGTTACTTTCAGGGTCCCCATCACCAGGCCTGTCGGCATACCATTCTCTACCGGTATTGCCATAGCTGTTTCCGATTCCAAAATTATTTGTAGTAGTGTTCGCATTAATATTTCCGGCTGGCTGATCGCAGCTTCCTGCAGTTCCTTCTAAAGCCCACCCGGTTCCTGTATAACAGGCATGTAATAAGTCGCCCCTTGCCCTGGTTCCAACATTGTTTGCAGAACCAGATACCGGGATGTATTCATAGGTTGCTCCCTGGTCACCCCACCTGTCCCGGATTCCTATATCCATACTTCCATTTTCATTAAATTCAATACTTGTAATAATAGGTTGCGGATAAAAAGTTGGCCCTGTTGTAGCTGTGCCACCCGATTGGGCCCAGCTTGTAACCCATGGACGCCAGCTGCTGTTGTTGCTAATATCTCTATAGTTATTAAAATCAATCGTTAAAAGAGTGGTAAAACCGGCTGCAATATTTGACGGATCAAACTGCAGGATATAACCCTTTAGATCTGAAAGGTTTTGGGTGGCCATAGCATCGCTTACTACACCCAGGTAACCCTTGCTTTTATAAATCTTAACGGCAAATGGCCTCATATTGTTACCAGCGCCAGAAGGGGCAGGGCAACCCGGTAAACCTGGAATTGTGTATGCAGATGTATAGGGAGCCAAGGCAGCAGCGGAAGCGCCATTCAAACTGGCTGTTGCAGCAGATGCATTAAAGACGATCAGCCTTTTTTGAAAAAGATTGATCATATAAATTTTATCGCTGTTAGGGTCTGCCTCAATATCGCCAAAAGAAATAGTGGTTGCTTTCGAAAACGCATCCATATCCCTGCAATCACTTCCGGATGGTACACTGTTAATATAATTGTCAGAAATATAGTTGTCATTTGTAGCGGGTGAAGTAACCCTGGTTACCGATCCAAAATTAAGCGGAACGCCGCCATTTGATGGGGTAACGCCCTCTAAGCTGAAGCCTCCTGCAAAATTCCACACTGCACCCGATTTGGTAATCATATAAACCCCACCTGGCCCTTGTGTACCAAAACCACTTGCCCGCTTTAGTACTGCTGATGCAAAAAATCGTTCCTGCTTGCTTTGCACGGCTAATCCAAACAGGGAGCCAGTTTGCGCATGAATAGCAGGCCTTTTTGAGGTGTCTGCAGTAACCAGCATATCATTCGCCGGATTTAATGGCCCGGTAGTGTTATTCGCCATTTGAAGAATGGAGTATAAACCTCTGTATGGACTGTTTACAGTGCCACGGCGGTTATTCACCAGCATCAATGGTGGCACAGGCATAGCGGTATTATTCCAATAATCGTCGGGTGCATTAACGGCATAGTTAACAGTAGTGGAGGGGGCAGCAGCAAACTGTACATTGGTTCCATTTCCTGAACCAAAAGAACTGCTGAAATCCCCTGCTGCAAGGCCATAGAACTCAATCCTGGCCCTTGTACCTGCAGGAACCTGGGCCACTGAAAAATTGTATACTCCCGAGGTATTGGTGGTTGTAATAAATGAAACAGCACCTGGTAAAGTAACTTTTACAGAAATACCCTGCACAAATGGCTCACTATAGGTAGCAGAATTTTCCCTAACCGAATTCCCATTATAATCCCGGAAAACGGTACCACTTATTTGAGCACTTGAGCCAAAGGACAACAGGAGTATGCAAACTGCAAGCAGATTTATTCTCATCACATTACGTTTTTTCTTAGTATATCCGAAAGTGTTTAGTGTAATAACGTAATATTGATGACAGAAAGTATGGGGAGTTTTGAAAATGTAACAATCTAAGTAATATCATTGCTGATCTTATGTTGTACTTAAATCGGACTTAGTTTATTAAGCTGATCTATAATAAAAATAGATTTTTAACATATTGATTAACAAATATTTGTAGTGATGTTACGGTGCTTGTACTGGCCCAAAGCCATATCTGTTTCATTTTAGAAAAATATTATGCGCCGGTAGGGCTAAAAATTAATTTGGTGTTTGGAGAAATGAAATCATTACATTGAACCTCTAAAAACTTATTATCAGCGGATATTATTCAGCTGTTGCCGGTAATTTTCGTTAAGCAATTGAAGCATGTTTATAGTTTCTTTTTGAAGGGCAATGATAAATCCTGGATCGGCATGCGCTGATATTTTTGCTGCTTCATGGCTGGCTGCCAGTCTGCTGCCGGCCGGTTCAAAATATTCAATTTCTTCCACACTCATATTGAGGGCGGCTGCAATTTTTTCCAGCACCTGCCTGCACAGGGGTTTTCTGTTTTTGTTACTTTCTACATAGCTTATATTTTCCTGCCGGAGCCCGGCCGAAATGGCGAGGCCTTTTTGAGAATAACCTTTCATGGTGCGGAGCAGGCGGATTTTGTCGCCTAAACTAAGTTGCATAGATTTAAAATTAAGGGTGCATGGTGGATTTTGTCTCAGATAAAATTGCGCCATTAAAATTTCTGATCAGCGTTAAAAGCCGATTTTAAGGGGAAGAAAATAACGCTTTGAAGCCAGTTAAATCACCGCACGAAAGCTATTTTGCTTATTTAGCTTTGTTTCCGGCTATTTAATAAACAAATGCAGCTAGTTCAGGAATGAAAAAATATTGTTTCAGCCAATTTTGATCCCAGCTTTGTACAGTGCCTGGCGGCCGCCTGTACAAACTGCAGGAATCAATAAACCCCCGCTGAAAGGAGCGGCGATTCCGGTGAAATGATATGAAAAAGATAATTATATGCTTCTCGTTCGCATTTTTTGGAATTACTGCTTTTGCCCAAAATGAACCTCCGTTAACTGAGGAGGAGAGTCAACTAATTCTAGAATCTTCAGAGTGCAAAGATTTTGTAACACTTCAAAATAGTTTCATTCAATCGATTAGTAATTCAATTAATAATGGGTACTCGTCACAGGAACTTGAGAAGTTTGCAATTGACTTATCTCAAGGTAAGCATGCCAAATTCTATTATATTGTTTTTGGAGATGAAAAAGCTGGCGAAGAATTTTTTAATAAACTTGCACAAGCTAAGGCCAACTTTTTAACGAAATTTCCTAAAATACCTAAAAATATAAGTGGTTCGTTGTGCAAAACCTGTCAAGAAAATGTTGACGAACAGATTAAATATTTTTTCAGTAATTTTAGCTCAATTGAAAAATTTCAATATGTTCTACCTGGAGGAAATCTAATTGATGGAAGAGCACCTACATGTGGTTCACGATGGAATCAAGTATTGACGCTAGCATGTATGGCAGGTTGCAGCGCAACTACAGTGGGTTTGGGCGCAGGACTTTGCGGATGGGGATGCTGGTGTTCTTTTTGCTCCCAAAATTCAGCCTTGGCGACAGCAATTTGCGCAGATTAAAACTTAAAATTATATGGGAGAGATTCTATTGGCCATTGTTGCATTATTACTTTTGTTTAGCAACCTGATGTTTAGCAACGTAAAGTTTAAATACTTATTCGAATTTAAAGTATTAGTGGGAATTGCATTACTGGTTATGATATGGTTTTTCAATGATTCAGGAAAAATCCCTTTTAAAGTAATTATTAGCGTAGTAGTTTTGACTAGTCTTTATAGAACTTATTTAGCCAGAAAGTAATATCAAACTAAGTAAATTGGCGAATTATATTGACTCTGACATTGCAGAGACGTATATGTCATTACATGTATTTGAGCTATACTTCTTTAGCTGTTGGCGCACCAGTTTGTTTTACTTTTGTTGTGATTTGGTAAACTAATTTTATAATAAACGGATGGGCTTTAAAATTAATGCACTATGGTCAAAAGAGTAAATACTTTATTGCGTTACTGCTTTTTTTCCGGCATTTCATCACGCCATTTTTGAAGGCAAGGATGTTTTTATAAAGGTAACTTACATTCTCCTGATAGTTTTCATTATAGTTATTCTTATTATTAGAGAGGGGGGAAGGGCCGCAAATTGACTTTACTACATTCAGGCTTTTTATCTTTTCGTTCTTTTTGCTTCTATTCCTGTCAACTTTACCTGTCAGTTTCATTCTGAAAAGCGGGATAAAGCTACCTGTATCACTTAAGGATGGCGGGTAGCTTTTCCTCATTAATTCATGCCTTTTTAATTTCTTAATATTAAAAGAATATCAGAGTAGTTTGAAGCTGAGTCAATTTCTTCTTTTTTAATAGACAAGTAAAATTTCAATTCTTAAAATTTGAGTCTGAGATTGCAAACACTATTGATAATCGTACTTTTGGGGTGGCAAGGAATTTGCACTTCGCAATCTGTACAAAAAATCAGTGCGGACAGTTCGAAATTTCAAAAGGTACCTAAACCCGAAATCTTCACTTCCGGTTTTATAGATATCATGAACAATGGCCAGGTAAATGCCGCAGCAAGGTTTATCAGGCTCTTCATTGGAGAGCCTGGTAAATTTGCTGTTCCGCTTTCTTTTTATGGCGGTGTTAGTAATAATAATTTTCAAAATGCTGGCGCATCAGGATCGCAATTTTCAAAGTCGAATGACCAGTTGGTAAACCAGTATATAAACCCGTTAAGCGGGTTAATCAATATAAGTGTGGAGGGGATCGCCTACTTTAAAAAAAAGGAAGCTGTTACAAGAACCGGCTTCCTATACCAGTTTGGTGAGCGGGTGCTTACGGGTATTAAGACGGGCGATATTTCGGATCCCCAAACGGGCAGGCCGGTAAATTTTGTGAATAGTTTTGCCCTGCTGGGCTTGTACTTTCAAACCGCTGCCTGGGAGCGCAACAATTCAAAAAACCTGGGAATATTTTGGCTGGTAGCCAGGGCGCATGTTACTTACACAAACTCGCGGCAGATAAAATCTTTCCTACCATTGATCAAAACCAATGGCATTTACCATGGGTTTTCAACCGGTTTTGGCATTGAGATCAACGACCTGGTTAATATTAAAGCCATTTACTACCGCTACCTGAAAGCCCCGGAAATTGACTACGGCCTGCCGATATACCAGTTTTCGTTTAATTATGCGCTTAACCGTAAATGAGCCTTAAGACGCAGCTGCTTCTGTAATTTTTATTTAGTAATTGCGCTAGTAAAATTTCTGTTCGGGCAGTTAACCTGATTTTTTTGGGAAGAAAATAACGCTGACCGGGTGTTTAAATCACCTTTTCAATAAGCTGCTGCTTATTTAGCTTTGTTTCCGGCTATTTAATAAACAAATGCAGCTAATTCAGGAATGAAAAAATATTGTTTCAGCCAATTTTGATCCCAGCTTTGTACAGTGCCTGGCGGCCGCCTGTACAAACTGCAGGAATCAATAAAACCCCGCTGAAAGGAGCGGCGATTCCGGTGAAATAATATGAAAAAGATAATAATGGCCATGGCAGCTTTTTTTTCTTTTACTTTTGGCTACTCACAGTCAATTGATTTAAGCCAGCTCTTAAATTCTAATGAGTTTATAAAAGCGTCAGAAATGATCAGTAATTATGGCGACTTCGAAACTTCCGAGATAACAAAAGCTAACATTGATGGAACAAAGGGAATGTATCTCATGATACCAATAAAGTAGGAACGGAAACTTACAGGCATGCTGGAAGTAACGCAATTGAGTGCAACTGGTTTTTTGCCCGAAAATGCTATTTTTGCTTTATCTTTTCAAGACCGGTTAAATTATGATTCAAAAACAGGAAATGGGATGGTAACATTTTATGACCTGAACTATAATAATTTTAAACATTCAATTGTACATTTTGAAAAGAAAATGGCCGTAAAATGGCAATATTTTGAAATGTCAGATTCGGAAAAGAAACAATACAGTGGACTTAAAGGACCAAAGTCAGAAGCAGGACGGCATTTTTGTGATACAAACAACAATGGAAATGTTGGTTTCTTTGAATGTTACCGCTGTATCAAGAATGCCATAGAGGCAAATGGCTTTAGTTCATTTATTTGCGATTTTGCAAGTACAAATTGCTTCACCAGTACTACAGCTGCATGTTTATATATAGCAGCAGCATACTAAATTAAAATGGAATTAGTTACTATTATATTATTTGCAACCATCTTTCTTGTATTTATTGTGTACACGGTTCTTTTTGTGCTGAGGTCAGTTTTTATCACTAAGCGTGAAAAAAACAACTTGGTTTTCCTGGTAGTGATACTGCCTTTTTTGGGCAGCCTGTTAGCTATTTTATATATTAAGATAAAGCAATCTGCTGGCAAAACCATATAGCTTATTTTCTACCAGCTTTGGATTTGTATTATTTTTTGAGCCAGAACTAAAACATTACCGGGTGCATAACAGGCCCGGTAATGTTTAAATACAGGGATTTGTTTTATAGAAATTTTCAGTTGGTTTAGAAATATGAAAAAAGTATTACTTATTGCGGCTTCAGCTTTTATACTATTTGCCTTGGGGTCTGTTCTTTATTCGTCTTTTAAAATCGTAGATCTATTTGAGTCGCTCTCCGATGAGCTGTTTGACGAAGGTTATGTATTGAAGGCAGATACTCTTAGGGTTACCAATGTGAGAACTGGTACAGACACTATAATTCCTTTAAAAGGTATTACGCTCATTAATTTTTGGTCACCTGAGAATAAGGCATCACTAGGTGAATTATCCAAAATTGTAAAATTTGGCAGGAATAATCCCTGGCTGCATGTTTACCACATTTCATTCGATACGCCGGACACTCAGTTAAAAAAACTGGATGCTGTTTTACAGAACTTACCATCATATTATTTGAAAGACAGCATAGTATTCAGGCGTCCAAAGTTATATCCCCGCTCAATTATTTTGAAGAATAATGTCGTAGTTCGTGATATATCTATTGGGCATGATTGGGAGGGGCCGGAAACAAAACAAATGATTGACACGTTAACCAGGCAACCCGGCTTTAAACCTTAATTGTTTCAGTAGCAGAGGGAGTAATTTTCTCTCTTTACATAAAACCAATGGCGTTTACCATGGATTTTCAACCTGCTTTGGTATCGAGATCAATAGCCTGGTCAATATCTAAAGCCATTTATTACCGCTATACTAAGGCCCCGGAAATAGAATACGGTTTGCCGTTTACCAGTTTTCGTTTAATTATGTGTTTAAACTCAAATAGTGGGCGGTTTTTGGGTGGAATGAGTAGGTTGAGAATGGGAAAATCTGGGGAAGGGAGGGGGTTTTTCTCTTTACCATAAATATTTAATTGAGTATTTTGTAAGCGAAAGAGGATTATGGAAGTAATATTATTTTATATTAGCTATATTGTTCCAATTTGTGCAATTGTTTTTTTTTTATATAAGTGCCCAGTACATTTCTACATTCGGAAAGGGCTTATTTATACGGTTTTAGCTTTTTTTTGGTTTTTTTTCGAGCAAGTTATAAATGATCTGGAACTTTTTTTTAATTTTGAAAAAAGTGAATTCCCAGGATTAGTTTCTTCGCCAATCTCAACAGTTTATCACCTTTACTTTTTCTTATTATTAACTTCTGACACTTTCTCGCATAAGTGGTTTGGTAAAGTACTAATCAAAGCATTAATTTTATTTTCATTGTTGATTTTCGTAATAATTGACTATTATTTTAAAACTGTTGTATACAGCTATATTTATACAAATGTGGTTGTAATTATTTTTTCTATTGTTTATTTTAAATTTATTCTTAAGAATGATTTCGAAAAGGTGGAATTAAGGCCTGGAGCTTATATAATCATAGGGTATTTTATTTTTTCAATATGCTTAATTCCTCTTTCCTTAGTTGTTAAATATGTTACGAATGGAATTGTAAAGCCAACAAGATTGGTTGGTTTTTACTCATTTCTATTCAAAATAACTATACTGACTCCGCAAGTAATATTTTACACATTGCTTTGTTATGGCTGCTATAGGTATTGGCTAGAGTATAGGAAAGCTCAATGAGTGGCAATTGAAATTAATGGAATCTCTTGAGTTTTTATCAGGTTAGGAGGATGTAAAATTGTTAGCAATATTATTTTGAGTATTTTGAATTATTGTGATAGAATAATATATGAGTATTAATTTCGCCTATATGGTACACATTATTTCCTTCTTGGGAAGTTGGTATTGCTTGCTAAAAAAACCGAGCCATAACCTTATACGAAAAATATTTATTTACAATATTATTGCGTTTGCCTTTTTTTATTTTATCGACAAATTCTATACAATTACTGAAGCATTTAATATTAAGAACATTAATTATCTATTTATTAACCCATTTACCACCATTTATCACCTTTATTTTTTTCTTCTTATTACGAGAAATTCCTTTGCAGAGAAGTGGTATGGAAGAAGTACTGTATTCCGCATGTTTTTTTACTTACAATTGATAGCTGTAATTATAGATATCTTTCTGCAAACAATGATATTTTCATACTTTTTCACTAATATCTTGATTGTTATCCTTTCAATACTTTTTTTTAGTAAAGAAATACTGCCAGGCTCAAGGAAGAATATCTTTCGACCAGAGGCATGGATTGTTTTAGGATATCTTTTGTTTTCTGTAACACTCATTCCCTTTACGATATATATTGAGTATGCGATAATGGCGAACTTAAAATCTGATAATCTTCCTGTCACATATGTTTACTTATTTCACTTTGTGAATATATCGCCGATTACTATGTTTTATGCATTTCTAGTAGTTGGATGTTTTAAATATTTAACCGATGTGCGTACAGTTTCTAAATTACTTAAGTAAGTTTTGCTGTTAAACTTTGAATAATGTTTAATTCTTCTGAGAATACCATTGTTGGACTTGCAATAGCTGCCGTATTAATAACGTTAGTATTACTTTTGATGATAGCAATTCTGGCCTATCGTCATATTCGAAAACAAAACGAGTATCTAAGAAATGTGGCCGAAATGAAGACAATTCATGAAAATTCATTATTACAGGCCCAATTAGAAATCCAGGAACAGGCATTTGCCAATATTTCTAGAGAAATACATGATAATATTGGGCAAAAATTATCCTTATCCAAGCTCTATCTTACAACACTAAACTATAATGACCCGGAGGCTTTGCAAAAAAAAATTGAAACGGTTACCGGCATTATTGGGGTTTCTATAGAAGGTCTCAGCAATATCACCCGCAGTATGAGTTCGGAGATCGTAAATGCCAATGGCCTTATTGGTGCACTGGAGCAGGAGGTGAATATGCTTAACCGGGCAGGGGCTATTAAAGCCAGGCTGGAAGTGAGCGGGCAAACCCTGTTTTTAGCCACCAATAAGGAGCTCCTGATTTTCAGGGTGATACAGGAGGCCATTACCAATATTTTAAAACATGCACAGGCCTCCGTGGTCAATATAAACATGCATTATGGTGCCGATGGCATGCTGGATATAGTGGTGACCGATGATGGAAAAGGATTTAATAGTGCAGGAAATCAGCCTGCAGGTATTGGCCTCCACAATATGGAAAAACGCTGCAGGATGCTCAATGGGAGTTTTAGCTGCATTTCGGAGCCAGGGCTGGGCACAAAAATTATTTTAAAAATACCAACAGAAGAATATGACACAAAACTATAAAGTAGTATTGGTAGACGATCACCTGCTGATAAGGGATGCCCTGGCAGAATATATCGATAAGTTCGACGAGATATCCGTAATTGGCCGGGCGGCCGATGGCAAAGAACTGGTAAGAATGATACAGGATGGGAGCCGGCCACAGCTGATAGTGCTCGACCTCAACATGCCCGTTATGGATGGTTATGAAACAGCCCTCTGGCTCAAAGAAAACCATCCCGCTATAAAAATACTGGTGCTTACCATGTACGATTCTGAAATTGCCCTTATCCGCCTGCTGCAGGTGGGCGTGCGGGGATTTTTAAAAAAAGATGTGCATCCTTCGGAATTAAAACGGGCCCTGCTGGCGGTGGCAGAAGATGGTTATTATTATAGTCACAGCACTACAGGCAAACTTGCCTCGCTTTTTCAACGCAGGGAAAACAATGCCGATCAGCTGGCTCAGGCCATGCTCAGCGACCTGGAAATTAGTTTCCTGAAAATGGCCAGTACCGACCTCACGTATAAAGAAATTGCCGAAAAAATGAAGCTGAGCCCCCGCGCCGTAGACGGCTACCGCGATAACCTTTTTGAAAAACTGGCGGTAAAAAGCAGGGTGGGGCTGGTGTTATTTGCCATTAAAAACGGGATTGTGAATTTTACGTGAATACAATGTGCAAATGGGAAAATGTGCAAATATGCAAATGAGCCAATGTGATAATTCGATAATGTGGAAATGTGCAAATGGGGAATTGTGCAAATATGCAAATGAGCCAATCTGATAATTCGATAATTCGATAATGTGGAAATGTGCAAATGTGCAAATGTGCAAATGTGCAAATGGGAAATGGGAAAATGGGAAAATGGGAAAATGGGAAATGGGAAAATGGGAAAATGGGAATTTTCAGGAAAATAAAGTTCGTGAAATCCGTTTAAACTTTCCCAACAATTAACGATTAACATTCCCCCTTTGGGGGCCAGGGGGCATTACTCAATCAACTTATTCCGCATGGCATACATAATAAGCCCGCTGATGGTTTTGGCGTTTACCTTGGTCTTCATGTTTTGACGGATGGTTTCTATGGTGCGGGGGCTGAGGAAGATGACTTTTGAGATTTCTTCGGTGGTCTTATCTTCAGCCAGCAGTTGAAGTATCTTAATTTCCTTTTCATTGAAATGTACCGGTGTATGGGCCCCGTAATGCTGGCGTACGTTTTTCTTCTGCATCAACTTACCCATTACTGCCCGGTTCACCAGGTCGTTAAAATAAAAATCATCGTTCATGCAGGTGAGAATGGCCTCGTAGATCTCCTGGGGGTCGGTGGTCTTGGTAAGGTAGGCATTGGCGCCCATTTCCATCATTTTACTGATCATCTGCTGGTCGTCGTACATAGAAAGTACAATGATGCGGATATCTTCAAATTCTTTGCGGATAAGCTGGATGGCATTGATGCCGTCTATTTCGGGCATGCGTATATCCATTAAAAGAACATCGGGTTTTTTGATACCGATCTTATGCATCAGGTCCTTGCCGTCTTCGGCCTCCCAGAGCATTTTAAGATTGGGTTTATCGCTCAGGGCCATTTTAATGCCATCCCGGAAGATCTTATGGTCGTCGGCAATGGCAAATCTAATAGCGGTTTCAGCAGACATGGTTCTTTTGGAGGGGTTAGTTTAAGCGTGAAAGTACGCAGTTTTTAATAAAATCTTCATTTTTAATGGAAATTTTACTGTTGAACCCCCTTTTTCGATTGCGTTTGGCGATGTTCAGCGGTAAAAATACTTCTTTAATTTAACGTACAAGTACCTTTAAATATTGCCGCAATTGCGGAAAACTGCAATAATTTTCAGGATTTTTTCCTTCCAGCCGGTCTTTTTCCAGCAATTTTTTCGAAAATTTTCCTATTCGGGGCTTCCCTTTTCGGTTTTTTGGGCAGTTTAAAGGTAATTTTCCCTGGTAATATTACCAGGTAAACTTACTGTAAATTTAATAGTAAATATACTATTTTTAATCGTATATTTGCGAATATTAAAATGAACTGATTGGTAGTTAAAATGGCTGAAATCCTTTACTGCATTGAGTTTTACCCATACGTAAACTTACGAATTTAAAGTAATCCACTTGTGTGGATAACTGCAATAGGGGATGTTTGCAAGTAGATATTTAATCGTAAACCACAAAAATTTATTTATAATGTTTAGATGGTTATTGTCTTGGGGTTGGTAAATTAATTATTTCTGATAATTTTGCGTTTAAGGATGAGTTAATTACATTTGTTACTTATCTAACTGCAACTATCTGGAACTATTAAAAAATATTGCTCCTATAACAGAATTGTTGCCTTTGGTTTTTTGTTTTATATTTTATAAAAAATTAAAAACAAAAACTCTTAGGCTTTTTTTTATTTATTCATTAAGTCTTTCTCTTCTTATCATTTAAGTATAATAGCAATTGCGTTAGACAAGAGAAATTTTTATTTATTTCTATTAAGAATATATACCCTATTTGAATATGTAATTTTTTCAACTTTTCTAATTAGTTTAATAGATAATTTGAATATAAAGAAGTTGATAAAATTTTCTATCCCAATTTTTTTGATATTTTCTTCATTCATATATCTCAAAACTAGTATTGAGACATTTGCTAATTTACCCTCAATTGTAGAGTTCATATTATTACTAATTTTTATTGTTCTATATTTCTACGAAAAAATTAAGACTGTAACAAGCTATCCATTATCCCAAACAATTAGTTATTGGATATGTGTAGGTTTTTTTATTTATTTTTCGGGTAATTTTTTCTTTTTTCTATCTGTGAGCTTGAGTTCTAAACAGGAAATAAATGAGCAATTTGAATTTGTTTATTCGTTTGTTACCATCACAAAAAATATAATCCTCTGTCTAGCGTTATTCGCTAACGAACCCACCGAAAGCGTAGAAGAACTCCGCATACCCGATGAACTTAACCTGGATGAATTCACACCCACAAACCCTAAAACCCTTTCATGAGGATGTTTTTTTTACAGGCAAACAATGGCGGCCAGGATGTATCCCGGCTGATGCTGATAGGCTCTATAGGTATGATAACGCTTGCCGTGGGAATCATCATCTTTGTGATCATGCACCAGCGCAGGGTGATCCGCTACCATATGCAGATGAAACGCATGGAGGCCGACAAACAGCAGCTCATGCTTACGGCCAGTATCCGCTTCCAGGAAGAGGAACGCCAGCGCATTGCCGCCGACCTGCACGATGACGCCGGACCATTGCTCGCCACCGCCCGGCTTTACCTCACCGAAAACCTGGTAAACCTCGAAAAACATGCCCAGCTTCAGAATATTTACAGCGCCCGTGGAATTATAGACGATACCATTATGCTTATCCGCAATATCAGCCATAGCCTGATGCCGCCCACCCTTAAAAACTTTGGTTTGGAAAGCGCCACCACCGACCTGTTCCAGAAACTGAGCGGAAGCGGCCAGATAAACGCCAGCGCAAGGTTTCACGATTACAGGGAGCGGCTCAAACCCGACCAGGAACTGCTCATCTTCCGGGTAATGCAGGAACTGGTGAACAATATCATCAAGCACAGTAATGCGGCCTTTATCCACCTTACTCAAAACAGCACAAAAGAAAACCTATATATACGCCTGCACCATGATGGGAAGGGTATCGTTCAGGCGGAGTTCGACAAACTCAACCACAATGCATCCGGACTTGGACTCAAAAATATTGCCAGCCGCATGAACGTACTCAACGGGCGCATCTTGTTTGAAATTGACCAAAGCCACACTTATTATAAGGTAACGCTTGAAATACCAAAAGAACATGTAACACAGCTTGCTATGGTGATATAACCGGCCGTTGTTATACATAAAATTGTATTTTTGTAAAACTGTTCCTATTTTTACCTCCAGCGTATGACCCCAGAAGTAATAAAAGTAGCTATTGCCGACGACCACAAGATATTCCGTAAAGGAGTCATTCTTTCGTTGCGCCCCTATACAAACCTTGAGTTTGTTATGGAAGCCGATAATGGCGAAGAGCTTTTGCAAAAGATCCCGGAAACAAATCCCGATGTAATTCTCTGCGACCTTAAAATGCCCGTTAAAGATGGTATAGACGCCACTAAGGCCATTAACAAACAGTATCCGCATATCAGGGTCATTATACTTACCATGTACGAAGATGACCGCTTTGTAGGCCACCTCATGGATTGCGGCGCAGCCGGGTACCTGCTTAAAAGTACCGACCCTGCAGAGATCAAACGTGCCATCACCGATGTAATGCGCACCGGCTTCTACCTCAACCCTTTTGTGAATAAAGTGCTGATCAAGAAAAATTACAGCAAGCAAAAATTCAATCCCTCCCTCAGCTCCGAAGTGGTGCTCAGCGAAAGGGAAAAAGAAGTGCTCACCCTTGTTTGTATGGAATTTACCGCTACGGAAATTGCCCAAAAAATGGACATCAGCGCCCGTACAGTAGAGGCCATTAAAGACCGGCTGATGGAAAGGTTTGGTGTAAAAAACTCGGTGGGATTGGTGTTTTATGCCATGAAGAACCAACTGATTGAGTAGGCACCTGGAACTGTATTTTGCCTTAATACTTAGTGATTAAAATAGCCCAAACAACTGTGAATCTATCTGCGTAATGATCTCGCCCAGGTGTTCTTCATTATCGGCGAACTTATTCTTATCCGCATCTATGATCAGCAGCTTCCCTTCTTTATAATTGTCTATCCAGTTGTTGTAGTAATCATTCAGTTTTTTCAGGTAATCAAGCCTTATGTTTTCTTCGTATTCGCGGCCGCGTTTTTGTATTTGTGCCACCAGCGTGGGAACCGATGCTTTGAGGTAGATCAGCAAATCGGGTGGCTGTACCATACTCTTGAGCGTTTCAAAAAACTTGTAATAATTTTCAAAATCACGCTTGCCCATCAGGTTCATGTCGTGCAGGTTGGGTGCAAATATATTTGCATCTTCATAGATCGTGCGGTCCTGTATCACGGTTTCTGTTCCCCGGTGTATTTCGAGCAACTGGTTAAGCCTGCTGTTTAAAAAATAGATCTGCAGGTTGAAGCTCCAGCGGGGCATGTCTTCATAAAAATCGTTGAGATAGGGGTTATGGTCCACATCTTCAAACTGCGGTATCCATTTATAGTGTTTACTCAGCATTTCTGTGAGCGTAGTTTTTCCGGCGCCAATATTTCCGGCCACCGCAATGTGTTTTGGTTTTTTTGCCTTTGCCATAAAATTTACTAACCCTTTTAAGAAGCATCCAAAGTAAGGAAACTCTTTGATAAAATATTAATTATTGAATATTAAATCTCAAATATTCAATAGTATTTAAGTCCCATTGCCTTCCTTACTTGATTTAGTGTGGCTTTTGCACTTTTGCGGGCTTTTTTAGCTCCTTTTTTCATCACGCTTTTAAGATATTCTTCGTCATTCATGAGATCTATTGATTTTTGCCTGATTGGTGTGATGAAGTTCACCATATCATCTCCTAATTGCTTTTTCATTTCACCATATCTGATGTCACAATTTTTATAAGCGGTATCAAATTTTTGATAAGTTTCGGTAGTGCTTACCAGCTTCATCAGTTGAAAAATATTTTCAATATAGGGAGGTTTAATAGAGTCTTTCTCTGTTGGTCCGCTATCTGTTTTTGCTTTCATAATTTTTTTACGAATACTCTCATTATCATCCGCTAAAAATATGGTTGCCATCTGATTTTCACTCTTGCTCATTTTTCCCGTACCATCCAGGCTGGGAACTTTTACCAGGCTTTCTCCAAAATTAAAAGCAACTGGTTCAGGAAAAAGATCTCCATAACGGTGATTGAAACGCTGGGCAAAATTGCGGGCCATTTCGAGGTGCTGCTCCTGGTCTTTTCCTACCGGTACAAAACTAGCCCGGTGAATGAGGATATCCGTTGCCATCAGTACAGGATAAGTGAGCAACCCTGCATTTACATTTTGGGGATGCTGCTTTACTTTATCTTTGAAGGTAGTTGTTTTTTCAAGTTCGCCAGTATACGCAAGCATGTTCAGGTACAGGTACAATTCCGAGGTTTCGTAAATATGGCTTTGGCAATACAAGGCGGCTTTATCGGGGTCAAGGCCGCAAGCGATATTTTCTGCCAGCACACGGTGTACATTCGGTTTTAGTTCTTTGGTATCGGGGTGCGTGGTGAGTGAATGCAGATCGGCCACCATGAAATAACATTCATATTCCTGTTGCATTTTTACGTAGTTCCGGATAGCACCAAAATAATTTCCCAGGTGCAAAAAGCCGGTTGGCCTGATGCCACTCATCACTATTTTTTTTGCCGCCATTTGCTTTGCAGAAGAATCGCCCATAAAATCCGGTTTGATCAGGCGGCGAAGATAAGAAAAGGGAAATTAGGTTGCAGGGCAGAGATGGATAAAATTGCAGGTTTTAAAAGAAAACCGGCTTTATCAACTTTATCAACCAGTCAACCTGAAACTAATACCAACATTGCCGCCAAACCGTTATTTTTGTTCTATGGAAGTGAATGATGAACTGGTAAACAAATTAGCCCATCTCAGCCGCCTTTCTTTCAGCGAATCAGAAATGCAGTCTATTAAGGCCGATCTTCAGCGCATGATCAGTTTTATAGACAAGCTTCGGGAAGTAAATACCGATCAGGTAGATCCTTTACTCCATATAACAGAAAATGTGAATGTGCAGCGGAAAGACGAAGTAAAAGGCCAGCTTCTGGCCCAGGATGCATTGAAAAATGCTGCTTTTCATGATAATAATTTTTTTAAAGTACCCAAAGTCATTAAAAAGTAAGCACCATGGCGCAACCCATCTTACACTTAGAAGATATCCGCAAAAGCTATTTTTTGGGCAAGCAGGAACTGCAGGTGCTCAGAGGTATTTCTATGGATATCTTCAAAAACGAATACGTAGCGCTCATGGGGCCCAGCGGTAGTGGTAAAAGCACCCTGATGAATATCCTGGGCTGTCTTGATTCTCCCACCGGCGGCAGGTATGTTCTCAATGGTAAGGATGTAAGCCGCATGTCTGACGATGACCTGGCATCTGTGCGCAATAAAGAAATCGGCTTTGTATTTCAGCAATTCAACCTGCTGCCCCGGCTTACCGCTGCAGAAAATGTGGCGCTGCCACTTATCTACAGCGGGGTGGGAAAAGTGGAGCGTGCCGAACGTGCAGCGGCCGTACTCAAGAAAGTAAAGCTTGATGACCGCATGCACCACAAACCCAATGAACTCAGCGGCGGCCAATGCCAGCGGGTGGCCATTGCACGGGCGCTGATCAATAATCCTTCTATCATCCTGGCCGATGAACCTACCGGGAACCTCGATTCCAAAACCTCTTATGAGATCATGGACATTGTTGGCAAGATCCATGCCGATGGGAATACGGTGATACTGGTAACGCATGAAGAAGATATTTCGGGGTATGCGCACCGCATTGTACGATTAATAGACGGACTCATAGAATGGGATAAAATTAACAGCAATCCCAGGGTTGCGGCTGCCGCTCCAACTGTTTAAATAATTCAGCATGTCTTCAAAAATTTATACAAAAACCGGCGACCTGGGTAAAACCAGCCTGATTGGTGGCACCAAGGTTCCGAAAAGCCATCTTCGTATTGAAAGTTATGGCACAGTGGATGAACTTAATTCCTGCATCGGTCTTGTGAACGATCATTTGACTGATGCTCACAGCAAGACAATGCTCAAAGAGATCCAGGACCGGCTTTTTACTATTGGTTCCTCCCTTGCCTGCGACCCCGATAAAGAACCCTTGATGAAAATACCCGACCTGCATGAAGAAGATGTGACCCTGCTGGAAAAAGAAATGGATGCCATGAACGAAAAGCTGCCTCCTATGAAATCATTCATTTTACCCGGTGGGCATGTGGCCGTTTCCACTGCGCATGTGGCCCGATGCGTATGCAGGCGTGCAGAGCGCATTTGCGTGCATATGCAGGAAGAATATGTTTTTGTGGATCACCTGGTGCTGAAATACCTCAACCGGCTGAGCGATTATCTTTTTGTGCTGGCCCGCTATATCAGCCATTTAACCGGCTCGGAAGAAATTGCGTGGAAACCAAGATTGAAATAAAAACGGATACAAAGTTTCTCAAATTTCTTGCCACTATATAGGCTAAATGATTTATTTTTGCACCCCCAATTTGTGATGCCGGGGTAGCTCAGCTGGTTAGAGCATCGGATTCATAACCCGAAGGTCGGCAGTTCAAGTCTGCTCTCCGGTACAATTTTAAAGCCTTCCATCGAAGGCTTTTTCTTTTCATCGGATTCATATCCGCCAGCTGGCGGACGGCAGTTCAAGTCTGCTCTCCGGTACAATTTTAAAGCCTTCCATCGAAGGCTTTTTCTTTTCATCGGATTCATATCCGCCAGCTGGCGGACGGCAGTTCAAGTCTGCTCTCCGGTACAATTTTAAAGCCTTCCATCGAAGGCTTTTTCTTTTCATCGGATTCATATCCGCCAGCTGGCGGACGGCAGTTCAAGTCTGCTCTCCGGTACAATTTTAAAGCCTTCCATCGAAGGCTTTTTCTTTTCATCGGATTCATATCCGCCAGCTGGCGGACGGCAGTTCAAGTCTGCTCTCCGGTACAATTTTAAAGCCTTCCATCGAAGGCTTTTTCTTTTCATCGGATTCATATCCGCCAGCTGGCGGACGGCAGTTCAAGTCTGCTCTCCGGTACAATTTTAAAGCCTTCCATCGAAGGCTTTTTCTTTTCATCGGATTCATATCCGCCAGCTGGCGGACGGCAGTTCAAGTCTGCTCTCCGGTACAATTTTAAAGCCTTCCATCGAAGGCTTTTTCTTTTCATCGGATTCATATCCGCCAGCTGGCGGACGGCAGTTCAAGTCTGCTCTCCGGTACAATTTTAAAGCCTTCCATCGAAGGCTTTTTCTTTTCATCGGATTCATATCCGCCAGCTGGCGGACGGCAGTTCAAGTCTGCTCTCCGGTACAATTTTAAAGCCTTCCATCGAAGGCTTTTTCTTTTCATCGGATTCATATCCGCCAGCTGGCGGACGGCAGTTCAAGTCTGCTCTCCGGTACAATTTTAAAGCCTTCCATCGAAGGCTTTTTCTTTTCATCGGATTCATATCCGCCAGCTGGCGGACGGCAGTTCAAGTCTGCTCTCCGGTACAATTTTAAAGCCTTCCATCGAAGGCTTTTTCTTTTCATCGGATTCATATCCGCCAGCTGGCGGACGGCAGTTCAAGTCTGCTCTCCGGTACAATTTTAAAGCCTTCCATCGAAGGCTTTTTCTTTTCATCGGATTCATATCCGCCAGCTGGCGGACGGCAGTTCAAGTCTGCTCTCCGGTACAATTTTAAAGCCTTCCATCGAAGGCTTTTTCTTTTCATCGGATTCATATCCGCCAGCTGGCGGACGGCAGTTCAAGTCTGCTCTCCGGTACAATTTTAAAGCCTTCCATCGAAGGCTTTTTCTTTTCATCGGATTCATATCCGCCAGCTGGCGGACGGCAGTTCAAGTCTGCTCTCCGGTACAATTTTAAAGCCTTCCATCGAAGGCTTTTTCTTTTCATCGGATTCATATCCGCCAGCTGGCGGACGGCAGTTCAAGTCTGCTCTCCGGTACAATTTTAAAGCCTTCCATCGAAGGCTTTTTCTTTTCATCGGATTCATATCCGCCAGCTGGCGGACGGCAGTTCAAGTCTGCTCTCCGGTACAAAAAAAGCGTCAATTTCGACGCTTTTTGTATTTAACTCATTTATGTATAGTGTGTCAGTTTGAAATTATTGAACTACATATGAACATAACCACATAAAAATCCCTATGTGTTTCTTTCTTTGTGCCCTATGTGCCTATGTGGTTCAAATGGTAATTATAATACAAATTTCAAACTCATGCACCACTCATTTCGGTGAAATATTTATGAAAATAAGGGATGGTTTCAATACCCTTATAAAAATGATCTACATTAAATTTTTCATTGGGGCTGTGTATATTATCGCTATCGAGCCCAAAACCCATGAAAACGATCTTTATCCCCAATTCTTTCTCAAATAAAGCACAGATGGGAATACTGCCTCCGCCACGTACAGGCACGGGTGTTTTGCCCAGGGTGGTTTCCATGGCCTTTGCGGCGGCTTTATAAGCCTTACTGTCAATGGGAGTCATATAGGGTTCTCCGCCATGGTGAAGCGTTGCTTTTACGCTTACATAAGGCGGTGCTATCTTTTCAAAATGCTTTAACAGGAGATCGGTGATCTTTGATGAGGTTTGATTGGGAACCAGCCTCGCCGAAATTTTTGCAAATGCTTTTGATGGCAAAACAGTTTTAGCGCCTTCGCCGGTATAACCGCTCCACATGCCGTTCACTTCAATAGTGGGCCTGATGCCGGTTCTTTCATTGGTGCTGAAGCCCTTTTCGCCCCAAAGTTCTTTTACGCCCAATTCTTCCATGTATTCTTTTTCGTTATAAGGTGCACGGGCCATCAGTTCCCTTTCCGCTTCGGTGGCCACCAGCACATCATCGTAAAACCCCGGAATGGAAATATGGTTGTTTTCGTCGTGCAGGGATGCGATCAATTTTGCCAGTATGGTGGCCGGGTTGGCAACAGCGCCGCCATACACCCCGCTGTGAAGGTCGCGGTTGGGACCGGTTACTTCCACTTCAATATAACTTAATCCACGAACGCCGATATCAATGCTGGGGGTATCGAGACTGATCATGGCGCTGTCGCTGATAAGCACACAATCGGCTTTTAATAATTCCTTATTGGCGGCAACAAATTTTCCCAGGTTGGGAGAACCGATCTCTTCTTCGCCTTCTATGCAGAATTTCAGGTTGTTCTGAAGCGTATTTGTTTGAACCAGGGTTTCCAGTGCTTTTATATGCATGTAGACCTGGCCCTTGTCGTCGCAACTGCCGCGGGCATAAATTTTTCCATCTACAATGGTTGGCTCAAACGGGCCGCTTTTCCACAATTCCAATGGCTCTGGCGGCTGTACATCATAATGGCCATAAACAAGTACGGTGGGCTTGGATGGATCGATCGTTTTTTCTCCATAAACGACCGGGTGCCCGTCTGTTGCATAAATTTCCACTTTATCGGCACCTGCCTTAAGCAAACGCTCTTTTATAGCTTCTGCACAGCGCAGCATATCGGGCTTATGTTCGCTTTTGGCGCTTACACTGGGTATACGCAGCAGTTCGAGGAGTTCGTTGAGAAAACGCTCCTTGTTTTTTTCCTGGTAATCTTTCCATGCCTGCATAATATATGATTTTAATTAGAATAAGTAATAAGAGCCCGGGAAATTTATTTCCTGTTGATGCCGGGCAAGGTAAATAATTATTGCAATAATATTTTTACAAATAATTACGAAATAAAATTTGGTTTTCAAACGTTATAGCCCCTAAATTCGCAGCACGATTGCTAGCCAATTTATCAGCCTTTGCTTAGTTTCATCCTGTTTTTGGATGTTAGTATGCAAAGGCTGAGTCAATTATAAGCCTTCCTCTTTTTGAATAAAATGTACAGCGTTCCTCCAATGATATAAAGTATACAGAGGATAACCAATAACCATTTTATAACAGATGCGGTAAAAGTAAAAAGGCTGATATTATCTTGTATGATACCCGCCAGGCTCACCAGCATACCGCCATTTTCCAGTACATCCAGCATGCCGGCAGCCAATGCGCCCGCAGCCAAAAACTTTCCTGTTTTGTTTAAAAAATTTTTGCCGCTAATTCTATTGGAAACTCCGCGGCAAAGAATAAAGAGCAGTGCACTGTAAAAGAGCAGGAAAACAAAATCCCAGTAAGTATTTATTTCGGCTTTCCTGATCAAACTTTCTTTTTCCCATGCATTCACAATTTTGGCGGTTGCAGCAGCGCTGGAGGCAAATTCCAGGTTGAGAATGCCAGAAGGAGTGGTACCGGTTTTTAATGGTTTACCCGTAACCGACATAATGTATATCATCAGCATGGTGCCGGCCACCAAAATGCCTGTAAAAATTTTATTGATCATGCTTTTTCAAAACGGCTTTGTACATAATCCCAGTTTACCACATTCCACCAGTTGTCGATATAATCGGCACGCTTGTTTTGATATTTAAGATAATAGGCATGCTCCCATACATCGAGCCCAAGAACCGGAAACCCATGAATATCGGCCAGGTCCATTAAAGGGTTATCCTGGTTGGGCGTACTGCCAATTTTCAGTTTTTTATTTGCATCCGTATACAACCAGGCCCATCCGCTGCCAAAACGGGTTTTACCTGCATCGGTAAAAAGGCTTTTAAAATTTGCAAAAGAACCAAATTCGGCTTCCAGGGCCGTGAGCAAACTTCCGGCTGGCCTGATGTCGGTTGTTTTTGGCCGCATACATTTCCAGAACATTTCGTGGTTGTAATGACCGCCTGCATTATTGCGCATTTTAGCGCTGTATTTCGAAATTTTTGAAAGCAGGCTTTCTACAGAACTGCCGCCTGCCACTGATTCAGCCAGTGCAGCCTCCTTTAATGCTTTGCTGTACGCTGCCGCATGTTTGGTATAATGGATCTCCATTGTTTGTGCATCAATCACATTTTCGAGGGCATTGTATGCATAAGGCAGGGCTGTTTGATCAAAGAGCGTACTGAAAGCGGCAGGCGCCATTTTTTTGCTGCTGCTGCAGGATTCAAGAAAGGATGACAATCCCGTGGCAGCAACAGAAACAGCGATCGTTCCTTTAGCTGAATCAGCAATGAATTTTCTCCGGCTGCGCATGATCTGCTTTTCCATAAAGAAAAATTTAAGTAGTTGAAATTTGCGGTTCTTTCCGGCTGATAAAGGCCTTTATTTTTTTTATTAACCGGGAATAATATTCCTTATTGAACAATTGTGAATCGTGCATGGCTTTGTAAGTTAAAAATGCGCCGATGGGCGTAAGTACAACAATAGCAAGCCACATACCCAGTTCAGGACTTAACAGGCTTTCTTTTACAAATTTTTCGCCAAACATGTTCAGTAGGTGAAAAAGCAGGAAGAAAATAATGGCCACCACCAGCGGCATGCCCAGCCCGCCCTTGCGGATAATGGAACCCAGCGGCGCGCCAATAAAAAAAAGGATGATGCATGCCAGCGAAAAGGAAAACTTGCGGTGCAGTTCAATTTTTGCATAGCGGATATCCCGCTGCGTGGATTCAAGCTCGCTGATGCCAAAGCCAACGGAGCTTTTCATCAGCTCTGCCATACTCACCGACTTGCTGTTTACGAGATTTACCAGCGAATCGGGTAGGGTAAAATCAGGTTGTTTGGTTGCCGTTTTTTTCCATACACTGTCGGGAATATTTGTATAATGCATATAGCTGATGAAATTTCTTTTCACTCTTGCCAATGCACTGTCTTCCATACGGCGGCTGGAGTCTATATTTTTTTTGAGCTGCCTGGCGCTCAGCATTTTTTGATTATTGCGGAATACACTGTCGTTTGTGGTGGTTTTTTTAAGCACACTCAGGTCAAAAAGTTTCTTGAATTCCTTAAAACCCACCCGGATATATTCTGTAGCCGTATCGTTGAAATTGCCCCGTTCCTGGTAACGGTAGCCATCTTTTAAATTGAACTCAAGGAAATTTTCGTCGTCCGAAATTTTCATTTCGCCATGTCTGCGCTGTAATGGTATAGTCCTGCAGCATGCCGCCCTGTTCATAGATAAGCACATTGTGGATGGTTTTGCCATCAGGGTCTTTTTTGCCCACTTTAATGGCATAGTTTGGGATATAGGTGAAGAAAACCCCTTCTTTAAGATCGAATGCCGGTTTTTTAGATAAATATCATTGTAAAGCGTCACAAATTTCAGGTTGGCATAAGGAATCACATTGTTGGCAAAAAAGAAAGTGATCACAGAGAAAATAACGGCCAGGAACATGATGGGTCGCATAAAGCGCAGCAGGGAAATGCCCGATGATTTGATGGCCACCAGTTCAAAGCTTTCGCCCAGGTTGCCAAAGGTCATTATAGAGGAAATAAGGATGGCAATGGGCATGGCCAGCGAAATGAGCGAAGCGCTTGCATACCAAACAAATTTGCCAATAGTTACAATATCGAGCCCTTTACCTACCAGGTCGTCGATATACTTCCATAATATCTGCATCATGAGCACAAACAGGGCTATAAAAAAAGTTACAATAAAGGGGCCAAGAAAGGACCGGAGAATAAGAATGTCTAATTTTTTAATCATGTGTGCACAAGGGCTTACATTTGATGCTCAATATGCCCGCTGCTGCAAAAATAATGCTTTCTGAAACGGAACTGGCCAAACTGACCGATCCGGAATGGATTTTAACGAAACAGGTCATAACGGATAAAGTGGTTCAGCTTTTTAAATAGGCAGGTTCCTGTAATTACGGAACGCTTTAAACCTGTGCTGCAGCCATGTCCGTTTCCCGAATTACTATCGGCCAAAGCCAGGATATCGAAGGGAGAAAATTACCTGCGGGCTGCCCTGGGTAATGCTCGATTACCCGGCTGTTTTTTCAAAAGAGGATGTATTTGCCCTGCGTACCCTGTTTTGGTGGGGAAAATTTTTAAGCGTCAGCCTGCAACTGGCAGGTAAATACAAAACTTTACTCGCAAAAAATGCAGCAGAAAGCATCCGGCAAAATGGCGATGCCGGGCTGTTCCTGTGTATTCATGAAGATCAATGGCATCATCATTTTGAACAGGATAATTACAGGCAGGCAACCGTTGTTGATTTTGATGATGTGATGGAAAAACCTTTTTTTAAGATCGCACTGAAATATGAGCTGCAGGATTGGAACAACCTGCCTTCCTTAATTCCCCAGGGGTATGCAACTCTTGCAGGTTTCTTAAAATGATCAATTGCCGATGCGGTGAAAAAGGTCTTTCACCTGGTATTCCCAAAGCTGGCTCTGGTCTTTGATGTCTTTCTTTTCGGCAAAATCCTTTACAATAAGGATGGTTTGGTTGGTTACTTCTGATTTTTCGATGGAAAATTCAAAATATTCGCCCTTGGCAGAATGCTCCCAGTGAAAGCGGATGAATTTGTTCTCTTCCTGTTCCAGCAATTGGGCTTTATCGGTGGTGCCATTCCAGCTAAATGAAAATACACCATCACGCTCATCCACTTCTTCAGCAAACCATTCCTGCAATCCGGCCGGCGTACTCAAAAATTCAAATAAAATGGCAGGCGAGCAGCGAACCGGGTACTCAAGCGTATATAAAACTTTTTTACTCATTCATCATTTAGTTTAAAAAATCCTTTGACCGCTGCAATAATAACGAAATAATGATAGTGGCAAAATTTTTATCCGGCTATTTTGAAATATTTACAGAAACGGCGTTTTTAACTGTGGATAAATGGTTTATACTTAAAAATTATTTTACGCTCCCATATCATAAACGGCAACATTTAACGTTAACCATTAACAAAATCTAAACATTTAGCAAAAACAAAGCCCTTTAAACCTTAAATGACCAGCTATGAGTATGCGTCAGTTGAAAATAACCAAGTCTATCACCAACCGGGAGAGCCAGAGCCTGGAAAAATACCTGCAGGAAATAGGTAAAGTAGAGCTGATAAGTCCTGAAGAGGAGGCAAGACTTGCCGGTTTGATCAAAAAAGGCGACCAGGCAGCACTCGATAAACTTACCAAGGCCAACCTGCGCTTTGTGGTATCGGTGGCCAAGCAATACCAAAACCAGGGACTTACACTACCCGACCTGATAAATGAGGGAAACCTGGGCCTTATAAAAGCTGCCCAGCGTTTTGACGAGACCAAAGGCTTTAAATTCATTTCTTACGGCGTATGGTGGATCCGCCAGAGTATTTTGCAGGCATTGGCCGAGCAATCGAGGATCGTAAGGCTGCCGCTCAATAAAGTGGGGCTTACCAACCGCATCAGCAAAGCTTACGCACAACTGGAGCAGGAATTTGAAAGGGAGCCTACAGCCGATGAACTGGCTACTTTACTGGATATGGATGTAGATGAAATTACCGACACCATGAGCGTGGCTGCCAAGCATGTAAGTATGGACCAGCCTTTTGGCGATGGTGATGATAATACCCTGGCCGATACGCTGAGCAATCCCAATGCGTTGGGCACCGATGATGCGCTGGCCGTAAAAGCATCTTTAAACATGGAAATAGAACGTTCTTTAAATACATTAACGCCAAGACAGAAAGAAGTGATCACCGCATTTTTTGGCCTGGGCATCGATCATCCGCTGAGCCTCGAAGATATAGGCGAGCGTTATTCGCTTACCCGGGAGCGGGTGCGGCAGATCAAAGACAATGCCATTGACAAACTGCGGCACCATTCCAAAAGCAATTTGCTGCGGGGGTATTTGGGAGCGTAGAATATTGAACGGGCTGAGGCCCGTTTTTTTATTTTGTTTTTCTTTCCTTAGGCAGGAAAGCCTTGTGCATAGAATAAAATTTGTACAGTTTTATTCTTAAACAACAGTGCTTAAAAATGATACAAATGATTTTGAAATTTCCGCTACTTTCTTTTTTTCATAATCATAACAAACCATTCCTGTTTTTGCTTGTGCTACTAACTTCCCATGCTGGTTGGTAATTGTGTAATAAACATCAAAGCTAAGTTTGCTAATATCACCCACTCCAATGGCAACAGTGAGATCATCGCCGTAAAACCCTTCAGTTTTGTATTCTACGGCCAGGTCGGCCATTATCAACCCGGTACCGCCTGCATCGAGTTCGCTGAAACCCCCGCTTTTCAGCCATTGCACCCGGGCTTCGTGCAGGATGCTCACGAGGGCATCATTGCCCAAATGATTGCCATAATTAAGATCGGTTATGCGCAAGGGTATCTTTGTGCGGAATAAAATTTTTTCGGGTGGGGTCAATTTAATCCTGGCCATATTTTTCTTTTAAAAATGAAATGAGTTTTGCGGTGGCTTTTTTCCGGTGGCTGTATTCGTTCTTTTCTTCCATGCTCATCTGGGCAAATGTTTTGGCAGCACCTTCGGGAATAAAAACAGGATCGTAACCAAACCCATTTTCGCCGGCTTCGGTTTCTGTGATCATTCCGTTGCAAATGCCTTCAAATAAATATTCCTGCTTATCCAGTATCAAAGAAATAACGGTGCGGAACCTTGCCCTGCGGTTGCTTTTTCCTTCCATATGCAGCAACAGCTTTTCAATATTCTTTTTAAAATCGGCCTCATCGCCTGCATAACGGGCACTCCGCACACCAGGTTCTCCGTTCAGCGCTTCCACTTCGAGCCCGGTATCTTCGCTGAAACAATTTTTATTGGTGAGGGTATGAATGACGGTTGATTTCTCCTTTGCATTTGCTTCCAGCGTATCGTGCGGTTCGGGGATATCAATTTCAATCCCTGCTTCTTTGAGGGTGATGATGCTGAAATCGTTTCCCAGCACAGAGCGGATCTCTTTTACCTTGTTTTGGTTATTGGTGGCAAATATGAGTGTCAATTTTGAATGATGAATTTTGAATGATGAATTAAACATTAACGTGTCGTGCTATTAAATATCTTTAGTTGGAAGCGTCTCTTAGCGTACTTTGCGAAATGTCTTGGCAGTTCTTTGCGACACTGATATGTATCGCTAAGCTGCGCAAAGAATTACGCCAATATCCGCAAAGAAATCCTCATTGAAACTCAATTGTTTTTAATACAATACGTTAAATATTAAACAACGTTTTTAAACTAAGCCACAGTTTCTTTTTTTCTTCCTTGTTTTCGGATAATATTTTTAATGCTGGAGCCGATAAAAAAGTTTGGCCATTGTATTTCTGCAGCTGGTAATGCGGAAACTGTAAAGGCAAGCCGGTAGCGGCAGGCTCTGTGCCAAAAAACAGGACGATGGACGGTGCAAGCTCGCTGTTCAGCAATTGGTAATTCAAAGATGTTGAACCGGCCGCATTCACCAGTGCTACATCTGCCATGCTCAGTTTGCAGGCGGCTAAAATGCCCGTTAAAAACTGCAGGTCCTCATCGTTTAAAAAAGGGAAATCTTCTTCGTTTACAAGAATACAAACCCGCTGCCCATTACTGCCCAAAACTGCGACCGTTCCTTTTTTTGACGCTTCAGTTTCAGATTGATGATTATCTATATCTACCAGCGTTTTTTTATACAAACCTGCTGCTAAACTTGGGCCTAATTGAATATCATCTAAACTCATATTTTGTTGTTTTGCTGCCTTAATTTTTCGTTTCTTTGTGTAAAATTAACGAATATGATTGCAGCAGCCGATATTAATGTTACGAGAGTGGAACGCAGCAGGCTTCACGACATTAACCTGGAAAATATTCCTTTTGGAAAATACTTTAGCGACCATATGCTGGAAGCGGATTACGAGAACGGGGAATGGAAGAATGTGGAGATAAAACCGTACCAACCCTTACTGATGGAACCATCGCTGGCGGCCATTCATTATGGCCAGTCTATTTTTGAAGGCATCAAGGCATATAAAGCCGCCGACGGTACGGCACAAATCTTCAGGCCCTACGATAATTATCACCGCTTCAATATTTCTGCCCGCAGGATGCAGATGCCCGAAGTGCCCGAATATATTTTTATGGAAGGCATGAAACTGCTCGTTAATATGGACCAGAACTGGATTCCCCAAAAAGAAGACCATGCTTTATACATCCGCCCGTTCATGTACGCCAGCGATAATGCTGTGGGCGTTAAGCCAAGCGAAACTTACAAGTTCATGATCATCCTCAGCCCGTCGGGGCCATATTACAGTGCACCCATGCGCATTTATGTAGAGGAGCAATATGTACGTGCAGTGCCGGGTGGTGTGGGTTATGCAAAAGCTGCCGGAAACTATGGTGCAGCCATGTTTGCCACCGCCGAAGCAAAAAAGAAGGGATACGACCAGGTACTGTGGACCGATGCGTTTGAGCATAAATATGTGCAGGAATGCGGCACTATGAACGTGTTTTTTATTGTAGGCGACCGGGCGCTTACACCAAGCCTGGAGCAGGGAACCATCCTGGCAGGCGTTACCCGGCTATCTTCCATTGAACTATTGAGCGAAATGGGCTTCAAAGTAGAAGAAAGACCTATTTCAATAGATGAACTAATAGAAGCGCATAAAGCTGGACTTTTATACGAGGTTTTTGGTACCGGTACGGCCGCCACCATCTCCCTTATAAAGGAATTGAGATACAAGGACTATGTGATGAAATTTGATGTGGACCAATGGCGTATTGCCCCGGCACTTAAACAAAAGCTGAACGAGATACGCTACGGACTGGTGGAAGATACCCGTGGATGGATGCTAAAGGTTTAACTTGATTGAATGCCCAACATTATACATGAGCCCGCCATGCGGGCTTTTTTTATGCATAATCAGGAAAATGGCCGGGTTTTTATACCAAAAAATGCCCGTTTTAGCTCATTTTTCTGCAAAATGCCGGGACGGGTAGCGGGTAGTAAAAAAATGCCCGGAAAATTCTATTTTAGTTTTGTTGGTTAACTTTCTTCCCTTACCTTTGCCGTCCGAAAAAAACGGTTATTTAATGCCAACTATTCAACAATTAGTAAGAAAAGGTAGAGAAATTATTAAGACTAAAAGCAAGTCAAGGGCGCTCGACAGTTGTCCCCAGCGTCGCGGGGTTTGTACAAGGGTTTACACCACCACGCCAAAAAAGCCAAACTCAGCGCTGCGTAAAGTAGCTAAAGTGCGCTTAACCAACAAGATAGAGGTAATCGCTTATATCCCCGGAGAAGGCCACAACCTGCAGGAGCACAGTATTGTACTCATCCGCGGCGGAAGGGTGAAAGATTTGCCGGGTGTACGTTATCATATTGTACGCGGCAGCCTTGATACTGCCGGGGTTAAAGACCGTAAACAAAGCCGTAGCAAGTACGGAACCAAAAAAGCTAAAAAGTAAATAAGTCCGGACTTAAGTCCGGGGAAAAAAATAAAAGAACATGCGTAAAGCACAAGCCAAGAAACTCCCGTTAGCACCAGATCCAAAGTTTAACGACAAACTGGTAACCCGTTTTGTAAACAACCTCATGTGGGAAGGTAAAAAAAGCGGCGCTTTTGATATTTTCTACAATGCATTGGAGCGGGTAACAAAAATTTCCGGTGAAGATGGATACGAAGTTTGGAAAAAAGCACTGGCAAATATTACTCCAGCTGTTGAGGTTCGCAGTCGCAGGATCGGTGGCGCCACTTTTCAGATTCCTTCTGAAGTTCGTCCCGACAGGAAAACTTCTTTAAGCATCAAATGGATGATCCGTTACAGCCGTGAGCGTAATGGCCGCAGCATGGCAGATAAGCTGGCCAACGAAATAGTGGCAGCCAGCAAGGGCGAAGGCGCTTCTTTCAAGAAAAAAGAAGATACGCACCGTATGGCTGAAGCCAACAAGGCTTTCGCTCACTTTAAGATTTAATCTTAGTAAAGAAAATGAATAAATAAGGTCCGCTCAGCAATGAGCGGATTTTTTATTGATAAAACTGCCGCCCCTTCGGGGCTGGGGATCTTTGTGCTGGTATGTGGTTTCGAAAAAACCGTCATCCCTTCGGGATTTTTTTCTTGCAAATTTTTTATTAGTATGTTAATCGCCTAAGAGTTGCAGGATTGGAATTTAACAGCCTCGAAACAAGGGTAGAAATTTGTGCCATGTTGTTTGCCCTGATTTGATTAGATTTACAGTCCAAAAAATTTCCCATCATGTTATTCAGAAGAATCATTTCGGCCGTTGTGTTAACAACGTTGCTCCTTGCTGCTCATGCACAAACTAAAACTACTGTAAACTCACCCAATAACAATGTGCGCCTGGAGTTCTGGATAGGCCAGCAGGGCGAGCCCGTTTATGCAGTGTATTATAAGAACAGGAATGTGGTGCTGCCTTCAAAAATGGGTTTTGAAATAAGAACGCATTTCCAGGATAAAAAATTAACCTCGCTGCAAAATAATTTTGAACTGGTAGCTGCCACGCCATTCAATTATGACGGCAGCTGGCAACCAGTATGGGGCGAGCTGAAGGAAATTAAGGAGCATTATAATGCCGTAAGGATAAATCTTGCACAAAAAAAAGAGAAACCCATCCTGCTGAATATTGTGTTTAAGGTGTTTGATGATGGCGTGGGTTTCCGGTATGAATTTCCCGAACAAAACAACCTGATCCATTTTGTTATCAAAGAGGAACATACACAGTTTGCCATGGCGGGCGACCATACGGCGTTCTGGCTTTCGGGCGATTACGATACACAGGAATACGATTATACCACTTCCAGGCTTTCGGAGATCAGGGGTTTAATGAAGGGCGCCATTACATCCAATGCCTCGCAAACAAGCTTTTCACCTACCGGTGTGCAAACATCGCTTATGATGAAAACTGCCGATGGATTGTATATTAACCTGCATGAAGCTGCGCTGATCGAATACTCCTGTATGCACCTGCACCTGGATGATAAGAATTTTGTTTTTGAATCCTGGCTCACACCCGATGCCATTGGCGATAAAGGGTATATGCAGGCTCCCTGTAACAGCCCCTGGCGTACCATTATTGTAAGCGATGATGCAAGGGATATCCTGTCGTCGAAAATGACACTGAACCTGAATGAACCCTGTAAGATCAAGGATGTTTCCTGGATAAAACCCGTTAAGTATGTGGGTGTATGGTGGGAAATGATCACGGGCAAAAGCAGCTGGGCTTATACCGATGGCCAGCCATTTACCGCCGAAGAAGCCCGGGCCAGTAAAGATATGCCCATGCCGTCTATACAGCTGGGCAAAACAGATTTTACAAAGCTGAAGCCAAATGGAAGGCATGGGGCCAATACGGCACATGTGAAAGAGCTGATAGATTTTGCTGCCAAACATGGTTTTGATGCGGTGCTGGTGGAAGGATGGAATGTGGGATGGGAAGACTGGTTTGGTACATTCAAAAGATTATGTATTTGATTTTGTAACGCCTTATCCCGATTTTGATGTGGTGGGTATCCGCGATTATGCAAAAAGCAAGGGGGTTAAAATGATCATGCACCATGAAACATCTGGTTCCACCCGCAATTACGAACGGCACCTCGACACTGCTTTCAAATTCATGAAAGCAAATAATTATGATGCCGTTAAAACAGGCTATGTAGGGCCAATATTGCCCAGGGGCCAGTTCCATTACGATCAGTGGACCAATAACCACTATCAGTATGTGATTGAAAAAGCTGCTGAGTATAAAATAATGGTAAATGCACATGAAGCAGTGAGGCCTACAGGTATCTGCCGCACTTATCCCAATATGATCGGCAATGAGTCGGCACGCGGAACCGAGTTCCAGGCTTTTGGCGGAAGCAAACCCAACCATACAACGCTGCTTCCTTTTACACGCTTGCTGGGAGGCCCGATGGATTATACACCAGGTGTTTTTGAAATGGACATCAGTAAAATTAACCCATCCAATAATTCCCATTGCAATACCACGCTGGCCAACCAGCTGGCGCTGTATGTAACCATGTACAGCCCGCTGCAGATGGCGGCCGATCTGCCGGAGAATTATAACCGCTTCTTAGATGCCTTCCAGTTCATTAAGGATGTAGCCCTGGACTGGGACGACAGCAAATACCTGGAAGCTGAGCCTGGGCAGTACATTACCGTGGCACGCAAAGCAAAAGGAACCGATAAATGGTTTGTAGGAAACGTATGCGGCGAAAATGGATTTAACAGCAATATTAATTTCGACTTTTTAGATAATGGTAAAACTTACCTGGCCACTATTTATGCCGATGCCAAAACCGCCCACTACAAAACCAACCCACAGGCCTATGAAATAAGGAAAGTATTGGTTACAAAAAGATCAAAATTGAAACAGTGGAGTGCGCCGGGTGGCGGATATGCCATCAGTATTGTGCCGGTAGACAAGGCGGGGATGAAAGGATTTAAGAAACTATAACATTATTTAATAATTAATATTTAATATTTTGGGGTTTCTTATGAGGGTTTCTTGATTCTTGTTTTTTGGAATTTGTTCCTTGAATTTTATCAGCTTGATGTTTTCTTATTCCAGTTTTGACGAATCACAAAGAATGCTGCAAGAAAGAATGGAACCGTAGACAGGGTGATTTTAATATTTGTATCGAGTACACCAATAAAAAGGAGCAGGAGCATAAACAAACCCATACCGGTAAGCCCGCTTAAAGTTAGTACCCGGAAATATTTTTTACGAAACAGGGTAATCAGTATCAATATCTCTCCAACGAGTGGAATCAGTATGGCAGGATGTAAAAAATTCTGTAGTGTTTTTGCTGATTGCCTGAAAATTTCTGCTGTTGTTTCAAAAATAAAAGCATGGTTGTTTTTGCCCCATTCCAGGTAGCCGAACTGAAAAGAGAGCAGGAGGAGGAAGTTGAGGAGTTTGGGCATGATGACTTATAAATTAATTTATTAATCTAACTAATCAATAAAAAGCCGCCAGTTTTTATTCTTTTGCACCCTTTTCGCCCACAAACCACTGTTCTTTATTTTTGAAAAGTACGTTAAATGTGGTAAGGCTGCCGTAGCAACGGGTGATGTATTGCTGAATATTCACTTTTTCTTCATCGCCCAGGTTTTTACTGCTGTTGATATTTTGCTCCAGCACCCGCAACCGGTCACGCAGCATCACTATCTTGTGAAAAAATTCTTCCAGCGGAATTTCTTTTGGTTTGAGTGAAGTATCGGCGGGTTGCAGCAGCATTTTGCCTCCCTGCCATCTATCGCCAATGGGAACCGTTTCGGTAAGTCCGCCCCACATTCGCAGTATTTTCAATAAAGACTTTTCTGTTTCAGACGTGGTTTCCACTTCTGCTGATACATTTTCTGGTATGATCTCATCAAGATGCCCATCCGTTTTATCAATCTCTTTTATTCCCACGTTGATAAAGGAAATAAGATAGCTGGCATATTTGATACCTACGATCACTCCGGGGCCGTGCAGGCTGTGCTGCAGGCGTGTGCCAATGCCAAGGGTTATTTGATCCATTGCTTTAAAATTGATTTCAAATATAAATATTTGTGCCCGAATGCTGTGCTTCCCGGCCGGATGTGTTTTATTGCCAATGGAATTTATAACTTTATACCTCTTAAAAACCGATTATGCCATTTGAATGGAAAGGGGTTTTCCCTGCAGTAACCACAAAGTTTACGGCCGATGACCGGCTTGATATGCTATTGTTTGAAAAGAATATTTCCTTTCAGCTTCAATGCGGGGCAGATGGAATTGTACTGGGCGGTACGCTTGGCGAAGCCAGTACTTTAACCTGGGCCGAAAAGGAAATACTTGTGAAGCAGGCGCTTTCTGTTTGTAATGGCAAAAAGCCGGTGATCATGAACATTGCCGAAGGGGCCACAGCCGAAGCGGTAAAACTGGCCGAAGCAGGAAGGCAATGGGGCGTGGATGGCTTTATGCTGTTGCCGCCCATGCGCTATAAACCCGATCACCGGGAGGCAGTAACTTATTTTAAGACGGTAGCAAATGCTGCAGAACTTCCCATCATGCTGTACAATAACCCGGTAGACTACAAAACCGAGATCACGCTTGAGATGTTTGATGAACTGCAGGCCTGTACAAATATCAATGCAGTAAAAGAATCTACCCGTGATGTAACCAATGTAGCCCGGATGCGTAACCGTTTTGGCGAACGGTTTAAAATTTTATGTGGCGTGGATACACTTGCCCTCGAAGAATTATTACTTGGGGCCGACGGCTGGGTGGCCGGTCTTGTTTGTGCCTGCCCCGCTGAAACAGTGGCTATTTACCGGCTTGCAAAAGCAGGACGAATAAAGGAGGCTATCCAAATTTACCGATGGTTTATGCCGCTGCTCGAACTGGATATTCATCCTAAACTGGTTCAGTACATTAAACTGGCAGAAACCGTTTTTGGCGTTGGGAGCGAGCAGGTGAGGGCGCCCCGCTTAACACTTGCAGGTAAGGAGCGGGAAGACATATTGCAGATCATTAACCATGCTTTGAGTACAAGACCCGTGTTGCCCGATTATCTATCTATAAATGTATAAGTTTTACAGCCGATGAAATATATTTTTAACTGTATTGATGCACATACCTGTGGTAACCCGGTGCGGCTTGTAAAAGAGGGCGGACCTTTGCTGCCCGGAAATTCCATGAGTGAGAAGCGCCAGCATTTTCTAAAAGAATACGATTGGATAAGAACTGGGCTCATGTTTGAACCCAGGGGGCACGATATGATGAGCGGCAGTATTCTTTATCCGCCACATGATGCGGCCAATGATGTGGCCGTGCTTTTTATTGAAACCAGTGGCTGCCTTCCTATGTGTGGTCATGGAACCATTGGCACCATTACCATTGCTATTGAAGAAGGATTGATCAAACCGAAACAGCCGGGCCATGTGCGCATGGAAACCCCGGCTGGATTGGTGCTGGTAGAGTATAAACAGGCAGCTGATGGTAAAGTTAAATCGGTAAAACTCATCAATGTGCCATCTTACCTCGAGGCGGCTGAGTTAACAGTGGATTGTCCTGAATTGGGAGAACTGGTGCTGGATGTGGCCTATGGCGGAAATTTTTATGCCATTGTTGATGTGCAAAAAAATTTTAAAGGCCTGGAGCATTATACTGGAGGGAAATTAATTGCATGGGCGGCCGAGCTTCGTAAGAATATAAATAAAAAATATGCATTTGTACATCCACTCGATGATACCATCAGGGGCTGCTCGCATATTTTGTGGACAGGCGCTGTGCTTGATAAAAATTCCACGGCCCGCAATGCCGTATTTTATGGCAACAAAGCCATCGACCGTAGTCCCTGCGGTACAGGTACGTCGGCCCGCATGGCACAATGGTATGCCAAAGGTAAACTCAAAAAAGCTGATCTATTTGTGCATGAAAGTATCATTGGATCAACTTTTACAGGCCGCATAGAGGAAGAACTCATGCTGGCCGGTAAACCAGCCATCAGGCCATCTGTAGAAGGATGGGCCAGGATCTATGGGCATAATACGATCAGTATTGATACCGGGGATGACCCTTATGCGCATGGTTTCCAGGTTTTATAAATTCTTTTACAATACAAAAGTTGTTGTACGGAACAGCAACTTTTGTATGATATATTTTTTAATGCTTATCTTCTTCCCCGGGTCTGCATTTTTCTGTTATTTCATGAAAGATATCATGCGCTTCTGTGATCATTTTTTTTAGTTCCGCATCTGGTCGCTGTTTTTTAACAGCTTTATTGATGGCCACGGTTTTCTTTACCAATTTTTTTAATGCGGGCTTTACTGCTTCACCATTATAACCATCCGGTACAACCGCATTTTTCCAGGCTTTGGCTTTTTCAACCAGTTCGGCAGAATGGTTCCTTAATGGCTGCAGATTATTTTCTTCTGATGGATGAAATGTTTTTCCCATCACCACATGGAATTCCTGCATTTCTTTCCATGCCTTTTTTTGCTGTGCAAAACTGAAGCCGGCAATCAGCAGCAGGCATGTTAATAGAATTGTTTTTTTCATATGCTGTATTTTTAAATTTTAACGGGTATATTTCTCCCAAAGGTGAATTGTCGGTATAAAAGTGATAAAATCCAGCTTAACAGTCAATGAGATTAATCATAAACCGGTTCTTGTTTAAAAAATGAAACCGGCACATAGCTGGGCCGGTTTTTTACGGGTTGTATCTTCTCCCTGCTTAATTTATTGTACAGAAGCTGCAGGGTTCAGCAGTTGTTCATCTATCACCTGTTTAAATACCTTTTTGGGGAAAGCGCCGGGCTGCATCATGGGTTTTCCGGTCATGGGTATAAAAAGAAAGGTGGGGATGCTCTGGATGCCAAATACGCCTGCCAGTTCCTGTTCGGTTTCTGTATCTACTTTATAAATAATTATTTTTCCTTCGTATTCTTTTGAAAGTTCTTCCAGCACCGGGGCCACCATTTTACAGGGGCCGCACCAGTCGGCATAAAAATCAATGATAGCAGGTACATTTCCTTTATAACTCCATTCTTTTTCCGTATCGTAGTTAAAAATATTGTCCTTGAAATCCTGTGTAGTTAATTTCACTGTTGGCATAAATTTATTTTAATACAAAGTTACCAAAATATATGGCCCTGCTTGGTGATATAAGTTACAGCATCATTTTGTCAGTTACCGGTACATTTACTTTGTCAAGGGCCTGTTCCAGGTCTGCTATTAAATCCGTTGAATTTTCAATTCCTATACTCAGCCGGATCATTTTTTCTGTAATGCCCAGTTGCTGTTTTTCTTCATAAGGCACATCGCCATGCGTCATCGTTGCCGGGTGTTCGGCGAGGCTTTCTGTGCCACCCAGACTTACAGCCAATTTTATATGCTGCAGGTTGTTAAGAAAGCAAAATGCCTCTTTTTCGCCTCCGGCAATATCGAAACTGAGCATGGCTCCATGGCCCAGGTTTTGGGCAGCAATGATATCAGACTGAAGCGGATTATTTTCTGATGCAAACCCCAGGTAATACATTTTTTCCACTTTGGGATGCGTGGATAAATACAGCGCTATCTTTTTGGCATTAATTGCAGCAGCTTCCATCCTTACCTTAAGCGTTTCAAGACTGCGAAGCAGGAGCCAGCTGGTATGCGGGTCAATCATGGTTCCAAAAAGTGTACGTGTTTTCTTTATTTTGCCAATAAGCTCTTTGCTGCCGATTACAGCTCCCGCAATAACATCGCTGTGGCCGCCTATATATTTTGTGGCAGAATAAAGCACCAGGTGGGCCCCAAGTTGTAACGGATGCTGCCAAAGCGGCCCCATATAAGTGTTGTCAACAGCCACTAAAATATTTTTTTTCGGACTGGTATATTTTGCTGCAATGCGGCAACACATTCCGATGTCAATTACATCGTTTGTTGGATTGGCAGGTGTTTCTGCAAAAATCATTTTTAAGCGTTCTGCATGCCCGCTGCTGAGTAGTTTTTCTTCAATATCAGCCTCCGTTTCTCCAGGATTAAAGCCAATGACCTCCACTCCAAAATGCGTTAACACATGGTGCACAAATTTATGTGTGCCACCGTAGAGCGGGTTACTATAGAGTAAAACATCTCCCGGGCTTAAAAATGTGAAAAGTGTTGTGGTAATGGCGCTCATGCCGCTTGAAAAAGCCGCTGCTGCTTCGCCCCCGTCCCAGAGCTTAAGCCGCTCTTCCAGTATTTCCATATCGGGGTTATTGATACGGCTGTAAATGAGACCCATTTCTTCCCCCTCGTGCCCCGGCTTACCATGGGCAATTTCGAAGAAAGTTTTTCCTTCTTCTGCCGTTTTAAAAACAAAAGTGGAGGTTTGAAAAATAGGGCATTTTACCGCCCCTTCGCTCAGGGATGGATTATATCCATATCCCAGCATCTGCGTTTCGGGTGCCAGTTTTCTTTCTTCCATGGCTGCAATATTTTAAGTAAAGTTCAGTAAACGCCACTATAATTTCAATGACTTTGGTTAGGTAAATGGCTAAAACTGGCAGAAACTGCTTCAAAAAACCCATGGTATGATCCTGAACGTTTTTTTCATATAACCGGGATAATTCCTGAATTTTTGGCTTAGCATCTTTTCTTCATACAGGAGTTTACTGACCAGTACAACGAAAAGTGCTGCCCAATAAAACAACCGTATATAACTGAAATGGGCAAGCAGCAGGGCAATGCCAGCGCATAAGACCGCTGTATACATCGGGTGCCTGATCAAGCGGTAGGGGCCGCTGTTAACCAGGGTGGCATTCCGGTGAGGATCGGGCATGATGCGCAGCCTGCTTTTTTTCATTACAACTGCAGCCCAAACCAACAATAAAACTGATACAGACAGGAAAATGGTAAACAGTACCGGCTGTTTCATATTTTTTGTACCTGCCAGCAGCAGCAGAATGAAACTGAACTGGAGAACAACCAATAATAAGGATTTTAACTTCATTTTTTCTGTTTAACCGGCAGTCCATTTTTTATCAAACCAACTGTTCATAAGTGAAAGAGTTGGGTCTGTGAATTTTTTATGCGTGTATTCATTTGTATGTACGTCATACTCATAGTCCATCTTCCAGTCATGGTAATTTTTTGCCACCTGGCTGATGGCATCTACCATAAATTCAACTTCTTCATTGGTCATGGTGGGGTGAACAGACATCCTGATCCAGCCGGGTTTACAGGAAAGATCGCCTTTGTGTATCTCTTCCAGTATTTCATAAGAATGTACCTGGTCTACATGCAGTAAAATATGACCGTAAGTGCCGGCACAGGCACATCCGCCACGGGTTTGAATGCCAAAGCGGTCGTTCAGCAGTTTTACAACGAGGTTAAAATGTGTTCCTTTTAGAATGAAGGAGATAACACCCAGCCTGTTTTTATTCTGGGCCTCCAGTATTTCAATGCCGGGTATATTGGGTAAGTCTTTAAAAATGATCTCCAGTAGTTCTTCTTCCCTTTTCAGCATATTTAATGTACCCATCTCTTCTTTTAACTTTACCGCAAGCGCTGCTTTTATGCCCTGTAAAAATGGGGGCGTGCCACCATCTTCCCTGTGCTCAATATCTGTAATATACTCATGGTGTTTCCAGGGGTTGGTATAGGTAACCGTTCCGCCGCCCGGCTGGTCGGGAACAATATTTTTGTATAATTTTTTATCAAAGATCAATACGCCGGGCGTTCCCTGGCCGCCCAAAAATTTATGTGGCGAAAAAAACACAGCATCCAGCCTTTCTTCCTCGGCTGCGGGATGCATATTGATCTGTATATACGGCGCAGAGCAGGCAAAATCTACAAAGCAAAGCCCATTGTATTGATGGGTAATGGCCGCTACTTTGTGGTAAGGTGTTTGAATGCCGGTAACATTGGAGCAACCGGTTATGGCAACAATTTTATTTTTTCTGCCGGCATATTGCTGCAGTAAGGATTCAAGGGAACGCAGGCTGATATTGCCCTCTTCATCATTTTCAATGATGGCTACATCTGCAATGGTTTCGAGCCAGGATGTTTGATTGGAGTGATGTTCCATTTGCGAAACCAGTATGACGGGTTTCAGGGTTTCGTCTATATCAAGATAGTCGCAAAAAAAACTGTGCAGTGTTATAGTATTTTCTTTGTAAGCGCTTGTTTCTGGAAGCTTAGCCGGGTTTACATAGTCCATGATCCTTTCCGGAATGCGCAGGCCCAGCAGGCGTTGAAGTTTGTTGATAGCGCCGGTCATTCCGCTTCCCGCAAAAATGAGCACATCTTCCTCGCCGGCATTTACGTGTTTTTTTATGATTTTTTTTGCTTCTTCGTAAGCTTTTGTCATGGCCGTGCCCGTTACCGTGGTTTCTGTATGTGTATTTCCCAGCAGGGGCATTATTTCTTCTATAAGCAGGTCTTCTATCGGTTTATAGGCCCGGCCACTGGCTGTCCAGTCGGCATAGATCATTTTTTTAAGGCCGTATGGCGTTTCAAAAATGAGGTCTTGTCCAATAATATGGTTTCTGAAAGGCGTAAAATAGGCTTGAAGCATATCGAAAATTGAAGACTGTAAAATTATATAAATATTCTGTATATGTTTACTATCCAGTCTATCAGTTAATTTCTTTCAATTTTGGTTTTATTTTTGAAAGTTCGTATATTTGCACCCTTCTTTTAATACTGGCTGCATAGCTCAACTGAATAGAGCATCCCGACCTAAGGGTCGGGAAGGTTTTAGGAAAGCAGGCTGATGCGGAAAAAAAAATACTGGCTGCGTAGCTCAACTGAATAGAGCATCCGACCTACGGGTCGGAAGGTTTTAGGAAAGCAGGCTGATGCGGAAAAAAAAATACTGGCTGCGTAGCTCAACTGAATAGAGCATCCCGACCTAAGGGTCGGGAAGGTTTTATTGGAACAGCATGCTGATGCGGAAAATTAAAAATTGGCTGCGTAGCTCAACTGAATAGAGCATCCCGGACCTAAGGGTCGGGAAGGTTTTAGGAAAGCAGGCTGATGCGGAAAAAAAAATACTGGCTGCGTAGCTCAACTGAATAGAGCATCCCGACCTAAGGGTCGGGAAGGTTTTAGGAAAGCATGCTGATGCGACAAAAAACATACTGGCTGCGTAGCTCAACTGAATAGAGCATCACCGACCTAAGGGTCGGGAAGGTTTTAGGAAAGCAGACTGATGCGGAAAACAAAATACTGGCGGAGTAGCTCAATGAATAGAGATCGGCGAACTAAGGGTCGGGAAGGTTTTAGGAAAAGCGCTAAACGGATAGAAGAACTGATAAGAGTAGCTCAACTGAATAGGGCATCCCGACTACGGGTCGGAAGGTTTTAGGTTTGAATCCTAACGCGGTCACAAAGGCACCAACGAGGTGCTTTTTTTTATGCACTATGTTTATATTTTATATTCAGCCCGGATGAACCAGTTTTACATTGGCAGCACGTCACAGCATCCGCTGGAGCGGTTGCGCAAACATTTGTACAACCATGCAGGTTTCACAGGTAAAGCCAAAGACTGGGTATTGAAATTTTATGAGACTTATGAAACATTGGCGGAGGCTCAAAAAAGAGAGCGGCAACTAAAAGGCTGGAAAAGCGCTAAACGGATAGAAGAGCTGATAAGAAGTAGCTCAACTGAATAGGGCATCCCGACACTAGTGTCGGGAAGGTTTTAGGTTTGAATCCTAACGCGGTCACAAAGGCACCAACGAGGTGCTTTTTTTTATGCACTATGTTTATATTTTATATTCAGCCCGGATGAACCAGTTTTACATTGGCAGCACGTCACAGCATCCGCTGGAGCGGTTGCGCAAACATTTGTACAACCATGCAGGTTTCACAGGTAAAGCCAAAGACTGGGTATTGAAATTTTATGAGACTTATGAAACATTGGCGGAGGCTCAAAAAAGAGAGCGGCAACTAAAAGGCTGGAAAAGCGCTAAACGGATAGAAGAGCTGATAAGAAGTAGCTCAACTGAATAGGGCATCCCGACACTAGTGTCGGGAAGGTTTTAGGTTTGAATCCTAACGCGGTCACAAAGGCACCAACGAGGTGCTTTTTTTTATGCACTATGTTTATATTTTATATTCAGCCCGGATGAACCAGTTTTACATTGGCAGCACGTCACAGCATCCGCTGGAGCGGTTGCGCAAACATTTGTACAACCATGCAGGTTTCACAGGTAAAGCCAAAGACTGGGTATTGAAATTTTATGAGACTTATGAAACATTGGCGGAGGCTCAAAAAAGAGAGCGGCAACTAAAAGGCTGGAAAAGCGCTAAACGGATAGAAGAGCTGATAAGAAGTAGCTCAACTGAATAGGGCATCCCGACACTAGTGTCGGGAAGGTTTTAGGTTTGAATCCTAACGCGGTCACAAAGGCACCAACGAGGTGCTTTTTTTTATGCACTATGTTTATATTTTATATTCAGCCCGGATGAACCAGTTTTACATTGGCAGCACGTCACAGCATCCGCTGGAGCGGTTGCGCAAACATTTGTACAACCATGCAGGTTTCACAGGTAAAGCCAAAGACTGGGTATTGAAATTTTATGAGACTTATGAAACATTGGCGGAGGCTCAAAAAAGAGAGCGGCAACTAAAAGGCTGGAAAAGCGCTAAACGGATAGAAGAGCTGATAAGAAGTAGCTCAACTGAATAGGGCATCCCGACACTAGTGTCGGGAAGGTTTTAGGTTTGAATCCTAACGCGGTCACAAAGGCACCAACGAGGTGCTTTTTTTTATGCACTATGTTTATATTTTATATTCAGCCCGGATGAACCAGTTTTACATTGGCAGCACGTCACAGCATCCGCTGGAGCGGTTGCGCAAACATTTGTACAACCATGAGAGAGTGGTACGGCATTTCTCTGCTGGATTTTTCTCAGGAATTTATGCTGGAATAAGTGATTTTAATACTTCCTCCTGGCCAATCAGTTGTTTCAGCAGTTCGGCCTGGTTACCGGCCCTTACAAAATTTTGGCTTTCGTAAGAGGAGCCATAGTAACGATCATTATTGAAGTAGTCTGTTAAAAAACGAAGTGCCTGCATATAGATCATAAATTTACCTGCATATACGAAATGGTTTTTTTCTTCAGGGGTAAGTTCATTTTTCATTTCGCCCAGGTAGCCTTCGGCAATTGCCCTGAAATATTCCTTACGGACCTCAATTTTGCTGAAGTCTTTTTCTTCTTCACTTACCGGGGAAAGATAGGTGCGCATCATATCCCCGGCATCGCTTATAAAATAACCCGGCATAACGGTGTCGAGGTCTATAACGCAAAGCCCTTTATCATATTGGTCAAAAAGAACATTACTGATCTTGGTATCGTGATGGGTAACTCTTTTTCTGAACGATGCATCGAGGTAAATTGTTTTACTGGTTTCTACTATGCCCTGTTGTTTTTTTAAAAAATCAATCAAGGTATGGGATTCCCGGATGCGCTCCCTGTTTCCGGCTGCAAGGGCTGTTTCAAACTGTTGGTAGCGTAAAGGCAGGTTATGGAAATCGGGCAGTGTTATTTGCAGTTTTTCTGCAGGAAATCTATTGAGTAAGTTTGTGAACCTTCCAAATTGCCTGGCTGCTTCAAAGGCTTGCTGCGGGTTGCTTACCACATCCACTGTATGCGAATTTTTTACAAACGGAAAGAGCCGGTAATATCCCTCATCTTTTATGTGTACGATGTCCTTTCCTTCAGCATTTGTCAGTGGCGTTACAAAAAGATAGCCGGGATGATGTTGTGACAGGTACTGGCCAAGCTGCCTGATGTTGCCGGCAATGGCTAGTGGGTCTTTAAAGATATCGTCGTTGACACGTTGCAGTATAAAGCTCGTATCAGCACTGTTGATGGCCCAGGTACGGTTAATAAGCCCTGAACCAAATGGCTTTATTTCGGCGGCCTGGACCGCCAGGCCATATGAATCAAGAATGTGTTTCAGCATGCGGCATAAATTATTAAATACCGGCTAAAAAACTTTCATGAATTAAATCGACCACGCTGCTCAGACTTTTTGTTTCTTCATAAACTTTTAACTGCCTGTCGGCCCCGGTGCCTGCTTCCAGCATCTTATGTACATGGCTGATAGCATGCTGGCTTCCAAGATGGGGAACCACATCGCTTACAAAATCGAGCAGTTCGTATATAAGCACCCGGGTATTTACTTCTGATTCTTTTCCAAAATCTATCATGTTGCCTTCGATGCCGTAGCGGCTTGCCCGCCATTTGTTTTCGTTTACCAGGTTGCGTGGATAGATGATGAAATTAAGGTTTTGCGTACGCAGCTTGTACAGTTTTGCGCAAATAGCCTGGAACAAGGCGGCAATGGTGATGGTTTCCTGAACGGTCATGGGTATGTCGCAAATACGGAATTCCACCGTGTTAAAGAACGGATGCACACGCAAATCCCACCATATCTTCTTAGCATTGTCGATGCAGTTTGTTTTAATGAGCAGTTTTACATAGTTGTCGTATGCTTCGATGCTTTCAAAAAAATCCGGGATGCCGGTTCGGGGAAATTTATCGAACACTTTTGTGCGGAAACATTTATAGCCGGTTTTTCTGCCTTCCCAAAAAGGCGAATTGGTGCTGAGTGCATACACATGCGGCAAAAAATATCGGGCCGAGTTGGCAATATGAATGGCCATTTCCCTGGTTTCCATGCCCACATGTACATGAAGGCCAAAAATAAGATTGCTCCTGGCAGCCTCCTGCAGTTCATTTACAATTTCGCTATAGCGGGCATGTTCGGTTATAAGCTGGCTTTCCCAATGGCTGAAAGGATGTGTGCCGCTGGCGCCCACCCACAGTCCCAGTTCGCCTGCAATACCACTGATGGTTTTGCGCAGGGTGCCCACATCTACGAATGCTTCATCCACATCGGCACAGATATCGGTACCCACTTCCACCACGGCCTGGTGCATTTCTGCCTTTACCTTGTCTTTGATGATCTTTTGCCCTTCCTGTACAATTTTCTGATCATGGCTTTTTAACTCACGAGTTAAGGGATCAATCACCATGTATTCTTCTTCCACACCCAGGGTGAAATGTTTGTATGATATATTTGCCATGTAGTTTAATTGAAAATTGAAAATTAAAAATTGAAAGTGGGAATGAGTTTTGTTGGATAATTTTCAATGCTCCATTTTCAATGCTCCATTATTAAAAAAGTTTCTGCCTGTTGGCACTGCGTTTTATGTATTCACCCCAGGTAAGGTTATCGGCGCCGTCTACATGCGCCTGCGCTTTTTCAATAGCATAAGTGGCTGCTGTTTCCACCACCCATTCAAAATTTTCCTGGCCTACACTGCTTACTTCGGCATCGGGAGCCGGGTTGCAGAAATCAATGGCATACGGAACGCCGTCTCTTAAGGCCAGTTCCACGGTATTGAAATCATACCCCAGGTAGCGGCAGATGCGGAGAACGATGTCTTCCATTTGCTTGTATTTTTCGGGGCTGGGTTTAAAGTCGGCCACATAACGCAGGTGATGCGGGTTACGTGGTTCATAGGGCATAATGCGCACATATTTTCCGCCAATACAATAACAGCGGTAATATTCTTCAAATTTTATTTCTTCCTGCAGCATCATTACCAGCTGTTCTGTTTCTGCATGCTTTTCAAAAAACTCGTCCATGCTGTTCAGTTGGTAAACACTTTTCCATCCGCCGCCTGCAAAAGGTTTCATATATGCGGGGAAACCGATATAATTGAAAATACCATTCCAGTCGAGTGGATAGGCAAGGTTGCTGAAAGAATCTGCCGAAGTGTCTGTGGGCAGGTCCCTTGATGGAAGGATGACTGTTTTTGGAACAGGAACGCCTATTTTGGTGGCCAGGCAATTATTGAAGAATTTTTCATCGGCACTCCACCAAAATGGATTATTGATGACCGCCGTGCCGCACAAGGCTGCATTTTTAAGATAAGCACGGTAAAATGGAACGTCCTGGCTGATATCGGTCGAAAATAACGGCATATTCTGTTGGCTCGCCCTGCATCACTTTATCGATCTTAACCGGTTCGGCCACAATGCCCGGAATATTTTTACTGTTTACCCTTTGTACAAAAGCTTCCGGAAAACTCCTCTCTTTGCCGTGCAGCATTCCTATTTTCTTCATAAAAACAATTTAATGATGATAAAATGAATAGTTCGTTCTGTTATCCAAATATATTTTTTAGATGCCAATAAAACAAAAATGTTTTATATGAGCCGGGTGCTGTATTTTGCCCGGCTTTTTCTTACTTTTGGAACTTATGACTGCGAAAAAAATTGCCACTTCAGCAATTGTTGTAAAAAACCATGTACTCACCTCCCTTTATCTTGAGCGGGAAGTAAAGATAGATTGCTATCTTCCTGCCGGTATTACCAACTTTAACAATATGAGCCTGCTGCTCATCAACGACGGGCAAGATCTTCCTAAAATGCCTTTTGATAAAATGCTGGATGAACTGTACCATGCCGGAAAAATGCATCCCGTTTTCTGCGTGGGTATACATTGTTCGGCCGACCGTAAGAATGAATACGGCACCGCCAAAATACTCGATTATAAAGGAAGGGGAGCAAAATCGCACCTCTACACGGCGTTTATTATGCTGGAACTGCTGCCATACCTGCGCAGAACCTATCATGTTATTTCCTTCCGCGATAAATCTTTTGCCGGCTTTTCGCTGGGCGGGCTCTGTGCTTTGGACATTGTGTGGAATCAATATAATGAGTTCAAATATGCAGCGGCCTTCAGCGGTTCATTTTGGTGGAGGGATAAAAGCCAGGATGATGCCGATTTTGATGAAGACCTGCACCGCATCATGCAGCGGCAGGTGCGGGAGGGTTATTATGTACCCTGGCTTAAATTCTTTTTTGAAGTGGGTACACTCGACGAAACCAATGACCGTAACAACAACGGGGTGATCGATTCCATTGACGATACCCATGCCGTAATAAAAGAACTCATTAAAAAAGGCTACAAAGAAAATACCGACATCAAATACCTGGAACTTAAAGACGGGCTGCACGATGTGCCTACCTGGGGCCGGGCTTTCCCACATTTCCTTACCTGGGCATGGGAAGTTAACGGGGAGGCGATAGATTGAAGATTGGACAAAAGCATATTAAGTCGCTTCAAAAACTCCCTTTTTCCTAAGCCGTTGACCGGGATACACACACTTTTCCACTGTGGATGCAGAAAATATAAAAGAGCCTGCTGTGCGCATCAAAGCACGGGCTGGGTTTAATAGAATGGCCCTGCCAGCAACTACTCCGCCAGAGACCACGTATAGCTATCAGCCAGCTTACTGACCAGCATCATATTTGTAACTTACCCTATATATTAATTTTACAAAGTGGAGGGTATGTTACTATAATCAAAGTAACATAACCCGTTATTCAGTTCTTTAAAAAACAGGATTTTCGGGTTAATAGGAGAGGGCGATAGACTAAATTATTTTTTAACTTCAAAATAGTTTGGTTATGAAAACGATACAATTTGGAGCAATGTTATTGCTCACACTTACATTTTTCTCCTGCGGAAAAGAAGTCATCGTTCCGTTGGAAAATGAAAATACGGTTGCATCAATTCTCACGGGCGATAAATCGGGTGGTGGAGGTATAGTCAGTAATAAACCCGCTCAACCACCGGTTTGGGATATTGGATCATTTATTGTGGATGGAAATGATGAAACAGTGTATTTGAAAGGATTTGGTTTTGAATTTAAAACAGGCAACCTGGTTGTTGCCACTAATGAAACTATTAAAATCTCCGGCACCTGGTATATACACGATAACGGCCAGTTGAGTATGCATTTTAACACATCATCCCTGCCGGATGATTTGTTAGCAAATGCATTTAATAACCTGGGAGATAACTGGACAATGGTAAAGCAATCGCTCAATTCAATGTACCTGGAAGCAGGTGCGCTCAGGAACAAAAAGGAATTGCGGTTCGACCGGAGATTTAAGATGACACTCTATTAATGGGGGTTGTTATTTTAAGTCCGCAATCCGTAAAATTTTTGGTTCAGTGGTATCAAATACGCAATAAAAAAGAGGCGGTTTTAAACCGCCTCTTTTTATTATACTGATTTCAGTTATTAATTAAACGAATACCTGATACCAAACTGGCCCTGCCACCTTGAACCAAAGTTCATACCCCAGGGGGTTTGCGGTGTAAAGTTGTAGCCTTTACCAGCAAAGGTGCCGGTTCTGTTAACTGCAGTAAGCAGGGTATATGCCTGGTTGCCTACAGAATACTGGCGTCCCCAGCTCTTATCAATAAGGTTGGTGAGGTTGAAGATATCAAAAGTTAACTGTACATCATGTTTGTTGCCACCCATGTTCACAAAGAAATCCTGTGCAATACGGGCATCTATTACATGTTCCCATGGTGTGCTGCGGCCGTTTCTTTCTGTATACTTACCCCTTCTTGAAGAGAGGTATTTATCGGCTTTGATAAATGCTTCGAAAGCAGCGGCTTGTTCTGCAGCAGTAGATACCACGGCAGTACCGGCACCATTAAGCCTGTCGATAAACCTGATCTGTGAGGCATCAGCAGGAACATACAGCAGGTCGTTTCCAAAACGGCCGTCGCTGTTCAGGTCGCCATTAACGAGGTAGGTGAAAGGCTGTCCTGAATTACCGTTATAGAACAAGGAAACGCTGGTTTTAAAATGCCTGGCATATTCGATGTTGTAAGAAACAATACCTGTGATCCTGTGTTTCAACTGGTAATTGGAAGTAGCCAGTTGAGGGCTGTTTGGATCGCCTACCACCTGTACAAATTCCCACTGGGAAAGTGCTGTTGAGCTTGCGCCACTGTTAACATCATTGGATATATTGTAGTTATAGGCCAGCTGCGTAAACAGGTTTTTGGTGGTTCTGTTTGCAGTAAAGCCAAGGTTCATGGTATATCCTTTATTGGTGTTGCTGATGAGGATCGCATTTGTGATCAGCGGGTTGATCCTTCTGCCTGTTGCTGAAGTGGAAAAAGCGATACGTTTATCAAAACCATTGTTGTAAGCCTGGTCTACAATTCCTACTGCAGGCCTCATGTTAACATCGCTGTAAGCGATATTGTTGATGGTTTTTGAGAAAATACCTTCGAAAGTTAAATTAATATTGCCTGGAAGTTTCTTGTCTGCAGCCAGGTTCACCCTCATTACCTGGGGCATTTTAAAGTTCTTGTCGATCAGGTTCACCTCGTATGTGGTACCTTCTGTACCCAGTGTACTTTGCTGGTCTACACTTGAGTTAAATCCATTGCCACCGTTAACTGTAAAGGGTGCTGCAGTTGGGGTGTTATCAGTTTGGCTGATCGTTTTAAGCAACAATCCTGTATTGGAGAACTGGTTGCTTATCCATACAAAAGGAACCCTTCCGGTAAAGATGCCAATTCCACCACGTACAACTGTTGATTTGTTGCCTTCCACATCGTAGTTGAAACCAACCCTTGGGGCCCAGAGCAATTGCTTGTTAGGAATGAAACTGGTATTGTATTTTCCTGCAAAAGTGGAATCAACTGCCTTGTTATCGCCGGGTTTGGAATTAATTACCGGCATATCGGCCCTTAAGCCCATTGTTAATTTAAATTTAGAGTTAACCTGGATTTCATCCTGGATGTAAAAACCCAGTTGAGATGCGTCAAACTCTGCAGAAGGACGTGCATTTGTTGCCTTGTTTGCAGAATAAGTTACATCTAACTGCCGTGGGAAATTGCCATAGAAATCCGAAAAGCTTCCAAACCTCCAGCGGCCATTGAAATTGTTGATGAAGAGGTTCCTGAATTTGAAGAACTCATTATGTGTACCAATGGTGAAAGTATGCTTGTTTTTAAATATTTTGAAGTTATCGGTAATTTCAAAAATATCCTGGTCAAGTTCATTGGCAACCGAACTCCTATCTGAACCTAGCTGCACTGTTCCTGCACCTTTATTGATTTCAATTGATGGGAACAAAGATCCGTAAGTGGTCCTGAAATCCCTGATGGTATGCTTACCGATTATCAGGTTGTTTGAGAACCTGGAACCAAACCGGCTCCTTAGTTCTGCAACAGTGATGTTCTGGGTATTATTGAACCTGTATGCATTATTTCCGTAGCGGAAGAAAGTAGGAGACCTTGAAATATTATCATCAAATGCTTTGATATAATTATGCCTGAGGGTAAGCTGGTGGCCGGGGCGTATATTCCAGTCTAACCTTGCAAAAGCTTTGTTGCTTTGTGTTTCTGCATCAAACGCATTGATGGCACCTGCATCATAACCATAACGGTTTTTCAAAGTATCAGCAAGCTGTGATGCTTCAGCAACAGTTAGTAATGCATTGCTATCGCCTGCATTGAAAATGGTGGGAGAATTCCTCCTGGCCATTTCGCCACTGAGGAAAAAGAATAATTTATTTTTAATGATGGGGCCACCCAGGCGCATACCGTATTGCTTATCGTCAAAAGCGGTAGCTTTTACCCTGGTAACCGGGTCTTTGCCAATGGTATTTTCATTTCTCAAGAAATAATAAACCGATCCTTCCAGCTTGTTGGTGCCCGAACGGGTTACTGCATTTACGCCGCCGCCGGTAAAGTTCCCGTAAGAAACATCATAAGGGGCCAACACTACCTGGATCTCCTGGATCGCATCAAGCGATATAGGAGTGGTGGCAGCCTGGCCGCCTGGAGTACCTGAACCAGATAGACCAAATACGTCATTGTTTACAGCTCCATCGATGGTGATGTTATTATAACGGTTACTTACACCGCCAAATGAGTTGCCATTTGCCTGGGGCGTAAGGCGTGTATAATCCTGCAGGCTCCTGCTTAAAGTTGGAAGTGCAGCTATCTGTTGTTTACCAATACTGGTGGAAGCTCCTGTTTTTTTCCTGGTGGACCCAGCCGCTGTAACAACCACATCTGTTAATACAGTGGCGCTGGTGCTTAATACAACATCAATACGGGTATTCTCACCTAGGGGAAGGTTTAAGTTGGCTTCGGTGTAACTGCCATATCCCACATTGGTAACTTCAATCGTATAGGGACCGCCGGGGATAAGGTTTACAAAATTGAACCTTCCCTCTCTTCCGGAGGCAGTCTTGTAGATGGTTCCTGTAGAGGTGTGTGTAAGCTGGACTGTACTTCCGATAATACTTTCACCGGTGTTGTTTTTTACAAATCCACTCATACTACTTGTGGTTACCTGTGCCATAAGGGAAGTTTGCACAGTGATAACTGTAATCAAGAAAGCAATGATTTTTTTAAAATGCATATTAGTTCGGTTTAATGCGGCAAAGAAAGGAAATAATTGGCTAAAATCAGCCATTTATTATTAACAAAATATTAGGCAGTTTATAGGCCGGAATAGCTGCTTTCGTCCATTTATAAGGCCCAAGGTTTCGAAAAAAGGAATCTTGCAGATAGTTAGCCCAAACCTTGGTAACTTTGCCGCCGAAAATTACAAAAATGCTGAATACCATTGAAGATGCCATAGAAGACCTTAAAGCGGGCAAAATGCTGATCGTTGTGGATGATGAAAACCGTGAAAATGAAGGCGATTTCATCATTGCAGCCCGCCATGCCAGCCCCGAAATGATCAATTTTATGAGCATTTACGGAAGGGGTCTTATATGTGCTCCATTAACCGAGGAAAGGTGTGCCCAGCTTAAGCTTCAGCCAATGGTGAGCGATAATACCTCGCTCCATGAAACCGCATTTACCGTTAGTATCGACCTGCTCGGAAATGGATGTACCACCGGTATTTCGGCACAGGACCGGAGCAAGACCATTTTAGCCCTGGTAAACCCTGCCACCAAACCCGAAGACCTGGGCCGACCCGGACATATTTTCCCACTAAAAGCAAAAACCGGGGGTGTATTACGGCGTGCAGGTCATACGGAAGCCACCATAGACCTTGCCCGGCTTGCCGGCTTTGAGCCCGCAGGCGTATTGGTGGAGATCATGAATGAAGATGGTACCATGGCCCGGCTCCCCCAACTGGAAAAAATTGCTGAAAAACACAGTTTAAAAATAATTTCCATAAAAGACCTTATTGAGTACCGGCTCAAAACCGAAAGCCTCATTGAAGAAGAGGTAAGTGTAAGCATGCCTACAAAATTCGGCAATTTCAACCTGGTGGCTTTCCGCCAGACCAATACGGGTGATATTCATCTTGCATTAAAAAAGGGAAGCTGGCAAAAAGATGAACCGGTACTGGTTCGGGTACACAGCAGCTGCGTTACAGGCGATATCCTGGGTTCTCTGCGTTGCGACTGCGGCGAACAACTGCAGCATGCCATGCGGCAGATAGAAAAAGAAGGGAAGGGCCTGATACTTTATATGAACCAGGAGGGCCGTGGCATTGGCCTCCTCAATAAATTGAAGGCCTATAAATTGCAGGAGCAGGGACTGGATACCGTAGAAGCCAATATTAAATTGGGTTTTGGCATGGACGACCGCGATTATGGTGTGGGTGCACAGATTCTTCGCTATATGGGAATTTCCAAAATGAAACTGATGAGCAATAATCCTAAAAAACGTGCAGGCCTACTGGGTTATGGCCTCGAAGTGGTGGATACAGTTCCTATAGAAATGGCGCCAAACGAACATAACCAGCAATATCTTTCCACCAAAAGGGATAAACTGGGACATGATATTTTGAAGGGTTAACTTTTACAGGTGACACCTTTCTAAAAAGGTGTCACCTGTAAAAGTTGCAAAATCAGTTAGACCCCGTTCCTGCATTTTCCTTTGCTTTTTCCTGCTCTATTCTTTTGCTGCTTTTAAACAGGTCGCCCAGCTTATCTACATCTTTACGATAACTTACCTGCAAACCGCTGCGGTTTCGCTGGCCGGTGGTAAAATCGGTACTGGTGCGGTTAAATCCTACCAAACGCAGGGAACCATCGGAACGAACCAGCATTTCTACAGAAATATCCGGGGTAAAAAGGCCCCTTCTTTGGATAAGATAAGGGTTGTTATAATCAAAATTGCCCCCGACATTGATGATAAAGCGTTTTCCGGGCGTAAGCCGGAAACCACCCCGAACATTGGCCTGCAACTGGTTGGCAGGGTTTTGAAAATCGAGCGTTGGGTTAATGTCAATATAGGTTGACACAATATTGTTAGTAGCCAGGGCCAGCTCCTGGTTAAAGGTTTTGGTAAGCCAGTTGCTCAGCATTCCGCCAATAGAACTGGTAACAAATCCGATACTATTTTGCTGCGAAAAGAAGCTTTCTTCACTCATAAAAGCATTAAAGAGCAGGAGGCTGGCCACCTGTTTGTTCATACTGTTGGGATCGTTCCGGTAATCGTCCAGTTTTTTCATTACAATATAATCCTTACGGAGCGGGCTCCTTTCGGGCAAGTCAAATTCAAAACTGATATCGGGTTTTTTAAGGCTGCCTGTAAGATGAGAGATGATATTGACATCTTCTTTTAGCCGGTAACTAGCGGCTGCAGAGAGTGTGCTTACATCGACATTTTTTGCAAGATAACCGGCTTCAATATCAATGCTGGCTTCATAGGGGTCTCCATTCCAGGTAATGCTTCCACCCGGCCTCAGTTCAAAAGGTTTCTTAATAACAGTCTGGAAGTTAAAAGTGTATTCGCCTTTTGTAAGATCATATTTTCCCCGCATGAATAATTTCTGCCCGGTGGAGTAAACAATATTCAGCCGGCCATTTCCTTCGCCCTTGATGATGTCGCCGGTTTCCTCATCCAGAATCACATCAATTTTACATTGATCGTTTGCCACCAGGTTTAGGTTAACGGTAAGGTTAGAGGCCTGGCTGCTTTTCGTAACATTCATCTCATTACCAAATTTGATGAAATTGATATAATCCACGTTGTTGCTCTCTTTACTATCGCCTGTGAGCAGGTAAACATGACTGGTATCGAAGAGGCTTGGTTGCCCGCTGATGTTCATGTACATGTCGGTAGTGGGCCCGTCGAGTGTCATCAAAGCGCTGCCGATCACTTTGCCGTAATACTGGCTGTTATCGGCCCTTGTGGTATTAAGTACCAGCATTTTTTGAGTTTCCACCCGGATGCCTTCAAAATTAAAGTCGCGGAAAAAGCGGTGATGGATCTTTCCGTTCACGGTTCCTTCATTGCCCAGCGTGTCTTTAATACGGATGGTTTTAAGTTCGATCAGGTCTTTGCCGAAATTAACCAGCTGGTCGTTGAACAAATATTTACATTTTGTATAAGCCACGGTCATGCTGCCGTTGCTGATGCGTGCCGGACCCGTGATGTACATATTTTTTTTATCGTTGTACAGCCTTATATCTCCCGAAGCAATACCGTTTACCTGGCTGAACACCGTGTTCATATAGGGTTCCAGTATATTGAGGTCAAACTTATTTGCCTTGAATACGATATCTGTTTTTGCACTGGCAGAATCCTTGTAATTAATGTTACCGTTCACATTAAAATCATTGTTACGGCCCGAACCGTTTCCGTTAAAACTTACAATTCCTGTATTGGTATTTACATTTGCATCCAGCTTTACCTGGCCCACTTCTTTGCCATCGAGGTAAAAACTGTCGGCCTGCCCGTTAAATTCAATGATGGGTTTTCCAAACGGATCTGCCACGGTGGCCTTGCCGGTAAGGATACCTTTCATAGAGGGCTTTGTTATTATAAAAGGCGCAAAATCCCCTATATTGATATTTTCAAGGCGGGCCACCAGGTTACTGCTTTCCCTTACGGGGTCCATTTCGCTTGATAATACGATCTGCTGGTCATCGTGCACGAACTTCACTTCATTGGCATCAAAATATCTTTTACGAAGGGTGATCTCCCCATCTTTTTCGAGCCGCCATTTTTTATCGTTCAGCACAAATGAACTGGGTGCAAAATGGATGCGCATTCCATCGTCCATATGATAAACCGTAGCATTGAACTCTGCATCGCGGATGCTTTTACTGGCCGTAGTGGTCAGGTGGATAACCGATGCATTGTTGCTGGCGGCAAGATTTATTTTGGTACCCGGCAGTTCCAGGCTGTCGTTTATTTTAATATTGGCCACATCCATTACTGCATAGATTGTGTCCCTGTTTCCTTTGCCTGTAAGCGTTGTATTGTCAAACGATTTTCCATCATACATAAAGGAGGGAACATAGGCGTTTACATCAAGCTCATAATTGCGCAGGTTCACACTTCCCTTAATATCGGCATTATTAAAACCGCTTAATTTGGAATTGAAAATCTGCACATACTCATCCACATTTTTTGTCTGGATGTCAAATGCAAAATTCTGCTCACCCAGTTTTTTGGGTGCTTTAAAATAAGCCGGGTAGTATTTTGCCAGGAAGAAAGTAAAGGCATCGGGCAGTTCCAGTACTTTAAATTGCCCGCGCAGCCTTGCCTGCACTTCGTTCGATTCAAGGGTAAGTACTTTATCGTTTCCATCCATGAGCGAAACCAGTGTAAGCGAATCGAACGACATTTTAGTGCTGTCTTTAAAAAGGGTGGCCTTGTAAATACGTGCACTTCCTAAAAAGTTATCAATATTATCCCCTTTGAAATTGAGGTTAAAAATACCGGAAAGGCGAAGGTTCTCTTTTGTGAGCCCCAGGTTTTTGAGGTTGATGTATTCCACTTTTGCGTCGGCGCTTAAAAAAGGTTCTTTTGCAGCAAGGTTCACGCTGCCAAACAACTCGCTCAGTTTAATATTGGGATCATCGGCAGAAAATTTACCGCTGAAGTATTTGTTTTGTATGCCGCCATCGAGGGTAATGTTGCGGTACGAATAACCGCCGTAGTCAAACCTGGTCAGATTGCCTTTTATTGTTGCATCAAGGTCATTGAGCGAAAAACTGTTTCCCTTCAGTTCGGTATTGAGAGCCACCATGCCAAGTTTGGCATTGTTTAAAAAAGCGCCCAGGTTAAAGCCGGTGCTGTTTACCCTGCCTGAGTAAACCGGATCTTTGCCGGGCTGCAGTTTCATGTTCAGGTCCGATGTTATATTGCCAAGCGCTGTTTGATAATTGCCATAGGCCACAAAGTCCATCGGAAAACCGGTGAATGTGCCTTTGTAAGTGATGATGCCGAGTTTATTGAATGCCGGAGTGGGGTTTTTCTTAATGGCAGGGATGACCTGGGCGAGGTCATTGTAATTGGTTTGCAGGCTGTTTGCTTTCAGGTCTATGAATGTACTGTTGATATCGGGCAGCCCCGTCATGCTCAGGTTTCCGTCCAGATAACTTGACCCGCTTCTTAGCTTTAAATTTTTTGCAGTAAAATCATCCACGGTGCCTTTTGCATTTCCTTCCATATTGAAAACACGTTTCCAGTTTTTTACGGCTGGCGCAAAAAAGGCAATGTCATCGCTGTTTAAAACTGTTTCTTTTAAGTCTGCTTCCAGGGTTACTTTGCTTATGAAGCGCCCCATATCGGAATTGAATTTATTGTAGCGCATGGCATAATAATTACCCAGCCTGCTGCGGTTAGTTTGCAGGTCAAGGTTTTTAAATTCCATGAGATCGGGGGTAAAACGCATATCGGCCTGCAGTTTTTTTACTTCAAAGCCGCTCCGTTCTTTGGCGCTGATATTGAGTTTGGCCGAAAGGGTGTCGTTGAGGAATAAAATTCTTTCCAATGTTCCGTTGATGCCGGAAAACAAAAAGTGCATACCGTCGAAATGTTCATACGGGGCCCTTTCTGTATACTTGTCGTTTTGAAAACTTCCGTTTTTGATCGTAAGTTTTTCAGCATTCACTACCCAACCCGAATTGTTCCATTTAAATGCATTGATCACGGGGATCTGTTCTATCACATTTTTTAAGTTGGGGGATGGCGGCCGCTTACCCTCATAATCGCTTTGCGAAAAATAAGGTTCCTCCAGGTAAAGATCACGGATGGCAGCGGTTTTACGGGTAATGTTCAGTGTGTACATATCCAGGTCCATTTTTTTAATGGTCACCAGTTGGTTCTGCCCTATCCATTGGTCAACCTTATTAAAACGGATATTTGAAAAATGAACCTGCTTCAGGTCTATTTCAATTTTTTTCTTATTGCCGGTAGAGGCTGATGTATCTGTAAAATAATCTACTAAGAATTGGTAATTCCATACCGAATCGGTACGTTTCATGTTCACTACCGGATCTTGGAGATTGATGTTTTCGAGCGAGATGTTGTCCTTAAAGATGAACCAGTCGTTTACGTTTGCTTTGGCTTTAGCGGCAAAGAGCAGTGTGTCTTTTTTACGGTCTTCCACCATCAGGCCTTCGAGGATAAGCTGGTTGAAAAAACGAAAATCAACCCGCTGCACCGTTACTTTCGTCTGCAGTTTCCCCGAAAGGTTTTTGGCCACTTTTTTTACCAGCCAGGTTTGCACGCCGGGCGACTGCAGCAAAGCATACAGGATCAGCAGCAGCAGTACCAGTACCAGCAACACTTTCAGCGATATTTTTGCAAATTTTTTCAGTAGTTCAAATAATGGGTAAAAGTAACCAATAAGCCGTTCGGGGAAAAGAGATTATACAAATTTTATCATATTCTTAGTATGCCCTTGCATCATCATCGCCCCGCCTGTCTGCTACTGCATGTATAATGCCATTTTTGATGAAAATGACTTCGGTACGGCCAATCTGGTCTCTTTTTTCCAGTTTGTACCCCATGGCCTCCAGTTTTTTTGCGGTAACAGCATTAAAGCCCGCTTCAATAAAAACGATATCGGGCAACCATTGATGGTGAAATTTGGGCAGGTTTACCGCCTCCGGCGCTTTCATGCCAAATTCGAGGAGGTTCATAAGCGTTTGGAAAACGCTCGTGGGGATGGTAGTGCCGCCCGGGGTTCCGGCAACTATGTATGGTTTTTTGTTTTTAAGAACGATGGTGGGGGTCATGCTGCTGAGCATACGTTTGCCCGGGGCAATGGCATTGGCTGCATTGCCAATGGCGCCGTACATATTGGGTACACCCGGTTTAACACTGAAATCGTCCATTTCGTTGTTCATGATGAAGCCGGCGCCCCGGATCACTACCCGGCTGCCATAGCTTCCGTTGAGCGTAGTGGTAACTGCAACGGCATTGCCTTCTCCATCAATGATGCTGATATGCGTGGTTTCTTCATGCTCTGCAATGATGCCGGGGCCCACATAGCTGCTGGTGCCTGCCTTGCCGGGAACAAAATCAAGCATCTGTTCTGCCAGGTATTTTTTACTGACGAGTGTTTTTACCGGTACTTTCACAAAATCTGCATCGCCCAAAAACTCGGCCCGGTCGGCAAAGGCACGGCGCTCCGCTTCCACCATCAATTGTACACTTGCCGCTGTTTGAAATTTCATGTTGCCGATCTTCCTGTTTTCCACCATGCCCATCATTTGTTGCAGTAAGATGCCGCCGCTGCTGGGCAGTGGCATCGTTAGTACCTGGTAACCTTTGTAGGTAAAATTGATGGCGGTTCTTTCTTTTACGTTATAGTTTTTAAGATCGATGCTGCTGATAATGCCGCCATTTTGCTGCATGGTCTCTTCTATCATTTTTGCGGTAACACCTTCATAAAATCCTTTTTGGCCAAATTCCCCGATGCGTTTTAAAGTATTTGCCAGGTCTTTTTGAACAAGGATGTCACCCGCTTTCCAATCGCCGTCTTTTGTAAAAGCAGTTTGAAATGTATTCAGCTGAAGAAAATCTTCCTTTGCCTCATTAAGTGAGGCCGCTTCACTTTCAGAAACAGCAAACCCGTTTTCAGCCAAGCGGATAGCGGGTGCAATTAATTTTTTAAAAGGAAGTTTTGCGTATTTGTGTGCAGTAAATAACCCCGCCACTGTTCCGGGTGTTCCGCTTGCCAAATGCCCAAGCTGGCTCCATGCTACTACGGCATTACCATTGCTATCTAGATACATGTCTTTATGCGCTTTTGCGGGTGCAGTTTCCCGGTAATCAAGCGCAATGTTTTGACCGTTTTTAAAGTGTGCAACCATAAAGCCGCCACCACCGAGATTGCCTGCCCCCGGGTAAACCACGGCAAGCGCCAGTTGGGTGGCAATGGCTGCGTCCACAGCATTGCCGCCCTGCTTAAGCATTTGCAGGCCTGCATCGCTTGCCAATGCATGGGCACTTACTACGGCTCCTTTTTTTGCAATGGCCGATTTTTGAATGGAATAGTTTTGGGGATTCAGTTGCGCCAGTACACTGGCAGCAAAACACAGGTACAAACAAACCAGGAGCAGCTTTTTAAGTTGCATGAATTTTTTTTACAAAACTACCGCTTATTTCTCCAAACCTTAAATAGAAATATGGCTTCATGCTGCTGGTACAGGTCTTATTTTATGATAACCGGTACTGTTTGATTGATGCATTGCCGTACATTCGTAGCAAATGTTTTTTGCCGATGCGAAAATTTTTATTACCCATTTTTATCACTGTTCCTTTTTTTGCTGCTGCGCAAAAACCTGCTGTATATTCAACTGGCGATATACTGCAGCAACTCCAGCAACTGAAGATATTTGGCTCCGTACTGTATGTGGCAGCGCATCCCGATGATGAAAACACCCGCCTGCTGGCTTACCTGGCCAATGAAAAAAAATACCGCACTGCCTACCTGAGCCTTACCAGGGGCGATGGCGGCCAAAACCTGATCGGCAATGAACAGGGGATCGACCTTGGCCTCATACGCACACAGGAACTGCTGGCTGCAAGAAGGGTTGACGGCGCCGAGCAATTTTTTAGCCGTGCTTATGATTTTGGCTACAGCAAAAGCCCGGAGGAGGCATTAAAAATTTGGGGGCATGATAAGATACTGAGTGATGCGGTGTGGGTGATACGTAAATTTCAACCAGATATTATCATAACACGTTTTCCCACCACCGGCGAAGGCGGGCACGGGCATCATACGGCATCGGCCATCGTGGCCGGAGAGGCATTTGAAGCTGCAGCCGACAGCACAAAATTTCCTGAACAGTTTAAATACGGGGTAAGACCATGGCAGGCAAAAAGGCTGTTGTGGAATACTTTCAATTTCGGCGGAAACAATACACAAAGGCCCGACCAGTTTAAGATGGATTGCGGTGCTTTTAATCCATTGCTTGGGAAAAGTTATGGAGAAATAGCTGCCGAAGGCCGTAGCCAGCATAAGAGCCAGGGTTTTGGCGTGCCGGCACAACGGGGAGAGATCTTTGAATATTTTTCCACCATCAAAGGAGACAAACCCTTAAACAGCCTGATGGATGGCGTAACCAGCACCGCAGAAAGATTTGATACACCTGGCTATGAAGTGCAGGCAGATAACCTGCTTAAAAATTTCGACCCTATGCAGCCCGAAAATTCCGTAAAAGCCCTGGTTGAACTGTACGGCCTGGTAGAAAATGCAAAACATAGTTATTGGAAAACACAGAAACTGGCGGAACTTACAAAACTGATCGAAGCCTGCAGCGGTCTTTTTCTGGAAGCAGTGACCAATAAGCAGCTATATGCGCCCGGCGACAGTATAAAGGCCAACCTGATATTCAATAAAAGACAGGATATTCAGCTGCAGCAAATTGTTGCAAAAATCGGTAATATCACAGTCGAAGCAGCCATCAACGAGAAAAATAAAAATATTGTAAAACCTGTTGCCTGGTTGTTGCCCGCAGATGCAAAAACATCGCAGCCCTACTGGCTCGAGCATAAAATGCAGGAGGGCTCATTTGAGATATTTGACCAGGAACGTATTGGCCTGCCGCAGGTAAATACTTATGATGTGCGGTTTAGTGCCAAAATTGAAGGAAGAGAGATCGTTTTTGTTAAACCGCTGCTATATAAATTTACCGATCCCGTAAAAGGTGAATTATACCAGCCGGTAGATATCATACCCGCTGTATTTATAAACAGTTCGCCATCTTTATTGCTGTTTAACAGTAACAAAAAAAATGAAACAAAATTTATCGAGTACAGTATTCAGCCAAATGCTGACTTAAACGGACACAGCAAATTCAGCCATAACCTGGCAGGAAAGGAGTACAAGGTTTTTGATTCGGCATTTGCGTTCAAAGCCGGGGAAAAATTCAGGGTAAAAGTACCGGTAAGCGGAAACAGTTTCGCAAATAACAGCATGGCTTCTTACAATGGTATCCTGCAAAACGATTCACTTTTTGAGCATCAGTATTTTTCGCTTAATAAGATTTCGTACGACCATATACCTGATATTGTATACAGTTACCAGGATGCGGGGAAGCTCATTAAACTCGACCTGAAAACAAAGGGCAGCCGGGCCGGTTATATTGCAGGAGCCGGCGATAAGGTACCCGAAGCGCTTGTGCAAATGGGTTACGGGGTAACCATGCTTGGCGAGAATGATATTACAGCAACCAGCCTTAAAAATTTTGATGTGGTCATTACCGGCATCCGGGCCTATAATGTGCATACATGGCTGGGTCCGCTGCATAAAATTTTAATGCAGTACGTATTTGAAGGCGGCGTATTGCTGAACCAGTACAGCACTAATAATTTCATCAGTTCGGTAAATGGTAAAATGTCGCCCTATCCTTTTACGATCGGGCGTACGAGGGTGAGTGAAGAGAATGCGGCGGTGGAATTTTTACTGCCGGAAGATCCCTTACTAAATTTCCCTAATAAAATTTCTCAAAAAGATTTTGAAGACTGGGTGCAGGAACGCAGTGTATACCAGGCAGAAAATACAGATAAGAACTTCCGCAGCATTTTGAGCATGGCCGATACAGGGGAAAAAGCACAGGCGGGCAGCCTTATTGCAGCAAACTATGGCAAAGGAAAGTACGTTTATACCGGGCTTTCATTTTTCAGGCAGTTGCCTGCCGGGGTGCCGGGGGCATACAGGTTATTTGCCAATCTTATTGCGTCTCCCGAAAAAGCGGGGGTCTCTTCATCACGGAAAGATAACCGCAGTCATTAAGAAGAGGTTCATTATATTCGACCAGTAATTATGACAATATTTTTTTCTTCCAACCATTTCACTTTTTGGCTTTAAGAGTGTAGCATGACAATTTTAGACTGGATCATATTAATCTCCATCTTAAGCGGCATCATTTTTTATGGGCTGTATAAAAGCCGTGTACATAAAAGTATTGACGGCTATTTTTTAAACAACCGGAGCATGCCCTGGTACCTTGTATTATTGGGCATCATGGGCACGCAAGCCAGTGCGGTTACTTACCTGAGCGGCCCGGGCCAGGCCTATACAGACGGAATGCGATTTGTGCAGTATTATTTTGGGCTGCCATTTGCCATGATCGTCATCAGCATTTTTTTTGTACCCGTGTTCAGTAAGATGAAAGTGGTGACCGCTTATGAATTCCTGGAGCATCGCTTTGATGTAAAGACAAGGACTTTCACCTCTTTTTTATTTCTGCTGTCAAGAGGGCTTAGTACCGGCATCAGTATTTATGCACCCTCTATTGTTTTGAGCTCGCTCATGGGTTGGAACATCTATATTACCAATGTGATCATGGGTGGGCTGCTCATTGTATATACCATCAGCGGCGGGGCCCGGGCAGTGGCACATACCCAGATGGTACAAATGATCATCGTTTTCGTTGCACTTTTTCTTTCTTTTTATGCCATTATCCAGCTTTTGCCAAATGGTATGGAGCTGGGGGAAGCAATTGGGATCGCAACAGATAACGGGAAGATGAATACCATTACATCGGGGTTTACAGAAAACGGTTTCGACTGGAAGGATAAATACAATATCTGGAGCGGACTGATAGGCGGTTTTTTCCTGGCGCTCAGTTATTTTGGTACCGATCATAGCCAGGTGGGGCGTTATATTACGGCAAAAAATATTAAGGAAAGCCGGAAGGGATTGTTGCTGAACGGACTGGTGAAAGTTCCTATGCAATATTTCATCCTGTTGCTGGGTGTACTGGTTTTTGTATTTTACCTGCAGCAAAAGGCCCCGGTTTATTTCGACACTGTGAAAAAGGCTGCCGCTCAAAAAACCGCTTATGCCAGCCGGCTCAACCAAATAGAAACTGATTTTATCCTGGCCCGGCAGCAGCAAAATACGGTACTGGCCAACCAACACCGTAACGAATACAAGTCGGTATTAAAAAAAGCTTTTCCGAACGAAGAATCGAACGACAGTAATTTTATTTTTCTCCAGTTTGCCAAAGATCATTTTCCGGCGGGTTTAACGGGATTGCTTTTTGCGGTGATCTTCCTTTCGGCCTGGGGCAGCATTGCGGCAGCGCTCAATTCGCTGGCAGCCTGCAGTGTGGTGGATTTTCATAATAAATTTTTTACAAAACAGGGCGATCCGGGGCAGGATGTAAAAATATCCCAATGGTACAGTTTTGGCTGGGGCATTTTTTGCATTTTCATTGCCATGTTTGCAAATAATATCGGCAACAGTCTTATTGAAGCTGTGAACATCCTCGGTTCCTTATTCTATGGGGTGATGCTGGGTGTTTTCCTGGTGGCTTTCTGGATGAAAAGGATTGGTGGGCATGCGGTTTTTTGGGCCGCTGTTATGGGAGAAATAGGGGTGATCATGATCTTTTATGCAGATGTGGTTTCCTTTTTATGGCTCAATGTAATTGGAGCTTTTCTGGTAATTATATTGAGTATGATCCTGCAACCTGTATTGAAGAGAACCTTCAGTAAGTAAAATTGGAAAACCGGCTTTATGCTATATAAATAAAAAAAGGCTGCCCGGAAGAGCAGCCTTTATATGTTGCGCCTTTATTACTTCAGCTTTTTCTGCAAATCTTCATTCATCTTCATGTAATCGCTGTTTTTGGCTTCACTTGCCAGCTCCCAGGATTTTTTTGAACTTGCCATAGCCGCGGCTTTATCGCCAAGTGCCTGTTCAATTTTAGCCTTGTACAACCACACCCAGAATGCCTTGGGATTTGCTTTCACCGCTTCGCCTGCATATTCAAGTGCTTTTCTTGGGTTGTTATCATATTCATTATAAAATTGGGCAGCCTGCCAGAAAGGTTTTTTATCGCCTTCCATAGCTTTTTCAATCTGTGCACGCACCCGGTCCCTGATATCTGCCTTTATAGGAACTGATACCAGCGTATTTTCCCAAACGAGGTCGAGGTTGCAGGTAGTAGGTAATACATTGCTGAACTGTATGGTAAAACTCTCCACCGCAGGTTTTACTTTTTTTGGTACAATGGTAAAGCGTGCCACATCTTCAGATTCTTTATAGCCATCGACACCCCAGTTTTTGATCCCTTTGTTGAGGATCACCACCCAGCTGTCGATGCCGGGGATTGTGTACAGCGCATAAGAACCGGTATCAATTTTTTTGCCTGCAACTTCTACCGGATCGTTAAATTTTACAATGGTAGCCGCATTGGCACCGGTGCGCCATATTTCGTTATAGGCTTCCAGCCCGCCAAAAATTTTTCGTCCTTTGGCAGCAGGCCTGCTGTAGGTCACTTCTATACTGCCCAGGCCAAAATCCTGTTTAATGGTTTGCGTGGGGGAAGGAGCAGGCATTTTTACCTGTGCTTCGGTTCCAATTGCCATTGCAATTACAAAGGCCCCTAAAACTAATTTTTTCATATGTGAAATTTTATGGTGATGAAAAACTATTGAAAATACACTTTTACGGTTTGATAGATCAGCCTGTTCATGGCCTGCATCTGGAGGCTTTGCTGCTGCTTTTCCATATAGCCCTGCAGGCCGAACAGCCCTGCCGCATTTCCTTTGTTGATGGCAATTTCCAGGTAGCCTGCAGAGTTGAACAGGGCCAGTTTTTCGCCTTCGGGAACATCGGCATAAGTTTCGCTTATTTTATCGATCACTTCATCCCGCTTAAATACAATCGTAAAACTGCGGCCTTTTCGTTGCGCCTCAAATTCATCTTTACTGATATTGACCACCACATTTTCAAAATTGTCTACAAATATGATCTGTCCTTCTATCCAGTTATTGCCCAGCATCGGCCTCAGCGGGTTTTTTACTTGGATGGAAACGGAAGCATTGCCTACTTCTTCAAGGGTTTTGCCGGCAAGCAGCTCATTAAAAGCTTTTGCAAAGATATTGGTACAATAGATAATATTCTTCTGCTGGGTTTTTTCGAGTGGAAGCGCCACCACTTTTTGCGGCAGTTCTTCCAGTATCATCGTAAGCAAACCATTGTCGGCGCAGCCAATATAATGACCATTATGTTCGGCCAGCAGCAGGTGTTCGGGTTTTTCTTCAAACAGGTTGATGATGATGAGGTGAAAACTTCCTTCCGGGAAATTTTTAATGGCGTTCCGGCAAACATAGGCAGCCTGCGGATAGTTGAACGGAGAAAGCAGGTGCGTGATATCAACCACCTGGAAATCTTTATTTGCCTGGTATAACTGACCCTTCACAGCACCGGGGATGAAATCCTGCAATCCTATGTCGCTTGTGAAGGTTATGATGGGCATGAATAAAAATTATTTTACGAGTTTACCGTCTTTGAAAAAGAAATTTTTCGTGAGCTTATCGGCCCAGGCAGGGAACAATTTATTGAGCAATACGGTTTGCTTTCCCCTCAGGGTGAGCACCAGCGTGCGTTTATTTTTTTTCACGGCATCCAGTATATTTTCTGCGCATTCTTCGGCGCTCATCAGGGAACCTTCGTCGAGCGGGCTTTCTCCCTGCGCCTGGCCTTTGTTATTAAGCGCAGCGTTCCTGATATTGCTCCTGGTAAAGCCCGGGCATACCCACATTACATTCACGCCATCATCGAGCAGTTCGGTACGGATGGACTCCAGCCAGCCGTTGAGGGCAAATTTGCTGGCGCTGTAACCGCTGCGGCCCGGCAGGCCACGGTAACCGGCAATGGAAGAAACTCCTACAATAGTACCTTTTCTTTCAATTATTGAACTAAGGGCCAGTTTGGTGCAGTGCACGGCCCCGAAATAATTAATATCCATTACTTTTTTAAAAACATCCAGTTCGGCATCTTTGAGCAGGGAACGCATGGAAATACCTGCATTGTTGATAAGGATATCAATACCGCCAAATTGCTTGATGGTGCTGTTGATAAAAAGGGCGCAATCGTTATAGTTGCTCACATCGGCCACCACGCAGTGCAGCGGAAGGGTGCTGTGCCTTACCTGCAGGTCGTACAGCTTATCCTGGTTGCGGGCACAGGTGGCCACTTTGGCGCCCATGGGCAGCAGCAGTTCAATAAGGGCTTTACCTATACCATCGCTGCCGCCGGTAACAGCCACCACTTTGTTTTTAAAAAAATCGTTCATAGAAAATACATTATGGCAAATTTAGGTGAGATAACCTGCTGATAGCAAACAAATGCATGAAATATCTTTATTATACCGGAAAACTTTTTTTAAAAACTTTTGTATCAAACTCAAAATCCCTTATTTTTGCACTCCTTTTTAAAAAAGGGTAAGATTCCGTAGCTCAGTTGGTAGAGCAATACACTTTTAATGTATGGGCCCTGGGTTCGAGTCCCAGCGGGATCACAAAAGAAAAGCACCTTAAACCGGTGCTTTTTTTATGCCACACTGTTACATTATCTATTCTGAAAAGCTGAACAAGTATTATGTTGGCGCCTGTATTGATTTACCGAGGCGCTTGCGTGAACATAATACGGGGCACTCAAAATTCACTTCAACCGGAATGCCCTGGGTTTTATTTTATTATGAAGAATTTCACACACTGCAGGAAGCTAAAAACCGGGAACTGTATATCAAGAAGATGAAATCACGCAAGTATATAGAATCATTAAAAAAGTAGCCCGGTTGGCAGGGCATCCCGATTTTAATCGGGAGGGCCCTGGGTTCGAGTCCCAGCGGGATCACAAAAGAAAAGCACCTTAAACCGGTGCTTTTTTTATGCCACACTGTTACATTATCTATTCTGAAAAGCTGAACAAGTATTATGTTGGCGCCTGTATTGATTTACCGAGGCGCTTGCGTGAACATAATACGGGGCACTCAAAATTCACTTCAACCGGAATGCCCTGGGTTTTATTTTATTATGAAGAATTTCACACACTGCAGGAAGCTAAAAACCGGGAACTGTATATCAAGAAGATGAAATCACGCAAGTATATAGAATCATTAAAAAAGTAGCCCGGTTGGCAGGGCATCCCGATTTTAATCGGGAGGGCCCTGGGTTCGAGTCCCAGCGGGATCACAAAAGAAAAGCACCTTAAACCGGTGCTTTTTTTATGCCACACTGTTACATTATCTATTCTGAAAAGCTGAACAAGTATTATGTTGGCGCCTGTATTGATTTACCGAGGCGCTTGCGTGAACATAATACGGGGCACTCAAAATTCACTTCAACCGGAATGCCCTGGGTTTTATTTTATTATGAAGAATTTCACACACTGCAGGAAGCTAAAAACCGGGAACTGTATATCAAGAAGATGAAATCACGCAAGTATATAGAATCATTAAAAAAGTAGCCCGGTTGGCAGGGCATCCCGATTTTAATCGGGAGGGCCCTGGGTTCGAGTCCCAGCGGGATCACAAAAAAAAGCACCTTAAACCGAGTGCTTTTTTTATGCCACACTGTTATCATTAGCCGCCGCTTGTGTCTCCCGACCAGCGGCAGCAGGGCACTTTTAAAGTGCAGTGGCCGCAGCATTATTGCTATTGGTTACGTTTCCCGCCGTGCCAGCATGCACTAGCTCGACTTGCGGAATATCAATAAATAGATTCGTGATTTTTTGAAGATAGCCTCGCTGGTCAGTCCCTACACAGTGTAGGGAAGGCGAGGGCTTCTCAAGGGTGGATGTATGAATACCTACAGCGGCAGAAATAACTTTCTCTTTGGGTTTTAATTAGAATCGGTCCCTGTTTCTACAGGGGCTTCTTTTTTTGTAATTTTATTTTCATTTTTTTTCATATTCTGATTTTGTATTTCTTTAAAGAAATTTCCGATCAAATTGGTTGTTAAAATAAAGTTTGCAGAAAGGTTTATTCCTAGAATAAATATTGTTTTTGTATCAAATACAAATTTTAAAAGCAAACAAATTGAACTTATTAAAACCACGGGAACGCCAATTCTAAAAATCGGATATAACAAGATATCTGGATCCTCCATTTTTTTGTGATCCTTTTTAAGTGATCTTACATAAATCACTACAATCGTTACTGGGAAATTTAATAATACCGTAATGCCGAATGCAAGAACAATTAGTTTACTTAAATCTGTGTTAACAAAAAACGATTTGTCTTCTAGGAAAAAATAACACAATACCAGTCCCATTTGGGAAATCGTTGGCAACAATGCGAAAGCACTATTTTTTTTATTTTTGAAAAGTCCATGAATTTATATTTTAATTTTACTGAATGTCCAATAATCTTCCTGTTTCCAATCTTCCACTCGTTTCTCGTACTCATTAATTTTTCTTTCACTCTCGGCGCTTCCCGCATTTTTGGAATCAATATGCGGCTTCACGGGTTTTCTCATGGCATACTCTAACTCTTTAAACACCTGCGAAGTTAGCATGGCAAGCGCCTCCTGATTTTTCACCCTGAAGGTATGATTTTCTGTCCGATGATGGCGCCATAAGGAAGTTGCTCAATTTTAAGCCGTTGTGGGTAAAAAACCACCTGTGTGTTAGCCGCCGCTTGTGTCTCCCGACCAGCGGCATCAGGGCCTTTTAAAGTGCAGTGGCCGCAGCATTATTGCTATTGGTTACGTTTCCCGCCGTGCCAGCATGCACTAGCTCGACTTGCGGACTATCAATAAATAAATTCGTTATTTTTTGAAGATAGCCTCGCTGGTCGGTCCCTACACAGTGTAGGGAAGGCGAGGGCTTCTCAAGGGTGGAAGTATGAATATCTACAGCGGCAGCAAGTATATAGAATCATTAAAAAAATAGCCCGGTTGGCAGGGCATCCCGATTTTAATCGGGAGGGCCCTGGGTTCGAGTCCCAGCGGGATCACAAAAAAACCTCTGAATTTTCAGAGGTTTTTTTTATGTCGTTATCTTCTTTATATGCTCAAAGTTGCCAGCACACTGTTCATACTCCTCACCGCATCTGCACTCTTGCTGAACAAAGCCTGCTCTTCTTCGGTTAGTTTGTAGTCAACTATCTTTTCCCAACCATTACGGCCAATGATAACTGGTACACCAATGCAAATATCTTTTTGACCATATTCGCCCTCGAGATAAACGCAGCAGGGCATCATTTTCTTTTCATCTCTTACAATTGCTTCCACAAGTGCAGCTCCGGCCGCACCGGGTGCATACCATGCCGATGTGCCCAATAAACCTGTAAGAGTGGCACCACCCACCATCGTGTCGGCTGCTACTTTTTTGAGGCTTTCGGCATCCAGGTAATTTGCTGCCGGTGTTCCACAATATGTTGCCAGTCGGGTAAGCGGAATCATGGTAGTATCACCATGGCCGCCAATAACAGTTGCCTGCAGGTCATTAGGAGAACAGTGCATAGCCTGGCTTAAAAAATAACGGAAACGGGCACTGTCTAAAATGCCGCCCATGCCAATGATCCTGTTTTTTGGTAAGCCGCTCGATTTAATGGCAAGATAGGTCATAGTATCCATCGGGTTGCTGATAACAATGATGATGCAATCCGGGGAATGTTTCAGCAGGTTTTCAGTAACTGATTTTACAATACCGGCGTTAATGCCAATAAGGTCTTCCCTCGTCATACCCGGTTTGCGTGGAATACCTGATGTGATAACTGCTACAGAACTACCCGAAGTCTTACTGTAATCGTTGGTGCTGCCAATGATCTTTGTATCAAATCCTTCTATTTGTGCAGTTTGCATCAGGTCCATTGCCTTTCCTTCGGCCACGCCTTCTTTGATATCAACTATTACCAGTTCATCGCACAATTGCTTGCGTGCAATATTGTCGGCACAGGTGGCGCCTACTGCACCAGCCCCTACAACAGTTACTTTCATATAAAACTATTTTTTATGTGAGATAATTTTTTGTGGGGCAAAGGTAATGGTTAGGCTTTGTTTGTAAAATGATTAAGATAAGTTTATTGTACGGCCCTGCATGGTTCCGGAATTCCGATTTCTGAATTAGGGCAGGGTTCCCTACTTTTGCAGCCTAAAATTTTTATATGGCAACTACAGCAGATATGAGGACAGGTCTCATTATTAAAGTGGACGGAAACCTATACACCGTTATAGAATTCGGGCAAAACAAAACAGCCCGTGCAGCAGCCAAGGTTTGGGCCAAGCTAAAAGGGGTGGATAACAGCCGTACCATTGAACTGACCTGGAACAGTGGCGAAACCATTTTCCCGGTACGGGTGGAAAAAAAGCCTTACCAATATTTATATAAAGACGATACGGGCTACAGCTTTATGGATACCGAAACTTTTGAGCAGATAACCGTAGCAGAAACGATGGTGGATGCACCCGAGTTTCTGAAAGATGGCCAGGAAGTGTCGGTTTTGATCAATGGAGAAACCGATCAACCCATGGGCGTGGAACTGCCCGATAAGATCGTTTTGCTCGTTACCTACAGCGAGCCCGGTGTTAAAGGCGATACTGCCACCCGTACCCTTAAACCAGCTACGGTAGAAACAGGCGCCACTGTAAATGTGCCATTATTTGTAAATGAAGGGGAACTGATAAGGGTGAACACCAAGACGGGCGAGTACGTGGAAAGGGTAAAATAACCATTTTTTTAAACGATATTCAGGTTTTAAAGGCGGTTTTTCCGCCTTTTTTGTTTTGCTGAAAAAGCCCTATTTTCTATGATTTCGGGCATATTTTAAGCTTTTTTGGGTAAAAAATGGTCAAATTTGGCCAAAATCCGGAAATCTTTATTATTCTGTTACTTAATCATTCCCTAACTTAGCCGCTCGTTTTCCTATAAATTAACCAATTAATGATTAAAGATGGACATCAAACAAATCCAGGAGCTGGTAAAGCTTGTTAACAAAACCTCTATTGGCGAAATAACCATAGAGGAAAATGGTACCAAAATTACCATTAAGCAGAAAAAGGAACCGTCCCAGAAAATATATACCAACGCCAGCGCTGCTTCAGCACCTGCAGCCGCCGCTGCACCTGTTCAGTCTGCCGCAGCTCCTACCGGCGAAAAGCCAACCACCCCGCCACCGCCCAAAGCCGATAATCTTATTACCATAAAAAGTCCCATGATCGGTACTTTTTACCGTCAATCGGGCCCCGGTAAACCCATATTTGTAAACGTAGGCGATGAAGTGGCCCCCGGCAAAGTGGTTTGTATCATAGAAGCCATGAAACTCTTCAATGAAATTGAAAGTGAGATCAGCGGAACCATTGTAAAAATACTGGTTGACGATGCCAGCCCCGTAGAATACGACCAGCCGTTGTTTTTAGTGGAACCTAAGTAATAATAAGCCAATGTGCAAATGAGAAAATAGGGTAAATGTGCCAATGAATGCTGCAGGTTTACCAAATCATTCCCAACCCTTTAATAATTTGCTTATGAAAAAAGAGCTGATTGAAAACAATCCATTATTAAAGTTATCAATAGAATTTTCACTGGCAGTGATTGCGTATTGTGAAAAGCTCAATGAAACAAAGAATTTCATTTTAGCAAAACAGCTCTTAAAATCTGCCACTTCGATTGGTGCCAATTCAATGGAAGCGCAAAATTGCGAAAGCAGGGCAGATTTCATTCATAAATTGAAAATTGCGGCAAAAGAAGGCGATGAAACACAATATTGGTTAATACTTTGCCGGAATGCCCCGAATATTCCTAATCCCGATGGGCTTGAAGAAAAACTAGAAACATTGAATAAGATTTTAGGGAGCATACTCCATACCGCTAAACGAAAATCACCATTTAGTTATTTGTTAAGTTATTTTCTTTTATAAAATTAACCTTATTGCAGCGGTCTCAATTTGCACATCTGCATATTTATTCATCTGCACATTTTAAAATTTATGTTCAAAAAGATCCTAATAGCAAACCGCGGCGAAATTGCCCTCCGCATTATACGCACCTGCAGGGAAATGGGAATCAAAACGGTGGCTGTTTATTCTACCGCCGATAAAGACAGCCTGCACGTGAGATTTGCCGACGAGGCCGTATGTATCGGGAAACCTGCCAGTACAGACAGTTATCTAAATATACCGCATATTATGGCAGCGGTGGAGATCACCAATGCGGATGCCATTCATCCGGGCTATGGTTTTTTGGCCGAAAATGCAAAGTTTGCCGAAATATGTACTAAACACAATATTAAGTTCATTGGCCCCACACCCGATATGATCAATGCCATGGGCGATAAGGTTACGGCCAAGGAAACCATGATCCGTGCAGGTGTACCCGTGGTGCCCGGAGTAGAAGGCTTATTGGAGGATGTGGCACATGCAAAAAGATCGGCAGACCAAATTGGTTACCCGGTTATTTTAAAAGCCACGGCCGGTGGCGGGGGAAAAGGTATGCGGGTGGTATGGGCCGAGCAGGATATTGAAAAAGCTTTTGAAAACGCAAAGATGGAAGCTGCCGCATCATTCAAGAACGACGGCATCTACATGGAAAAATTTGTGGAAGAACCCCGCCATATTGAAATTCAGATCGCCGGCGACCAGTATGGAAATGCCTGTCACCTGAGCGAAAGGGATTGTTCTATTCAGCGCAGGCATCAAAAACTGGTGGAAGAAAGCCCTTCTCCCTTTATGACCCCCGAACTCAGGGAAGCCATGGGCCAGGCCGCTATACGTGCTGCTGAAGCCATCCGGTACGAAAGTGTGGGAACCGTGGAATTCCTTGTAGACAAGCACCGGAATTTTTATTTCATGGAAATGAACACCCGTATACAGGTGGAACATTGTGTTACCGAGGAAGTGATCAATTATGATCTTATAAAAGAGCAGATCAAACTGGCTGCCGGCGACAGGATCACCGGTAACAATTATTACCCCCAGATGCATGCCATCGAATGCCGCATCAATGCCGAGGATCCATACAATGATTTTAGGCCCAGTCCAGGCAAAATAACCAACCTGCATACGCCGGGTGGGCATGGTGTAAGGGTAGACAGCCATGTATATGCCGGCTATGTTATCCCTCCTTATTACGATAGTATGATCGCAAAACTCATTGCCGTGGCACAAACAAGGGAAGAGGCCATCAATACCATGCAGCGGGCATTAAGTGAATATATCATTGAAGGGGTGAAAACCACCATTCCTTTTCACCAGCAACTGATGCAGAACGATGATTTCCGCAGAGGGGATTTTACGACAAAATTTTTAGAAGGATTTAAAATGCAATAAAAAAAGAAGATGCTGTCTCAAAAGTCTGAGGCAGCCTCTTTTTATTCGGTAAGGGGATGGGACAAGTATTCATTTAAGCGATTCTCAACGCCTTCATTTTACTTTTGATACATCCTCTTCTTTTTTAAACTATTTCAGCACACTCGCCAATTTATTATCCAGTGCAGCCCCTCTCAGGTTTTTTGCAATAAGATTGCCCTGTGGATCGAGGAGAAAATTCTGTGGTATGCTGCCAATTCCAAACTTTAGTGCCACTTCATTACGCCAGCCGTTGAGGTCGCTTACCTGGGTCCAGGTAAGGGCATCGGCAGCCACCGCTTCCAGCCATTTGTCTTTGTCTTTATCGAGCGATACGCCAAAAATGGTGAAATTCTTGTCATTATATTCGTTAAATGTACGTACGAGGTTGGGGTTTTCGGCCCGGCAGGGACCGCACCAACTGGCCCAAAAATCTATAAGCACATATTTACCCTTGAAGGAAGAGAGCGAAATGGCATTACCATCCTTATCGGCCTGCGAAAAATTTTCGAGTGGTTTTCCAATCGGGTATTTTTTATCTTCTTCGATCAATTTGCCCAGGTAATTTCCAATAGGAGTTGTTTTAATATTATCCTGCAGATTGTTAAACATCTCTTCCACTTTAACGCCATCGTTATTGATCTGGTAATGCCGGTAAATTGCCAAAGGCGTTACATAAGACGCCGGGTGTGCTTTGCTGAAATTTTCGAGTACGGCAGTTGCGTTTGCAGTTGTTTGTGCATCGAAACGTCCCTGCTGGTTAATAAGCCCTTCATAGGGTTTGGTCACCCGTAAAAATTCTGCAAAGTCATTATGCGCCGGGGAGCCTTTTATCACCGCTTTTTCAATGGAATCTTTTTGCCCGATAAGGCTTATAACACTGTTATCTAAATATAGGCTGATATAACGTTGTTCGTTGTTGATGCTGATGACCCTGAAATCGGGAAAAGGCATAAAACCGCGGAGCGAAAATCTACCAGCAGTTATGGTGCCCGAAGCTTCCGGCTGGCCATTATTTGGATTAAGGAGGTTAACCACATTGCCATCGGCATAGCCCGAAACAATTCCGTTGATAAGAAATCCATTCGATGGAGCTGAAACGGCCGGAGACGGTATTGGGGCAGCTGCTGCCGCCGCAGTTTTTTTCTTAACAGCAGCACCAGTCTTTGATTTTTTCTGGGCCATCAATGCAAAAGGCAAAAAGGTCAGCAGGAGTAAATAATTTTTCATCCTTTGTATAAAATTTTAATGCCCCGCTTTTAAGTAGCAGAGCAGCCTGCAAGATAACTTCAATTTTTTATTTATCCATGCCGCCCCAACAGAATTAACAAGCCTTAAATTTTACCTGGGTATGGCCTGGCCATCGGCACATTTTTCGTAATTTGTGGGTGCAAAATCAACCAGTTATGACAATCACAATATTTGGGGCCACGGGCATGGTGGGAATGCAATTGGTTAAACAGGCACTCAATAAAGGGCACCAGGTGCGGGCTTTTGGCCGCAATGTTTTTACAACTGTCATCAATGAAAATGAAAACCTGCACTTAATACAGGGAGCCCTGTTTGACGAAGGCCAGGTTTTGGATGCGGTAAAGGGTGCCGATGCTGTTTTATCGGCCCTGGGAGGAGCAATAGACGGTACCGATAAAACCCGATCGCTTGGTATAAAAAATATAGTAAAGCAAATGGAAAAAGCCGGGGTAAGCCGCATTATTGCAGTGGGGGGAACCGGTTTGCTCACCGATCCAGCCAGCGAAGACGGCAAGATGCTCCTCGAATCAGAAAATTATCCGGCAGAATATGCTGCAGTGGCGCAGGAACACCTTAAGGCTTATAAATACATGGAGGGCTCATCGCTTAGCTGGACTATGCTTTGCCCGCCCTATATCATCAATGAAGGGCCAACTGGGTTGTTTCAAACTGCGGCTGATCTGCCGCCAGACCCTGATCATGGGAAAATAAATGCAGGAGACCTGGCCTTATTCATGCTGAACGAGCTTAAAAAAAACCAATACCTCAAAAAAAGGGTGGGAATATCCAATTAAACAATTCCCTGGTTCCCCATTCTCCATTTTCAATTTTCCATTTTCAATTTTCAATTATCCTCCCGTCTTTCATGTGCACAATGCGGTCGCTCATTTGTGCCAGTTCTTCATTATGCGTTACAATTAAGAAAGTTTGCTGAAAATTATTCCGCAGTTCTATGAACAGCTTATGCAGTTCACGGGCATTGTTGCTGTCGAGGTTACCGGTGGGTTCATCGGCCATGATGATGTCGGGTTTGTTAATGAGTGCACGGCATACGGCCACCCGCTGCTGCTCGCCGCCACTTAGTTCATTGGGTTTATTGTGCAACCGCTCGCCCAGCCCAAGCTGGTTAAGCAGTTGGCGGGCCCGTTCAGTAGTGGCGGTCTTGTTTGCATCTGCGATCCAGGCCGGAATACATACGTTTTCGATGGCAGTAAACTCCGGGAGCAGGTGATGGAATTGGAAAATAAACCCGATATGTTTATTGCGGAAAGCTGCCAGTGCATTCCCGTTTAGCTTCTCAATACGGTTGCCGGCAAGCATGATTTCGCCTTTATCGGGCTTGTCGAGTGTGCCCAAAATATGGAGCAGGGTGCTTTTGCCCGCTCCTGAGGAGCCCACAATGCTCACAATTTCTCCTTTACTGATAGATAGGTCCACTCCTTTTAAAACCTGCAGCTGGCCATAGAATTTCTCAATATTTCGGGCTGTTAACATGCGCCGAAAATAATCATTATTGTAAAACCGCCCTTAACTTTTTATCAGGGAAATCGAAAAGGGCGAACAGGCTAAAACCCAAATTTTGGCCTTGAAATTGCATGATTATCAGTAGAAACAACCCTGTTTAAAAACACATTTGGTTATTTCGGAGTAAACTCTACATTTGCAAAAAAATTAAACCGATTTAGAAGATGTTCTGGACACTTGAATTAGCATCGCACCTCGAAGACGCACCCTGGCCCGCCACTAAGGATGAACTGATTGATTACAGCATCCGCAGCGGCGCTCCCATTGAAGTGATTGAAAACCTTCAGGAGCTGGAAGATGAAGGCGACCTTTACGAAGGCCTGGAAGACATCTGGCCCGATTATCCCAGCCAGGAAGATTTTTTCTTCAATGAGGATGAATATTAAAATGCCCTTCGGGTAAGCAGCAGTATATAAAAATTGTAAAGCCCTTCGTAATGGAAGGGCTTATTTTATGAAATAAGGTTGCCTTCCGTCATTCCCTTGCCGGGACCCATGTTCCGCTATGGCTCACTTTTTGCAGTATAATACACAACAATGCACAGGCTTGTTTTTTACCCTGGAAATATGCAGGGAATATCAGTAACTTTACCATCCATTTTAATAACAATTAAATTTTGCCACATGAAGTACATCTTCCTCCTTGCCGGTCTTTTCTTTTTTGGTTTGAATGCCGATGCTCAAACAAAGACCAAAAAAGCTAAAAAAGTACATGCAAAACACAAAGCAAAAAAGCAAAGCAATGCTTCTGTATTTGTATGCCCCATGCACGCCGAACAAAAATCGGATAAACCCGGAAAATGCGGCCAGTGCGGCATGGACCTTAAAAATAAAAATTACAAGAATAAAGGCGAAGCAAATAAAAATGCTTACCAATGCCCCATGAAATGCGAGGGCGACAAAACTTATGCAGAAAAAGGCAGCTGCCCCAAGTGCAAGATGGATTTGACGAAAGGCTCCTGAGAAGATGGTATTCCCATTTATTAATTGATTTAAAGAAAAAACCTCCACTTTACGGAGGTTTTTTCTTTATTCTAAATTTCATTTACTAGCTGCTACTTCTCCATTTGTTCTATTACCTGCTGCGTTACGCCAGTAAAGGAAAATCCGCCGTCGTGGAAAAGGTTTTGCATGGTTACCATTTTGGTGAGGTCGCTGAAGAGGGTTACAATATAATTGGCACAATCCTCAGCAGAGGCATTTCCCAGCGGGCTCATTTTTTCGGCATAGTTTATAAAGCCATCGAAGCCCTTTACGCCGCTGCCGGCCGTGGTGCGGGTGGGCGATTGCGAAATGCTGTTGACCCTTACGTGTTTTTTAATACCGTACTGGTAGCCAAAACTGCGGGTAATGCTTTCGAGCAGGGCCTTGGCATCGGCCATTTCATTATAATCAGGAAAAACACGCTGGGCCGCTATGTAGCTGAGCGCCACCACACTTCCCCAGTCGTTGAGGGCGTCTTTTTTAAGGCAGGTAGCCAAAACGCGGTGCAGGCTTACGGCCGAAATATCGAGTGTTTTGCTGTTGAACCCATAATCAATTTCTGTGTAGTGTTTTCCTTTGCGCACATTCAGGCTCATGCCAATGCTGTGCAGCACAAAATCGAAACCGCCGCCAAAATGCTCCAGGGCTTTTGAAATAAGGTTGTCTACATCTTCATTGCTGCTCACATCGCAGGGGATAACGGGTGCATTCACTTTTTCGGCCAGCTTGTTTATTTCGCCCATGCGCATGGCCACGGGTGCATTGGTGAGCAGGATCTGGGCGCCTTCTTCGTGGCAGCGGAGTGCGGTTATCCAGGCAATTGACTTTTCATCGAGCGCACCAAAAATGATCCCTTTTTTCCCTTTTAGCAGATTGTAAGACATAGAAGATTTAATATTTAGGATTTAATATTTAATATTTTTTTGAAGGAACGCTTATCATAAAAAACACCCTCTTAGTTGTAAAAATAAAGTTTATGGGCGAAACGGAAAGGAAAACTTCAGTATTAAAACATTGATGAGGAAGGAAAGCACAAAGATGCCGATAAAATGCGCCATAAAATACAGGAACATATGGCTGGGGCTTAGTTTTGGGTCGATAAAACGTCGGATGAGTTTATGCATGCCATAGCCGAGGACCAGGGCTAAAATGAGTATAAGAAGGATCGTAAATTTCATATTTGCTGTTCAATACCTGCTTAAATGGAACTGCCACAAAGTTCCGGATCAGTTGATAAGCTGCCTTAAAATTTGCATATTCCGGCATTTGCATATTTGCAAATTAATTCCCCACCATCTCCCTCGCATTTTCCAAAGCTGCCGCCGTAGGTTTTTCTCCGCTGAGCATTTTGGCAATAGTGGTGATGCGCTCATCGTTGCTGAGGCGGCGTATACTGGTGGCGATCTTGTCTTTTACAATTTCTTTGTACACAAAATAATGGGCCGTGGCTTTGGCGGCTATCTGCGGCTGGTGCGTGATGGAAATGAGCTGGTGTGCGGCTGCCAGTTCTTTCATAATGATGCCCACCTGCCGGGCCGCTTCGCCGCTGATGCCCGTGTCAATTTCATCGAATATGAGGGTGGGCAGTTGGAGTTTTTTTGCCACCAGGCTTTTTACACTCAGCATGAGCCGGCTCAGTTCGCCGCCGCTGGCCACTTTGTGCAGTGGTTCAAAGCGGTTGCTCTTATTGGCATCAAACAAAAAATTTATCTCATCGGCGCCATCAGCATTCAGGGTGGCAGGCTGAATGTCTACTTTTAATTGTGCATTGGGCATACCCACCTGGGCCAGCAGTTTGTTCACTTTTTGTACAAAGGGCTTTAGCTCCGCCAAACGCCTGGATGAAATTTCTTTTGCTATTACAGTACTTTCTGTCAGCAGCCCATCTGCTTCTTTTTGCAGCCGGGTAATTTCATGCTCCAGGTTGAGCACCGCATCCAGCTTTACTTCCAGTTCTTCTTTGATGCGCAGCAGTTCGGCTGTGGCTGAAACATTGTGTTTCTTCAGCAGTTTGTATCCTGCGGCAATACGATCGTTCAGGGTTTGTATGCGCTCTGCATCGTAATGAATGCCGTCGTCTATGCGCTCCAGTTCATCGCCCACATCCTGCAGTTCAATGACCGTACTGGCAAAACGCTGCTGCAGGTCGTTGATAGCGGGATGAAATTCCTGCAGGTGGCTTAATCGCTGTTGCAGTATTTTCAACTGCTGTACCAGGGGCTGTTCGCTGTTTTTGAGTTCAAAATAAACTGCGCCCAATTGTTGTTTTATGTTTTCGGCATTGCTGAGGAGTTTCAGCTCTGCATCCAGGTTTTCGAGTTCGTTTTCCTGCAGGCCCAGTTCATCCAGCTCGGCGAATAAATAGCGGTTATAATCCAGTTCCTTATTGGCCGTGGCCTGCTGATCCTTTAATGCTTCCAGTTTCTTTTTTGTAACGGAGTAAGCAGCAAATTTTTCCTTAAGTTTTATAAGCAGTGCCGTATTGTCGGCCAGTGCATCCATTACCTGTCGTTGAAAATCTTCGCGGCCCAGTTCAAGTGTATCAAATTGCTGGTGAAGGTCTACCAGTAAAACCGCCAGTTCTTTCAGCTGCGATAAATTTACCGGTGTATCGTTGATAAAACTGCGTGATTTGCCGTTGGCGCCGATCTCCCTGCGCAGCAGGATATCTTCTTCGGGATCGAGTTCATTGGCCTCAAAAAACGATCTTACTGCTTCGTTTTTTTTAATGGAGAAATGGCCTTCCACTATACATTTCTTATCTTTCTGCTGCAGTACGCTGGTATCGGCACGCTGGCCAAGGATAAGGTTGAGTGCACCCATGAGGATACTCTTTCCTGCACCGGTTTCGCCGGTAATGATATTTAACCCATCGGAAAATGAGATTTCCAGGTCTTCAATGATGGCGTAATTCTGTATATGGAGCTTTTGGAGCATGGTAGAAGGGGCAAATTAAGCATAAATGTCAAATGTGCAAATGCCGGAATGAGCCAATGTGCAAATTGTGTTAGCTCTTACCTTTGATAAAATTTAAAATAGTGCGAAAACTCTTCCTGAATATTTTTTTCCTTTGCCTGCTCCATGTTTCTTTTGCACAGCAATTGAATGTGATGACTTTCAATATCAGGCTGAACACGGCTTCCGACAGTCTTAATGCCTGGCCTTACCGGAAAGACCTCGTAGCCTCCCAGGTATTGTTTCACGATGCAAAAATATTGGGCGTGCAGGAAGCTTTGCACGATCAAGTGCTGGATTTAAAGGAACGGTTACCCAAATACAAATTCTGCGGTGGCGGCAGGGACGATGGTAAAACAAAAGGGGAGTATTCGGCCATTTTTTACGATAGCACCCGTTTTGCCGCACTGGCCACAGCAACATTCTGGCTTTCTGAAACACCTGCCATACCCGGCAGCAAAAGCTGGGATGCAGCCATTACCCGCATCTGCACCTGGGTTAAATTTAAAGACCTGAAAACAAAAAAGATCTTCTTTGTTTTTAACACCCATTTCGATCATATGGGTAAAACGGCCCGCAGGGAAAGTGCGGCCCTGATCCGGGAAAAAGTTTACAGCATTGCAAAAAATACGCCCGCCATTATCATGGGCGATTTTAACAGTACGCCCGACAGTGATGCTTATCAACTGCTGGCCGATAAAAAGGAGGCAAAGCATTTTACCGATGCCAAAGAAATTTCGCAAACAGGCCATTACGGCCCCACGGGTACTTTTAATGGCTTTGGGGCAAAAGAGCGGGATGATAAACCGATAGATTTTATTTTTTTGAAAGGCAGGTGGAAGGTGCTTAAGCATGCAAGCATTTCGCAAACTTGGCAGGGTAGGTTTGCATCGGATCATTTTGCGGTGATGGCAGGGTTATCTTATTAGCTTTTACAGGCGTCACCTTTTTAAAAGGTGACACCTGTAAAAGCGGCTTTTGACCAATGGGTTTTTATCTTTAGCTTTGGCACTTTACCTCATAAATGCTGTATGAATAAAAGAACTGCTGCACTTTCTTCGCTTATCGTACTTACCCTGGTAGCGTTGCTGCACGTGGTAAGTGCCTATGTATCGCCGCTGCCGCATGCAGTTCTTTTTACAAGCCGCTGGCTTCTTATTGCTGCGCTGTGTGTGTTTGCCTGGTATAAAAAATCGCTTACCACCTGGATATTGGTGGCCATGGCACTGGGTACAGAAATTGGACTCGATTTTCCGGCATTTTCACAAAACCTGCAGTTTTTGAGCAAGATATTTTTGCGGTTGGTTAAAACGATCGTTGCACCCTTGTTGTTTGCCACCCTGGTGGTGGGTATTGCCAGTCACAGTAATTTAAAGCAGGTTGGCCGTATGGGATGGAAATCGCTCTTGTATTTTGAGGTTGTAACAACATTGGCGCTTGTTATTGGATTGGTTTTTATCAATCTTACAAAAGCGGGTGTAGGTATAAAAGTTCCCGAAGCGCTTTTAAAAGAACTCCCAAAAGTTACACCCAAAACCTGGCAGGACCATATCATTGATATTTTCCCGGAAAACATCATCAAATCAATTTATGAAGGAAATGTGCTGCCCGTTGTTGTGTTCAGCGTCATTTTTGGCATTGCACTGGCCCTGTTGAGCGAACACAGAAAGCGGCCCATGCTGGAGTTTACCGAAAGCCTGGCCGAAACGATGTTTAAGTTCACCAACATCATAATGTACTTTGCGCCTTTTGGCGTGGGTGCTGCTATTGCCGTTACGGTGGGGCACCTGGGCATTGATATTTTAAAGAATCTGCTGCTCCTGTTGCTGACCCTGTATCTTGCATTGATCGCATTTTTACTGCTGGTGCTCTTACCCATTGCGGTTTTTGTGGCAAGGGTGCCCTTAAAGAAATTTATACAGGCTATTAAAGAACCGGTTTCCATTGCATTTGCCACCACCAGTTCCGATTCGGCATTGCCCAAGGCTTTGGAAAATATGGAACGTTTTGGTGTACCCCGCAAAATAGTTTCGTTTGTAATTCCTACCGGTTATACATTCAATCTGGATGGCACCACTTTATATCTTTCGCTTGCATCGGTTTTTGTGGCACAGGCAGCCGGTATATCACTTTCTTTTGGCGAACAGTTGCTCATTGGACTATCGCTCATGCTTACCAGTAAAGGGGTGGCGGCAGTTCCAAGGGCATCACTGGTCATATTGATCGCTACGGCATCCACGTTCGACTTCCCGCTCTGGCCCATTATGGCCATTTATGGTATTGACGAATTGATGGATATGGCCCGCACATCGGTAAACGTAATAGGGAACACCCTTGCAAGTACCGTTATTGCGAGGTGGGAAGGGGAGTTTGACGATGAAAAAGCAAAGAATTTTACCGGGGAATAATAAAATTATCTTATTTACTAAGGATTTCTGCCGGAAATACATTTTCTGCTACTTACACATTTGGGGTATTGCGGGTGAACGATTAAGCCTTTAATTTTAGGATAAAAATTACTTGTATGAAAAAGCTTTTGTCTTTTTTTATCTGCTTTTCAATGATCATTACTGCTTCTGCACAGCTCGGTGGCATCCTGGACAGGGCAAAACAACGGACCAAGGCCAAGGTGGAGCAAAAGATCGACCAGAAAATTGATAAAACAGTAGACAAGCAGGTTGATAAGGCCGATGATGCGGTAAGTGGCAAAAGCCAGCCCAATCAAAAAAAATCTTCCCAGGCAGGTTCAGAGGCACAGCCCGATGATGCAGGTGGAAATGCTGCTGTGAAATCATCTAATACTTTTAAGTCGTACAGTAAGTTTGATTTTGTGCCTGGCGAAAAAGTGGTCGCCGCTGAAGATTTCGGCCAGGATGCTTTGGGCGATTTTCCCGCCCGCTGGAATACGAATGGCAGCGGCGAAGTGGTAACTACCAGCCTGGCAGAGGGCAAATTTTTAATGACGCAGAAGGAAGTCGTTTTTTACCCTGAATGGGTGAACAACCTGCCCGATAATTTTACGCTTGAGTTTGACCTGCTCTGCAGCGATAAATTCAGCTTTTACAGCGGGCATTTTATAGCAGGATTTACTTCTGCGGTCAATGTTGGCAAAGATTTCAGGGTTTTTGGAAAGTTTGGTGATGGCAGAATTGAGAACGGTGGCGGATTTGAAGTGACTTTTCACCCAACCAATGCAGGCGGGTCGCAGGGAGCAAGTGTTTTCGCATCCTCGCATAATAAAAAAGAGTATCTGAGAAACGAAATTAACCAGGACCAGTTTTCAGACAAGGGAAATCACAAAGCACATATATCTGTTTGGAGACAAAAAACGAGAATAAGGGTTTATATTAATGATAAAAAAGTGTGGGACCTGCCACGTGCCCTGCCCGAAGGATTAAAGCTGAACTCCCTTTATTTCAGGAATGATGGAAATAATAGCAATGAAGATGCCCTGTATATGGGAAATATTCGCCTTGCTGTAGGTGCACCCGATACCAGGAACAAACTGATAACGGAGGGCAAGTTTGTAACACATGGTATTTTATTTGATGTGAACAGCGACCGTATTAAACCAGAAAGTTATGGAGCCATAAAGGATATTGCCAATGTGTTCAATGAAAATGGAACCGTTCATGTAAAGATCATTGGCCATACAGACAGCGATGGCGATGATAAGACCAACCTGGCTTTATCAAAAAAACGGGCAGAATCGGTAAAGAGCACGCTCATTAAAGATTTTGGCATTGATGCATCAAGGCTCAGTACAGACGGCAAAGGCGAATCTGTTCCCATGGACAAAAATGCCTCACCCGAAGGAAAGGCCAATAACAGGCGGGTGGAGTTTGTAAAGGAGTGATGGCAAATTTTTTCAGCCTGTATCAACATATTTCCCTTATGAAGCTATTTTTAATAGGCGGACCGTAAGGTTCGCTTATTGTCTTTTCTGAAGGCATTCGGACGTTTAAACCCGGGTAACTCTATTAAAAATACGCTGTATTTGCGCTTAACCAGGGGATGGACAGATACTATGCTAAAATTCACCGCCATTAATTACATTTGAGGAAACAACCAGATCATGCATACTCCTGTAATTTCGAAAGGGAAGCTTGGGCTTGCCACCATAGTGCTGATGTTTATCAGTGCAATTTTTATTTTTGTTGGATGCGAGCGTATTGATGCTGGCCATGTGGGTATTAAAGTAAATAACACCGGTGGTAACCAGGGCGTGAGCAAAACAGAATATGTAACCGGCTGGAACTTTTACTGGCGGCTTGCACAGCGAATCTACGAATTTCCCACCTACCAGCAGCATAAGGAATATGAGGAATACAGCGTACCCACTAAGGGAGGTGCTGTTTTTGAAGTACATCCATCTTTTAACTACTCACTTAATGCCGGGGAAGTGGCTAATATGTTTCAAAAGTTCAGACTTGGTATAAAACAACTCGAAGAGGGTTACCTGAAAAATGCCGTTGCGCAAAGTGTAAGGGAAGTTACCAATACATTTACGGTAGACAGCATCCTCAATAATCTTGCTATTTATGATGCTTCAATACTGGACAAACTCAATCAAACATTAAAGCCATTCTTTGTGGTAACACAGTTTACCGCCAATCTACAACCTGATAAACGTTTATCTGAAAGTATCCTTAATAAAGCAAAAGCCATCCAGGAGGCGCAGGCAAGCCTGGCACAGGTGCAGGTGGCAGAAGCAAATGCCAAAGTGGATATCACCAATGCAAAGAAAGACAGTGCAGTTAGGGTTACGCTTGCCAAGGGAGAGGCGGAAGCGATTAAAGTAAAACAGGAAGCGCTTAAACAAAGTCCGCAATATGTGGAACTCATTAAAGCAGAAGCATGGGATGGTAAACTGCCGCAGGTGGTTACGTCGGGCAGCGGTACATTTTTTAATTTAACGCCCAAGCAATAGCGGTCACCTGAACTGTACGGCCTGTACTACATTCACTTTTTTAACAAGCAAGGTGGGTATAATAAGAGTGGCCATGCAAATGATGAAGGTAATGATGTTGACCGCCAGTACCTGCCACCAGTTGATGTCTACGGCCGCCGTGGAAATAAAATAAGCCTGCTCATTTAATTTGATAAAACCTGTTTTTTGCTGCAGCAGGCAAATGCCAATACCAATGGCCGTACCAAGCAGTATACCCACCAAAGCAATAAATGAAGTGTTGTATAAAAATATTCCGCGGATGGCCGAATCGGCTGCTCCCAGCGCCTTTAATACACCTGTCATGCGCACCCTTTCGAGCACGAGGATAATGAGGCAGGTGATGAGGTTTACGGCCGCTACAATGATCATGATGGCAATGAGAATATTCCTGATCTGGCCCTGCAGCCCCAGCCAGTCGAAAATATTGGGATAGATCTCTTTGATGCTCCTGCTGTACCAGCTTTGCGGCAGTTCGTTGTAAATAAGGGATGCCACGGTATCTGTTTCCTTATAATCTTTCAGGTAGAGTTCATACCCGGCAATATCAGTGGGTTCCCAGTTGTTAAGACGCCGGATAAGATTGATATCAGCTATCGCAAAATTTTTATCGTATTCTTCAAGGCCTGTTTTAAAGAGGCCGGCCACTTTAAGTTTGCGGGCCGTTTTACTGCCATCTTCCCGGAAGAAATATACCAGCAGGTCATCGCCTGGTTTAATATTCAGCTTGTCGGCAGTATAGGTGCTTACATCAATTTCTTTACTGTAACCACTGTCGGCAAATGAAAGCCAGCGGCCTTTTTGTAAAAAAACCTGCATACGGCCAAAGTCAAATTTGGCATCCACCCCTTTTAGCAAAACGCTTTCGATGTCTGTATTGTACTTGAGTATGGCCGATTTAGTGGCATATTTTTCAACGCCCGCTACCATGGGCAGGCTGCGCAGGTATTGCTGAACACTGTCGTTTTCGGGTACAGGATATTCTTCGGCAATATCTGCCCTGTTTCCCAGTGTTTGCTGAACCCTGATATGACCCCAGAAACTGAATACTTTATTGCTGATGATATTTTGAAAACCATTTGCAAAACTCAGTGCTACGATCATGACCGCCACGCTGAGGGCCGTAGCCCCAATGGCAAGCCCGATGATAAAGCGGCTGAAGGTTTGCTGCTTTACAGATGCCATGCGTTTGGCTATGAAAAAGGGGAGGTTCAAAACTGCATTATTTTCGTACCTTTCAAAAATAAATGAATTTGTGCTATTCCATGAAAATACATCGGCAACTTAAAGCTTTTCTCCCGCTTTTATTTTCTTTGGCATTTGTGCAGTTGCCTGCACAGGTAGTGGAAAAAATATATAAACCTTATATTGCCACCGCCCAGTTATACGGATATGGGAACCAGCAACAATTGCCGGTATATAGGCTCAACAGTACCGACAGGCTACAGCTGGAATTCGATGATATGGAAGGAAGCCTAAAGAATTATTACTATGCTTTTGTGCTGTGCGATTATAACTGGAAGCAGGTAAACCTTAATCCATTTGACTATACAAAAGGGTTTACGCAAAACAGGATCATCACCTACCGTTATTCTTCCATTGCCTTTACAAAATACACCCATTACCAGGCGGTGCTGCCCGACCGTAACTCCGTTCCAACCAGGTCTGGTAATTACCTGCTGAAGGTTTTTTTAGATGGGGATACTTCCAAACTGGTGTTTACCAAACAGATGCTGGTGGTGGAGTCTAAAACACTCATTACTGCTAAAGTGGTCCAGGCCATGAGTCCGCAATATTTTAAAACGCACCAGCGGCTCGACCTCTCTGTACTCCTTTCCAAAGACCTGAATGCATTCAGTGCCGTGCAGCAGGTAAAGGCAGTGATACTGCAAAACAATCGCTGGGATATTGCACAAAGGGATGTAATGCCGTCATTTAACCGGGGAAATGAACTGATCTACAGTATGGAAAAAACGGGACTTTTTCCCGGAGGAAAGGAATGGAGATGGCTCGATTTGCGGAGTTTTCGCCTGCAAAGCGACCGGGTAGACAGCGCATATTACGGTAAAACAAGTACAGAAATATTTTTAAAGCCCGATGTGGACCGCAGTACGCAACGTTATGTATATTTTCCGGATTATAATGGCATGTATAGTGTAATGACCTACGAAAGCATCAATCCTTTCTGGCAGGGCGATTATGCCACCGTTCATTTCAACTTTGCATCACCTAATGGGGAGGCTTACAAAGGATGGAGCCTTTACTTATCAGCTGCTTTTACAGGCTACGCCCTTAATGACCAATGGAAAATGAAATTCAATGAAAGCAGCCGCTTTTATGAGAACACGGCTTTTATGAAACAGGGATATTATAACTATCAATATATTTTGGTGAATGATGCCAGCCCTTCTGAGAAAAAAGTGCTGGAGGGCGATTATTGGGAAACCGAAAACAATTATACCGTACTTATTTACTACAAATCTTTTACCGACCGGGTGGACCAACTTATCGGGATCAGTGAAATTGATTCACGCACCGACCGGCCGGGATTTAGTTTTTGATTTACAAATTGCATTTAACTGTTTTTGTCTATATTTGCGGCCGGCAAGTCTTATACGACCAGCTCCTGCTGAACTCCCCCAGGACCGGAAGGTAGCAAGGGTAGGTGGTTGAGCGGTGCGATGTAAGTAACTTGCCGTTTTTTATTTAATATTTAAGATGTAATATTTAATATTATATTTCTTTAAGTTTGAAGTGTATTTAATGATATTAACTTCTAAATATTAAACCTTATGAAAGCTGGAGAACTTGAGAACAGGCTTAAAGACCTGGCTTACAGGATTGTAACAATGTGCGAAAAATTACCTGCCAGAAAAATTGCTAAAGTCATTGAATCACAAATTTTAAGATCGGCATTTTCAGCTGCCGCAAATTATCGTGCCGCTTGCAGGGGAATTTCAAGAAAAGCATTCATTGCTAAATTGAGTATAGCTTTTGAAGAAGCAGATGAAACTTTGTTTTGGTTAGAAACCATCGCTGAACTTAAACTAATACCTGCAGAAAAGCTTGCTGCACTTATTAAAGAATCTGCCGAGCTGGCAAGTATCCTTGCTTCATCCAGGAAAACTTTACAAAAAACAAATTAACTTGCACTTTTAATATTAAATATTAAATCTTAAATATTACATCTTTTATGAAGTTTTTCATCGATACAGCAAACCTTGCTCAAATTAAAGAGGCAAATGATCTCGGAATTTTAGACGGCGTTACCACCAATCCATCGTTGATGGCCAAAGAGGGCATCAAGGGAAAAGCGGCAGTAGAAAAGCATTATGTGGATATCTGCAATTTGGTAAACGGCGATATCAGCGCCGAAGTGGTTTCCACCGATTTTGAAGGTATGGTGGAAGAAGGAAAAAGACTTGCTTCGCTGCACAAGAACATCGTGGTAAAGATCCCCATGATAAAAGAGGGCATTAAGGCGCTTAAATGGTTTACCGATAATGGCATCAAAACAAACTTTACCCTGGTGTTTTCTGCCGGGCAGGCCATACTGGCGGCCAAGGCCGGGGCTACTTATGTTTCTCCTTTTATTGGCCGTATAGACGATAGCGGATGGGATGGCATGGAACTCATACACCAGATGCGGCAGATATTTTCTGTACAGGGATATAAAACCGAAATACTGGCCGCCTCCATACGCAACCCAAACCATATCATTAAATGTGCCGAGGCAGGCGCCGATGTGTGCACCTGCCCGCTCGATTCCATCCTTGGTTTATTGAAACACCCGCTTACCGATATTGGCCTGGCCAAGTTTTTGGAGGATGCAAAAAAGTTTGCGTAAAAGATTTTTTAAAATTTATTTAGCCGCAGATGCACAGATTCAAACCTGTGTAGCTGCGGCTTTTTATTAGTTTGGCTATAGATGGACAAATTAAAAGCTATGAATATGAGGGTAAATTAGTTTTCTCAAAACAATTCGTGTATTTGTGGCTTTCTTTTCAAAACGATCTGTGTATCTGATCTCAATTCTTCTATCCTTTCAGTAAGGCATCAATTCTTTCGGCCAGTTTCTCCGCATTGGGCAGCATCGCTTTTTCCAGTATCATGTTCATAGGCACCGCAGGCAGGTCGAGCGCACCCAACACTTCCACCGCTGCATCCAGCTGCCGGAAACAGGCTTTCGATATCCGGCCAGCAAGCGCTTCAGCAAAAGAATTGTTTTGCTGCTCCTCTGTGAGCACCAGGCATTTGCCATGTTTTTTTACAGTAGAAAAAACAAGTTCCTCATCCAGCGGGTATAAACTCCTCAGGTCAATGATCTCAATCCTTCCGCTGAAATTTTTCGCTGCGGCCATGGCCCAGTAAACGCCCATGCCATAAGTTATAATGCAGCAGGTTTCTCCGGCGGCGAGCTTTTCTTTATCGGCCTGCAAAACAATATTTCCTTTCCCCAGGGGCAAAATATAATCCCTGCCGGGTTCTGTTTGTTTGGCTTCTTCTGTACCCGGCACTTTACTCCAGTACAAACCTTTGTGCTCGAGCATCACTACCGGGTTGGGGTCGAAAAAAGCGGCTTTCATCAATCCCTTCATATCTGCTGCATTGCTTGGGTACACTATTTTAATGCCTTTAATGGTAAGTAAAGTACTTTCCACGCTTCCACTGTGGTAAGGCCCTCCGCCACCATAAGCGCCAATTGGCACACGTATCAATGTTTGCACCGGAAACTTGCCACAGCTCAGGTAACAGCTTTTAGAAATTTCGGTCACCAGCTGGTTCAGGCCCGGGTAAATATAGTCGGCAAACTGCACTTCCACAATTGGCTTTAAACCCACTGCAGTCATGCCCACCGTAGAGCCAATGATATAAGCTTCCTGTATGGCCGTATTAAAAACGCGGAGGTCGCCAAACTGCTCTGCAAGTGTGGCCGCTTCCCTGAAAACCCCGCCCAGCCTGCGGCCCACATCCTGGCCATAAAGCAACGCTTCGGGGTTGTCTTCCATTATTTCCCTGATGGCAAAAAGCGCTGCATCCACCATCAGTACTTTTTCTTTGCCCGCGGGTGCCCGTTCGCCTTTTTCTTCCAGTACAGGAGTTTCAGCAAAAACATATTTCGAAACTCCCGCCGCGTCCGGTTCTGGAGCTGCCACGGCCATTTTAAATGATGTTTTTATAAAAGTTTCCATTTCTGCTGCTGTATGATCCAGGTCCTCTGGGGCGTAACCCAGATCAACCAAATGGTTTTTAAGTTTTACCAGCGGGTCGTTGAGGCTGTGTTTTTGGAGGTCTGCTTCGCTGCGGTAAAACTCTTTTCTCACACCACTTGTATGGTGCCCCAGCAGCGGCACTTTTGCATGTACCAGCCAGGGACTTCTTGTTGTGCGCACATCGGCAATGGTTTGTTTCATTACCGAAAAACTTTTTTCAAAATCACTGCCATCCACGCTTACCCGGTTAATGCCCTTAAATCCTTCTATGAACTCGAAGGCGGTATTTGTCCTGGCTTCTTCGCTGCTTACACTGATGCCCCAGTCGTTGTCCTGTACCAGGTAAATGATGGGCAGCTGGTGTAAAGCGGCAAACTGAAAAGCCTCGCTTACTTCGCCTTCTGTTACCGAAGCATCACCCAGCGAACAAATTACAACGGGCAATTCATCGGCTGGTCCCTTTTTTAATAAAGGAGAGCTTGTTTTCTCAAGAAATTTTATACCCTGTGCAATACCCGTTGTTGGTATTACCTGCATGCCGGTGGCACTGCTTTGGTGAATGATAGTGGGTTTGTCGTGCCCGCGGTAATTGGGATGGTTATAATATTCCCTGCCCCCGGTGAAAATATCATCGGCCTTTGCCAGCAGTTGCAGCATCAGGGTGTAGGGTTCAAAATTAAGCCCCAGCATCATACTTTCATCCCTGTAGTAGGGGCTTACAAAATCGCAGGGCAGCAGGTTAAAAGCAGTGGCAAGCTGTATGGCCTCATGGCCACGGCTGGTGCTGTGTACATATTTACAGGTTTGCCTGTTGGCCTCGTAGGTATCAGCCATGGCTTTTGCCGTACACATGAGCCTGTATGCATGAAGAAGAGATTCGTTGTTCAAGAAAAAATATTTGTGATGCCACAAAAATAGAGTTTTTGGAGCATCGGCAGGAGTACAAATCCCGGCAGCGGTTTCCCGTCTTCCGCTGCAATCCGCTTCGTTCCTCAGCGTATTTACGCTTCAACCGGGGCTATACCAGGCGGCAAAACCATTTTGAACTGATAATTTACTCTAAACTTTCTTTAATAAGTACGATCCGGCTCCGGTCGGCACGGTATATTTTTTCAAAATATTCTGACAGGGCCTTTTTGAGCCTTAAAATGAAAAGCAGGATTTTACAGACTCCGTATGCTCAGGAAAGGCAACGCTTATATAATTGAACGGTATTTTCAAGGCCTAAGTAAATGGCATCGCATATTAAAGCATGGCCAATTGAAACTTCAAGGAGACCCGGGATATTATCAGAAAAATAGGTAAGGTTATGCAAGTCAAGGTCGTGCCCGGCATTGATACCCAGCCCAAGTTCAATGGCTTTTTGGGCTGCAGCCGTATAGGGTGCAACAGCTTTTTCTTTATTGCCTGCTGCAAACTGTACGGCAAAACTTTCTGTATAGAGTTCGATGCGGTCTGTTCCGGTGGTTTTGGCTGCTTCGATCAATTCACTATCCGGGTCTATAAAGATGGAAACCCGGATACCGGCATTTTTAAAAACAGCGATGGTTTCTTTCAGGTACTGCTGGTGCACAATTGTGTTCCAGCCATGATTGCTCGTAAGCTGTCCTTCTGCATCGGGTACCAGGGTTACCTGCGTTGGTTTGTTCTGTAGTACCAGGTCAATAAATTTTTGTTCCGTAGGGTTGCCTTCAATATTAAATTCTGTGGTCACCACTTTTTTAAGTGCAAACACATCGCTGTAGCGTATATGGCGTTCATCGGGGCGGGGGTGAACAGTGATACCATCGGCGCCGAATCGCTCTATATCTTTTGCAGCTTTTACCAGGTCGGGGTTGTTGTGGCCACGACTGTTGCGCAAGGTTGCGAGTTTGTTGATATTTACAGATAGTTTTGTCAATCGTATTTTTCCTGTAAAGATAAGCAGGAACTGAATTTTGTGTTTCACCGATAAGTTGATTCCTGTTTTTATTTCATAACTTCAATTCCAGATAAAAATATAAGCACATGGGCGGATTCCAGGTAAAACAGCATCCAAAAAAGTACGATGTGGTCATCGTGGGCAGCGGCGCAGGAGGCGGTATGGCTGCCTACCAGCTTAGTAAGGCCGGCCTCAAAGTTTGTATCATTGAAGCGGGAGCCCAATACGATCCGCAAAAAAACATCACACAGCTTAAATGGCCTTACGAGAGCCCACGCCGTGGCGCCAGCACAAAATTCAGGCCCTTTGGCGATTTTGATGCCTGTTATTATGGATGGGAAGTGGAGGGCGAACCCTTTACAAAAGAAGAAGGTACAGACTGGATGTGGTGGCGTGCCCGCATGCTCGGCGGCCGAACCAATCACTGGGGGCGTATATCGCTCCGTTTTGGCCCCAAAGATTTCAAAAGAAAAAGCATTGATGGATTGGGCGATGACTGGCCGATCGGGTATGATGAAGTGAAACCTTATTATGATGCCATTGATAAACTGATCGGGATATTTGGTAGTGCAGAAGGAATGGAGAATGAACCCGACGGCATTTTTCTTCCGCCACCCAAACCAAGGCTGCATGAGCTCATGATCAAAAAAGGCGCCGCCGCTTCCAGCGTTCCTGTGATACCTTCCAGGCTATCGATCCTTACAAAAAAAATAAACGACGACAGGGGCGTATGCTTTTTTTGCGGGCAATGCTACCGCAACTGCAGTATGGCCAAAGCCGATTTTTCTTCCACAAACGTACTTATCTATCCTGCACTTAAAACCGGTAATGTAGATATTATTGCCAATGCCATGGCCAGGGAAGTGATAACAGACAAGAACGGTAAAGCCACCGCAGTTTCTTATGTAGACAAAACAGATATGCAGGAATACCAGGTGCATGGAAAAATAATTGTACTGGCTGCCAGCACCTGCGAAACGGCCCGGCTGCTGCTTAATTCAAAATCGGCCCGGCATCCAAACGGGCTTGCCAACAACAGCGATGTGGTGGGCCGCTACCTGCACGACAGCACCGGTGCAGCCATCGGGGGTGTTATTCCCGAGTTGTTTGGGCGTAAACGCTACAATGAAGATGGGGTGGGCGGAAGCCATATTTATACACCCTGGTGGCTCGATAATAAAAAACTTGATTTTCCACGTGGCTACCACATTGAATATTGGGGCGGGCAGGGAATGCCCTCTTATGGCTTCAACTGGGGTATAGAAAGCCTCAACGGTAAATACCTGGTAAACGGAAAGAAAAAAGAGGCGGGTGGTTATGGCCAGTCGCTCAAGGAAGACAGCCGTTTTTTCTATGGTGCAAGTGTGGGCATGGCGGGCCGCGGCGAAGCCATTCCACAGTATGACAGCACCTGTTTTATAGATGAGAATACGGTAGACCGCTATGGTATTCCTGTTTTGAAATTTAATGTAAAATGGACCGATCATGAGATCAAACAGGCTAAACACATGAAGGAAACTTTTAAAGAGATCATGCACAATATGGGTGCCGTGGTTACCTGGGGTGGCGACGATAATGAAAAAAATAAATGGGGACTCAGCAAGCCCGGCGAGATCATACACGAAGCCGGAACTGTAAGGATGGGAAATGATCCTAAAAAAAGTGCCTTAAATAAATATAACCAGGCGCATGATTGTAAAAACCTGTTTGTGATGGATGGAAGTGCTTTTGTAAGCCAGGCCGATAAGAATATTACCTGGACGATCCTTGCCCTGAGTATGCGGGCCAGTGAATATATGGTGAGCGAATTGAAGAAGGGGAATTTGTAGGATACGGGATGCAGGATACAGGATACAGGATGCAGGATACAAGATACAGGATACGGCCTGGCTAATTACCATTAACTATTAACATTGAACTTTATGGATCGCAGAAAATCAATTAAAGCAATCGCACTCGGAACACTTACCGCAGGTGCATTGCTGGATGCATGCAAGCCGGCTGAAAATGGAAAGCAGGCGATTGACAGTGCACAGAAATTTGATGCAGCCAAATTTCCGCTCGACCGTGCCAGGGAGGAAATGGAGCGGGAAAATGAACTGCTTTCCGAAACATTTTTTAGTAAAGAGGAAATGGCATCGCTTACCATTCTTTGTGACCTCATTATTCCGAAAGATGAGGTCAGTGGCAGCGCTTCTGAAGCAGGCGTGCCCGATTTTATTGAGTTCATGGTTAAAGACAAACCCGAGCTGCAGTTGCCCATGCGGGGCGGGCTGCGTTGGATGGATATGGAATGCCTCAAAAGATTCAATCAATCATTTGCAGCATGCACGAACGAGCAACATATAAAGCTCGCAGATGATATTGCGTACCCCGATAAGGCAAAGCCTGCTATGAAAGCCGGCGTAAAATTTTTCAGCCTTGCCAGGAATCTTACCCTTAGCGGTTTTTATACTTCAAAATCCGGTATTGAAGACCTCGGTTATGCCGGCAATAAACCCAACCAATGGAATGGCGTACCTGCAGATATCTTAAAACAATATGGGCTTGCTTATTCAGAAAGGGAATTGAAGGAATGTGTAAATTTCGATAAGCCATAAAACGAATGCAGGTTCATCAGGATTCTGTATTCTTGTCCATCAGTTTCCTGATGGCCACCGAACTCAAAACGGCGCCGAAAGTTGCGGGCAGGTAAGAAATGGTCCCGTAAGCCGATTTTTTAAAATTAGTGCCGTCTGTCAGCATCAGGCTTTCTTTAATAGGTTCTTCGGGAGAAAATACCACTTTGAAATTTTTTCGGATACCTTCCTTTCTCAACACTTTTCTTACCTGCTGAGCAAAAGGGCAGTTCCGTGTTTTCCATATATCCGTCACTTTAAGCTGGGTGGGATCCAGCTTGGCACCGGCACCCATACTGCTTACAAAAGGTATCTTGTGCCTGAGTGCGGCCTTAATAAAAGTGATCTTTGGTGTAAAACTGTCGATAGCTTCAATTACATAATCGGGTTTGCGGTCAAAAAGATGTTCTACCATTTCGGGGCGAACGAATTCTTTCACCACGTTCAGTTTTAATTCGGGATTGATTGCCATTAAACGCCCTGCCATGATCTCCACTTTGTACTGCCCGTGGTTGGTGGCCAGTGCAGGCAGTTGCCGGTTGCGGTTGGTAGGATCTACCGTGTCGCCGTCAATAATGGTCATTTCGCCCACGCCGGCCCGGCACACGAACTCTGCTGCAAAAGAACCCACACCTCCCATACCCACCACCATTACATGAGCGTTGATGAGGTTGTTCAGCCTTTTTTCGCCGATCAACAGTTTTGTACGCCCAAGCCAGCCTATATCTTTCATCGCAACGGTATTTTAAACAGTTTTTCGAAATTCATTTCCAGTTGCATCAGCAGTTCATTCATGGGCATCGACTTTATATCGGCTGCAAGCCCGTATATTTTTTCAATATCCAAATCGCTGTCATCTGTTTCAAGAAAAAAACGATCAACAGGTGTTTGAAAAAAAACCTGCTGCACCTGTAGCTGTTCCAGCGCTTTGCCAAATGAAAGCCAGTGCCCGGCCCCTAATATCCGTTCGGCGGTATGCCAGTTTTTATTATAGCCGTGGAAGATAACAGGTTGCCGGTTTTTCAGTTTCACCAGCAACTGTAAAATTTCTTCATATGCCCTTACACAATGTACAATCAGCGGTTTGCCTGTATTATTTGCCAGCATAACCTGTTCCGTGAAAGCCTGCAACTGCATGCTCCAGTTAGTGATGCTGGTTCTGTCGAGCCCGCATTCACCTATGGCCAGTGCGCGCCTGTCTGAGACAGCTTTTTCCAACAGTATAAAATGACTGCGCCATTCCTCGGTTATATACCATGGGTGAAGTCCGGCCGAAAAAAAAGTTTTTGGGGTACGGGCGAAATCATTAAAAACGTTTTGGATGGCCATCACGTTTCCTTTTACCGGCTTATGTGTATGTATGTCTATGAACAATATTGCTGCAGTTAATAGTTCCAAAAATAATACATGTAAACAGTAATAGCTAACAGTTACTGCATTCAGGGTAAAATAAAAAACCCCGCTTTTTGAGCAGGGCTTTTAAAAAATATTTATTATTAAGATCAGGGTTTAGTTGTTGTAGGCGCAGTTTGTGTTCCAGGCATAGTAGTGGTTGCCGGGGGCGTTTGCTGCTTTGGTTGAGGAACAGAAGAGGGAGCTGATTTGATCAGGTCGTCTGAAGCCTTTCCTTCTTTAGGAATAAAGGCAGGAGAAATAAGGCAAAGCAGGCCCACAATACCGGCAAATACCCAGGTGCCTTTTTCCAATACATCAGTAGTTTGTTTTACGCCCATCAACTGGTTGCCAAAACCGCCAAACGTACTCGAAAGTCCGCCACCCTTTGGGTTTTGTATCAATACAATGAGGCCAAGCACTACAGATGCAATTATGATCAATATTCCAAATAACGTTAACATACTTAATTATCCTTTTAAATTTTCGATTTTGGCTGCAAAGAAAGCACTTTTAGCAGGATTCAGCAAACTTAATTTTTGATAGGTTTCAATGGCTTTTTCCTTTTTTCCCTGTTTTAAAAAAGCCTCGGCCATGGTTTCGGTCAATACTTCCTGCTCCACATTACTTTTTTCGGCCATATTTTGTACGCTGACATCGAGCGGAACATCACTGGTTTGCTTGCTGTCATGTACTTTTTTCATGGTTTTGAGCCATTCTGTAAAACTTTTCAACTGCTTACCCAACTTATCAGTTGTTTGTACTTCTTCGCTCAGTTTAATGCCCTGCGAGGCAAAATAATCGGTGGTGTGCAGGGGCTCAAAGAGCCATTCCTGTGGCAATGTACCCTTTGCAGGCTCTTCATCCTTTGGCGGGTTTTCAGCCTGGGTCAAAGCTGAATCCACTGATTGCCGGGTTATTTCTGTTTCATCGGCCGGCACTGTTTCAATTTTTACCGTGCTTATATCAGTTGTCGTTTTTTCGGAAATTGGATGCGTGGCAAAAAAATGCTGCACGACACCCGGCACCACGGGAATATCTTCTTGTTTGATCCTGTTTTTTTCTTCTTCTTCCGAACCCTGGAGAATCATTTCTTTCTCTACAGTAATTCCCGTTGTTTCGTTAACCGTTTTGGGTTCAGCGTCAACTACGGGTTCGCCGGCCGCCGCTTCCGGAAAATGAATTGGCTCAGGTAATTGATCACCTGCAACGGTCTCTGTTTCGCGGTTAAGCTGGTAATTAAGCAGGAAGGGGTTGTTAAAATGAAGATTGGTAAGCGCTGCCACACGTTCATTCGTAATGCCATCCCGCTTCAGCATGAAAAAATGTACAGGCGAAAACCAGGGATAATCCTCCGCTATTTTTTGCAACTGGTTGCCGGTACCATAATCCTGCAGGCCTGTTTTAAATATATCTGTAAATAATTGTTGATGCGGCATGTTGATATTTTACCAGTTTGAAAATATTTTATTGAATATTTCATCCACAAGGTCAGAAACAATGGTGCTGTTCAGTTCCCTGTCTATATCCGAAAGCGATTTGTCTCCTTTAAAATCGTAACTGCGGCTGAGGTCTGTTTCAAAATTCTTTTTTTCATCGAGCGAATTTTTGAACACCAGGTGAAAGCCCACGCTCAGTCGGTTGCCGCTGGTGTTATTGCCACTCACACTTACCATCGTAACATAATATTGCGATACATAACCGCTGATATCATAATGGGCATCATCGCTGTTGGTTTGCCGCAGGCGGGAGGTACCAATTACTTTTTGCTTGAGTTTTTCGGTTAGTTCAGGGCTCAGGCGGGTATTGATATACTGGGCCTTGTTTTCCAGGTAATTTACCCGGAAGGTTTTTACATCTTCCGGAATGGGTGCCACATCTTTAAACCCGTATTTGCAGGTGGCAAAATTCATCATACTAAAAAGCAGTACCAGTGTAAGATGAAAAGCGATCTTATTGTTAAATTGAAACATGTTTTAAATATGATGCGGCAATGTAATTTTTATTCGTCAAGATGAGCATGGCCGGCTTTATTTTAACAGCAACTTACAAATCCTCAATATCGTACTCTTTCAGTTTCCGGTAAAGGGTGCGCTCGCTGATGCCCAGGTCAAGTGAAGCATCCCTCCTTTTTCCCCGGTGCTTTTTGAGTGCTTTTATAATGAGCTCTTTTTCCTTATCCATGATGCTGAGCGATTCTTCCACTTCTTCGTGCGCCTGTATGTTCTCGTTATTCCGGTTTTGTAAAATAACAGGCGAACTGCTTTGTACATAATTGCTCCCGTTGCCCATGGGGCTGATCTCCCGCAGGGAATTATCCTGGGTATACAGAGGCGCCTGCTGGGTCATGGCCGGGTTTTGTAAAATATCGAAAAACATTTTTTTAAGCTCATTCACATCTTTCTTCATGTCGAAGAAAAGTTTGTACAGTATCTCCCGTTCATTGGCAAACTCCGACTGGCTTAGATTGCCAGGCCCCGACGACAATACCGGCAACCTGCTATACTGGTGTTCGGGTATAAAATTCCTTAATTCGTTGGCAGTAATATTTTTTTCTTTGCTCAAAACAGAGATCTGCTCTGCAATATTTTTCAGTTCCCGCACATTACCCGGCCATGCATAATTGGTAAGCAGGTTCCTGGCTTCCTCATCCAGCTGTACCGAAGTGGTTTTATACTTGTCGGCAAAATCGGCCGCAAATTTCCGGAACAGCAGGATGATATCTTCCTTCCTGTCACGCAGTGCCGGCACCCTGATGGGAACGGTATTGAGGCGGTAGTAAAGGTCTTCCCTGAATTTACCGGTATGGGTGTATTCGAGCAGCTCTTTGTTGGTGGCCGCTATTACACGTACATCGGTTTTCTGCACTTTACTGCTGCCCACCCTTATATATTCGCCGCTTTCGAGCACACGCAGCAGGCGGGCCTGTGTACCATGCGGAAGCTCACCTATTTCGTCGAGAAAGATAGTGCCGCCATTAACGGTTTCAAAATAACCTTTGCGGCTGTCGGCGGCCCCGGTAAAAGAACCTTTTTCATGCCCAAATAATTCGGAGTCGATGGTGCCTTCGGGTATAGCGCCGCAGTTTACGGCAATAAAAGGATTGTGCTTGCGTGACGAAAGGGCATGAATGATCTGCGAAAACACTTCCTTACCCACGCCGCTTTCTCCATTTATTAAAACACTGAGGTCGGTATTGGCTACCTGTACGGCCACACTAAGCGCATAATTAAGCGACGGCGAATTGCCGATGATGCCAAAACGGTTTTTAATTGATTGTAAGTCCATAATTAAGGTATGGTTTCACCAATAAGTGTGCCTGCGGTGCAATGTGTCACATTGACCATCACATACTGGCCTTTACTATAATTTTTTTTAGGGAAAACCACTACTTTGTTCTGATCGTTCCTGCCATAGAGTTCCTCTTTGTTTTTTTTGCTTTCGCCCTCTATCAGCACTTTAAATGTTTTTCCCACTTCTTTCTGCATGCTTTTTAAAGAATGGATACGGTGCAGGTCTACCAGGTCCTGCAGCCGGCGCTTTTTGGTTTCCAGCGGCACATCATCTTTAAACCTGCGCTGCGCAAGGGTTCCGGGCCGCTCGCTGTAATAGTACATATAAGCAAGATCGTACCCGCAGTATTCCATCAGGCTAAGTGATGCGGCATGGTCCTCTTCTGTTTCTGTACAAAAACCGGCGATCATATCGGTGCTTAAACCGCAGTCGGGCAGTATTTCCCTGATGCGGTCCACTTTGGCAATATACCATTCACGGCTGTACGTGCGGTTCATCAGGGAAAGCACACGGGTACTTCCGCTCTGTACCGGCAGGTGAATATAATTGCAGATATTTTCATGCCTGGCTATCGTGTACAATACTTCATCAGTAATATCTTTCGGATGGCTGGTGGAGAAACGGACCCTTAGCTCAGGTGAAATTTTTGCCACCATTTCAAGGAGCATTGCAAATGATACCGTGATGTCTTTTTGCTCATCTACAAAATGGTAGGAATCCACATTTTGACCCAGCAGGGTCACTTCCTTATACCCATCGTTGAACAGGGCTTCACATTCCTGCACAATGCTGTTGGCATCGCGGCTGCGCTCACGCCCACGGGTAAACGGCACCACGCAAAAGGAACACATATTATTGCAGCCACGCATAATGCTTACAAATGCAGTAACGCCGTTGCTGTTCAATCTTATAGGTGAAATATCGGCATAGGTCTCTTCCCTGCTCAGTAAAACATTCACGGCTTTTTGACCGCCACCGGCTTCTTCTATAAGACCGGGAAGGCTGCGGTACGCATCAGGGCCTACAACAATATCAACCAGCTTTTCCTGTTCCAATAAAGATTCTTTCAGTCTTTCTGCCATGCAGCCCAATACTCCCACCAGCAGGCCGCGGTTTTGCTTTTTATATTGTTTTAAGGCCGTAAGCCGGTTGCGCACCGTTTGTTCGGCTTTTTCCCTGATGGAACAGGTATTTATAAAAATAAGATCTGCTTTTTCGGGCTGGCTGGTAGCGCCAAAACCTTGTTTTTGCAGAATGGAAGCCACAACCTCACTGTCGGCAAAATTCATGGCACAGCCATAGCTTTCTATATAGAAATGCTTTTGGTAGGGGCTGGCCGACAAATCTGCAGGTGAAAAAGCCTCACCCTGCCTGGCTTCATCGTGTTTTTTGTCTGTTAAAAATTGCTCCATCCTTTAATAAAATTCGGGGAGCAAATATACGAAGGATTGAGGAGAAAATGACAGAGTGGCAGAAAAGGGCTGCCTACTGCGGTCAGAATCATTGAGTCTAACGAAATTTCAATTTGTGTTCCATTTCAAAAAATAATATAACTTGCTTATAAATTATCAGGTACCACCTTATTTATTTTATAATATTTTATGGCCGAAATAAAAAGAATTAAGCTTAAAGAGCTACAAAATCATAAAGACATTATTCGGATTAATAAGAGCAGTATACATGTAAATGTGGTTGTGGCAACAGGCAAAGAGGGAGATTTTTTTGTATCGATTTCCCCATCATTGAATGTAAGTGGCTATGGAAAAACAAAGAGAGAATCTATGGAATCTTTCTCAGAAAATATGGAAGTATTTTGTAGTGATTTAATGGCATTACCCAGGAAAAGGATTGAGATAGAGCTTAGGAATATGGGCTTTAGGAAGGAGAAGATGCAACATAAAAATTTCTCAAAAGTATATGTTGATGAATACGGAGTTCTTCAAAATTTTGAAGAGGGGAGTTTAGAAACAAACATGTTAAAGGCTACTACTCCTGCTTAATTTGTTATGGGTAACAACAGACCAGTGAAAACTAAAGATTGGGTGTCCTTTTTGGTGGCTCACAAATGTAAATATATGCGTACCAAAGCTTCGCATGATCATTATAAATGTCCAGGTTGTTTTCGGACAATTACTCATCGAGAAAAGGATAAAGAAATTCCGACAACACATCTTCGTACAAATCTTGCTACCATGGGATTTAATCTCCAATATCTATATGATTGGGTAGAAAAAAATTGCTAAATTTTTAAGAATTTATTATAAAAAGGGGTTGACAAACACCTGTAATTAATTACAAAATCCTTTTGATCACCCTCAGTTTATGGGTGCGCAGGCCGGTATCTTTTTGAATGACCCCTTCGGTATCAATAGGATCGATCCGCACTTTCCCGGATGCATGTATGATCTCCTGTGCATTGAGCATAATGCCCACATGTTCAATTTCACCAAATTCATCAAAAAAAGCCAGGTCGCCGCAACGCACTTCCTGTAAAAAGCCCACCGGTTCGCCTTGTGATACCTGTAATTTGGCATCACGAAGTAATTTAATATTCATCATCCGGTAAACGGATTGTGCAAAAGCGCTGCAGTCGGTACCAAAAACACTTCTGCCGCCCCATAGGTAAGCGCTGTTTAAATAGGTAAGAGCAATTACTTTGATTTGCTCCTCAGTATAAACAGTATTGCCGGCATCATGAATTTTTCCGTTATACTCAATAGCTAAACCAGGCAGGTCATACTGCGGAAGCGGACAGCCATAAGGAAGCATCATTTTTTGATTGTTTACGCTGATCTCATTGACCCATGCTCCAGTATACTTTGTTGAACTTGTCTGCATTTCATCTGTCAGGGTAAACTGGTTCATGCGGCACCAGCCAATATAACCGTCCCAATTGTTTTCGAGCAATGCCCATCCTTCCTTATTTTTTTCCAGGATAGTAAGCTGTTCGCCAAACAGCAGCTGGCTCACCATTTCGTCGCGGTGGTCGGGAGTAAGACGAACAGGCGCAAGCGGCACCGAACAAACGGCATATCTCATTTTTATGATTTTAGCTGCAACTAAATTATGGAAATTGCCCTAAGTTTACATCTGATGGTTAAATAAGTTTAATTTATTTTGTCGCCCCGAAACCTGCTACATACCGATGATAAGGAACTCCTGGAGCTTTTTTATAAAGAGAGCGACAACGAAGTGCTGGGCGTTTTGCTGCAGCGGTACACCATGCTGCTCCTTGGTGTATGTATGAAATACCTCAAAAATGAAGAGGAAGCAAGGGATGCCGTACAGCAGGTTTTTCTTAAAGTGATCAACGAATTACACAAGTACAAGGTGGATTATTTCAAAAGCTGGCTTTATATGGTGGCCAAGAATTACTGCCTGATGAAGCTCCGCGATAAAGGAAAATTGCCGGTGGAAATAAATGACCGCATGATGGCCACTCCCGATGAGGCAGACGGGAAAGATGCCTTTCTTCAAAAAGACAGTTCGCTTAACAACCTGGAAATGGCGCTTCAATTACTGAACAAAGAGCAGCAGCTTTGCGTAACTTTGTTTTACCTGCAGAAACATACCTACCAGCAAATTTCAGCAAGCAGCGGGTTTTCGGTGATGCAGGTAAAAAGCCATATCCAGAACGGAAAACGAAATTTAAAAATTCACCTGGAAAAGATGCAGCAGCATGAGCGGTAACTTAAAAGACATATTATCCACGCTCAGTAATGATATTGACCAGGACAAACTCCTGCAGTATCTCAGCGGTCAGATGCCCGAGGCTGAGCAGCATGAACTGGAAAAACAGCTCAACGATGATCCTTTTTTAGCCGATGCGGTGGAAGGGCTGCAGGGCTTTAAAAACAGTAAAGAAGCGGAGCTGATGGCTTACCAGCTGAATGCGTCGTTAAAGAAACAACTGGCTAAAAAAGAAAAACGCAGAAAAAAACGCAGCTTGCCTGATCAGTCTGTAATGTATTATGCCATCGTGCTATTGCTGCTGCTGGCTGTAATTGCTTTTTTGCTGGTAAAAAAGTCGGCTGTTCCTTAACTATTTTGATCTTCAGTATTCCCGATTGTACCTATTGATTTTACCATTTCAGCATCGTTATAAAATTTTATCTTCCTTTTCAATTTTGAGGCATTTCTTAAAAGCAGTAACCCAAAAATGGCCAGGATATGGCTGCCAATAAAATAGCCTACCGTATAGGAAGCATCATTTTGCAGGTATCTTCTCTCTGCAATTTCGGCAAGGTCAACAATCAGATTTAAAAATATAAGTATTGCGCCGAAGAGGATGTATACTTTTCTGCGGCGTTTCATTTTAATTAATTCTCCGTTTACCATAACATTATAAATTATATCCCAGCTTCTCCGTTAATTCAACAGGTAATACCGGCAATTTTCTCCGGTCAATTAAAAAACTGTTGAGCTGGCTTATTTCCCTGAAGATATAATGTTTGTCCATAGCGCCCTGCAGGTAACCTGCGCCGGTGCTGCCGCCAGTGCCAATGCGGGTACCTATCATGCGGCGCACCATATTAATATGCCGGTAGCGCCAGTTGCCCAGCTGGTTGTCTATTTCAAGCAAACTATCCAGCAGTTGAAAGGGCAGCTCCAGCATGGGATACCCACGGTAAAGCATGATGAAGAGGGCAGCCCTGCTGGCTTTTGCACTTAATCCGCGTTCTGTATTTTCTTCAAAAAATATTTTCGTAAAAAAGAGGCTGTTGTTTTTTTCGGCTTCAGAAAGACTGCTGTTGTAAACGGCTTCATAACTGGTGATGAAAGCATCGCTCATATAAGGCATGCGTTCGAGCCAGCGGTTGATTAACTGCAGTAGCGAAGCGCCATCTTCGGCTTTTTTAATGATGTCTATCTCGGGCTGTTTAAGCTGGGAAATATAATATTCCTGTCCGTGCCTGTTTTCAAATTTCAATCCAAGCTTCGCCTCCAGTATCTTAAACTGCCAGCTCTGGAAACCGGATGCCGGGCGCAGCATATCGCGGAAATCCAGGAAATCCATCGGGGTCATGGTTTCGAGAATATCTATCTGCTGCACCAGCACTTTTAAAATAGTGGTAACCCTTTTTAGGCGGTGCACAACGGTTTCCAGGTCGCTCGAATTATCATTGATGCTGGGTTTGTTCATGATCTCTGTTACAGATCCCACTTCAAATAACACCTGCTTGAACCAAAGTTCATAAGCCTGGTGTATGATAATGAAAAGCATCTCGTCGTGTGCTGCTGTGCGGCCTTCCTTAAAACTTTCGGGGTATTGCGCATCAATGATCTTATCGAGCTGAAGGTATTCTCCGTAGTACACGGGTTTTTGTTCCATAAAAGCAAGTTTCAAAGTAATGAATAATGAATAATGAATAATGTATGATCATACGGCGGTTGCTGCCAATTACACATTATCAAATGCTAAATTATCCAATATTTACTTAGCGGATCAAAATCACCGTGCCTTTTTGCTGTACTTTTCTTCCGGTATCGGTATGGATATAATCCAGCATCCATACATAAGTGCCGGCATCGGCATCCTGGCCTTTGAAGCGGCCATCCCATTTTTGCTCCCGGTTTGTGGTATAAAATATCCGTTGGCCAAAGCGGTTGAACACACTGAAGTGGAGATTGCTGGCCTTATATGCGTTGAGCGGGTACAGATAATCGTTGAGCCCGTCGCGGTTGGGTGTAAAAGCAGATGGCACGGCTATGAAGCAGTTGTTTGCCACTTTTATATATTGTATAGCTGTGTCTTTACAGCCATAGTTGTTGGTAGTAATGAGCTGAACCGGTTTTTCCACTACGGTATTTAAAAAATCGTTTGTAAAGTTTTGTGGTGGCGGATTTTGCTGCTGGTTGGTGCTGGAATTATCGAAAACCCATAACCAGTTCACAATGGGGTTGTTGGTAACCGTGTTATTTTTTACAACGGCCAGGTCGCCGGGACAAACAAGGGTAGTTATTTCAAAAGCAGCTTCAGTATAATTATCGAAAACGAGGTTCACATCACTGGTGTCTGAACATACAGCATTTGAAACAATGAGCCGGGTGGTTTTAGGTGTAAAAGTGTAATAATCGATCACCGGGTTCTGCACTTCGGAAAAATCGCGGTTATCGAAGGTCCATTGCCAGCTGTTAACACCGTTATTGCCATTATGAGAATAGTTGATACTGTTTTTTGTACAGCCAAAAGTTATTGGATAATTGAAATCGGCATTAACGGTATCTTTTACCTGCAAGTTCACAAAACGGCCTGCGGGTGAAGCCATATCACATTCATCCAATATGGTATTGCCATCGCTGCCGTTCCTGAGTGTGATGCGGTAAGTGCCGCCCACCTGCAGGGGTGCTGCCAGGTCGATATAAATTTTTTGCGAGAGGCCATTCACACAATTATCTCCACTGGCAGCCGTAATGGTAACCGGAACCGGGCCGGTGATGATGAAATCGGAACCATTAGGAGCAATGGAATTGCACTTCATCCTTTTTTTATAAACGATCTCCAGCCTTTGAGGTGCACATCCTACTTTTGTTACACTGTCCATGGGTGTGGGGAATAATGGGTACACGGTAAATTCCACACTGTCGCCAACGGGTATTTCCCGATCGCAGTTATCGAGGATCGTGTTGCCATCGGTACCTCTCTGCACATATAATTTATGTGTTCCGGGTGGAAGCGGGTTGTTGAGCGTTACTTCAAGCGTATCAAAATCAAATGAATTGGTACATTGTGCTGCCAGTTCTCCAATTACATTGGTTCCTGCAATATTGATCCGGAAATCGGACCCGTTTGCTGCTATTGATTTGCATTTCATCTTTTTGTTCATCACCACAATGATCTTCTGACCATCGCAGGGCGCTGTTGCACTCACCAGTTTGGGTAGCTTGGGGTCAGTTATAACAGCCGTACCGCCTCCAAAGGAAAGCGTGTAGCCACTTTGCGAATCGGTATAATGGCTCACCAGTAATATGTATTCATGCCCTACAGTCAAATTAGGTGAGCGGGCAAAAGTTGGCCTATTGTCGCTGGGGATGCTGGCACATTCAATACCGTTTACCCCGTTTGCAGAAGCGCCGGTATTTCCATATGTGCCTGCCCAGTTTCCTGCCACTATAATATTTCTGTTGGTAAACACGGCATCTGCTGGCAGGCCAGTGATGTCGTACAGTTGCCAGTCATAATCATCGTTCTGGTTCATCGGAGAGATCAAAAAGCTCAGGGTACCACTTTGATAGCAGGTGAATTTATACCAAAATGGATTTTTATTCTCATAGTCAGGTGCGCCGGAAGCTCCACTGCATCCAGGAACAAATAAATTGTTTGTACTGCATATGGGAACATTATTTTGTGTAAAAACAGTGGTGCCACAAACAGGAAAAGCAGTTGGGGGCGTTTGTCCCAATGTAGTGCAACTTTGGCCCCAACCGGGCCTGGATGCAAAAAAGCTCACGATAAGAATTAAAAGAAGTTTTCGGAACATAATTATTTTAAAGTTGCAAATCTACAATACAGACACCGCGATGTCAATATTTGTTGCACAAAATAACAGCAGAAGGGCCGTTTATTTTATTTTACTCTTAATTTCCTGGAGTTTTAACAATGCTTCAACAGGTGTGAGGCGGTTGATATCTGTATTTTCCAGCAATTGACGGATATCGTCAAAAGTGGCGGAATGGGCATCAAAAATGCTGAGCTGCATTTTGGGTATTGATAATTCCTTCACTTTTTCTTTAATGCCTGCTCCGTCATCAGCATTTTTTTCTTCCAGCTGGGCCAGCACTTCATTGGCCCGGTTGATCAATGCCGGCGGCATACCGGCCATACGTGCCACATGAATACCAAAACTATGCGTACTGCCACCGGGCGCTAATTTTCGTAAGAAGATCACCTTATTACCCACTTCTTTATTGGTGATATGGTAGTTTTTTATGCGGCTGAACTTATGTTCCAGTTCGTTGAGTTCATGGTAATGTGTGGCAAAAAGTGTTTTTGGTTTGTATGCCGACTGATGCAGGTATTCTGCAATACTCCATGCAATGGAGATACCATCATAGGTGGAAGTGCCGCGGCCGATCTCATCCAGCAGGATCAGGCTGCGGCTGGAAAGATTGTTGATAATACTGGCCGTTTCATTCATTTCCACCATGAAGGTGCTTTCTCCTCCACTGAGGTTATCGCTGGCACCCACTCTTGTAAAGATCTTATCGGTGATCGGGATTTTTGCAGCGGCAGCCGGCACAAAACTGCCGGTATGTGCCATCAGTGTAATGAGGGCAGTTTGCCGGAGTATGGCGCTTTTACCACTCATATTGGGACCGGTAAGAATGATCAGCTGCTGTGAACTGCTGTTAAGTTCAATATCGTTGGTGATATAAGTTTCGCCCGGTGGCAGGTTTCTTTCAATAACCGGGTGACGACTTTCTTTTAAAATAAGTTCATCGCCGTCATGCATCACCGGTTTTTTATAGCCAAACTGGATGGCATTTGAGGCAAAACAGCAGAGGCAGTCGAGCAGCGCCATAACATGCCCGTTTACCTGCATGGGGGCAATATAATCCTGCAGTTCATTGAGCAGCTCCTGGAACAGAAATTGTTCTATCTGCAATATCTTGTCTTCGGCGCCGGTTATTTTTTCTTCGTAATCTTTCAGTTCAGGTGTTATGTAACGTTCGGCATTGGCCAGTGTTTGCTTTCGAATCCAGTTGGGGGGCACTTTATTTTTATGGAGATTGGTCACTTCCAGGAAATAACCAAATACATTGTTGAACCCGATCTTTAAAGACGAGATACCGGTGTTAACCGCTTCTTTTTGTTGCAGCTCGGTCAAATAATTTTTTCCGCCGCTGGCAATGGCACGCAGGTCGTCCAGTTCTGCATGGATGCCCGGAGCAATAAGCCCGCCTTTATTGACCGCAGCAGGCGGGTTCTCGTGTATATCCCTGATTATTTTTTCTAAAATATACCGGCAGCTGTTGAGCGAATCGCCCAGGCGTTTTAAATAAGTATTGGAAGAGGCGCTGCAAATTTCTTTGATCGACTCCGTTTGCTGTAAGCCCTTTGCCACCTGCAATACTTCCCTGGGGTTTATTTTTTTAAGCGGGATCTTGCTGGCCAGTCTTTCTACATCGCCAGCCAGTTTTATATGTTGGTTGAGTTTGTTGCGGGTATCTGTTTCTTTCACCAGGTATTCAACGGCATCCAGTCTTTCGTTGATGCGCAGCTTATCGTTCAGGGGCATCAGCAGCCATCTTTTCAGCAAGCGGGCGCCCATGGGCGATACCGTTTGGTTAATGGTTTTAAAAAGGGTATGTGCTGCCGGGTTATTGCTGATGAGTTCCAGGTTGCGGATGGTAAAACGGTCCATCCAAAGATGTTCTTCTTTATCGATCCGCTGAATGGAACTGATATGCCCCAGGTTGGGATGTTCGGTATCCTTTAAATAATGCAGGATGGCGCCGCTGGCAATGATGCCTTCTTTCATTTCTTCCACGCCAAATCCTTTGAGGCTGTGGGTGCCAAAATGTTTCAGCAAACTTTCTTCGGCATAGGCATCGGCAAAGATCCACTCATCGAGCGTATAGGTAAAAAAACTGCTGCCGAAATATTCTTTAAAAAGCTTTTGTTTGTTGCGCTGAAAGATCACTTCGGCAGGTTGCAGGCTTTGCAGGAGTTTGTCGGCGTATTCCCGGTCGCCTTCGGCCATAAAGAATTCGCCCGTGCTGATATCGAGAAAGGCCATGCCAATTTTCTCTTCAGAAAAATGAAGGGCGGCTAAAAAATTATTGCTGTTATGTTCCAGCAGTTTATCGTTGGTGGCCACGCCGGGAGTAACGAGTTCTGTAACGCCCCGTTTTACAATTCCCTTGGCGGCCTTGGGGTCTTCCAACTGGTCGCAGATGGCTACGCGGTAGCCCGCTTTTACAAGCTTGTGCAGGTAGGTATCTAGCGCATGGTGTGGAAAGCCAGCCAGCTCTGCCGAAGCGGCATTGCCATTGTTTCGCTTGGTAAGAGTGATGCCCAGCACTTTTGAACTGTTGATGGCATCCTGCCCAAAAGTTTCATAAAAATCGCCCACCCTAAAAAGCAATATGGCATCAGGGTATTTGGCCTTGATGGCATTGTGCTGCTGCATTAAAGGAGTGTCTGATCCGGCCTTTGCCATAGGCGGCAAATATAGAATAATGGAGTGATACTGAAAACCCTGGCGGCGGCTGTAAGCCCCGCCAGCGGTTGGGTGTAAGATTTTTTTATTGATTAAATATCCGTTTAGCCGCCGCCAGGGCTTATAGCCACTGGCGGGGCTGGGCGAAAAAATATTCATTTCACCGACTGAATGAGGCTTTTAATTCTCCTGTTTAGTCAAAATCTCCTTTTTCATCTTTTCCCAAAAGCCGTCAAAGGTTTGGTGGTTTTCTTCCCGCCAGCGGCGGCTGAAAGCTTTTATTTTTTCTTCCCGGTCGGGCTTGCTTAGGTTGAAAAATGCGGTGATGGCTTCTTTATCATTATCAAACGCCATTTGGTTGTATGCCTCTTTGAGCATTTGTTCCCGTTGTATATTAAAGCCGGCCAGGTCTATTTCCATATTTTCCCGCAAGCGCACTTTTTCGTCGTATGCGCCAGATGGGAGCATGGTTTTTGCAATCACAGGCATCAGTTCTATCAGCATCAGTATAAATACAATGAGGTAATACCTGTATTGGAGTGCATCATTGCTTTTAAGCAAATTGGTAAGCGCTTCTATACGGGTTAAAAATCCATTGTTGAGATAATTGGTGAAATTTTTCTCTTCGGCTTTAATATCGGTTTCAATTTTACCCAATGCAGCATCCAGGCTGTCGATCTTTGTTTTGTTGATTGCAAGGAGCGTTTGATAAGCCGTATCAAGTTTATGATATTCTGCTTGCTTGGCTTTGGCAATTGTGCTGATACCGATCTTTCCGGTGCCTCCGCTGCCATCGCTTTCGGCCAAAAAATTATCTTTTGCCTTCACCACATCCAGGTATTTTACTTCCGTTTCGGCCTGCAGGGCTGTTTTGTTTTTCAGCAGTTCGTCTTTCTGGCTTTTGTAGAGCGAATCGAGTTCCTGCCTTTTAATGATCTTCTTTTTTTCATTATCGAGCGAAGTTTGCATTTTTATCTCTTTATCGAACATATACAATACAGCGGGCTGGGCCATAAAAACACCAATAGTGAGTGCCAGCAATCCACGGAAAAGCAGGGGGGTAAATTTCTTTTTGTTCTGCCTGGTGATGCCTTTAATAAGTGCACGGTCAATACTGAGTATGATGAAACCCATAAAGATGCCCAGCGGAACATAAACCATTGCCTGTTCTATCATGGTACTGAATAAATAGGTCCAGGCACCGGTGGCAAAAAGCCAGGTTCCCAGCACGGTCATCCCAATGATGCGGTAGCGGTTGCGGTCTACCACCGTGTCGGTTATCAGTTCTTTTTCGGCTGTGGAAAGCCACCATAAAAATTCGCTGAATTGCGAGGGTTCATAACTCTCCCTTTGGGAAAGCGAAATGTTTTTTTCCATTTATTAAAGTTGGGTGAATTTAGAGTTGAATCAAAAGCCGGGTTGAGTGTTGAAGTGAGTGCAATTTATAGATATTCATTTCAGATTTCCCATATTGTAACCCTTTATTTGTACCGGGACCGGCACATTAACAGTTTCTTACAAATTTGGGTTAAACGATGTTTCTCAAAACCCGTCTATTATGTATCTTTGCGCCCGCATGAGACTAATAACAATTATAATGAAAAAAGTATACAGCTTACTCTTCCTGGCAATATTTGGCTTTACTGCAGCCCTGGCGCAGGTTCCTTCCGGTATGGGCAGCAGCGACCCCGAAGCTAAAAAATTGCTGGATGCGGTAAGTGCCAAATTCCGCACTTTTAAAACCGTACAGGCAAAATTTACCCTTAAAGTGGAGAATGGATCCGGCAAGTCGCTTGGCACCAAAAGCGGCACCGTTTATATGAAAGGCGCCAAATACCGTATCAGCATTACCGGCCAGGAGATCTTTTCCGATGGCAGTAATGTATGGACCTATGATAAGGCATCCAATGAAGTGACGATCACTAAAATTGATCCTTCAGCTAATTCTATCACACCGCAAAAACTGTTCACTAATTTTTACGATAAGGCATTTTTGTACAAACTCAACGGCGTTGTTAAACTGGGTGCCAAAAAAATGAAGGAGATCGAACTTACACCGGTGGACAAAACAAAACCTTTTCATAAAGTACTGGTATACGTAGACAACAATTCTATCAATACCACCAAAATATTTGAAAAGAACGGCAACCGTTATACTTACAGCACATCGGCCCTTACTCCCAACACAAATATTGCCGATGCTATGTTTTTGTTCGATGCAAAAAAATATCCGGGAGTGGAAGTGGTGGATCTGAGGTGATAAATTACAAAAAGCAAGAAGCAAATGGCAGGAAAATAACCAAGAAGTAAATAACAAAACGCAAGATGGGAATCAAAAAAAAATAGCGGAAAAAATAATAAAAATTGGGCGAAAGCCCTTTTTTTTATGGCCGCTAAAATCTTAAATCTTAAATCTTAAATATTAAATATTAAATATTAATTCTTATCCTCCCCATCTGAAAGTCTTTACATTAAACCCTGCCAGGTCAAGCACCCTGTCTACCACCGTAGCGGCTATTTCTTCCATACTCACCGGTTTGCTGTAAAAAGAAGGGGTGGCCGGGCAAATGATGCCGCCCGCAAGGGTAATTGTTTCCATATTTCGGATATGGATAGAGGTTGTAGGGCGTTTCCCTGGCCACACAAATAAGCTTTCGTCTTTCTTTGAGCATAACATCTGCCGTCCTGCTGATCAGGTCGTTTGAAATGCCGCCTGCAATACGGCCAAGTGTTCCCATGCTGCAGGGTACGATGATCATGGTATTGTATTGGCCCGAACCTGAGGCAAAAGGGGCGGTGAAGTCATTTGTGCCGAAAAAAGGGATATCAAAGTCTTTGTAAGCTTCATCGCCCAGTTCGGTTTGCCAAACCTGTTTTGCATTTTCGGTCATTACTACGGCAAGTTCATCGCCGGGCTGGCGCAATTGCTGCAATTTTGTTAATAATTGCCTGGCATAGATACTTCCGCTGGCTCCTGTGATGGCTGTAACAATTTTTTGCATTCCTTTGCCGTTTAATGAATGCCGGTATCCTGCACCGGAATTTAAAACAAATATAGATGCAAAAGTTCAAATGGTTTTTACTGGTAATGTTTGTTGCTGCTGTAAGCTGGTCGTTTATGGTACCGGCGAAGGAGAAAATAAACTGGGTGACTATCAACGACCTGGATGCACTGTACAAGGAAAATCCCAGGCCCATCCTCGTTGATCTGTATACCGGCTGGTGCGGCTGGTGTAAAGTGATGGATAAAAACACCTATGGCAATAAGAAGGTGGCTGAGTATATCAATGAACATTACTATGCCGTAAAATTTGATGCAGAGTCGGCCAAGGACGTGGTATTTAATGGCAAGACATTTAAATATAATGCGGAATACAGGGCCCATGAACTGGCACTCCAGCTCACTTTCGGGCGCCTCGAGTTTCCGCATACGATCTTTCTTTCTACGCCATCTGCAAGGCCTGCGCCTTTATCCGGCTATCTGAAGCCTGCAGAAATGGAAGCGCCACTGAAGTTTTTCGGCAGCAGGGCCGATGCGGTGCAGACCTTTGTAGAGTTTGAAAAGAGTTTAAAAAAAGAGTGGTAAACTTATATTTTATTTTATAGAGATAAGAGCAGCAATCGCTGCTTTTTTTATTTTTGCTGCATGGTCACCTATAACCCCAAAGAATGGTTCCGGTTTATTTTCTTTCTGCAGAAGTCGGATACCATCCGTAAACTATTCCCACTCATGATTGTTTTGACGCTGCTGACCTGGGGAGTGGCCTGGCTGGAACTGGAATATTTAAAATTGCCGGTAAACAGCCGGATGCGCAACCTGATCACGATGCACAACCTGCTTGGGTTTGCCATTTCCATGTTGCTGGTCTTTCGCACCAATACTGCTTATGACCGCTGGTGGGAAGGAAGGAAATTATGGGGAGCGCTGGTGAATAACAGCCGCAATCTCGCCATTAAGTTAAACAGCATGCTCGACGAGGGTGACAGGGAAAACAGGAAGTTCTTTAAAAAATCTATTCCCTTGTACGCCGCCGTGCCGGCTCACCACCTGCAGAGCGAAAAAACCCGGCTTGCACTTGATGAGCAGGAACATTCCGAATTAAACTATCTCGATAAAAACAAACACCTTCCCAACCAGGTAGCATCAGCTGTGTTCAAACATGCATATGAGCTCAAGCGGAAGCAGATAATATCGGGCGAAGAACTACTGGTGCTCAATACCGAATTAACTGCCTTTACGGATATCTGCGGCGCCTGCGAAAGGATCAAGAACACGCCCATACCGCTATCGTACAGCGTCTTTCTCAAAAAATTTATTTTTGTGTACGTACTCACTCTTCCACTCAGCCTGGTGCTGAGCCTTGGCTATATGGCCATTCCCGTGGTGCTTTTTGTGTTTTATGTGCTCACGAGTCTTGAACTCATTGCCGAAGAAATTGAAGACCCTTTCGGCTCCGACCATAATGATTTGCCCACACTTAAAATGGCCGATAATATTAAAAAGCATGTATCGGAAATTCTTTGAGCAAAATTTCCATTTCATTAACAGTTTTATTTCATCAGTGCAGTCTAACTGGTACAAATAATGTTGTTTATATTTTAAACTATTTAAACTGTCCAGTCATGATGAAGAAATTTTCTACCATTGCCCTTGTGCTCGCTATCAGCATTTCAGCCGCTTCTGCCCAGGGATTTAAATTGGGGGTAAAAGTAGGTACAGACATTCAGAAACTCAGCGGCCAGTCCTTCACCCAGCAATTCTCTTACGGGTACCACCTGGGTGCCTTTACCGAGATCGGCATCACACCCAAATGGGGCATCCAGCCTGAGTTTATGTTCAGTTCGGTAAATGTAGATACCAGCAATAACTTCAGCAATATTTATAAGTTCGGTAATATGACCGGGGCGAAACTCCAATATCTTAAAATCCCCCTTCTGCTCACGTATAAACCCAATCCTTTCATGATATTACAGGCCGGGCCGCAGTTTGGTATATTGAAGAGCGCAGGTAAAAATCTGTTGCAAAATGGCCAGCAGGCATTTAAAGAAGGCGATTTCAGCATGGTGGGCGGATTGCAGCTTAATATCAGCAAATTCAGGGTATATGGCCGTTATGGCATTGGCCTCACGAACCTGAACGATATTGACAACAAGGATAAGTGGAAAAGTCAGAACATCCAGTTGGGCATCGGCTTTACCCTTTAATGTCTTAAAATAATGACCTCACCCTTCTCATCAATTGTTACAACGGTGCTGGGTGTGGCAATGGAACTATCATCACTCAGGTGTTGCACTACATAGTCAACACCTCTTTTTATTTCAATATCAATGTCGCCAAAATTTCCCGGCGGGGGATAGCCGCTCAGGTTGGCAGATGTACTCACCACCGGTTTCCCGAATTTTTCCACCAATGCTTTGGCAAAGCCGCTTTTTACCACCCTCATGCCAATGCTGCCATCCTGGTTAATGATATTGGGGGCCAGGTTTTTGGCATTTTTGTAAACCACGGTTACCGGCTTGTGTACGCCTTTAATAAAATCAAATACCTTGGGATGCGATTCGGCACTGTAGGTGAGAATATCGTTTTCGTCGGCCAGTAAAATGATCATGCTCTTGAATTCATTTCTTCTTTTCAACGCATAAATTTTTGCCACCGCTTCTTCATTGGTGGCATCTGCGCCAATACCCCAAACGGTATCGGTTGGATAGAGGATCAATCCCCCATTCTTCAGCACCCTTATACATTCATTGATATCGTCGTCAAAAATCATTTTACAATATGTTTGTATACCTGCATAACGGCAGCCGCACATTTTTCCTGAGTGAAATTTGCCGCCTGTATCCTTCCTTTATTTTTAAGTTCGGCGCCCAGTTCTGCATTTGTTGCAATATTAAACAAATGTTCGGCAAATAAGTTTTCATCTGCAGGGTCTGCATAAAGTGCCGCATTTCCGGCTGTTTCGGGCATGCACGAAACATTTGAACTTACCACCGGTAAACCGCTCCACAAAGCTTCCAGTATGGGAATGCCGAATCCCTCAAAAAAGTTTGGGTAAATAAGTGCAGTGGCTCCCTGGTAAATGGCGGGCAAATCCCTGCCATCTGTCAGGCCTGCCGCCTGGTCCTTTTCTGAAAGAAAAATAATGCTTTTTTGAAGCTGATTTTCTGCAATGTATTTTTTTACCATCTCCGCATACTTACTGCCATCGCCGATCACCACCAGGGGGATATCAAATTTTTCTCTCAGCAGCTTCATGGCTTTGCAGGCAGTGAGCAGGTTCTTTCTTTCAATGATGCTGCCCACACTCAGAAAATACCGTTCGGGCAGGGCGTATTGTTTTTTTACGGCTTCGATTGTTTCAGCAGGGAGTGAAATACCAAATGCCGGGTTGCAGCTCTGGTGGCAAACGGTTATTTTTTCTTCCGGTACTTTGTAAAACGAAATAAGGTCTTCTTTGGTTTGCCCGCTGATGGCAATGATATGGGTGGAGGTTTTGCAGGCCCGGGTAAATTTTTCGCGGTAAATGATGCGGTCTGTTTTTTTAAACTGCCCGGGGTAGCGTTCAAATATCAGGTCGTGCATGGTAACTACGGAGGGAATACCTGTTTGCGCTATTCCAACCGGCACTTCATGGCTCAGGCCATGGTACAGGCCGATATTATTTTTTTTGAGATCGGCCGTTACCCATTTACTGCGCCAGGCGCTTTTCAGCATATTAGCCGGGAAATGGTTAGGTGTAATAACATGTATGTTGCCCGATTGGCCTGCATCAAAAAGACCGGTAACCCTGGGCGCAAAAAGATAATAAGCGTTTTCAGGAAAGAAACGGGCAAGCGATGCAATGAGCGTGCGGCTGTAATTGCCCAGTCCCGTACTGTTTTGAAAAGCCCGCTTTGCATCAAAGCCAATATTCATGTAACGATCTTTGTTCAAAGATACGTATCACTGCATTAATTAACCTGCCACTGCGGGCATGGCCATTGTTTTCTGTTTTAAAAAAAATATTGATTTATGTTTGCAAAAAAACAGCAATGCAATTGAAAGAAACCATATTGGAAGCATGGGCAAACCGTGAATTACTGAAGGAAGATAAATATGTGCAGGCCGTTCGGGATGTTATTGAAGAAGTTGATAAGGGCCGTTTGCGTACAGCAGAGCCAGCCGGCAATGGTTGGCAGGTAAACGAATGGGTGAAGCAGGCCATTCTCCTGTATTTTGGCATCCAGCAGATGCAAACCTGGGAACTGGCCCCTTTTGAATTTTACGATAAAATGCTCCTGAAGAAAAATTATAAAGAACTGGGTGTGCGGGCCGTGCCGCATGCGGTAGCACGCTATGGGGCTTACCTGGCCAAAAATGTGGTGTTGATGCCATCCTATGTAAATATTGGCGCTTATGTAGATGAGGGAACCATGGTGGATACCTGGGCTACTGTTGGCAGTTGCGCTCAAATTGGCAAAGGGGTTCATTTAAGCGGTGGCGTGGGCATTGGCGGCGTATTGGAACCTTTGCAGGCCAGCCCGGTAATTGTGGAAGATGGTTGTTTTATCGGCAGCCGCTGTATAGTGGTGGAGGGTGTAAGGGTGGAAAAAGAAGCTGTGCTTGGCGCCAACGTGGTACTTACCCAAAGCACCAAGATCATTGATGTGAGCGGCAGCGAACCCCTGGAAATGAAAGGCGTGGTGCCTGCAAGAAGCGTGGTGATTCCAGGATCTTATACCAAAAAATTTCCTGCAGGTGAATATGGAGTTGGCTGTGCGCTTATAATTGGGAAACGAAAAGAAAGCACCGATCTTAAAACGAGTTTAAATGATGCGTTGAGGGATTTTAATGTGAGTATATAAGCACCAACCTGCCTCAAATGAATTTCCCCGGCCTTAGCCCGGGGATTTTAGTATATTTACGCCTCAAATTTTGAATAAACTATGTTCAATTCTCTCAGCGAAAAATTAGAATCGGCCTTTAAGAATATCAAGGGCGAAGGCAGGATCACCGAACTCAATATAGCCAATACGGTTAAGGATATACGCCGTGCATTGGTGGATGCCGACGTTAACTATAAGATCGCCAAAGAGTTTACTGATAAAGTAAAAGAAAAGGCGCTGGGGTCAAAAGTGCTGCTGGCTGTTAATCCCGGGCAGCAGATGGTAAAAATTGTGCAGGATGAGCTTACAGAACTGATGGGCGGCACAGAAACTGATTTTAACATTACCGGAAACCCAGCGGTGATCCTCATAGCTGGCCTGCAGGGTAGTGGTAAAACAACATTCAGCGGCAAGCTGGCCAATTATCTCAAAACAAAAAAGGGAAAATCACCTTTACTGGTGGCAGCAGATATTTACAGGCCGGCGGCAATGGACCAGTTGGAAGTTTTGGGTAGCCAGATAAATGTGGATGTTTATACAGAGCGGGAAACCAGGGACGCGGTACTGATTGCGCAAAATGCCGTAAAAGAGGCCAGGGCAAAAAATAAGAATGTAGTCATCATTGATACGGCAGGGCGCCTGGCGGTAGATGAAGCCATGATGACCGAAGTGGCCAATATAAGGTCTGCCGTAAACCCTACCGAGATACTGTTTGTGGTGGATAGCATGACTGGCCAGGATGCGGTGAATACCGCTGCAGCTTTTAATGAGCGGCTCAATTTCAGCGGGGTGGTATTGACCAAACTGGACGGCGATACAAGGGGTGGTGCGGCCTTATCTATCCGGAGTACCGTAAATAAGCCGATCAAGTTTACCAGCAATGGCGAAAAGATGGATACGCTGGATGTTTTTTATCCCGAAAGGATGGCACAGCGTATTTTGGGTATGGGCGATATTGTAAGCCTGGTGGAAAAAGCCCAGGAACAATTTGATGCTGCGGAAGCAGCGAAACTGGAGAAAAAAATCCGTAAGAACCAGTTCGACTTTGAAGATTTTAAGACCCAGTTGCAGCAAATCAAAAAAATGGGCAATCTCAAAGACCTGGTGGGCATGATACCCGGTGTAGGCAAGCAGATTAAAGATGTGGACATTGATGATAATTCCTTTAAGGGGATCGAAGCCATCATCAACAGTATGACACTGCATGAACGCCGCAACCCGGATGTGATCAGCCAAAGCCGCAAGCTGCGTATTGCTAAGGGAAGCGGTAAGGATATCAGCGAGGTAAACCAGTTCATCAAGCAATTTGACCAAATGAAGAATATGATGAAAATAATGAACAAAATGCCCCAGGGCCGCATGCCAAGTTTGCCCGGTAGGCGCTGAGAGGTAAAAAATACTACTTAAAATCCCCGGAAATGCAGGGGATTTTTTATATTGCATTTAATGTTTAAACATTGGTGCGTTTTGGGTATTAAATGTCGAATTATCCTCAAAATGGCCCGGTTTAAGGCAACCTTTTGTACAATTTTCTGCGTTTTAACTGAGACGCAATCAAATACTAAAACCATCATTTGCAGCATAATGCTACCTTAATTGAGTTGATCGAGGGTTGTGCAGCATCCCGGCGGGAGAGCCAGAAAGCGTTTTATAAAACATTTTACGGCTTTGCTATGGCAATTTGTATGCGCTATTGCCCTAATAATGATGACGCTATGGAAGTGGTAAACGATGGCTTCATGAAAATTTTTAAAGGATTGCATACTTTCCGGGTAAACCATGCAAATGTGGAAGCCACTTTAAAAGCCTGGATAAAAAGCATTATGGTTAACACATCTATAGACCATTTCAGAAAAAGCCATAAAAATATTTTCAATAACCAGGTCAGCGAACTGCAGATCAGCAGCGCCGGTATTGACGAAGTTGCGGTAGACCGGATGGGGTACAAGGAAATTATGGCAATTGTAAACCGGCTTTCACCTGCCTACCGTACCATCTTTAACCTGTATGCAATTGACGGGTACACACATGAACAGATAGCCAGTCAATTGAACATTTCTGCCGGTACATCCAAATCTAATTTAGCCAAGGCAAGGGCAAATATTAAAAAAATGCTTACGGAAGCAGGTTGTATTTACCATGGATAAAATATTAAACGATATTGAACATAAATTAAGGGAAGCAGCCGCTACAATGGAGGAGCCTTACAACGAGGTAGCCTGGCAAAAGATGGAAGCTTTGCTCGATAAGGATAAAGACAGGCGAAGGCCGCTTCTTTGGTTTTTACTGGCTGCACTTGTTGCGGGAGGATTGTTCACTTTTATTTTGATAAACCGTAACACTGCAGAAAAAAGCAGTAACTCATCTGCAGTTCCACTAAATGAAACCGTGACTGGCCGGCAAAAAACAACCGGTACCGAATTGTCACCGGAAATTGAAAACCCTGCCGGCGATAAGCTGCAGGCACAACCTAAGTCACCGGTTGAAAATAAACCAACCGCACAGGAATCTGAAATGTCTGTACCTGCAGAAAAAACCGCAGCTGCAGCTAATTCAAATAATATGGGCGGCACCCCGGATCCCGTTGAGAATACGGAGGCTGTAAAAATAAAAACGCCTGTTTCAAAGAACAGGTTTTTAAAGGAAAAAAATGTGCAGCCGCTTTTATCAGCAAACAAGAAACCTAAAGCAGGTGCGGAGAAGTTTCAAAATGAAAATGTGAACCGCAGAAATAAAAGGAATACCAACGCAAGATCAACAGTAAATATCACAGCGGCAACTGCAGAGGCAGATGTTCCCGCAACAATAAATGAAAATACGATCAATAAAGAGGACCTAACAAAAACAACTCCTGCAACAGAGCCTCCTGCAAAGGAAATTCTTTCAGGTGAAAAAGCTTTGGAAAGTGCAGATACAGCAGCATCCGTTCAAATAAAAACAATGGCGGCTTCGGCAGACTCTGCAGCACAGGCTAAACCTGGTAACGTGAAGAGGAATAAGAAAGCCGGCCGTTTTTTCTTTGCTTTATATGGCGGCCTTGGTTCAGATCCTGTTAAGCCGTTTAATTTCTCAAAAGAAAATCCATTTGTTCCAAAATACGGACTAGCTGCAGGGTATAAGATTGGTAAACGTTCAGCAGTTACGATCGGGTTTAATATACACCGGAAAAAATATACGGCCGATACCACAAATTATAATACGAAGGGCAGCAGTTATTTCAGTTATTACAAGGTCAGCGAAATTGAGGCCGTTTGTAAGGTCTACGAGATACCGTTGATGTATCACTATAATATCGGCAGCTCTAAAAAATACAATTATTTTGTCAGCGCCGGACTCTCCTCGTTCATAATGCAAAAGGAGGATTATGATTATTATTTTTATTATGGCGGTGCGCTGAGGAAGAGTCATCGAACATATACTAAAAACAGCCACCTGTTTGCTTCCGCTTTATTAGGAGCTGTTGCCGAAAGGAAATTAAATGAGCAAATTACATTGCAGCTTTCACCTGCTTTTGCTGTACCGTTGAAAGGGATCGGTCAAGGGGAGGTTAAATTGTATTCTTCCCAGTTGCTTATTGGCCTGAAATATACTCCCGGAGGAAAATAAATTTCCGGCGGGCAACCTTAACTTGAATACATGCGATTAACTTTGAAAATAAATTTCATGAATACTACGCATTTCCGGTTCACCTTCGTTGCAGTTGTTACTTTTTGCAGCCTGCAAATTTCTTCCTGTAAAAAAAGCAGCGAAGACCCCCAGCCAACGGATCCCTGCGCTGGTAAAACAATTACCGTATCAGCCGTGGCCGGCCCTGCGGTAGATCCATGTGCCGGCGGAGGCAGTACTATTACCGCTACGGCTTCAGGAAGTTCGAACTTTACATATAAACTCGGTTCCAGTGGTACCTACCAGGCTTCCGGAATATTTAATAATGTGTCGCCTGGAACTTATACGGTATTTGCCAAAGATGGGGCCGGTTGTGAAAGATCGGGCTCTGTAACTATTTCGGCAGCTTCTGCAGGTACTAAATTTACGGCAGTGCGTGCACTTTTAAACGCTAAATGCATTAGCTGTCATAGCGGAGGTACACCTGCCGGTGGTAAAGACTGGACGGTGAACTGTACCGTGGTAGCTAATAAAGCGTCTATTCAAAACAGGGCCGTTACCATTGGCGATATGCCCCAGGGCGGCCCAGCATTAACAACCACAGAAAAAGCCATTATCACCGATTGGATCAACGCCGGTGGCAGGTTGACCGACTAAATATAAAAAAATAATAATACATGTAATATTCAAATGCCGGTTATCCGGCATTTGGCATTGTTTAGCACAAATTCATTTCTATTATTTGGTAAATAACCCTCAGCGGCTTATCTTCGTTTTCCTTTTTCAAAAGGACATTAAACCCTATTTATTCACAACCAAAAAAATGTCTATTTTTTATGGCTGTTAAAATGAGATTACAAAGGCATGGCTCAAAAAAGAGGCCATTCTACTTCATCGTTATTGCGGATGCCCGCAGTCCCCGCGATGGTAAATTTATCCAGAAACTTGGTTCTTACAACCCGCTTACCGTTCCGGCTACCATTCAGATCGACCGTCAAAAAGCACTGGATTGGCTGCAGAAAGGCGCACAACCTACAGACACAGTACGCCGTATTTTGTCTTTCAAAGGGGTGCTTTACCTTAAACACCTGCTGCGTGGCGTAAGCTTAGGCCTTTTTGATGAGGCCGCTGCTATGGAAAAATTTACCAAATGGAGCGCAGAGCATGATGCACACGTTGCAAAGCGTCAGGCCACGCACAGAAAGGCGAGGATTGACAAGCGCAATGTACCTGTGGTGAAGAAAGTTGCAGAAACACCTGCTCCTGAAGCCCCTGAAGAAGCAAAAACAGAAGAATAATTTTGTTTAGCCGAACCAAAAAAATTTAAGTCCTGTATTTCTGCAGGACTTTTTTTATTGCAGCAAAAAAATCAAACCCTGTATTTTTTTGGCATATTTCATAATTTGCATACTCATGTCAACGTATTTTAAAATAGGAAAATTTGCTGCCAGTCACGGCCTGGGGGGAGAACTGGTACTGGCCCATCACCTCGGAAAAAAAACATCGCTCAAAGGGCTTGAAGTGTTGTTTATCGAGGAAAAAAAGGAAAGTTTTATCCCGTTCTTTATTGAGAAAGCCAGCATTAAGAATGACCAGGAACTGTATATAAAGCTCGATGGTATTAACAGTAAAGAAGCTGCACGAAAACTCACACCCAAAGAAGTTTGGATGACTGAAGATGATTTTAAGAAATTTGCCGCAAAAGCCGCTCCCATTTCACTGCTTGGATTCTCGCTGATAGATGGAAAAGACGACCTGGGAGAAATCATAGAAGTGATTGAACAACCGCACCAGGTACTTTGTGCAGTGATGTATAAGGGCCAGGAGGCGCTGGTTCCGGTGCATGAACAAAATCTGATAAAACTTGATACTAAGAACAGGAAAGTATATGTAGAGATACCCGAAGGTTTGCTTGATATTTATAGTGAATGAAATTTAATGATGAAAACAGCACAGCGCATCATCGCCCATTTTGACCTCGATTCATTTTTTGTTTCGGTAGAAGTGCTCAATAACCCTTCTCTTAAGGGAAAACCGGTTATAGTGGGTGGAAAGGAACGTGGAGTGGTGGCAGCCTGTAGCTATGAAGCCCGCAAATACGGTATCCACTCGGCTATGCCGTCCAAAAAAGCCGCACAGTTATGCCCCGGTGCTATATTCCTCCATGGCAATTATGCAGAATACAGCAAGTATTCCCGCTGGGTTACAAAGATCATTGCCGAAAATGCACCACTCTTTGAAAAAGCATCGGTCGATGAATTTTACCTTGACCTTACCGGTATGGATAAGTTTTTTAATCCCTTGCAATGGACCATTTCCCTGCGGGAAAAAATAATGGAGGAAACGGGGCTGCCCATTTCGTTTGGGTTATCGAGTAATAAGATGATGGCAAAAATAGCCACTAACCAGGCAAAGCCCAATGGTTACGTTCAGGTGCCTTTTGGCAGGGAAAAGGATTTTTTAGCGCCGCTTGCAGCGGGAGAAATCCCGGGTGTAGGGGAGCAAACCCAGCTGGTGCTGGCACATATGGGCATTAAAACAGTGAATGATATTTTTTTGGCCGGCGAAAAAATTTTGGAAGAAAGGCTGGGCAAATGGGGCACCGATCTCTGGCAAAAAAGCCAGGGCATCCATATAAGGGAGGTAACTTCCTGGCATGAAGCAAAATCCATCTCATCGGAAAATACTTTTGATGAAAACAAAACCGATCTGCGGTTCTTAAAAGCCGAGCTGGTGCGGCTTACCGAAAAAATATGTTATGAATTGCGGCAGGATGGAAAAGTGGCCGGGTGCGTGGCCGTAAAGATCCGATATCCAGATTTTGAAACAACTACCAGGCAAACCAGTATACCTTATACCAGTGCCGATGATGAAATAATACCCGTGGCAAAAGAATTGTTTACAAAACTGTACGACCGCAGCCAACCGGTACGCCTGCTGGGTGTGCGCCTCAGCGATCTTACAAACGATGCCGTGCAAACAAATTTGTTTGACGACAGTGAGCGAAAGGCAGAACTCTATAAAGCCATTGATGATGTAAAAAACAGGTTTGGGAAATATTTTGTGAAGCGGGCCTCTTCGAATTGATGCCTGTTCCTATTTGGCTGCAAAACTTTCCTTGATCTTTCCTGTTAAATCGCTGCTGAGCATTTTACAGGCAGTAACGATCATGTTCTTAAACGCCATGGCATGAGAAATACCGTGGCCGATGATCACCGGTTTTGCCACACCTAAAACGGGCACCCCGCCATACGCTTCAAAATTGAAACGGTCGAAATGTTCGTCGTGGATATTTCGGCGCTTGGTAATATCATGGATGCTTTCTGCCAGTTTGAGCACCACATTGCCGGTAAACCCATCGCAAACCATTACATCCGTTTTATTGAGGAGAATATCGCGGCCTTCTATATTTCCGGTGAAATTGATCTGTTGATTTTCTTTTAGCAGCGGATAAGCAGCCTGTGCCAGCAGGTTTCCTTTGCCTTCTTCTTCGCCGATATTTACGAGCCCGGTTTTTGGGTTTTCAATATTGAGGATATGTTTGGCAAATAAGGTGCCCAGGATGGCAAACTGGTTCAGGTTTTCAGGTTTGCAATCGCTGTTGAGCCCCACATCCACCAGTAATCCCAGTGAGCCATCTTCCCTTGGCATGTAAGCGCCAATGGTAGGCCTTGCAATTCCTTCAATTGTTTTAATACTGAATAGTGCCCCCACCATCATGGCGCCGGTATTGCCCGCGCTGATAAATGCCCCGGCCTTGCCGGTAGCCAGCAGGTGAAACCCGATGGCAATAGAAGATTGTTGTTTCTCCTTAAGTGCTTTTGTAGGGTGTTCGTGCATTTCGATCACCTGCGGGGCGTGAATGATTTTGCAGGGCGCCTGCTGAGGCAGCGGATTGGTTTGTAGTACGGCATTTATTTTTTCTTCATCGCCAATGAGCAGCAGTTGTACTTCTTCGCTGTTTGTGTGCAAAAATTCGCTAATTCCTTTTACAGCTTCCAGCGGGGCAAAATCGCCGCCCATCATATCGAGCGCAATGGTCATCATCCCTATAAGTTTATACAATTAAAAATTCCAAAACAGGGCTTGAAGTTAATCAATATCCCGGCTTTGGAATCCAAAAAAATTATTATACCGTGCAGGTATCATCAGCCTGCTGCGGATCAGGCTTTCAAGGGAGCTTTTTCTGCTACCAGTTTGCCTTTGTAGTAAAGTTTCCCTTCACTTACGTGTGCACGATGGCGTACATGTGTTTCGCCAGTTGTGGAATCCACACTTAAAGTAGTGGGTTCTGCTTTATAATGCGTTCTTCTTTTTGCACTGCGTTGCTGACTATGGCGCCTTTTTGGATTTGGCATGACTATTAATTTTAAATTCTAAATGTTATATTATTAATTCTAAATTTTTCCGGGATTAATCTTTTCAGGGTTAACAGCAGGCTGTAAGCTGCATCCCTAATTCCCTTTAAACTTATCGAGCCCCTTCCACAAGGTTGGTGCATTATGTTCAGTATTCTGCTGCTCCATCTCTTTCAGCTTTTGCAGCACTTCTTTGTTGCAAAGCGGGCCACCCATCTCTTCTTCACTGCACATACGCTGCATGGGAAGGCTCAGCATCACAAACTCATACAGCCAGTCGCCTACCTGCAGGTGGCTTTCTGTACGGGAAATATAAAAAACATCGGGGTCTTCTTCCTGCTCATTCATCTGATCGGGATTGTCGACCATCTTTATCAGCATATTGAATTCGTCCCAAAGCTCCATTTTCAGTGGATTTCCGCAGCGGTCGCAACTTACATCTGTCTTTCCGCCCACTTCAAACCTGAGGAGCATGAAGCCCGTTTTTTTATCGAGCGAAAGTTTTACATGTGCCGTGGCATTTTTTAAATCTTCCGCCCCTTTTTCTGCAAAGAACTTATCATCCAGCTCGTAATTAAACTCATGTATACCGGGCTTTAACCCCACAAACGCTATCTCAAATTCCCTTCTGTTAGCCATCCGGTTAAGTTTAAAGGACGGCAAAGGTAAGGGTTTTAGCTGGAAAAACTGCTCTGAAACCAGTATAATTATCGATTATATGTTCAATTTAAGTCATATTTAAATCCATAACAGCCTTTTTCATTAGTTTTAAGCCTATGAATACCAATAAAAAGAAGATGTTAGGGCTGATCCTGTTCGTATTAGCAATGGGTATTCATTTTTACAGTTACAGCAAATTACGGGTGGAGGAGGGATATTCCAGCCATTTTTTTCCTGCATTCGGACGGGCGCTCCGGTCTCTTTTTGGTAAAATTCCTTTTAGCGTGGGCGATCTGCTTTACGGCATGCTCGTAGTGTGGCTGGCATGGCTGTTAGTAAGATCGGTCCGTTTAGTGAGCTCAAAAAAGAAAAGGACGCAATGGAAGCAACAATTGACAGGTACCGCCTGGAATATTTTCAATGTTTTGTGCAGCACTTATATCATTTTTAATATTTTTTGGGGCATCAACTATAACCGCAAGGGCATTGCCTGGCAATTGGGGCTTAAAGAAGAAAAATATACCATGGAAGATCTAAAGCTGCTCAACTGCCTGCTTATCGGTAAAGTGAACCATTCAAAAAGGCAGTTGCTTCAAACGCAAAGGGCATACCCGCAAACCAGGGAATTGTTTGGCATGGTGGAGGATGCATATGCCACTGTTTCAAAAACTTATCCTTTTATGCATTATACACCGGTTTCTATAAAACCCGGTATCTGGAAAAATATCCAGAGTTATACCGGCATTACGGGTTATTACAATCCTTTTACCGGGGAGGCGCAACTGAATACACAGGTGCCGCGTTTCATACAGCCTTATACTGCCTGCCACGAAGTGGCCCACCAGCTGGGTTATGCCAAAGAGATGGAGGCCAATTTTGCAGGCTACCTGGCAGCGGCTGCTTCTAAAGACACCCTTTTGCATTATTCTGTTTACTTTGATCTTTTTCTATATGCCAACCGGAATCTTTTTTTTGTTGATTCTACCACCGCTAAAATTTACCGAAAAGAACTTATGCCGGAAGTAGTGGCAGATATTAAAGAATGGCGGGATTTTAATTTAAAACACCAAAGTTTCCTGGAAGTAATGGTACGTTTTGTATACGGCCATTTTTTGCGACGCAATGAACAGCCCCAGGGTTTACAGAGTTATGATGAAGTGACTGGATTTTTGATCGCGTATTATAAGAAGTTTGGGAGGATATAAAAGTTGAAAGTTGAAAGTTGAAAGTTGAAAGTTGAAAGTTGAAAGTTGAAAGTTGAAAGTTGAAAGTTGAAAGTTGAAAGTTGAAAGTTGAAAGTTGAAAGTTGAAAGTTGAAAGTTGAAAGTTGAAAGTTGAAAGTTGAAAGTTGAAAGTTGAAAGTTGAAAGTTGAATAAAAGAGAGGACTAACAAGTTACGAAGAATTTACAAAATCTTAAATCTTAAATCTTAAATCTTAAATCTTAAATCTTACATAATTCAGTTCTGCTATTACTTCAAAAAGTAGTCTTTATTCTTTCCCTGAATGCGGGTTGGCTGAGTACGGAAAGTTCAAATGCATTCATCCATTTTTGTAATTTGCTGTTTTCCTTTTCCGTAAGATTATTAAAGAAATAAGCCAATTCAATTTTTTCGTCTTTTTGAGTAGTGGCATAAAGCGCTTTTGTAAGTACAAATGCCGTACTTCCACCCTTCATTCCGGCATGTTTTAACCAGCTTTGGTTGGCGGGGTTTTCCATTACCGATTCGAGTACACGGCTTAAAACGGCATAGCTGGCCTCATCGAAATATTTCCGGCGGTTCAGTATGCTGCCGATATAGGCATATTCTTTGGCGGTAGAAGCTGTAAGCCTGTCGCTCCATAATTTTTGCATATTCATGCTGAGGTCAAAGGGGTTAAAGCTTGCTTTTAATACGGTGTCGTATTTAAGTGCATTGTGCATGTCGAAAATATAGCGGCAGTATTGTTCTTCACTGAGGGATTTAATGCCCTTCAGTATCTTTTCTTCTTTAAGCTGTTTGGGGTTCTGGTACATAAACAGGGATGCCACCACGGGGTATAGTGCCGTATGCTTCTTCAAACCAAAAAGCTGGATATTGTTTTTTACATTGTCCATGCCCAGCAGGTCCATCAAAAATTCAGTATTGGCGTTGCTGCTGAAAAGGATCATGCCACGGGCCACATCTACCAGCGGGATGCTGTCGTTTACAAGATGCTGCTGTTTTTTTTCGTACTGGAGCCAGGCCGGGTGTGCACCACCATCGGTATTGAAAAGGTAATATTTGTTGAGCTCGCTTAAGGGTATCCTGCTGTTTTCGTCAATCACTTTTTTACCGGCCTGCTTGGCAAACTCTATGGCCACCATTATTTTTACGGTACTGGCAAGCGGCATCAGCATGTTTTCATTTTGCCGGGCAAGCACCGTATCATTCTGAACCAGGTAAAGAGAGGCACGTGGTTTATTGTTTTTTATGAATTGTAAAATTGAATCTGCCGGCGACTGGGCATTTGCCGGAACGGCCACAAAAAACACCACTACAGAAGCGGCGATTTTTTTCAAAAAATTTACAAGCCAGGCATTTTCAATTTTCATTTTTTAATTTCCTTTTATTAAAAACGGTTTTTCCACATCATACTTTCCACGGGCCTGTTTGGCTGGCCACTGTATTTGGCATTTTTCTTTTCATTGTACTTCACTTCAATTTCTCCTTCAACCGGAAAATAAATAAGCTGGCCTATGGGCATGCCTTTATACACCCGAACCGGCTGCTTTACAGAAATTTCGAGTGTCCAGTTGCCGCAAAAACCCACATCGCCCTTGCCGGCCGTAGCATGAATATCAATACCCAGGCGGCCGGTAGAGGATTTGCCTTCGAGAAATGGAACATGTTCATGGGTTTCTGTATATTCCTGTGTAACGCCCAGGTAAAAAATATGCGGCATCAGCAGGATCCCGTCATCGGGAATTTCAAAATGAATGATGGTGTTGTGTTTTTTTGCATCCAGCTCTGCATGTTCATACGTTGCCAGGTAAGCCCCCAGGTGTACATCGTAGCTGTTGCTGCCCAGGCAATCCCTGTTATAGGGTTCAATTTTTATGGTTCCTTTTTCTATTTCTTCAAGAATCCGTTTGTCGCTTAAGATCATTTATGCTAAGGTGGTTAAAATGGTTGAAGATAATTTTTATTGGTTAAGTTTGTGTTGTCAATCTCTTCGAAATTCAATGATGTAAAAGTAAAATATTCGTTTTTGTCCCCGATCTATTATTCAGCAATATGCCATTGGTTTATCAACAAAATATCAACGTTCACACTAAACTTGGAGTTTGGCATATTTCGGAAAATGAAGATTTTTTTTTAAGCAAGGTGCCGCTTCAAAATGCTGTAACGCATCCGCGTAAGCGCCTGCAGCATCTTGCCGGCCGCTTGCTGCTGAAAGAACTTTACCCCAACTTTCCGCTGGAACTCATCCGGATTGCCGACACAAGAAAACCTTTTTTAGAAGAGGAACAGTATCATTTTTCCATATCTCATTGCCATGACTATGCGGCAGTAATAGTGAGCAGCCAAAACCGGGTGGGTGTTGATATTGAAGTGCCCCATATAAAAATCGAAAGGATCACCCATAAATATCTTTCAGCCCCCGAAACTGCCCTGCTGCAAGCACATAACTGCAACCGGGTGCAAAACCTCACACTGGCCTGGAGCATCAAAGAGGCTTTGTTTAAATGGTACGGCAATGGCGAAGTGGATTTTATCCGGCATATGACCATCAACCGGCTTCAGCAGGAGGAACATCTTTTTTTGGCTCAATGCATTTTTAAAAAAGAACAGGGATGGCAACTGGATGTGCACGCCATGATATTTGGTGGCAATGTGCTTGCATGGGTGCTTAGTGGTTAACTGGCATTTTTTTTTCAGTACATTACAAACCGAGTTCAGAAACCAGTTGTATGGCCGATGCAATGATCAGCACCGGCATTATAGAATCGTTCGGCATAGGATAAATCAGTTTTCGGTATCGTCGTCACCGCCACCCTCTAGTTGCAGGTTGATATTATCATTCCCGGCAATACCTTCGATAGAGCCGGATATATGCAGGGAATTTTGGATGATCATTTCCACCTGCTTTTCTTTTTTCTTCCAGTTCTTTTCAAAATCTTCCCGCTCTTTCTGCAGCATAGTACGCAGCTGCCGGAATCCTTCCCGCATAGCATTCCAGTTGCCGGTAAATTCGGGGCTGGTTAGATAATTGTACAGCGACACCATCTTGTCGCCCTTGTTTTCCTGGCTTTTACGGCTCTCGCTAATTTTTAAAATGGCATTGCGAAGTATGAGTGCCAAACTTTTTACTTCAGTAAAATTGCAGATGTACACACCGTTTCTTTCGCCAAACTGCTGCATGTCTTTGGGCATGGCTCGGGTTACGATGACGGCAATATCGGCGCCCTGCTTCAGCATGTCGGACTTTAGTTTATCTATCCAGTCGCCGCCAAAATGTTCGGTGCGTTTGCTTTCATAAATGATGCGGCCGGCTTCCTGGCCCAGGTTATTACGCACTACCTGAATGCAGTCGGCGCCCCGTACGCCCTTACCCACTTCTTCCACCAGGTCGAAAGGAAAACTAGCCCTTAGGAGGTCTTCCAGCGCCTGTTCCTGCACTTCGCCCTGGAGTTGCATGCTGCCCTGTTCTGCCCGTCGTTTCATTTCTTCTGCCAGTTTTTTCTGGTCTTCCAGTTGCTTTTCCAGTTCTTTTAATTTAAGGCTGTATTCGTTGTCTTTAAGCGCATTTTTTTCCGCTTCCTGTTTGCGTATCTGTTCACTGATAGCCTGCCGTTCCTGCTGCAGTTTTTTCTGCACTTCCAGGTCAAGCTCAGCCTCTTTTGTATGCAGGTCCTGCATTTTTTTGAGAAATTCCAGTTCCCGCTGCCGGGCTGTTTTCAGTTTTTCCTCGTTATCGGCATTGGAGGTCTTCAATAACTGCAGCTGGTTTTCGTAGTCGGCTGTAATACTTTTGCGCAAGGTTTCTTCCACCTGTGTGCGGGTGAGCAGTTTTTCATTTTCGAGCTGCAGGGCAAACTCTTCATCTTTCTTTTTTTGCCATTCTTTTACTTTGCTGCGCAGTTCCCTTTCCACTTCCTCCCGGATGGCTTCGTTGGGCTCAAACTGGTGGCCGCAGTTGGGGCATTTTATTTCGTTGGGCATCCTGTGAACTTAAATTTTCTGTAAGATAGGAAATTTAGGGTTTGAGAGGGGAACCAGGTTTAAATTACAAGACAAAGATTCCCGGATACATACTGTATCGGAAACAGCGGTACCACATCGTTTCACGGAGAAGACAAGAGGGCCACTGAGAAAATCTCTCCGGTAACTCCCTGCCTGCTTTGTGAAACTTTTTGGTATAAGTTTTTGTGTCGTTAAGATGCGCAAAGGGATACCCAAAGACATGCAAAGGAAATATTTCTGCGCAACTTGGTACCTTCCTGTGTAAATGTTTTATTGCAAGAAAGACATGGAAACACGCTGGCTCCATGCCGCATAACTTCGCAAGTGCAAAATAAAAGTATAACTACACCGTTGCGCTCTCTGTATTCTTTGTTTCTTTGTGTGAAACAACTAATTCCTCAACGGCTTGCCTGTTTTGAGCACGCTTTGAATTCGTTCCAAAGTCTTCTTCTCGCCGCAGAGGCTGAGGAAGGCTTCCCGCTCAAGGTCTAATAAATATTGTTCGCTTACAAGCCGTGGTTCGCTCAGGTCGCCGCCGCACATCACGTAGGCGAGTTTTTTTGCTACCGTTACATCGTGGTCGGTGGCATATTTTCCACGCCACATACCGTTGATGCCTGCATGCATAGCGCCCAGCGCCGAGCGGCCGAGCACTTTAACATCATTCCGTTGGATAGGCATGGTATAGCCCGCATCGTATATTTCTATCACCGACTTTTTTGCATCGGCTATACGGCGGGCAAGGTTCATACTCACTTCATCCTGCCCTCGGCGGTACACACCCATATCAAATGCTTCATAAGCGCTTGTGGCAACCTTGGCAGTGGCAATATTTAAGAACCGGTTTTGCAAAGTGATGGTTTCGGGCTCGCCGGGATGCATTTCATCGCTGGCACGCAGAACAAATTCTTTGGTGCCGGCGCCGCCGGGAATTACGCCGATACCCACTTCCACCAGGCCGGTATAGGTTTCTGCTGCGGGTACCACTTTGTCGGCATGCAGGCTCATTTCGCATGCGCCGCCAAGCGCTAAACCATGCGGGGCCACCACTACAGGAATGCTGCTGTAACGCACCCGCATGATGCTGTTCTGAAACATACGGATGGCCATATCTATTTCATCAAAATCCTGCTCAATGGCCAGCATAAATATCATGCCCACATTGGCACCGGCAGAAAAATTCTGTCCTTCGTTGGCAATAACAAGTCCTTTATATTTTTCTTCGGCCAGCGAAATAGATCGTTGGATGCCTTCCAATACTTCGCCACCTATACTGCCCATTTTTGTATACCATTCGAGGCCCAGCACATCGTCGCCCAAATGATAGGTGCGGCAGGCGCTGTTTTTCCAAACGGTTTGGTTGGTAAAGTTTTTCATTACAATAAAGGCATCGCCACCTGGCAACGCTTTATAATTTCCACTGGCCACATCGTAGTACAGACGTTTGCCATTTTCTACCTTGTAAAAAGTCTTGTTGCCTTTTGCTACCATCTCTTCCACCCAGGGTGCTACAGTTTTTCCGGCGGCTTTCATGGCCTGCAGGGTTTTTTCCACGCCTACGGCATCCCAGCTTTCAAATGCGCCGATCTCCCAGCCAAAGCCGGCCATCATGGCATCGTCTACCCGGTAAATTTCATCACTTATTTCTGGAATACGGTGGCTGATATAAGAGAAGAGGGCAAAATGGAACTGCCGGTAAAACTCGCCTGCTTTATCCTGCCCGGCACTCAATGCCTTGATGCGGGTCGGCAGGTCTTCAATGGGTTTGGCCGTTTCGAGTGTGGCAAATTTTGGTTTGCTGCGCGGGCCATATTCCATGGTTTGCAGGTTGAGCACCTGTATATCACTTTTGCCATCGGCCCCTTTTACTTTTTTGAAAAAGCCCTGGCCGCTTTTATCGCCCAGCCATTTTTTTTCTTCCATGCCATTGAGCCAGCCCTGTATGTTAAAGTAAGCACGGGATTCATCCTGGGGGCAGTTTTCGCCCACGCCTTTGGCCACTTTAATAAGCGTATCCAAACCCACCACATCGGCCGTGCGGAAGGTGGCCGATTTTGGCCTGCCGATCACCGGTCCGGTGAGCGCTTCCACTTCATCAATTGTAAGGCCCAGTTCTTCCATGATCTTCATAATGGCCATCATGCTGAACACACCAATGCGGTTGGCAATAAAGGCCGGGGTGTCTTTTGCCAGCACCGTTTGTTTGCCAAGATACAGATCGCCGTATTGCATCAGAAAATCCACCACAGTGGCATCGGTATATTTTGTTGGGATTATTTCGAGCAAACGCAGGTAACGCGGCGGGTTGAAAAAATGCGTGCCGCAGAAATGTTTTTTAAAATCATCACTCCTGCCTTCGGCCATCATGCTGATGGGGATGCCCGAAGTGTTGGATGTGATCAGTGTGCCGGGCTTGCGGTATTTTTCCACTTCGTCAAAAACCGATTTTTTAATATCGAGACGTTCCACCACCACTTCAATCACCCAGTCGCAGCCGGTAATATCTTTCATATTATCGGTAAAGTTTCCGGTACTGATGCGTTTGGCCACCTCCTTAGTATATACGGGCGACGGATTGCTTTTGAGGGCAGCCTGGAGGGCATCGTTCACGATCTTATTGCGGTCGGCGGGTTTGGCATCGGCAGGCAGTTCCTTTGGCTGAATATCGAGCAATAAAACCTGTACACCAATTCCTGCAAAATGACAGGCAATTCGGCTTCCCATAACACCACTTCCCAAAACGGCTACTTTTTTAATGGTCCTGTTAGACATAAAATGAAAATTAGTTAGTTAAACAACTATTTTTAACGAAGGTAGGGGTAAATGTGCAAATGTGCAAATGAAGAAATGAGCAAATGAAGAAATGTGCAGATGTGCAAATGAAGAAATGTGCAAATGAAGAAATGTGCAGATGTGCAAATGAAGAAATGAGCAAATGAAGAAATATGCAAATGAAGAAATATGCAGATGTGCAAATAGAGGGATAGGGAGGTTTGAACAACAAAAAACCGGCCGGGGCCGGTGCTTGATTGGTATACTACTGTTTTTTAATATCAGCTCACTCCGCTGCCATTGGTAACCTTTGTATCGGGGTTCACAAACTGCAGTTTTCCACCGGCGTCTTCGGCCATCAGGATCATGCCATTGCTTTCGATGCCACGCATTTTACGGGGTGCAAGGTTGCATACGACCGTTACCTGTTTACCTACAATTTCTTCAGGCGAAAAATGAAGTGCAATACCACTTACGATGGTGCGTTTTTCAAAACCCAGGTCTACTTCGAGTTTTAAAAGCTTATCGGCTTTTTCCACTTTTTCGGCAGAAAGGATGGTGCCCACCCGGAGGTCTATTTTGGCAAAATCATCAAACACTATTGCTGGTTTCATGTTAACAACTGAATGTTTATTGCCGGTTGTGTTTTCTGTATTATTATTTTCCATTTTTGAGGCTTCGATATTTTTTGTTTTAGCTTTTAATTTTTCCACCTGTTCTGTTACTTCTGCATCTTCAATTTTTCGGAAGAGCAGTTCGGGTGCACGCAGGCTGTAACCCACGCTCAGCAGTTTCATGCTGCCCGCATTTTCCCATTCAAGCAGCTTTTCCACCACCTTCATGAGGTACAGCATTTTCTTTGCGGTAAAAGGTAAAAAAGGGTTGATCATTACGGCCAGGTTGGCGCAAAGCTGCAGGCAGATATGGAGGCAGTTATCGATCTGCCTCTGTGCTTCGGGAGTGGGAATGCCTTCCTTGGTTGCCTGGCGCGCCACAATCCAGGGTTCTTTTTCCTGCATGTACTTATTGCCAGCCCTTGAGAGATCGATCACTTCAAATAACGCTTCCCTGAAACGGTATTCTTCCAGTAATTGTGTTATTTTATTTTTTGTTTCTGCAATGCGGCTAATGAGTTCCTTGTCTTTATCATCAATGATACTGTTATGGAATGCAGGCACTTTTCCACCGCATAATTTATGCATAAGCACTAAGCTGCGGTTCACAAAATTTCCGAAAATAGATACGAGTTCACTGTTAACAGCATCCTGGAAACCTTTCCAGGTAAATTCGCTGTCTTTATTTTCCGGCGCAATTTGGGTGAGGTAGTAACGGAGCGCATCCACCAACTGGTTTCCGCCATTTTCCTTTTTTACAAAATCGTTGATATAATCTTCCATTTCAATGCTCCAACCCCGGCTGGTGCTCATCTTGTCGCCTTCGAGGTTCATGAATTCGTTGGAAGGCACATTGCCGGGTAAAATATTTCCATGCAGCTTAAGCATTACGGGAAAAATAATGCAGTGAAAAACAATATTGTCTTTGCCAATAAAATGAACCAGTTTGGTGCCGGCATCTTGCCAATAAGGCTTCCAGTCTTTGTTGTTTTCAATGGCCCACTGTTTGGTGGCGCTGATATATCCAATGGGTGCGTCGAACCATACATACAGCACTTTTCCAGCGGCTTCTGGTAAGGGAACTGCCACGCCCCAGTCCAAGTCGCGGGTTACAGCCCTGGGCTGAAGCCCGGCCTCAATCCAGCCTTTGCACTGGCCAAATACATTTGTTTTCCAGTCGGCTTTATGGTCTTCGAGTATCCATTTTCTTAAAAAATCTTCATGCTTGTTGAGTGGTAAATACCAATGTGTGGTGGTTTTTTTTATGGGTGCATTACCGCTGAGGGTACTGCGTGGGTTGATCAGTTGTTCCGGACTTAACGAAGTGCCGCATTTTTCGCATTGATCGCCATAAGCATTTTCATTGCCACAAACAGGGCAGGTGCCAATGATGTAGCGGTCGGCCAAAAAGGTATTTGCTTCCGTATCAAAATACTGCTCGGTTTCTTTTATTTCCAGGTCGCCTTTCTTATGGAGCGCTGTAAAAAATTCCTGTGCTGTTTCATGATGAATGGGTTCCGAAGTACGGTGATAGATATCGAAGGAAATACCCAGGTCGGCCATATTGCTTTTGAGCATGGCGTGGTATTTATCCACTATCTGCCGGGGCGTGGTATTTTCCTTCATGGCCTGTATGGTAATGGCAGCGCCATGTTCATCGCTTCCGCAAACATATACCACATCTTTTTGACAGGCGCGGAGCCAGCGTACATAAATATCGGCGGGCAGATAGGCGCCGGCCAGGTGGCCAATATGTTTGGGGCCATTGGCATACGGAAGGGCAGAGGTTATTAAGTATCGTTTCGGTTGGTTCATGATGTATTTAAAACTGATGCACAGCGGGTCACAACGAAGACACGGAGTTGCACAGAAATTTTATAATCTGCAAAAATATCAAAACATCGTGCAATACCGAAATATTACTATTTTCACGGGGTGAAACGCAAGCAATTCTTATCTTCCATCATACCTGCCACGCTTTCGGCAAAGGCCATTGCCCATGGCCTGGATGAGCCGGAACCTGACAGGCATTATCATATTCCAGCTTATCTGAAGCCCGGTCAAACCATTGGCATCAGTTCACCGGCTGGCTATATCAGCATAGAAGATATTCAGCCTGCAGTAAAAAAAATACGGGAATGGGGGTACAATGTAAAAATCGGGAATACGATTGGCAAGCGGGATTATACATTTGGCGGTACAGATGCGGAGCGGGCCGCAGATTTCGAGGCAATGCTCAATGATCCGGATATTCACGCCATCATGTGTGCACGTGGCGGTTATGGTTTAGTACGCATCATTGACCGGATAGATTTTTCGCTTTTCAAAAAAAAGCCCAAATGGCTGATCGGGTTCAGCGATATTACGGTTTTGCACAGCCATGTCAGTAAGCTGTTCCATACCGCCAGCATTCATTCAAAAATGTGCAACAGTTTTCCTTCAGACTGGAACCTGGCCGAACCCATCCAAAAAGAAACGATTGAAAGCATACGCCTTTGTTTGTCGGGCGAGAAAATGGAATACAGCGCGCCAATCAATGCCAGTAATAAATTGGGAAAGGCGAGAGGCAAGCTGGTAGGGGGCAATTTAAAAACCCTGGAAACACTTGCAGGCAGCCGAAGTGATATCAGCACAAAAAATAAAATTTTATTTGTGGAAGACACCGGCGAGTACCTGTACAGCCTCGACCGTATGTTCTGGAACCTGCAAAGGACCGGAAAACTCAACGAGCTGGCCGGGCTTGTTATCGGAGGTTTCAAAATAAAAAAAGACGATAGCGAGGACGAGGCTTTTGGTAAAACACTGGAGGAGATCGTGCTTGAAAAAATAAATGACTGCAGTTATCCCGTATGTTTCGATTTTCCGGTGGGTCACCAGAAAAACAATTTTGCCCTAAAATGCGGTGTGAAGCATGAGCTGGAAGTAGCGGAAACCGGATCAACCTTAAAAGAAAAAAGCAGATGAAAATAATTGAGCCTTCCTTTTTAAAGAAAGGAGATACCATTGGCATTACCTGCCCGGCGGGTTATATGGCTGCCGAAAAAGCCCAAACCTGCATTGATACATTGCAGCAATGGGGATATGAAGTGATGGTGGGTAAAACACTTGGCAGCGCTTCGGAAAACTATTTCAGCGGAACGGATGAAGAACGCCTCCATGAACTGCAGGCCATGCTGGATGATAAACATATCAGGGCTATCCTTTTTGGCCGGGGAGGTTATGGTATGAGCCGGATCATTGACAAACTGAATTTTAAGAAATTTTTGCAACATCCTAAATGGCTGATCGGTTTCAGCGATATCACGGTGCTGCATGCGCATGTTTTCAGTCATTATGGTATTACTACTTTGCATGCACCCATGGCGGCAGCTTTTAACGATGGCGGCGCCGGGGGCGAATATGTGCAATCGCTTCAAAGGGCGCTGGAAGGCAAAAAAGCAAAATACACTGTTTCTGTTCACCCCAACAATAAAAAAGGAAAGGCTGCAGCCAGGCTGGTTGGGGGAAACCTGGCACTGCTGTCCAATATCACCGGCACAAAATCAGACTTCAATCCTAAAAAATGTATCCTTTTTATGGAAGATATCGGCGAATACCTTTATAGTATAGACCGGATGCTGCAACAATTAAAGCGGAGCGGAAAATTAAAGGGCCTTGCCGGAATTATTTTTGGTGGCTTTACCGATATGAAGGATACGGAAAGACCGTTTGGGAAATCAATAGACGAAATATTGAAAGAGATAGTGGAGGAATATGATTATCCTGTTTGTTATCATTTTCCCGTTAGCCATGGCAAAGAAAATTATGCATTGAAAGTAGGTGGATATTATGAGCTGAATGTGGGTAGCGAGAAAGTGGTTTTGAAGGAGCGGTGAGAGGATAGCACGAATTATTTTAAAACACGAATTATTTAACACGAATTATTTAACACGAATTACACGAATTACACGAATTACACGAATTGTACCGATGCGTGTTGGTTGGATAAAAGCAGATTTACTGTTCTATTCTCTGTACTACGCTGCTTTTCTCTGCGGCTCTTTGTGTAACAGCATTTAACCTGGGTATTACTTTAGCAACATACTATCCAGTGCTGTGTGGTATTCCTTAAAGCTGGCAAGGTTATGGTGTGTTCCTTTATTGATGGTTATGAAGCGGTCTCCCAGTTTAAAATATTTCTTTAGTTTTTCGGCACGGCTAAAGCGGGTAATGCCATCATTAGTTCCCTGGAAAATAGCCACAGGAGCTTCTACATCCTGCAAAAATTTATACGTGGGGATTTTATAGCTGCTCATGGCCGATGCGGGATAAATGAAAGCAAAGGAACTAAAAAGGTCGGGGATGCTGTAATAAGGCGTTTCCAGGATCAGTTGCCCGGGCTTGAAAGTGGTGGCTGTGTAAGCAGCAATACCTGTTCCGAAAGATTTTCCATAAATAATGATGCTGTCGGGGCCGCAAACTTTAAGGGCCATTTTACCAAGCTGCAGCGCCTGGTCGTATAATTTATCTTCCGTTATTAGCCCGGTGCTTTTTCCATAGCCGGGATAATCTTCCATCCATACTTCATAGCCATGTTTTATAAAGTGATCTGCAAATTTTGCATAGCGTTCTATGTTTTGCTTGTTGCCATGAAAATACAATACGATTCCCCGTCTTAAACTGTCCTGAGGTAAAAATTTCACCAGGTTCATAGTGTCCGTTTTTGTAAAAGCAATATTCAGTTCCCTGAACTTTGTTTTAAAATTAAACTCATGGGCCGCCGTCAATTTTTCGGGGTGAAACAGAAATTTATCCTGCAGGTAATAAAGGGCGATGCCAATAAGGCAATAAAGAACAATGATCCCTTTTGCCCAGCGAAATATTTTTTTACGGTTGATATGCATATATGAAACCCGGGTTGCAAAAATAGCTTTTTTATGAACATAGCCGATTGATTCGTATCTTGGCTATTATGAAACGAGTGGTTAAGCCGGGGGATGTAAGCGGCGAAATAAATGCCCCGGTGTCTAAAAGCGCCATGCAGCGGGCCTGTGCGCTGGCATTACTGCATAAAGGGAAAACCATTATTCATAATCCCGGCAACAGTAACGACGATAGGGCTGCAGTGGACATCATTCAGTCGCTGGGTGCCATGATCGAAAAAATGGGCCACTGCTGGAAATTGAATCTGATGGGGTAGACCCGGTAAGCAATACCATCCATTGCGGCGAAAGCGGCCTTTCTATACGCATGTTTACCCCAATAGCTGCCTTAAGCAACCGGCTTATCACCCTTACTGGTTCGGGTAGCCTGCTGAAGCGCCCCATGAATTTTTTTGATGAAGTGCTGCCACAGTTGGGCGTACAGTCGGCATCCAATGCAGGTTTTTTGCCCCTTCAGGTAAAAGGGCCGCTCCGGGCATCGGAGATAACGGTAGATGGTTCACTCAGTTCTCAGTTTCTTACCGGACTGATCATAGCGATAGCGGAAGCAACCACACAAAAAACGGTCATTCATGTAAAAGACCTTACAAGCAGACCGTATATCGACCTGACCCTGCAAATGATGGAGCATTTTGGATACCATGTTGCTAACAACCATTATCAGTCTTTTGAAGTTTTTCCAAAACCAGCACAAAAACCGCTTATTGAATACAGCGTGGAAGGCGACTGGAGCGGGGCTGCTTTTTTATTGGTAGCCGGCGCTATTGCTGGAAACGTTACCGTAACCGGCCTTGATGTATTTTCGGCCCAGGCCGACAGGGCCGTGCTGCAGGCCTTGATGGAAGCGGGAGCGGTCATGAGCATTACTACAGAAAAAATAGCGGTAAGTAAGCATAATTTGAAAGCTTTTCAATTTAATGCCAGCAATTGTCCGGATCTTTTTCCCCCGCTGCTGGCATTGGCTGCTTATTGTAAGGGAACTTCTGTAATAGAGGGCGCCGGGCGGCTCCTGCAAAAGGAAAGCAACCGTGCCTTAACTTTACAGCAGGAATTTGGCAAGCTTGGCGTAACTGTAAAATTGCAGGATGACCTGATGATTATTGAAGCGCCGGAAAGAACAGTTGGGGCTCAAACATTTTCGCACCACGACCACCGCATAGCCATGGCACTTGCAACGGCGGCACTTGCAGCAGACGGCGAAGTGGAAATTGAGGCGGCAGAAGCCATAAATAAATCTTATCCTGCATTTTTTGAGGATTTAAAAAAACTGGGGGCAGTTGTACAATAACTGTATTGATCATTTAAATACAAATAAAATTTTGAACAGTTTCGGAACCATATTCAGACTTAGCATTTTTGGAGAATCGCATGGCACTCATGTGGGCATTGTGATAGATGGCTGCCCACCCGGGTTAACGCTTTCTGAGAAAGATTTTACAGAAGATATTGACAGGCGAAAGGGGGGGGTACAAAAAGGCACCACACCGCGTAAGGAAGATGACAAACCTGTTTTTCTATCGGGATTATTCAATGGAAAAACAACCGGCGCACCGTTAACAGTCGTTTTTGAAAATAAGAATACCCGCAGCGGCGATTATGAAAAGCAGCTCAATATACCCCGGCCGGGCCATGCCGATTTTGTAGCACAAAAAAAATTCAATGGTTTCCAGGATTACAGGGGTGGCGGGCATTTTAGCGGAAGGCTAACCGTTTGCCTGGTGGCTGCCGGGGTAGTTGCAAAGAAATTATTGAAGCAATATGACCCGGCTATTGAATGCAGGGCTGCTATTACTGAAATTGGCGGTGAAACAGACCTGGAAGCAGGCATACAAAAAGCCATTGATGCAAAAGACAGCGTGGGCGGAATAGTGGAATGTGCGGTGAACAATTTGCCCATTGGCCTCGGTGAGCCTTTTTTTAATTCAGCAGAATCGGTTATCAGCCATGCGGTGTTCAGTATACCTGCGGTAAAAGGCATTGAATTTGGGGCCGGGTTTGCTGCAGCAAAAATGTTTGGCAGCGTACACAACGATGCATTGGAAGATGTATCGGGCAAAACGGTCAGCAATCATGCAGGCGGGGTACTTGCTGGCATTACAAACGGTAATGAGCTTGTATTCAGGGTGGTGGTAAAACCCACTTCTTCCACGCCTCATGTGCAATTTTCTTTAAATACCGAAACGGGACAGATGGAACATTTTTCTGTAAAAGGAAGACATGATCTTTGTATTGCACTTCGTGTGCCGGTGGTGCTGGAGGCTGTTACTGCCTGTGTACTGGCCGACCTGCTGGCAGTTTCGGCATCTTCAAAATAATTTACCGGATCAAAACTGTGGCGCCTTTGGCCTGGTGTGTTTTTCCATCTACATCAACGGCCTCCAGCATCCATACTACGGTTTGAATTTCGGGATATAGCCCTTTTACTTTTCCATCCCATCCGGGATAATCGTTCGCAGACTGGAAAAGCAATTTTCCCCAACGGTCGTAAATGCGGAAATAATTCACTTTCGCAAAGCCAAGTAACAAAGGTCTCAGGTGGTTATTGGGCCCTGCCGATTCTGGATTGAATGCGGAGGGTACATACATGGCGATCTTCTTATAAGGCTTCACATAAACCGTATCAACCGTAACACAGCCGGTTGCTGTAGTGAGGGTTACTGTATACAATTGTGCTTGTGCACCCCTGAATAAAGGCGTGTAATTCGTAATGTCATCTAACTGAAATGGCGGCGACCATCTTGCATTGTTGCCAATATTCCTTGCATTTAATCTTATGGGAAAATTAAGTGGTGTCAATACATCGGCATACCTGGTGGCCGGAGTTGGCCTGTCTATGATAACATTTAACTCTTTTGTAAATACGGCAGATGCACAAACATTGTATTTTATGGAAGCCTTGTAATTTCCGGTCAGTGTTGGACTAAAACTAAGCTGGTTGGCGCCAGTAAGCGGCTGGTTGTCTTTATACCATTGAATTATATCGGCATTTGCCACTGTAAGCACGGGCGGGTTACCTGTGCCGATACAATAAGGATTTTTGCCCGATAAAACAGTGCTGGTATCGAGTACCCGGCGTGTGATGCGCACCCGGTCAGTGCCGGCACATCCGCCACCTTCTGATCTAACCGTTAAAGTATACGTAGTGTCAGTACCGGGAAAAGCTGCAGGATTTGAACTGCTGGTACTTCCCAGTCCATACGGCGGAGACCATTCGTAAATGGCATTTGCCGTTGCTGGTATGCCGAGCCGTACAGAATCATTGGTGCATATCGTTTTATCTCCCCCTGCATCAGCAGTAATTACCAGGTCATTCCTGAAAGGGATCATCAATGTGTCTTTGCACCCATAGCCATTGTAGGGAGTCAGTTCAAGTGCCATTAGGGTTCCCGGTGCCGGAGGTGGTTGAATACGGTATACCTGCTGCTGGCTTAATACCTGTGAGAAATTATTATTGAACCACTTATAAGATTGGTAGCCCACCGGGGCCTTTACATTTACCGCGGTATCCCCGGCGCAATAGGAAGTACCGGGCAAAAAACCATTGCATTCTGTATTGATATCAAGATAGGTATATCCAAAATGATCGAAAAAAACGCAATCCGCATTTTTAATAAGCAGTTGAATGGTTTTTCCCTGCAGGCCGTTAAGTTTAATCGTATTGGCCGACCAGTCTTTGTAATAAAACCGGCGGGTGCCGTAAGAACGTGGCGATAGTTGAAAACCGGGCAGGTTTGATCCGGCCACAAAAGAAATAGAGGAACAGTCAAGCAGTTCATCATCGGTTACATTGGTCACTTCAATTTTTAATCTTGGCTGTTCGTGCAGCTGGTGGCCGGGATCTTCTATTACAATAGCATAATGATAAACCAGACTGAAATCGGTAGCCGTGGGCGGAATGGTAAAAACATACTCAATTCCTTCAGCCTCATGTTTTCCTGTATTGTCGCCCAGCTTAATGGAATAACCGCTTCCGTTTGGGCAGCTTTTAGGAAAATTTCCATATTCATCATAACCGGGAAAAGGAAAGGAAGGTATTATTTCGTGCCGCCCTGCTATTTGGCCGGCAGTGGTAAGTGAAATAACATTTTGGTTGTTTACAGACCTGGCAACGCCGGAAAAGCATGTCCATCCGTTAAAATTGCCATTTTCGAAATCTAAATTTGGAGGACATTGCGCAAAAACTGCACTAAAATGGAAGAGGCATAAAATGCCCCCTGTCAGTATTTTTTTTTGAGTTATGCGCACAATTAAATGTAAGACCGCAAAGATAAGTTTTTCGTTGCATAAAGGCGAATAAAGCATTGCCAACGTTTTATTGGGGCCGCAGGCTTATATTTGTTGTCTAACTGATTTGATATGAAAAAGTTTTCTTTCTTATTCCTGGTTGTTTTTTCCGCTTTTGCCGGCGTTGCACAGTTGAAAAACCTTAGTATCCAGGAAGCGATGCTGAACGCACGCACCACACTGGCCCCGGAAAACCTGCGCCAGCTGCAGTTTATTAAAGGAACCAATGATTATGTATACCTTAAAAAAACAGATGGTTCCGACGTTTGGATGAGAGGTGCATTTTCTTCAGCTGCTGATCAACCTTTTTTAACGCTTGCACAATTAAACAGCCGCCTCAGAAAAGCCAATATGGATACATTGGCCTCCATGCCTCCCATACAGTTTGCAAATGATGGCTGGCAGCTTTCTGTAAAAGGCAACAGGTATATGCTCCATACAACTGATGAGGGTAGCCGCTTAATAACTGATAAAAGCATGGCCTCAAAAGAAAATCTTGACCAGGGCGCTGCCGGTTTAAATGCCTACCTGCAGGATTTTAACTTATATGTGAGCAAAGACGGTGCCGGCAAACAGGTAACTACCGATGGCAGTGGTGATATCGTTTATGCATCTTCTGTACACAGGGATGAATTTGGGATCAATAAAGGTACTTTCTGGAGCAATAGCGGTAAACTGCTGGCTTTTTACCGCATGGACCAAAGCATGGTAACCGATTACCCCATTGTTGACTGGACCAGTACGCCTGCCAAAAATGTGAACATCAAGTATCCGATGGCAGGAGATAAAAGCCACCAGGTGACCGTGGCTGTTTATAACTACGAAGCAAATTCAACCATTTATCTTAAAACAGGAGAGCCTGCCGAGCAATACCTTACCAATATTGCGTGGAGCCTGGATGATAAATATATTTTTATTGCTGTGCTTAACCGCGAGCAAAACCATATGCGCCTCAATCAGTATGACGCATCCAACGGCAATTTTGTAAAGACATTGTTTGAAGAAAGAGAGGAGAAATACACAGAGCCGCTGCACCCCATGCTTTTTATTAAAAACAAACCTTCGCAATTTTTATGGCAGAGCAGGAGAGATGGCTGGAACCATTTATATCTTTATGACCTGGGCGGAAAACTTATTAAACAAATCACCACGGGTCCATGGGAAGTGCTGGATGTAAAGCAGTTTGATGTAAAAGGGGAAAACCTTTTTTATACCTCCACAGAAGTTTCGCCCATTGCTGTAAACCTGTATGCGGTAAACTTAAAGAACGGAAAACGCAAAAGGATCACAACGGCCAATGCTATGAACAACAGCATGCTTAACCATGACGGCACTTATGTGCTGGATGCTTTTTCGACGCCTGATAATCCGCGTACTATACAACTGATCGAAACAAAAACTGGTAAGACAAAAACCCTCCTGCAGGCATCCAATCCTTTGCAGGCTTACCGTACCGGTAAGCTCCATATCTTTTCTATAAAGAGCAACGATGGTACAGATCTGTATTGCCGGCAGTTTACGCCGGTGGATTTCGACAGCAGCAAAAAATATCCGCTCATCGTTTATTGGTATGGCGGCCCGCATGCACAGATGATCAGCAACAGCTGGAACGGTGGCGCCGGTGATTACTGGTTCCAGTACCTGGCAGAACGTGGTTATGTAGTGTTTACTTTAGATACAAGGGGAAGCGCCAACAGGGGAAAAGCATTTGAACAGGCTATCTTCCGCCGTGCTGGAGAGCCGCAGATGCAGGACCTGGAAACCGCCCTTCAATTTCTGAATACCAAAAATTATATAGATAAAGACAGGATGGGATTGTTTGGATGGAGTTATGGCGGTTTTATGACCACAAATTTTGTGCTCTATCACCCGGGCACGTTCAAGGCCGCTGTGGCAGGCGGCCCGGTAATGGACTGGCGCATGTACGAAATAATGTACGGTGAAAGGTATATGGACACGCCACAGGAAAACCCCGACGGATATAAAGCTACCAATCTTATAAAGCAGGCCGCAAAACTAAAAGACAAACTGCTGCTCATTCACGGCATCCAGGATCCCGTGGTGGTGCAGCAGCATTCTGTAAATTTTGTAAAAGCCTGTGTGGATGCAGGCGTGCAGGTAGATTATATGATCTACCCGGGCTACGAGCATAACGTAACAGGTAAAGACCGGGCACATTTATATCAAAAAGTAACCGACTATTTTGAACAGCATTTAAAATAATCCGGAACAAAAGCAGGCCTGCAGCTCATTGATATCCTTTCCTTCTTCCTGTTTCTTTACAGCAATAATTTGCCATTATAGAAACTGCCGCCTTTGCCATCGGGAAAATTATAAGTGCCTTCTTCCGGCACCCGTTCTTCGTTCCTGTAAATATCGGCGGCAATAATTTCAATTTTAAAATCCTTGTTCTTGCCATTATCATAATAATAACTGGTTTCATTACTAAAATAATTATGAAGTAAGTATATCCAAATCTAACGATCTTGCTGCTTTATTGAGCCAGGTACCGGATGAATTTCATCAAACTTATTTTTTGCCCGGCTTGCCGAAATTGGCTATTTTAGACATTAAACATACATGAAGATGGGAATAGCAGAACTGAATGACCAAATCATGCAGCTTACGGTGTATGGCCGTTTGTTTTTTTATGGCGATGCTGTTTATCCGCAGCTTTGTATTGACATTGCACGGGATATTGAGGAACATTGGAACGAGCCAAAGGTCACGGCACAGGTTAACGGCAAAACCTATACGGTGCGGTTCAGTATGCAGGGTTTCTATGCGCCGGCATTAAAACCTGCTGATGTTATAGAAAACAAAGACCCGGAGAACAACTATTTCCGTATAGAGGAATATAGCGCCAATGATATTTCATTTGTAGATGGGGTAAACAGCAATACCGGTTATTTTAAACTGGCCAACCTGCTCAACAATTCCACTACAGCTGCGCATGAGTTTGGGCATACGCTCGGGCTCGATCATCCCGAAGAGCTGGATATACGGGGCGCCGGCATACCCGGTATTATGTACCCGCGGGGAACGCTGTTAGACCCGCATTTTCAATACGACCCACAGGTGCCGGCGGGTGAAAAAGGCGGCACTATGAATCCATTTCACCGGAAAGTATTACAGGCCGATGTTGACCTGCTTCAACTGCATAAACTTCATTTCAATGAAAATGGTTTTGCTGTAGTGGGGGGATTTTCTGCCGTATGGCATGAGCGGCACTAAGCAGAATTTCATCAGTTGATTTTGCCTTCTGTATATTTCTGCCTGTTTAATATTGAAACGCATTATTTATATTGTGCCTAATTAAAAACTAATATGTCAATTCTCTCGGTAAACGATCTCTCCAAAAATTACGGGCAAATAAAGGCGCTGCAGGATGTAAGTTTTTCGGTGCCCAAAGGATCTGTTTTTGGCATCCTGGGCCCCAACGGCAGTGGTAAAACTACCCTGCTGAGTATCATCACCAGCATTTTAAAACCCACGGCTGGTTCCTATTCTTTATTTGATGAAGAACCAGCGGATGCCCACCGCCGCCGCATGGGTACCTTACTGGAAACGCCCAACTTTTATCCTTACCTGTCTGCGTTGCAGAATCTTTCCATTTCGGCAGCCATTAAAGAACATGGTGCCGAAGATATTGATAAGGTAATTGAAATAGTGGGCCTTTCACACAGAAAAAAATCTGCTTTCAGCACCTATTCGCTTGGTATGAAGCAACGTCTTGCCATTGGCGCCGCCATATTGGGAAACCCCGAAGTGCTGATCTTCGATGAACCCACCAACGGGCTCGATCCGGTGGGCATTGCAGAGATCCGCACGCTTATAAAAGAATTGGCTAAACAGGGTAAAACCATTATCATGGCCAGTCACCTTTTAGATGAAGTTGAAAAAGTATGTACGCATGTGGCCATACTCAAGCAGGGAAAACTGATCGCATCGGGGCATGTAAATGATATTTTTGTAACCGATGATATCGTACAGGTGGGCACAGATGAACCGTTGCCATTGCAGGATCTAGCGATGCAGGTACCAGGTTGTATCAAAGCCGATAAAGTGGATGGGATGATAGATCTGCATTTTGCCACCGGCACGGCCAACCTTGCTGAGGTGAATCGCCATTTTTTCAATAAGGGTATCACCCTTTCTCACCTGCAGCTGAAACGTAAAAGCCTCGAAAACAAATTCTTTGAACTTACCAATAAATGACGCAATGAAAAAATCACTCGCAATAGAATGGCTCAAGCTGAAAGATTATAATCCTTTTAAAGTGTTGTCTGTTTTTTTTATTATTGGTATTGTACTCACAAATTATATTGTTTTTTCTGTAAATAAGAATATCATCAAAGAATCGGGGCCAGCCGGTAAGATGATCTCATTTGACCCCTACAGTTTCAGCAATACCTGGCAAACTACCAGCTATGCCACAGGATTTTTGCTCATTTTGCCTGCATTGCTTCTCATCATACTGGTTACAAATGAATATGCATTCCGAGCCAGCAGGCAAAATATCATTGATGGCTGGAGCAGGCAGGAATTTATAAGGGTTAAACTGATGCTTGCCCTTATCACGGCCGTGGTTACCACTGTTCTGGTGATGCTTACAGCACTTGTGTTCGGACTTTTTTCAGGTACAGAATTTTCCCTGAATAAATTTTCGCATGTGGGCTTTTTCTTTTTGAAAGCGGTTTCCTACAATATGATCGCTGTATTTATATCTGTGCTGGTGCGTAGAACCGGTTTTGCTATCGGTTTATACTTCATTTACCTTGGTGCAGAAAATATCCTCTCTCAATTACTGGATGTGTGGAGTATTAAGCTGAAAAAAGATGGGTTGGGCGATTTTGGAAGTATAGGTGATTATCTCCCTATGAATGCTTCGGACGGCTTGCTTACCTTCCCGGATAACCCGATAAAGTCAATGACTAAAATGGTTATGCCTGCCGATAAACCCGAAATTGTATTTGCTCTTGCTATAATTTACCTTATTCTCTTTATATACCTGACCCACCGCCGGTTTGTAAAAACCGATCTATAAGGGCCGGCAGAGTTCGGCCAACGCAGCTTCGGCCGTTGGGTACACAAAAGTAAAACCGGTTGCTTTTATTTTACGGTCGCTTACGGTGCAGCTTTTTAAAATTTCAATGCTCGATTTACCCAGCCCGAGTTTTAAAGCCCAGGCCGGTACATGAAGCGCAATAAACCTGTTTCCCCGCATTTGCTTTGCCAGTTTCAGCATAAATGATTTATTGCTTTCCGGTACTGGTGCCACCGCATTGAAGCAGCCCTGCAGGCTATTGTTTTCAACCGCATACAGGAACAGGCGGCAAAGATCATCGAGGTGGATCCAGCTCATTATTTGCGCCCCGCTGCCCATGATGGGTGCCAGTCCGTATTTCACCGGTTTGATGTATTTTTCAAATGCGCCGCCATTCCTTCCCAGTACAATACCGATCCTCAGCTTACATACCATGGTACCCAGTGTTCCTGCTTCATCTGCCGCCGCCTCCCAAAGCCTGCAGGTTTCGCCCAGGAAATCTGAAAACGGGGGAGTATCTTCAGAAAAAGCTGCACCGCCGGCATCTGCGCCATACCAGCCAATAGCCGATGCGCTGATGAAACTTTGTACTTTATGGCCTGTCTGTTTAAGGCTGTTGATAAGCAGCGAGGCACTCCGGGTGCGGCTGTTTACAATTTCGGTCATGTATTTTTTGCTCCAGCGCCTGTCCATTACACCCGCACCTGCAAGATGAATGATATGATCGGCATCCATAAGGGCTGTTTTATCGATTTCTTCCTTATTAATATCCCAATGGGCGTAACGCAAATTTGGAGAAGGAGCGCCTTTCCCCGGGTTCCTGCTGAGCACAATTACCCTGTACCCTTTCTGAAGCAGTAGTTTTGTTAACTGTTTGCCCGTAAAGCCCGTTCCGCCGGTGATTAAGACAGTTTGCATGATTGGTTTATGAATAAAATCATTTTGCTATATGCCTGCAGCAAAATTGTTTTCTTTTTGTCTTGTAATAAAGTAGATAATTTTATACCGTAAATTTATATAAACGAATACACAATGCTACAAAGAATTATCGTGTGGGTGGTTTTTATTATGCTTTCAGTTTCGGGCAGGAGCCAGGAATTACTTTATTCGGACCCGCTGCGGGAAGATGCCGTGGAGATCAATTTTGAGATAATTGGGAAAGTTGGGGGGAATTATATTATTTATAAAGGTAATGGAAACAGGCATTACCTGCAGGTGCTGGATAAAGACATGCAGCAGATCAGCAATAGCAGGCTAAGATTTTTAGACGACAGGCTGCTGAACGTGGATTTTGTGGTATATCCCGATTATTTTTTTATGATCTACCAACGCCAGAAAAACAGCGTGGTTCAGTGCAATGCGCTAAAATTCGACAGCAGGGGAGAAAAAGTGGGTGATATTGTTACGATCGATACCACCAAGATAGGATTGCTTGCCAATAGCAGAATATACAGCACTACATACAGCGAAGACAAAAAAAAGATCCTGGTATATAAAATGCGCTACAGAGATGATGAGGTAACGATTGTTACGAAAAGGATGAATGAACAGCTTGAGCTTACAGACAGTATTCGCTATAATATGAGGTATAACGAACGCCGCGATGTTTTTTCTGATCTCCAGGTAGCCAACGACGGAAGTATTGTGTTTGCACGCCAGCGCAAGCAGGGTTACCGCGAAAACATAAATGATGTGGAAATATTCAGTATACCGCCGGGATCAAGCCAGTATATTTCAAAACCACTTTCGCTTTCCGACAAGTATATTGATGAAATCAAGATAAAGGTCGATAACCTTAACCGAAATTACCTGGTCAATTCTTTTTTTTATACAAGCAGGAACGGAAATGTGGAAGGTTTGTATGCCTCACAGCTTGATATGCAGGCCCTCGGCGAAAAAAACCTGTTCATCCCTTTCCCTGATTCTGTGCGGAGAAAGATATCAGACGGCAGGTACAGGTCGGCGTTTGATGATATGTTCCTGCGGAATATTTTTCTGAAGCGCGACGGCAGCTATATGCTGGTGGCAGAAGATTATTCTTCCTTTACCAGCGGTAATAGCTGGAACCGCTGGGATTATCTCTATGGTTCGCCTTATGGTTACAGTGGCTACGGCATGTATTCGCCCGGCTATTATAACTATTACAGGCCTTTCAGGGATTACAGCCGTTTTTCTAACAATACAAGGTACGAGTTTGACAATATGCTCATCATGAATATTGACAGTTCACTTAAGCCCAAATGGATGAACATCTTATTTAAATCACAGGCCGACGATAATTCTGATAATTACCTTTCTTATGGTACGCTCAATGCGGGCTCGGAGATATATTTTCTGTTTCTTGAAAAAATTAAAAACCCGCAGGTGGTAAGCAGCCAGGCACTTTCATCCAGTGGCGGAATCAGGCGTAATGCCACACTAAAAAGCCGGGAAAAGGGTTACCAGTTCATGCCCAGGCTTTCTAAGCAGGTTGGGCTTTATGAAGTGATCATTCCTGCCACTTACCGGGGGCTTATCAGTTTTGTAAAAGTAAATTTCTCCAGGCCTGCGCTGTAGGCCTGTTAATATCTTTCGGCGATTAATTTTAAAAGATGGTTTTTATTTGAGATTTTTGCAAGTAACAAATTTTGAATATTAACCAGCATGAACAGTGACGGGAACTTTTAAAGCCAATATACCCTATAATAATTTTTTGCTGCTAATTTATGCGGCTGTGCTACGCATTCCCTCTTTTATTTTTACAGAATCTACACTGCCAAGGCAGGAAGATGCATTTTTATATAAAGGTTTATTGCAGTTGCTGGAACCGGCCGGGAAGGACTTTCCATGGATATACCCCAGCATCAGTCTCCTGCTTTTATACTTCCAGGCGGTTTGGTTAAATAAGATCGTGAATAACCAGCGCCTGTTTCCAAAGCCACATTATCTTACCGGTATGAGTTTTTTGCTGGTTACAGCCATGTTTGCAGACTGGTACCGGCTTTCGGCCCCCATGATCGTGAATACGGTTTTTATATGGGTTTGGGCAAAGCTGATAACCCTCCACAACGACCAGCACCCCAAATCATCTATTTTTAATATTGGACTGCTTACTTCAGTGGCTACTTTTATATATGCACCCAGTATCGCATTCGTTGTGCTCATAATGGTGGGCCTCACCATTGCCCGCACTTTCCGCCTGCAGGAATGGCTGATGGGATTGATAGGCATCATTACACCTTACTATTTTTTTACATCCTGGCTTTATCTTACAAATAGATGGAACAAAGTGAAATTTCCGTCTATTGGCCTGCACACGCCCCTTTTTAATGAGAGCAGCTGGACTTATATAGGAATAGCCATGGTGCTGGCCGCTATGCTGCTGGGTATATTTTTTGTGCAGAAAAATATGCGCAGGCAGGTAGTGCAAACCCGTAAAAGCTGGTTGTTGTTATATCTTTATTTTGCAGTGGCTGTACTGGTTCCCTTCCTCAGCCGGGTAACCGGTTTTGAATTTTGGATACTGGCGGCCATGCCATTGTCGCTGCTGATAACGGCTGCATTTTTTTACCCCGACAAAAAGTTATTTCCCCAAATTATGCACTGGTGCATGGCCGCATTATGTATTGCGGCATTTGTGGCGCTGCTGAACGAAAAGGGAATTGTACTTTTGCCCTGAATTTTAAAAAACCGGATTATGAAATTTGGCGTAGTTGTTTTTCCAGGGTCCAATTGCGACCGGGATATGATAGAAACATTAGGCTCCGATTACCAGCAACAGGTGATACCACTCTGGCACAAAGATACAGACCTGTCGATGTTCAACAGCAGGGATTGTATAGTACTGCCGGGTGGCTTCAGTTATGGCGATTACCTGCGTTGTGGTGCCATTGCCCGTTTTAGCCCCATGATGCAGCAGGTGGTTGAATTTGCAAATGATGGTGGAAAAGTGCTGGGCGTATGCAACGGTTTCCAGATATTATGTGAAAGCGGCCTGCTGCCGGGCGTATTGCTTCGGAATGCAGGTCAAAAATTTGTTTGTAAAAACGTATTCATTAAAAATGAGCAGGAAAATATTCCCTTAAAAATTCCGGTTGCACATGGAGAGGGAAGGTATTATGCCGATGATGCGACTCTAATAGAACTGGAAACCAACCGGCAGATTATTTACCGTTACTGCGATGAAGACGGTAATATTAACCTGGCAGCTAATCCAAACGGGGCAGCAGGAAATATTGCAGGAATCTGTAACAAAACCCGGAATGTTTTTGGCATGATGCCGCATCCCGAAAGGGCCAGTAATGCAGCCCTGGGCAATCTTGACGGCAAACAGGTATTTAAGACCCTTTTTGGGCTTTCATAACCGCTAATTAACAAAGTTTAACAAATAAGCCGGCAGTTCAATATTAACTTTACAAGCTCTAACCAGTCGAAATAATATGAAAAAAATCTTACTCGCCCTTGTCGTTCTCCTTTCATTTACCGGAATGGCTTTTTCGCAAATTGAAAACCCGGTAAAGTGGACTTATAGTTCAAAAAAATTGGGAGACAAGTTGTATGAACTCCAGATGACGGCCACCCTGCAACCCGGCTGGCATATTTATGCACAGGATGCGGGCGAAGGCCCGGAAGCGACCAGCTTTACATTTACGGCCAACCCGCTTTTTAAACTGGAAGATAAAGTGAAGGAAAAGGGAAAACTGATAAAAGAATACGACCCCAATTTTAAAAGTGTATTGAAATTCTATGGCAATAAAGTGGTGTTTGTGCAAAAGATAAAAATGAAAACCGCTGTACCAACCGTAGCTAAGGGCACAGTAACTTATATGGTTTGCAACGATAAGAAATGCCTTCCACCTAAAGATGTTCCTTTTTCCATAAAGGTTGGTGGAAAATAAAATTAAAAAAATCCCGGTAGCTGTTACCGGGATTTTTATTTAAACGGCCACCGGTGCTTTTATGCCCGGGTGGCTCTGGTAATTCAGCAGTTCAAAATCATTAAAATTAAAGCCAAAAATATCTTTTACGGCAGGGTTGATCTTCATTTGAGGGAGCGGAAAGGGTGTACGACCCAACTGGAGCGCTGCCTGTTCAAAGTGGTTGTTGTATAAATGTACGTCGCCAAAACTATGTACAAAATCGCCGGGATCCATATCGCATACCTGCGCTATCATCAAGGTGAGCAATGCATAGGAAGCAATATTAAAAGGTACACCTAAAAATACATCTGCACTGCGCTGGTATAACTGGCAGCTCAACTTACGTTTTCCCTGTTCATCTGGCGCCGATGTATAAAACTGGAACAGGCAATGACAGGGCATCAGTTTCATTTTGGGCAGATCGGCCACATTCCATGCGCTGATGATCATGCGGCGGCTGTCGGGGTTTGTTTTTAATTGCAGGATCACTTCTTTAACCTGGTCTGTTTCCACGCCGTCTGCACCTTGCCAGCTGCGCCATTGTTTACCATAAACGGGACCCAGGTTTCCATCTGCATCGGCCCATTCGTCCCAAATGCTGACATGATGATCTTTGAGGTATTTGGTATTGGTATCGCCCTGTAAAAACCAGAGCAGTTCGTAAATGATACTTTTTAAATGCGTTTTTTTGGTGGTTACCAACGGGAAGCCATCCTGTAAATTGAACCGCATCTGGTAACCAAAAACACTGCGGGTGCCGGTACCGGTACGGTCGGCTTTATCGGTACCGGTATCCATAATATGCCTGAGTAAATTGAGATATGCTTGCATGGGCACAAGGTAAAGAAAACGGGAAGGATGTTTTGAAAAAATAATCCACATACAAAGGACAGGAATTACAAGAATTGGGAACACGAATTATTGGTATTTTGTGATGGAGGGGGGGAAAGGGAACACGAATTACACGAATAAGAAGGGTTGGGTCACGGATTACATGGATTATAGGGATTTTGAGACACGAATTATTGTTGCTTTGTGAAGGAGGCAGGTTGGGAACACGAATTACACGAATAAGAAGGGTTGGGTCACGGATTACATGGATTATAGGGATTTTGAGACACGAATTATTGTTGCTTTGTGAAGGAGGCAGGTTGGGAACACGAATTATTGTTGCTTTGTGAAGGAGGCAGGTTGGGAACACGAATTACACGAATAAGAAGGGTTGGGTCACGGATTACATGGATTATTGGGATTTTGAGACACGAATTATTGTTGCTTTGTAAAGGAGGCAGGTTGGGAACACGAATTACACGAATGACAGAAGTGGGCATAAAATGCTAAGACAATAATAAAAAAGGGCAGCTTTTCGAAGCCGCCCTTTTTGCACATTTCGTCATTTGCAAATTTGCACATTTTCACATCAAGCCATCGCTTCTTCCCTTGTATGATGGTGCTTAGCATATTCATCGGCCAGTTTCCGCTGTATTTCAAACGGTACGGGCACATACTCGGCAAAATCCATGCGGAACCTTGCACGTCCCTGGCTGAGCGAGCGGAGGCTGTTGCTGTATTCGTGCATTTCGGCTAGTGGTACTCGGGCCACCACTTTTGTAAAATGCCCTTCGCTTTCCATACCTTCCACCACGGCCCGTCTTGTTTGCAGGTCGCCAATAACGGCGCCCGTTACTTCTTCGGGGCATAGTACTTCCAGTTTTTGCACCGGTTCCAGTATTTGCGGATCGGCTTCCTGGAATGCCTGGCTGAATGCATGCAGGCCTGCCAGCCTAAAGGAAATATCATTGCTGTCAACCGGGTGCATTTTGCCATCGTACACACTCACCCGTACATCACGTACATAAGAGCCCGTTAGGGGGCCTTCCTGCATTTTTTCCATTACACCTTTCATGATGCTGGGCAAAAAGCGCTGGTCAATAGCGCCGCCTACAATACAATTGAAGTAAACGAGTTTGCCACCCCAGTTGAGGGGGTATTCATCGCGGTGCCGCACATTCAATCCCTGCGGATCGGGTATTCCCTCGTACCAGGGTTCTATGCGGAGGTGTACTTCTCCAAACTGCCCGGCGCCACCACTTTGTTTTTTATGGCGGTACATACTGTCGGCGCTGCGGCGGATGGTTTCCCTGTACGCAATACGGGGGCGGGTAAACTTAACATCCATCTTGTGCTGGTTCTCAATTTTCCATTTGGCCACAGCAAGGTGCATATCACCCTGGCAATGAATAAGGGTTTGCCTGAGTTCCGAGCTTACTTCGATCTTGATGGTGGGGTCTTCGTTGCGCAGTTCATGCAGGGCAGTGGCCAGTTTTTCTTCTTCGCCTTTTTTAGCAGGCTCAATGGCCATAGTGAGGTTGGATCCCGGAAAAATGATAGGCTCCAGTTCCACCTGCTGGCCTTTTGCATGCAGGGTGTTGTTTACATGCGTATTCTTCAGTTTGAGTGTGGCACCAATATCGCCTGCCGTCAGTTCGTTAACCGAAAGCCGTTTGTTGCCTTCCATCACAAAAAGCTGGTTTATCTTTTCGGAAACACCGGTGTTTTCATTTACCAGTTCCATGCCGGTCTTAATGGTTCCGCTATACACTTTAAAGAAGGAAAGTTCACCCACATGCGGTTCAGAAACTGTTTTGTAAATAAAGATGCAAGGTGGGCCGTTTTCATCGCAGCTGAGTGTGGCGCCGCCCACGGTTTTTTGGGCAGGCATTTCATTGGCGCTGGGGCCGGCATGGTCAATAAAGCCCATAAGCCTGCCACTGCCCATGTCGTTGAGCGCACTCAGGCAAAAAACGGGGAAGAGGTCATGGTTGATCAGTGATTTTTTTAACCCCACTTTCATTTCTTCTTCGTCCAGCTCGCCGTTTTCAAAGTAATGTTCCATCAGCATTTCATCATTGGCAGCCACGGCTTCCACCAGTTGGCGGTGCAGTTCTTCTGCCTTTGATTTTTCGCTTTCAGGTATAGGAAGCTTTTCGGGCTTGCCACCGGTTTCGGGAAATTTGTATAAACACATTTTAAGTACATCCACGATCTGGTTAAAACCGGAGCCTGCATTAAGCGGGTATTGAATAAGCGTTACTTTATTTCCAAAATGGGCTTTTGCTTCAGCCAGGGTCTTGTCAAAATCGGCATTGGCGTCGTCAAGCTTATTTACGGCAAAGATCATGGGGGTTTTAAATTGTTCGGTATAATCCCAAATGATATCGGTGCCCACTTCCACTCCCTGCACGGCGTTGAGCAGCATAACGCCTGTATCCGCCACCCGCAGGGCGCTGATCACTTCTCCGCTGAAATCATCGTAACCCGGAGTGTCAATTATGTTTATTTTATAACCCTGCCATTTGGTATGAAGCAGTTTCGAAAAGATGGAATTTCCCCTTGCCTGTTCCAGTTCGTGGTAATCGGCCACGGTATTTTTGTCGGCAATGCTGCCGCGGCGGGTGATGAGCCCTGCTTCAAAAAGCATACACTCCGCCAAACTTGTCTTGCCGCTGCCTGCATGGCCCAGCAAGACAATATTCTTGACGTGTGAGGTATCAAATTCTGCCATAATTGTAGTTTTATGGCCCGCAGTAAATTGACGATCTTTTTGTAATAGTTTTATGGCATCAGCAACATCGCTCTGGTCAACATCGTTGTGTCACTCACTTCAACAGTATACCTGCTGTCATCAATAGATCTTGCAAGCCCGTGAGTAATTAAATGATCCTTGGAAGGTTGGTATAACCTATAATTTCGATTTAAAAACGTTGAATTCTTCTGTTAATTTTTCCAGCGTGTCTTCCAGGTGGTTAAACTGGCCCAGTAAAGTTTCGTGTTCGGCGATGGTTTCTGGTGGGTGCTGGTTGCCTTCTGCTGTAAGTTTTTGTGCGTGTGATTTAATTGCGTGGTTCAGGTCGTGAAAATTCATTTGCTGAATGTAAAACTGGTTTTGGAAATGTTCCACATCGGTGAGGATCTCTTTGTTGTCTTTTCCTTTTGAAACGGTTTCCAGTTCCTGGGTGAGTTGGTTAAGTTCGTCTCTGTGTGCATGCAGTCTTTCCCTCCAGGCTGTGCACTCATTCAGCTGTGAGGTTGTGTCTGTTGTAACCATTGTAGTAAAATTTTGATGTGATTAAAAAATTTTCCGGGGCAGGTATTATGTTTTCTTAAGATGTTATAAAAGTATAAACATTTTTTTTAAAAAAACATGATTTTACACAGGAAAAATGATGATGTGCAAAGAAAATCAACTGGTTACAGGTTCCTTATCCGCTTTGCAGGGCGTTGACGGATGCCTCTTAGGGTAATTATCCAAAACTTTAGTTAAGAATGCCCGACTGCAGGGTACAAGATTTTACAAGTGTGGAATCCTGCTGTCGTAGCTATATGCAAAAGAAATTCAATTATTTAGTATTAGCAGCCTCCTGCCTCTTCCTGTTCGCATCTTGCAGCAGTTCTGCTTTGCTGGCAAAAAAAAGGGAAAGAGAAAAATACCATGATCAGGTTTCAAAGCAAGACCCGGCAAGAGCCGCGGCCTGGCAATCGGCTGCCGAATTTGCCCTGAAGCATCCATTGGCTATTCCGGTCCCTTATGCAGAAACCGGCATCTTCAGCGGCGACCGGCCCGATGCCACCGGTTTTTATTTTATGGCCAAAGAAGGCCAGAAAATTACCATCAGCCTCAAACGCACCGGTGCAAATGCACCCACTGTTTTTGCCGAACTTTTTGAGGCGGACGATCTCCGCAAACCCAAACACATTCGCAGCGCAGATACTTCTTTTAATTTTATTGAGTATGTTTCTCCTGTTTCATTAAATTATATCCTGCGCATTCAGCCCGTACTCGGCGGCAGCGGAAAGTATGAACTGAAAATATCATTTTCATCCCCGCTGGGTTTCCCCATTGCTGAAAATGTAAAAAGCCATATCGGAAGCCTTTGGGGCGATCCACGTGACGGCGGAAAAAGAAAGCACGAAGGCATCGACATTATGGCGGCCAGGGGCAGCCCGGTGGTTGCCGTTGCAGATGGTATCATAGATTATGTGGATGAAGATGATCTGGGTGGCAAAGTGGTCTCACTAAAACCTTTCGGCAAATCTTATTCGGTTTACTATGCACATCTCGATAAACAATTGGTAAAAGACGGGCAGCGGGTTAAAAAGGGGGAACAGATCGGCACGGTGGGCAATACCGGCAATGCCCGCAATACCTTGCCGCATCTTCATTTTGGTATCTACCTAAAAAACGGGGCAGCCACGGATCCGCTTGCGTATATACAAAAAATAGTTCCACCTGCATCGCCCGTTGCCAGGCCCCTGAACGAATGGTATCAAACAACGGCGGACACAAAACTTTACCCATCGCCTGCCCGCAAACACCCATATGTCATGCCTGAAGCCGTAAAAATAAAAACAGAGTCTTACACAAAAGATTTTTACAGGGTATTGCTTCAAAACGGCGCCAAAGCTTTTGTAGCGGCGGCAGATATTGGCAGGTAATCATACGGTATTGTCCTAGTACCCTTTTTTGGTTTTTATTTTCATAGATTTGGCTATGAAACGCATTGCAGTTTTTTTTACACTTCATCCTTTGCAAATCTCAGCATAGCGCAGGATTTACTTTGCGGTCTTTGCGTTACTTTTTTTATCGCAAAAGACGCAAGGATTTTCCGCAAAGTGAGCAGGGCGTTCTTACTAAGTAAAATAATTTTACTATCATGCAGTTTGTTTTAATTCAACCAAAACTGATCGCATACAATGAGAGGCAGAAAAAACATCCATTGGCTTTCCTTGTTGGCAGGCGTATTGATCTTTTTAAGCTTCCTGCTTTTTAACCCGCTTGGGTTAGAGCAAAATGCCTGCAAAACACTGGCCGTGGCATCTTTGATGATCAGCTGGTGGATACTGGAAGCATTGCCCATGCCCGTGGTGGCGCTGCTGCCCATTATTTTTTTCCCGCTCATGGGTGTGGCAAAACTGGATGAAACGGCGGCACCTTACGCCAACCCCGTGGTATTTCTTTTCATGGGCGGGTTTATGATCGGCCTTGCCATAGAAAAATGGAACCTGCACAAACGCATTGCACTGGGCATTGTTAACTTAACCGGCACCAGTGGAAACCGCATCATACTTGGTTTTATACTGGCCACCGGTTTTCTGAGCATGTGGCTGAGCAATACAGCCACCACTATGATGATGTTTCCTATAGCAGCTTCCGTAATAAAAGTGATGAGCGATAATAATTACGATGAAAAAGGGTTCCGTAATTTTTCGCTCTGCCTTATGCTGGCCATTGCCTACTCTAGCAATTTTGGCGGCATTGCCACTATTATTGGAACGCCGCCCAACGTGGCCTTTGTGGGATTTATTCAGAAGCAATACAATTATACCATTCAGTTTTCTTCATGGATGCTCATTTGTACACCCATTGCCCTGCTGCTCCTCTTTTCGCTGTATTTTATATCGGTAAAACTATTATTCCCCAACCGCATACAGCACGATGCGGAAACAAAGCAATACATAAAAACAGAACTGAAAAACCTGGGGCCTTTTTCGGTAAGCGAAAAAAGGGTACTGGTTGTTTTTATATTTACAGCAGTTTTATGGATCACCAAAGACTTTATTAACAGGGCAGGATGGATAAAACTGGATGATACTATGATCGCTATTTTTGGAGCCCTGTTGCTGTTTATCATTCCTGCGGGGGTAAAAACGGAGAAACAGCAAAAGCTGCTGGAATGGGAAGATACGGGCAAAATGGCCTGGGGTATTTTACTGCTTTTTGGTGGGGGTATTGCCCTGGCCAATATGCTTGAAAAAGCCGGGCTCATTACTATGATGGGCAAATGGCTGAGCCATTATGCGGGCAGCAATATTTTTCTGCTGGTATTGATGATTACGGTCATCAGCATTTTTTTAAGCGAAGTGATGAGCAATGTGGCGCAGGTGATCGTATTTGCCCCGGTTATTGCCGGCATGGCCGATGTACTCAAAATAGACCCGCTGCTGCTGGGCATACCCATGACGCTGGCGGCCAGTTGTGCCAGTATGCTGCCCATGGGTACACCACCCAATGCCATTGTATTTGCCAGCGGGCACATACGCCTGCCGCAGATGATGAAGGCCGGCTTTGTAATGAATATTGTAAGCATCATTTTGATAACCCTGTTTTGTTATTTTTTACTGCCGGGATTGATGCGGGTGAGGTAGAGATGAACCGGTGTTGGAGAGAAATAAATATTAACCGCATTGAAGTAACTTCAAACGCGGGGTTTCACGGAGGGTATTATTAATGGTGTAGTTGAGCGGTGAAAACCCCGCTTAGACAGAAGGCCGGCTTTGTAATGAATATTGTAAGCATCATTTTGATAACCCTGTTTTGTTATTTTTTACTGCCGGGATTGATGCGGGTGAGGTAGAGATGAACCGGTGTTGGAGAGAAATAAATATTAACCGCATTGAAGTAACTTCAAACGCGGGGTTTCACGGAGGGTATTATTAATGGTGTAGTTGAGCGGTGAAAACCCCGCTTAGACAGAAGGCCGGCTTTGTAATGAATATTGTAAGCATCATTTTGATAACCCTGTTTTGTTATTTTTTACTGCCGGGATTGATGCGGGTGAGGTAGAGATGAACCGGTGTTGGAGAGAAATAAATATTAACCGCATTGAAGTAACTTCAAACGCGGGGTTTCACGGAGGGTATTATTAATGGTGTAGTTGAGCGGTGAAAACCCCGCTTAGACAGAAGGCCGGCTTTGTAATGAATAGTGTAAGCATCATTTTGATAACCCTGTTTTGTTATTTTTTACTGCCGGTATTGATGCGGGTGAGGTAGTATGTGGTTTAAGCCACGGATGCACTAAAACGCTTACGAAAATTACCCTGGCTGAATAGCTGCCAGTAGAAAAAAATTATTTACCCTATTATAGATTTCTTTTTCCAGCTCTTTAGTTTCCCAATGAGATAATAAAGGGCAAATGCCAGGGCGGTCCAGTATAAGCCAAATACAATAACCAGGATAGGAGGTGCCGGATCCGGATCATTGAGAATGGAAGCAAATGGCCCAATCAGGATATATTTGAATGGATAAACAATTTTGGCGGTCCAGATTTTCCAATTGATGCCGGAATCCAATCCCGGGAAATACGCTCCGTTTTTAGGAAACAACCCAACTCCGGGCCCCAGTACCGAATTGGAAATGAACTGAAAGGCGAAAGCTGAAAGAAGGAATAATAAAACAAATTTTGTTCTTGTTATTTTCATGATGATCTACCTATATGTTAATTAAAAGTGCCTTGAAAAATAAAGTAAAGTAATTTCCTCATATTTCAAATTTTTCCTTAGCTAAAATGTCTTAGCGGGTTTTCACCGCAAACCTCTGTAATAAATTCAGCTGCTGCCTTTCTTCCGTATCACCTGTGGCTGCAGGCTTTTACGGAAAAGCATTTCATTCAGCATCAATGCCAGTGGTATCATCAAATAGCAAATGCCGGCCTGCCATTCCCAGCGTGCAGCGGCAAGGAGGATGGCTGCCAGGCCAATGAAGGCATTCCATAATGCGCCCCTGGCTTCTTTTTTAGTAAACAAAAGTTCATAGCGGGAGAAGTTAAATTGATGCTGCAGCTTAAGTACATGCAGGTGCATGAAGTAAAGCGTGATCCATACCAAAAAGTAACCAATGCTAAAAAGGATGATCAGCTGGTACAGTTCATGCGGCTCCAGGATGGTATGGCCCTGCTGCACCGCTTTTTCAAAAAGGTTAATGCCGCCCCAACTGGATATCATCAGGGAGAACAGGAATTTTAGCGGGTACACATAAAACAAGATCACGGCAAGATAAACGAGGTTGAGTACGATGGTGGTGATATCGTTGAGGCCATACCTGCGGAAGAATGAATATTGCTGGTACCAAAAAAGAAAAATAAGCGCTACCGTGGCAAAATAAGGGATGGCGCCGCGGGCGATCGTTTTCAGTTCATCAAAAGTTTGCGGCACTTCGAGCGAGGCCACCAGCAGGGAAACAGAAAAGGCAAAGACAGCATCACTTAGGGCTTCTATTCTTAGTATTTCTTTTCCCCTTTGATGAAATTCTTTATCTCCTGCATTACCAAAGATCTTTTGGCGGAGCATGGTACTTGTTTTTTGCAAAAATACCGGACGTCTGCCATTCGTTTTATGATATTCATCATTAACCTGCAGGATGGCTGGGAAAGAGGGGGTATTACCCAAATAGGTTATTGTGGGAAAAAATGAAAATTCTTATTTTTACAAGTCTCAACTACATTATGCAAATTTTACTGAAAAGACTATTGCCGGCCATTTTCCCCTGCCTGGTTTTTTTAATTGCTGAAGCCCAGTTTAATGGCGGGGCTAATGATGGGTTTTCGGTATTTTCAATGGGATCGGTGGCCATTACAGATGCAGCGGCATTTAAGGGTGCCAGCAATGATGGGTTTAACCAGGTCCTTTTGCCCAAAACATCCATTACCGATGTAAATGCTTTCCGGGGTGGTGGGGATGACGGGTTTGAAACGGTAAGTTTAAACAGGTCTTCCTTAACAGACGCAAATGCTTTCCGGGGTGGGAGCAATGATGGATTTGTTTTTTCTTTTTTACCCAAAACATCTATTGCTGATATCAACGCTTACCGGGGCGGTTTTAATGATGGGTTTTCTTTCTTCAGCCTGCCCAAACAGCTTATTTCAGATGTTAATAGTTTCAGGGGTGGAAATAATGATGGATTTTTTTCTGTACTGTTGGACAGGCAGAACATAACAGACCCGGGCGGTTTCCTTGGCGGCAGCAACGATGGATTTCATTTTATAATGCTTCCTAAAACAAATATCAACGATCCGGTTGTATTCCGCGGTGCAGCCGGCCGTGGCGAAACACAGTTAATGCTAAACGCCCTTACCTGTACAGGTGATGTGCTGCTCTGGACCGGGGCGCTCAACAATAACTGGTCAAGCCCGGGCAACTGGAACTGCGGTTTTTTACCAGGGGTAAACAGCACGGTCATTATCCCTTACGGAGTTGCCAATTACCCGTTGGTAAACAGTAATACAGAAATTAAAAAACTGGTTCTCGAAGCAAATGCGCTGCTTACGGTGGCGCCTGCTGTTCAATTTATATTAAACGGACAATAAACTGCATACAATGAAAAAGATCATTATTACGCTTTCAATGTTTTTCTCCTTTACGCTGGTATGGGCCAACAATATTCAGATAAGCAATATCAGTGTGATACCGGCAAACAATACCATTAAATTTGACCTGAGCTGGGAAAACAGCTGGAGGAGCAATACACTCAATAACTGGGATGCCGCCTGGGTATTTTTTAAATACAAGCATGTAAATGGCGATTGGGTGCATATATTTCTTACCAACAGCGGCAATATAATACCCGCTGGCTATGCGGCATCTTTTGGCACCACAAATACAGAAAACATGGGCGTGTTTCTATACCGGTCGGTTGCAGGTTTTGGTAATAATACCCTTACTGATGTGGAGCTGGGTATACCGGCCGAGCAGGCAAGCGGCATACACGATATAAAAGCATTTGCCCTTGAAATGGTGTACGTGCCCGGAGGGGCATTTTATGTAGGCGATGGCGTTTCAACTAATAGTTATTTTTATCTCTCACAACCTGGTTATGTTAATTCAAGTAATGGGGTGCTATATGTAAATGAACCATTTGGAGGGGGGTTGGGCTTAGGTGTACTGCAGGTTAATTATCCCCGTGGTTTTAATGCTTTTTACTGTATGAAATATGAACTGAGCCAGGGTGGCTACCGCGATTTTTTAAATACATTAACCTATAGCCAGCAGATAGCGCATATAATACCCGCTCCCAATGCGGTACCCGGCACTTATGCCCTTGCTACTTCAAATAGAAATAATATTAAAATAAAATCATCGGGTACCTCCACCACAGTACCTGCCGTTTTTGGCTGCGATGCCAATAACAATGGTATTTTTGATGAAGTGGCAGACGGCGAATATGTTGCCTGCAATTATTTAAACTGGGTAGACCATGCCGCCTACCTGGATTGGGCAGGCCTGAGGCCGCTCACAGAGCTGGAATATGAAAAAGCGGCCCGTGGCATACAATTGCCGGTGGCGGGTGAATATGCCTGGGGAAACAACCAGGTAGGCACTTCTATCTACATTTTGGTAAATCAAAACCAGCCTGATGAACTAGTAACGAGCCCTGCCACCGCCCCGGTGGGTAATGCAAATTATCTTATAACTTTCCCAAACAGTCCTTATAACGGACCTATGCGGAATGGCATTTTTGCCACTGCTACCAGTAACCGTATCAACAGCGGAGGCAGTTTTTATGGCATTATGGAACTTAGCGGTAATCTTTGGGAGCGGGTGGTAACAACCGCCAATACAGCCGGAAAGGCTTTTAATGGAGCACATGGTTATGGAAATTTGGGCTCCCTCGGGCATGCCGTATTTCCAGCAAATACCTGGCCTGGTGGGGGTGGCCCTGGAGCCTTTTGGTACGCCAACTTATATAGATGGAACCATCAATGCAACCGGCCTCATCTATAGGGGAGGAGCCTGGGCATCGCTTATTACACACCTGGCCGTAAGTGACAGGGGAGGGACTTTGGTTATAGATCCAAATATAATAAGGTCATTCGATGTGGGTGTGAGGGGCTGCCGTACGGCACAGTAAAGTCAATTCATATATTGTCTGTGTCTATTCAGAAAACCAGGGAGGTAAAAATATTTATTTAGTAGCACATTAACTAAATTCAGACTAATTCTGACACTGATATGCTGCTAAGCTTGTGCGGAGGGTATCTGTGCATTTTTATAATTAATTGTCAGCTGAAAAAGCGTTTAACAGAAAATCATGGCGCCCGGTAATATCCTTCTACCAATCCAAACATTCTTTCGGGTGCCTTGTTTTCAATTTCGTGAAAAGCGGCAGGGTAGAGCCCGGTAAAGTCTTTGTATTCTTTGGCAAGATGCTGGTAATCGTGATAGCCGCATTCAATTGCAATGCGCAGCCAGTCGAAGCCGGGTTGTGAATTTTTTAGCCGGAAAGCATTATCAAACCGCATGATGCGTTCGTATAGTTTGGGGTTTACACCCACCCGTTCTTTAAATTTCCGTTCAAGTTGTTTTACGCTCATGCAGGCTTCTTTAGCAATACCCCGTACACCTGCAGGCAATTTATTTTTAAGTAAAAGGATACAGGCTTCGTCCATACTTGAGCCGGGTTTTTTACATTTTTTTACCAGGCTGCGCATAAAATTATTTGCGATCAGCAGCATGCTTTCATAATCTTTTGCATGATACAGTTGTTCGTTGACCGACCTGAGCACGGATGAAAAAATATTTTCAGCATCTATATAACTATTGTTGAACTCGTTGGCTTGCATACCAGTAAGTCGGTAGATCGCACCGGGGAGAAAGATGATCTGCAATACCATAAAGTTCCGGCCTATCAAGCGGTTGGTGACCTCAGAAAACTGGCCGTACAAAACCACAGGTATATTTTTCACCAGCCTTCCCGAATTTTTAAATTCCACCACTTCGGTATCATGCGGATAAAATGCCAGGCAATGTTCGGGCCGGGGCGGATAGGCCTTATAGGGAACTGTTTCCCCTTTATTAAAACAGAGATGAATGATGCGGTAGAGTTGAACGAACGCTGCCACATCCGGTGCCGGTATAAAATCTTTCAGTAACAAAACAGTAACTTATTGTTAAGATAAGCAATTTTACAATTCAAGCGGCGGCCCCACTACTTTCATTTCGTGCGCAGCATGTATGCGGTCCATTTCTTCCGGCGAGGGGGGAGCTTTTAGTTTGTTCATATAACTGAAAAATTCTTCCATTTTTCCTGCAGGCTGGAGCATGTAGATCATTTTCCCCCTGTCTGTCAACTGTATCCAGGTATGTGGAATATTTCGGGGAAGAAAAATGCTGTCGCCGGCCGCAAGAATATGTGTTTCGCTGCCCACCACAAAACGGTAACTCCCTTCAGTAACCAAAAAAATTTCATCCTGTTTTAAATGCACATGCAGCATGGGGCCGGTTTTTGCAAAGCCTGTGTATTCCAGTACGCAGAGCTGGCCATCGGTATCCTTGCCCGAAATTTTAAGGTCATTTGGATGAATGCCCAGGAATTTTATTGTTTCGCCAAACCGCGATTTACCGGCACCAACCACAAATGGGGTTGGGGTACCCGTTGAAGAGTCAGGAAAAATGTTTTTGCCCAGTGCAAATGCCGGGGTTGCAAGCAGGGCCGAGGCCAAAAATTTTTTACGGTGCATATGAATTTATTTATACCGTAAAATTGTATTGTTTCAAACTTGTTCAGTGGTAAAAAACAGACATTTATTCATTAATCTTTATTACTGGTATATTTAACATGGTTCTGTATAGCAGATACGCGGGGTTTCACGGAAAATATTTTTGATGGGTTATTCTTGCTGGAAAACCCCGCTTGGACAGAAAAATTTTTTACGGAGCATATGAATATATTTATACCGTAAAATTGTATTGTTTCAAACTTATTCAGTGGTAAAAAACAGACATTTATTCATTAATCTTTATTACTGGTATATTTAACATGGTTCAGTATAGCAGATACGCGGGGTTTCACGGAAAATATTTTTGATGGGTTATTCTTGCTGGAAAACCCCGCTTGGACAGAAGTCAATACATATATTGCCTGGTCTATGTCTCTATATAAAACCTGTGAGATAAAAATATTTTTTTGTAACGCATAACTTATTTCAAACTAATTCTGACGCAGGAATGCTGCTATGCTTGTGCGGAGGGTATCTGTGCTTTTTTATAATTAATCGTAAGCTGAACACCCAGCCTGAACGAAAAAAAATTAATGTTTGTTCAGCACTTCCCCCATGATCACCCCAAAATCTCCATCGGTTTGAACCCAATTTTTTTGAGGCAAGTAGGTTCTTGATACAAACCCGTCGAGGTAAAGCGCATTGCTGCAGCCTGCATTTTTAAAGTAAACGGCAAAATCATAAAAACTTACGGGCTGTTTTGATTGTACAAATAATAATTCCCCATTGGGCAAAATGCCCACACCGTTGCGGATGTTAAGGTTGCTGGAGCCTGCCTTAAAGTCGGCGTGGATGTTCCCATTCATTAAAACCATCGGGCCCGACTGTGTGGCATATAAAACTGAAGATGTTTTTACAAATTCACCCGTTTTACAAATACCGGCACGGCCATTTTTGGTAAGATATAGCACTCCGTTCGGCTGCCAGTAAAAATTTCCCTTGCCCTGTTTTTTGTTGAGCGCTGTAATCAGTTTTCCGTTTTCAATATAAAGCCCCAGGGGCGATCTTTCATCCGTGTACATCCCTCCGTTCATGGCAAAAACCAGTTGCTGGTTATTCTTTTCCAGCTGGCTACGCAGGTTTTGGATATTTCCGTAAATTTTGCCGTTCTCATCTTTCCAGTAAAAACGCAGCATTTTTTTTTGGGGGTCAACCTGATAGCTCACAAAGGCATTGTTTTCTGACTGGCTGCCAATGCTGAGCGAAACTAAAGCGCCCGAGATTATTATAAGGCTAAGGAAGATGCTTATTTTTTTCATATTTCAATGTAATGACATTTTATTTGTAGCATTAAGCATATAGATGCAGAGAATTCTAAAATCCACATTCTAAGCTTTGCTTAACAATACAAAACTTTTATAAAAATACCCGCTGCAGGGTATTGGATGACTGTAATTAAAGTTATAAATTTGAAAAAAAATGAACATGAAAAAGCTGATCGTATTTTTAGGTATCCTGTTTTTTGCGACTGCGGCTAATGCCCAAAATGAATGTGCAGATGCTTTTGGTACGCTGGCTCCCATACAGTTCAGTCCGCAATCGAACCGGCTGAATGATAAAGCAAAGGAAATACTGGCGGCTGTGGCGGACAAGTTGAGGAAAAATCCTTCCTGCACACTGGTGGTTACGGGTTATTGCGATGACAGCGATGAAGCCAAACAACTGAGCTGGGACCATGTGAATGCCATTATAAATTATTACTTCATCAATAAAGAAGGCTTAGCGCGAGAAAGGTTTATTTTTAAATATGCAGAAAAAGGCGGCGATTGCAACCAGGCTGGCCTGCGGGTGGCTGCGCCGGGTGAAACCGGGCCAAGCCGGGTGGCTGCTCCTTTCCCGGATTTGAGGTTGAATTGACGGGGTGAATTTGGGATAGCAGGTTTGTATAGATTCTTTTAAAAATATTTTGAAGGATCAGTCTTTGCATTATTAATTTTGTGTCGCTGAGTTTCGCAAAGAAGTTAGCCAAGAACCGCTGAGAAGACCAAGCGGCAATAAAATCTTTGCGCAAAAACTTAGCGGTTCTTTGCGATACATATATTTTATCGTTTAGCAGCGCAAAGAAATTAGCCAAGAACCGCAGAGAAAACTCCTTGTAAACAATAGTCCTACAATGCAATGCTGGGTTTCAGGGAAACAATTTTGTAATGGTAATTATACTGTGAAAATCCCGCCCGGATTAAGAAAAACTACTATCTTTAGTTAACTCAAATAACAATACTTTTTATGCAAAGGTCAATCATCCTTAAAAATCAGGTGGTATACTTTTTAATATTATTTCAGTTGTACCAAATAAATGCAATGGCGCAAAAAGGCAATTGTATCCAGGGGGACTGCAAAAACGGGAAAGCCGTGCTTATTTCGGATGATAATACCAGGTATGAAGGCGATTTTAAGAATGGTTCATTTGTGAAAGGCAAATGCACCTACTCCGATAGCAGTAGTTTTGAGGGGTCCTTTATCAAATTTAAACCAAACGGGTATTGCATTTTTTTGAATCCTGGAAAAAAAATGCGGTTTACCGGAAATGTTTCCCTCGGTGCTTTGAATGGGGCCGGCCGGCTTGTCCAAAAAATCAGTAACAACGACAGCCTTATCATTAAGGGTATTTGGACAAAAAATTCATTAAACGGTAAAACATCTATATCATATAAGAAAGGGGGAGCAACAGCCTATACCATTAATTGTATTACTTCAGATGGGAATCCGGCACCAGGCCCCATAACAATTCAGTTTGCAGACAGCCGGTTGTACAGCGGCAAGATTGAACCCGGAAACCGGGTCACAGGCAGCATGTCTAAAAAGGGAATTGTTTCAGCATTGGGTAAGGGAAAAGTATTTGGGAGCATAGATGAAGTAGTGGCATTTTATGAGGAAAATGCTGCTGGCGGAAATGCAAAATCAACATCAAAAAAAAAGAATGCCAGCAGAACTTATGCTGATGGTTCGGTGTATACCGGTGAGTGGAAAGATAGCCTGCAGCATGGCGCCGGAACTTATACCTGGCCAAATGGAGATAAATACATAGGTCATTGGGCTAAAGGACTGCGAGAAGGGAATGGTATAAAATACGACGGCAAGGGAGAAATATTACAGGAGGGTATTTGGCGAAACGGCATTTTAGCAGAGTCGTCAAGAGAAACTTTTTATGGAGATGATGAAGTAATAGAGTTTGATGAGGGTAGGTACAGCGGGCAAGCAACCAATAGGACACCCAATGGTATAGGTTCTATTGAGTCGAAAAACGGGCACTATTACAAAGGCGAGTGGAAAAACGGTACTAAAGATGGCTGGGGTTTGTACAAGTTTCCAAACGGTACTGTATATGAAGGGCAATTCAGAGGACTTCCCAATGGTCTGGGCTTAATAATATACGCAAACGGCGATTTCTATGAAGGCGAATTTAAAGATGGCAAGCCGCATGGAAAGGGATTCAAATTTACTGCTGCGGTTGGAAGATATGATGGGGAATGGAATATGATGGTAAAGGAAGGGTTTGGCAGTTTTGTATGGAATAATGGCGAACGATTTACCGGATCGTTTAAAAACGACGAAATTGATGGCCAGGGAACTAAATATGATAAAGATGGCAGGGTGCTAAAAACAGGGAACTGGGTTAATGGAAAACTTGAAAGCCAGTGATAACGGCAAATGATGCAGGATTTCCTGCTCCCTTGAGATTCAGCGGGGTTTTCAGCAGAAAAGCCCAGGACATACATGGTTGCATGAAACCACCTGAGTTCAAAATTTATTAAAGCTATGAATGCAGCAATCCACTTATCCCTGGCTGCGCACCTGCAACCGGTGGGGTTTAGTGATTTAATATAAAATTATTTATTTCCTGGTTTTTTCCATCGGCAGTTCCGGTATCCGGCTCCACTCCTGCATACTGCCATCATATAATTTCATACTATATCCAAGTGAACGGCCCACGAGATAATCCACACTGGCAGTTTGCCCTATAAAACAATACACAACTACTTCTTTTTGTTTATCGGGTAGAGCAGCTGAAAAATTCTTTTCCAGTACCTGAACAGGTTTTAACGTATTGGTGCTGTCAATCATATCGGTGTAAGGAACATTTTTTGCCCCGGTAATATGGCCATCCCTGGGGTTACCGGTTGGGTCGCCATCATACCAGCGTTTCGCCCTGGCATCAACCACTTCTGCTGTTTTATCCAGCAGCACTTTTTGTACATATTCTTTGTCAACCAACAGATCGTTTACTATTGCCACATAATTTCCTTTTTTATACACTGAAGTTTTGTTTGAAACCGGGTACCCCGCTTTTTTCCATGCTTCTATACCGCCATTTAAAAAAGACACTTGTCCTTTCAGTCCAAAATGTTCCAATGCTAAAAACATTCTTGCAGCAATGGTAACATCAGATCCTTTATGGCAAATCACAATCATTGATTGTTTATTAATGCCTAAATTCTGCAAAACCTTGGTGGCTGTTTTAGCATTCACAGAAACCATATTGGCTTCAGGTGTATTAAGCGCAAGCCATTCGGGCCAAAGAAAGCGGGAGCCTTCAATATGCTCACGGTCAAAATCGGCTCTAACAATAAAGCCCGTGTACAATATTACCAGCGAGGGATTATTGATATTTTCATTCAGCCACTGCGGCGATACAATAACCGGCTGTTGTGCTTTTGCAGAAAATAAGCAAAGCAAAAAGATCAAAAAACCTGCAATTTTTTTCATAACATTGGTTTTGCTCATTAAAGTTTTGCAAAGAAGCCCCTTTTTAAAACAACTGGTTTTTAAGAAGTTCAGCAGGTTTACTTTAATAAATAATCTTTAATAAACTGTACTGTTGCATAAAACTGAAAGTCGGCATTGTTCTTTTTTGCAAAACCATGCCCTTCATCATTTGCCATCAGGTACCAAACGGTGCCTCCATTCTTTTTTATTTTGTCTTTCATCTGCTCCGCCTCGGTGTAAGGAACCCTGGGGTCGTTTTTACCCTGCACAATAAACATGGGTTTGGTAATTTTATCTGCATTGTTCAAGGGCGCTATTTTTTCAAAATAAGCTGCCATCGCAGGATCTCTTTCGTCGCCATATTCTACACGCCTGAGATCTCTCCTGTAGCTTTCCGTATTTTTTAAGAAAGTGGTAAAATGGCTGATGCCCACCACATCAAGTGCACATTTTATTTTATCATTGTAATGAAAAGCACAGGCCAGCGTCATGTATCCGCCATAACTTCCACCGGTGATCATGATCCTCGACGCATCCAGGCCGGGTTGTGTGGCTATCCAGTCAATCAGCGCACCAATATCCTGCACACTTTCTTCCCTTTTCATTCCATTGTCTTTATCTGTAAAGCTTTTTCCAAAACCGGTGCTGCCCCGCACATTGGGAAACACTATGTGTACGCCCAGTTCGTTTAAAAAATAATTACCGCGGCCGATAAAGCCGGGTCTCGATTGCCCTTCGGGCCCGCCATGTATATTGATAATGACCGGCCTTTTGCCTGTGAATTTTTTATTGGCTTTGTACAAAAAGCCTGATATTTCCAGCCCATCAAAACTTTTCCATTTTACGAGTTTGGGCGCTTCTATACCGTCAAGATTCATGCCGCCCAACTCGCTTTCCGTCCAGCGGGTGAGTTGATGCGTAGCGCTGTTTAATTCATACACATCATTACTGGTGGTGGCAGTAGCAAAAGTAAGGCCGAGTGTTTTATTGTCATTGTGCCATTCCATTCCGCCAATGATACCAGTGGGAATGCCGGTAACCTGTTTATATTTATTGGTAGCCAGGTTATGTATATATAATTTTGAAACACCGGCTTCGTTGGTTGCAAAAGCGGCCAGTTTCTGATCTTTCGTTAATTCAAAAGAAGATATCTCCCAGTTAATGCCGGTAACGAGGTAGGTTATTTTTTTGGAACCAAGGTCGTATTTTGCCGGCCTCACATATTCATTGTCTTTATCGGTTCCCAGGTAAATTGATCGATTGTCTTTTGAAAAAATTCCTCCTTCATAAACCACTCTTTCATCTGTTTCAGGCAAGAGCCTGCTTTTTTTAGCCGAAGCAATATCATAGATCCAGATACTGGATTCGTTTACCGATACTCCTTTATTTAGTATGATCTTTTTTTCATCCTCACTCCAGTCAGATACAGCCCAACCACCACCTTCCAGCTCCAGTAGCAATTTATCTGAGCCAGGGTCTAATGGGTCCATCATATAAATATCCCTGTCGGTGCCATTGCGCTTAGTGCTGGTATACAAAATTTTTGTTCCCTTTTTGTTCCAGGTGATATTTCCGTTTTGCGATTTACCACCGGGGGTGATCATGGTGCTTTTACCGGTTGCCATATCGTACCGAAAGATCTGCCGGAATTCGTTCCCCCCAATATCTTTTGTAAACAAAAAGTATTTTCCTGCAGTTGGTTCAAAACTGGCATTGCCAAGGGGTTCATCAAAAAAAGTGATCTGCTTTCTGTCGCCACCCGGCATTTTAACCTGGTGAAGCTGGGACGCATTGCCAAACCTGGTGGATATGATCATTTGCCTGTTTACCGGGTGCCAGGCGGCAAGGCCTGCCCCCCTGGCTTCGGTGTAGGGCTTTACTTCTTCAATAATACCGGTTTCAAGCGCTGGTATACCTTCTACTACCAGGTTACTGCCAACGGGGATGGTTTTTGACGGCTGTGCTACTAAACCTGCAGCGATCAATATGGCAGGAACAAACGCAAAAAATAATTTCATGAGCGATAATTTGACGTGAGGAATAAAAAGGATACCTAAGGTAGAACAATTTCTGTACTTAAAATGATTATGCAGGTTTTTAAAACTTATTCGGGCGCAATAAATTAGACATGCTGTGGGAATAGGCATATTAGCGGCAATTATTTCAGCAGACTCCGGGTAAAAGGTTAGGCCAAAAATGCATAGTTACCAATTGCTATTGTAACGGGAGATATTTGTATAAAGTAAAAGCCACACGGTTATATTGTCCGGCGCAAATATTCCAGCATAGGTAGTTTTGTATGCATGCCTGCTCCAAAATGCTACTTTATGTACACCGCTTGTTCACCCGCTTTGCAGCAGGCGGATATAGTCCTCCTCCGTATCAACATCCATTTCACCCCCGGGAAAATCCACCAGTGCAAGCCTGCTTTCGTGTTTCAAAATAATTTGCTTGGCGCCCCGGTCTCCTTTTAATTGCATCAATTCATCAAAAAGAGTGTGATGGAAATAAGCAGGTGTGCCGGCTGTTTCTTTGTATGCGGCGGCCACAATAGGTTTTTGGGTTTGATCATATACTGCGATCAATTGCTGCAGCAAGCTTGCAGTAACAAAAGGCTGATCGCAAACAGCAATAATTACGCCTGTTACATTGGGGAAACTGGCTTGCAGCCTGTTTAAACCAACAGCTATGGAACCTGCCATGCCCTGCGCCCAATTGTGGTTAATGGCAATGACGGCGCCATCACATTCTGTTAATAATTCTTCAGTATAATTTCCCAGCACGACTATTACCGGTCCGCAGTATAAGGAAAGAGCTGCGGCAGTAATTTTTTTGAGAAGCGTTTGCCGGCCAATTTGCAGCAATTGCTTCGGCCTGCCTAAGCGGCTTGAATTACCGGCTGCTAAAATAATGATACCGGTCCTGGCCATTTCAGTAGTGCTATTTTCATGCATATTTCTTTTCTATCGCAGATGCCGACCGCTGATGAATGGTATTTTTTTTATTGCGGAGCGGAACAGGCTGTTGTATTGCTGCCAGTGCTGCTTTTATTTCAGCCAGTATGGAGAGTGCAATTTCTTCGGGGGTTTCGCTGCCGATATCCAGGCCTGCCGGGCTGTGCAGGCAGGCTAACTGCTCCTGTGAAAATGCCATTCCTTCTTCTCTTAACTCCTGCAGTATTCTTTGCTTTTTCTTTTCGGGGCCCAACATACCAATATACCTTACCTGCTGGGGAAGTAATTGTTTCAACATGGATTTATCATAGTTGAAATTATGTGTCATCAATAAGAAACAGGTATAATCATCCACCTCTATTTTTTCGAGTATTTTCCCAGGATTCGAGATGGGAACCTGGAAAATGCTTTCAAAGTTTTTATATCCTGTTTGAGCAGGCCTGGCATCTGCAACAGTTGTTTGCCATCCCAGAACCTGTGCCATTTGTACCAGCGGCACTACATCGTTTCCCGCTCCAAAAATTACAAGCGATGCGGTTGGGTTTAGTATTTCAATAAATGCTGTGAGGTTATGCTTGTTTGAAATATAGTTTTTAAATGAAGATTTTTTTTCCTGCAATGCAAGGTTGCAGTCTGCCAGTAACAAATCGTGCAATACCGGCTGCTGATGCCAGGGGCCGTTTTTATTGCCCAGGAACAGGCAAGTGCCGGGTTGCTCGTTTTTTCTGTTACTCAAATCAAATAAAGTAACCAAAACGCTGTGTTGCCTTTGTTCTGCAGCTTTTTTTAAAAATACGATTGGGTGGTATGGATCATTTACATCAACAGGTTCTATCAACACCTGTATGATTCCGTTGCAACCAAGGCCTGCCCCAAAAACCACATCATCTTCATCCATGGTATCGTAGGTAACAAGCTTTGCTTTTTTTTCATTCATCACCAGCAGGGCTTTTCTGAGTGCATCTCCTTCTAAGCATCCGCCGCTGATGGCGCCGGTAAGCTGCCCGTTTTCTGTAATTAACATGCGGGCGCCGGGCCTGCGGTACGATGAACCTTCTACATGCACCACGGTAGCCAGGGCCGATTGTTCTCCGGCCCCGATTGCTTTATCAAATGCTGCTATAATTTCTTTTATTTCTTTCATCCCAATTTATTTGTTTCTTGCGGCGTTTGATTTTCTGTAGAAAACGGTTGAAAATAATAACGTTTGCCTGTGGCCTTGTACAAAGCATTTGCTAAAGCCCCAATAACTGGCGGGCCAGATGGTTCACCCATACCGGTTGGGTCTGTTTCGCTTTTAACAAAATGCGTTTCTATTTTTTTAGGCGCTTCTGCATTCCGGATGAGCCTGTAACGGTCAAAATTACTTTGATCGGGCACACCATTGGTAAATGTAATGGCGCTGTACATGCTATGGCCAATGGCGTCTATAATGGCACCTTCAGAAAGGTTGGTGGCCGCATCGGGATTAACTACAATGCCACAATCAACGGCTGTGGTCACTTTATCAATAACGGGCTTGTTGTTTTTCATAATAATATCCACCACATGTGCCACATAAGATTTATGGCAAAAATAAGCCGCCACACCCCGGGAAACGCCTGCAGCAGCTGGTTTATCCCATCCGGATTTTTCTCTTACCATTTTTAACACGCCTGCATACCTGTCAATATCATAATCATTGTCTTTGCCAATTGGCTTTGCCTTTGCTTTTTCAAAAAGTTCGAGCCGCAGTTGAATGGGGTCTTTGCCCATTACTTCGGCCAATTCGTCTAAAAAAGATTGTTCTGCGCCTGCCATAAAGTTTGAACGGGGCGCCCTAAACGCTCCTGTGGTTATATTGGTAGGCATTTCCCATTCTTCGGCAAGGTAATTTTCTATGGCCCCGGCAGGAAACCTGTTTTCCGATAGTGGGCTTTCGGGAATTCCCCCGGCCCTTACATGAAAAGCGAGCAGGTTTTTATTTTCGTCCAATGCGGCCCGGTAGGTAGCATAGTAAGCAGGCCGGTACACACCATCGGTCATATCGTCTTCTCTTGTATAAATTAATTTTACAGGAGCTTTCATTTTTTGAGAAATGAGGGCTGCTTCTATTAAAAAATGCCCGTAAAGCCTGCGGCCAAATCCTCCACCCATCCTGGTCATATTCACTTCCACTTTTTCTTTAGGAAGTCCCAGCCTTTTGGCAGCAGACTCTTCCATAAATGAAGGCGTTTGCACAGGGCCGGTCAATAGGGCTTTATCGGGTTTTACATCTGCAAAAAAATTCATGGGCTCCATTGTGCTGTGAGCAAGAAAAGGGCAGGCATAACTTCTTTCTATAACAGTGGCTGCCTTTTTAAAAGCAGCAGCCGGGTCGCCATCTTTTCTCATTAATTTTATTTTTGCCGGTAACATACCTGCCATTGCTTCTTTGTGTGCCGATGTGCTTTCAAAGCCGGCGGGGCTGATAATGGTTATTTCTGTTCCAAATAAATCGGTTTTTCTGCTGAAAGCTTTTGTTGGTTCTGTTTCTGCCCTGAAAGCTTTTTTAGCCTCCATTACCTGCCAGGTAGATTTGCCTACGATGGCAAGCAATTTGGTAAAGGCCGCCACATCGCACCATTGCCGCTCCTTATTATTGGGATAAACATCTATATAAAATGCATCTACGATGCCGGGCATGTTTTTAATATGATCTACAGCTGTTTCTTTTAATTGCGTGCCAAATGCATTGGGATGCACTACCATAGCGGTCAGCATGCCTTCCTGTTTGTAGTCGATGCCAAAAAGCGGCTGACCTGTTACAATTTTTTTTCCATCTACATTTTTGCGGCTGGTGCCTATAATTTTAAAATCTTTTATTTTTTTCAGTTCAACTTTTTCCGGCACTTTCAATTTTGATGCGGCCGAGGCAAATTCTCCGTAGCCTGCCGTTTTTCCACTGGCTTTGTGTATTAATTTACCGGCTGCTGTTTCTATTTGAGCAACTGGCACTTTCCATACACTGGCAGCAGCTTCTTTGAGCATTTGTTTGGCAGTGGCGCCGGCAGTACGCATGGCCTCCCAGGAGGCGTTGATAGAATTGCTGCCGCCTGCCAGTTGCAAGGGTTTATACAGGTCTGTATTAAGGGGTGCCTGTTCTACAATCACTTCTTTCCAGTTTATATCCAGTTCTTCTGCCACCATCATGGGCATACTTGTTTTTACATTTTGCCCAATTTCGGGGTTGGGCGACATTAAAGTGACCAACCCGTTTTCTCCTATTTTTAAATAGCCGTTAAAGCTGAACCAGTTTTTGGGCAAGGCCAATGCTGCTTCTTTGGTAACAGGTTTGCAGCCGGCCAGCCAGCTAAAGCTGATGAGCATGCCGCCGCCCGCCAATGAGGATACTTTTATGAATTGCCTTCTGTCGATTGAGCTTTTATCTTTTGCCATGGAAAATCAATTTAATGATTTGATGATGTGCCGGTGAAAAACAGCACAACTAATTACTTAATTTCTTTTTTAACAATTGGTTTCTTAAGAATGGGATTGATTTTTTTAAGTTTTCTGAATTTTTTATAAAATCACTTTTGTACCTTTTTGCTTGCCCCCCGACACTCTGTCGGGGCAGGCAAAAAAGGTACCCAAAAAAGGCACCCGAAATCCTTGCCTGCTTGATGCAGTCTGGCAGGGATATACAGCCTCCCGACACTTTGTCGGGACAGGCTGATATCGGGAACGAGCTTTACTCATCAATAGTTCTTCGGTAGCATCAGCTTCAGTATTTCTACTCTTAGAATCGAATTATTAAAAAATTTTTCAAACATTAAAGTATTGCAATAATAGTTTTAATAGCATAACACACTTAAATTAATGTAGAAGCGGTTTTAACAGCAGCCTTGATGCGCACATAGGTGCCGCACCTGCAAAGATTCCCATTCATCGCTTCCTCAATTTCTTCGTCGGTGGGGTTGGGATTTTTTTTAAGCAGTGCAGCGGCCGTCATGATCTGCCCGGCCTGGCAATAGCCGCATTGCGGTACATCATGCTCCAGCCAGGCTTTTTGCACGGGATGGTCGCCATTTTCTGATAAGCCTTCAATAGTGGTTACCGCCTGCCTGCCCACCTGCGATATGGGCAACATACAGGAACGCATGGCCACTCCGTCTACATGAATGGTGCAGGCCCCGCATTGTGACAAGCCGCAACCAAATTTAGTGCCTACCAAATTCAAATGGTCCCTCAGCACCCACAACACAGGGGTGGCAGGGTCAACATCCACCTGCTGATTCTTTCCATTGATGTTAAGGTTGAAAATTGCCATAGCCGGTAATTTTGAGTAGTTGAAAAAGACAAATTCCTTTTAAAGTTAGGGAAAGTTTAGTTTTATCTAAGGGTGGGTATTGAGTTTTTGCTGAAAATAAAAGGGAAACTGCAGTTCTCTAAATACAAGGTATTTGCCGAAAGGGAAGCGGCAGAAACTGGCGGCCATAGCAGGGAACAGCTGCATCCGCAGACAACTGATCCATAACGACGGGAGCCTGGAGTATAGGCACAGCTATCCTTTATCAAATAGCCCAGGCTGCATAGCTGCGCCATTAACTATCAGTTCGCACAGCTACGCCTCCGCACATTCCTATGTATGCCTATCTCGGCCTTGAGAAAAATGCCTTTATTATTTTACTGCTTTCCTGTAGGTATAAACCCGTTTTGTAACTTTTGTAGCCTTGCCTTTATCATTCCATTCTTTACGCTCGGTCCAGTTACCCTTGTCGTCATGGGCCTCATAAGTATACTTAGTAACTTTTGTAGTGGTAGAATCTTTTGTAATGTTGGTATTTGAAGATTCTATTAGCTCTCCCTTATCATTATATTTGGAACTGCTTGTATTTTTTATTTTGCCAACACTGTCTTTAATCGTGAATTCCTTAAATAAGTTTTTATCATATTTTGACTCACCCTGCTGCCTGAAAACACTGTCTTTATCATACTCTTTCCATCCAAGAACCTGGCCGTATTCATTTTGTGCCACGGTTGTATAATACACGTCGAGCTTACCTGCAGAGTCAAATGCCTGGGCGATGGTATATTGACCTTTTTCATCAACGCCCACTTTCATTGAACCGGTTGGTTTTCCTCCTTCCTTAGTATCTGTACCACCTATCCACAGTCCGCTTTCATGCCTGCTGTATACCGATTCTTTTTTTAGAGTTCCCTTACTGTCTTTGGATGTATATTTAACAGCATTCCCATTTTCGTCGTAGCTTGTTACTTCAATGCAACAAGAATCCATTGTTGTTGCTTTTCCGCTGCTGTCAACCTGGTAAGGAGTATCTTCTATTGATTCAATATCTCCTTTTAATTGTTCATTCACAAGGTCCACGTACTTTACTTTCTTTTCTGCTGATTTGTCGCCTGCGTTGTTACAGGAAATCAATAAGAACAAACCAGCCACAATAATTAAGGAACTGTTCATAATAAAATGTTTTAAAAAATTAATAATGGTAGGGCAGTATTAAGGAATGCATGGGGAAAGAGCGTTCTAATATAAGATTTTTCTATTATAAATAAATATTATTTTTTTTAGGTACTTCATTTTTGACATGTAAAAGGGGATCAAAAACTTATTAAACAATGCTCAGCCCGGGTCCCTGATCTTCAGTAAACCAAACTGGCTATACATTGGATTGTGATAGGAGAATCCTGACCTGGACAGACTATACATAATTGAATTGACCATTGAGCCGATTAGTCCACCCATTGAAAAGGTTGTTTCACCCGTTTTTTCCTCTTAAAACTGCCAGCAGTTTTATATTTGGTATATGATATATTATAGGTCAAATATCCGGGATTGTGCTGGATCGCCAGGGTTGCAAGTGCCGCCCGCCCAGCTATGGAGTTATTATTTAGGGAGGATATGTGCCGCCTGTTTACTATTGCTCTCCGGTATTATACCAGTTTCTTTGCTTGCTCAAACGCCAGCTTCTAAAAGGCAAATATTTAAACTGGCCGATGAACAGGCTCCTTCAATACCAGATACCATCTGCATAAAACTGAAAAACGGACGAAAATTAATATTTGTTGATCATGAAGGAGCCCGGCAGCGGAAAGTAGATTGGCTGGAAGGTACAAGGCCCCGGGCGCTTTCCTGGGACATGCTGGTTGCTCCCGCTGCGCCCAACGAATACTATTTCATAAACGGGGTGGGCAATCTTGAATCGGCATTCAATATCAACCATAAAAACTTTGTTAAGTTGTCGGCGTTAATGACCCGTTTTCAATGCCGCAACCTCGCTGGCAATAAACCAGGCGACGACTCAACTTACCTTGACCCTGCTTATTTTTCTGCGGGCAGGTTCAGCCGCTACCGTAACAGAAAAGACGAACTCCCCGGGTATATCCGTGTATTTTCCAGGCATTATTATTCAGACAGCGCTGTGCCACAACTGGAAGAAAGCAACGGGCTCACCGGATTAATTAACTATGAAGGTTCCTGGGTGCTTCCCCTGTCTTATAAAAGCATACAAGCAGCAGGAAAGGATTTTCTTGTGAGCCAGAACGGCAAATGGGGCGTTGTCAGTAAGGAGAAAGAAATATTGGTTCCTTTTCAATACGATGAAGTAAAACAGCCGGCAACCAAATTGCTTACCTTTTACAAAGCCGGGGCCCTTATGTGCAGTTATCAAACAGATGATCATTCTATGCTGCACTATAAAGACATAGCGTTCATAAGAGAAGATAATATGTATGAACTGGGGGAGTCGGAGGCAAGGCCGCTCACACTCTATCGCTTAAACGATAAAGTCGGTTTTGCCGACAGCAGGTTGCGCATCACTACGCCTGCTGTTTATGCTTATGCCACGGCCTATTTCCGCAATGGCCTTTCTGCGGTTTGCCGCGATGGCAAATGGGGCTATGTGAATGCCAGTGGCAAAGAACAGATTCCCTGCCGTTTTGATGATGCAATGCCTTTTGAAAATAGCCTGGCGGTAGTGCATCTCAATGGAAGAAGGTTCTGCATCAATGAAAAGGGAGAAGAGGTGAGCAGCGGATGCGAAAAGCTTTATTATAAAATTGACAGGGAACCTACCTGGAGAGATACCAGGATGGATGGGCAACCATTTCGTTTTGCCGAACGGGGTACCTTGAAGGGTGTGCTGGATCAAAATGGAAAAATTGTGATCCCGTTTATTTATGAATCTGGCCATTGCCTTTTTAAAAAATATTCTGCCAATAAATGCCGGCCCGAGTATGCGGTGGTGAAGCGCATGGGCAAATGGGGCATCCTCCGAAACGATGGGGTGGAAGTGGTTCCCTGCATGTATGACCAGGTGCACGAATCCGGCGCCGGGGGCGATTTGTACATCATGGTTCAAAAAGAGGTTAGAAAGCACCCAACAGCTGAATATCATGTTGGGTTAATAGATGACCAAAGTTTTGAAACGGTGCTGCCCTGCGAATATGAAGCCCTGAGTGCAAACAGTATCCCGGGTCACATCACTTTTAAAAAAAATGGGAAATGGGGCTGGATGACTGCCGGGAAAAATATTATTGCGGAACCCATTTATGATGATATTGGCTGGATGCGTGAGGGCAGGGTGACTGTTACAAAAAACGGCTTAACCGGTATGCTCAACAGCAGCGGCAGGGTAGTGGTTCCCCTCCGGTACCAGGCTATGGGAAGGCAATTTACAAAAGGGCTGATACCTGTAAGCCTCCATGGAAAATGGGGTTATGCCGATACGCTGGCAAGGGAAATGATACCGGTTCAATTTTCGGAGGCCCGTGATTTTGGAAGATCCATTGCTGCCGTTAAGGTTGATAACATGTATGGGTTTATTGATTCGCTTGGAAAGGCTGTAACAGCTTTTGACTTCGAGTACATCAACCATGCCTGGGAACCAGATGGGCTCATTGAAGTTAAAAAAGTAGGCAAATTTGGTTTTGCCGATGAAAGCGGAAAACTTGTTATTCCCTGTATCTATGATGATGTACGCGGATTCAATCATAAGGAAGGGCACCTGCTGAAAAAGAATGGCCAGTTGTTGAGGATAAAGAGGCCGGGGCTGTAGAAGCTATTGAAGGTAGATATACGCATGCGCAGATATGCCTGGCTGCATACATGAATAAACGTGTAGGAGCCCCGAAGGGGCAATAGTTTTAAAGAAAATGAGAAAGTAAGTTGTTAAGCTCCGAAGGAGCGGCAGTTTTTGTGAGATGTGCAGGGGAATAGTTGCGACGGCGGAAATGGGTTAGGGCACAGATACATAAGCTTGGCTGCATATCTGCGCCAGTGGTGGTGATGGCAGGGCTGGAGACACAGGCAGCGGCCTGCGCTGTGGAACACCTGCAGCGGCGGAAATGAAGCACCAGATTAACCAATATTTTATTGCACTTTTTTAGGGAAATCTTCTTCATTCACGAGCATACTTCTTGGCTTTTGAATAATCAAATGTAATATACCAAGGCCAAACGCATTAGTTTCGTAATCCCCTATCACCATTGAAACTTGAACATAACCCTGGATTGTGCCGTCTTGCAGTTTTCTCAATTCAACAAATTGGATTCCCAAATCATCATCATCATATCCCGATTCATTTACAGTAAGAATTTTTTTGCCATCAACAATTAATGAATGCGTTCTGCCATTATCACAATCTGCTCTTTGGTCAGCAAACCTATGTGTTACCATATCTTCCTTTAAGCCAAGTGAAATATCCATTGTGAGTGTAGTAAAATTTGGTTTTACTTTATCCGGATTCATCCTGAATGCAATTTTATATTGCCCATAAAGTGGTGAACCTATCCAGTCTACAAAGCGATCTGATGCATCCTGGACAAAAAACAACCAATATCCGTTTTTTTTGTTTGTAGTTATAGTTTTGTCTTTGAACCAAAATTGCTGAGCAGGATGTACTTCAGGAACATTACCATGGTGACGATCTGTTGTTACTACACCATACATACCAAAAGTATCTAATTTATGTAAATAAATACCGCTTTCGCAATACACATTGTCAGCCCGTGGAAAAAAGAAATTATTATCCAGGAACTCATTTGGCACGGCAATTTCACCTAATAAAAATGGGACATTTTTATCATACTCACCACAGCGTAGTTCTTGTCCGAGAAGTTTCGTTGGATATAACCACTTATCATTTTTGTTGAACTTAACCATATTATAATATTGAAGATATTCATCAAACAGAACCATCCATAAATTGATATCATTAGAATTATTATCTTCTGCATGTGAGTGATACCGATTTAGCGTTCCACCTACATTTTGTTTTGTATCAGACAACGCATTAAAAATTGGCTTGTAAAATGGTACACCTCCAAAAATATCCGTAGTCCAATCTTTATGTTGCTCCATGGTGCTAAGTTTACCTTTTACAGGATCAAGTGCCTTTATTCCCAGCAAAGTTTTACTTGTAGTCTCCCAGTCTTTTATCTCGGATGCAGAGGCAAAAGGAATGTTTTCGGATGTTCGTGTTACATTTGTTTTTACGCAACTAACGAACGTTAATACAACGAGCATAACGGAAAGAGGATTAATTAAATTTTTCATATTGTTGTTTTAAAAATATAAAAACAGCACATAGCTGTGAAGCATTACTGCCACAGTGCTGAATGCATGAATAAACTTTGTTACCGCTGGGCCACCTACAGCGTGCTAACACGGCGGGAGACACAGGCGGCGGCATCCGCCGGGGAACACCTGCGGCGGCGGAGGTTTATTTTTTGTCGAACTTGTATTTTATTGATGTCACTTCACCATCGTTGAAATGAATGGTCACGTCAGACTTTCCTTGAGGCGGATCAATTCTAAGAAATGTTCCATCTTTTAGTTTGATATTAAAGTCCAATATTTTTTGATCTTTTTGCTTTTTGATCAATTTTGAGATAATCCATTTTACAAATTCAGAAGTGGTTTCATCAATTGCTTTTTCTGCTAATTTCTTACCAAGTTCTTTTAAACCTTGAATCAAAAGAGGCTGAATTACAGAAGCGCTAATCGCACTCAGTAAAATCTCCACATATTCGTGAGAAGTTGTATCGTCTGTGTTTCCCCAACTAATCACTTCTGTTATTTGTTGCATGTCAAAAACATCATGCAAAGCCTCACCTCTTAAATTATGAAGTTCTACAAGTCGCGGAAAATCTTTCGGCATTCCTTCATAAGGAATATCTTGTATTCTATAAACACCAAGAGTGACATCATTTTTCATATATCGATTTTTGAAGTTTGAGTTAGTTGTCTACGGTCAAGGGGCCAACTTGCCTACGGTAAAGCATTGGCGATGTCGCGGTATTCTGTGTTCCGTCTGCCCGGTGCCGCTGCTGAATAAAGATACTAAAGCTCATTGTTTATTCTGTTGCTCCACGTTATTCGTCTGCCGAAACCGAAGCTGAGCAGCGAACAAAAAGCTGTGAATATATTCGCCGTCACGCCATATTGCCAAACAGCCTGATGGCTGTAGTTTTTGGTTACATTAGTTTTCTTCCTGTTACTTGTTTTTCAATTTTATATTACCCCCAAGATCTTTTACTGATGGATAACGGGCCGGCTTTACCTTACCCAAAAATTCAAATATTTCGTTAGGAGTTTTTCCACGAAGCATGTGCAGGGCATCAATTGATCGCTTAATGTCTTTTCTTGATTGGCGGTCTTTTGTATTAAGTGTTGTTATATGAGTTAAAATTTTTATTGCAGAATTAAAATGTAAATCACTCAATGCCTGGTTTCTATTATTTAAAATGTCTGAAACATTCTTGAATAGAGTTATAGCTTCCTCTGAAACTTCCTTGTTATTTAAAGCTGACTTCAGGTAAGAACTGTTTCTTTTGGCTAACTGCCACCACGTATTAAGTCCTTCATTTTTTTTCATCTCCATATCTCTAAAGTTATACATCGCCTGCATGTTTTTTAGACTGGAAGGGGCGCTAATAAGCGTATCAGCTTTTTCTTTTACAACATCTGCAGGGCATACAGGAATTGCCTCCGTATTGATACTACCAAATAATTCCCAGTCCCCATGGTTTACCCAGTATCCGGGTAAGCCGATGGGATGGCCTGGTGGTAATGGTTGCCAGACTTTTTGCCAGCGCTGCTGTAATGCAGTTGGATTATTACTTAACAATTCATCACCCGAAAACTTCCATACCTTAGTTCCGATGGTATCATCTGAATTAAGCCAGCTCCATAAATTTTCAAAGAAGCCTTGTTGATTTTTAACAGCATCTACAATACGTGATTGAACATTATCTATCAACCTATTTATATCTTCATCCGATATCTCCTGGTTGGTGACGCCAAGCGTTGGAATAAGGCTGTTCAAAGCATCTTCTACAGCCGAATTCAAAGCCCGATGCCCTGACTCTGCACCGTCGTCTGTTACATTGTCTTCCTCTATTAATACCAATATGCACCCGGCAATAGCTGTAACATCATCCGTTCCTGATTCCTTTACAAAATCCGGAACCGGCATGGGTACAAGTATCATATTATTAAACCCAATTGCACTTGGAACTGGTATAGAATCACCGGCATCTACATCGGTATTATTTAAATTACCATGACTGCCGGGTGTTGTAAATACGGTTGCAGTGCCTTCCAGCATTAGTGAATCATTTAAACGGCAGGTGGTGCCATCAATTTTAAAAAATATTGTCCACATATAAGGCTCAGCATCACCCCAGCCATCAGCTTCGTCGTTACAAACTAGCCGGTCAAATTCGAATTTTACATTTAAGTTAGGTCTCATAAAATTTTATTTTTTGCCTACTCTATTCAGTTTTCGGCACCCCTGTATTATATTTTGTTACTTAATATCGTTGGTTTCAAACAAATATTTGGCAGTCCCTTCCCAATAGCATCCTGCCTTACCAGAATGAAATACATTTAGTACATACCATTTAGAGTAAGTAAGTCTTTTACTCTTTCTGATGCTTGAAGTGAAGGTGGTTGTAGTTAGTAGAACATTTTCATTTGGTACTTGTAGAACTAACATTCCCTGGAGAAATAATAAGAGGAATGCGTAAGGAGGATTAATTACAACTGCAATCTAAATTATTAATACAATATAAAAAATAAATTTTACATAAACGATTTGTCGTATTAATACGAGTAGGTTAGCAAGACAAAAACAGCAGATAGCTTTGAAGTATAGCTGCCATTGTGTGGAACACTGTAACAGGCTCGGCTGCCGCTGGTCTGGAGACACAGGCGGCGGCCTGCGCTGGGGAACACCTGCAGCGGCGGACAATGGGCATGCAGGTTTTTAAGCTCCGAAGAAGCGGTAGTTTTTTGGATTGAACACGAGGCAGACCGCCTTGGTAGCATAAAAAGTAAAAGGATTTGAAAAACCAATAGCGGTCTTTCAAATCCCCAATGCAATTGGGGCTGGACTAAGGGGCATCAAGTCATCCTGCGGAAGACTTGCGCCAGATGAGGACAACTGCAGCGGCGGATGTGCAAAGCCCCGAAGGGGCAATAGTTTTAAAGACAATGGGCATGCAGGTTTATAAGCTCCGAAGGAGCGGCAGTTTTTTGGATTGAACACGAGGCAGACCGCCTTGGGAGCATAAAAAGTAAAAGGATTTGAAAACCAATACCGGTCTTTCAAATCCCCAATGCAATTGGGGCCGGACTAAGCGGCATCAAGTCATCCTGCGGAAGACTTGCGCCAGTGGGGAAAATTTTTACATAAACGGACTGTCGTATTAATACGTCAAGCTTAGCAAAATAAAAACTGCACATAGCTTTTGATGCATAACAGCCAGTGTGCGGAATGCTTTAATGGGCTCGGCTGCCGCTGGTCCACCTACTGCGTGCTGGCACGGCGGGAGATACAGGCGGCGGCCTGAGCAGGGGAATACCTGCTGCGGCGGACAAGGAAACGTTAACAACATATTTTATTTAATAGTACAACAAATTAGTAATAGCCTTTTACAACGTTTGTGTTGTAAGTGCCAGCATCTTCAACTTCCACAACCGCATAAATTTCATCTTGCCCCCAATCTTCATTCAAGCGACTTTGATGTACTGTGTATCCTATATAAAACTCAGAACCAGTGACACGGTTACCGATGGAGGGTATCGGAAACAATTTATCATCAAACCATGTGTCCTGACCTCTCATTCTGGCTCCTACTGACTTATTGTTAGAGCCTATAAATCCTTCGCCGAGAATATTGATAACTCTATAATCAGAGCGAATTGGCGAAACGGTAATAGTTAGTGTAACGGTTGGCATAATATTAATTTTTATTGTGAGTAATTATTGCTATCGGATTTTAACATGCCATTTTCCGGTTTTTCTGTTTTAAAAGTTTGATGTAGCCCTTCAATTTAAGCCCGGAGTTCTTCATGCTGTATCGATGAATGCAATTAGTTGAAATGAATTTATTAAATACGCTACTGTTTTCGCATATCGGCTGAGTATTGGCGAAGGCTGGGAATTTGATGCTTGTCAAGCCCAGATACAGTACAGTAGTGATTTACAGTTGATTGATCTTCCCTGTGCCCAGCTTTTGCTAATACTTTTGTTAGATGCAGTCATTTATCAGAGCGTTATATATTTCTTGTGCTGTTCCATGTCATTCAAGTAGTCTTCAATCCCGCAGGCATCTAATTTGTTTTTTTAGTTATTTCCTTATTGCATTTATATCTAAAGAAGAGCCAACGGTTATGAACTTACACGCTTTTATTATTGAAAACTCCTTTGATTGTATTATAACTCACAACTAAGGCGAAAGGCCTCCACAGCACAGCCGGAACGAGATGACGAGTCAGGAAACTGCACTTATACTTACACCTATTTCATAATGCCCGGGTGCACCATTGCCACTTGTCGCTTTGAACTCGAGTGTTCTTTCAGCCGGCGTTTTGGTGATCGTCTGTTTAGCGATGAAGTCATCCCGATCGTACCAATGATCTCCGTCATTTTCAAACAAACTCAGAACCGATGTTATATCGAATAGAAATTCATTGTTAAGTATCTTTGTTTGACCTGGCGTCATATTAGGTAAATATGTTTTTGTTCCATTAAATGTTACATATAACTCATCAGTGAAGGATTCTGCAGTTTCTACACAGGTAATTGATTTAAGACGGAGTAATGCAGTTGTTGGTGTCTGGCTGGCATTCACACTTGCACTTATTGTGTAGCGAGCATCTATTGCATTGCCACTGGCCCCTTTAAAATCAAGCGTTATGTCACCTGACGATTCGGCGATTGTATGTTTGGCGATGAAGTCATCACGATCGTACCAATGATCCCCGTCATTCTCATACAAACTAAGCGTCTCCGATCCCTCGAATGTAAATTCATCATTAAGGACTTTTGTTTGACCCTGAGTCATGTTAGGCAATGATCGCTTTGTTCCGTTAAAGGTTACATATAATTCATCAGCGCCGGTTTCTGCTGTGTCTAAGCAGGTAATTGATTTGAGTTTGAGTGTTGCCATATGCATTTATTTTTAACGTTTTTAATTGTTCGTTATCTGAAAAACAAAGGAGAAAGTCTGGTACCTCGTCAAATTGCATCTAATACTTATATCAACTATATTATAAGGAAATATCAATTTTCTATTAAGCTAAAAAGTCAAATGCTTGACATTATGCATTTAAAATATTTTATATCAGCAATATTTTTGTATTTAATATTAACAAAATAAGTTGAGTATTAAACTATACTTAATGCCATATAGCTTACAGCGCATATACTTCAATTTATTTTCAAACAAATTTTTGGCAGTCCCTTCCCAACAGCATTCTGCCTTACCAGTATGAAATACAATCAGTACATACCATTTACAGTAAGTAAGTCTTATACTCTTTCTGATGCTTGAAGTGAAGGTGGTTGTAGTTAGTAGAACATTTTCATTTGGTACTTATAGAGCTAACATTCCCTGGAGAAATAAGAAGAGGAATGCGAAAGGAGGATTAATTACAACTGCAATCTAAAGTATTAAAATATTATAAAAAAATAAATTTTACATAAACGGTGTGTCGTATTGATAAGACAAGATTAGTAAAACAATAAAAGCACATAGCTTTTGATGCACAACTGCCAGTGTGCGGAATGCTTTAATGGGCTCGGCTGCCGCTGGTCAGGAGACACAGGCGGCGGTCTGCGCAGGGGAACACCTGCGGCGGCGGAAACAATAACCATGCAGTATATTCTTATTGATGTATATGCCAAAAAAGAGTATGAAGTTTTATCTGCACAATCTGTATATGAAATACCACCGAATGAAATAAAAAGTAAAGAAGATGTATATGAATTTTATAAAGATGCTACATTAGGCCTGAACGAAGCGTATCAGAATGTAAAACAAACGCAATTCCCAACACTTCATAATATAATATTACCAACCCCGCCAATAGAAAATTGCCAACAAGAGATTGGTGGCGTCCTTTATATACTCGACAGCCAAAACTAATTTTTTTACGCCTCCCGTGATCTAACACGTATATACTATCCTGTCTTCACGAAACCGGCGTCTTGATTGTATTAAAAATGGTTCGTGAAGACACGAACCAAGGCGGAAAAGCACATAGCTTTTGATGCACAACTGCCAGTGTGCGGAATGCTTTAATGGGCTTGGCTGCCGCTGGTCAGGAGACACAGGCGGCGGTCTGCGCAGGGGAACAGTCGAGTAAGCAAGGGCATTTCAGCCCAAGCTTCTCACAGAACCGTACTTGAACCTCTCGATTCATACGGCTCTTGTTATCCGGTCATGATTTTATTCCTAAACGCCAATGGTAGAAAAGTTCAGGAGTGGAAGCTTGTATGGCTTTGTATTTATCAAATACCCACGTCTTTCCCTTTATCTTATACTTGTTCTTTATCCATTTGCGTACGAGTTCATTGAGATAATAGAACACTACATAGGCTTTATGCTTATGAAACTTTGTATAGTAATTTAACCATCCCCTTATCTTGGGATTAAGTTTCCTCGCAAACCACTCCAATGTTTGGTTACTCCAGGTTGTTGACAGTAACCCTTTCAGCTGTTTCCTTATGGCCGATTTTGCCGCCTGACTTATTGCCCCGCTAAAGACCAGCAACCGTTGCTGCCGGCCGTACTTATCCTTTATCGTGCGGGGTTCAAAGCTATAGCTTAGAAATGTAAAACTATTGTGTTCGTGCTTTTCATTACGCTGATAATTCTTGCAGTACACAACTTTTGTTTTCTCAGCATGCAGTTCCAGGCCATAAAGGCTCATTCGCTCCCGCAGGGCTTTCAGCACCAAATTAGCCTCCTCTTCGCTTTTACAGTGTATTACTATATCATCTGCATAACGTTCAAAAGGATTTTGATTGTAGTGTTCTTCCATCCATGCATCGAACCCATGATGCAGGTATAGATTTGCAAACAGTGGACTTATAACGCCTCCTTGAGGTGTGCCTTTTTCCCGCTTTGCAAATGTACCGTCCGGCTGCTCTACTAAAGATTTCAACCATCTTTCTGAATAAAGCATTATCCATTTTTCCTGTATATGCTTTTGTAACAGTTCGAGCAATATCTCATGATCCAGATTATCAAAGAACCCTTTTATATCTACATCTATCACCCAGCTATATCTCCTGCAATTGGTATGGCACTGGCCAAGTGCATCATGCGCACTCCTGCCCGGCCTGTACCCAAATGAACTTGGATGGAAGATGGGTTCTAAAATAGGCTCCAAATAATCTTTTGCAACTCCCTGCGCAATACGGTCGCTTACAGTGGGGATTCCTAATGGACGGCAACCTCCTTGTTTCTTGGGAATAAATACCGTTCGTACCGGTGGCGGAAAATAACTGCCCGATGTCATCCGATTCCAAATTTTATACAGGTTATCTTTCAGGTTTTCATTGAACATTTCAATGCTCTGCCTGTCTATTCCTGCACTCCCATCTTTGTCGGCAACTTTCAGATAGCTGTTGTAAACCATCCGCTTACTAATTGGTAATGACTTTGTCATTTTCTTTTACAATCCTCCCATCTTTTAAATGGTTGTTCTAAAATATTAAGACTGGATAACCGAAGCCCTTTGCTCCATTTCCATTACAGAAACTTCATCGCTACTATGGCTTCGTCCGACGCTTCCTTTTGCATCTTCTGCCTGAAGCAGAATTGAGTTGCAGTTTGAACCGTAAAGCATTTGCTGAACAGTCTGTTCTAAAAAAACATTCCTGCAAAGCTTTTGGCACATCAAAAGGGAAGCCTCTCACGTTCCGTACAAAAGCCTGTATAAAGCTGCTGCCGCCTTAATGCCGGTATGCCTGCAGCCAGTAAGCAGATTATCCGCTGCAGTCTGTCGCCTCGGTCGAGGAAACCTTGGCTTTTGCAATACGAGGAGCCGTTTCGACACTTCTTCGGACAGTTCACTTCCGTTCAGCTTCTTTATACCTACCTGATGCTGTTTGTACAACATCTTTACCAGCACGTTCAGCACCATAGCTTTTGACTACAGCACCTGCTGGTGGTTTGCACAACATTCTGCAATGCTTGTGCGATGGGCCTACCATCATCTTTTGTACAGCATTGAAAAGTTATCCCTAACTTCTCATTCGTGACACACCCTGCGGCGGCGGAAACAATAACCATGCAGTATATTCTTATTGATGTATATGCCAAAAAAGAGTATGAAGTTTTATCTGCACAATCTGTATATGAAATACCACCGAATGAAATAAAAAGTAAAGAAGATGTATATGAATTTTATAAAGATGCTACATTAAGCCTGAACGAAGCGTATCAGAATGTAAAACAAACGCAATTCTCAACACTTCATAATATAATATTACCAACCCCGCCAATAGAAAATTGCCAACAAGAGATTGGTGGCGTCCTTTATATACTCGACAGCCAAAACTAATTTTTTTACGCCTCCCGTGATCTAACACGTATATACTTTCCTGTCTTCACGAAACCGGCGTCTTGATTGTATTAAAAATGGTTCGTGAAGACACGAACCAAGGCGGAGACCCCCATTAATATGCGGGACACGCACAGCAAAGTTCTGCAGAACTAAAATAGAAATTCCAAATTAATAAATTCCGGCCTTAAGTCAGGATAGTAAAATATAATTTTGCAAAATCTATTTACTTCCTGCCGCAAAATCCCTCCTAATAATATTCAACGCAGCTCCGGCTTTGAACCATTCTATCTGCTGTTCGTTATAGGTATGGTTTACCTGTATGGTTTCGTTGCTGCCGTCGGCATGGTTGAGTACAAGCTGTAAGGGCTTGCCGGGCGCAAAGCTTAGTAAACCTTCAATATCAATGCTGTCGTCTTCCAGTATCTTATCGTAATCTTCTTTATTGGCAAAAGTGAGGGCCAGCATGCCCTGCTTTTTCAGATTGGTTTCGTGTATGCGGGCAAAACTTTTTACCAGCACGGCACGCACACCCAGGTGCCGCGGTTCCATAGCGGCATGTTCCCGGCTGCTGCCTTCGCCATAGTTTTCGTCGCCCACCACAATGCTGCCAATGCCTGCGGCTTTGTAGGCACGCTGCGTATTGGGCACCGTTCCGTATTCGCCGGTGAGTTGGTTCTTTACACTGTCGGTTTTTTCATTAAAAAAGTTTATAGCGCCAATGAGCATATTATTGCTGATATTATCCAGATGCCCGCGGAACTTTAACCAGGGCCCTGCCATACTGATATGATCGGTGGTGCATTTTCCTTTTGCCTTGATCAGTAATTTCAATCCTTTCAGATCAATACCTTCCCAGGCGGCAAAGGGATCGAGCAATTGCAAACGCTTGCTCGTGGGCGATACTTTTACTTCTACCTTGCTGCCATCTTCTGCAGGGGCCTGGTAGCCGGCATCTTCCACGGCAAAACCTTTGGGCGGCAGTTCATGGCCCATGGGCGGATCGAGTTTTACCTGTTCGCCTTTATCGTTGGTGAGTGTATCGGTAAGCGGGTTAAAATTAAGTCGAGCCGGCAATGGCCATGGCCGTCACTATTTCGGGGCTTCCCACAAAGGCATAGGTATTGGGGTTGCCATCGGCACGCTTGGCAAAATTGCGGTTAAAGCTATGCACAATGGTATTCTTCTCTGCTTTTTCGGCGCCCACCCTTGCCCACATACCAATGCAGGGGCCGCAGGCATTGGCAAAAACCGTGGCGCCAATTTTTCCAAACGTATCTAAGAATCCATCCCGCTCAATGGTATAACGCACCTGCTCGCTGCCGGGCGTAATGGTAAATTCTGATTGTAATTTCAATCCTTTTGCAGCCACCTGTTTGGCCAGGCTTTCGGCACGGCTGATGTCTTCGTAAGAAGAATTGGTGCAGGAGCCAATCAGCCCCACTTCAATTTTGGTGGGCCAGCCATTGGCAGCAGCGGCTTCTTTCATTTTTGAAATAGGCGTGGCCAAATCGGGTGTAAAGGGTCCGTTCAAATGCGGCTCCAGTTCGCTTAGGTTGATCTCAATTACCTGGTCGAAATATTTTTCGGGGTTGGCATACACATCTGCATCGCCGGTGAGATGTTCTTTGATGCCATCGGCCAGTGCAGCAATTTCGGCACGGCCGGTGCTACTGAGGTAGCGCTTCATGCTGTCGTCGTACCCAAAAGTAGAAGTGGTGGCGCCAATTTCGGCACCCATATTACAAATGGTTCCTTTGCCGGTGCAACTCATGCTGGTGGCGCCTTCGCCAAAATATTCCACCACGGCGCCGGTACCGCCTTTTACGGTGAGTATGCCGGCTACTTTGAGGATCACATCCTTGGGCGATGTCCATCCATTGAGTTTGCCGGTTAGTTTTACGCCAATGAGTTTGGGCATTTTGAGTTCCCAGGGAAGCCCGGCCATTACATCGCAGGCATCGGCACCGCCTACGCCAATGGCGATCATGCCCAGGCCGCCGGCGTTTACGGTATGGCTGTCGGTACCAATCATCATACCACCGGGGAATGCATAATTTTCGAGCACCACCTGGTGAATGATACCGGCGCCGGGTTTCCAAAAGCCGATACCATATTTATCTGAAACCGATGCCAGGAAATCGTACACTTCGCTGCTTTCGTTTACGGCACGTGCCAGGTCGGTCTTGCTGTTATCTTTTGCTTCAATGAGGTGATCGCAGTGAACGGTAGCTGGGCACGGCTACTTTAGCACGGCCGCTCTGCATAAACTGGAGCAGGGCCATTTGTGCGGTGGCATCCTGCATGGCCACGCGGTCGGGTGCAAAATCTACATAAGAATTGCCCCGCTCAAAAGCCTGGGTGGCGGCGCCGTTCCAGAGGTGGGCATATAATATTTTTTCGGTGAGGCTCAGGGGTTTACCCACTGCCTTGCGTGCTGCCTCCACCCTTGCCGGGAAATTGGAATACAGCTTTTTGATCATGTCTAAGTCGAAAGCCATGCTATTGATTTTGAATAGTGAAGAAATGAACCGGCCTGCCGGATGGGTGCAAATTTAATTAAAATGGGAGAAACACGAATTTTTAGACACGAATTACAGGGGAACACGAATTTTTTGGCACGAATTACAGGGGAACACGAATTTTTAGACACGAATTACACGAATTACACGAATTACACGAATGGAGAAGATCAGGAGGTAGTGCAGTGGGTTATTTTCTTATTAAACCTTTGTGGCGCTTTGTCTGATCTTTGTGAAACTTTGTGGTACAGCTATCTATAAACTGCCTGACAGTGTAATTTTGAGATATGGATTTTTCTTTTTTCCTTTGTACAAGCAATTTTGGTATTATGAACAGTTTGAAACGTTTTGTGGAGTGGCATGTATTTGGCGTTTGCAGCGCTATTGGCCAAAAACTGGGCATTGCCACCGAAACCATCCGCAAGTATTTTATCTATCTCTCCTTCATTACGGCAGGCTCACCGGTGCTTATCTATCTTTTTATAGCGTTTTGGATGAATGTGAAGCGTTCTATCTTTAATGCAAAGCGCAACCCGGTTAAATACACGTAGGCTATTTAATATTTTAGATTGAATGATTTAAATTGGGGAGTTTTTGCGGGTGCAAATTCTTTTCGTTTATTATGAAAATTTCAGCCAGGGCGTTCTTCCAGAATTATTTAATATTTTAGATTGAAGATTGAAGATTGGGGAGTTTTTTGCGGAGGCAAATTCTTTTCTTTTTTTGTGCAAATTTCAGCCAGGAGATTCTTCCTGAATTATTTAATATTTAAGATTGAAGATTTAAGATTGGGGAGTTTTTGCGGGGGCAAATTCTTTTCTTTTTTTGTGCAAATTTCAGCCGGGGCGTTCTCCCAAAATTATTTAATATTTAAGATTGAAGATTGAAGATTGGGGAGTTTTTGCGGGTGCAAATTCTTTTCTTTTATTGTGGAAATTACAGCCGGGGAGGTTCTATCTGAATTATTTAATATTTGAGATTGAAGATTGAAGATAGAAGATTGGGGAGTTTTTGCGGGGGCAAATTCTTTTCTTTTTTTGTGCAAATTTTATCCGGGGCGTTCTCCCAGAATTATTTAATATTTGAGATTGAAGATTGAAGATTGGGGAGTTTTTGCGGGGGCAAATTCTTTTCTTTTTTTGTGCAAATTTCAGCCGGGGGATTCTCCCTGAATTATTTAATATTTGAGATTGAATATTTAATATTGAGGACCTATTTGAGGGAGCTAATTCTTTTCTTTTATTGTGTAAACTTCAGCCAGGAAGTTCTTCCAAAATATTAAATCTTAAATATTAAATCTAAAATCTAATTGTGTTCAATCATCGTATAAGTAACCCCATACCCAATATATCCTCCATTTCCCTGGTTGTAGATTCGCTGAAATTCCCAATGCAGAAAATTGCGGTACACCATTCCAATATGCTTGGCATAGATCTCTTTTGAAATATTTTTTTCGGCATATTGTGTTTCGGGTATGATGGGTACACCCAATGAATCTTCCCGCTGGTTAATGGTAATGGTGGAATCGAGGTTGATGCTGCCAACAGTGGCGGCTTGGTTCACATTTTCATAAAAATAATCCCAGCTGTCGAGGTATTTAAATTCAGAATTGGCCGAACGTGTATCAATATAGGTATTGCCTTTCCAGGAATAGTTATCCCTGATGGGCTGCCTGAGTTTTACATAACGCAGGTTGTTCTCTATAAACTCAAGACCGGTGCCTGTATTGATGGCGGTAAATGTATTGTCCGCCTGCCAGGCCTGTGCCGGCGTATTGCGTATATAACGGAAAATGCGGTAAGCGGGCCTTCCCAGGTTATCGGTTATTTGGGCATCCACTTCAAATTTTACCTCATAGCTGCGCACCACGAAGTTTGTTCCAAAATTGGTCAATACCGTGGAGTCAAGGCGGTACACAATATACTTGCCCACCTGGTAAGGGGCATAATCTTCTATAGAAGCTGTTGATAATTCTTCGGTTGATTTTTTGCAGCTGAACAGCGAAGCAGCCAGTACAGCGGCAAAACAGAGGGTTACAAGTTTATTCATGATGTTAAGATACTTTTTTTTTGAGACACGAATCTGGGACACGAATTTTTAACACGAATTACACGAATTGAACGAACTGCATTAAGGCGGTTAAAACGCTGGACTTTCCTGGGAAAATCGGTTAATTCCTGGAATATATGTTAGAGATTCCGTTGTATGACACCGCCGCCCACCACATCGTTGCCTTCATAAAAGACAGCACTCTGCCCCGGGGCAATGCCCTTTACCTGTTCATAAAAACGCACATTCACCCCTTTTTCGTATGTATAGAGGTTGCTGAGGGCGCCTTTATCCTTGTAGCGGATCTTTGTAAGGGCTTCCATGCCATCGGTAATACCATCGTATTTGAGCCAGTTGATGCCGCTTACCTTCATTTCGCTTCCGTTGAGATCCGATTCATCGCCCAGTACCACGGTATTGGTTTCGGGGATAATTTGGGTTACAAAAGCGGGTTTTCCCAGGGCAATATCGAGGCCTTTGCGCTGGCCCACCGTATAAAAAGGATAGCCTTTGTGCTTGCCCAGCAGTTTTCCCTGTGTATCTACAAAATTACCGCCAGCAACTTTTTCCTCAAGCCCGGGAACGCGGCGTTTTAAAAAGCCCCTGTAATCGTTATCGGGCACAAAGCATATTTCGTAACTCTCGCTTTTTTTGGCCAGTTCGGGATAGCCAAAATCTTCTGCCATTTTCCTGATGGCCGATTTATGATAAGTACCCAGGGGCAAAAGGGTGCGGCTGAGCAGGTCTTGCTGCAGGCCCCAGAGAACATAGCTTTGGTCCTTGGTATCATCCAGGCCCTTGCTTATAAAAAAACGGCCATTTGTATGCTGGTGAATTTGTGCATAATGCCCGGTAGCAATATAATCGCAACCCAGTGCATCGGCACGTTTCAGCAGTGCACGCCATTTAATATGGGTATTGCACATCACACAGGGGTTGGGCGTGCGACCGGCGAGGTATTCGTCTACAAAATTTTCGATCACAAAATCGCCAAACTCTTCCCGTATATCCAGTATAAAATGCGGAAAACCATGCTGTACGGCTGCCAGGCGGGCATCGTTAAAACTGTCTATATTACAGCAGCCGGTCTCTTTTTTGGAGGTTGTGCCGCCGCTTGCTGCATAATCCCAGGTTTTCATGGTAATCCCCACTACCTCATAACCCTGGTTATGAAGCATCAGCGCCGCCACGGTACTGTCGATACCGCCGCTCATGGCCATCAGCACTTTCCCTTTTTTACTCATGGCTGCAAAGGTAGTTCATTGGCGGGAGTTGGGGTTTCGGAAAGGGGAAAATGCCAGTGATAATTGATAATGGATAATGGAGAATTGAAAATGGATAATGAATAATTGATAATGTTCAATAATGGGGAGGGTATTGGTGGGAGGGAAAGTATGTTCCCTAATATCGTCCTTATGTACGGCTTGCGTTTAGGCAGGAAAGTTTTTTATTTTAAAAATATTATTTTGTATTTTCCCTATCCAAAACCAGTTACAATGAAAAGTATTTTTTGCAGTATCGCTTTTTCCATAGCAGCATACAGTTGCTTTGCCCAGCTCAATTTTAAAACAGAAACCCCCTACAACCCGCCACGTAGTTTTGCGTGCAACTTTTTTACCACTTCCGATACTTATGTGCCGGCCAGCGCCGACAATGTGAGCGAACTTACAGAAATGAAATGGATGAACGATATTGTAGAAAAGATTGCCAGCGTGGTTGGCCTGCAAAACAAATTCAAATTATACTCCCTGCCCAACAGCAATAACTGCAGCGCTGTTTGCCTGGAAAACGAAGTGGGAAGCGACCGCTTCATTATTTTTGACCGGCTTTTTCTGCAACGTTTTCAGCAAACGACCAACCGCTGGTTTATTACCGGTGTGGTGGCACATGAACTGGGTCATCATTTTAATGGGCATACATTGAGCGGCTATGGCAGCCGGCCCGATAAAGAGCTGGAAGCCGATGCCTTTGCGGGGTATGTCATGCAAAAACTGGGTGCCACTAAACAGGAGGCAAAATCTATTTTCAGTTTTTTAAAACCCAACCAGGGGCCGCCTTCGCACCCGCTGCGGGAACAGCGTTACATGGCCGTTGAGCGGGGCTGGAACGAAGCAGCCAATAAAAAGGGACTGGCCAATTTAAGTTTTAATGAAGCAGATGACGGGCAGATGGCCGAACGGGTTTTCTTTGAAGCGCAGGTACAGTCCAGTAATGCAAAAAAACTGGAACTGCTCAAAAAAGCGCAGCGCCTTTATCCAAAACATGCAGGTATCAACAGCGAACTGGGGCTGGCTTATCTCAATGCAAACGAGCTTGCCCTGGCAGATGTGTACAGCACTATTTCGCTGAACCAGGCGCCTTATACAGGGTGGATATGGCTCAACCGTGCGAAATATTTTAACGTTACAAAAGCTTTGCAGGATCAATACAACTGCCTCGACAGTGCATTAAAATACAAACCCATTTTGCCGGAGGCTTATCTGATGAAAGCATCTGTTTTTGAAGAAGTAAAAGAGTATAAACTGGCATTACAAAATATAACGATCGGCCTGGCCATGCAGCCCGAACCTCAGCTGGCTGCCCGGCTTTTTCTGCAAAAAGCTTCGGTATTAAAAGCACTTGGCCAAAAAAAGGAAGCCAGGGAAAGTTATTTAACTGCAAAAATGATCGATCCCTATAACCCGCTCATTTCATTGCTGGAAAGCAGTTATGAGTAAATAATGTTTCTTTGATCCACTGGCCGTAGAAAATCATGCGACGGAGGAGCAGAAGAATTTCAAGGTCCCGACAGCAGGTCGGGACAGAGCACCAGTTTCCCAAAGGGGAGGTGGCGGGCTCCCTGCCAGACTGCGTTATGCAGGCAGGGAGCCCCGTTTTCAGCTCTTTTATTTCAGTTTACCTTATCCTATTCCTGGATTTTATTTCTCCACTGACCACAATCATCCTTTCTTCTACCTGTAATCATAGCCCCTGTTTGGCCGCCCAGATAACTTTATGCCGCAATGAAATGATTGAATACCAAAAGGGTCATTTCTATCCTCCTCATCACTGTAAAATTTTATAAAATGAAAACAGATCGGATGTTGAACTTTCCTTTTCTGCTGCTCTTTGCATTGTTTATGGGAATATCCGGTGGTTTGAATGCCGCCCCTTTTTATACAATGGAAAATGCAGTTTCGCTGCAACAGAAAGATACCATAACCTGGCGCATTGTTCCCCGGCTGGATAATACCTTCGGGTACGATGTTTATCAAAATGGGAAACTGCTGATTCATCAGCCAGCCATTCCCGGCAGGGAAGGAAATAAAGGTTTTCGTACTGCAGCAGATGCGGAGAAAGTGGCTTTACTGGTAGTGTCAAAAATTAAAAATGGCATCATGCCCCCAGCAGTAACGCAACAGGAAATGAAAGAGTTGGGAATTGCAGACAGGTAATTTGAATGCACAATTTTCCAATGCCTATATTGAAAAAAAGGGAACAAGAGACATGAGGTTGCGGAAAATCCTGCCCCATTTATTCACCTTAAATAAATTTTTATGAAACGTAAATTTTTACTGCTCGCTTTAGGCAGTTTAATCGGAGGCGGAATGCTGGCGCAAGATAGCTGGGAAAGAATGGCCAATTTTGCAGGGGGCAACCGGCATGCAACCATTCATTTCAGCATTGGCGATAAAGGTTATGTGGGAACAGGCACAGATGATATAACAATAAAAAGTGATTTCTGGGAATTTGACCCTGTAACAAATGTGTGGACACAGAAAGCCGATTTTGGTGGAGGTATAAGGGCTTATGGAACCGGTTTTGCCATTGGCAATAAGGGTTATGCAGGTACCGGCGTTGTAGCCAGTTATAACTGGAGAACAAGATATGTGGGAATATGATCCTTTGTTAAACACCTGGAGAGAGGTGGCCCATTTTGCAGGCGGCTTAAGAGTTACGGCTGTAGGTTTTGGCATTGGCAATAAAGGCTATATGGGTACTGGTAATTACCGGGTAAGCCCATATGTACTTGCTACTTATTACAATGATTTTTGGGAATTTGATCCTGCCTACGGCGATTCTGGCAAATGGACCGCCAAAGCAAATGTGCCAGAGCAGGGCCGTACCAGTGCTGTTGGTATTGCATTGGTAATAAGGGATATATCGGCACCGGAGTTTTACTATTACGATACCCGCAAAAAAGATTTCTGGGAATATGATCCTGCTGTAAATACCTGGACAAGAAAAGCCGATCTGCCAGGGATTGAAAGATATGCAGCATCTGCTTTTGCTATTGCTAATAAGGGATACATTGGCGCCGGCTGGTATTATACCGGGCAAAATGATCTTTGGGAATTTGATCCTGCATCCAATTCCTGGATACAGCGTGAAAGCCTGCCAGCCGATGGAAGGCATATAGGCACTTCCTTTGCCATTGGCAATAAAGGATACCTGGGGCTGGGTTCAAGCAGTACCGGCGCATTGAATGATTTTTGGGAATATACCCCTTCTGTAGAAGCAAAACCTACCGTTACATTTGACCCAATATATGTGGGTACTTATGCAGGCAATGGGGAAGCAGGTTTTGCAGATGGAATCAGTACCACAGCAAAATTCAATTACCCAACAGGTGTAGCTGCTGATGCCTTTGGCAATGTATACGTGGCTGATAATATGAATCATCGTATCAGAAAAATTACGCCTCAAGGTTTCGTAAGTACTTTCGCTGGCAATGGTTCGCCTGGTTTTTCAGATGGCCTAGAGATCAACGCTCAGTTTAACAGACCTCATGGATTGGCTGTAGATAATTTGGGTAATGTATATGTAGCAGATGTGAATAATCACCGGATTCGAAAAATAACTCCGGCAGGTGTTGTATCTACCCTGGCAGGAAATGGTACAGGAGGATTTGCTGATGGTGAAGGTTCTGCAGCACAATTTAATTTTCCGCAGGGAGTAACTGTAGATGCTGAGGGCAATGTATTTGTTGCAGACACCTATAACCAGCGAATCCGCAAAATAACCCCAACAGGTTTCGTGAGTACGATTGCAGGAAATGGCTTAGATTTCCCAGAAGATGGCTATGGAACGGATGCACAGTTTCTTACGCCAAATGGTCTGGCCTTTGATATGCAAGGCAATTTGTTTATTACACAATTTTATTCTAACCTACGTAAAATGAATAAGCTTGAGTATGTAGCTACTATCAGCACTCATCCCAATATATATAATACTTTTCATCAGGGGATTGTAGTTGATAAGTTTGACTATGTTTACATATCTATAGAGAACGGTCAAACAAAAAACCTGATTTACAGAATTTCACCTAACGGGTCAGAAGATATATTTGCTGGAACTGTAAGAGGTTACAAGGATGGAATAGGTACAGAGGCTCAATTCGGATGGCTTGCAGGATTAGCCGTTGACTCTGCCGGGAACATATTTGTATCAGATGCCGGCAATAACTGTATTCGTAAAATGACCGCTCCAGAAATTCATTGTTCAACCATTTCAGGAACTGCTTCTGCTTCACAATTTTTTAGTATTAGTGGAACCAATCTCTCAGAAAATATTCACCTTACTGCACCTGCCGGCTATGAAATATCACAAACCATGAGTAGCGGCTATACTTCGGCGTTAGCTTTAACTCCTTTGTCAGGAGAAATTAACACCGACACCATTTATATCCGATTAACAGCCGCCCTTGCAGCTGGAAATTACCATGGCAATATCAGCCTTAGTACAGATGGTGCCTTAACAAAATGGCTGCCTGTATCCGGTACAGTAACCGATACCATACCACCGGTTATTCAATGTGTAGCACCTCAGCTTTTCTGCTTTAATGCAGGTAATGGTTATACAATTCCTGTTATTACAGCATCCGATATTTCAGGAATTGGAAATATTACATTCAGCATCAGCGGAGCTACTGTTAGAAATGGTACAGGTTCCAATGCAAGTGGTATTTTTAATCCAGGTATGAACAGAATTTTGTGGACAGTTACAGACAATGCCGGCAATTCCGGAACCTGCACAACAACAGTTATTATTAATCATCCTGTGCAGGTTAACATACCCGATGTATTTGCTGTTAGCCCCGGTGGCAATGCCAATACAATTTATATCGGTTACGGCCCGTCTTCATTAACGCTTACAGCAAACGGCAGCGGAGGATATCCTGTACCAGGCGGAAACTATATGTATAAATGGTCTACGGGAGAAACTTCAGCTTCGATTGTTGTTAGTCCGGCAGTGGTGGGCATGCATCATTATTCAGTTACAGTTACAGACGACAACGGCTGTACCGCAAATGCTTCCAAAACAGTTTATGTGGTGGATCTGCGTTGTGGAAATAATAAAGTGAGTATTTGTAAAGTGCCACCGGATAATCCAGCCAATGCAAATACAATATGTATCAGCAAAAATGCAGTGGCCGTTCAATTGAGCAGTGGTTCTTACCTGGGAAATTGCGTAGGTGAAATTGTACAAAAACCGGTAACAGCCATCGTGCCGGAAATGGTTTCAGAGGAAGAACAATCCATTTCCATTTCACCCAATCCTAATAAGGGCATTTTCAACCTTGAACCGGTTAACCTCAGCATCATTGAAGTTAAAATATACAACCAGGGCGGAATGCTTGTAATGGAACAGGCCATCAACAGTGAAGGTAAAAAGGCGATCCCGATCAAAATGAAAGGAATGCCTTCCGGTGTTTATTATGTATTGATCATTTGTAAAGAAGGGAATTTTACCCGCAAGATGATGCTGGAATAAGATGAATGCAGCAACGGTTAATAAAACAAAAGAATGCTGGAATTTGCGGCCTGGTAAAACACCTGGATTATAAAATGGACGCCCGGTTAATCAATTGCCCCGGATAATAATCCGGGGCAATGTTATTTTTAATTGGGTTAATCTTTATCCTTTAATTGATAATACCAGGCAGCAATAGCGGCATACCTGAATTTTTTTTCGGGCATCCCCTGGTTCATGTAAAAATTGGCTTCTGTTATTTTTTTAGATATATAAGCTTCTGTTTTGTCGAACCCGGCATTGTAAATGCTGGCGTACCACTGCAATTTTTCTATTTCAGTTTCAAATTTTTTATTGGCATAAATAGTATTGCAGAGGGAGGTGAAGGCCGTAAGGTAGATCAGCTGCCAGTCTTCATCCTGGAGGCGCCGTACCCTTTCTGCACGGATTTCTTCTTCAGCAGCCAGATCGTAACCGAGCGACAATTCTTTTTGAAGAGCAGGGGAGAGCAATGCTTTTGTTTTTATTTCCACTTCTTCAGCAAAGGATGGTTTCATCTGGAAAATGCCAATGGAAAAATTGGCATAATCTTTTCCCAGCTCCACGTAAAGTGTGCGGAGGCTTTCTGCTTCAATGCCGTCTTTTAAACTGTTATAGCGCATCACTTCAGGCAGCACCAGGCTTTGCAAAAAAATCGGGCTTTGTGCACATAACCTGCTGCAGTGGCCAAATTTTTCGTTTAATAATTCAAGTTTTGATTGTGCTGCGGCGAGTTTTCCGGGAAATGCTTTTCCAAAATCTGCGTCACTATATTGCCTTTTTGCAGAACTAAATCCTGCAAAGAGCAGCAAAGTGGTGCCCATGCCCCAAAATAGCTTATATGACTGTTTTGCAGAGATAAACATCTTTTGCCCCGCTTTCGTTTTGATAGACCTTGAAATAATACATCACAACTTCGTTGTTCACGGTCACAACTTTGGGATAAAGAATACCCTTGGTGCTGATGGTTGTTCCATCGGCCTTATGGAGTTTGCCGCCGCTGTAGTATACAGATTTCGAAACATCGGGCATCAGGAATAGCCTGTCCATGCTTTTTATGGGTACAGAAAAGCGTGCTGCTTCATCGCCATTTACGAGTATTTGTGTAGGGCTTTGTGCCGGTATGCTGATGATATCTCCCTTGTCGCTCACCATCGTTTTATTTTTTTCACCACTATAGAGATCGGCCATAGTGCCGTCTGTTGCTTTGCCTGCCGAAGTGACCGTATATATCTGCTGCGTTTTGTTATCCATTACAGAGGCCATACAATGCGCAAAACTTTTACTGGCAGAAAATTTTAGGCCCACGCCCAGGTCGCCCCCGATTTTTTGCTTCAGCCCTTTTTCGTTTACCATATAATACTGGCCCATGCCCATTTTATACATCATGGGGCTTTCTCCACCCATAACCACGAGTGCAAAAAATTGTTTTTTATCTGGTGAAACCAGCATTTTGCTGACATAATCATAAGGCCCGTAATTTTTTCCATTAAAAGCGATATGCAGTTTTCCGCCGATGGTTTTTGTATACTGCATCGAAACCGGGTCTTTTTGTTCGCCGCCCATATTGAGTTTTTCATCATCATTGTTGTTAGCCGATGCAAATTCGTCATCGCTCAATTTCATACTTTTTATAGGCGGGGCTTCCTTAAACGGGCCTGTGCGGGTGCCGTTGTCAATAAGAAAGTACTCATATTTTTTATTCCCCACTACAAACAGGTAGTTTACGGCGTTGTTCTTTGCCATGATGGCTGTTTCATCGTAATACAATATTTCATCATGGTCGAGCGTAAAAACCACGGTGCCATTGGAGGGAGGCGCAGAAGGTTCTTTACTTTGCATTGAATTACTTGAACCGGAAGACTGGTTGTCTTCTTTTGCATCACTGTTATTATTGTTGTTGCTGCTGTTACTGCTTTGTTTTGGTTTGCCCTCAATCGCCTTTTCAGCTTTGTCTTTTAGTTTTTTCAGTAATTGAGCATCTGCATTCACCGTAAAGGCTAAGGCTGTAAGAAGGAAAAATATTTTTTTCATGAGAATTTCTTTTATGAAGCTAAATTAGATCAACAGCGTAAGCCGGAGCATCCTGTAAAAAGGGGATTTTTAGGGGCAATTCATACCTGTTTCAGGTTACCCGTCTGTGGCTGATTTCCACATTCAACTATTGTTTTTTGACTAGTTTTTTCAATTCTTCAATCTGCTGTTGCTGTTCTTTTACCGCTTCGATTAAGAGGGGCACCAGTTTTGCATAATCCACTCCTTTGTAACCGTCTCTTTCGCTTACCGCCTCGGGAATTACCTGTTCAACATTCTGCGCAAGCAACCCGATCTGTCTTCCCTGTTGAAAATTGTTCTTTGCAAATTCACCTGTTTTCATTTCATATTCCACTCCCTTGAGCTGTAGTAATTTTTCAAGCGGGTTGTTGATAGGGGCAATATTTTGTTTGAATCGTTCATCACTGGCGTAGCTGGTACCGTTTACCCAAAGGCTGCCAAGGACGGCGAATGCAAAAGCGCCGTTTCGTTCGGCTTTTGCAAGTTCTGTATAAGTCCCGGTTGCTTCTAATACACCCATACTCACTTTGCCATTCGGTATATCATTCTGCAACCTCAACTCGCCACCGTAAACCCCAATGCCTACATCACCATAGGACCCCCTGTAAAGCGAAATTTTTGTGAGGCCCAGGGCATTGGAAAATTGTAACGGTACCTGTGCTGCAGCACCATTCAAACCAATACCAACATTTCCTGTTGTGGTATTCATCGTTAATCCGAAAAGCGCCCCTGTATTACCAAAAAAGCCTACCTGGTTATCACTGGAAAGCCCTATGAATGCCGTATTGGAAGTATTGGCTGCATTCGACAGCCAAAGCCCTGCTGTTTGTGAACCTGTTTTTATCTGCAGCCGGCCACTTGTTTGAAACGAAACCTCCCCGTTATTTATAACACGGGCCCTTTCATTAAAGGCATAGCTGTTTCCATATCCAAATGCAATATTCGAATTAACGGCATCCGAATACATTTGTAGCAGCCCGCTTTGAATACCAAATCCATATTGGGGTGTGGCTCCTAATCCGCCATAGAGGGAAAGGCGGTTACCCAAACGGTTTGAAAATGCTAATGAGTCAAGAGTGAGTTGCCCACCTACCGATGTATTGTTAGGCAGCTTTGTGTTTCCATATTTTGAAAGGATATTTCCCTGTACAATGAGGTTGCCCCTGGTTTCAATATCTCCTAAAGTGGTTAATTTATCCCTGAATATCCCATTGCCCACGACATCTAATTTGGCAAATGGAGTATCAATACCGATTCCCACATTGCTGCTGTTATTTGCCGCAGGCACCTGGTTGGATTCGGCGGCACAAATCTTTGCGCTGCCATCGGCAAGTGCTGAACTCGTACCCGTGTACCGGAATAAACGCATATAAACAATACTGTTTGGCGTAAGATTAAGAAAGTTGAATCCAAAGAATGTGCAACCCAGTTCAGTGAAGGGCCCGCTGCAGGAGCTTGCGGTATATGCAGTTAATGCGGTACCATTATAAGTGTGGTTTACTCTCAATTTACCCGAAGCGGGTACTCTTAACTTAAACCACACATCCCTTACGTTTGTACCGGGCATTGGAGCAATGCAGCCCGGATTTGGAATGGCTGGTGTGAGTGTGGCACCGGTCCAGCTGTAAAATGTTACGGGGGTGCAATCCTGCCCCAACGGATCGGCTGCATCTACTGGAAAGAAACCGGCAGTGCAAGGTTCATCTGCCATGCCGTAATTATTGCTTACACATAGTTTTACAGAACCGTTTGCAAAACCGGCAGTGTTCGAAAACCTGCGGTACACCCTTATATAAACTTCTCCCCCTGGCGTAAGGCCAACAAACTCCCGGCTGTTTTCTGTACTGCTGTTGCTGTAAAGACAGGGGTAGCCAATGTTGAAGTTGTTGAATATTGTAAGGCTGTTACAGGTATTGCTGGTATACATTTCGGCAGTATAACTGTTGCCGTCAGTTGCTCCAACGGTAACCCTTGCTTTGCCATTAGCGGGGATGGTGAATTTATACCAAACGTCCAGGTTTTGAAAGTTTTCGCACCAGGTATTTCCACTTCCGCTGCTCCAGGAAGCACCGGTATAATCATAAGAAGTTCCGAGTTCGCAACCTAGGTTCTCCACCGGGAGTGTGATTGCCCCGCAGGAATTATCATTGGCTGGTTGGGCGAAACAAAGAACCGACAAGAGCATAAAACTGCAGGGAAGTAATATTGATTTCATGTATTTCAATTAAAAGTGTTTAAGCGTTTTATTAGAAAACACTAAGATAACCCGGTACAAAATGCTGGGCAATCGTGGAAAAAGGGGATATTTCAGCATTTGTTAATTGCAATTTTCAAAAGAAACCGGCATCATTATTTTGATGCCGGTTTTAACTTGTCAATCTTTCACAAATCTTCCCCCTTCTGTAGTGCCGTCTGATCTGATGATGCTGATCGAATAAATACCTGCTGCTAAACCCGATACATTGAACTGCATTAGATTGCTTACTTTCCATACAGCAGCAAATTTTCCATCAAGCGCCGTAACCCTTATTTCTTTTACATCAGCCGCCACTAGATTTTTAATTTGAACAAAATCATGCGCAGGGTTTGGATAAAGAATAACGGGCAATTTACTCCTGCTGAGTTTAATGATATTGCTGTATACAAACCTTGCATCTCTGTCAACCTGCCTGATGCGGTAGTAAAGCGTACTGCCAGCGGGCGCAATATGCATATGCTGGTATTGATGGTTGCCAGCTGTATTAAACGCAGCCTTTTGTGCGATCCTTTCAAAACGCAAGCCATCATTGCTGTATTCCAGGTCAAAATGCGATGTGTTTGTTTCATCGGCTGTACGCCATTCCAGTAGCACATCATTTTGTTTTGATGTGGCAGTAAGCGTGAGCAGTTTTATTGGAACCGTTATATCCGTGCCGCTTGTAACAGTAAAAGGTGAGAAGCTTGTGTAGTTTGCCTGTATCTTACTGTACTGGCCTGTTGAGGCAAGGCCGGCTGGTCCTGTAACACCTAATTCCCAAAAACTGGTATAATGTGCAGTACGGCAATTTGCCCTGTCGAAGCCCGGTTGTTCATGAGATATGCTCCACCAGAATTCAACCGTAGCATTGCTTCCGCCCGGTACCGATTCTTCAATGAACCAGGTGCGGTCAACTGTTACTATTTGCATGGTATCGCCGGTGGTTCCCTGCCTCAATACATAATCTCCCACCCGTACGCTGAAGTTATCGGGCGTGCCTGCATTGTTCAGCCGCATAAAATTCATACTCGTGAGCGATGGCCCAACAGGATAAATATTTTCGGCATTGCTGTTTACCAATTTCAGTTTACCGGTTCCATTGCTGGCAATGAAATGGGCTGAATCGTAGTTGAGTACGATGCCATTCACTGTAAGATCATATTCACCCAGTAAAATTTTGCCACCGATCCAACCGGGTAGTTGCGCCGGTGCCCCCATCTTCATGTCAAGGTTACCGTTGATGACAAGGCTTGCCTTCATCCTGGCCACTTTGTCAAACTCCAGTGTGTCTTTATTATTCAGCAGGTCAAATTCCATTGGGTTGCTGCGGTCAATTTCGGTGGTTACAAAACCTTTAGCTAACGTGAATAGCATTTTACGGGTAACTGTTAAAGTGCCGCCTGAAGCGAGGAAGTACTGCATGCTGTCAATTTCCAGTGTGGCGAAATTTTCGTCTTTTACATAGAATCTAACCCAGGCAGATCCATCCTGTGTTCCATTGTTTTTAATAATGAAGCTTACATTCACACTGTCGCCTGCCACAAAACCGCTTGGGTTAAAACTGATGGCGCCTGCATAACTGCGGGCCATATCAGGGGCATCCCCAACTATGATGGCCCGGGTGGCCTGGTTATTGTCTTCCCTTTCTTCCACGAGTGTATTGGCCGGGTCGGCAATGATCTTTAATATTTTCACACCACTAATGATAGACGAGTAGGTAGCTGTAGCTGCAACGGTAGTATCCCGCCCGGGTTGCAGTGCATTGATGGGCACATCGTTGCCAATTTGAATATTGTCGGCAAAGAACCTGAGTACATTTGCCGTTGTAGCCTGGCCTCCCATATTTTTCACTGTGCCCACCAGTGTGATGTTTTGTGCAAGGTTGGGGTTGAGGCTGCTTGGAGAAATATATTGCGACAGCACTTCAAAATCGGCCTTACTTTCCACCACACGAATGTGGAAATTCCCTTCGTTATTTGTTTCATCATTTTCGCAAATGCTATTGGCTGTATCTGCAATCACCCTTACCACATAATCACCGGCTGTGGTAAATACGTGGGTGAAAGAGGCATAAGACGCAAATATTTCACCGGTCTTAACAGTGCTGATGGTATCAGCTGCCAGCCAGTTGCTGTTGAGCGTAAAACGCACCGTTACATTTTTAACATCCCGCATACCAATATTCCGCACAGCTGCAAAAAACTGGTTGGAGGTGAAGACCCGCACTATTTTTGGATTTGCTGCGGAGCCTACTTCGCCCGAAAGCTGGTAGGGAGACAGGTCTGCGCCAAATGTTTTTGAAAGGCTGTTATTGCTTTCATTGCCTTCGGGAACCGTATTGCCTGCATCGGCAAATGCTTCCACTACCGGCCCGCAGCTGTTGTCTGCAGTGCTAACGGTGTAAGAATCTGAGAGTACGGTTGTGCTGCCGTTTTCAATAAGCGCTGCCACTGTTTTCAGTGTGCCTACCTGTATGCCGCCAACGGTAAACCTTACATTAAAACTACCTGTTGTTCTTCCCGTATTCTTAACCACTGCCGTAAACCTGGTTGTATTCCCTATACTGAGGGACGTGGGCGATGCCGTCAGTTTTTCTACGGTGAGTTCAGCTGGCGGAACAGTTATACTGAACAAAGCTGTATTGTTTGTTTCATCGGTTTCTTCTATTGCTGCTTCTGAATCTGTTACGATTTTAATGATATGAGTACCTGTTGTAAGGCCTGGTTCGTTGTGAAAAATGCTGGATCCTGCACCTCCTGCCAAAGATGGAACATTTACAGTTTTAATAAGTGTAATGCTTCCGCCAGGTATAGAATCGTACACTTTCACCGTATGAGCGCCTGCATTCACGCATTTAATATTCGCATTTACAAAATTGAAAGAGGTATAACTGCTGCTCGAAAAACTTTGAATGGTCAGGTCGGGCAGGTTGGGCTGCACATTAATGGTATTTGAAACCGTACCCGACATCGGAATAAACTGCCCATGATAAAAATAGGTTGGTAGTTGCAGCATTTCGTTGTACACATATTTATAGGTTGCGGTGATCACATGCGGGCCGGGCGTACTGAAGTTTACATTTATTGGAAAAGTTTTTATATCGCCGGGGAAAGTTCCCAGGCTTCCAAAAATGGGATCATCACTGGTATAGTATGTTTCCAGCAGCGTACCATTATGGAATATTTTAACCGTGTCTTTCCAGATCAGGTCGTAACTGCTCCAGAAATTAGCAATGTTCCGCTCCCGGTATTTAACGGTGATGGTGAGCGGGTCCGCTGCTGCCTGCAACGTAGGAGCAGGGGTTTGAACTGCTGGTTGCTGTAATTCCACCCATGAATGGAGGCGCTGTGCAGGTATTGGGTGCGGGGCATGGGGTTGCCACGCTTCCTGTTACAAGGCTGCTTGTAAAAGTGAAATCGGTTACGCTTACGGTATAAGTAAGTGTGCCGCCGCAGGTAACACCTGTGAGTACATAATAATAATCTCCATTGCTGTTGGTGGTGGTCGTTATGAGCTGTGTGCCTGTGTTGATCGTTACTTCTGCACCTGCCACTGATGTGGGGATGCTGCTGCCATAATATTGGGCATGACCGCTGAAGGTAACACGCAATTGGGGACATTGCTGCATACTGGCAGTAGTGGTTACATTAATGCCGCCCGGCAATATGGGTGAACCTACAATGACGGGCCTGATGGCATAATTGTTCAAAGGATTGATATCACCCAGCGTATTACTGCTGTCGATCCATACTTTGATAGGATAAAAACCCTCGGCTGCAAAATTGAGCGTTTGACTTACCGTGGCATTTGAAAATGCATTTACGGCGGCTAATGTTGTTTGGGCAATCAAAATAGTATCCCTGTAAAATTTAATAGGGATATTAGTGGCAGGCAGGGCCGTGCTGTTACTTACCCTGGCAAATACCGTAAAAGTTTCACCCGGGGCCGGGTTGTTTTTGCTGAATGTAATATCATTGGCAAATATTCTCAGGTCCAGTTGCTGGTCGGTAATCAACGGGCCGTTAATATAATTGATATCTACCGTTGTGGCAGTGTTCCCGTTATCATCCACCGCAAAGAACCTGAAACCGGCTGTACTGGTATTGTTGTTATGTACAAAAGTATACGTGTAAACAACGCCTGTAATATAATCATTGCTGCTGCCTTCTTTACTCATAATAAAAAGCCCTTCGTTTATATCAACAAAATCCTGGTCGCCGTTTAAGTCAACACCCAGTTTTGGATACCCGCTTTGTGGCGCCCGGTTATTGGAAGATTTATAAAGAATCTTGTATGTATAGTTTCCGGTTTGGCCCGCAACAGGGTTTACGCCGGTATTTCCATTATAAGGCGTGCCCGAAACAAATTGCAGCACAGGAGGTGCCCCTGGGTTATAAGCGTTGCCGCTGACGGTGGTGGTTACAGCAGTAACACCGGCAGTGGAAGAAATAATTTGTATCTGTGCATTAAAAGGCCCAACAGCAGGGGGCGTGAATACAACAGGTAAATTTATATTACCACCGGCAGGTATAATTGTACCTGCCGTAAATGTGGGTACAAAAGCAGCGTCTGATGAGCTTACATTACTTAATGTTACACTTACATTTCCTGTATTTAAAATACTGAAAGTGAAATTCGATGGGGTACTTACGGCCACATTGCCATAATTGTTGCCTGTTGCCGGACTGATGGCCCAGGATATAACCTGGTCAATACCGGTGCCATTGAGCACCACATCATAATTACCTGCAGATGTTTGTAGTTGCATAGTTTGGGAAAAAGCCTGCACTGCAGTTGGCGTAAAGCTTACCTGCATAACATGGTTGCCTCCGGCAGGGATAGTTATTGTTCCTGCAAAATTTGTAGAAAAAGGACTTGTTACTGTTACTGAATTGATGGTTTGAGAAACTGCACTGTTGTTGGTAATGGTAAGGTTCCTGTTAGCAGTGCTGGTTACCGGCACATTGCCAAATGATAATGTGTTGTCAGACAGGGCCAGCAAGTCGGTAAAGAAACTCCTTGTGTTGGTAAGGCTCCATCTGCCTTCATTGCTTTTTGTACGAACATAGAGTGTATGCTGGCCATTGCTTAAGCCGGTTGTATTTACGGTTATGGCCAGGTTGCTTATATTGGTTGCAGCAGAAATGCTGATGGCCGTGGCTGCGCCCAAACCCGGATCAGTATCAATGAAATATTCTGCAGCAATAATATTTTGTGCCGCTGCTGGCGAAACGGGATAAGCAGGGTCATCGTTCACAATAAAGTCTTGTTGATTTGTAAGGCTCCATCTGCCTTCATTGCTCTTGGTGCGTACATAGATGCGGTGGTTACCATTGGCCAGGCCCGCAGTATTTGCCGTTACAACCAGCCCGCTTATATTGGTGGCTGCGCTTAAAGAAATAGGAGTGGCTGCTCCAAAGCCGGGATCGTTGTCTATAAAATATTCTGCAGCTACAATGTTTTGTGCAGCGGCTGCTGAAACGGGGTAGGCCGGATCATTGTTTACAATAAAATCTTTCAGGTTGGTGAGGCTCCACCTGCCTTCATTGCTTTTTGTACGTACATAAACACGGTGGATGCCAATGCTTAAACCTGATGTATTTACTGTTACATTCAGGTTACTGATGTCGGTTGCAGCAGTGATGCTGATAGGCGTAGCTGCGCCAATACCCGGATCATTGTCAACAAAATATTCTGCCGCTACAATATTTTGTGCAGCAGCAGGAGAAACCGGGTAAACGGGATCATCGTTATAAATAAATTCCTTTAAACTGGTAAGGCTCCATCTGCCCTCATTGCTTTTTGTACGGATATAAACACGGTGTACACCATTGGTTAAGCCAGTGGTATTTACCGGTACCGGGATATTTGTTACGTCAACACCCGGGGTAATGCTGATAGCAGTCGCATTTCCGATTCCGGGATCATTATCAATAAAATATTCCGCTGCCACCACATTTTGAGCAGCAGCAGGTGCGGTTGGATATGCCGGGTCAAAATCATATAGAAAAGCTTTCCAGCCTGCAGTACTCCAATGCCCTTCGGCACTGCGGGTACGCAGAAAAACCCTGTGTACGCCATTACTAAGTCCGTTTACGTTTATAACCGGCGATAAATTACTGATGTTTACTGCGGGCGAAACCGGCACAGATGTTCCGTTTCCCAATCCCGGGTCGTTATCAATAAAATATTCTGCTGCTACAATATTTTGCGGGGCCGCAGGCGCAAACGGATAAGCTGGGTCCTGGGCAAAAGCGATCATGCTGTACAGGATACACGGCAGTATAAGGAGGAAAGATTTTTTCATCTTGTAAGTTTTAATGTTTGCAAGGCGTTTTAGTTGCGTTGCTTTACATTATATTAAAACATGTCATCAATATGATCATACACCGGTAACCGCTGCCGGTGCTTGCTGCGCCGGCAGGGTTTAATGCATGCAAGGAATCAATTGTTGTTGCGGGTGCTCAGTGTTACGTTCATGGTAGCTGTACCAGAAGGAATAGAAGCCGGCACCGTTAATTCATAAATGGTCGGGATGTTTGGAATGCCTGAAAGTATATAGCCATCCTGTGCATTAAATGCGCCGCAGTCGGGAGTGATGCCTCCAACCATAAGCCCCCCGCCGATAGCAGCTGTACCAGCTTTCAGGCGCCACTGGCCATCCGTGCTGTTTCCGGTGAGACCCTGGAAAAGGGCTGCATCTGTTTGGTTATTTAAATTTCCGTTAGTGCCAACATAAGGGGTAAAGCCGGCCGGCGCTCCAATGGCCAGGTTATTCTTTACGGTCACATTTACAACCGTGAAAGTGGTGTTTTGAATAATGTTATTTGCAAAATAGCCATTGTATAGATTGATCGTGCTGCGGAATACGTTATTGCGGATAAGGTTATTGCTGTTATTTGTATTAGGCATTTCAAGTGGGCTGGTAAGAATATTGTTTCTGAATTCCCAGTCCTCCATCACAAGGGCTGAATTGCCAACAGCGCCGGTAATATAGCATTTGTTTATCTTCCAGCCCAGCATTTTTGTATTGGCAGTAGGACTGTAATAGGTGTTGATTCCTGTAAAATGACAGCGGGAAATAGTGATATTATCGGTGGCTGACCCAAGATTGGAGCCAATGCCCATAAAAAAATTATCGAGCCCAATAATTTTTGAGCCCGATCCTGTAGAATCAAAAACAATATAGGCGCCGCCAAAATTGGCGCTGTTACCAGCTTGCAAACCAGCGTTTGAGTTGGCCCCGGTTAAAAAATAGCCTGTACTAATTATAACCAGGCGCTTGTTTAAAGTAAATCCTGCATAATTGGTGCTGCTTCCTTCAATATACAATGTGTCGTCGTTCACTACAGTAGCGCTTGACAGGGCGGCCTGAACGTTGTTGAAATCGGCATCTACGCCGGGCGTGTTGTTGATGCGCCATACACGGGCATTGGCCGAAAAGCTGAATGCAAGAAGCATTAACATAACTGCGGTAAAATTTTTGCGTACCATGATTTTTTATTTTTTAATTTAAAGCAATGAAATATAAATACTGTCCCAGGGAGGTTCACGGTTTTTGTGATAGGATGCTGCAAATATTGCCAAACGTGGAAAATTTATTCATCCCCTAAAAACATGATATTTACTTTTTTGAGAAAAATCATGGAAAAAGGGGATGCCGTTTTGCGTATTCCGGATTTTATTTTGTGAATAGTGGCTGCAGTAATTTAAACACGTAACTTAGGCCTTCCGGCATTGCCGGTGATTGTTCCAATGAAGAAAATGCTTAGATATATTTCATTACTGCTGCTTTTGTTGATGACCGGCATGCCCGTCATATGCCAGGAACAACAGGATGAAGTAGCCGGGATAATTGCCCTGCCCGATGATACGGCAAAAGTGAACAGGCTCAATGAGTATGCCGCAAAAATACAGTTTGCCAGCCCGGTAAAATCTATCGGCATCATGCAGTTGGCAGCAGGGCTTTCCCAAAAAATTAATTATCCCCTTGGCCTTTCAATAGCCGAAGCTCAGCGGGCCGGGCTTTATTTTTATGAAATGAAGCTCGACAGCTGCATGCTGTTGTTAAATAAAGCTTACGCACTGGTAAAAGACAGGAAGGAGCCCGATTTCCGTAAGCAGGCTGCGACCATTATTACCAGGTATGCTGCTGTTCATCAGCGGCAGGAAAATTATGATTCTGCGGTGGAGAAACACCTCGAAGCAGCCGGCATATTTTCTGAGCTTAAAGACGAAAACAAAATCATTTATTCTTATTACAACCTTTCGGGCATGTATAAGTTTTTGGGCGATACTGCAAAAACAATGTATTATGCACGTGAAACACTCAAAGCAGCAACAGTAACTGGAGATACACTAATGCGTATCCGTGGCATCATTGCCATGGCAGATGCCTGGCTGCTTCAAAAAAAGTACGACAGCGCCTATGCTGTTTCAACAGAAGGCTTGGCCATCGCGGAAGAAAAACAAATCACATTTGCCATTGGCATTTTTAATAACTTTCTTGGACAAATACAAATGGAAAGCGGGGAAAGTCTTGATACAGCTATCCAGCATTTCAACACGGCGTTGCAATCTTTCAAAAAAATTAATGTTCAATACGATATTGCGCTTGTACTCAAAAATATTGGCCATGCTTATCTCATCAAACATGATTACAGTAATTCAGTAAAATACCTGGAAGAGGCACTTCAAATTGCAGACGGACTAAAACTGAGCAAGGTGCAGCATGCTGTGTTGATGGATCTTGTAAAAGCAGAAGACGCACTTGGAAATACAGGCAGGAGTCATCGCTACCTGTTGCGCTATGTAGCGGTAAACGATTCATTGCAGGCACGGAATAACCGAAAAGCGGTGTACGAACTGGAAGCCCGCTATCAAAACCAGAAAAAAGAAGTGATGTTGCTGGCCCAGCAAAAAACGATTGAGCGCAAAACCCTGTTCAACTATATTTTTGCAGGAGGCGCCCTGCTGCTGATAGTGATCTTTACATTGCTGTATTTTAATTACCGGCACCAGCAAAAATTACACAGGCAGCGCATCAGCGAACTGGAAACACAGCAGCAGTTAACAGCTACAGAAGCGGTGCTTAAAGGGGAGGAACAGGAGCGTGCACGGCTCGCAAAAGACCTGCACGATGGACTGGGCGGATTGCTGAGCGGCATAAAGTATTCGCTCAACAGCATCAGGCCCGGCCTGCCGCCTGCCAATATTCAATCGTTCGACAGGAGTATTGATATGCTCGATACCTCCATAAAGGAAATAAGGCGGGTTTCGCATAACATGATGCCGGAGGCATTGCTGAAATTCGGGCTTGATACCGCATTGAAAGATTATTGTCATGATATCAATCAAACGGGCGCACTCCAGGTTTCATACCAGTCTATCGGGCTCGAAGACCTGCATATGGAAAACACCGCTTCCATCACAGTTTACCGGATTGTACAGGAATTATTGGGTAATATCCTCAAACATGCGGCTGCCAAAAATGCCCTGGTGCAGATATCCAGGTCGGGTAACCAGTTATCTGTAACCGTAGAAGACGATGGGAAGGGATTTGATGCCAGTGTGCTTTCTCATACTTCTGGTATCGGCTGGGCAAATATCCGCAGCAGGGTGGAATTTTTGAAAGGGAAGACAGATATCAGGTCTGAAGCTGGAAAGGGTTCTTCCATACTGGTTGAATTTCATATATAAGAAATACTGAGTACACTAAAAAATCATGGAAAAATGGGAGCGGTAATCCGCATTTGTTGTTGTTACTTTGTACTGGTATTTCCCCTTCTGGGATCAATATGTCTTGTAAACCGCTTTGAACCGTTGAGTGATCAATCGTTCCTGTTTGAAATGGCTTGGTAGATTCCTTTATAAAAAGATTAAAACAGCCAGGTGAAAATAAAAGTTTTTATAACAGATGATCATTATATGGTCATAGAAGGTATCCGCTCCCTGCTGCAGAACGAGCAGGGGATAGAATGGATGGGCCATGCGTCCAATGCCGATTCCTGCCTTGCCTTCTTAACAGAACATCATCCGGATGTGATCCTGATGGATATCAGTATGCCGGGTATGAGCGGCATTGACCTGTGCAGGGAAGTAAAGCAGAAATATCCTTCTATCAATGTAATTGGGCTCAGTACATTTAACCAGCATAGTTTTATAAGTAAAATGATGGAAAATGGTGCCAGCGGTTATGTGCTCAAGAATGCCACACAGGCCGAACTCATGGAAGCCATCGGCGAAGTGGCCAAAGGAAAAACTTTTCTCAGTGATGAAGCGGCTGCCTCCCTCCGCAAAGATAACAATGCGCAGGCCCCGGTAATTACCCGCCGCGAAAAAGAAGTGCTGGAGCTTATTGCAGAAGGGCTTACCAATGCAGAAATAGCCACAAAACTATTCATCAGCAACGCTACTGTAGATACACACCGCAAAAATCTGCTGGTGAAGTTTCAATCAAAAAACACGGCATCGCTGGTTAAAACGGCTGTGCAACTTCAGTTGATATAGCAGCAGTTTTTTTACCTTGTTATTCAAAATCTTCGTACAAAAGATATTTTTTCCTTACTGCTTTAAAGTTACTCAACGCCGGCTCCCAGCTTTGGCGGATAGCCGTTTCGGAAATGCCTTTTTTTACCTGCTCCTGCAATTCATCATTGCCGGCAAGCTTATTGATGAAATTGTTTTTCAGAAAAAAACTGTCCTTGCCCGGAAAAAGTTTATAAGCTTCTATCAAATATTTCAGCTGAATTTTTCCATCCAGTTTTTTTAATACATCTTTTGTGCTTCCGCCCAGGTTCCATCCATAACATTTCTGGTAATAACATTTGCTGCTTTTGGCGCCCGTATTGGGCCTTGGTGTAAAACTGTATTTTAAAGTTTTTGGAAGTTTTGGGTGGCCAAAAACCTGGAAGGGTTTATCGGTGCCGCGACCTTCGCTTAAAACTGTTCCTTCAAAAAAACAGGTGGAAGGGTAGAGGTAGATGCTTTGCATGGATCGCAAATTGGGCGAGGGCATTACAGGAAGTTCGTATGTTGTGTTGTGGTCATAGTTTTTGCATTTGATCACCTGCACATGAAAAGGGGTATCGGCTGTGGGATTGGTAGTAATGTTATAAGCATTGATCGCATTTGCTTTTTGGCTCAACCAGTTTTCGCCGGTAAGCATCAGGGCATATTCACCCATGGTCATTCCATATACCACCGGTATGGCCTGCCTGCCAATGAAACTTTGAAATTCTTTGTTGAGTACAGGCCCGTCTACATAAAAACCATTGGGATTGGGCCGGTCTAGTATCAGCAATGGTTTGTGCATTTCAAGCGCAGCTTCCAGTAAATATTCCAGTGAAGAGATGTAAGTATAAAAACGAACGCCCACATCCTGTATGTCAAAAACAATAACGTCAACCCCTTTTACATCTTCTTCGTTGGGTTTATTATGTTTACCATACAGGCTGATGATGGGGATCCCGGTTTTTTTGTCAACCATATTTCCTATTTTTTCGCCTGCACCGGCACTGCCTCGGAACCCATGCTCGGGCCCGAATATTTTTACAATATTGACACCTTCTTTCAATAAAGTATCCACCAGGTGCGTGTTACCCACCATGCTGGTTTGATTGGCAAAAACGGCCACTTTTTTCCCTTTTAATAGAGGCACATAAACAGGCATGCGCTCGGCGCCGGTAACCACTTTTTGTGCTACTTGTTTTTCCTGGCAAAATGCAGTATTGCCGCTGAAGATGGCCAGTGATAGCAGGGATATACAGTATTTCTTCATGTTTGCAAAGTTGTATAAAGTTTTGTGATTACCATATAAATTTTATGGCTATTTTTGGGCTTTATTAACCGCTTAACACAATTTTATTTTTTTCTGCCGGCAGGCATGAAAATGTACGGACTGTGGCTCACGCCGGTTTTGGCGGGCATACAGCATACGATATGAAATTGGCTGGCAAAAAAAACACAAATGACACAAGTTAAAAATGGCGACCTGGTAAAAGTTCATTACACCGGCAAACTCACTTCCGGCGAACAATTCGATTCTTCTGCCGGACGTGAGCCGCTCGAATTTACAGTGGGGGCAGGGCAAATGATCAAGGGGTTTGATTTAGCGCTGCCAGGAATGGCCGTGGGCGAGAAAAAAACCGTTACCATTGTGGCAGCAGATGCCTATGGCGAAAAAAGCGAGGAGGCCATCATCGAATTTCCAAAAGAAAATGTACCTGCAGATATGAAACTGGAGCTGGGTATGCAGCTCACCCTGAGCAACCAGCATGGCCAGCCTTTCCCTGTTACCGTTGCAGAAATAAGGGAAGAGATGATCATCCTAGATGCCAATCATTTTTTAGCCGGAAAGGACCTTATTTTTGATATAGAACTTATGGAGATAGGGTAGGGAATAGGCAATAAATAGATAGGCAATAATGGAGTGTGTTTTTAGAAACTAATTGAAAACGGGCAGAAATGCTAAATCTGAACCATAAAAAACTTAAGGCCTGGCAACTGGCGATTACACTCTATAAAGAAATTCTCATAATTGCGCCTAAACTTCCACGAGAGGATCAGTTTAACTTAACATCTCAAATAAAAAGAGCAGCCTTATCTGTTAGTAATAATATCGCCGAAGGCGCTGCAAGAAAGTCGGCCCGGGAGCGGAAACGTTTTTATGAAATTGCACGCTCATCTGCTGTGGAAGTGGATAGTTGCCTTGAAGTGATACTTGTTGCATGCTACCTGGAAAAAAGTGAAATTACTGTTGTAGAAAACCTGGTTGAACAGGTCTTTAAGTTACTTTCTAAAATGATTGATAATACGATGTAGACAATATTTTTCAAGTGTTTAAATATTGAAAAATATTTCGTTAAGTAATTACTGCCGTATAATAAACTAATTATTAGCCTGTCTATTTATTGCCTATTGCTTTTCTTAAAATACCTTTGCCTCATGATACATATTAATGGCGACATTCTTGCAGAACGCTTTATGCGGTATGTAAGCATTGATACGCAAAGCGATCCCGAAAGCAACACGCATCCCACTACCGAAAAGCAAAAAGAGCTCAGCAGGCTTCTTTTTAAAGAATTGCGGGGCATGGGGTTAACAGAAGTGGAAACCGATGATTATGGCTATGTATATGCCAGCCTCCCTTCCAATACCGGTAAGAAAAATGTACCTGCTGTTTGTTTTTGTGCGCATATGGATACTGCGCCCGACTGCAGTGGCACCAATGTAAAACCTATTCTGCACCGTTATTACAACGGGCAGGATATTATACTACCCGATGATCACACACAGGTGATCTCGGTCAACAATTCGCCTTATATAAAAGAACATATTGGCCAGGATATCATTACAGCAAGTGGTACAACGCTGTTGGGGGCCGATGATAAAAGCGGTGTAGCCGTTATTATGGAAACAGTGATGTACCTGTTGCAAAACCCAGCAGTAAAGCATGGGGACATAAAAATATTGTTTACCCCCGATGAAGAAGTGGGTAAGGGAACTGTAAAATTGGATATGCAGAAACTGGGCGCTGCTTATGGTTATACACTCGACAGTGGCGAAGCAGGATGCCTGGAAAAAGAAACTTTTAGTGCAGATGGCGCCAGCATTACCGTTCAGGGAGTGATCACGCATCCCGGTCAGGCAAAAGATAAAATGGTAAATGCCCTGAAAATAGTGGGGGAAATTTTGGCCGCTCTTCCAAAAAATGAATGGAGCCCCGAAACCACTGAAGGAATGCAGGGCTTTGTTCACCCGGTTTCAATAAGTGGCATGGCAGAAAAAGCAAGCGTTGGTTTCATTGTGCGTGATTTTAAAACAACCGAACTGGCCAATCATCATGCCCGGCTCAAAAAAATTGCAGAAGCAGTTGTGGCCGGTCATCCCGGCGCATCCATGGAGTACAGGCCCCAGGAGCAGTACCGGAATATGAAAGACATCCTTGTTCAGCACCCGCATGTAGTGGAGTATGCCGCCGAAGCTATCAGGCGTGCCGGGCTGGAAGTTAAAACGGAAAGTATCCGCGGCGGTACAGACGGCAGCCGCCTCAGCTATATGGGGATGCCCTGCCCCAATATCTTTACGGGTATGCAGAATATCCACAGCAAAACAGAATGGATAGGCGTAAAAGATATGGCTAAGGCAGTGGAAACACTGGTAAACCTGGCGCAGGTTTGGGAAGAAAGGTCCTGATACAGCTATTCTTTAGTAGCTAAATAATTGTAATCTTCCAGTAATTTCTCCAGGAAGTCAATAGAAGAAAGCCTGCTGTTTATCTGCAGCACTTCCTTTACTTTATATTCCACCCGGGTACTAATATCATAGTTATTGCTTTTTCTTGCCTGTGTAAGCACATTTTTAATGGTATTGATATCATTGTCCGACAGTTTCATGACCTGCGGAAAACTTACCTGGTAGGCCGTGTTGCTCACATGCTGAAACACCGTGTCTTCCACCCCCAGGTTTGTTTTAGCATCCACCACCACAGTTCCTGCAGCAAGGTCGCCCAGCCGCTGTGCATTTTTGGTGACAGAGATGGATATCACCACTGCTATTCCCAGTATACAGGTAAGAAGGATATAAGCCACCAGGCTGTCGACAGAATAGGCAATATACCCAAACAGGAAAGGCCATTCAAAAAATTTAGTGATCCAGCGGAGGGTGTACTGGCCCAGGGTTGGTTCGCCGCCATCGAGGCTTATGACACGGATAAACATCAGTTTTTTACCGATGGTTTGCCCGTTCATATTGGCTTCCGCTATCAAAGAATAAAGCAGCATAGGCAGGGAAATAATGAGAATATCCATTCCTATACTCTCTTTTCTTGATGCATCCAGCACTGTGTACAGCATGTATTTCATGCCATAGAGATAGGCGATGAGGAGGGCAAAATCAATTATATACGCCAGCAGGCGCTTATGAAATGCCGCTATCTCAAAATCGAGATCAATATTGAAAACGGTATCAATGCTGATGCTTGGCATGCAACGCAATATACAGCAGCAGCTTCATATTTAAAACCGATTTTTTTATTAACAAAAAAAATGGCATATTGTAGTTTAATAATACAAGTACCATCCAAGCGCTAATTCGAAAGCATGAGGGAAGCGATGTTCATTAAAAAAAACGTGGATAAGTGGACCACTTACCAGCAACAGCCTGCAGCAACACCCGATGAAACTGCAGACCGCTTCATTACCCTGATTGATGACCTGTCTTATGCCAAAACGTTTTATCCAAAAAGCAAGGTGACCCGCTGGATAAACGGTATTACAGCCTCCATTTACCAGGATATTTACCGCAATAAGCGGGAGAAATTCAGTCGCATTTTCGATTTCTGGAAATACGAACTTCCTCTCCTTTTCAGGAAATACCACCGCACCCTTCTTTTTACAAGCTTTGTATTCATTCTTTTTGTGGGTATCGGCTGGTTTTCTTCAAAAAGCAATCCGGAGTTTATCCGGAGCATCCTGGGCGATGCATATGTGGAAATGACCGAAGACAATATTTCAAAGGGTGACCCATTTGGGGTGTACAAAGACGATAATCCTTTTAATATGTTTATCAGGATCGCCTTTAACAATATCAGGGTTTCCTTCATAACATTTCTGGGGGGCTTAACACTGGGCATCTTCACTTTCCGGGTGCTATGGAGCAACGGATTAATGATTGGATGCTTCCAGTATATGTTTTTTGCACATGATCTAGGTATCAAGTCGGTGCTCGTGATATGGATACATGGTGTAATAGAAATATCATCGATCGTCATTGCTGGAACTGCAGGCTTTGTACTGGCAAACGGCATATTGTTTCCCGGTACATTCAAGCGCATGGAATCTTTCAGGAGGAGAGCAAAAGATGCTGCCAAGATAATGGTCGCACTGGTGCCTTTTTTTATAGTAGCAGCCTTTCTTGAAAGTTATGTTACACACCTCATGAGCCAGACATTTGATAAACAGAACAATGGCGGTATACCCGTTTGGGTAAGCGTGGTCATCCTTTCGGTTTCACTTGCACTTATCGTATGGTATTTTATTATTTGGCCGTTACTACTCGGCAAACGGGGCTATTTTATTAAAGAGGATGGTATTGTAAACAGGTTATTTGGTACCCATGTATAAGAAAATTGCATTATTGTTGTTCTCCACCGCCTGTTGTTTGTGCAGTTTTGCGCAAACAAAGCAGTTTGAATATACAGACAGTGCACTATTACAAACCGAGGAGCAAAAAGTGTTTGAGCAAGTGGACGCACCTGCAGAAGATGAAGAATTCCCGGAAGAGGAAGTGGCGTCAGTTGATACCACACTGACCATTTCGCCGCTTAGTGTTTCTGCTGACAGTTTGCATAACTGGAAACAGCAGCGGCGGTATGCATACATGAAAAACCTCGACAGTCTTTTAAAGCATTACCAGGACGATAGTTATGCAGTTAATCGTACCAACCGCGGCGGAGACGGGGCATTCCTTGGCGGAATTTTCAGTTTCTTGCAACCCCTGTTATGGGTGGCAGCTATTCTTTTTGTACTGTTCATTTTTTACCGGATTTTTCTTACGCAGGGCATATTCAAAAGACTTCCCGCAAAGTCTGTGGCAGATGCACAAACCGAAGAAGAGATCATTTTAGGCCAGGATTATGATAAGCTGATAGCGCAGAGTATTTCCAAGGCCGATCACAGGCTGGCTACCCGTTATTGGTTCCTCAAAACACTGCAGCGCCTCAGCGACCGGTCGTTTATCAGTTTTGCAACCGATAAAACAAACAGCGCTTATGTAAGGGAGATGCCGCCGGAAAAGCAACAGGGTTTTGCACACCTGGTGTTACATTATGAGTATGTGTGGTACGGGCTTAAGGAAATCGATGCGGCCCTTTATAGCAGGATTGAAGATAAGTTTACTGCATTTTATAAAATTATTTGAGTGCGTTGAAAAAATGCTGCCTTTATACATGCTTGTTGGTACTGCTGCTTTCCATAGCCGGATGCGGGGAGAAATCTGCTATGCCGGTGCTAAGGGAAACCTATGCCTTTGACGACGCTAACCCTTTTGGCGGTTCCGTGGCCTATTCGCTCATGCGGCATATTTACCCGGAATATCTTATCAACATAAAAAAGGATGGCTTTGCCAAAACAGTGGGTTGGTTCAATGATAAATCATCCCTGTATATATGCGTCAGCAGAAATTTCTTTCCCGATGATGATGACCAAAAGGCGCTTCTTGATTTTGTGGCAGATGGCAATACGGTCTTTATAGCGGCATCGGTTATTGATTCGGCTTTCATTGACATGATGAGCTGCAAAATGGCAGATGTGGATTTCATGAAGTTCCTCGGCCCAAAAATTTACCGGCAAACATCTGTAAGGCTTATTGAAGGTGCTCAAACAGAAAAAGAGGATTTCAGTTATTATTACCTGCCTTTTGCCGGACAATTTTCCGGTATTGACAGTTCAATAGCCCGCAAGCTGGGGTATAACCAGTACGGGGAACCCAACTGTATTGTGGTATTCTGGGGCCAGGGCCGTTTATTCCTGCATTGCGAACCACGTGCGCTCAGTAATTATTTTCTTCTTACCGGAAACAATCATCTTTATTTTAAACAACTGCTGCAACTGATGCCGCGTAACCCGGAGAATATTTATTGGGACGATCATTACCGGCGCAGTACCTTTGCCGGATCAAACCGCTCCTCATTCAGCCTTGAAGCAATTTTTGAAAACCCACCGCTTGGCTGGGCATTCCTGCTGGGTTTGCTGCTGCTGTTTTTTTATATATTCTTCAGCGGAAAACGAAGACAGCGCATTGTTCCGGTTATCAAACCCGTACAAAACTCATCTATCCGTTTTGCACAGTCTATTGCCGGCCTTTACCTCAATGGAAAAGATAATAAGGATATTGCAGAAAAAATGGTTACTTATTTCAGCGAACATATCCGCACCCATTACTACCTGAGCACCCATACAGTTAACGACAGCTTTATGGATATGCTGAGCCGCAAAAGCGGAATGCCGCCCGAAAAAACAAAAGCACTGTATGCTACTATAGCCCAGGTAAATGCAGCAGCAAGTGTGGATGATAGATTATTATTGCAACTAAACGAACAAATACAGGAATTTTATAAAAACAAAATTTAATGGAAGAAAATATCTTTAACCAAAGCAGCCCGGTTACTGCATTAAACGTAAGACTGGCAGAAATACGCAACGAGATTTCAAAAGTGATCGTGGGTCAGTACCAGGTGGTGGACCTCCTGATAACCGGTTTGCTCTGCGATGGCCATATACTGCTGGAGGGTGTACCCGGTGTTGCAAAAACCCTCGTGGCTAAATTGATGGCAAAGATCATTGACATCAATTTTTCAAGAATACAGTTCACACCCGACCTGATGCCGGGTGATGTGATAGGCACTTCCGTGTTCAATCCAAAAGAAGGCAGTTTTTATTTTAAATCCGGACCGGTATTCAGTAATATCATTCTCATAGATGAGATCAACCGGGCACCGGCTAAAACCCAATCGGCCCTGTTTGAAGTAATGGAAGAGCGGCAGGTAACGGTTGATGGGTTTACCCATGAGATGCAGTATCCCTTCATTGTACTGGCCACACAAAATCCTATAGAACAGGAAGGAACTTACCGTCTTCCCGAAGCGCAGCTCGACCGCTTTATCTTTAAAGTGGAGATAGATTATCCCACGCTCCAGGAAGAAGTGCGCATTCTTACAGGCCAGCAGGGACGTACGCAGGCCGAACTGCTGAAAGATGTTACGAAACTCATTTCTGCCGACGATATACAGCGTTACAGGGATGTGGTGCAGCAGGTGCAGATCCAACCCAGGCTGGTGGAATATATTGCCACTATTGTAAATGAAACCCGCAATAATCCATCATTGTACCTGGGCGCTTCCACCAGGGCATCGCTGGCATTACTAAAATCGTCCAAGGCTACTGCGGCACTCAGGGGAAGGGATTTTGTAATTCCGGAAGATATCATCGAAATGGCGCCGCATGTACTCCGCCACCGCATTATGCTTACCCCGGAAAAAGAAATGGAAGGCATTACCCCCGATGACCTGATCGATTCTATTCTCAAAGCACTGGAAGTGCCCCGTTAAAAAAAAGACATTGGATTTTTTTAAGAAATATATTGGCGACCTTTTTTTAACTGCCCGTTTTTACTGGGTGGCTGTAGCTTGTATCACCGTGTTCATACTTGCCTTTTATTTTCCCTTCCTTTTCCCGGTTGCAAAAATCTTTCTGGCCGTAACCGGCATACTCCTGCTGGGCGACTATGTTTTTTTGTTTTTGATCGGCCGTACACCAACGGCCGGAAGGGATATCAACGATAGGCTGAGCAATGGCGATGAAAACAGGGCGAGGATACTGGTTACCAATAATAATCCTTTTTGGGTAAAGATCACGGTCATTGATGAACTCCCGTTCCAGTTCCAGGAGCGCAACTTCAGCCTTCAACAGGTTTTTGAGCCTGGCCAGGAGCAGTTACTGGAATACAAGCTCAGGCCGGTGGAACGTGGGTTGTATGAATTCGGAAAATTATTGTTATTTGTTCAAAGCAGGTTAGGGCTTATTGAACGGCGCTGCGCCATTGACGCGGAAGATAATGTGAGCGTATATCCTTCTTTTTTAAAACTGGGTAATTACCAGTTGCTCTCCAGCGCCACCATGCAGCAGGAACAGGGAAGCCGCCGCCTGCGCAAAATAGGGCAGAGCATGGAATTTGAACAAGTGAAAGATTATGTTACAGGCGACGATATCCGAACGATCAACTGGAAGGCCACGGCACGTAAAGGCGGGTTGATGGTAAACAGCTACGTAGATGAAAAATCGCAGCAGGTGTACTGTATCATTGATAAAGGCCGGCTTATGAAAATGCCTTTTGCGGGGTTAAGCCTGCTCGATTACGCCATCAACAGCGTGCTGGCCCTGAGCAGCATCTGTCTGAAAAAGCAGGATAAGATCGGCCTCATCAGTTTTTCAAATAAACTCAACACGCTCCTTCCTGCCGACAGAAAACCAATACAGCGGGAGCACATCCTTCAATCGCTGTACAGCGAAAAAACAAATTTCCGGGAGAGCGATTTTGAAATGCTGTACACTCAGCTGCGTAAAAAAGTAAAACAACGGAGCCTGCTGATCCTGTTCACTAATTTTGAATCGCTCAACGGGCTCAAGCGGCAGGTGAATTACCTGCGTTCCATTGCACGTCATCACCTGTTACTGGTGGTTTTTTTCGAGAACACAGAATTACATAAACTTTCCGGCGCCGATGCAGCCAGTATAGACGAGATCTATGTAAAAACCATTGCTGAAAAATTTGTATTCGAAAAAAAACTGGTGGTAAAAGAATTGCAGAAATACGGCATACTCAGTGTGCTTACCACACCTGAAAATTTAACCGTTAATGCCATTAACAAATACCTGGAACTGAAAGCAAGGCAGGCTTTGTAAAAAAACAGTATTCTCATTATAGCAAAAGACCCTATTAATAAAACGTCCCCAACTATTAACCATTAACCATTAACTTTTTAACCATTAACTTTTCTGGCAAAAAAACAAACATACTGGGGCAAGCACAAGGATAAACTGGGCGAAGGCAACCGGGAACGGCCTCCTGTGATCGAGATTGGGGAGCAGCAAAAAGCGGCATTTGAAGAGGGCCGGGTATTACTGGTTGATAAAGAACTTCACTGGACCTCATTTGATGTGGTGAGAAAGATCCGCAGCAGCATCCGTATTAAAAAAGTGGGACATGCAGGCACGCTTGATCCGCTAGCCACCGGTTTATTGATCGTATGTACCGGAAAGTTCACTAAAAAGATAAATGAGTATATGGCACAGGAAAAAGAATATACGGGTTCTTTTACACTTGGCGCCTGCACACCCACCTACGACCTGGAAAGTGAGCCACAGGATTTTAAAGATATATCGGGGGTAACACCCACTGAAATAAAAGCGGCAGTGAACGGCTTTGTGGGCGAAATACAACAGTACCCGCCTGTTTATTCTGCCATAAAAAAAGACGGGGTGGCATTATATGAACTTGCACGGAGAGGAACGGAAGTGGAATTGCAGGCCCGTACAGTTACCATAAAAGAATTTGAGATAACCGCCATTGAAATGCCGGTTGTCCATTTCAGGGTTGTTTGTTCCACCGGAACCTATATACGCAGCCTGGCACAGGATGTTGGAAAAGTACTGGGTTGCGGCGCTTACCTCAGCAGCCTGCGGCGTACAAGAATTGGAAATTTCAGTGTGGCAGATGCGCTTACAATGGATGCCTTTACAGCATCGCTTAAAACGGATAGTTGATCCCTATCGTAAAATTAAAGTTCTCGTACCGCCACTCCTTGTATTTTACATTGAATAGTTTTGGAAGAAAATCATCAAAACCGATAGAGGGCGCTTTCCAGCCATTGTTGATATAACTTGTTTCGGGCCTCTTAAAACGGAAACCAAAATCAAGCCGGAGTACCACATAGTTGAAATCGAGCCGGAGCCCGGTGCCTGCCGAGAGCCCCAGGTCCCTGTATAAATTTTTTAGCTTGAACTGGCTGGTATCAGACGAGATATTCCCGGAAACATCATATTCTGGCCGCTGGTTCCAAACATTTCCAACGTCTGCAAATACAGCAGCCTTTAATGTAAGTAAATTGGGGATTATCTGCCAGATTTCTTTCCGGTATTCGGTATTAAACTCCAGTTTAATATCGCCGGTTCGTTCGTTAAATATATTTTTAGAATAGGCTTTAAGCTTTTGTGAACCCAACCCGATTCCCCGCACCGGCCAGCCCCTCATACTGGTACTTCCCCCTCCAAAATATTGCTTAAAAAAGGGTAAAGAATTATTATCGTTCCCGATGGGTAAACCAATACCTGTAAAAACCCGGAATGCCACAGCACTTTTCTTATAGTTAACCACATAACGATATTCAATATCTGTTTTCAGGTATTTGTATTTATACTTGTTCAATACAGGAATGAGCCCCCATGTGAGGCCAGACTCCTCCATGTTTATCTTTAAGGTTCTTTCTTTTGAAACACTGGTTGGATGTACAGGATTATAATAGGCATGCGTAAAACTTGCAGCCATCCCCGTAACAAATGCGGTGTTATAAGAGTATCTTAAAAAACGGTTTGAGTTAAGTATATTCTCAAAACTGTCTGTTATATTAAACAGGTAATTGAACTCACCATAAAAAGGCCGTATGGTAAATTTATTAATACGGATATTGTTTTTACTGAACGACCCCGAGGTTCCCACACTTATATTGGCTGCCTGCAGGTTAAAAAGACTTAACCTGTTGGCATAGGAAATACTGCTGTTAATAAAAGATTCCCCAGCATCAGCTTTCTTAAAAATTGAGTTCCGTAATAAAATAATTTTTGGGATCGAAATTCCGTTACTGTAACCCACTTCTGTAGAATTTATCAGGCTCGTAGCATTACTTCTTGCATTGTTGTTGAATTCTATACCAGCCCGCAGGCTGTGTGTCATTCGAACGCCTTCTTTCCACATATTTCTGTTTGTAAGGGATGTATTTAAAGACATCCCGAATAAACTTCCTCCTATAGCAGTTGCCTGGTTTCCTACTGCCGAATAACTGGCTTCAAGCGCTGATTCAAAGCCAAATTTCTTTACGGGGATCAGTTCAATGATATAATTAAGTTTATGACCTGGCAACTCATTGATCAGTATGTTCACACTTTGCCACTGGCCGGTACGGGCCAGGTTACTCAGCGTACGGTAATACTCATTCTGGCTGTACAGGTCGCCTTTACGCACACTGATATGCTGCATTACAAAAGAAGGCTTATATTTCTCGTTATGGTAACGGAATATGACATCATGGGGTCTTAATCTTTTTTGTACCATGGTCAGGCTGTCGTTGATATTGTCTCCCGGCCGGTAATCGGGCAGCACAAATATTTCATTGATAGAATATTGCTGAAGCCTGGTGCTGTCGTCGGGCTTATTCAGTACCACAGCCAGTTTAATACGCGGCGAATCTCTCTTTGCCTGTGCCTCGGCCAGCAGGCGCAGTTGTTCAAAAGGATCATCGCTCACACTGGTCAATGCTTCAATGCTGGTATCACCCAGCACTTTTAACTCGCTGGCTGTAAATTTATAATACCCATTATTTCGGAAGGTATCCACCAGCCTCGACATTTCGCCCAACACAGCAGATTTGGTAGCGGGCATGTCTTTTTTGATGAGCGCATCCTGTTTCACTTTCATGGCCAGTTCCTGCAAAGCTGGTTGCTCAAGCCGGTAACTTACCGTGTCGATCAGTGTTCTTTTGCCCACATCCACTTTATAAGTTACATTTATTTTATTTCCGCTGGCGCTGCTGTCATAACTTCCCTCCGGGTTATAAAAGCCAATATGAAAAAGGGAGGCCTTCATATTTCTAATGGAAGCCCCCGCCGAAGCGGTATCAAATACGGGAGGTTTCTTTATGATATCGAGAAAAAATACGGGGGATTTTATACGAACCCTGGAACTGTCGTCTAACTGGCTGGAAAGTCTTTCCTGCACGGCTTCAATATCCGTTTTATTCAGGTTGCCACCCTTCACCTCAATAACAGGCTTCCCTATATAGGATTTATCCTTTGGTTTTTTAGAAAAAATAGTAACCGTGCAGGATGAAAACAGGATGGCCGTCAGCAAAAAAAAATTTACCTTGGCAGGAAAACATATCGGAACCTGTTTCAAAAGACGCATAATAATCTGCAATGTTAAGCAAAAACGCCGCCAAATATATTCAAAGTTTACAGCACAAAAAATTCCGTGACCAATATGGCGTTTTTGTGGCCGAAGGGCCCAAATTGGTGGGGGAATTGCTTCAACAGGGTTTTTTTACCTGCAGGGAAGTTTATGCCACTGAGGAGGCCATGGCATCGGCTGCTTTTCTGCGCAATGCAGCAAATGCAGAAGCCATCAGTAACGTTGAGTTGCAAAAGATATCTTCCCTCTCCACACCCAACCAGGTGCTGGCTGTTTTTGAAAAAAAACAGGAAAATAAGATTCCCGATCTGAAGGATAAGATCAGCCTGGTACTCGATGATATCCAGGATCCCGGAAACCTGGGCACAATTATCCGTATTGCCGACTGGTTTGGAATTGAAAATATCATTTGTTCCGTTAATACCGCAGATATGTATAACCCAAAAGTGGTTCAAAGTACCATGGCCAGTATTGGCAGGGTGAACCTGGTTTACACAGATCTTGTAAGCTTTCTCAAAACCGTTCCCCAACAGAAGTATGCAGCAGTATTAAACAGTAAGTTTGTTCATGAAATCAAAAAACCTGTGGAAGCGATCATCATCATCGGCAATGAATCAAAAGGTATTTCAACCGAAATTTTGGAGCTGGAACCCGAAAAAATAACAATCCGGCAGTTTGGCCAGGCCGAGTCGCTCAATGCAGCGGTGGCTACTGCCATCATCCTGCAGGAATTCCGGGTTCATTGATTAATTTTTCCAGAACAACCCGATCCTTCGCCTAACATCTGCCCGGATGCTCATATAAAAAAGATTAATATCGCCGATATGATAATTCTTTGTACGGAGTAAAAAATTTCCAAAAAACCTTGGTTTCGATGTCCATAATACATTTCCATGCACCTGGGCAGACACCGCTCTTTTTTTAAGTTTATTAAAATTCCTGAATATGGCGCCCTGGTTCAGGCTACGGGATGCGGCATTTTCATCGGTACTCCAGGTAAGTGGGTTAGTGACGACCGCTTTAAAAGTTTCGTTGGCCACATACAAAGGTTCTATATATCCATTTTTATAACTGCGCCAACTGGTGAAACAACTGCTGCTCATTGAGTCTTTGCAGGGTGGCAGCTGGCTGAAATAATCGTTGTGGATGGGCATGCCAATAAGGTAGGCGCATACTAATTTGTTGTAAAGCTTCTTGCCTTCAAAATACTCTCTCAGCAGCCTGGCTGCATGCACCGTACCCTGGCTGTGCGCAGCAATGATAATGGGGCGCCCGCCGTTGTAATGTTCCATGTAATATTCAAATGCCTCCCGTACATCTGTGTAGGCCAGTTCAAATGCCCTTGCCGCGGTATCTTTTTTTATGGTAAAAAAAGCGTTGATATTAGCCTGGCGGTAGCGTGGGGCAAAAACCCTGCACTGTTCATTGAAAACACTTGCCTGGTAAAGAATTGTGCTGTAATCTGTTTTTTTATTGATAGCGGCATCATCTATGGGGGCATTCCAGCGATCTTCATTTTTGCCAAAAAGCGTGGTAGGGTGTACAAAAAAAACATCCACCGTACTGTCTTGAATATAGTTTTTGCGGAGCGGGGCCGGCACACTGTCCGAAGGATCCCATTTCCAGGGATGGGCCGCCCAGTATTCAAGTTTGCTGTAATCGGGTTTTTTATCTTCAGAGTGGAAATCATAAACCTCCGTATGCACATACCCCTGCCTGCTGCAGGCCAATAAAGCAAAAACCAGGATGCTGAAAAGTAACGTCCTCATGTATATAAAAAAATGCCCGGCAGAACCGGGCGCTTGAAATTTGAGTTATTTTATTGTTTTATTCGCTTGATGGTGCATCCCACACTGCGGCTTTCTTTTACAGAAATATCTTTTCCGGCCGACAATTCTGCCATTGCTTCTTTCAGGTGCTTACGGGTTACCGCTGAGCCATCAGAAGGATTGTCGTCAATAGCGCCATGGTAAACAAGCTTTAGGTTTTTATCGAACAGGAAGCATTCAGGCGTGCGGTTGGCGCCAAAGGCATCGGCCACTGCACTTTTGCTATCCACAACATAGCTCCACTGATAGCGCTGGCCGTTTGCATATTCTTTCATGGCTTCATAACTGTCTGCATCAGCACGCAGTGCCTCATTGCTGTTAACCAGTACAACGCCGATATTATTTTTTTCGGCAAACTCAGCAGCAGCGTTCGTACGCTCCTGATTTTTGATAACATAAGGGCAGGTATTGCAACTGAACATTATCATTAAGCCGTTTCCTTTTACCTGCTGCCTCATAGTTGTATTGTCGCCGGTTTTTACATCCATCATCTTATGATCGGCCATAGGCATCGGGCTTCCCACCGGTAATGGCTCACCAGTGTTAAAAGCGATAGAGGCTGCCACAGCCAGCGGTGCAAGTAAAAAAAGTATTTTTTTCATGTGTTGTGTTTTGTTTATAAATTAAGGAATAAAGTTAATAATTAGCCCCGAATTGTACAAAAAATTATACAGGCGGCAACTTGCTTTTTTCTTCTTCTGCCCTTTGTGTGGCAATATGCTGCAAAGATTTGATGCTTACATTCAGTTCAAACCCGATCAGGAGCGCCAGGGAATTGATGAATATCAGTGCCATAACCATCATTATGGTGCCAATGGAGCCGTAAAGGGCGTTGTAACGGGCAAATTTGCTTACAAAATAAGAAAACCCGAGGGTGGCGAGCAGGCATAAAAGTGTGGAAAAAATTACCCCCGGCGAAATGAATTTCCATTTCTTTTTTACCGCAGGCGCATACCTGAATATAAAGGCAATGGCCAGCAATACCAGGGCGATGATAAAAAGCCAGCGGCTGTAAAAGATCAGACTTTTGAGGTCTTCATTTTTTACAAGGAGGTTCAGCAGGCTTCCCTGCAGGATCAATAAAACAATATAGGCCAGCAATAAACCAAACAAAACAAAAGTGAGCCGTATGGCCACTATCCTGCTGTGAAAACCTTTGCGAGGCTGAAACCCAAGATAGAATTTGTTAAACGACCTTACAATGCCCATCATGCCGCTCGATGCAAAAAAAAGCGATAGTAAGAGACCAAATGAAAGCAGGCCGATCTTGCTGCCTTTTAAAAAGCTGTCTACAAATTCAATCACCCCTTTGTTATACGTGGCCGATGGTATAATGTCGTATATGAGGGCATGCAACTGCGTCTTAACCGCCTTCGAGGAAATGAAGGGCAGGTTGGGCAGCAGGGTAAGTATGAAAAGCAGGGAGGGCGGCAGCGACATTACAAAGTTGAATGAAACGGCTGCTGCACGTTCCATGATATTATGCTGTTTCAACTGTTTTCTAAAAAAATTGAGCACATCATACAACGCCACCCCTTCAAAACCAGGTGGGTGCCAGTTCTTGCTTTTACGCAGCAGAAAAGGAAGAGGCGTGTAGTTGAGCAATATGCGTTCAATTTTAAGCAACCGTTATTTTTTTTGTTGTTTGCTCAAAATTAAACTATCCAGGGCTTTTTGATAGGCCCTTGCATAGACCAGGTGCTGCTGGTATGTTTCTGCAAAATTGGAACCTCCCCGAAAATCAGGTTTCGCTACAAAGAAAATATAATTTGTTTCCGGTGCATCCAGTACGGCATCAATGGTGGCCGGCGATGGCGTGCAGATAGGCCCGGGCGGAAACCCGCTGTTCCGGTAAGTGTTGTAAGGGGATGAAAAGTCGAGGTGTGCATGCAAAATACGCTTAAGCCCAAAATCACGCATGGCGTATTTTACGGTAGGGTCGGCTTCGAGCCGCATGCCCTTGTTTACCCGGTTAATATAAACACTTGCAATAAGGCCTTTATCATCTGCAAAATTGGTTTCTTCTTCCACAATGCTGGCAATTGTATATACTTTTTCGCTGCTCAGGCCCTTGCTTTTTGCTTTTTGACTGCGTTCGGGATTCCAGAATTTTTCCTGCTCGCTGTTAAGGCGTTCAAATATTTTATTGAAAGGGGTTGTCCATTTAATGCTGTATGTGTTTGGTATCACGGCGGTGATGGCCGTATTGGTATCAAGCCCGTATTTTTTCAGGGAATCATTGCTTAATAAAAATTGGATGGCAGTTACAGAATCGGTTTCAAAACTCCTGGAGACCCTTCCTGCCAGGTCTTCCTTGGTGCGAAGCTTACTGATGGTAAAATTCACAGGCGTTTGGTAACCACGTTTCAGCATTTTAAGCAGGCTCACCAGGCTGCTGCCCTGTTTAATTTCGTAGCGGCCGGGCTTAATATTTTTATTATAATTTACCTGGCTCACCACTTTTTTGAACCAGAATTCATTTTTTACAATTCCTTTTTCAAAGAGTTCTTTTTTTACGGCATCATAACTGCTTCCACTCCTGATGTAAAAATATTTTCCTTCGGGTGCAGATACCGTGGGGCCGTAGAGGTTCCAACCGGCCCAGCCTCCGGCAGCCAATAAAATAATAACTACAACGGTTATAAGTTTTTTCATGCTCAAATTCTTTTTGAATGCTTTTCAGCCCTGTAAAGTAAGTAAATCTGCAAAAAAAGTCAATCGGAAAAACAGGTTTCATAAAAAATGCCCCGTAAAAGCCGGGGCATTCCTGTATCGGTTTTTAAATTTATGGTTTTTTCTGCGTATCTGCTGCTTTTGGAAGCACCGGTAATGTTTGAACAGGGGCAGTTGTTTCTGCAGGCGGAGCTTCAGGCTTGCTGAATTCCTGTTCCATACTGTTCAATGCACCCAGTAACCCCCTGTTTCTTTCTTCTTCATAAGACAATGGCTCTCTTTTGTTATCAGGCAAAGACTCATAATAAGCTTGCTGCTGCTCCATATCTCTGCGCAGGGCTTTTCCTACTTTTACAGCCAGTGCTTTATCGCCGGCCAAATTAGCTGCCAGCATGAACTGCAATGCTATTTGGTTGTGCATCTGTGAGCGGCTGGCCATACCGTAGGGCATATTATCTTCCAGCATTCCCTGGTCGCATTTGTTCAGCAATTTTATAGCCTCCTCTTTACGGCCGCTTTCGGCCAGGTTTCTGGCAGCACTTGCATATGCCTGGCGGATACTGTTGAGATGACGGCGGTTCTCTTCATCAAAATAAACGCCTGCAGTATTGGCATTGCCGAATTTGAATTTATTCATCATTTTATCGGCCACCCAATCCTGGTTCACTTCGCTTTTTGCCACGGGTACCAGCCTGTACGTGAGCCCGTCCTGGCGAATATAATCGCCAAACCCTAATTCTCCATAGGGAGAAGTAAAGTAAATCGGGCGTTTCCATTTATTGGCAGCAATGATGTTCAAAATGGCTGCATCGTTTTTGTAGAGGATGCTCTTAGATATCTGGAACTGCACACTGCTGAGTACAGAATCTTTTTCATTTACCGTTTTATTCTGGCGCACCAGGTTCCCGTCTACAGGTATGCTTACATTCCTGGTAGGGAAAATGTTGAGAACGCTGCCATCCTGCGCCTGCTGTGTACGGCGGGGATCATCACTTCCGGCAAAATCCTTCATCATGGTATATAGATCCATGGGCTGGGCCGGGTTAGTAATACCTGCCTGTTGTAAAAATTGATTGGCCATGCCGGCATTGCCGCCAAACACACGTTCGGCCGCATAGATCACATCCCTGCTGGAACCCTGTATCTGTTCTGCTGACCAAATAGGGTCTATGGGATCGCTGTCGTTAAGCTTATAACGCAGTTGGTTAATATACCAGTCGGTGCCCAAAAGGCTGCTGTTAATGACCCTCACATCACGTCTTATGCCCAGCACTTCCTGAGCATACCAAAGCGGGTAGGTATCATTATCGCCAAAAGAAATTAAGATAGCATTGGGCGCACAGCTTTCCAGGTAATCGGTGGCCAGGTCGGGGGCCATGGTTTTTTTGCTCCTGTCATGGTCGTCCCACTCCTGCGAGGCCATCAGTACCGGAACGGCCAGGAGGCAAATAATGCCGGCAATGATATTGCTTGTTTTCAGGTTTTTAACCAGGGGCAGCAACAGGTCCCTTACATAAAATACGCCAAGTCCAATCCAGATCGCAAATGCGTAGAAGGAGCCTACAAATGCATAATCCCGTTCACGAGGCTGGTTACCGGCCTGGTTCAGGTAAACTACAACGGCCAATCCTGTAAAGAAAAAGAGCAGGGTAGTTACAAAAGCATCCCGCTTATCTTTTTTTACCTGGTAAAGCAGCCCCAATAAGCCAAGGATGAATGGCAGCAAATAGAGTTTGTTGTTAGCCTTATTGTTTTTCAATGTATCTGGTAAAGAAGACTGGTCGCCCAGCCGCATCTTGTCAAAAAAGCCAATACCGGTTTTCCAGTTGCCATCTCTTACATTGCCCATATTTACGCCCTGTACATCATTTTGCTTGCCCGCAAAATTCCACAGGAAATAACGCCAGTACATCCAGTTGACCTGGTAGCTGCTAAAGAAGGCGATATTTTCGGCCATGGTTGGTTTTCGTTCCCAGTTGCCCTGCTGGTCTTTGCCAATACCTGCCCAGGCGGCATAATAATCTGCATGCTGCTGATCATTGCTCATATCCCACATCCGGGGAAAAAAATGCTTATCCTGCGGGGCATATATGTATTCAACTTTGCGCCCGTTCTGTTCATATTTGTCTTTACCCTTGATATAGGTTTCGGTGATCTTTGTATCCTGAATTTCAGCAGTAAAATCCTGGCCATATAAGATAGGCCAGTCGCCGTATTGTTCACGGCTCACATAACCCACCAGGCTTACAGGATTATCTACATTGAACATATCTACAGACGGATTGGCGCTGCTGCGTACCAAAGTGGTAAAATAGGTTGAATACCCCAGCAACATAAAAACAAAACACCAGAGCCCGAGCTTTAAAAAATTCCAACCATTTTTGGCGGCAATTTTCAACCCGAAATAAACCAGCACGGCAATTATTATGAAAAAGAAGGCAAAACCGCTGAAGAAAGGCAAACCAAAACTGTTTACGAAAAAAATATCCATGTTGCCGGCGCCTTTGATGGTCCACTGGATTACTGCTTTTTGTACCAGGCCGGTAATGCCACAACCAATCACAAATGCCCAGAAAACACCCCAGGTGGTAACTTTATATCTTTTGTAATAATAGATCACTACAAGGGCAGGGATCGTAAGCAGGTTTAAAAGGTGAACACCAATGGAAAGTCCCATCAGGTAAAATATCAGGATGATCCAGCGGTCGGCTTTGGTAAAATGACCTTTCACATCCTGGCGTTGTTCTTCGGTTACATTGTGTTCCCATTTGAGCATGGCCCAAAATACCACTGCGGTAAAAAATGAACTTAAGGCATACACTTCTCCCTCAACAGCACTGTACCAAAACGAGTCAGAAAAAGTATAGGCCAGGGCGCCTACCACACCTGCAGCCATAATGGCAATGATATTTTCATTGCTGAGTTCATTTTCTTCCTTATGAACGATTTTACGGGCAAAATGGGTAATGCTCCAAAACAGGAACAGGATGGTAAAGCCGCTGGCGAGTGCACTCATCAGGTTGATCCCCGTTGCTGCCTGTTCGGGTCCAAAAGGCGCCATGAACAGGCGTCCTATTAAAACAAACAAAGGGGCGCCGGGCGGGTGGGGGATCTGTAATTTATAGGCGCTCGAAGCAAATTCTCCGCAATCCCAAAGACTGCCATTAGCTTCCATTGTCATGATATACACCGCACAGGCTATCAAACATACTACCCAGCCTGTAATGTTGTTGATGCGTTTAAAGCTCATATAGTATTGGTTATAAGGGGACAAATATAGGCATGTTTGGGCTTTGAAAAACGAAGTATTTCGTTTTTCAGATTTTTTTAAGAAGGATAAACAAAAAGTTTAAAATGGAGTAAATAACCGGCATACCTTACAAGCGAAACTCCTCAATTTAAGTGTGCTCCCAATATTAAATCTTAAATATTAAATTCCCTCCCTCCTTATCCTATCTTTGAATCAAATGAAAAAAGCCTTTCTCCAGCTTCATATGGCTGTTTTTCTTGCAGGTTTTACCGCCATACTGGGTAAACTTATTCTTTTAAATGAAGGCATGCTGGTTTGGTGGAGGTTGTTGATAACCATTGTGGTGCTGGCGGTCCTCCTGCTTATCAGGGGAGAGCTCAAAGCTATCGGGATAAAGGACTTTCTGAAAATAGCCGGTGTGGGGTTTTTAGTGGCATTTCATTGGGTGGCTTTTTACGGCAGCATCAAATATTCCAATGTTTCTGTTGCGCTGGTATGCTTTTCGGCCACCGGTTTTTTTACGGCCCTTTTTGAACCCCTGATCCTTAAAAAAAAGCTTGCTGTACCGGATCTCTTTTTTGGTCTGCTGGCCATCGCCGGTATTTATATCATCTTCGATTTTCATCCCCAATATAAAATGGGCATCCTGTTTGGGATACTGGCAGCGCTGGTGAGTGCGGTTTTCCCCATATTCAATAAAATTTTGCTCCAGCAATTCAACGCAAGGGTGCTAACCATCTATGAATTTACCGGTGGCCTGTTGTCGCTTTGTATCCTGCTGCCTTTTTACTTTATTTATTTTAAGCCTGCGTATTATTTTCCTGCCGCCGCCGACTGGGGCTGGCTGCTCATACTCTCGGTGCTATGTACCGTCATTATGTTCGACCTGCAATTAAAAGCACTCCGAAAAGTATCGGCATTTACGGTAAGCCTGAGTTATAACCTGGAGCCTGTGTATGGGATCCTGCTCGCTTTTTTAATATTTGAAGAGAATAAAATGCTGCGTCCGCAATTTTATATCGGACTGGCATTGATCATGCTTTCAATTTTGATTCATACATGGAGGATTTTAAGGCTCAGGCAACCAACCGCACAATCAAAACGAACAGATAAAAATAAACAATGGTAAAATATTTCATTCTATTGGGATTCCTTTTAGGGGCCGCTGAACAAGAACTGCAGGGCCAATTGTCCCCTATACAAACCGACAGGCCCGATCAAACGGAATGCCCCTTTATTGTTCCTGCAAAATGGCTGCAGGCCGAAAACGGGTTCTTGAATGAGCGTGTTGATAAAACAGAAAAAAAGAGCACACACCCATCTGTGCTATGGCGCCTGGGAATCAGCAGAAATCTTGAAGTAAGGCTAATAACCGAGTTTACAACAGAGCGAAATGGCAATACCAGCAGAACCGGACTAAACCCCCTTGCCGCTGGAGTTAAAATAAAAATAGCTGAGGAAAAAGGGCTTTTACCAGAAATGGCGTTAATTGGGCATCTCACGAGTGGTAAATTGGGGAGCAGGTATTTTAAAAACGATTATACGGCACCTTCTTTCAGGTTTACAATGCAGCATAGCCTTTCAGAAACCGTTTCTTTGAGTTATAACGTGGGTGCAGCATGGGATGGGCAATCTCCGGAAACGGCTTACCTGTATACGCTTTCAACCGGTTTTTCTATTACATCCAAACTGGGCGCTTATACAGAACTGTATGGGTTTGCACCCGAAAAATCGAGGGCCGATCACCGTGCCGATGCAGGGGTCACTTATCTTTTGAGCGATCATTTTATGCTGGATGCCTCGGCGGGTTTGGGCATTACAAAAAAAAATGCCCCTGAAAATTATTATGCGCTGGGTTTTTCTTACAGGTTCAGGGTGTTAAAATAAAAATACTTACAAATACTCTACTGTTGTATCTACTGTTGCAAACGCTCTGAACATGGCCATAACCCCACAATATTTCTCTTCAGAAAGTTTGATGGCTTTTTCCATCTTTGGCCGGTCGTCTTCTGCCAGTTTTATTTTGTAGGTAAGGTTCACCCGGTCGTAGATCTTTGGATGGTCCTCTGTAAGGGAGGCCACCGCATCTATAGAAAATCCACTAAAATCAACCTTCATCTTATTTAAAATACTTACAATATCTACAGCAGTACAGCCCGTTAGGGAGGCCAGCATCAGTTTTTTGGGGCCGGGGGCGCTGTCTTGCCCGCCTTCGGCTTCTGCCACGTCCATTTTTACTTCATGTGGGCCGATCTGGCTGCTGAAATACATTTTACCATTATAGACTGTACTTACCTGGTGACTCATAAATTGGGTATTTTAACTGTAAATTGCGTCAAAATTGCATGCTGTGCCTGAAAACTTTGATAAATCGGAAAATATTTAATTTTTCCTCTCCAAAATCCAATAAAATCACCTACCTTTGCCGTCCAAAATTTTAGGAAAATGGCTAGAGTATGTCAACTTACAGGAAAGAAGCCCGTAACAGGAAATAAGGTTTCGCATTCAAATATTAAGACAAAACGCAGGTTTCTGCCCAATTTGCAGACCAAGCGCTATTTCCTGGCTGAGGAAGACAAATGGATCACCATGAAACTCTCTTCCGAAGCGATACGTACCATCAATAAAAATGGTTTGTACAATGTGGTAAAGGAAATGCGTGCAGCCGGAGTAAAAATCTAGACTCAAGCCGGCCTCCCCAAAGGGAAGTGAAAATAATAATAAAAATATTTAAATAGTAAACAATGGCAAAGAAAGGAAACAGGGTACAGGTAATTCTGGAATGCACCGAGCATAAGACCAGTGGTAAGCCAGGCACCAGCCGTTATATTACCACCAAGAACAAAAAGAACACCCCTGAGCGTCTGGAGTTGAAAAAATTTAACCCCATTCTTAAGAAAGTAACTGTTCACAAAGAAATTAAGTAATCTGCTGTGCTGAATTTTAACGGCACATCATTATATTATCAAATCATCAAATTGATTTACCATGGCAAAAGCAGCAAAAACGGCGATCAAGACCAAAGACCAGAAGGCAGCCGCAGAAGCTAAAAACTGGAGTAAAGTAATTAAGACTGTACGCAGCCCTAAAACCGGCGCCTACACTTTTAAAGAGTCAATTGTGCACAAAGACAAGATCAAAGAATTTTTGGCTCAATAATTAAGGACCCTGATTTCATTTATATATAAGCAAAGCTTCCAGAATCATCCGGAGGCTTTATTTATTTTAACGCATCTGTAATTTTGCCGAAGGATGAAACTTGATCTCCACAATAAAAAATTCAGGCCGCTGGTAAATGATACAAACGGAGAGGTTTCCGGCGAAACAGTATTCCACTACCAACAACAGGGCGATCTTGTTTTTGCAGCATATGAAGGGGGTAGTATCGTAAAAGGCCAGATCGCCGGAAAAATAATAGATGATCTTTATCTTGAATTCGTATACCAGCACATAAATACCAGTGGAAACATCATGACGGGCAAATGCAGGTCTTATCCCGAAACCGGCGAAAATGGTAAACTTCTTTTAAAGGAATACTGGCAATGGACCTGCGGCGATCATAGCAAGGGCGAATCCATCATCATAGAAATATAGCACTTAAATTTTCGATCCAACTAATTCAACATGGGACTTTTCGATAAGATATTCGGCAAAAAGCAGCAGCAGGAAACGATAGACCAGGGTTTACAAAGGACCCGGGAAGGATTTTTTGGTAAAATAAGCAAGGCTATTGCCGGAAAAAATACTGTAGATGAAGAAGTGCTCGACCAGGTGGAAGATGCACTGGTAACGGCTGATGTAGGCGTAGAAACCACTATTAAGATCATTGATGCGCTGGAGGCCAGGGTGGCAAAAGATAAATACCTCAATACCTCCGAACTCAACCGTTTTATAAAAGAAGAAGTGGAGAAAATACTGGTGGCCGCACCTGAAGATACCAGTTATCATGATTATGAGTTGCCCGCTGGTCATAAGCCGCATGTTATACTGGTGGTGGGTGTAAACGGTGTGGGGAAAACAACCACAATTGGCAAGCTGGCATATAATTTCAGCAAGGCAGGTAAATCTGTTTTGCTGGGTGCGGCAGATACATTCCGGGCAGCAGCTGTTGATCAGCTTACCATATGGAGCGAGCGAACGAATGTACCCATCGTAAAAAAGGAAATGGGAAGCGATCCTGCTTCAGTGGCTTATGATACTATTATAAGCGGTGTGGCAAAAAACGTAGATGTTATTTTAATTGATACAGCCGGAAGGCTGCACAATAAGATCCACCTGATGGATGAGCTTTCTAAAATTAAAAAAGTAATACAGAAAGTAATGCCCGAAGCGCCGCACGAAGTGATGCTGGTGCTGGATGGCAGTACCGGGCAAAACGCCCTGGAACAGGCGAAACACTTTATCGCTGCCACTGATGTAACCGCTCTTTCTATAACTAAATTGGATGGAACTGCAAAAGGTGGCGTAGTGCTGGCCATCGCCAACCAGTTTAAGATACCTGTAAAATTCATAGGTATGGGCGAAAAGGCAGAAGACCTGCTGGTTTTCAATAAACAACAGTTTGTAAGCGGACTGTTTCCGGATATTCCATAAATGAAGAAGCCCTCAAGACTAAGGGCTTCGTTTACCAAATCTAACTGCTTATGAGAAATTTTACTTTCAAGCAACGTCTCCTGCAAGGGACGTTGCGCCTGTTAATATTTTAAATTTGTATTCATAAAGACGCAACGTCCACTTCGTGAGACGTTGCTCGGAAAAAAATTTGTATTCGTGAAGACGCAACGTCCACTTCGTGAGACGTTGCTCGGAAAAAGAGGCAGAAGACCTGCTGGTTTTCAATAAACAACAGTTTGTAAGCGGACTGTTTCCGGATATTCCATAAATGAAGAAGCCCTCAAGACTAAGGGCTTCGTTTACCAAAACTAACTGCTTATGAGAAATTCTTAATCGTAAAACTTTACAACACAAATATCCGTTGGATTTTAATTATTTGCTGTTAAGGCTTAGCTAAAGGATTGTCAGGGAAACGTAAAAAATGCATTGGTTTCGGCATAAAAAAACGGGCTGCAAATTTGCAGCCCGCTTTTGGTTGTTTGGTTTCTCCCTACTTAGTTGATCGTTACTGTTTGTGCGTTTTCATCCAGTACAATGGTATAAGAACCGGTAGTGGTGGGAGTTTTAAAATTGTCGCCACCATTAAATTTAATCTTGCGTGGAGTACCGGTTCCAGTACTGCCTCCGCTGTTATCTTCATAATCAAATGCGCCCCATGCATTTCCTGCAAGGAACTTAATGTCTTTTCCTGCAATAAGTGTTGCTGTTAATGACCATCTTCCATTACCGAGATAAGTCATTTGCGGGCTCGCAGCCGGATCCCAGGCGTTTACACCCTGGATTCCATCGCCCACCAAACGCATTTCTGTGGCATCCATCATCTGGTAGGTAGGAAATGCATCTGCATTTGTTCCGTCCCAAATAACCCTGCGGCGGCCTCCGGTGGCAATATCGGCAAAGTTTCCGCCATTAATTTCAAGGGCGCTGCCACTTGCAAGTGGCGTACCATAGCTGCGTGCATTGGTGGCAGTAAGATCGCCATTGTTCCAGTCGTTATTATCTATCAGCTTCCAGCCACCGGTTCCAAAATCGTGTACAGCACAGAACAGGTTAGTGGCGGTAAAGCCCATTTTATAAGTAGGGAATACGTTTGGAGGGTTCCATCCAGCCATGGTGGCACCACCTACAAAGCCCATGCGGCCTTCCCTGATATCGTATTTCATATTGCCCAGGTCGATAGAAATGCGGTACACTCCAGCCGTACTTACACTGAAGTTAGCGCCGTTGGCAGCCAGGTTTCCGCTGGTGCCGCCAAAGTTAATATTCCATGAACGGCCGTTGGTTACTTTGAATTCTGAGTTTGCAGGCAGGAAGATATAAGTATAATATAATTTATTGGTAGCCCCTGCACGAAGATCCCTCACCAGTTCCGGTGCATTGTCGGGTGTCCAGTCTGTTCCGTTTCCGGTACTGCTTTGGTAACCGCCCGGCATGTATAACCTGATGATATCGATCGTTCTGATGGTTACCGCCACCACATTAGAATAAGAAGTGGCCCCACCAGCTGTTACTGCCTTAATGCGGTATTCGATCTTACCGGTTAAACCGGGGTTAATCCCTTCGTTTTGTGCCGTACCGTTCATTTCAGAATGCGTAAAACCTTTGGTAAGTAAATTGGGCCCTACTGCAAAATCTTGCGGGGAGCTGAAGTTTTTGGTGGCAGAATCATACTGAAGCGTGTAAGTGATATTACCGGTATAACCCACAAATGATTTAGACCAGTTGAACGTATTCACCACATCGCTGGAAGAAACGAGTACAACATTGCTGCTGCTGCTGGTTAGTACAGATGGATCATTGAACGGGGTATAGCTGAATGTAACCGTATTTGATGTAAAACGGTCATTGTTATTGGCATAAGAGGAAACGATCCTTGCTTCCATCGTATAGGCAGTACCTAATGCCAGGCCATAATCGAGCGCAATGCTGTTAAGTTCCCTTCCTGTTATAGAAGTGGTATAACCAGCCAGAATGATCCTGGTTGCTTTTTTGGCAAAATTCCTGCCTGCAGAATCTATTTCAAGTATGAACTTGTAGTTAGCGGAGTCTGTTGCGTAATTTGGGTTGGTCCACGAAAAACTTACTATAGTGTTGCTCGAATCTGCAACTGTTGGAGTTACGGTAGCTGGTGCCATAGTGAGACTAACCGCATTACCGTTTCCGTACACAGGCAAATCGTCCATTTTTTCGCAGGCAGTAATTCCTGTTACCAATGCCAGGCCCACCGTTAAAAATTTAAAAATTTGTTTCATGTTTGTGTAATTATTTAATTTTTAATTATTGTCTTGTGAGTTTATACTTGCCTGTTTGGAAGTTTACCTCAATTTTATACCTGCCGGCGCCGGGAGAAGGGAACTGCGGATCGGCATCTCTTTTTTCAAAAGAACCTTCCAGTGCAGCACCTGCAGATCCGTCTAATGCATGGTATTGGGTTCCCCACACGCCCTGTTCCTGGATCATTTTATAACCACCGCCCGATGTAATATTGATCGTTAGTTCATAGTGCAACAGATCTATCCTGGTAAACTTATTATTAACGTCTTGCGGAGCAGGAAGCGGGTTAGTCCAGTTAGGTGCACCATAGCAGTCGCCAATAACCCACAGGTTACCATCGTTATAATTATTGGCAGCAGTTCCGGGGGGTTCTACGGCAAAATCAAGATAAGGAGTTCCCACAATGGTGAGCACATTAGAATAAAGTACTCCGGCACCGCTCGTTAAGGAGGCCTTGATTCTCATTTCTATCGTGTGCTGTACACCGGCCGCCAGTTCCATTTTAGAGAAGAAGGAATTAAGGTCCTTCACTTTCATACTGAACTCAAGATCATTTTGAATAGACTGTTCCTGCAGCCTGGATGAACTAAAGTTTTTGCCTGCACTGTCTGCCTGCAGAATATAAGTTACATTCTGTGAACTTACACCGGTATTGAACATATAATTAGGATTGGTCCAGGCCAGCGTGGTGGCAGGGTCTTCCTTCCTGTCTTTGAGCAATACAAAGGGGCCTGCATTAGACGCCGATAAAACAGGAGCCGTTCCGCCCTGGAATATCACCTGGTTCTCATCCTTTTTGCAGGATGAAAGAACAAGGGCTGCCGCTGCTATGAAGGCAAATGATTGAATTATTTTTTTCATTTTTTTAAGCTTTTATTTTTACTGATTAATAACCTGTATTTTGGGTAAGGTTTGGATTGTTGGTAATGTTTTCTGCAGGCACAGGGAAAATATTGTATTTATCGGCAACAGAAGTTCCCGATGCCACACCACCTTTCCATGGCCACAGGTAAGCGCCTGTGGTAAGCCGTTCGTAACGGATAAGGTCGGTTCTCCTGTGACCTTCCCAATACAGTTCTCTTGCCCTTTCATCCAGTATAAAATTCAGGTCTAATTGCCCGGCAGAGATGGCGCCAGCACCGGCCCTGTTCCTGATATTATTGATATAAGTTAAGGACGTAGCGGAATTTCCTCCTGCACCATTTCTTAAAACCGATTCTGCATAAATAAGATACATTTCACTTAAACGGAAAACAGGGAAGTCAACATCTGAAAATTCCTTATTGATATAATCAGATATCCTGCCACCATCGCTGCGAACATTGCGGTATTTAGCCACATGCATGCCTTCGTTGAAATTGGATATGTCATTGATCTGCAGTTGTGCGGCAGATGTACCAAACGAAGGTGTGGTAAACAAAGCACGTTTATCGGTATTGCCTGTAAGATCAGTGAATTTATCTGCCAGTCCTTTTGTGGCACGGTAACCGAACCAGCCACCGCCTACGCCATAATGCGTAAAATCGCCACCGGCTGCACAATGTACAAAGAACGTAGTATTGCCATAGGCCTGTGTTTTAGCGCCGTCGCAGTTAATGGCAAAGATGAATTCATCTTTTTGTTTATCATTATCTGCCATAAACACGTAAGGATAATTTGGCCTCAATGAATAACCGGCATTGATCACTTTAGTTGAATAGGTAATGGCTTCGGTATACTTTTCATTGCCGGTATACACTTTGGCGTTCAGGTACATCCTTGCCAGTAAAGCCCAGGCTGCTGCCTGGTCCACCCGGCCGTATTCAATTGTTTTTGCGGGTGCAAGGTCAGCATCGATGGCCAACAGTTCACTTTCAATATAATCGAAAAGTTCTGTGCGGGTTTTTTCACCCGGAGGAGGGCCGCTTATCAGGTTGTCTTCTGTGATGAAGGTTGATTTACCAAAAAGGTCCATCATCAGCCAATAATTGTAGGCTCTTAAAAAGCGTGCTTCCGCTCTCGAATTTTTAATATCTGTGGCAGCTGTGCCGGTAATGTTGCGTGCAGCCAGCTTGGCATCGGTTGATTCCCTCATATATTCATTGATGAGGGTGATATTGTAGATGCACCGTGCATAGATCCCTTTCAAAAACGGATCGCCCGGAGTCCAGCTCAGGTTATGGAAATCTTTAATAGTTTGGTCGTTCCAGGCGCAAACCGCTTCATCTGTTGGCAGTTCCTGGCAGTTGAACAACATCCGTATGAATGCCACCTGCGAACCTTCATCCAGTCCGCCGCTGATATCCGGCTGGCCTGCAGGGCCCTGGTTTCCGGTAATAGAAAGGGTGCCATAGATCTTGGCCAGTACAGCCTTGTATCCTTCTGCTGTAGAATAGGTTTTCTCCGGCGTAAGGTCATTCAACGGGGAAACGTCTAATTTTTTAGCGCAGGAGTTGCCCAGGAAAACAATGGCCAGCATCATTGCGCTTATTTTTATGAATGTATGTTTCATATTACTAAGTATTTTTTATTTAGAAATCAATGTTTGCACCTATTGAATAGGTCCTTGGACGTGGGTAAATATTGTTATCCACTCCAAATGCACCTGCATTCTCCGGGTCTAAACCGCGGTACTTGGTGAATAATGCCACATTCTGAACGTTTGCAGTGAGCCGAAGGTTGCGTATACCTTTACTTACCGAGCCAAAATTATAGCCAATGTTCACATTATCTATACGGAAGAAGGAGGCATTCTCTATATAGTAGTCTGACAAATACCTGCTGTTGGTGAAACCTGTTTCCAGGTAATTTGTAGAAACATTATTGATGATCTGGATCGGGTTCTTGATATCCCTTATGGTGGAAGCGCCGGAGAAATAGTTGTTGTAAAGATAATTTCCCGCCATTCCATGACCAGTAATACCCACGCTGAATTTTTTGATGGTTACCTGTGTGTTCAAACCAAAAAGGAAATCAGGGGCAGGCTGCTGATAAATGTACCTGTCGTCGTCATCAATGGAACCATCCCTGTTGATATCTTCATAAAGCCCGTCAATGGGTTTTCCTGCATTATCATATACCTGTTTGAAAACAAAGAAAGCGCCTACGGGTTCTCCAACTTTATAAGCATTGATGCGGTTTCCGGTACCACCACTGATACCACCCACCAGCTGAACATAATCGGGGTCGTTCGAATCCAGCAATTTGGTGATCTTGGCTTTGTTATAAGTTCCGTTCACACCAAACTCCCAGGTAAGGGTCTTATTCCTTACCGGAACAAAATTAAGGTTTGCTTCTACACCATTTACTTCCATATTACCGATGTTCTTTACAGCAGTGATATCAAAGTTCACACCCGGCACCTGTGCGGCAGGGTTTAAAAGGTCGAAAGATTTTTTCCTGAATGCTTCCACAGAACCTGTGATCCTGTTTTTGGCAAAACCAAAATCAAGACCTACGTTGATGGTTTCGTTTGTTTCCCATCTCCTGTCGGGAATATAAGCCCCCGGCCTCAGGAACTGGTAGAAAGTGTTGCCAAACTGGTATTGGGCAGATGCTGTACTGATCGAGTAAATAGGGTTGTAATCATACAATCCTATACCGTTTTGCTGGCCGGTTTCTCCCCAGCTTGCCCTTAATTTCAATTCATTGATGGAATTATTATTGGCAAAAAATTCTTCTTTAAGTTTCCAGGCCAATGCTACTGAAGGGAAATAACCTACGCGGTAGTCTTCTGCAAATTTAGAGCTGGCATCCCGGCGGATGGAAGCAGTAAGCAGGTATTTATCGGCCAGGGTTAAGTTAACCCTTCCGAGGTAAGATTCCAGCCTGTTTTCAAATATATCTAATGGAAAACGGGGAGGGGCAGCTGTTGGATTCACATTGCCATTTCCTCCTTTATCCTGGAAATAGTAGTTGGTTGTTTTAAATGTTTGGTAGCTATGACCAACTAATAGGTCAAACTTTGTTTTATCATTAATATCTTTTGCATACAGCAACGAAACATCTGCCAGGTTATTGATGGCCTTTTGTTTAAAGTTTGACCTGAAACCCCAGGTGGCAAAATTGCTGGCGGCCACACCGGATATATTGATGGTATCCCTTCCACTTGTATTATCCGTACCCAGGTTAACCAGTACGTGCAGATCGGGGAAGAAATGCAGTTTATAATCAAGCTGCACGTTTCCAATCATACGGTCTATATAACCAATGCGCTCACGGAGGTTTAGTATCCCTAATGGGTTCCTTGTACTGAGTGGTGTGGGTTCATACCGCAAAGTTTGGTTGTTGTAAGATTCCCATTCTGTGTAACCGCCCCATCTTCCGTTTGTGTTATAAGGCGATTGCGTGGGATCGTAAGAAATGGCAGAGCCGATAGCCCCGTCATTTGCCCTGAAATCTTTCACATGGCTGTATTTTAAAGCTACGTTTACAGAAAGATGATTGTTTAAGAATTTCGGACTGAGGTTCAAAGCGCTGCTTACCCTGTTATAAGAGTTGTTCTTTAAAATGCCCTGTTGGTTCAGGATGCCCAATGAGATCCTTGCAGGCAGTTCGAATTTTTTGCCAATGGGCAGCACACCTGAAGCACTCAGGTTATGCTCCATCGTTTTTGCTTTACGATAGATTAGATCCTGCCAGTCTGTATTGGCGGTACCAAGTTTGTTGATGAAATTTGCATCGCCGTTTCCATTTACGATGCTCCTGATCTGGTCACCGCTAAGCACATCCACTTTTTCCACCAGTTCACTTAATGAAAAACGGTTGTTGTAGTTCAGTTGCAATCTTTTCCCTGCACCTTTTTTTGTTGTAACAATAATTACACCTGCAGATGCCCTTGAGCCATACAGTGCAGTTGCGGAAGCATCTTTAAGTACACTCATTGATTCAATGTCGTTGGGGTTAATAGTACCCAACAGGTTATCTGAACCTGCAATGCCGTTACCATCTACCGGAACGCCGTCAATAACGATCAAAGGATCATTACTGGCTGCCAGTGAGGTACCTGTTCTGATACGGATCTTACTTCCGCCACCTGCAGAACCACCACCGCTGGTAACTTCCAGGCCGGAAACCTTACCCACAAGCAGTTGCTCAGAGGAAGCAATGTTCCCTTTTTGAAAATCTTTTGTGCCAATGGCTGTTACCGCACCGGTAAGATCTGATTTCTTACGGGTACCATAAGCCACCACTACCACATCATCCAGGCGCTGGGCAGTTTCAACAAAGTTTACACTGCCGGCCCTTGATGCAGCCACTTCCTGTGTAGTAAATCCTACAGAAGTAAAAACTAAGGTGGAATTTGAAGAAGGAGCGGAAATACTGTACGTACCGTCATCTGCTGTTTGGGTACTCGTATTGGTTCCTTTAACTGTAACGGTAACACCTGCTACGGGTGCGCCGTTTTTTGAATTGGCTACTTTACCGGTAACCACGGTTTGTGCAAATACTGTGAGCGAAAAGCTCATGAACAGTACGAGAGCAGACACAATTTTGGTAATTGGTTTGTTACATCTCATTTTCATAATGCAATCGTTATCTTTTATAGTGAAGAAACAAATGTGTACAAGCTACACAAAAGATATGTGTAAATTGTACACAAACTTAGGCCATTTCCGGCAATAATTATTGTTTTGTTAAAATAATTTTTAATGGTTTTTTGCACAATTGACAGGGCATTCCGCCCTCTTTAAGAGCCAAACTTGCCCGTAAACGCTGCATACTTTAGAAATCTATGCCAACCCAGTCTTTTTTCTTTTTTTCGTATTTTTTGTAGTTAAACTGGTAGAGTTTGCCTGGTCTGTGGGGTACATCTTTTTCCATTTCATTGAGGTCGGTCAGCAGGTCCATGGCAAAGAATTTTTTGCGGAAATTCCGCCGGTCCATTTTTGTGTCCAAAATGGATTCATATAGATTTTGTAACTCCCTGAGAGAGAATTTTTTGGGAAGCAGGCTGAAGCCAAGCGGATGCTCCTGGATCCTTTTTTGAAGGCGTTTATAACAGGTTTCAAATATTTCCTGGTGGTCAAAAGCCAGGTCGTTAACAGTTTTTACATCGTGCCAATGCAGCTCATTGTCAAGGATCATGAGCCTATGGTGCTCAATATTGATAAGCGAATAGTAAGCCACCGTTACAACCCGCCCGGCCGGGTGCCGCCGGGTACCCCCAAATGTGTGTACCTGTTCCAAAAAAACATCATCCATACCAGTTCGCTGGCGCAATACCCGGTAGGCGGCTTCATCCAGGTCTTCGGTGGGCTTTATGAGGTCGCCCAGCAGCGTCCATTTATCTTTATATTTTTTCAGATCGCTTCTGATAAGCAATACTTTGAGTGTGTTTTCCGAAAATCCAAAGATCACACAGTCAACAGATAAAGCGATCTTATTGATCTTTTCCACCTCGCTCTGCTCTGCCTGCAAACTTTTGGACGCCATCATTTTAAGTTCTTCTGCTGTCATAACAGTAATCTTTATTAAGGAGTCTTAACAAATAAAATCGTATTCCTTTTTTTATTTTGCTGCACCCGCAGGTAATAGCCACCGGCTGCCAGGTTTTTAAACTGGTTGGTGATATTCAGGCTGTATTGACCCGGGCTGCGGTTGCCTTCAAACAACTTTGCAACCAGCTGGCCTTTTGGTTCAATTACGCTGATAGATACCGTGCCATTTTCAGAAACACTGTAATCGATCACAGCGGTGTTAACGAGCGGGTTTGGCGAAATTTTTATGCCTATTCCATTCTTTATATCTCTAATGGTATTATCTCTTGATGAAGTGGTGAATTGTGCTGCAGTGTAATTAGTGCTGTTGCTGCCATCGCAATTGGAACTCACTCTCCAGTCGTATGTAACTCCCTGGGCAAGTCCGGTTAGATCAAAACTGGTAGTATTGATTGCAGAAGCGGCCGTGATCCATACAACTGCCGTTGATGGTTTGTATTGCAGGTAATAGCTGCTTCCCGCAGTTCCTGTCCACGATAAAGTTGCCGCATTGGTGCTTATGTTAGCGGCAGTAAGCGATGCAGGAGAAGCCGGCGTGGGATTTACCGTTACGGCAATCGAAGCCCTTGGTCCTTCACCGCAACTGTTGGTTTGAGCTACATAGTAATTAGTAGTGCCTGCTGCAGCAGTTGAAGGAACGGGGGCAACGGCTGTTCCGGTGCCACCCGTTGCGGTTGTATACCACAATAAGCCCGTGCCAGTTGCAGTCAATTCAGTTGAAAGGGCATTTTGGCAATAGGTTACTGCAGGTGTAACGGTGGGCGCTGCAGGCAATGCATTTACTGTTACAGTAATAGTGGCCCTTGGCCCCTCGCATCCGTTTATTGTTTGCGATACATAATAGCTGGTTGAACCTGCTGTGCTGGTGGAGGGTATGGGTGCAGTTGTACTGCCCGTACCGCCGGTAACAACCGTATACCACAGGAGATTTGTGCCGGTAGCGCTAAGTGCTGTTGCGGCAGCATTTTGGCAATAAGAAACAGCCGCCGTTACAGCCGGCGCTGCAGGCAATGCATTTATAGTTACAGTAATGGATGCCCTTGGGCCTTCGCAACTGTTGATTGTCTGGCTTACATAATAAGTAGTGCTGCCGGCTGCGCTGGTAGATGGGGTGGGTGCTGTAGCAGAACCTGTGCCACCTGTTGCGCTTGTGTACCAAAGCAAATTTGTACCGGTAGCAGTTAACACAGTGGCCGTTGCATTCTGGCAATAGGAAACAGCTCCATTTACAGATGGTGCTCCGGGAATTGCATTTACATTTACCGTGATGGCTGCCCTCGGGCCTTCTCCACATCCACCCGTTTGGCTAACGTAATAAATGGTAGAACCCAGGGTGGCCGTAGACGGAGTGGGCGCTGTGGCAGATCCTGTACCACCCGTTGCCGTTGTGTACCACAAAAGGTTGGTGCCGGTTGCCGTAAGAGCAACAGCCGTTGCGTTCTGGCAATAATTTACCGGGCTGCTTACGGTTGGTGCAGCAGTAGACGCCGTTATATTTACCGTGATAGTAGTTCTTGGTCCCTCACAACCGTTGATTGTTTGGCTCACATAATAATTGCTGGAACCAACAGTACTGGTGGAAGGTGTAGGTGCCGTGGCAGAACCTGTACCACCGGTGGCGGTTGTATACCAAAGTAAATTGGTACCGGTTGCGGTAAGTGCCGTGGCCGTTGCATTCTGGCAATAACTTACAGGGCTGCTTGCAGCAGGTGCTGCAGGAATAGCATTTACTGTTACAACAATGGCTGTACGCGGACTTTCGCAACTATTGATTGTTTGACTGACATAATAAGAAGTAGCACCTGCGGCGGAAGTGGAAGGTGTTGGTGCTGTGGCCGAACCTGTGCCGCCTGTGGCGGTTGTGTACCAAAGCAGGTTCGTGCCTGTGGCAGTAAGCGCAGTGGCCGTAGCATTTTGGCAATAACTGATGGCAGTAGTTGCCGCTGGCGCTGCTGGAATGGCCGTTACATTAACAACAATAGCAGCTCTTGGACTTTCGCCGCAGCTTTGGGTTTGGCTCACATAATAAGTGGTTGAACCAACTGCGGCTGTGGAAGGAGTGGGCGCTGTGGCAGAACCAGTACCACCCGTTGCCGTTGTGTACCACAAAAGGTTGGTGCCGGTTGCCGTAAGAGCAACAGCCGTTGCGTTCTGGCAATAATTTACCGGGCTGCTTACGGTTGGTGCAGCAGTAGACGCCGTTATATTTACCGTGATAGTAGTTCTTGGTCCCTCACAACCGTTGATTGTTTGGCTCACATAATAATTGCTGGAACCAACAGTACTGGTGGAAGGTGTAGGTGCCGTGGCAGAACCTGTACCACCGGTGGCGGTTGTATACCAAAGTAAATTGGTACCGGTTGCGGTAAGTGCCGTGGCCGTTGCATTCTGGCAATAACTTACAGGGCTGCTTGCAGCAGGTGCTGCAGGAATAGCATTTACTGTTACAACAATGGCTGTACGCGGACTTTCGCAACTATTGATTGTTTGACTGACATAATAAGAAGTAGCACCTGCGGCGGAAGTCGATGGTGTTGGTGCTGTGGCCGAACCTGTACCACCTGTGGCGGTTGTGTACCAAAGCAGGTTAGTGCCTGTGGCAGTAAGTGCTGTGGCCGTTGCATTTTGGCAATAACTGATGGCAGTAGTTGCCGCTGGCGCTGCTGGAATGGCCGTTACATTAACAACAATAGCAGCTCTTGGACTTTCGCCGCAGCTTTGGGTTTGGCTCACATAATAAGTGGTTGAACCAACTGTGGCCGTGGAAGGTGTGGGCGCTGTGGCAGAACCAGTACCCCCTGTTGCCGTTGTGTACCACAAAAGATTAGTACCAGTTGCTGTTAGTGCAGCAGCCGTTGCATTCTGGCAATAACTTACCGGGCTTGTTACAGCTGGTGCAGCGGTGGTTGCCGTAATATTTACCGTTATACTGGCCCTTGGGCTTTCGCATCCGCCGCTGGTTTGGCTTACATAATAATTAGTGGAACCAATTACAGTTGTGGAAGGCACAGGAGCAACAGCCGAACCAGTTCCTCCTGTTGCAGTTGTATACCAAAGCAGGTTAGTGCCTGTTGCAGTAAGGGCCGTGGCTGTAGCATTTTGGCAATAGCTTATTGTACTGGTTACGCCGGGTGCTGCAGGCAATGCATTTATGGTAACAACAATGGCCGTGCGAGGGCTTTCGCACCCAATTGTTTGGCTAACATAATAAGTGGTGGAACCAACCGTAGTGGTAGCAGGGGTAGGTGCCGTGGCAGCACCTGTGCCACCGGTTGCGGTTGTATACCAAAGTAAATTGGTACCGGTTGCTGTAAGTGCCGTAGCCGTTGCATTCTGGCAATAACTTACCGGGCTGGCAGCAGTTGGTGCGGCCGTTGCACAATTCAACTGGTTTACATAAACACGGTATTCGCCCGGCGCCATACTGATGGTTTGTGCCGCACCGGTTGCGCTGAAAGTTGCCCCGGTAAAATAATTATACCAGGTACCCGATGATGGAAAAGTGACTGTTACATTTTGAAGTGTTACATCAAAGTTTGCAAAAGTTACCACAGAAAGATCCGGATGTGAAATGATCAAAACTTTTTGCAGGGTATTACCAAGGTTGCCGCTGATGCTGGTGCTTAAGAATGTATTGGGTTTTAATTTGCGTAATGCATTGAGGCCGGCCACCACATCATAAATTTTTCTGCGTCCTGTTTCTGCATAATAATTCCACAAGGGCGGTTTGGGAGCAAGCTTGCATTGGTCGTTTCCGTATGGGGTAGGTACTGTTCCGTTTTCGCACATGAAAATAGATTTGTCGTATCCAAGTTCCTGGAATTCCCACAGCATTTTGGGGCCGGGGATCAACAACAGAAAGGGCATCATGGCTTCAGTACGTGCCAATGCCACCTGCAGGTTCTTTACATCATGAGATGCATTGGTGGAATTTCCGAATAGGAGGTTTTTGTACATGATGCGCTCTTCATCATGGCTTTCGGCATAGCTAACCAGGTGAAGATTATTCCAGCCCGGCCTGTTTCTTGCAAAAGCACGGTTGATGTCGGAATTGCTTGCAAAACCCATCGTATTTTGATTGTATTGCTCTGTCATTTTCCCCCAAAGCATCATGCCCCGGTTTGCCAGGTCCGATTCTTCATCATCATTTCCCAGGTGTTCAAGAATACAATAGGATCCGCTGCTAACCACCTGCATACTGTCGTAATAACGTTGCCAGATAGCCACACGGCTGGCATCGTAAGTATTCCATGCCCCCACATCGGTAGATACCCTTTGCGTGAAACCTTTGGAGAGATCCCAGCGAAAGCCATCAATTCTGTATTCGGTAAGCCAATGCCGGATGTAACGGGAAACCATGTATTTAGTGGCTTCACTCTCATGGTTAAAATCATTGAAAACGCTGAAAGGATGCGTGGCGCTTACATTAAAGAAAGGACTGTTGACAGCGGGCGTATTATTGGTGCTGTTCCAGTAAAGCTGGGCCAGGGGACTCAGGCCTGTTGCATGATTAAGAACTGCATCTATTACTACGGCCATTCCTTTGCTGTGGGCAGAGTCTATCAATCGTTTCAGGTTGTTTTTTGTACCATATGCTTTATCGGGAGCAAAAAAGTAATCCGGGTTGTAACCCCAACTGAGGTTTCCTTCAAATTCATTTACAGGCATCAGTTCAATTGTATTCACACCCAGGCGCTGCAGGTAATTTAAAGTGTCGATCACTGTTTGAAAATTACGGGCAGCTACAAAATCCCTTATCAAAAGTTCATAGGCCACCATATTTTTTTTATCGGGCCTGGTATATGCATTTGAAGACCAGTTATAGGCTGGCGCTGCGGGTTGAAAAGTGCTTACGATGCCTGTAGTTTGGTTGGCCGGGTAAACGGGCATAGAAGGGTAGGTGCTGCTGCTGATAAACTGGTCGTTGCTGGGATCTAAGATCAATTCAGCATATGGGTCGGCAATTTTTAAGTTGCCATCCACCACATATTGGTATTTGTAGATTGTGCCAGGCGTAAGCCCGGTAAGCGTTATATGATAGCGGGACCCATCGGCCGTGCGTTTCATCTGGTTGGCGCAGGTGCTTTGCCAGTTAGAAAAATCGCCGATCACAACGGCAGATGTTTTATTGGGTGCATATAGTACCAGCGTTACGGATGTGGGGGAAATATAGTTGATGCCGTCCTGTACGCCTGCCGGCAATGGTTCCGTTACTGTGCCAGGTGCAATGAAAAAACTGAACGAATCTTTGGCGACCGTTGTTCCGTTATCGCCCGTAAGAATCACCTTTTGTTCGCAGGAAGTAGTAAGCGTAGGCGTGGCTGTAATTGTATTGTTTGCGGTGGCAGTTCCAACGTTGGTCCCGTTTAAGGAGAGCGAAAGGTTTGAATTTTGTGAAGCAACACCGGTAATACTTATATTTTGCCCAATGCCGGCAGTGATGGGTTCCACCCATGGAACATAACGTGGTTCAAAAGGAGGGAGGTTGATCCGTACTGCATAATTGCCGGAGTAAATGGGAATATACATATCACTGCCATCTGAGTTGACCTGTTTCAGTGAGCCTGTTCCGTTTCTGAAAATGATGGTCATCTTCTGAATGGTTTCGCCGGCGGGTACGCCAAAAAAACTGCGGATATTGGAAATAGTATATTGGTATTTGTTTGCACCCAATGGAGTGGCTTTGCCGGCTGCGGGAGTGGTACCCCAGGTGAATGGTACATAGCGCCAGTCTGAAGGGCCGGTGCTCAGGTTGGTGATCACACCCACATGCACATAAACATTGTTGGAAGCGCCTCCTTCAAAATTGAGAAGACCCTGGTTGCCTTTATTACAATCTACTGTAACCGTAATACCGGTGGCATCTGTAGGAAATTCCTGTGTCCAGCTGAGCAGCCGCTGGGCTTGTGTATTAATAAAAAGGGAAACCGTAAAAACTGCTAGGAAGAGCTTTTTCATGCGCAAGTCAATTTTAATGTGTAAAACTAACACATTATTTTAAATGCCCATTAGCAGGGATATGTTTTTTTTAGCTTTTGTGGAAAAAAAGGACAAACAGCTGTGCCTGAAGCAAATAAAAAGGGCTGCCCGGCAGCCCTGTACGAATTTTAAAGCGGACCTTTATTTCTTCAGTTCCATCACATATAGCTGCTTTGCCGGTATGCTGAAGCTGCTTCCCCTCGTAACGCCCGAAACCACATCGGTTCCCGAACTAAATCCGGTGGTACGTTCGGCATACTTTGCAAAATCAATTGCTTTTTCTGTTTCGGCTGTATTCATCACACACATAATGGTTTGGTTGTTGTCGTAGCGGAAATAAACATACAATCCATCCTGCGGAATATATTGGATGAACTTCCCTGTTTTGATAGCCGTGGATCTTTTGCGGAAATTGGCAAGTTTAGACAAATGATCGAATACATCATTTTCTTTAGCCGTTCTTCCGGCTGCAGTAAATTTATTAGCGGCATCGCCCGGCCAGCCACCCGGAAAATCGAGCCGCACATAACCATCATTGGGGGAGGTAACGCCCGTCATCAAAATTTCATTTCCATAATATAATTGTGGAATACCACGGAAAGTGAGCAGCCAGCTTAAAGCCATTTTATATTTTGCCGTATCTTCTCCCACTACAGAATAAAACCGGGAGAGATCATGGTTATCGAGGAATATTACCTGCCGCATGGGATATTTGTAGATGATGTCCTGTGCAGTGGTGGTATACATTTTATTTACACCTTCCGTCCAACCGAATTTCTCGTTCACTGCCGGCTGTATGCCATAAAACAGCAGTTGAAAATCGGTGGTGGCCTGCATATTACTTTTGTAGGGAATGTTGAGGTTGTTCTGGCAGAAAAAAGCCTGGTTGATAACGCCATGTACCCATGTTTCACCAAATATGCTGAGTTTTGGATAATCGTTATACAAGGCCTGGTTGCAACGGTTCATAAAATCGAGATCGTTATAGGCGTAGGTATCTATGCGCCATCCGTCCACGCCAAATTCTTCTACACACCAGATGGCATGCTGAATAAGGAATTTTTCTACAAACAAATTGCGGTGGTCCCAATCGGGCATCAGGGGAACAAACCATCCATCAGCCATTATTTTTTTATCGGAAGCAGCAGCATAGGGATCAAATAAAGCCTGGTCTTTGTAATTTGTTTGTGTAAACTTAGGCCAGCGGTGAAACCAGCTGCTGTCGGGCATGTCCTGGAACAAAAAATGGAAGTAGCCGGTATGGTTGTAAATGGCATCCTGTATAATTTTCATTCCCTTTGCATGAGCGGCATCTACCAGGTTTTTATAGGCGATATCGCCACCAAGCCGGGGGTCCACTTTATAATGATCGGTAATGGCATATCCATGTTCGGTGCGGTTTTCCATATCGTTTTCCAAAACAGGGTTCAGCCAGAGCGTGGTTACACCCAGGTCGTTGAGATAATCGAGGTGATTTTGTATCCCTTTCAGGTCCCCGCCATGGCGGTTAAAAACGGTATCACGGCGGAGGGTTTGATCTTTCATGCCCAGTATGCGGTCATTGGTTTCATCTCCATTACTAAAGCGGTCGGGCATGATCAGGTAAACCAGGTCCGATGCATTTACACCCTTTGCAAAGGCGGTTCCATTGCCTGCCCGGCGTTTGTCGAGCGGCCAGTCTACTGTATTTGTTTTTCCGGCTGCTGTAAAATTAATTTTAACATCCCCCGTTCTGGCCGAAGGGGAAACCAGCAGGTCGAGCGCCAGGTATTTTGGGTTTTTGAACCTGTTTACTTTTTGGAGCGTAATGCCCGGGTGCTTGATGGAAACAGTATTTGTGTTGATGGCTTCATCGGCATGAACCAGCACCTGTACTTTGTTCCATTTCATGCCCACCCACCAGTTAGTGGGGTAGAGGTTAATGGTTTGTGCAGGGAGTATTGCTGCATATGAAGCGAACAACGTAATTAACAAAAACTTTTTCATGATAAATTTTTTATAATAAGGCACAATGAGCATTTACTAATTAGTAACTTTTAAACATCTCTTTCATGGCTTTGTCTTTTATCCTCAGCGTAAGTAGGGCAGCCAATATCATGGATCCGCCGCCCAATACAATGGTCATTATTGAATTTCCGCCAAAAAGATGCCTTGTAAAAAAACCAAGCAGTGTGGCTGCCAGTATTTGTGGTATTACGATAAAGAAATTAAAAATACCCATGTATACACCCATCTTTTTTTGTGGTAATGCCTGTGTAAGCATAGAGTAGGGCATACTTAAAATACTTGCCCAGGCAAAACCCACGCCCGCCATGCTAAGGATTAGTAAATTTTCATTTTTGAAAAAATAATAGGAGATCAGGCCTAGCCCGCCTGCAATTAATGCAATCATATGTGTTGCAGGTCTTCCTATTTTTTTTGCCAGTACGGGAAGTAAAAAGGCAAATAAAGCCGCAAACCCATTGTAGAATGCAAACAACACACCTACCCAGTTGCCAATATCATTATAGGGTTTTGATTGCGCATCAGTTGTACCATGTATATGCTGTGCCAAAGCAGGTGTGGAATAGATCCACATAGAAAACAGGGCAAACCAGGTAAAGAACTGAACAATGGCAAGTTTTTTCATCGTACCGGGCAAGAAAATTAAGGTCATCCATAATTTCCACCAGCCCATTTTTATTGCCGGCTTTAAGGAATAAGGCGGCTAATAGCTGGAAATACTCCGTAAGCAGCAATGCCAAGGGTAAGCACATAGAGTTCTTTTTCCAGCGGCTCAGATACTTTTTTATTATATACCCATAAGGAGGCGATCAATGCAAGGCCCAAGTAACATCCAGGCAATGCCACGGGCCTGGAATTTTGAAGCCGGGGTTTTAATATTGACTTCAGCATCCTGTTCCTCTATAGCCCCAAACCTTTTAAAATCTTCCGGTGAATATTCTTTGGTTGTAAATACGGTATAAGCCACCGCCGCAATAAAAACCAGTGCCCCGATATAAAAGGAATATCGAACCGAATCGGGGATACTGCTCCCGGGCCCTGGTTCATTTGAAACATTCATCGCAGTAAGCATATAAGGAAGCATGGAAGAGATGACTGCACCTACACCGATAAAAAAACTCTGCATGGCAAAACCTGTTGTCCTTTGTTCATCAGGGAGCATATCTCCAACAAATGCACGAAATGGCTCCATGGCTACATTTATGGATGCATCAAGTATCCATAGAAAAAGCGCCGCAATCCATAACTCACCCACATTTGGATAAAAGAATAAAGCAAGTGAACCTAAAATGGCGCCGAGCAAAAAGAATGGCCTGCGCCTGCCCCAGGTTCCCAGCCAGGTTTTATCGCTGATATGACCAATAATTGGCTGAACAATAAGGCCCGTAAGTGGTGCGGCTATCCAAAGGATGGGAATGGCTTCAATTTTTGCGCCAAGCGACTGGAAAATCCGGCTTACATTGGCATTTTGTAAACCAAATGCAAACTGGATCCCGAAAAAACCAACACTCATATTGATTATTTGAACTATGCTGAGCCGGGGCTTTGGCTCAAATTTCTTTGTATCCATGCAATCGATATTATAAGTGAAAGAAGTGTGTAAATTTTACACGATATAAAAGTAGCGGAAAATTTGAAACGAAGAAATTTTTTTTGTCATATATAAACAAAAAAGCCCCGGAGTACTGCGCAGCTTCCTGTTACCCTGCACGGGCAATTTTTTTGTATTATAATACTGGCGGGCTGCACCCGGAGAAGGTTGAGGCCCATTTGTCAGTAGGTTGGAAACCCAGATTTACCGGTTGCTTGTGTTATTATCCCTAATGAGTACTGAAATATCTATTTTGCTCACTTAATAAATGTTCATACAAACTTTTGTAGCTTTAGTTTTCAATATTTATCAAAAAGACAATAGGTAAGTATTTAATAGATGCCGGGCAATTTTAACTGCATGAATGTATAAACTCATTTTATTCATAGCATTATTAGTAAGATTGAATGCAACACTATTTGCCCAGCAGCAAATGGGGCCTTATATGGCGTACGGCCCCGAGGCAAAATATTTTTCCAATTTAAATTTCACCGTTTACCAGTCTAAAGCAGGGTTTTTATGGATAGGCACACAAAATGGCCTTGTTCGTTTTGACGGTAAGCGGTATAAAAATTATTTCTCAGATTATGCCAATCCTAATTCCCCGTCTGATAATACAATCCCTGATATTGTAGAAGATAAAAATGGTGATTTATGGTTTTGCGGTTTTCATCATGGATTAACAAGGTATAACGAAAGCACCGGCATTTTTAAAAAGTATACCCAACCAACTGCCGACAACTATTCGTATTATGGTATTTATTGTGGACTAAAAGATAAAGAAGGTAATTTATGGTTTGCTACGGCCGGCCGTGGATTGGCAAAATACATTTACGAAAAAGACAGTTTTATACTTTACTATCCGGAGCCGGATAAATGCAAAGACGGAAGTGTGAGGGGCGAAAATTACGTGAATGGGATTTGCGAAGATAAATTTGACGCCCATATTTTATGGGTAAGTTCTTTTAAAGGGCTGTACTCATTTAATAAAAAGAATACTCAGTTTATTCATTACCCATCCGGGGTTAACTATTATCCAACCCCCAACGATGTGGGAACTCTTAATTGTGAACCAGACAACAAAGGTAATATTTGGCTGCCCAGTTGGGGCGGGGGCTTACTTTGCTTTAATACCCTTACCAAAAAATACGACACCCAAAAACGAAAATCCTTCCCTAAAATTGTAAACCATGTAAAATTAATGAACGACAGTATTTTATATGCTGCTTGTTTTGATGATGGATTTTACCAATTAAATTTAAAAACCAATGTCTTTACCAATATTACCCCACCCCGCAACCCGGCAGACCTAACGGTTAAAAGCACCAGCATTCAAAAAGTTTCTTTAACAAAAGATGCAGGCATTTTTATCGGGGGCAATTATTATGTTTATCAGTTACACCCTTCTTATTCCCGGTTAAAGAAAAATATTTTTTATGAGGACAAACCACGGGAGGGTGATATTTTCTTCGAAAATATTCTTTGGGACCAAAGCCGCCATCAATACTGGATTACTACAGATTATGGTAACGGGTTATATACTTTAAAAGAGCGTGCGACAATTGCAAAAAAAATTAGTGCTGCAGAAATACCTGTACCATTGCACAAAAGATTTAACAGCCTTATTAAAGATGCCAAACAAAGGATTTGGGTATTGAGTAATTACACTGGTATTTATTTTTGGGACGAAGCAAAAAACAGATTTGTAAAACCTGCCACAGGAACAATTCCTTTGCCCGACTCCTTACTGAATGCAATCTTCCGGATGCAAACAGATAGTGCTGGAAATATCTGGATGTTAAGTTGGGATAAATTTATTTATTACGATGTACGCAACAATAAATACGAAACCTATCCCATTAACTGGAACAGTAATTACAAAGGAGCCAAAACATTATACCCTGCTCATATAAGAATGGATGCTGCTAAAAACCCCTGGTTAATAACAAAAAATGGCCTTTTTGTTTGTAAGCGGAAAGATAAAAAAGTACGCCATATTTATGATACGGCATTTGGGGGAATAAAATTTTCGTTCAATTCTTTTTGGGACGGGGCTTTTGATAAGCAGGATAACCTGTGGCTTACTTCGCCCAATGGCATACATGTATACAGTACCCGGCAAAATGATGTGGTGGAAGTTTTTACCATGGAAGACGGGCTTCCTTCTTTAATAACAACTCACATTACTGTTGATAAAGAAAACCGCATTTGGGTAAATGCGGGAGCAGGGCTTGCCATGTATAACCAGGAAGAAAAAATATGGCGTTCGTTTAACCGCTTCGATGGTATGGAAAGGGATTACCTGGATGGCACCCTTTCTATTACAAACAATGGAAAAATAGTTATTGAACAGGAAAGTGGCATTCTTCTGAAAGATGTTGCTGAAATTCTATCGACTTCCCATGTGCCGGTTTTGCAACTTACCTCCATCTTCATAAATGATAGAGAAGCTTTTAGTTCCCCGCAATCTTTAAAAGATAAAAAATTGGTGTTGCCCTTTAACCATAACAATATCAGTATTGAATTTGCTGCAATGGATTGGCTGCATCCAAATAAAACAAATTACCTGGTAAAAATAGATGGGGTACAATCGGCCAATACCTGGATGGCCAACCCCGATGCCCGTATAAACCTTACCGGTCTTGCGCCGGGTAATTATGTGGTGCATATAAAAGCCATTAACAGCAGCGGCGTATGGAGCAATGAAATTAATTTACCCATAACCATAAAACCGCCCTTCTGGCAAACCTGGTGGTTTATTGCTTTGTGCATGTTGGCTATTGCAGCCATCCTATATTGGTTATATCGTTACCGTGTGCAACAACTGCTAAAGATGCAGTTAATGCGTAATAATATTTCCCGTGACCTGCATGATGAAATTGGTTCTTCGGTAAGCAGTGTAAATATGCTTTCGTTGGTGGCAAAAAAACAACTGGGCGAAGGGCACCCGTTAACGCCGCTCCTTACACAAATAGGCCAGTCGGCACAAAATGCCGGCGATAGTATTAATGATATTATCTGGAGCATTCACCCGCAAAATGATTCGATAGAAAGAATTTTGCTCCGTATGAAAGAACTGGCAGCAGAAATGCTGGAACCAAATGAAATTGTTTATCAACTTGATTTTGATAACCAGCTTACCCAGCTTACTATACCGATGCAGGACAGGCGGCATTTATTTATGTTGTATAAAGAAGCATTGAACAACATGATCAAATACGCCGGTTGTAAAAATGCCTTCTTATCTATGCAGGTAATTGATAAAAACTTAGTAATGAAAATAGCAGATGATGGCATTGGGTTTGATGCTGCCAGCTACAAGCCGGGCAATGGGTTAATAAACATGCAGCAACGGGCTGATGAAATGAAAGCTGAATTAATCATAACTGCTTCACCCGGTAAAGGATGCAGCATCGTGTTGCGCTATCCGTTAAAATAATTTTCCCCCAAACGGGGGATTGCAATACAAAAATATAAACAGACCTTTATGGCATGACAACAATAGGAATTGTTGACGATAATGACGTGTTACGGCAAAGCATGCAACTGCTGCTTGAAAACAGTGGCCGGTTCGAGGTAGTATTTTCTTTGCATGATGCCCGTACCTTGCTGGCGCAAACAGAAAGCCTTATGCCCCGCCTTTTATTAATGGATATTGATATGCCCGGCATTAATGGTATAGATGCTGTGAAGATGGTAAAGAAAGATTACCCTTCGGTGGAAGTGGTGATGTTTACGGTATTTGAAGATGATGAAAAAATATTTCGCAGTGTAATGGCCGGCGCCAGTGGCTACCTGTTAAAAAAAACAGCCCCTGAAAAACTACTGGAAGCACTGGATGATTTTGTACAGGGCGGCGCCCCCATGACGGGCAGCATTGCCACCCGGGTATTACAAATGTTTAGAAAACAAACCAATCAAACGGCAGCATCCTTTAACCTTTCTCCAAGGGAACAGGATGTATTAATAGGCCTCACTGATGGCAAAAGTTATAAGGTTATTGCAGCCGAACGTTTTCTATCTACCGAAACCATAAGAAGCCATGTAAAGAATATCTACGAAAAACTGCATGTGCACTCCAAAGCCGAAGCCGTAGCCAAAGCCTTCCGGGAAAAATTAGTCTAAACTTCTACTTTCTTACTTTTTAAAAAACCCCATAAACGGGGGATTTTTAAGATTTATGTATTGAATAGATTTGGTAAATAAAACTTATCAATATGAAAAGGATATTTATTGCTGGTGGATTTATTTTATTTGTTGCTATAGTGCAGGCACAAAATGTGGGGATTGGTACTACTACACCTGTTGCTAAACTTAATATCGTTGGGGCTGGCAGTAGTCCTAGTATTCCCGGTGCTACTATTACCACTGCTATTTTTAGAATAGGCATATCCCCGAATGAAGGCATTGATTTTGGCAAACTTCCCATTGCACCTCAAACTGCCTGGATGCAAGCAGGATTGGGTGGCGGTGTTTGCGAACCACTGTGATTACAACCAGAAGGAGGAAATGTGGGAATAGGTACTATTTCACCAGCAGGCAAACTTGATGTGATTGGCAATATCAAAATTACAGATGGCACAGAAGGCGTGGGAAAAATATTGACTTCAGATGCGAATGGCCTCTCAAGCTGGCAAAACCCTTACAGTCCGCTTGCTTTTTCGGCCACTGGCACTTATCCTGCTGCTGGTAATTTTCAGGTAATACCACCTTTTGGAATAAGTACAAAACTCACCATTGTTAATACAGAAATTAGAGATGAGCAGAATATGTATGACCCCGCCTTATCAAGGGCTACAATACCATCGGCAGGATGGTATCATATTGATGTGGGAATACATTATTTCGACGTGGAAGGAGGGTTATACGACCTTTCTATAAAAGATATAAATGGAGCAGGTACAGGGTTTAATTTAATAAGGACGGTTCAGCATGATGTGGGGTCAGGGCTTGTGAACCAGAACATTAGTTTGACCATAAGTTGTGATCATTTTTTTGAGGCTGGCCCTACCGTGGAGATAACAACATCGCAATTTTACCTCATCACAATCAAAACATCAGGGGAGGGCAACTTTCCTGGTTTAATATGCACAAGATTAAATAATATTCCACACTGGCACAGATATGCAGCGGCAGTTTATTGAGTGCCGTGTATTTGTGCGAATAAAAAAATAATCTAATCTTCTTCTTTCTTACTTTTTAAAAACCCCATAAACGGGGGGATTTTTAGGGTTTGGTTATTGAATAGTTTTGGTAAATAAAATTTATCAATATGAAAAGGATATTTATTGCAGGCGCATTTATTTTATTTGTTGCTATAGTGCAGGCACAAAATGTAGGTATAGGCGTACCTGTGCCGTTGCAAAAATTAGATGTTAACGGTGCTATCCGTATGGGAAATACCGGTACCAGCAATGCCGGCACACTTAGATATAGCAGTGGAAGGTTTGAAGGGTATAATGGTAGTACATGGAACTGGCTGAATGGGTTTAAGCTGCCGTTAGACACCAGTGTGGATGTTGCTGCTGGATATGTTTTTATTATCCGTAATACTAGTAGTTTAAGCGTCAAATCTTCTGCAATAGCAGGAATCACTGATTCACCTGGCGGTACAGGATTGTATGGAGAAAATACTTCAATCGGTAATGCCGCTCCAGATTTTAATACTGGAGTCTTAGGGAAGTCAATAAACGTTAATGGTATTGGGGTACGAGGAATCAATATTAATGGGTTTGGTGTTTGGGGTGATGGAGGACAAGTTGGTGTTCAGGGTACAGGACCAGTTGGTGTTTGGGGTTTAAATTCAGGCAACGGCATTGCAGTAAAAGCATCAGCCTCCGGATCTAATAGTACGGGACTATTAGCAGAAGCTAATTCAAGCGGAAGTACCATGATTGCAGCTTTGATTCGCCATTCCAATATAAATGGTAGAGCACTAATTGTACAAAGTGGATTTGTAGGTATTGGAGAATCTGACCCAACTGCTTTATTATCTGTTAAAGGAAGTGAAGTAACTGCAAACGGCCTTGCTGCTGCTATTACCTTGGAAAATGAAGCTTCGCCAAATAAATGGCATATGAGAGCAGGCGGCCCTGGAACTATTACTCCTAATGGGGGGTTCAGTATTGCAGACAACACAGATTATCGGTTAGTAATAGGTGCTACTGGAAATATTGGTATTACAGGGTTTACACAATTAGGAAAAACTACGGAAGGGGCACCTGTTATCAAGATGAAAAAGCTTACCACTACCTCCGCAGAATTACAAACTGGCAGCGTAACTATCGCACATAACCTTACCCGTTCTAAAATTCTAAGTGTATCAGTTTTATTAACTTATTTGGCCAATACTGCCGATATACCAGCCAGTTATTTAGACGTTCCCGGCTATGAATATAACTGGCAGGTAAACAACAACGATGTTTGGATTATTAATAAAAATGGCAATAGTGCCAATATATTAAACAAGCCAATTCGCATTTTAATTACTTATGAGGAATAGGTAAAAGGTGATTGTTATATTTTTTCCGTGGTAGGTATCAAATGGCAAGCAATAAGCATAGCCGTACCAACCAAATATAGCGCAGCCGAAAAATAAGCCAGCTCAAGGTTTGCTATTATTGTTGTTTCTCAATCTGGCGCAGATATCCATCCGCAGTTAATGATTGTAGCGTATCTCCCGCAAAAAACGGGACAAGTAGTGCCAATAAAAAAATTAATCTAAACTTCTCACTTTTTACAAAAACCCCATAAACGGGGGATTTTTAGGGTTTGTATATTGAATAGTTTTGGTAAGTAAAATTTATCAATATGAAAAGAATATTTATTGCAGTGATATTTATTTTATTTGCTGGTATAGTGCAGGCACAAAATGTAGGTATTGGTACTACTACACCTGTTGCCAAACTTAATATCGATGGAGTTGGTAGTAGCCCTACTATTCCTAGTGTAACTTCTACAGCTATTTTTAGAATTGGTGTTAGTGCAATTGAAGGTATTGATTTTGGCAAAGACATTGTTTTACCTTTTTCCGCTTGGATGCAGGCAGGTTACAATGGACAACCCGAACCTATATCATTACAACCACTCGGAGGAAATGTGGGCATAGGTATTTTATCTCCTACTGCTAAACTGGATGTAAACGGTACAATGAAAATACAAGGAATAAATACATTAGAGTTTGGTGCCGGTGTGACTAAAGAATTGAATGCAGGAAAAATAGGTTACCAAACTTTTACCCCAGGTGCTTTAGATATTGTAGGTGCTGGTACACTTGTTTCAAACAGAAAAGTAAATATTTTTGCCGAAGGTGGAACTACCTTTAATGGCCCCATAAACGTAGGAGGAAGCACAGGCACAGTGGGGCAGGTACTTACATCTAATGGTACTGCTCCACCCACTTGGACAAATACAGCTCTGAGTAATGATGTTCGTTTCGAAGTGTCTTTATTTGGCAGCATTAATACTTTATTTTTTGACCCTCCGTTAACCTATAGCACTGTATATAACCTCAATTCAACAGCAGTAACCATTTCTGCATCAGGCATTACTGTTAATCGTTCGGGTTTGTATCATATAGAAGGATATTTTACCACACAATACGACTTTACTACTACTGCTCCAACTTATTTGGTAAATAGTTTGTACTTAAATATTGATGGCAGGGCATATACTCAAGCATCATTTGAAGGAACTAATAGAGACATTTATGCCAATCCAATAATTCGTTACCGAAAATTAATTCGTTTTGTACAAGAAGTATACATTGGTGCTCCTGGAAATATTAATCTTAGTATAGAATCAATAATACTAGGAGCCGGATCAGCCGGTTGGAGTCTTAGTGTAAATTCTGGGATAATTTCAGGATACCTTATTTCGGATTAATACAAACAACTCCGCCCTGTTTCTTACTACCGCAATAATGATGAAAAACAAAAAATCAGAATTTGGTTTTATAGCACAGGAGGCGGAAGAAACACTGAACAAGGCAGGTGTAACAAACAATGGAATCATTAACAAAGATGATGCAGGTATGTACAGTGTGCGGTACAACGATTTTATTGCACCCATGGTAAAAGCAATACAAGAGCAACAGGAAATGATAGAGGCGCTGAAGAGGCAAAATGAATTATTAATAAAGCGGCTGGAAATTGTAGAAAAGAAATAAAGCTTCTGTAATTATTTCGCCGTGGTCGGTACCAAAGGGCAAGCAACAAGCATAGCCGTACCAACCACCTATAACGCAGCCAAAAAGTAAGCAGCTTACCGTAAGCTATTATTGTTGTTTCTCAATCTGGCGCAGATATGCAGCAGCAGATTAATGAGTGTAGCATATATGAGCTAATAAAAAAATAGTCTAAATTTCTCCTCTCTTACTCTTCTCCAAAAACCCCATAAACGGGGGATTTTTAGGGTTCAGGTATTGAATAGCTTTGATAAGTAAAATTTATTAAATGACGCAATGGTAGTTTTCGGTTTTATATGATTATTTCTTGATACAAAATAGCATTAAAGGCTTTGTGGGAAATATTTTTTGCTTTCATTTAAAGATATAATGCATAAAAAATGCCATACTATATTTTTATACTATTTCTCTTTTTTTCAACTAGTGCTGCTGCCCAATACAAGGGTGGTAGCAATGATGGTTTTTTGCAGTTAGCCGTAAACAATCAAAACACATTACCCAATATTTATGCCGGTGCTGCCAATGATGGCTTTGTACAGGCAGCTGTACTTAATCAAAATACATTAACTAATATATATACCGGCAGCAGTAATGATGGCTTTCATCAAATTGCCATCCTTAATCAAAATACTTTGCCTAATATTTATACCGGTGGCAGTAATGATGGCCATCATCAAACTTCCATCATCAATCAAAACATTTTACCCAATATTTATGCAGGTGGCAGTAATGATGGCTTTCATCAAATAACTATCCTTAATCAAAATACTTTACCCAATATTTATACTGGCAGCAGCAACGATGGCTTTACAAGTACAATAGCAGTTGGCCAAAACTCCCTTTGCGACGGCGATATTGCCATATGGAATGGCAGCGTAAGTATTGCCTGGGAAAACCCCGCTAACTGGGATTGCGGCACATTGCCCGGTATTAACAGTAATGTTATAATTCCCCCCGGCTTAACCAGGTATCCAACCGTATCGTTTATCTACGAAATTAAAAGTTTGTATTTGCATCCCGGTAGTTCAATAACCATATTACCGGCTGTTAATTTTAAATTAAATGGTAATTAATAAAAAAAAATAATTATGAAAAAGGTAATTGCAATTGTAGTTTTAATTTTTTTGCTGCAAAACAGTAGGGCCAATAATGTAGTAATAAGTAATGTAAGTTTAGTTAATAACGGCCCCGATAATGTTTATGTGCAATTTGATTTGAGCTGGCAAAACAGCTGGCGGGTTGTAAATGGGCCTGCAAATTATGATGGGGTGTGGGTGTATTTTAAATACAAAACAGCTACAGGTAATTGGACACATCTTACTTTAAATACGGTAACTACTGCTGATCTTATTCCTGTAACTTTAGATTATTGGAGATCACCTTACGGTTCTGTTATTCATCGTTCTGCTACTAATGCAGGTAGCGGCAACATAGCTGCGACAGGTATTAGACTGGCAGTAAATGATGAAGTACCTTACAATATTGAGCTAAGGGCTTTTGCAGTAGAAATGGTTTATATACCTAGAGCTTTTAATTATAAATTTTACTTTGGCGACGGAGATGGCACTTCAGAAAGCACTAATGCATTTCATATTGCAGGACCTGTAAATAGTTATAGTTATATTGCTACTGGTATTGGTTTAGCCAGTGTAACTGTAAATTCTTTTGATGATAGTGAAATTGAAATTCCTGGCACATTTACTGCCGGAGCCGGAAGCGGATCATTCCTAGGTGATGGATTAGAGAATTTAAGTATTAATAATTTATATTATCCTGTAGCTTCTGCTATGTGGTGTATGAAATATGAAGTAACGCAGGGTGCCTACCGGGATTTTTTAAATACACTTACACTAACTCAACAAACAACCCGTACTGCAAGTATACCAACATCTGCAATAGGTACAGGAGCTTTAACTGCATCCGGTACCAACAGAAATTTTCTGGAAATTAATACGCCTTCTGCTACCGGGCTTCCCGCCGTATATGGTTGCGATGCTTCTGGTAATAACGTATATGATGAGGCCACTGATGGAGAGTTTGTAGCTTGTAATTATTTGAGCTGGCCCGACTTAGCTGCCTGGTTAGACTGGGCAGGTTTGGCACCTATGACTGAATTGCATTTTGAAAGAATTTGCAGAGGCAATACATCGGCAGGCTCTAATAGACCTGTAAATGGTGAATTTGCCTGGGGAAACACTTCAATTATCGCACCTCCTTTAACATTAAGCACTCCCTTTACAGCAACAGAAACCGTTAGTAACAGTAGTACTGTATTGGGCAATGCAAACTACAATAATCCTAGTCAGGGGCCATTACGAAATGGCATTTTTTCTACCGCCACATCAAACAGGATTACAAGCGGTGCTTCATTTTTTGGGGTAATGGATATGAGTGGTAATTTAACTGAAGCATGTGTAACAGTTGGTAATGTAGCCGGCAGAAGTTATAATAAAGGCGGAGGAACAGGTTCCCAATCAATAGGTGATGGTACTCTTAGCGTAAATGGGAATGCATTGGTATATTACTGGCCGGGTAATGTGGTTAGTACTACACTTGAAACTGTTCCTAATGCTGAAGTAACAACTGCTGCCGGTACAATAAGGCGTGGTGGAGATTTTACGGTACCTTCAAATTTTTTAAGAGTTTCGGATAGGTCTGACGGCGAAGTAAGTACTGGAAGAGCGAGTTACCAGGGAGGCAGAGGCGTAATAGTGCTGACAATGTATTAATATTATTTAGTAAAAAGTGTAGTAAATTATTGTCACACTTTTTTATCCCTCCACCATTTTTTGTAAAAGTTTTTACGCAGTTATTGATTTTCGCCTTGGTTGGAATCAAAGGGCAAGCAATAAGCATAGCCGTACCAACTACCTGTAATGCAACCAAAGCTGTACACACATGATAACGTATAAAGCCCCGGGTTCGTGGTGCTCGAGAATATGTTTTTTGGCTTCTGCATACTCAGCCGTGCTATCATATCGTCTGATGCTTAACATTTATATGCACAAAGCAAAACGCCCAACTGGAAAATTATATTTATTTTTTTCATGTTATTTATTGTTCAATATTTTTTGCAGGATAATTTTCATTTCTTTGTTTTCATTCTCCAATTGCTCCTGTTTGCGGTTCAGTTCTTTAATGGCTTCTATCAACACCGGCACTAATTTGGCATAGTCCACGCCTTTGTAACCATTTTGTTCACTTACCGCCTCGGGCACTACTTTTTCTACATTTTGTGCAATCAATCCTATTTGCCTTCCTTTTTGAAAATTATTTTTTGAAAATTCACCCGCTTTCATTTCATATACTACGCCATTTATCTGCATTAGTTTTTGTAATGGTGCTTGTATAGCCGTGATATTTTGTTTGAAACGTTCATCACTGGCGTAAGTGGTGCCGTTTACCCACAAGCTGCCAAAAATGGAGAAGGCATAAGCGCCATTTCGTTCGGCCTTTGCCAGCTCAGCATAGGAGCCGGCATTATCCTGTGTACCAAATGAAACTTTAGATCCTGCCTGGTCGGCATGAATTCTTAGTTCTCCGGGATAAACACCTATACCATATTCACCGGAAGGAGCTGGGGACAGTTGAATTTTTTCACCAAAAGTTTCTGGAAAAGACAGTGGCCTTGTGGGAATTGAAACACCAATACCCACATTGCCATTTCCTCTTATCCGCATTAACTCTGTAGAACTGCCTGCACCGGTCCCCGCAAAAAAAACATGGTCCGCTCCGGGGGCATCAACCTGGTATCTTAAAGTGGCGCCATTGATACCAAATCCATAATATTGATGGTCATTATTATTTTCATCGTATAATACAATTTTTCGGTTAGCCAGAGTAGTGGAAAACTGTAATGGTGCATTAGGGGTGGTGGTGCCAATACCTGTATTGCCATTATATAATATAGTTACATTACCTATGTTAGATTTTATTTCATTGTACACAGTTTTTGTCCAGATACCATCAGAAATATTGGCATGGGATAAATTTACATGTGCTGATGTATAGGTAGCTGCATTAAAAGGTTGTGTAGTGTATTCCCAAAAATCATTTTTCCATGCAAAAGATAAAAGCCCATCAATCCCAGTTCCGATATATCCTTTATTACCAACGGAAAAACCAACAGCACGATATCTTGCAGTGCCGCCAAAATTTGTTTTTTGGGTCCAGGCATCGGTTACAGGGTCATATTCCCAAAAATCGGTTTTTACTGAAGATTGATCAACTCCTGTCCCGATATATCCTTTATTACCAACGGAAAAACCAACAGCACGATCTCTTGCAGTACCCCCAAAACTTATTTTTTGTGTCCATGCATCTGTTTGCGGGTCGTATTCCCAAAAATCATTTTTAAAGCTTCCATCCCATCCTGTCCCGATATATCCTTTATTGGCAATGGAAAAACCAACAGCATGATATCTTGCAGTGCCGGTAAAATTTGTTTTTGGGGTCCAGGCATCGGTTACAGGGTCATATTCCCAAAAATCGGTTTTTGCTGAAGATTGATCCCACCCTGTCCCGATATATCCTTTATTGCCAATAGAAAAACCAACGGCATATTCTCTTGCAGTACCCCCAAAACTTGTTTTTTGTGTCCATGCATTTGTTTGCGGGTCGTATTCCCAAAAATCATTTTTGTAGCTTCCATCATTCCCAGTTCCGATATATCCTTTATTGGCAATGGAAAAACCAACTGCAGCATATCTTGCAGTACCGGAAAAATTTTGTTTTTGAGTCCAGGCATTGCTGGCAGGGTCGAATTCCCAAAAATCATTTTTGAATGGCGTTCCATCCCATCCAGTCCCGATATATCCTTTATTGGCAATGGAAAAACCAACGGCTGCCTCTCTTCCAGTGCCGCCAAAATTTGTTTTTTTAATCCAGTTATTGGCTGGTATAATTGCAGAGTCGCCCTGGCGCAGTCCACAGTTTTTTATCCAATAAGTGCCGTCAAAAACATCGGTACACAAATCATCGGTATTAAAAATGGTAAGTCCAACAGCGGGGCTTACTATGGCGTTGCGCTGTGTGGTACTCATACGGGGCAGTAATACTCCTTTGCTGGTGCTGCTTATATCTAATATAGCGCTGGGGTTGGGATTAGCAGTTCCGATACCGGTATTTCCAGAAGGCTTAATAAATAAGGCAGGGTTTATTGTCACTGCTGTTGCTGAATCACCCCTTACCGGCGATACAGAAAACTGCATTCCGCCATCAAAGGGGTCAACCCCAATATAACCGGCAAAGCCGTCGTCTATGGCTTTGTGTCCGTTATTGTAATAACTATTAAATCCAATACCCGGAGCATTTGATTGAAGGGAAACCCCGGTCGTGGCATTTCCAAATAGGGCATGGGTGGCGCCCACCTTTCTGTCAACCGTAAGGCCTGCCCTGTTCATAGTGCTGCTATTACCTATTGCCACATTCCCGTTTCTTACATCTCCCGTAAGTATCCATCTTGCTCCTGAATATCCAAAAAAAGCAATGGCTGTATCGGTATTCATTCCTACAAAGCCTTTATTTACGGTTTGGTTGGGAATTAACCCTCCAAAATACACTCCTGCGGATGTATTGGTATCGGCACCGCCACGGATACGCATCCGGGCATTTATGTCCAGTAAATGCTCGGGGTTGGTATTGCCAATACCCACATTTTGTGCTGTTGCAAAAACAACAGCCATACAACAAGTAACAAGAAGTGATAATATCTTTTTCATACTTTATTTATTTAGCAGTTGCTGCACTAATTTTTTTAATTCATTGATTTGGGTTTGCTGTTCTTTAATAGCTTCCAGCAGCACCGGTATCAGACCGCTGTAGTTTACACTTAATACCCCTTTTTCATCTTCTTTAACCAACTGCGGATATACTTTTTGTACTTCCTGTGCCAGCAGGCCGGTTTGCAGGTTTTGGTCTCTGTCTTTTGCTATCCAGTTATAAGTATAGCCGTTTAGTTGTTGTAAGTTTTGCAGGGTATTGCTTATTCGGTGTATATTGGTTTTGAGGCGGGCATCGCTGTTTTCGGTGAGTGTACCAGCAAGCGTAGCATTGCCATTACCATGTATTGTGAACAAAAGATTGGATGTGGTGGAATTTACCCCTGCATAAAATCTATGATTATCGCTTGTTGTATTTACCTGGTACCTTAGCTCACCAGCATTTACACCAAACCCAAAAAACTGGTTATCATTTAAAAGATTATCAAACAAAACTAGTTTTTTATTGCCGGTTGTATTGCCCAGTTGAAGTTGTGCACTTGGGGTAGTGGTAATGCCAATTCCTAAACTGTCTCTAATATTTGCATGACCGGCTACAGATAATTTATTTGATGGGGATATGGTGCCAATGCCTGTATTGCCATTTCTTAAGACTGTAAAGGCGTTTGATCTTGTTGAAGAAAACAAATCGCCATTTCCAATTTGAAAGATCCTGTCTTGTAATGAAGGGGTAATTGGATTTGGGTTATCTGAATCATCGTTTAAAATTCCGAGTGAAAAGGAACTGTATGCTTTAGCTTTTGTGAAATGTCCTGTAGCCATTGATGCAACACCGGATGCAGTTGTTGTATATCCCATTGTAGTGCTATATAACCCTGATGAAATAGTGCCATATCCTGTAGCTAAAGAATAAGGCCCGGAAGCAAGAGACCCTGTAGCCAATGCAATGGCATTTAACCCGGAAGCAGTTACAGTTTCACCAATAGCAAAAGAATGTTCTCCGGAAGCTGTTGTTTGACGCCCTATTGCGACAGAAGGTACTCCTGATGCATTAGCCCCATTTCCGATGCTCAAATTGCCATTTCCGGCAAGCCGCATTAATTGTGTTGAATTATTGGCATCTACTCCTGCATAAAAGACATGGCTGGATGCTGTACCATCAACCTGGTATCTTAGTGTAGCGCCGTTAATACCAAATCCGTAGAATTGATTATCATTATTATTATCGTCGTATAATACAATTTTCCGGTTAACTGTAGCATTGGAAAACTGTAAGGGGGCTTTGGGCGTGGTGTTGCCAATACCAACATTTCCTTCATTACTAATTACTATTCTTTTATTATGTGAAAATATTTCATTCAATATTGTTTTTGTCCAAATACCATCTGAAAAATTGCTTTGTAGTAAGCTACTGGAAGTTGTTGAATAAGTTGCAACTTTAAATTGCTGCAGGGCATATTGCCAAAAATCGTTAGAATACCCAGAACCAAGCCTTCCAGTTCCTATAAATCCTTTCTCTCCTATGGAGAATCCAACCGATCCATCCCTTCCGGTTCCTTCAAAAGCTGCTTTGGCTACCCAACTATCAGTAGCCGGGTCATATTCCCAAAAGTCCTTTACATGATTACCTAAGTTATCTCTTCCAGTACCAAGATATCCCTTTGCACCAATAGAAAAACCAACTGCACTCATTCTTGGGCTTCCATCAAAATCTGTTTTTTGCGTCCAGGTTCCTGGAGAGCCTGGTGCTCCGGGGTTGAATTCCCAAAAATCTTTTTTTGTTGCCAGTTCAAGCCCTGTACCAATATATCCTGCCGTTCCAATTGAAAACCCCGTTGCATATTCCCTTGCCGTTCCCCCAAAGTCTAATTTCTGTGTCCATAATTGTGTGGCCGGGTCATATTCCCAAAAATCTTTTCTTACACTGGAAAAGAAATACCCATCCCGACCCGTTCCAATATATCCTTTATTTCCAATGGAAAAACCAACAGCATTTTCTCTTGGCGTTCCACCAAAACTTGGTCTTTGTATCCACAAATTGTTTGCAGGATCATATTCCCAAAAATCATTGTTTCTTAAAGCATCGGGTCCTAAAAATGCGGTAGTACCCGTTCCAATATATCCTTTATTACCAATTGCAAATCCAACTGCGCCTTTCCTTGCATTTCCAGCAAAATCTGTTTTTTGGCTCCAGGCTCCTGCATCGGGATTGTATTCCCAAAAATCTTTTTTAAAAGAAGACCCATCATATCCAGTTCCAATATATCCTCTATTTCCAATAGAAAAACCAACGGCTTGAAATCTTCCCGTAATCCCAATGTTTGATTTTTGTATCCAGCTATTGGCTGGTATTATTGCAGAATCACCCTGTTTTAGCCCGCAGTTTTTTATCCAGGCAGAACCGTCAAAAATATCGGTACACAAGTCATCGGTATTTAAAATAGTAAGGCCAACTGCAGGACTTACAATTGCATTACGTTGTGTGGTACTCATACGTGGCAGCAAGATTCCTTTATTGGTGCTGCTTATATCTAATATGGCGCTGGGGTTGGGTGTTGGGGTGCCTACGCCTACGCTTTGGGTGTAGGCATTCAGAAGGCAAATGGCAAAAAAGGAGAGTAGCAGTAGTTTTTTCATTGCTCGACATTTATTTTTTTCAAATCATCCGTGGTTATACTGGGCGGCATTTCGCCCTGTTTTATTTTTTGTATTACTAATTGGGCGCATTTACCAGCGGTGGCTGTATCTTCAAAACCCTTTGTGCCACCAATTGCGGGTATGTTCTTTTGTTCAATGTATAAATTGCCATCGGCATAAATGCTGTAACCATAAGTTGCGCTGTCGGCTGTAGTTATAAAATATTGAAACTGTGTTTTTACCGCTTTTTTAATATTTGCCGCTTTTATGGTAGCGAGATCTTTGGCGGTTGGTTTTTTGGTTTGGTGAGCTGCGGGTATATGCTTTCTGCTATTTTGTGCCCGACTTCCCGCTGCCACCAAAATAAACAGAACAATGATGAATAGTCTCATAACATTCCTTTTAGTACTTTAGTGGTATTTTTTAATTCATTTTTTCCCCGGTTGCAGATACTGATGATTTCAGCATTTTGCAAAAACTCCTGGCTGGTTCTTTTCATTTGTATAAATTTTCTACTATTTTTATGATTATTGTTGCGTTATCTAGCTACTACCAAATTCGTTAAGGGCATCAAAATAGCCGGCGTGTAAAAAAATCTTTTTCATTTCTGATGGTTTAACTGATACAAAACTTCAACTAATCAGCAAGTGAAACAATCCCCTGAACCCCTGTTTTTACTATCCCTTGAACAGGGGATTGGTATTTAATTAATTTTCATCACTTTTGTGCTACTATGAGAAAAAATATATTGACTATATTGATTTTCTTTGTTTCATTGAAGGCTCCGGGTCAATCGGGATATAATAGTGACAGCCTTAAACAAATTTATATTTTAGAGAAAAATGACAGTTTAAAAATTCAGAAACATATCGATTATATACTGACCCTTTTACTTAATAATACCCCCTCTAAAAATATACTACCGGAAATAGAACTGCTGAAAAAGGAAACAGCTAATACCCCCCATATTGAATTTATTTTCTGGACACTGTATTTAGAAGGGGCTGTTGAGTATGATAATCATAATTATATAAATAGCATTATTGCCATAGAAAAGATGAGACCGTTAGTGGCTCAAGGCAATCTTTCTGAAAAAGCAAAAAGAGCTGCGGCAACAACACTCATCACACTTGGCCTTGATTATTCCAAATTATACGACCTTGAAAATGCCCAAGTAAGTTATAAAAAAGCTATTATTGAACTTAAAGCTATCAATGACTCAATAAGAATTGCGCATACCTATTTAAATATGGGTTTTCTTTTCATAAAGACAGAAGATTTTTTAAGTGCTAAAAAAGTATTTGAAAGAGGATTACAATATCTAAACAATGATTCTGCAAGAGAGATGTATGTCGTATTTCTTAATAGCTGCCTTTCAATGGTTCATTCAAAAATGGGCAATCAAAAAGATGCAAATTTGCACCTTCAACTGGCAGCCAGTGCAAAAAAATCCTTAAGTGATGTGATAGCATCTAATTTGTATGAACATGCAAGGGGTGAGACTGAAATGCTTAAAAAAAATTATTTAGTCGCTATTGATGCTTTTGAAGCGGCCTTATCTTTTGCCAGGCAATGGGGGGATACTTCATCCGTTGCAGAAGCATATGAAGGTTTGGGAAGGGCTTACGGGAAACTTAAAAATTATAATAATGCGTTGAAAAACCTATTGGTAAGTAAAAAACTAGTAGGGGAGCATAAGTTGTTTGATCAGCAGAAAATTGTATTAAAATCATTGTTTGAATTGTATAAAGACGGCAATTTCAAAGAAGAGGCTGTTTCAACAGCAGAGGCCCTTTTTTTACTTAATGATAGTCTTATCAAAGTGCAAAATAATAACAGGCTAATTATTGCAGATGCTTTGTTTGAGTCGGAACAGCGTGCGGGACAGATTGCAAGACTTCAGCATGAAAACGAATCATCCAATTTGAGGTTGAAACAGAAAAGCATCATTACTTATATTTTGGCAGGAACAGCTATTTCTGTTTTGGTGATATCACTTCTCGGCTATCGTACTTACCAGCAAAAAAGAAAACTACAGGAACAAAAAATTACAGACCTCGAAAAAGAAAAACTATTATTAGCCACTCAATCCATCTTAAAAGGCCAGGAAAATGAACGTAGCCGGTTGGCAAAAGACCTCCATGATGGCCTCGGAGGATTACTCAGTGGTGTTAAACTTCAATTAGGAGCTATGAAAGGAAATTTAATTTTATCCGAAGAACATGGCCGCACATTCAACAATGCCCTTGGCAAATTAGATGAATCCATCAGTGAAATGCGGCGGGTGGCCCATAACATGATGCCTGAAGCATTAATGAAATTAGGGCTGCAGCAGGCTTTGCAGGATTACTGCGACGGGCTAACTGAATCACAACCCTTTACAATCAACTGCGAATTTCATGCCTTGCAAAAAAGGATGCCAGCTTCTACAGAAATTGTAGTGTACCGGATAGTGCAGGAACTTTTAAACAATGCGGTAAAACATTCCGGTGCCAGCACCATACTGGCACAGGTAATACGGCAGGCAGACAACCTTTCCATAACCGTAGAAGACAATGGAAAAGGATTTGATATTTCGAAAACAGACATTTCGAAAAGTGCCGGGCTTGCCAACGTAAAGGCAAGAGTAGATTACCTTAAAGGGCAATTGGATATTAAGTCTGCTGCAGGTAAGGGCAGTTCCATTCATATTGATTGCAAAATTGACAGCAATGGATAAAATAAAAGTACTAATAGTAGATGACCATCCCATGGTACTGGAAGGGATGCGAAGTATGCTTGCGCAGATAAACTTTGTGGAAATAAGCGGAACGGCCAGCAATGCTTACGAGGCCATTGAAAAAATTAAAGCCGGAATACCTGCTATTGTAATTACCGACATCAATATGCCTGAAATAAGCGGTATTGAACTAACCGCCAAAATAAAAGCTGAGTTCCCGGGCGTAAAAGTGATTGCCATGAGTACGTTTAAAGAAAGGAGTTATATCTCGCAAATGATACAAAGCGGGGCATCGGGCTATTTGGTAAAAAGTGCTTCCAAAGAAGAAATTGAAGAAGCTATCCTTTCAGTTCATGAAGGTAAACTGTACATGAGCCTTGATATAAATTTATCAACAGAAGAGAAACAGGATATTGGAAAAATGCCGGTCATCAGCAGCCGCGAAAAAGAAATACTTGAGTTAATTGCCGATGGCATGACGAACCCTCAAATAGCATCAAAACTATTTATCAGCATTCACACGGTAGACAGTCACCGGAAAAACCTGCTTACCAAGTTTGGTATAAACAATACAGCCAGTTTAATAAAAATGGCTGTAAAATATAATATGGTATAAAAAATGCCTTCCCGCTAAGCGAAGAAGGCATTTGTTGGGTTACTAGGATTCGAACCTAGACAAACAGAATCAAAATCTGTTGTGCTACCTTTACACCATAACCCAATCTTCCCGCATTTTTAAAAATTTGGGAGTGCAAAAATAAGGGAATTTTGTATATTGAAAAACAAAAATTTAGCTTTTAACATTACACAACCGCCGGCTTATTTTCCTTTTCATCCCTTTCTTTCAGCTGTTTTATCTTATCCAGCGCCCCGGCCACCACATCGCACATGATCACATATAAAGCCCCGGGTTCGTGGTGCTCAAAAATATGGTCAAGTGCCTTGTTCTCATCGGGGATGGTTATTACCGGTATAGTTGGGTTCACCTGCCGGATACCTTCCTGCAGCAGGCCAATGATCTCATCGGCCGTACGGCCACGCAGGTTCTTGTCGCAGCGGATCACCAATTCATCGAAATTGCGTGCCGATATTGCGCCCAGTTCACGGATATCTTCATCCCGCCGGTCGCCGGTACCGCTGATCACGCCGATCTTTTTGGGATAATCCAGCTTGTTCACAAAATCGCATAGCAGGTTCAGTCCATGAGGATTATGCGCAAAATCGGCCAGAATGGTAAAATTCCTGAAATTGAAAAAATTAAGCCTTCCGGGCGTTAGTGTGGCCGATGGAAGAAAGGACATCAGGGCAGAACGGATATCTTCAATGCTGATATCCCTGTATAAATAAACGGCCATCACGGCTGGCAAACAATTGTTGATATTATGTACAGCCTTGCCTTCAAATGTTACAGGAATGTCTTTTACATGCATCACCCTTATCTTCCAGGTGCCTTTTAAAATGCTGATATAGCCATTTTCATAAACGGTGGCCAGTCCGCCTTTTTTACAATGGGCTTTAATCCGTGGGTTATTTTCATCCATGCTGAACAGGGCCACATTGCATTCCAGTCCTTTTCTCATATCATATACCAGATCGTCGTCGGCATTTAAAACAGCATAACCATGCGGAAAAACTGTTTCCGGCACCACCGCTTTTACCTTGGCCATTTGCTCAAGGGTATTGATGCCGCCGAGGCCCATATGATCGGCTGCCACATTGGTTACAATGGCCACATCGCAGTTTTGAAAAGCAAGACCGTTTTTTAAAATGCCGCCGCGGGCACATTCCAGTACGGCAAAATCAACAGTAGGGTCTTTCAACACAAAAGCACTGCTGATGGGGCCGGTACAATCGCCCCGCATCATGAGCTGGTTTTGAATATATACGCCATCGCTGGTGGTATAACCCACTTTTTTGCCTGCTATTTTTGCAATATGTGCCGTGATGCGGGTGGTGGTGGTTTTACCATTTGTTCCGGTAACTGCAATAATGGGAATGCGGCCGGCACGTTCCCCTGGGAAAAAGCATATCCACTACGGGTTCTGCCACATTTCGTGGCAAGTCCCTCGGCAGGTTCTATATGCATGCGGAAGCCGGGTGCGGCATTTACTTCCAGTATGGCGCCGCCATTTTCGGTTACCGGTGTTTTAAGGTCGGTGGCCATGATGTCGATGCCGCAGATATCGAGCCCAATGATCTTTGCAATGCGTTCGCACATGAAAATATTGGCGGGGTGTACTTCATCGGTAACATCAGTAGACGTGCCGCCTGTACTCAGGTTGGCTGTAGGCTTTAGTAAAACCAGTTCGCCTTTTGTGGGAACGGTTTCCAGGCTATACCCTTTTTCATCGAGCATTTTTTGGGTAAACTGGTCAATGGTTATCTGCGTAAGAACTTTTTCATGTCCATAACCGCGGCGCGGGATCTTTATTGGTTTCATCAATTAAATACTGGATGGTATTTTTTCCATCGCCAATGACGGATGCGGGCGTGCGCAGTGCCGCACAGATGAACTTATAATTGATCACAAGAATGCGGAAATCGTATCCTGTAATGAATCTTTCCACGATCACACTGCGGCTGTAATGTTTGGCAGCGGCAAAGGCGGTGAGCGCCTGCTCCCAGGTAGTAATATTGGTGGTATTTCCTTTTCCATGATTGCCATCAATGGGTTTTATTACCAGGGGATAGCCATATTTGTCAATGGCTTCCTTCAATCCTTCTTCTGTACGGATCACTACGCCTCTTGGTACCGGTATTTCTGCCGCTTCCAGCAGGTTTTTTGTTTCTTCTTTGTCGCAGGCGATGTCTACCGCAATATTCCCGGTTGTGCTGGCAATGGTGGCACGGATCCTTTTCTGGTGGATGCCATATCCCAATTGCACAAGCGAATGCTTGTTAAGCCGGATATAAGGGATGCCTCTTTTTCCGGCTTCCTCTACAATACAGCCGGTAGCTGGGCCCCAGGCGGGTATCTTCCCTTATTTCCCTGCAGGCGCTGGATATCGTGTCAAGGTCATATGGTTCATCATTGATAATGGATTCGGCAATGTTTACGGCAGCTTTTGCTGCATAAACACCGGCATCTTCTTCCATATAGCTGAATACAAACATAGTATTCGCCTGCTACGCCGGTGCCGCGGGTGCGGCCAAAACCGGTATCCATACCGCCGATGGTCTGCAGTTCCAGTGCAATATGCTCAATTACATGACCCATCCAGGTGCCTTCCTCCACCCGGTGAAAAAATCCACCGGGTTTATCTTCGCTGCAGCGGTGTTCGTACAGGGTGGGAATAATTTCTCCAGCCTTTCCAAAAAGCCCGGAATATGGTTGGTGGGTTGTTCTTCCAGCTCTTCCAGGTCGAGCTTCATCTGTATCAGCTTGTGGCGTCCTTACGCTCCAGTAATTGGGCCCTCGCATAACTTTTATCTCAAGAATCTTCATGAAAAAGGTTTATTCAATTTATAAAACAGGAAGTTAGGGAAAGTTTGAAAGCTTTCAAAAGTTTCAGGGATGATTTAATTGCTGCATGGTTTGATTTTCCCGTAGAAGCCTTTAAGCACATAGCTGATGGTTCGAATGATCCCATTTAGCTGCTGTGGTCTGTCGTCAGTCGTCTGCTGTCTTTACTACAATTAACACACGTTAATAACTCTTAGTAACCAATAAAATACGTTTTCCATTACTTTTGCGTTTAACCATAAACAGGTTTCAATGTCAATTCCTAAGGGAAAACTTATTGCAATAGGTGGTGCAGAAGACAAGGGTACCGATTTGGAAACCGGCGAGTTCCGCCGAAATAACCTCAATTTTTTTGAATTGGGTATTCTCCGCCGCATTGTGGAGGAAGCGGGTGGCCCTTCGGCCCGTATTGAAGTGATCACCACCGCAAGTACGATCCCCATTGAAGTGGGCGATAATTATCTCAACGCTTTTGGAAAAATTGGTTGTACCAATATCGGCATTATGGATATCCGTACCAGGCAGGATACCACTCATAAAGAATTCCTCAGCCGTATCCAAAAATGTGATGCGGTCATGTTCAGCGGGGGCAACCAGTTAAGGCTGAGTGTTACAGATGGCGGCACCGAATTTTTATCGATCCTTAAAAAAAGATACCGGGAAGAAGATTCATTTGTTATTGCAGGTACATCGGCGGGCGCCATGGCCATGAGCAATACCATGATCTACGAGGGTAATGCCACCCGTGCACACCTGAAGGGTGAAGTAAAAATAACGACCGGCCTGGGTTTTATTGATACGGTGATCATTGACTCACATTTTGAAAAACGGGGCCGGTTTGGCAGGCTGGCACAGGCCGTGGTTTGCAACCCCAGTTGTATAGGCATTGGCCTGGGAGAAGATACCGGGATGATCATTACAGGCGGTAATAGGATGGAAGCGATCGGCAGCGGTTGCGTTACCGTTATTGATGGTCACCAGATCGGATTCAGTAATATAGCCGATATACCAGACGGCAATCCTTTCAGTATAGAGAACCTTAAAGTGCATATACTCGAAAAGGGGAATGGTTATTTCCTTGCTGAACGAAAATTTATTCCGGAAGTAAGTGAAGGGGCCGTTGTTAAAAAGCAGGTGGAAGTTGAATGATGGAAATGCAACCTGTGCTTACACTGCAGTGATCAAATAATAATTTTTCTTTCCTTTTTGTACCAGCAGATATTTATTGTGTAATAACCAGCCCGTATCAATTTTCTGCTGCGGGTCGGCAATTTTTTTCCGGTTGATGCTGAGCCCGCCGTTTTGGATCATCTTGCGTGCTTCTCCTTTGCTGGCAAAAATACCGGTTTCGGCCACCAGGTTTACGGCATCTATTCCTGTGCGGAGTACCTCATGTGAAAAATCCTGTCTTACAATTCCTTCAATGGCATTGAGGTCGTCTTCACCCAGGCTTTCTGCAGGAGCATTGGCAGTTGCAAACAATTTTTCTGTAGTGGCAATGGCTTTGTCATATGCCTCTTGTCCATGAACAAAAAGGGTGAGTTCTTTGCCCAGTGTTTTCTGCAGCAAACGTTCGGCCGGGTTAAGGCGGTGGTTTGTTATGAGTGTATCGATCTCTTCTTTTGGGAGGAAGCTGAATATTTTTATCCAGCTTTCCGCATCTTCATCGCCGGCATTGAGCCAGAACTGGAAAAACTGGTAAGGGCTGGTTTTTTCAGGATCGAGCCATACATTTCCGGTTTCGGTTTTGCCAAACTTGCTGCCATCTGTCTTTTTAATAAGCGGAGATGTAAAAGCAAACGCCTCGCCTCCGTCCTTGCGGCGTATGAGTTCGGTGCCGGTTACGATATTACCCCACTGATCGCTGCCACCCACCTGCAGTTTGCAATTTTTGTTCCTGTAAAGCCAGTAAAAATCATAGCCCTGTATGAGCTGGTAGGTAAATTCAGTAAATGAAATGCCGCTGTCTCCCTCGAGCCTTTTTTTTACACTGTCTTTGGCCATCATATAGTTGACAGTGATATGTTTTCCTGTATCACGAATGAAATCAAGGAAACCCATATTTTTAAACCAGTCGAAATTATTAACGATCTCGGCAGCATTTGGTTTGGCGGCATCAAAATCAAGAAATTTTTCCAGCTGGGCCTGTATGCCGGTAACATTTTTTTGAAGTATATCTTCACTCAAGAGGTTGCGTTCGGCACTTTTGCCGCTGGGATCGCCCACCATACCCGTGGCACCACCCACCAGCGCATAGGGTTTGTGCCCGGCTTTCTGAAGGTGTACCAGTAATAAGATCTGTACCAGGCTGCCAATATGAAGGCTGTCGGCCGTGGGGTCAAAACCAATATAGGCAGCGGTCATTTCTTTGTTCAGCTGGTCTTCGGTTCCGGGAATGATATCCTGCAGCATACCCCGCCACTTCAATTCTTCAATCAGTTTATTCATAATATGTTAAGTATTCATATTTGGGTGCAAAAATCAGCAGATTTTCTGAATAATGCGGTATTGTAGTTTTTTTTGTAGAAAATTAGTTCCGGGCAACATCCAAAGTATAAAAAGAGTCGTTATTAAGACTTGAAGTTTTATAACGGCCTGTACCTTAAAAAACCATAAATTTGAGGTTCTTTTTAGAGTTAGAGGTCTTTTAAGGCACAATTTGATGCGTAAAAATACGTTATGTGAATTATGCTGTTATCCAAATTCTAATTTACCAACCAAAGAAAACATGAAAAAAAGCTTAGCTGCTTTCCTCCTTACTGCCTTTTTACTGCCCGGTAAATCGTTCTCTCAATTCAGGAAATACTCGAATGAGTTTCTAAATATTGGTGCAGGTGCCCGTGGGCTTGCTATGGGCAATGCACAGGTAGCATCGGTTAATGATGCCAGTGCCGGTTACTGGAACCCTGCAGGGCTTACCGGTGTTAAAGACAACCCCGATATTTCCCTGATGCATGCCGAATACTTTTCGGGCATCGCAAAATATGATTATGCCTCCATTGCTATTCCGGTTCAGGACAATAAGCGTACCATCGGTTTCTCGTTACTGCGTTTTGCGGTAGACGATATCCCCAATACCCTGTTTTTAGTAGAGCCGGATGGCAGTATCAATTACAACAATATTCAGGCTTTTTCATCGGCCGACTATGCATTCCTCTTCTCTTTTGCCCAAAATCTGCGGGAAGATGAAGACAGGTTGATCAGTTTTGGCGCTAATGCAAAAGTGATCTATCGTAAAGTGGGGCAATTTGCCAATGCATGGGGGTTTGGCCTTGATGCAGGCGTGCAGATGCGTGGAGAAAGATGGCGGCTCGGCCTTATGGCACGTGATGTAACAACGACTTTTAATGCCTGGAGTTTTAAATTTACTGAGCAGGAAAAAGAAGTGCTGTACCTCACTAAAAATGATATACCTGTAAAAAGTACTGAAGTTACCGCACCACGGATTGTACTGGGCGGCGCTTATAATTTCCATATTGGCGAAAAGGTAAAACTGCTGGCAGAAGCCAATGTGGATGTAACTTTCGACGGGAAGCGCAATACGATTTTAAGCAGTAATACGATCAGTGCAGATCCCCACCTGGGACTGGAAGCATCGCTGAATGATGTATTTTATGTAAGGGCTGGCATCACTAATTTTCAAAGGGCGCTGGCAGATGAGGATACATTGAACCAAAAACGTGTGTGGATATACCAGCCAAGCGCCGGCGCCGGGTTTAAAATAAAAAATGTAATGCTCGATTATGCATTTACCAACCTTGCCAACCAGTCAAACCCCTTATATACCCATATTGTTTCCCTTCGTTTTACGCTGGGAAAAAGAGATGATAACTAAAACATTCAACAGCTTATTATGATGAAAAAAATATTACTTCCTTTATTATTGGTTATGTCGCTTGCCGCAAGCGCCCAATGGAATAATGGGTGGATCGATCATTCAAAAACCTATTACAGGTTCCAGTTGGCAAAAGATTCGCTTGTGCGTATACCTCAGTCTGTTCTTTCTTCGGCTGGTTTGGGAGCTGTAAATGCGGATCATTATCAGCTATGGCGTAATGGAGAACAGGTGCGGATCTATACTTCTGTTACAGGAGCCCCGCTTCCGGCTGCAGGCTATATTGAGTTTTGGGGTTTAATGAATGATGGAAAAACTGACAAAGCTTTATACCGTAATGCCGATTTTCAGCTCGCCGACAAATACAGTCTCGAAAATGATACCGCTTCTTATTTTCTTACTGTAAATACTTCAGGCGGGAACCTGCGTTACGATGATGCCGTAAATGGCACACCCGCTTCTCCAACACCTGATCCCTTCTTTATGCGGAAGGTGGATATTTATTATAAAACCCAAATAAACCGCGGTCTTGGGTACGATGCAGGTGAGTATGTGTATTCTTCTGCTTACGACCAGGGCGAAGGTTGGTCGGGCCCCAATATTACCAGCGCCGGTGCACTTACGCAGGAATTCCGCGATTTGAATGTGTACACGGCCGGTCCGGCAAACAGTGTAAGTGTATGGGCCAATATTGCCGGCAATGCGCCCAATATACGTAATGCAAGGGTCAGGATTCAGGCATTAACCGTACACGATGCCCCGCTACCGGGGTTCTCTTATGTAAGGGTAAATGTAAACAACCTGCCACTTACTACACTAAACAACCCTGCCTCGGCCTATATGTTTGTAGAGAACAGCTCTGCAAATGTAAATGACCGTATTACCGTTCCCTGCATGGGCTTTACTTACCCGGCTACTTTTAACTTTAACAACAATAAGAATTTTTATTTTGAACTTGCTGCATCGGCGAGTGGCAACCACCTGTTGATCGACAACTTCAATTTTGGTTCCACGGCACCCGCCCTTTATGATCTTACAAGCGGAAAAAGATACACGGGCGATATCAGCAGTGTACCCGGGAAGGTTAAATTTGGACTGCCAGCCACCACCACGGCGCTCCGTAAATTCATGCTGGTAAGCCAGCAAACGGATAATATCCTGCAGGTAAACAGCCTCTCACAAAAGCAATTCACCAATTTTGCTTCTGCTGCAGAGCAGGGCGATTATATGATCATTAGCCACAACGCATTGTTTAACGATGGCAATGGCAACAATTATGTAGACCAGTACAGGCAATACAGGGCTTCTGCCAATGGCGGTAGCTTTAATGCCAAAGTGTATGAAATCAATGAAATCAATGATCAGTTTGGATATGGCATCCGGAGGCATCCCGATGCACTGCGGAATTTCATTTTATATGCTGACCAGCAATTTACCGTTAAGCCTAAATATGTTTTCATTTTAGGCCGTGGTGTTGCTTATTCCGATTATCGTGCATTGGGTTACGAAAATGACCCAAGGCTCCAGCAGATGGATTTTGTGCAAACATTTGGCTGGCCGCCATCCGATGTATTGCTGGCCTGCCCTCCGGGTACCGTATCACCGGTGGTTCCTACAGGAAGGTTAAGTGCCATCAATGGGACTGAAGTAAATAACTATCTGCAAAAGATGATCGAGTACGAAACAGCACAGCGTACACAATCCTGCAATATTGGCGACCAGGCATGGATGAAAAATATTATGCATGTAGTGGGTGGTAAAGACAGTTCGGAGAACATACTTTTCCGCCAGTATATGCAAACCTATGAGAACATTGCCGAAGACACCCTTTTTGGTGGAAACGTGGAAACCTTTACCAAAACCACCAACAGTACCATCCAGGAAGCGAACAGCCAGCGCATATTACAACTGTTTAATGAAGGTTTAAGTGTAATAGGTTATTTTGGTCACTCTTCTGCCACCACTTTTGAGTTCAACCTCAGTTCACCGCAGAATTATAATAACGCCGGTAAATACCCCTTCTTTAATGCCAGCGGATGTAATGCCGGTAACTATTATACGTTTGACCCCTCCCGTGTAACCAACGGTAATTTATCACTTTCCGAAAAATACGTACTGGCAAATCAACGCGGCAGTATCGGATTTTTGGCCGACACCCATTTTGGCGTACCGCCATTCCTGGATTTTTATAACCGTGGTCTTTACACGGCATTCAGCCGTACCATGTATGGCAACAGCGTGGGTAACCAGATCAAAAAAGTTGTGAACGACCTTTATTCTCCCGGGATTGATTTTTTAAACCGTGTGCATATAGAGGAAATTGCCCTGCATGGCGACCCGGCATTAAAGATCAATAATTTTAATAAACCCGATTATGTGGTGGAAGACCAGTTGGTAAAGATCTCGCCAAACATCATTTCTGTGGCAGATCAGAATTTCAACATCAAGGTTAAAATGATGAATATCGGGCGGGGTTCAAGCGACTCCATTAAAGTTAGCGTAAAGCGCAGGTTACCAAACAATAGTTTGGTGGTACTGTACGATAGCCTGGTGCCTGCGATTGACTATATGGATTCAATCAACTTTAACATACAGATACAGCCCACACAGGACAAAGGACTGAACCAGTTACTTGTTTCGCTCGACTATACCGGCCGTGTCAATGAGCTTTGCGAAACCAATAATAATCTCGTAAAAGACTTTTATATTTTTGAAGATGAGTTAAGGCCTTCTTATCCGTATAATTTCTCAATCGTAAACCAGCAAAATATCAGTTACATCGCCAACACCGCCAATCCATTGAGCGAAAACAGGCAGTATGTAATGGAAATTGATACGACCGAACTGTTCAATTCTGCGTTTAAAAAATCTTATACAAACAGCGGTGCAGGTGGTGTTATCGAATTCCGCCCTACCAACCTCAGCTTTACCGACAGTACGGTCTATTACTGGAGAGTGGCTACTGTTCCGTCTGGTTCCCAGTCTTACATCTGGAACGGGCATTCCTTTATTTACCTGCAAAACGGCGGGCCGGGCTTCAACCAGTCGCACTATTATCAAAAACAAAAAAGCTATTACGATGATGGCATTTTGCTGGGCGATGACCGGAAGCTGAAATTTACAGCAGCTAATAATGAATTAAGTATTTCAACTGGTAACTATCCTCCAAATGATGCACAGTTCACATTTGTAAACATGGGTATTTACCGTATCTCCAACTGGGGGAACCAGTTTAATACCCTGCAGTTTGTAGTGTTCGATGGGGTGACCGGTGCCGTACGAAAAAATCAATCCATTGCTGGCGTTGGTTTATATGGCAGCAATAATCCGGGATCGAGGGTCAACCAGTTTGAATTCCCTTTTGCTACTCCCGAACAAAGGAAAAAGGCGATGAATTTCCTGAAGGCAATGCCACAGAACTCGATCATCATCATGTACAACCTGATCCTGAATGGTTCTGCCAACCAGTTTGCCCCCGCCTGGGCCGGCGATGCCACTTATTTTGGATCAACAGACAGTTCATTGTATCATTATGTGAAAAGTTATGGCTTTACTCAACTCGACCAGTTTGATTCAAACAAGCCCTTTATTTTTAAATTTATTAAAGAAAATCCTGCTGCTGTTCACCAGCAAGTGGGCCAGAATTCCACCCAGGTATTAACAACAAGCATACCCATCACACTTACCCGTACGGAGGGTGTAATTGTATCTCCAGTATTTGGTCCCGCCACAACCTGGACGCAATTCCATTGGGGCGGTTATCCAAAAGAAATGGTGAACAGGGATTCTGTACGATTCAAAATAATTGGTATCAACAATACCGGTTCCGAAACCCAGTTAATGGTGCTCGACAGCACGAATAAACATGTGGATATTTCTTCTATCAGTGCAACCCAGTATCCCTATCTTAAACTGAGGATGGATAATTACGACAGTTTAAAAGGTACTCCCTATGAACTTGATTACTGGAGGCTCAATTATGTGCCGGTTCCCGAAGGAGCCATTGCCACTAACCTGCTGTACAGTATGACCGATACGGTAGAACAGGGCGAAGCAGTTTCATTTGCGGTGGCATTTAAGAATATTGGCCAGGTGGCATTCAGGGATAGCATAAAAGTAGAACTGAAAGTGACCGATGCCAATAATGCGAACCAGACTTTTTATGTGCCCAAACTAAAAGCCCTGCAACCCGGCGATACGGCCATCATCAGGGCCGTGCTCGATACCAGGACACTTTCGGGGCTCAACACACTTGTACTGGATGTAAACCCCGGCAACGATCAGCCTGAGCAGCAGCATACCAATAACGTACTGTTTGCCGACCTTTATGTGAGTGCCGACAAGTTTAACCCGCTGCTCGATGTTACATTCGATGCCGTGCATATTCTTAACAGGGATATTGTGTCTTCAAGGCCCAATATTCTCATAAAATTAAAAGACGAAAGCAGGTTTCTTGCATTAAAAGATACTTCCCTAATTAAATTGCAGGTGAGGTACCCCGACGGAACATTACATAATTATCATTTTAACGGCGATACCATGCGGTTTATACCGGCCGATCTTTCTGCAGGAGAAAATACTGCCAGCATTGAATTTAGGCCCTGGTTCCCCGATGATGGAGAATATGAACTGATCGTTTCCGGAAAAGACGTTAACGGAAATACGGCCGGGTACCTTAATTACAGCGTGGTCTTTAATGTGATCAATAAATCGAGCATTTCAAACCTGCTCAATTATCCTAACCCCTTTACTTCATCCACGGCCTTTGTATTTACCATTACCGGTAACGAGGTTCCGCAAAACATGAGGATACAGATATTGACCGTAACCGGTAAGGTGGTTCGTGAAATAACCAAAGAGGAACTGGGTCCGCTCCATGTAGGAGATAATATTACCGAATTCAAGTGGGATGGTACCGACATGTACGGCCAAAAACTGGCAAACGGCGTTTACCTGTACAGGGTCATTACCAACCTGAACGGTAAAAAGATGGATAAGTATGATGGAAGAAACAGCAATGGGGAGCTGATCAGTGAAGGGGTAAACGGAACAGATAAATACTTCAACAAAGGCTACGGTAAAATGTACCTGATGCGTTAATATTTCTTATATCGAAAAACAGAAGGCTGCTTGTGCAACAGGCAGCCTTTTTTATTTTTACTTTTGCTAAAAAACCATTTATGGCTAAAATAGGCATCAATATAGCAACAGGCAGCCTGCAAAAGGAAGAGATCATCGTGGGTATAGACCTGGGTACCACCAACAGCCTGGTGGCCATCATTCACCCAGAAACAAAAAAGGCCGTGGCGATTAAGGAACACGATGGCAGTTCCCTGGTGCCTTCTGTTATTTATTTTGATGAGTTTGGCAATACTACAGTAGGCGAGGCTGCCAAAAAATTTCTCATTACGGCCCCGCAACAGACCATTTTTTCGGCGAAAAGGCTGATGGGGAAAAGCTATCATGATATTAAAGCCAATGCAGGTTTTTTCAGCTATAAAGTGATAGATGATGACACCGAAAGCCTGGTAAAGATCCAGGTGGCGGATAAATTTTATTCCCCGGTGGATCTTTCTTCCTTTATCCTTAAAGAACTTAAACAAAGGGCCGAACATATTTTGAAAACAGCCGTAAATAAAGCAGTGATCACTGTACCTGCTTATTTCAATGATGCTCAGCGGCAGGGTACAAGGGATGCAGGTAAACTTGCCGGTATCGACGTATTAAGGATCATTAATGAACCAACAGCAGCAAGCCTGGCTTATGGCATCGGGCTAAATAAAACTGAAGAAAGAACATTGCAGTGTACGACCTGGGTGGCGGAACATTTGATATTTCGATCCTGAGGATACAGGAGGGAGTATTTGAAGTACTGTCATACCAATGGGGATACTTACCTGGGCGGCGATGATATGGACAATGCATTGTAAAATATTGGCATGCAAAAACTGGGGCTTTCAGAAGAAGAACTCAGAATAATAAAGCACTGGCACAGGCGCTTCGGCTAAAGGCAGAAGAAGCAAAAAAACACTTTCTTAGCTGATAATTATTGGAGAAGACGATAATGGGGATCAACTTTGGCGATAAAGAGCAATTTGAAACACTAATACAGCCATTGGTGGACAGAACATTGACTGTTGACAAATGCATTAAAGGATGCCGGATTAAAAATTTCAGATATTGAAACGGTGGTAATGGTAGGTGGCAGCACCCGGGTGCCCATTGGTAAAAGAATCGGTTAGTAAATTTTTTGGAAGCCCGTAAACGATTCAGTTGAATCCCGGATGAAGTGGTGGCTTTAGGTGCAGCCATACAGGCCGATATTCTGGCAGGAAATAATAAAGAATTCTTATTACTGGATATTACCCCATTAAGCCTGGGCATAGAAACAGCCGGCGGATTAATGGATGTATTGATCCCACGCAATGCCAAAGATACCTTCAAAAGCTTCGAGGCAATATACTACCCAGATCGACGGCCAGCCAGGAATGCGTATAAGCGTGTTCCAGGGCGAACGTGATTTGGTGAAAGATAACAGGAAGCTGGCAGAATTTAATTTGACAGGCATCCCGGCCATGCCTGCCGGGCTGGCCAAAAGTGGAAGTAGGTTTTATGATCAATGCAGATGGGATTTTAACAGTTAGTGCAAAAGAATTGAGAAGCGGGGTGGAGCAAAGTATTGAAGTGAAACCACAATATGGAATTACAGATGACGAAGTGGAAAAAATGCTCTTAGAATCTATTACCCATGCAAAAGACGATATGCAGCTGCGGGCCATTACCGAAGCCAAAACAGAAGGGGAGCAGTTATTAAAAACTACTGAAAAATTTCTGCAAAAAAATGCAGCCCTGTTTACCCGCGAAGAAATTTCAGCAACGGCTGCGGCCATGCAGGCGCTTCAGTTGGCTTTAACGATGGATGATAAAGACCTGATTCATAAAAAAATAGAGGAATTGAATGAGATCTCAGCCGGCCTTATGCAGAAAGGGTGATGGACAATGCCATTGCCACTGCTATGAAAGGGAAAACAATTGTTTAAACTTCCCCGATGCATTTACCAAAAGAACGCTTTACTAATAATTTTGATTTCCTGCGGGTCTTTGCAGCATTGTGCATCGCTTTTTCTCATTCTTTTGGCCTGTTAAACAGGGCAGGAGAGGATCCCTTCATGAAGCTCAGTGGCCAGCATCATGATTTTTCATTTATAGGGCTTTGTATTTTCTTTTCTATCAGTGGCTATTTAATTACGAAGAGTGCCGCTAATTCCCCTTCGTTCATCAATTATGTGTGGAAGCGTTTTTTAAGGATACAGCCATTGTTGATACTGGTAACGCTCCTGTCTATTCTTGTTTTGGGGCCCATCTTTTCAAAGCTGGCTACGGCAGCATATTTTAAAGAATGGGGCGCCTGGACCTACTTTCGGAATGTTTTTCCTGCTACGGGTATTCAATTCACCCTGCCGGGCGTCTTTGAGGCCAACCCCAGGGAGCCGGGGGTAAACGGTTCTTTGTGGACATTGGTGGTGGAAGAAAGGCTTTATATTTTTACGGCGATTGTTTTTTTTCTCAGTACAAAAACAAGAAAGTTTTACCTGCTTTTTATTGCGCTCTATAACATGGCCTATATGGCCAATAATTATGCGTGGCATTTTTCTGCTGCAAGTTTCCTGGAGGGTCCGGCTGCTTTTTACGCATTGATTTTTTTAAATGCCGGCGCATTGTACCTGTCGGGTGCCGGGTCTGTTACTGCAGGTAGGCGATGGCGGCCGCTTGTATTAATTCCATTCCTGCTTTTATCGCTGGTATTTTATCAACTGGAGTTTTTACAGGTGCTGCTCATTCCTTTGTTTGTAATCCTGCTGGCATATATCAGGGCATTTACAAATTATGCGGGACGCTGGGGCGATTTTACTTATGGGCTCTATATTTTCGCATTTCCGGTACAGCAAATGATCATTGAGTTTCACCAAAATAATTTAGACCCTTACCGCTTGTTTTTATTGACCGTGTTGGTTTGTTTTCCCCTGGCGGTATTGAGCTGGCATTTGCTGGAGAAAAAGATGCTTGCAAAAAAGGGAATCGTAAAATAACCGCTTTGTGAATCAAACTTCTGTAAAATATTATCCCCAACTGGATGCTATCCGCGGCTTGTCATTTATCGGAATATATTTTTTTCATGCCTGGCATCCGGCAAGCAAGGGCGGGGTAGTACCTGAGTTTTTCCAATATATACATTCGCATCTCTCCCTGTCAATTGATGTATTTTATATCTTGTCCGCATTCCTGCTTACCTGGTTGGGCATTGGCGAATACCGGCTCAGGGGAAATTTTTCGATCAAAAATTATTTTGCACGACGGATTTTACGAATATGGCCATTGTATTATTTGATCATGTTGCTGGCTTTTATTGTATTCCCCTTTATAGCATTAAAAACGGGGCAACCTATGAGTTTACCCTCTGCCCCCCACTACCTATTTTTTATTGCTAATTTTTATAAAGAGCCCCATGTATACCTGCTCCAGGTGTTGTGGTCTATTTCTGTAGAGGAGCAATTTTATATTTTTTGGGGGTTCTCGCTTTTGCTGTTTCAACAAAAGATCAGAACTGTTATAGCAATCCTTTTTTTTACCGGCCTTTTATTTTGTTTTTACCGTTCAGTAAATAATTATCCTTATTATTTTCATACAGCTACTTATTTAATGAATTTTGCCATCGGGGCTATGCTGGCCGTTACGATGCAGAACCCGAATAAACTGACTGGATATTTTGAGGATTTTGGAAAGCGCAGGTCTTTTGTTCTGCTGATGTTACTCCCGCTGATTTTTATTTTATCGTTTATACTGATTAAAGCGGCACCCGGGTTCAGTAATATCACAAACCTGGTTACAAGAATTTTATTTCTTTTTTATTGTGCCTTTTTCATGCTCGATCAGTTAGTGAATAAAGAAACTGCGTTAAAGCTTTGCAATTGGAAAAGGATGATTTATACCGGGAAGATTTCATACGGGCTATATTGCTTTCATGGTATTGTACTTACAGTGGGGGGTATAGTTCTCCAAAAAATGCCTTTTAAGGTACCATTTTTACCCTGGATCATATTACTGCTTGCGGTTGATTTTTTGGTGGCACATGTAAGTTACCGCTATTATGAACAGTGGTTCCTGCGTTTGAAGGAAAAAATGAGGAGAATTTGATTAGCCTTTTTTTTCTGGAGTTCCAACCAAAATAATAAATGGCGCCAGTATTTTCCCCCATATATTAACATACAGGTTCATATTGAAAGCCAGGATATTTTTTAGAACAGTCTTTCCCCACTGGTTATAAAATCCGGTTTTTACTTCCAGTGTAAATTTATTTTCTGTATAAAGTTTTTCATACTCTTTTATGGTCACCAGGTTTTCTGTCCAGCTTCCGGTATAAGGATCGCAGGTGTTGCTGGGGTGTGGGAGTGCTGCAGGTTCTTTTCCATTGCTTACAAAAAATTCAACCGCTTTAATGATATCGGCCCTGATCATGCCCCTTGTTTTTTCAGACAGCAGCGCAACAGCGGTTTCGCCAAGATGCGGAAAAGCAGCCCGGATGATGTCTTTGCGCATTTGTAAATAAGAGTGGTGCGTTGCTTTAGACTGCGCATTAATTTCAGTAAGGCCCAGTAATTCGTCGTGCAACTGCAGTTTTTTAAGCCGGCGAACAATAAAAGGGTTACTGCAGTTTGATGCCGTGGTAAACACGGAAACAATAGAAGGGTTATAATGCGCCAACTCCCTGAAAAAAGAAGGAAGGGAATAAATATGTTCTATTACATCTGTACCGGCAATGGCATTGGAAGCCGCTATGGAAGCAGGAATATCTTTTAACCCGCCACAGACAACCTGGTCTTTTTTTACCGTAAACCCAAGCGCAGCAGCCAGCTCCGGCACGGCATCGCAAAATTCCATTTCGGTATCAATAAAAATAACTTCCTTAAAACCACATTCCATTGCAAAAATTCCCAACAGGCCATTGCCGCATCCAAAATCTATCAAAGTTATATTTGCTGCCGGCAGGGCTGTTTTTTTTGTAATAAGGCCCAGGCATTCATTGTATATCCGAAGGTAGTAGCCGGAATTGTTAATGATCTTTCCCAGGTATCTTTTTGGATAACCCGGCAAGTTCATCGCATCCAAATCCAGGCAGGAGAGTTTTTTTCTGAAGCCGTCAATTTTGTCTTTAAACATTCCCCGAAATTGTATGAAGCCGGTTTACATATTTACCGATCATGTCAAATTCGATATTTACGGTATCGCCGGTTTTCAGTTGATTGATATTGGTATGTTCCAACGTATAGGGCACGATGGCTACCGTAAAACTGTTCTTGGTAACATTAAAAATGGTAAGGCTGATGCCATTAAGGCTGATGGAACCTTTTTCGATTATCAGCGGGGCAAATTTTGGATCAATTTCAAAACTATATTCCCAGCTTCCCTCTTTTTTTTCCAGGCGGGTACAGGCAGCCGTGGTATCTACATGTCCCTGAACGATATGGCCATCGAGGCGCCCGTTCATTTGGAGGCATCTTTCGAGGTTTATAATTACATCTTCCTTCCAGCCCGAAAGATTGGTTTTAAGCAGGGTCTCTTCTATGGCCGTAACCTGGTGAATATTGCCCGAAACGGCCTCCACAGTAAGGCAAACCCCGTTATGGCTTACACTTTGGTCGGGTTTCAGCTCGTTTGAGATGGGCGATTCAATATGAAAGATCCGGTTGGACCCATTTATTTCCACGGATTTTACCCTGCCGGTGGCTTCAATAATTCCAGTAAACATGCCCAAATTTCGGTAAGATTCTTTGTTTTTTTATAAATAAAATTCCTATCTTTGCGCCCCGGCTGGTAAAATCAGCCATATTTTTCATCAAAAGGAGGTATATACATGCTTATTATTGATTCAAAAGACTGCGAAAACATAGACAAGGCCCTCAAAAAGTACAAGAAAAAGTTCGAAAAGAGCCGCACTTTACTTCAGCTCAGGGAAAGGCAGGCTTTCACCAAGCCATCTGTAAAACGCCGCACGCAGGTACTTAAGGCCGTTTACAAGCAGCAAATGGCAGCGGGTAAACTCGATTAATAACCAGTTTGCATCAATAAATATATTGAAACCGGTAACTTTGGTTGCCGGTTTTTTTATGCCAGTAACTTACCAGTCACATATACAGTCTTTTTTAGATCACCTGAAATACCAAAAAAGGTATAGCCGGCATACCCTTATTTCTTATGAGCATGACCTGGGTGCTTTTTTTACCTTTCTTACGGGCCAGTACGGCAGCCCCGAACCGGGGGATATTAAACCCGCTTTTGTAAGAAGCTGGCTGGCAAACCTGAAAGAGACCGGCAACGGTTCAAGGACCATCAACCGGAAAATTTCGGCCCTTAAATCATTCTTCAAATTCCTTTTAAAACAACAGGTTATTAAACTGAGCCCGATGGCTTCCGTAACCGGGCCCCGGCAGCCTAAACGCCTCCCTGTTTTTGTAGATGCAAAGGATATCAGTACACTTTTCAATTATGTGGAATTTCCCGATAACTGGACCGGCCGTACAGAAAAACTGCTCCTGCGCCTGCTATACGATACCGGCATCCGTAAATCTGAGCTTATTGGCCTGCAGGATCAGCATATTGACCGGAGGAACAGTACCATTAAAGTGCTTGGGAAAGGCAATAAGGAGCGCATCATTCCGGTTTCCGCGGCATTGGCCAACGACCTTTATCAATACAGCGCTGATAAAAGATCAGCTGTAGAAAATAGCACCGGAAATGAATTATTTATGACTGAAAAAGGGAAAAAACTGGATCCCAAATATGTGTATAACGTGGTAAAAAAATACCTGTCGCTGGTGACGACCGTTGATAAAAAAAGCCCCCATATCCTCCGGCATAGCTTTGCCACTCATTTGATGAATAATGGCGCCGACCTCAATGCAGTAAAGGAACTGCTCGGGCACAGCAGCCTGGCTGCCACACAGGTATATACCCATAATACAATAGAAAAATTGAAGGACGTTTTCAAAAAAGCCCACCCAAAAGCTTAAAATACAATTGATAAAATTTTATTTTGAAAACTGCGTTACATATTATACCTTCATATTCTACAATCTATGAGGATTTATGATAATGAAAGTGCCTATGCCAGCATGATTTTACCCAACTAATTTATTGTTTCACCTTTATTAAAAATCGAGCGTATGAACGTAAACATTCAGACCGTGCATTTTGATGCAGATTCAAAACTTGTAGAGTATATTGAAAAGAAAGTGACGAAGCTTACCCAGTTTCACGACAGGATCACTAAAGTGGACGTTTACCTGAAATTAGACAATGTGGTTCACAACATTAAAGACAAAGTAGCCGAAATAAAAGTATCCATTCCCCGCCATGAATTCTTTGTGAAGCAGTCTTCCAAATCTTTTGAAGAGAGTTTTGATGAGGCGATGGATTCGGTAATAAACCAGATAAAACGTAAAAAAGATCGGCTCGCAGCCTGACTTTTGTAAATAGGTCTCTTTTTAAAAAATCCCGCAAAAAAGGCGGGATTTTTCATTTGTGGCCATTTTGTATATAAAACCCTGAAAAAAAACTTTTTCCAAAGTTTTTGTATTAACCATTTTCACTTACCTTTGCCTTCCCAAAAAATAAGGGTGTCGAGGTGTGCCCATTTTTGACCGGGAAAGTTCTTTAAAATATGCCGAACTAGCTCAGTTGCTAGCTTCCCTCCACCGTGTAGGGATTATCAGCAGTCGCAGGTTCGGGTTAAAAAACAATGCCGAAGTAGCTCAGTTGGTAGAGCAACTGATTTGTAATCAGTAGGTCGGGGGTTCGACTCCCTTCTTCGGCTCTGTAAAGTTTAAAAGTTGCTATAGCTGCAAAGTTAACAGGGAAAAAACTTCTCCCTTGCTTACTGCATCTCTTGTCAACCAGTGAACTTAAAAAAGGGCAGTTTCCAGAGCGGCCAAATGGGGCGGACTGTAAATCCGCTGTCTTTCGACTTCGGTGGTTCGAATCCACCACTGCCCACAGTTCTTTGGTAATTTTGAATTTTAAATGATAAATTTTGAATGAATAACTCATTTAAAATTTAAAATTCATCATTTAAAATAATTTTAGCGGAAGTAGCTCATTTGGTAGAGCGGTAGCCTTCCAAGCTTCAGGTGGCCGGTTCGAGCCCGGTCTTCCGCTCAAAAAAAGCACAAGCTTCAGGAAGGTCCCGACCAGGGGTCGGGATTTCCGCTAGAAAAAGCACAAGCTTCAGGAAGGTCCCGACCAGGGGTCGGGATCTTCCGCTCAGGAAAAGCGCAAGCTTCAGGATGGTCCCGACCAGGGGGTCGGGATCTTCCGCTCAGAAAAAGCACAAGCTTCAGGATGGTCCCGACAAGGGGTCGGGATCTTCCGCTCAGTTCTCAGGATGGTTCTGACCGAAGGTCGGGGTCTTCCGCTCAAAAAAAGGGTCATTAAGTCGTGGGTCATTGATGGTTGATTTAATGGCGATTGACTCAAAGGCTGGCTTTATGCCGTGGTAGCTCAGGGGTAGAGCACTTCCTTGGTAAGGAAGAGGTCGTGAGTTCAATTCTCATCCACGGCTCATTTCTTCCTTGGTAAGGAAGGGGTCGTGAGTTCCCCGCCTGCGTGAAGCATTCGGGCAGTCCCGATAATTATCGGGATCATCCACGGCTCATCTTTCTTAAGGGAAGCTGAGTATAGATAAACAGTACAAGGGTGCGACGCAACGATGCTGATTTTAGCACTGCTGCGGGGCACAAAAAATAAAAAGCCGATGGTTTACGGGCTTTAAAAATGAGAACCGCTTTTCAAAACAAATTTTAAAACTTATACAATGGCAAAAGAGTCTTTCAAGAGGGATAAACCCCATCTTAATGTTGGTACTATCGGTCACGTTGACCATGGTAAAACAACTTTAACCGCCGCCATAACCGATGTTTTGTCAAAAAAAGGTTTGGCGGAGAAGAAAAATTACGACGATATTGACGGTGCGCCCGAAGAAAAAGAGCGTGGTATCACTATCAACACCGCACACGTGGAATACCAAACAGTAAGCAGGCACTACGCACACGTAGATTGCCCGGGTCACGCTGACTATGTAAAGAATATGATCACCGGTGCTGCCCAGATGGACGGCGCTATCCTGGTAGTGGCTGCTACCGATGGCCCGATGCCGCAAACCAAAGAGCATATCCTGCTTGCACGCCAGGTAGGTGTACCCCGTATTGTGGTATTCATGAACAAGGTTGACCTTGTAGATGATGCTGAACTGCTTGAACTGGTGGAAATGGAAATCCGTGAACTGCTGAGTTCATATGGTTTCGATGGCGACAATACTCCTATCATCAAAGGTTCTGCAACCGGTGCCCTTGCTGGAGAGGAAAAATGGATTAAAGCCATTGATGAACTGATGGATGCGGTAGATACTTATATTCCATTGCCTCCACGCCTGGTGGATCAACCATTCCTGATGAGTGTGGAAGACGTATTTTCAATTACCGGTCGTGGTACAGTAGCTACCGGCCGTATTGAAAGAGGCCGTGTGAAAGTGGGTGAGTCGATTGAAATCGTTGGTTTGATGGAAAAACCATTGGCCACTACCTGCACAGGTGTGGAAATGTTTAAGAAACTACTTGATGAAGGGGAAGCAGGCGATAATGCAGGTTTACTGCTGCGTGGTATTGAAAAAACACAGATCCGCCGTGGTATGGTTCTTTGCAAACCCGGATCAATTACGCCGCATACTGAATTTAAAGGCGAGGTTTACGTACTGAGCAAAGAAGAAGGTGGCCGTCACACGCCATTCTTCAATAAGTACCGTCCTCAGTTCTATTTCCGTACAACAGACGTTACAGGTGAAGTAAGCCTGAACGCCGGTACAGAAATGGTGATGCCTGGCGATAACACCAACCTTACCGTGAAACTGATTCAGCCGATCGCTATGGAGAAAGGTCTGAAATTTGCGATCAGGGAAGGTGGCCGTACCGTAGGCGCCGGACAGGTTACTGAGATTATCAAGTAATTGATAGTAATTCTTTGAAATATTCAATTAGCTAATTAGCTTATTTGCTGATTAGCTAATTGATTTTTACGGGCATGGTGCAATGGTAGCATACGGGTCTCCAAAACCTTTGATCTGGGTTCGAATCCTAGTGCCCGTGCAAACGAAATGTTTAAAAGGTTCAAGGTTTAAAAGTTCAAGGTTAAAGAGCCTTGTTCATTTTGAGAGTTTCTTTTATTTAAGAACAACATTGAACCTTTGAACTTTTGAACTTTAAACACTTAGAAATGGCAAAATTTGTTAACTACGTTAGGGATTCGTATTACGAACTTACTGAAAAGGTAAGCTGGCCAAAGTGGGAGCAGCTTCAGCAGTCAACTATGATCGTGCTGGGCGCCACCCTTTTTATAACAGCTGTAGTGGCACTGATGGACTTTGTGGCCAACAATGCTATGAAATTTATTTATTCATTATTTGGATAACAACAACATGGAAGAAACAGCAACTGCAACTACAGAAAAGGAAACCCGTTGGTATGTACTGAGGGTGGTGAGCGGAAAAGAGCGCAAGGTGAAAGAATACCTTGACAAAGACGTTGTGCGCAACGGCTGGGACAAGATCATCAAGCAAATATTTTTACCGGTTGAAAAAGTTTACAAAGTGGTAAATGGTAAAAAAGTAATGCGGGAAAGGAATTTTTATCCCGGCTATATCATGATGGAAGTCCAGGACGGTAAACTGACAGATGATGTGATTCAGCACGTAAGCAATATCAGCAATGTGATGCATTTTCTTACAGACGGAAAAGGTTCCAAGGGAAATATCATATCGCTGCGTAAGGCCGAAGTGAATAAAATGCTGGGCAAAGTAGATGAAATGAGTGATGCCGGCGGCGTTACCATGAGTGAGCCGTTCATCATTGGAGAAACCATCAAGATCATCGACGGGCCATTCAACGATTTTAACGGTGTGATAGAAGAAGTGAGTGATGAAAAGAAAAAGCTTAAAGTGCAGGTTAAAATATTTGGCCGCGCCACCCCGGTGGAACTCAGCTATATGCAGGTAGAAAAAATATCATAAGCAAAATAAAATCCTATTTACAGGCCCGGCTTTCAGCCGGGCTTTTTTTATTATTTTTTGTAGAGTTGCTTTTCTTAAATTTTTTATGGCAGGTAATTGTGATAGGAGCGGACCGCTTTTTCGATAGGCTGAGCGGGCAGCTAATTTCCGTGGCTTAATAGACAACCAAAGTTTGTAAACCTGGCGCCGCAGTGCGGGGCCTATATCTTACATGAAATAAAAAAACCGCCATATAGCGGTTTTTTTATTTATCTGAACTAAGATCATTGTTTAATAAGTTTGCCTTTATAAAGTACTTCATTCGTCTCATCGGTCACTACAAAGATATAAATACCTTTACCGGCCGATGCGGCCTTGATCATTTCTTTTTTGGAATTTCCTTTGCTTATATCCCATTTTTCTGAAACGACTAATTTGCCGGTAATATCATACAGCCGGGCGCTTACCTGCTGATTGATCTTACTTAGGAATTCAACCGTGATATTATTTACAAATGGGTTAGCAACCACATGAGCGCTGGTATTAGAAATATTTACTCTAATGCTGATGTTTTTTGAGAGCGAAGAACGCATTTCGTTGTCGTATTGCCTGATCCTGTATATGTTGGTGCCTATAGCAGGCTTATCATCTGCAAAACTGTAGTTTTGAACCAACTGGCTGTTCCCTTTTGAATTCACCCTTCCTATTGCCGACCAGCTTATACCATTTATACTTCTCTCAACTTCAAAGAACTGGTTATTTACTTCAAATGCCGTTTTCCATTCAACCAGTACACGGGTTGATTTTTGGCTTGCGGTAATATCAAGAAAATTAACCGGTAGCGGGCCGCCGTCTGAGCAAAAAGCAAAATTGATATCATCAAGTGCAAAGAAATTGCCACAACCTGCAGGTGTGAGGTTGCTGATGCTGATGCGCACTTTTGTAATATTTGCCGGGATACCGGGGGGCAATTCCAGGTTGTTCCAGAGATCGATCCATTGAGGAGCTGTGGTTACCTGTATAGCACCGGTTATTGCAGGTGAATTGTTAAAATGCACCCAGTTTCCGGAACTGGTCTGATATTCAACAGAAAATCCAAATTGGGGCAGGGCTGCCACAGGGGAGCAGGCCTGGGGAGTGTACAGATTCATTACACTGGCAGAGATCAAATACGACCCGGGCACCAATGGGGTTGATAATATAGCTTCATGGATATAAAAAGTACCATCACTACCATTCATAACCAGCATTCTGCCATCGGCATTACCTGTATGGTCGGAGGCATTATGCCATCCCGGGGCCTGTAGCGTATTAGTGCTCATGCGGTATTGATTGCCGTTGAGTAAGGCTGTATTTCCGGGAACATAGTTTACAGAACCCGGCACATCGGGATGTGATGTATTTGTGGTGCCAGTTCCAAAATCCTGCCACCAACGGCTAATAGAATTTACACAGCTGGAATTTTGAGCCAGAACATTGCCCGTTATTGCCAATGCAGCTAACAGCAGCATGACTGGCTTAATGCCTATTGGTATCATTTTAAAACTTGAACGCTTCTTCATAATAAAATGGTTTGAGGTAATGATAAGCGGCTCACAAGAAATGTGGAAGAGGGGTCTTAATAGAAATTGGTAAGATAAGATGACTTTTGCCTATAGTAGCCTGGATAGGTTTATAGGGTATCATCGAAGGTAAAACTAAAAAAATTTAATCATAAATGCAAGTTTTCCTTCATTTTAATAAAATCTCAACGGTAACCTGCATTTTTCGATTGATTTACAGTATCCTATTCGTGAAAATAAAAAGCCCGCCTTTCGGCGGGCCTTCCAGATTTATTAAACGGCCGGGTTATTGTTTCACAACTTTACCTTTATAAAGAAGCTCATTGCTTTCATCTGAAACAGTAAGGATATATACGCCCCTTTCTATAGAGGAAGCTTTGTACAAATTTTTAATGGAACTTCCATTGTTGATATTCCATTTCTCTGATGCAACCAGTTTACCGGCCACATCAAAAAGCTTGATACTTACCTGCTGATTTGATTTGCTGAGGAATTCAACTGCAATATCATTTACAAAAGGATTGGCAAGAACGGTAACGGTGGTTTTTGAAATATTTACTTTGACACTGGCAGTTTTAGACAAGGTAGAACGTGCATCTATATCATGTTGCCTGATCCTGTAAATGTTTGTGCCCAGTACTGGCCTGGCATCAGCAAAGCTGTAGTTTTGAACCAATTGGCTGTTTCCTTTACTGTCTGTTCTTCCAATCACTATCCAGTTTACACCATCGGTGCTCCTTTCAACTTCAAAATATTTATTATCCTGTTCAAAGGAAGTTTTCCATTGAACCAATACACGGGTAGTTTTTAGCGTGGCGCTGATATCAAGGAAATTAACCGGCAACGGGCCACCATCCGGGCAAAAATACATTCCAAGGTCGTCTACTGCAAAATCGTTTCCGCAACCACCACCGGTAGCATCAGAAAGTGTGATACGCATATTGGTAACAAGGCCGGTTCCTGGCGGCAGGTCAAAAGTTGCTCCCCGCAGAAGCCATACCGGATCGTTGCTGGTGGGAAGTGCACCGGTTGTATAAGGGGAGTTGATCATTGAGACCCAATTTCCAGCCCCATCCTGGTATTCTGCCCTCAGGCTTACCTGTGCCAGTAGTGGGGTTCCAAAACAGGCATAAGGAACGTTGGCATTGATCACAAAATGACGGAAATAATAACTTCCGGAAGGGAATCCGGTTGGCCTGTTGATGGTATGCGAATAAAAATCGCCTGCATCTCCATTTACAACCATCATATTACCGTTAGTATTGCCGGTATGATCTAGTGGAACTGTGCCATTCTATTTTTTGTTGTAAATTGTTAGCGATCCTGTATGACCTTTCATCAAAAAGTGGACCGCTGGGATTGTAATTAAATAGCGCATCGGGATGGCTGCTGATAACAGTGCCTGCCCCAAAATTTTCTTCCCACATGGTGGTGGAATTGGTACAGGGACTCTGTGCAGAAGTGTTAGCCAGCATAAAAACTGTAGATACAGCCACTAAAACAGCTTTTTTCCCGGGCACAAAGCTGAGTAAGGTAAAAGTCTTTTTCATGTAAATAAAAATTGAGTTTGAGGTAAAATAAAACCGGCTGTCAGAGAAATGAAAGGATGATGTGGCTTTCTTAAGAAATTGGGATAGAAAGAGATAAGCTGAAAATGAGGGGACTTGTGGACTCCAGAGTTGTTACTTAGGGTGGCGGATTGAGCGGTAAAAGTAAATTAAAGCTTTGAAAAAAGCAAGGGATAGCAATGAATTTTTTGCCAAGTGGAAAAGAATAAAAAAAAGCAATAAATATTGTATTTTTTAATTATTTAATCTAAGTTTGCATTACCGTTACAAACTACAATCCCTCTTCCTCTATAAAAACCCGCCTTCACTTTATCAAGCATGATCAATTTATTGGATCCATTTTCCTGTAATACCGGGATACGTAATGCTTTGATTTATTTTTTCCCGGTATAAAGACCTGCCGTAATTACTTTCCTAGATAAGTCTGTTCAATTTCTGTGCTAAAGCCTATCTGTCATTTTTAAATGTGTATGTATTTATGAAACAGCAGCTACCTTTTCGCAACACAGTGGGCTTATTTACCCGTTATGTAAACAGCCGGTTTGTATTATTAAGCCTGTTCATGTTTATATTGATACATGGATTGAATGCACAATTTGTATCCACCGGCACTGTATCCGTAACACCTGTTTGTGCAGGCGCACAGGTTACCGTCGATTTTTCAGTAACAAATGGAACTGGTTCCTCTGCATATTATACCAACTCAACGTTATATACAGTTTATTTGAGTAACAGCAGTGGCAGTTCTTTCACTTCCATCGGCAGTTTTAGTACAACGGGTGTTACATACGATGCCACCGATGCTGGTTCCACAACAGGGTTAAACTATTCGGCCACTATTCCTGCCGGTACTATTAGCGGGGCTGGTTATAAAATATCAATTGGGTCATCTTCTCCAAATTTCGATGGCAGCACCGGAACAAATGCCTCTGCAGCTTTTACCATCAATGCACAGGTAATTCCATCGGTAAGTGTAGCTGTAAATCCTGGTCAATCTGTTTGCCAGGGTACCAATGTAACTTTTACTTCCACTCCAGCCAACGGTGGAAGTACGCCTGCTTATCAATGGACGATCAACGGAATAAACGTAGGTGGCGCTAATGCAGCTGTATTTTCAACAAACACATTGCTGCAGGGCGACCAGGTAGCGGTTATAATGACCAGCAGCGATCCCTGTGCAAATCCTCTAACAGCCAGCAGTACAGCTATTACCATGACGGTAAATGACCTCGTTATACCTTCTGTCGGTATCACGTCAACCGCCACTACAGTATGTACTGGCACTACCATAACTTTTACGGCGGGCTTTCCAATTAATGGTGGCAGCACACCAGTATACCAGTGGCAGGTGAATGGAATTGATATTGCCGGGCAAACAGGAACAACTTTTAGTACCAGTACATTGAATAATAATGATGTGGTAACACTTCAGCTGACCTCCAATGCAACCTGTGCAAGTCCCAATCCGGTTATAAGCAATGGCATCATGGTTACGATCAACCCCGACGCAGCTATTGTTTTGTCGGCCGGAAACGATAATCAACAATTATGTATCAATACTGCACTGACCGATATTACTTATTCAATAACGGGAGGAGGCACAGGCGGTACCGTAACTGGTTTGCCTCCGGGAGTGGCAGGTATTTATAATGCCGGAAATTTTGTTATCAGCGGTACCCCAACGGGTGCCGGTACATATAATTATACGATCAGTACAACAGGTACCTGTACACAAACCAGCATCGGCGGAACTATAACAGTAAATGGAAACGCAACTTTATCACATAGTTCCGGTTCTGTCAACCAATCTGTATGTATTAATACAGCTATAGTAGATATTGTGTACAATATTGGGGGAACCGGTAATAATGCAACTGCTGCAGGCCTGCCTGCGGGTGTAAATGCTGTTTATAATGCAGGTTCTTTAACCATTAGCGGATCGCCTTCGGTTTCAGGTGTATTCAATTACAGTGTTACAGCTACAGGAACCTGTGCAAACGCTCCAGTACTATCCGGAACAATTACAGCCAATGATTATGTTACGCCCTCTGTAAGTATTACAGCCAGTGCTTCAACAATATGTACCGGGAACCCCATTACTTTTACAGCCACAGCTGTAAATGGCGGAACCGTTCCTGCATACCAGTGGCAGGTGGATGGCAGCAATGCCGGAACAAACAGCAATAGTTTTACCACAAGCACGCTTACAAACGGGCAGGTGGTTACTGTTATACTTACTTCAAACGAATCATGTGTTACCAGCGCTACTGCCACAAGCAACAGTATTACGGTTACAGTAGAAGATAATGCTGTTTTAACACAAACATCCGGGCCTGCCAGCCAAACGGTATGTATTAATAATGCAATAACAGCTATTGTTTATACAATTGGCGGAACAGGAAACAATGCATCAGCAACTGGTTTGCCCGCAGGTGTTACAGGAACATATAATGCAGGGATATTCACGCTCAGCGGCAGCCCTTCTGTAGCAGGGGTCTATAATTTTTCTGTAACAGCAAGTGGAACCTGTGCCAATGCTCCTGCTATTGCCGGAACTATAACCGTAGATGATAACGCCACTATAAATTTAAGTTCGGCAATCAATACAAATAATCAAACTGTTTGTATAAATACAGCTATTGTAAATATTACCTATAATTTAGGTGGTGGAGCAACTGGTGCTGTCGTATCGGGCCTTGCAGGTACCGGCTTAAATTCAAATGTAAGCGGAAACCTGGTTACTATTTCGGGAATTCCCAATGCAGCCGCTGTTATCAATTACACGGTTCAAACCACGGGACCTTGTTTAACTCCTTCAGCTACTGGTTCCGTTACAGTAAACGGGGATGCAACAGCAAGCCTGGCTTCCGGCTCTGTCAACCAGTCCATTTGTATAAACACATCCATTGGCGATATAGTATATACCATTGGCGGAACTGGCAACAATGCATCTGTTACAGGCCTGCCTCCGGGCATTAATGCGATATATAATTCCGGTACATTAACTATCAGCGGAACTGCAACAGCAAGCGGTACTTTTAATTATACCGTAACTGGCACGGGAATTTGTGCCAATTCCGCATCTCTGGGCGGAACCATTACAGTAAATCCGTTGGCTGCATTAACATTAAGTTCAGCACCCGCAACAGCAAGCCAGGTAAAATGCCTCACTCCTTCATCAGCTATCACAACCATAACCTATTCAGTTGGTGGTAGTGCAACGGGAGCATCCGTTACTGGTTTGCCAGCGGGTGTTACCGGAAATTATAGTACCGGAGTATTTACCATCAGCGGTACGCCTACAGCAAGTGGCGTGTTTAATTATACCGTCACTACAAGCGGAGGTTGTGGTACAGCTTCACTCAGTGGAACTATTATCATTGTAGCAGCGGTTCCGGCGCAGCCCTCTGTCATTTCAGGGTCTACAGCCATTTGCCCTGTTGCAAATGGTCTTGTATATTCAGTAACGAATGATGTAAACGCAAACAGTTATACCTGGACCATCCCCGCAGGTTTTACCATTGTGAGTGGAGCCGGTACCAATGCTGTTACCGTTAATGTGGGGGTGGCGGCTGTAAGCGGAAATATATCTGTACGTGCAGTAAACGTATGCGGGCAAAGCACGGTACGCACACTTGCGGTTAACGTAAATAATTTTGCCTACGCAAATGCAGGCCCCGACCAAACAATATGTGCGGGTTCCAATGTTACACTTGCTGGTGTTATTGATGGAGTGATCAACAGCCCCAGTGAGTGGGACTGGATTACATCGGGTACAGGTACCATTAACAGCCCTAATAATCTTGGGAGCACATATACTCCCAGCGCTGCAGATATTGCGGCAGGAAGCGTTACCATTACTATTCAAACAGTAAACCCCTCCGGACCCTGTAATGCGGTATCCGACCAAATGATCATTACCATCAGGCCTTTGCCAACTGTTGCTATCAGCGGAAGCACTACTATCTGTTCGGGTTCTTCTGCCAGTATTAGTTTTACCGGCACTCCCAACACAACAGTCACATACAATACCAGCCAAACAATTAATATTGGGCCATCCGGTACTGCTATTTTAAATACCGGGGCTTTAAATGCAAATACAACTTATACCTTAAACAGTATCGTTTATCAAACAGTCCCTGTATGTTCAAGATCCGTTACAGGTTCTGCAACAATCACTGTAAACCAGGCCGCAGTAGTGAACGCCGGCAATGGACTAACAGCCTGCCAGAGTGCTGCGCCTGCAGCGTTGACTTTAGCCGGCGCTTCTGTAACCGGCGGAACAACATCCGGCCAATGGAGCATTGTAAGCGGTGGAGGTACTTTAAGCAATACGGCATTTACTACCACACCTGCCACGGTTACTTATACAGCTGCTGCAAATTTCAGCGGCGTTGTTACACTCAGGTTAACAAGTGCCGATCCCGATGGAGCTGGGCCCTGTACTGCTATATTTGCCGACAGGATAATTACTGTTAACCCCGAAGCTACTGCAAATGCAGGTGTACCACAAAACGTTTGTGCAGGGGGCTCGGTAAATTTAAGTGGCTCTGTAGGCGGAGCAGCAGCATCCGGCACCTGGAGTGCAGCCAGCGGAAGTTTTTCGGATGTAAATAATTTGAATGCAATTTATACGCCTTCAATAGCAAGTGGCAATGTAACCCTTACTCTTACTACAAATGATCCTGATGGAGCAGGCCCATGTACAGCAGCTATATCAACAGTAGAAATTACTGTTAATGCTGCTGCTACAGCCAATGCAGGCGCTGCGCAAACAGTTTGCGCAGGAAGTTCTGTTAATTTGAATGGAACAGTAAGCGGCAGTGCAAGTGCTGGTACCTGGAGCGCTGCAAGTGGAAGTTTTTCGGATGTAAATAATTTGAATGCAATTTATACGCCTTCCATAGCAAGTGGAAATGTAACCCTTACCCTTACCACAAATGATCCGGATGGAGCCGGGCCATGTACTCCTGCTACATCTACGGTTGTAATAGCCGTGAATGCCATTGCCACTGCAAATGCAGGTCTTCCACAAACTGTTTGTGCAAACGGTTCAGTTGTACTCAATGGTTCAGTAGGCGGAACTGCCGTATCGGGTACCTGGAGTGCAGCCAGCGGAAGTTTTTCAAATATAAATGACCTGAATGCAATATATACGCCCTCTATAACAAGTGGGAATGTTACCCTTACACTTACCAGCAATGATCCGGATGGAGCGGGTCCATGTACAGCAGCTATATCAACAGTAGAAATTACGGTTAATGCTGCTGCTACAGCCAATGCAGGCCCTGCTCAAACTGTTTGCGCAGGCGGTTCAGTGATCCTGAATGGTTCTGTTGGAGGCAGCGCTACATCCGGTACCTGGAGTGCAGCCAGCGGAAGCTTTTCGAATATGAATGACCTGAACGCAACTTATACGCCAACAATCACAAGTGGCAGTATCCTACTTACACTTATAACCGATGATCCTGATGCTGCCGGTCCTTGTTTACCAGTAAGCGCAACTGTGGTCATTACTGTTGATCAGCTGCCAACGGTGAATGCGGGCGCCAACCAAACGATTTGTTCCAACCAAACTGCCGGCATGAATGCAACAATTGGCGGCGCTGCCAGTTCCGGAACTTGGAGTACGGCCGGGGATGGCAGTTTCAGCAGTAACGCAACCAACGCAGTATATACGCCGGGTGCAGCTGACCTGGCGGCAGGTACAGTTTTACTTACCTATACAACAAATGATCCTGCAGGCCCATGTACCTCCGCAAGTTCATCCATCACATTAACGATCAACCCGGCTGTTACAATCAGTGCGGGAGCAGATCTGACCATCTGTTCCAACCAGCAGGCAAATCTGAATGGTTCATTCGGGGGCAGTGCCACCTCTGCCAGTTGGGCCACATCAGGTACAGGAAGTTTCAATAACAATACCTTACCCAATGCGCTGTACAGCCCTTCTGCTTCAGATATAGCAGCAGGCACCGTTACACTTACCTATACAAGTGATGATCCGGCAGGCCCCTGCGGAACGGCTTCATCAACGATTGTTCTTACGATACATAAAGCTGTTGTTATTGGAACGCAACCAAGCAATCTAAGCGCATGTGCCACTTCTGCTGCAGATTTTTATGTGGTGGCTGCGGGCGATGGGTTAACTTATCAATGGTACAAAGTGCCGGCAACAGCCGTAATCAATACAGCTAATATCTCAGGTGCCAATTCCGCCAATCTTCATTTTAATATGGTAACACTGGCCGATGCAGGACAATATTATGTAGTGGTGAGCGGAGTATCACCCTGTGCCCCGGTAACCTCTGCCACACGCACCCTGCAGGTAGACCAGGCCATTGCAATAACCGTGCAGCCACAACCGCAAACAGTTTGTGCAGGCAATAATGTTACGTTCAGCGTAACAGCCAATGCAGCGCCCGGCGACCTGCTTACCTATCAATGGAGAAAAAATGCTATCAATATTCCAGGTGCAGTTTTATCAACTTATACGATCAGTAATGTAAACGCTGCTGATGCGGGAAATTATGATGTGATCGTTCAGGGGCCTTCGGGTTATACCTGTTCTTCGGCCACATCGGCGGGTGCCGCTTTAACGGTAACCGTTGCGCCAACGGCGAGTATCAGTTATACTTCTCCATTCTGTACCAACAATGCAACATTGCAAAATGTTTCGCTTAGCGGCACAGGTTCTTATACAGGTGGGGTTTTCAGTGCTTTGCCAGCGGGACTTTCCCTTAATACGGCAACAGGTGCAATAAATCCCACACTCAGTACGGCGGGTACTTATACTGTAACTTATTTGATTGCTGCTGCCGGAGGTTGCAATGCTGTTTCTGTATCTACCGGTGTAAACATTACCGAAGCGCCCACTGCCAGCATCAGTTATGCCGGGCCTTATTGTAACAACGATGCTACTGTACATACCGTTACATTAAGCGGAACGGCTGCCTATTCAGGAGGCAGTTTCACAGCACCTGCCGGTCTTTCGATCAACAACGCTACAGGAAGTATTGATCCATCATTAAGTACGGCGGGGTCTTATACGGTTACTTATACCATTCCTGCATCGGCAGGTTGTGCCTCTTCTACGGTTACAACTACCGTAACCATCACTGCAGTGCCTTCGGCCCTGATCAGTTATGCAGGACCCTTCTGCAGCAATGATGCGTCACTTAAAAACCCAACACTAACAGGAACCGGAGCTTATACCGGTGGTACCTATACATCCACGGCAGGATTAAATATCAATGCTGTAACCGGATCCATTGATCCATCATTAAGCACAGCAGGAACTTATACCGTTACCTATAGTTTTGCGGGTGCCGGAGGTTGTGCTGCAGGCAGCACTACTGCAAGTGTTACCATCACTCAGTTGCCTGTTGCTTCATTTAGTTATACAGGAACACCTTATTGTAAAAACGGGCCAAACCCTGTTGTTAGTTTAGGAGGAGGGGCTGTGGCTGGAACGTTCAGCAGCACAGCAGGACTTGTATTTGCAAATACCTCCACAGGGGAAATAAATATCGCCGCCAGCACTGCAGGAACTTACACTATTACCAATACAGTTGCAGCGGCGAATGGTTGCGGGCTGGTAAGTGCTACTGCCACGATAACTATTACAACTTTACCCGTGGCAACATTCAGCTATGCGGCATCGCCCTATTGTAATAATGCTACAAATCCTTTGCCTGCATTCAGTGGTGGAGCTGTGGCAGGCATATTCAGCAGTACAGCAGGATTGGTATTTGTTAATACTTCAACAGGCGAGGTAAATTTAGCGGCCAGCACAGCGGGTTCTTATACGGTTACCAATACCATTGCAGCGGCAAATGGTTGTGCACAGGTTACAGCTACTGCCAATATTATCATCAATACTCCTTCAGCAGGAGGAACCTTATCGCCTGCTTTAACTACGGAATGCATCAATGCAAACAGCGGAACCATTACGCTTACCGGAAATACCGGATCTGTTATCGGTTGGGAGCTATCTGTCAATGCAGGAACAACATGGACCAGTATTGCCAATACAACAAACACGCTTAATTACACAAATCTCGCTGTAACAACTTTGTACAGGGCTGTAATACAAAACGGAGGCTGTGCACCGGTATTCTCTGCTATTTCAATTATTGGGGTAAGCCCGGCGTTTACGCCCACTATTTCGTCTGCACCCACACCGGCTGTTATTTGCCTGGGAGGTTCTATTACGCTTACCGCAAGCGGCTACAGCAGCCTTGGCGTACTAAGTGGGGGCGATTTTTCACAAGCAAATCCTGCGGGCTGGAATGGTATGAACGCCGGAAATAATAATGGGGATCCAAACAGCGGCTGGGGTGGGTCAAATGGCAGAACCTACAATGGTGTTTTTTATGATTCCCAAACATTGCCTACGGGTAAATTCATGATCGTAAATGGTACCGGTACCCCGGGAAGCTCCATTCTTACTTCGCCCAATTTTAGCTTGGTGGGTATTAGCAGTGCGCAGCTTACCTGGTACCAGGCTTTAAATTTCAACCCGGGTGCAGCAGGGTTTGTTGAACTATCTACAAATGCTGGTGCAAGTTATACAACCACCCTTGCCAGTTATGGACCGTACGGTACCGCTCAAACAATTGGAAATCCCAATCTTGGTTTTGTTCAGCAAACCGTAAACCTCAATGCATATATCGGGCAGCCAAATTTGAAAATACGTTTCCGTTATACTGGTACAGCAGGCAGTAACTGGGCAATAGATAATGTGGAAGTACCGAGTAATTATTTACCGCTCGATTACAATTGGGGCAGCACCCCCGGTATTACCGGAAGCGGGCAAACCGTTACCTATACACCCACTACCACCGGCCTGGTAACCATTTCTGTTACTACTATGACCAATTCAACCTGCCCTGGAGCAGGGCCCGGCAGTATTGTGGTGGATGTGCGTCCATATGCCACACTGGGTGGGTTAAGCAGCAATATTGTTTGTACGGGCAGTAATGCAACGGTAACGCTCACCGGGTTGTTGCCAGGCAGTACATCAACCGTTACCTACAATATTAACGGCGGCCCGGCTCAAACAGCCACGGTTGCAGCCAATGCTTCGGGAACAGGAACTTTTGCAGTGCCGGTATTAGCCACAAACAATGGTATGCCGCTGAATATAACTGCAGTCAGCAGTTCAACAGCAGGCGGCCCAAGTTGTGCAGCAAGTTTTTCCAGTTCAACCATACTCACAGTGAATGATGTACCTGCCATTACTGCACAACCCAATGCAGCAAGTATTTGCCCCGGCAATAATGCAGTGATGACAGCTGCGGCAACCGGAACAGGCGCCACCCTGCAATGGGAATACAGTACAAACGGTGGAACAAGCTGGGCCGATGTACCCAATGCCGCACCTTACAGCAATGTAACCACCCCAAACCTTGGCGTAAGTAATGTGCCAGCATTATATGCAACTTATCTTTACCGGTTGAGGGTAAATACGCCTGCACCCTGTAACCAGCTTTTAAGATCAACTGCATCAACGCTGAAACTTAAAAATGTTTGGACAGGCAATACAAGCACAGATTGGAATACCGCGGCAAACTGGAGCGATAATACGGTTCCGGATCTCAGTTGTGCAGATGTAATCATCCTGGGAAGCCGGCCTTTCCAGCCAACACTCACTACTAGTTCCACCATAAATGGGTTGACTATTAACAACAATGCCTATTTAACAGTAAATGCAGGAATATTAAATGTGGCAGGTACCATTACAAATAATGGAAGTTTTGACCTGCGGCTGGGCACACTTAACCTGAATGGTACTGCCGGAACACAAAACATTGCAGGCAGTATGTTTGTTAACAAAACCATCATGCATTTGCAGAACAGCAACAACACCGGCATTGCAATAGATGCCGCCGCCGGCGATACACTCAAAATTACCGTGCTGCTTGATTTTGGTTCTGTAACCAATTCAACCATCACTACAGGAAATAATCTCACCATGGTTTCTTCTGCAGCGGCCACGGCAAGCCTGGGAAAAATACTGAATGGTAACAGCGTAACAGGTACAGCGATCGTGGAAAGATGGATGCCTGCCGGACGTAAATGGCGTTTCCTTTCCATACCTACCAATACCAGTCAAACAGTGAAAGCCGCCTGGCAGGAGGGTGCTGCAACAGCATTGGATAACCCTGCACCCGGATATGGCACCCAGATCACGAGTTTCTTTACAAGCCCTGAAACGCTTGGCTTCGATTCCTACTCGCCCGGCGGGCATGGTATGAAGTACTGGAATGAAGCAACACAAAATTACCTGGCGCAACCTACTACTAATACAGATCCGGTTAACAACAACAAGGGACACATGCTCTTCATCAGGGGCGACCGCAGTTCAACTCCGGCTTCCTTTACCAATACAGCCGCTGTATTAAGAACAAAAGGCAGTTTTAAAACCGGTATTAACACGATCGGTTTCGGCGCTTTGCTGGCAAACCAGTTTGTATCTGTTGGTAATCCTTTTGCATCTGCAATAGATCTCCGGGCCATTGGCAAAACCAATGTGTCTGACATCTATTATGTATGGGATCCCAAACTTGGCGGAAGCTATGGATTAGGGGCATTCCAAAAAATAACCGTATCCGGCTCGGGCTTTACCGTGATACCCGGTGGAGGAAGTTATACCGCTGTTACTGAACCAAGAGTGGAATCTGGTTCTGCTTTCATGGCCCAGGCCTTTGCCAATGGGGTTGGTTCAGTAATTATAGATGAAGATGCAAAGGTTGCCGGAAGCAGGGAAGTATTACGCGGCTCAATTACTGGCAACCGGAATTTGTTTAAAATGATCATGGAAACAGACGAGCCGGGCATGGTGAGCAGGCTCGACGGACTGATGCTGGAATTTGGTGCACAGTACAGCAATGATGTAAATGGGGATGATGGGGCCAATATTGCAAACACAGGAGAAAATATCGCTATCATCAAGCCTACGAAACTCCTTTCGGTGGAACGTCATGCGCCCGTAGTAAATTCAGATACCATTTACCTGAAAATGACCAACCCACGTGCACGCAGTTACCGTTTTGTTTTTGAAATGGAAGAAATGGCACAGCCCGGTTTACAGGCATGGCTCATCGATAAGTTTACGAATGAAACTATTCCGCTTGACCTGCAGAACGGCAACAGCTATAATTTTACGGTTAGCACAGCTGCCGGAGCAGCTGCACAAGACAGGTTTAAAATTGTATTTAAAAACAGCGTAACGGTGCCCGTAACTTTTGTTGGGGTAAAAGCCACCCGAAATGCCGACCGCAGTATTTTGGTACAATGGAAAGTGGAGAATGAGATCAATATTACCAACTATGAAGTGCAGCGCAGCGCCGATGGGGTTTCATTTACCGGCATCATTACGGCAGGGTCAACCGGGGCAGTAAATTACAGCAGGAATGATTTAAGCCCGCTTACCAGCGATAATTTTTACCGCATAAAAGCAACCAGCGCCAATGGTCTTATTCAGTACAGTGCGGTGGTGAAGGTTGCAGATATTCCCGCAACTTATTCTTTCAATATATATCCCAACCCGGTGAAAGATAAGTTGCTGCAACTTCACTATACAAATCTTCCTGCCGGAAAACTGCTGTTGGAGGTTAAGAATACAAATGGGCAGTCAGTTTTAGTTAAAACCTTTCAGGCAGGACCAGGAGGAATGGAAAGCACCGGCCTGGCAACATTAGCTGCAGGAAATTATACAATTACGGTTTCGTCAGCAGGCGACAGTAAGGTAGTATACAGCCAGAAGTTTTTTTTGGAGTAACGGTTCTCTAACATACACATGAACGAGGAGGGTTTTTGCCCTCCTCATTAGTTTGGGGCAGGGCAAATTTTAAGGTAATGTAATTAGTTGGCAGCTCAGCCAGCCTGAAACTTGCCGTATTATTATAATAATTTCTATAATATATGTATATTTGGCAAGATGTTAAATGATTAGATTCATGCCAATTATCTTCCTTTCCTGTGTAAATCCAACCTGGTTTTCTTGCATGAGACAGTTCAAAACCTGGCCCACCAGGCAAGTGAGTGAAGGCGTATGACCTAGTGATTTGCCTGCTGGGAAATGGGGGACATATAACATGTATTTCGGTTTTTTTTAAATAGATCTTCCAATAACTATGACCAGGGCCGTAAACCGCTTTGATGTTTTCGTTTTAGAAATACAACAAATGCGGTAGCAATTAACTGAATTTTCTTTTTACTCATTGCAATGGTTGTTGGGGACGATTGCGATCAAACAGGAACGATAAGTTTTTACAATAATAAGATGTTGTTCATAAAATTAACCTAATATGAAACAGGGACCTTTACTATCAAATTTTACTTTTCAAATTAAATGGTATAACATATATGCCGTTTGCTTTCTCCTGGTAATGATGCTTCTTGCAGGAAAAGGCAATGCGCAGAAAACGACCACTTACAGTACAGCCGGTACCTATACTTTTGTACCACCCTGCGATGTTACATCTATTACGGTTCAGGCATGGGGAGCCGGCGGTGGTGGAGGATATGCCAGAACAGCCAATGGTGCAGCTGGTGGTGGCGGTGGTGGCGGGGCCTATGCTTCTTCTGTTGTTGCGGTTACACCCGGTGTTGCCTATACTATTACAGTGGGCGCAGGAGGAGCGGGAGCTGTAAACAATGGGAGTCCTTCCGAGAATGGTAATAATTCAACATTTAATACTACCATCTTAGTGGCTGCAGGAGGTTTTGCAGGGGCAAGTTCTACCACCATTAGTGCTGCAGCGCCGGGCGGGGGTGGTACAGTTGCCGCATCAACGGGAACAACAAGATTTGCCGGTGGACAGGGAGCTACAGGTATAGCCGGAACAGCGGTCAATGCAGGAGGTGGCGGTGGTGGCGGAAGCGCCGGAACAGCAGTTGCCGGAAATTTTACTGTGCCTACTGTTTCAGTTAACGGTGCAGCAGCAGTGGCGGGTGGCGGAGCCGGGGGCAATGGGCTGAGGGATGCTGATGGCAATCCGGGAAATGCTCCCGGTGCCGGTGGTGCCGGCGCACACAGGGCCACTGGAAACAATGTAGGTGGTGATGGCGCCGATGGAAGGGTTGTGATAACGTATACTTCTGTATTTACCAATTACTGCCAGTCTGTACCGCTTAACCAGGGGCTCAACGATGGAATATCACAAGTTATTTTCAATACGATCAACAACAGTACAACCACCAATGCCGGAACAGAATATACAGATTTTGGCTGCACCTTAAATACCAATGTAGAAAGAGGGCTTACCTATTTGCTAAGTGTTTATATTAATACAGGGGGAAATAATACAAGGACCCAACGGGCCTGGATAGACTGGAACCAGGATGGTGATTTTGCCGATGCAGGGGAAACATTTAATCTTGCTTCCCTCACCAATGTTGTGAACGGGTTAAACACGATTAACATAGCTATTCCTGTAACAGCAACGCTGGGCCCCACTAAAATGCGTATTACCAGCAGCAGCAGTGCAAACCCCAACAGTTGCGATAATCAGAATTTTTCAGGACAAGTGGAAGATTACAGGATAACGGTACTTGCGCCGGTTAGCTGTACCGGCACACCAACACCTGGCACTATTACAATCAGTGCTGCATCAGGAGCTCCTAATAGTGTATTTACCCTTACAGCTTCCGGGTATTCAATTGGCACCGGTATCACTTATCAATGGCAAAGCGCCCCAGCAGCAATAGGCCCCTGGGCAAATATCGGAGGGGCCACCAATGTACCCACGCAAAACATAACCGCATCGGCTAGTCCGGGCAATACTACTTTTTACCGGTTGTTGGTAACCTGTACAGCCAGTGCACTTTCAGCAGGTTCTAATTCGGTTAACTTTGTCACTTCAAGTGCTACAACTAATATTCCCACTAATGGTTCCACCATCAATATTGCATGTGGAACCAATACAACTCTTTACGATAATGGTGGTGCCGCTGGCGAACTATGCAAATAATGCAGATGGGTTTATTTATTTGCAGAACTCCGGAAATTCAGTTATCACTATCACAGGTACATATGATATCAATGCAACGGTTCCGGTCGGCGGAGATTTATTAATCATTTATAATGGAACTGCACTTATCTAGAGGTAAACCAAACATGGTATTCAACTACGTGCCTACATCTAATGCATATCACGGAGTGGGCACAGTTAATTTCACAAGCGCACCCGGCCAGCCCTTACCATTCGGTTTTCTTACAAACAATATCAGGATGCTGCCAGGATTTGCACTAAATGTATCCTATTCAGGCAACTGTTCAGCCACTAATTATTGCGTGGCTCCTAATATGGGCATCAGCGGTTATAAGTTCTATTTTACCCATGTACAGTTTGTAGGTACATTAAACGATGTTGGCAATACATCTACCTACAGCAATAATGGTTACCAGGATTTTACCACACTGCCGCAGGCTGCACAGGAAGCAGGAGAAGGTATAAATGTAAAATATACGATCAACACATTCAGGGGCCAGGTAAAAGCCTGGGTCGACTGGAATAAGAATAATGTTTTTGATGAACCATCGGAAACAGTGTATGATCCTTCGGGTATACTTACCAACAGCGGTACATTCGGGTTTACCATTCCAATGCTACTGCCCCTGCTAATTACCGGTTGAGGATAAGGATGGTTAATAATTTTGATGTATCACACCGGCGCTGGTTATCCTGCTGCTTTTTAACGATTTCGCCTTGTAACGGTTTTTAACGGCGAAACAGAAGATTATCATTTTACTGTTTTACCACGCTGTAATGCTCGCATAACAGGTATAACAGGGCAAAGTAAATGCAGTAATACTGCCACAACTTTTACACTCACTGCCACCGGTACTGCCGGTGTTACAGGGTTTAACTGGTATACAGCTTCAACCGGCGGTTCACCACTTTCCGGCACCTCCTTTGCTGCCGGTCCTCCCACCGGAACATTTACCTCAGCAGCCATCAACTCAACAACTACCTATTGGGTTTCGGCAAAGGATGCAGGTTGTGAAACACCGGTGAGGGTGCCAGTCATTGCAGAAGTGAAATCAATACCTGATATCAACTTTAACCCATCTGCTCCAAGTTTATGCGACGGGGCATCTCTTAGTGTATCCGGGGGTACTTCAACGCCCGAAACGGTAGACCTGATCAATGAAGGTTTTGAAGGGGGAGCACTGGGAGTTTTTACGGTATCTACTCCACTAGCTACGCCGGATCTTGCACAAATGCAATGGCAAAACAGAACAAGCACCTATGTGCCTACAAACACCACTGTATGGCGCCCGGCAATCAGTTCCGGGTTCGGATCAAACAGATTTGTATATGCAACTTCCGATTTAGCCAACGGACAGTTGGTTACCAGGTTAACTTCTCCTTCGGTTAACACTACATCGTTTACTTCACTTACGCTTTCATTTAAAGTTTACTACTCTCATTACCTGGCCGATTTAGATGATGCTATTGATGATTACTTTGATGTACTGACCTCAACAGACGGAACCAATTACTTTCTATTGAATGCGCATAGTGTAACAGGAAATAATTTTCACCAGGACTTAGGCGAGGGTACAGATTTTGTGACCCTGACCTATGACATGTCTGCCTTTATAGGTAACGCCAATTTCCAGATCGCTTTTGAATATTTAGGGGATTGGGTAGATGGAATAGCTTTAGACAGCATCAAACTTTTTGGCCTTCGGCCACCTACCAGCAATTTTACCTGGCAACAGTTGGATGCAGTTTCGCTGGCTCCTGTTTTGCCCATTAATAATTTATATACCAGCCTGACCCCGCTCACTTTATATGTTGCGGGAAACCCCGCCTCAAATGTGTTTGTTCAACCCACAGTTGCACAACAAGCAGCAGGTTTGCCATTGCCGTTTGAGGCTTCGTTGAATCTGAGTAATGGTTGTACAATAAAAGATACCATCCGGGTCTTTATAGACGAAAACGTTTGGGAAGGGAATACCACGAACTGGCATTTGGCTAGTAACTGGTGTAGTAATGTGGTGCCAACGATTAACGACAGGGTGCGGATACCGACTTCCCCGATTGGTGGCAATATGCCAATAGTTTTAACGGGCAATACTGCATCTGTGCGGTCATTGAACATAGAAACCGGTGCAAGCACAACGATTGATAACGGTGCTGTGATCCAGGTACGCCGCGATTTACAGACTCAGCTGGGTGCTGCTTTTATAAACAATGGAACGCTGGTGATGCTTGGTAGTGAAGTTGCTGTTTCGCAAAACTTCCCCGGCCCGGGTACCATTGCAGAAATGAATAACCTTACCATCAACAATACCACGGCATCACCTCCGGGAGGAAACCACGTATTGTTGAATAATAATATTTCTATCAGAGGAGAACTGAAGCCAACCGCAGGATTATTGAATCTTGGATCTAATGATATCAGCATGAGAAGCACCAATGCTGCCACATCACAGGTATCTTCGTTAGGGGTTACGGCAGGATTTGCTTATGGAACCGGCCGTTTCAGGGTGGAGCGGTTTATTCAAACGCCACGTAAATGGCAGTTCCTGTCTGTTCCCACCAATACCACACAAACGGTTAACCAGGCCTGGCAGGAAGGACAGGTACCCGGAACCATGGTTGACGTTGGAGGTTATGGAACACAGATATCTACCTTGTATGCCAGCCCAACCACACTTGGATTCGATTTTACCTCTTCAGTAGGACATGGAATGAAGGCATGGAATGTAGCAACCCAAAATTATCTGCCACAACCCAATACCAGCTCTGCCATTTCTTCAAGTCGCGGGTACATGCTTTTTGTGCGTGGAAACCGGGCACAAACAGGACTGGCCGGTTCTTCCACTACAACGCTCCGCACCCGTGGCCAGTTGTTTACCGGTAACCAGGGTCCTATTGCTGTTCCGGCTAATCAATATGTATCCGTTGGCAATCCATATGCATCTGCACTGAACATGGATAATATTCCGCTCACAGGAATGGTTCAGTCATTTTATGTGTGGGATCCGAAAATGGCGGGAGCATTTGGAGACGGAGCATTTCAGACATTTACAAAAATTGGCGCAAACTGGGTTCCAAGCCCGGGTGGAGGAAGTTATGATGTGGTGAGCGGATCTGCCGTGTACGATTCCAGTTTTATTCCATCAGGTCAGGCCTTTTTTGTCAGGGGTGGGGTAGGTGCTTCTTCTATCAGTTTTGATGAGGGCGATAAAGCCGCCGACAGGCACAACGCTACCAGGATACAGGGCCAGGTACAATATATTGCTGCAGGTATTTATACCGGTAATGCGAATGAACAGGTACAGGTCGATGGCGTTATGCTGCATTACGATAACCGGTTCAGCAATGCGGTGGATGAATATGACGCACCAAAAATTAAAAATCCATCACAGAACATCAGTATAAAAAGATCAGGTGAATTTTTTGCAGTGGAGCAACGGCGCTTAACTGATCTGTCAGCAGATACCATATTCCTTCATATGGAATCCATGCGTGTAAAACAGTACAAGTGGGTCATAAAATGCCTCCATATGAAAAAACAGGGACGCCAGGCATGGTTAATAGATAAATATACAGGTATCCATACGGTACTCGACCTCTCATCCGAGTCCAATACCTATAGTTTTGATGTTGTTAATCTTCCGGCTTCCTATGCTTCCGACAGGTTTATGATCGTATTCAAACAACCCGCAAGGCCGCCGCTGGCAATAACTGCTATTACAGCCCTCCGTAATGCAGATATGAGTATATCGGTCAGCTGGAATGTTGAAAATGAATCTTCAGTAAAAGAATATGAATTGCAGCGGGGTACTGATGGGTTAGATTTTACAGTCATCGATGTATTGAATGAAATTAATAATGAAGATGTGGCATTTTATCAGCGTGTGGATAAGACGCCAGCTGATGCAGATAATTATTACAGGATAAAGTTTACAGATTTTGACGGGAAAACGGGCTACAGCAAGCTGGTTAAGGTGGATGAATTAAAATTACAGCCTTCTTTTTCAATTTATCCGAATCCTGTTGTTAATGATCAAATTTATTTAAACCTGGTTCAGCAGCCACCAGGGAAATACAGCTGGGAATTGATGAATGAAGCCGGGCAACTGGAAACAGCGGGTAGTTTTTTGGTCAATGCACGGATGGAAAAGCATTTGATCAAGTTTCCGGCAACAACAGTTTCGGGAAATTATATACTGTCTGTCTATTACGGAGGCAAGTTCTGCTTTTCCGCTAAGGCGGTTATAAAGTGATTTTTTCTTATTTTTTCTAAAAAAGCCGCTGATATATGCGGCTTTTTTAATTTTTATTCAATGTTCACAGCTGTTGATAAATGAGTAAAAATTGATGCCGCCCGTTTCATTTAATTTCTGTAACATTGAAGAGTTGGGTTCAACAAGTTGTTCATCAATAATTCTAGTATGACCAAAACTGTATGCAGACTGCTTTTATTGCTGTTTTTTATTTTACCAAACATGGGAACTGCGCAGGTAGCAACGGGCTACACCTGGTCACAAATTGCCGGCACGTATACCCCGCTGGTAGCTCCAAACGGTACAACACCTGCAGCTATCTTTCCCGAAACCTGGGACGATATGAATACAACTGCTTTAACCCTTCCCTTTGCATTTTATTATAACGGTGTTGTTTACCCTGCAGGTACAGTTGTTGGAATAGATACAGACGGATGGATTGCCTTTAACCCCGGTACCATGACTGGTAATTTAGGTGGTGGTTCGTGGGTATCTGTGAGCGACCCTACCGGCGTTTACCTTAATGGTACAGCCAACAATAACGGCTTTGCCGGATTTAATGCAGATATCCATACCAGGATATTTACAGATATTACCGGAAATCTAACGAATGGCAGTAATACGATCACTTCAGTAAGCAGTACAGCAAATGTGGTGGTGGGTACAAGGCTGGTGCATGCAAATATTCCTTTTGGCGCCGTGGCAACTGCCGTTACAGCCACAACCATTACCTTAAGCGCCAATGCCACTGCTACTGTTTCCAACGCAACCATTAACCCGAGGTCAAGCATCTTTTATCAAACAATTGGTACCGCGCCCAACAGGTCGGTAGTGGTGCAATGGACGCAGGTCAGAAGATTTGGAACCGGTTTTGAATCTACGGATAATTATAGTTTTCAATTGCGGTTAAATGAAGGAGGTAATACAGGCACAAATTATGGTAATCAAACCCTGCAGGCCATTTATGGAACCTGCAATACAACCATTAACACCGACCTCAATTTTCAGGTTGGATTAAGGGGAAATACTGCTGCAGATTATAATGCAAGAACAGGAACTACAACCAACTGGGCAACTACTACTGCCGCAACTGCTAATACCCAAACCGTGGGGTTACGCAACAATCGTTTTCCTAATACCGGAAGAACATTTACCTGGACACCGGTTTGCGCAACTATGTCGGCACCTGGTACAATTAGCGGGAGCAGCCCCGTTTGCCCTAATACAGTACAAGCGTATAGTATAGCCGCTGTAACCGGCGCAACTTATTATATCTGGAGTTACAGTGGCACAGGGGCTACGTTTACCACTACTACCGCTACGCCGTCAAACAGCATCAGCTTTGCATCTAATGCTACCAGCGGCACTCTTACTGTAACACCAGCAAATCCATGTAACAGCGGTACAGCCGCCACAAGAGCTATAACGATCACCGCCGTTACCAATGCAACCATTACCTATCCATCGGGTGCCGGTTACTGTACAAGTAATGCGCCTGTGAGTGTAACGCAAACAGGCCCAACTGGGGGCACTTATGCTGCTGCCCCAGCCGGGCTTACAATAAATCCGGCCACCGGGCAAATTACACCGGCATCAAGCACGCAGGGAACGTATACGGTAACTTATAATTATTCAAGCAGCGGATGCCCGCTTACAGTTACAACTGCAGTTACCATTAAACCAGTTGTTTCAGTGAGTGCATCGGCCACCCCTTCTACCGTTTGCGGATCGGGCAATGCGCAATTAACAGCAAATGTGAACAGCGGTACAGGTTATGTCGTTAGCTCAATACCCCATACTGCTTTAAGCGGTACTGCCACTGTTTTATGGAATACCTATACAGACGATGCCATGTCGGCTGCCATTCCAATACCCTTTGCGTTTAATTTTTATGGTGCAGCGGCCACTCAATTGTATGTGAGTACAAATGGGTATATACAAATTCAAACCTCAACTGCCAACAGCACTTTGCCCCAAACCCTGCCCGATGCGGCCACACCCAATGGTGTTATTGCGCTGGCTTGGGATGATTTAATTGTTGATCCAACCACCAATCCAGGAAGCGCAGTTCAGTATTTTGTTTCCGGCACAGCTCCCAACAGGATCATGGTGCTGCAGTATGTAAACCTGCGTTTTCTGGGCGGCACCGGTGCACAAAATGTAACCGGGCAAATTAGGTTGTTTGAAAGCGATAGCCATATAGAAGTTCATGCCACAACAGTAAATGATAATGGAAATAATTATTTAAAGACACTTGGTGTAGAAAATGCCGCAGGCAGCTCGGGCTCGGCCCCTGCGGGAAGAAATAATGCTGCATGGAATGTAACAGTTTCAGAAGCATGGTCATTTGCCCAGTCTTCGGTTACCTATGCATGGAGCCCCACTACATTTTTAAGCAGCCCCAGTATTTATAACCCGGTGGCAACAGCATTGAATGCCACCACATCCTATACCGTTACCGTTACCAATACCGCAACAGGATGTAGCGGCAGCTCCAATGTAACCGTACCTTTTTCAAACACGCAATTGCTCAGCAGTACAGGTGCATCAAGGTGCGGTAACGGAACTGTAACGCTTAATGCCACTGCCAATGCCGGAAATACCATTGCCTGGTATAATGCAGCCAGTGGCGGAAGCAATATTGCTACGGGCAGCCCCTTCACCACAGCATCATTATCTGCCAGCACCACCTACTATGTAGCTGCCGAGGCATGGAATGCAGGGGGAACAGCTGTAGCGGGAAGCGGAGCCACCAATCCATTAGACTATAGCGGAATTTTCTACCACTTATATGGGGGTGCTCAAACGCAGTTCTTAATACAAGCCTCTGAATTATATGCAGCAGGTTTAAGACCTGGCAATATAACATCGCTGGGGATCAGGTTTGCATCGGTTTCAGCGCAGGCATACAGCACGTTTACCATTGGCATGATGGCTACCGCCAATACAGATATGAGCGGAGGGTTGAATACCGGTGCATTTACTCCTGTTTATTCCGCTGCAAGTGTAACACCTGCTGCCGGAATCAATACCTATACGCTTGCGCCTGCTTTTAACTGGAATGGAACGAGTAATGTCATTATAAAAATGTGCTGGAGCAATAATAACACGGGTGGCACCGATAATTATGCACAAGTAGACGCCACTTCCTTTGTATCCTGCGCCTACTACAGGGCCGACAACCAGACGCCGGCTGTTATATGTGCTGCAACTACCGGAACGGGAACCTTAAGCTCCAGGCCACAGTTTTATTTTGGTGGAACCACCGCTTCCTGTGCTACAACAAGAACAGCAGTAACCGCCAGCATCAATCCGCAGCCCGCTGCAATGGTTACAAATCCTGCTGCGGTAACGCTCTGTGCGGGAGACCCTGCGCAGGCACTCACATTTACCGGTGGCACTTATCCGAGTACAAGTTCCGTATATGCACAGGGATTTGAAAATTTTGCTGCAGCTGGTTTCACTGTTACCGGCCCAATGGTAGCTGCAGCCACCAATACAACTTATTTTGCGGAGGGCATAAGGTCAGTATTGATTTCTTACACGGGTACGAGCGCAACAACAACTACCAGTAACAATAACCTCTATAGCCAATCAGCCAATATTAATTTAAGTACGGTTACCAATGCGCAAATGACCTTTAAACATATTTGTGCATTGGAAGGACCTTCAACTACCTACGATGCGGGACATGTACAATATTCTACCGATGGTGGAGCAAGCTGGACGACTTTTCCAACTGCATCGTATGCAGGCAGCGGAACATTGATGACCACGATTGGCACAGGAACAATTTTTTCAACAAGGAGTTATGCAGATTGGATTACGCAGTTTTCCTCTTCAAGTTCCTTTCCCGCAAACGCATTATGGAAAACTGAAACCATTAATATACCCGTAGCTGCCCATACCGCTAATTTCAGGATCAGGTTTATGATAACAAACGATGCAAGTGTGGCTTATTATGGCTGGTTGATAGATGATATAAAAATTTCGGCAACGGGAACTGTTGCAGCACCTGTAGTTTGGACGCCAAATGGGGCAGGTTCCGGTCTCTATACAGATGCGGCTGCCTCTATTGTGTATAACGGCGCTGCTGCCACTACGGTTTATGCAAGACCTACCGCCACCACTACGTTTACTGCAACCGCTACAGCACCCGGAGGATGCACTGCTGCAAATACCACGGTTGTAACGGTAAAACCACTCAATACCTGGCTTGGCATCAATACAAACTGGAACGACCCGGTAAACTGGTGTCCCGGTGTACCTACTGCCACTTCGGATGTTATCATTCCCAATTCAGTGGCTAATTACCCGGTCATTACCATCAATACACCGGTTGCCAGGAACATCACGATTCAGAATGCCGCAAATATCACGATCAATTCTGGCGGGCTGCTGAACGTAAAAGGCAACCTGCTCAACAGTGGCATCCTTACCAATAATGGAACGCTTAGTATGAACGGAACTATTACCCAATCCTTTCCGGGTAATGCAGGAACCATTGCAGCGATGAACATCCTGGAAATTGCCAATACCGGTGCTGCTACAGCTGTGCAGCTCGACAAAAATATTACCGTCACCGGCGAACTGAAACCAACGTCCGGCGTTTTTGCCCTTGGCAATTTTGATGTTACCATACGCTCTACAACTACGGCTACTGCCAGGGTTTCATCGCTGGGCGGAACGGCATCCTTTACATACGGTACAGGCAGGTTTGTTGTGGAACGCTTTGTTAAGTCGGCACGTAAATGGCGTTTTCTCAGTATTCCTACCAGCACAATACAAACAGTGAAAGCAGCGTGGCAGGAAGGAGCTTTAAACCAGGCTGCCAATCCTGTTCCCGGATACGGCACGCAAATCCCCAGCTTGTTCCCGGATTGGAACCTTCGTGGTTTCGATAATGTTTCGGCCGGTGGCCATAGTATGAAATACTGGAATGAAGCCACACAGGCATATATCGGGCAGCCTAATACCTCATCTGCCATTGCCAGTGATAAGGGCTATATGTTATTTATACGGGGCGACAGAACTGTAATTGGTACGGCTGCTGCCAGCGCCACTACCATGCGCACAAGAGGGCCTTTAAAAACGGGTGCAGTAACTGTTAATTATCCCTCACTTGCCATCAATAAATTTGTTTCAGCAGGCAATCCTTATGCATCAGCGATTGATATGCGTAATGTGAACAGAACAAATTTGTCGGATATGTTTTATGTTTGGGATCCAGTCCTGGGAGGTTCATATAACCTGGGAGCATTCCAGCTATTTACTTTAAATGGCACAAATTACACGGTTTTTCCGGGAGGCGGCAGTTATGCTCCAGCCAATACAATTGATAATAATATTGAATCAGGCTCGGCATTTTATTTAAAAACACAGGCAGCAGGTACTTCTTCTGTAAGCTTTAATGAAGCCTCTAAAACTTCAGGCAGCCGGGCAGTTTTCCGCGGGGGTAGTTTTACAAATGAGGCACGGTTTATGAATTTTTTGGAAACGTTTGATGATGGAGGCAACCCGTTTATACTTGACGGTGTAATGATAGATTTTAATGATGCTTACAGCAATGACGTAAACGGAGACGATGCGCCAAAATTAAAAAATACCGGAGAGAATATTTCAATTGCAAAAGCAGGCGGGGAATTGATATTGGAAAGGCGTGCGATGGTTAGTTCAGCTGATACGATCTTTTTGCAACTCGGAAATGTAAAACTGCGTTCATACCGGTTTAATTTCCACACAGAAAACATGATGGTACCGGGTCTTGAAGCATGGCTTGTGGATGCTTATACCGGGGTTAACACTCCATTGAACCTCTCCTCCGGTGCTGTATACAATTTTACCGTTGAAAATATTCCAGGCTCTTATGCGGCCAATCGCTTTATGATCGTATTCAGGCAGGCTGTTGTTTTGCCGGTCAATATCATCAGCATAACAGCTGCCAGAAACAACCACCAGGGCATTGATGTTAACTGGACCACAGAAAACGAAATTCAGCTTGATCATTACGATGTGGAAAGAAGCCATGACGGCAGCCATTTTACTGCCATAAAACAGCAGCAGCCTATGAATAATGGAGTGAGGAACAATTATCTCATAACTGATGAACAACCGCTTGATGGAAAAAATTATTACAGGGTCAGGGCAACCAATGATAATGGTACAACATTGATGAGTAAAATTGTAATGGTGGATGCACTGCAAAAGGAACATTATATCAGGCTATATCCTAACCCGGTAACGGACCAAAAAATCCGGTTGGAATTTGCCGGGCATGAACCAGGCATATACCAGGCCGAAATAATTGCGGCCGATGGAAAGCTTGTTTATAAAACAGCGCTCTACGTTTTACATGGTAATGCGAAATACGAGATAAACCCCAATAAATTAATGGCACAGGGAAATTACACGATCCGGCTTTTACTGAATGAAATTTTGCTCTTTCAGTCAAAATTTACCATCACCCGTTAAAACGGCGAAATATTGAATTTTTTATACTTTAATCAATTGATTATCATTTATTTAAAATAGGAATAGTAATATTTCTAAATATTTTGTATTATTGAGGTCTCTTTCTGACCTATGCAAGTTCTGCTCCCGTAGCATAATCCCTTATACTTATAAAAATATAACCACAGGTTAAAAACACTTTTTATCTGAGAAGATGAGAATAATAGTACGTTTATTCTTTACTGCAGTTATTTGCTTACAACTTGGCAGGGTCAACGGCCAGGTTTCTACCGGCTATGTATGGACCCAGGATTTCATGGATTATGCTCCCCTGGTGGCAAATCCCGGAACCACCCCTGCAGATATTTTTCCCTCCACATGGGATGATATGACCTATATGGGTTATACCCTTCCTTTTGCATTTTATTATAATGGTATAACTTATCCAGCCGGTACTGTAGTAGGACTGGATACGGATGGATGGGTTGCATTTAATCCTACAAGCATGGTAGGTACATATTCCGGTGGATCATGGATCAATGCGGTTAACTCAAGTGGAATGTATTTATATGGCACAGCAAACAATAACGGTTTTGCGCCCTTTAATATGGATGTGCACCACCGGGAGTTCCCCACGATCACTGGTAACATCAGCATTGGCAGCGCCACAGTGACCGGACTCAGTGGTATTGAATTCGATAGTTTACGGATTGGCACAAGGCTTATCGCTGCTGGTATTCCAGACGGCACCGTTATACGGAGTATCAATGTGGGTGGAGGAACCATTACCATGAGTACCAATGCAACGGCTACTGCTTCCGGACTAACCATAACTCCGGCATGCAGTATTTATGGTATGGTAAGGGGTACTGCACCTTATAGGGAATTTGTAATACAATGGACACAGGTTCGGAAATATGCCTTCCCGGATAATGATAATATCAATTTTCAAATGATCCTTACAGAAGAAGGTGGTATATCCAGTAATCAGAAATTGATCGCTTTGTATGGCGATGTAACGACCAATTCTACATTGAATGTAAGAGTGCAGGTTGGGCTCAGGGGAAACAGTAATGCCGACTTTAACGCACGTACAACTGCCACATCATGGACAGAAACTACTGCAGCTATAGCCAACAACCAGGGTGATACATTCAAAGCTACAATTAAGCCACCCAACCGGCTCGCTTATATATGGACACCTGCCTGTGTTACGCTTGCCACAACCGGCAGTATATCAGGGGCCATTAATGTTTGCCCCAGTACAACTCAAACCTATTCGGTTGTGGCAGTGCCGGGCGCTGTTTCTTATACCTGGACCTATAGCGGAACAGGCGCCACTTTTTCAACCACTACTGTTGGCCCTTCCAATACGATCAGTTTTAATAATACCCCTACCGGGGGATTGCTTACGGTAACACCTGCAAATGCCTGCGGGCCTGGAACCACATCCAACCTCAACATCAGTATACCTGCTGCGGCCATTGCAAATATTTCTTACCCGGGATCACAGATATATTGCAAGAGCGATGGGGTTAAAAACGTAATACTCGTGGGTCCTTCGGGTGGAACATACACATCCATACCTGCCGGTTTATCGCTTAATGCATCCAATGGCCAGGTAACCCCTTCCACGAGTACAGAAGGAATTTATTCGGTTATATACAATTATACCAGCAGTGGCTGCCCGGGCAGCGATACTACTATAGTCACCATTAAAGAAGTGGTTTATGCAAGTGCACTTGCTTTGCCCATAAGCGTTTGCAATGCAGGAAGTGTACAGTTAAATTCTGCTGCAAACAGCGACTATGATATTACGCCTGTTACTTACAATGTGCTTTCTCCGCTGGGTTCACCTACGGTTGTTTGGAATACACTTACAGATGAAGCAATGTCGGGGGCAATAACCTTACCTTTTTCCTTTGCCTTTTATGAACAGTTGTACACCCAGATTTATATAAGCAGCAATGGTTATATACAGTTTGGCTCTGCAAGCCCAAATTCATTTACACCGCAGTTGATACCCGATGCATCGGCCCCCAACAATATTGTGGCGCTTGCATGGGCAAACCTGGTGGTGGATCCCGGCACGAACCCTGGCAGCCTTGTAAGATATTTTGTAAACGGTGTTGCACCAAACCGCAGGATGATCATAGAATTTAATAATCTCCGCTTTGCTGGCGGAACCGGTTTGCAGAGTATTACAGGGCAGATCAGGCTTTATGAAAATAATAACCATATAGAAATTCATGCCGGTATCATTGATGATAATGGAACAGGACTGGTAAAAACGCTGGGAATGGAAAACAGCATCGGATCTGTAGGGCATGCACCATTAGGAAGAAATGCCGGCACCTGGAATATACTCACATCCCAGGCCTGGTCATTCGATCCATCAGGTGTAAGCTATGCCTGGAGCCCGGCTGCAAATTTGAGCAGTACAACTATTCCCAATCCTATTGTAAGCGGCCTGAGCACCAGTACAAATTATACCGTTCAGATCACCGATAATTCCACCGGTTGTGTAGGAACGGCAACCGTGCCGGTGTCTGTACTTACTGCACAGATGCTGGGTACCACCAATAATGCCAAATGTGCAACGGGTACTGTAAGCCTTACCGGAACAGCTGCTGCTGGAAATTCTATTGCCTGGTACGATGCTTCCAGTGGCGGCAATGTGCTGGGCCTTGGCAATACTTTTAATACGCCCATCATCCCCACTACAACTACCTTTTATGCCGTTGCAGAAGGGCTGGCGAGCGGCAGAGCCGTTGTAGGAAACGGTTCTCTTATTGGCAATGCGTATGAATCCTTGTTTCATCATGCCTCGGGAGGAATGCAAAGCCAGTACCTCATAAGGGCTTCCGAACTTGCTGCGGCCGGGCTTCGTGCAGGAAGCATTTCCACACTGGGTTTTAAAATCCCGGTGCTTAACAGCCAGGCTTATTCAAATTTCAGTATTTCATTCCTGGCAACGTCCAATACAGATATGAGCGCCGGTCTTAATAACGGTGCATTCATTAGCTGCTACTCCAATGCAAGCTATACACCGGTGGCAGGGATCAATAATTTTAATTTATCGCCTGCTTTTGTATGGAATGGAACTTCAAACATAATTATCAAGATTTGCTGGAGCAATAACAACACTGGGGGAACAGGTAATTATACCGTGGTGGATCCCACCGCTTTTATTTCTACCGCCTATTATGCCGCAAATAATACAGCAGCTGCAGGATTATGTTCAGCTACAACGCTTACAGGGATCCTTTCCATGCGCCCGCAATTTACTTTTACAGGACAGGTTTCTGCCTGTCGTTCTTCCAGCCTGGCTGCTATTGCAACGATTAATCCTGAGCCGGAGAACCTTACCATTGTTCCGCAAACAGCTATTATCTGCGGACCGCTGGTACAGCAATTGAGCTATATCGGGGGTAAATATGTTACGGGAAACAAAACAACCATTCTCCAGGAAAATTTTGAGACCTTCCCTTCCCCTTTATTTTCTACCAGTGGCGGAATGATCAGTGCAGCTTCGAATACGACCTATTTTAGCCAGGGCTCCAGGTCGGTAAGACTTACTTATACAGGTACGCCATCCACCAATGTAAACTCAGGTAATAACAGCTACAGAATGACCTCCAATTTCAATATGAGTACCTATGGAAGGGCAGAACTGACATTCTCTCATATCTGTGGCCTCGAAGAAGGAGCGAATGCATTTGATGCCGGGCATGTTCAGTATTCGTCCAATGGGGGCGTTACCTGGACAACTTTTTCATCTGCTGATTATGCAGGGCCGGGTGCACTCATCACCACGCTGAATGGTTTTCCTTCAACGGGTGTTATTTTTTCTGCAAAGAGTTACCCCGATTGGGCAGCGCAATTTACGGGGCCCGCTTCCACACCCGGCCTGGCCGGGCCTTCGGCATCGTTGTGGAAAACAGAAACCATTAATATTCCATTTACAGCCATGACCAGCCAGTTCAGACTTAGGTTTGTCATTACAAATGATGTGTCTATTTCCTATTTTGGATGGCTCATAGATAATATTCAGATCAGGGGATATAGTGCCACACAGGCCCCCGTTGTTTGGACTCCCAACGGGGCAGGGTCTGGTTTATTTACCGATGTAGCCGCAACGGTTGTTTATACCGGAACGGCGGCTGCAACAGTTTATGCAAAGCCTATTGTTCAAACTTCTTATTATGCAACAGCTACAGGGCCCACCGGCTGCCTAATGAAAGACACGACCGATATAGTAGTGAAACCTTTCAACACCTGGCTTGGTATCACATCAGACTGGAACGATCCGGACAACTGGTGCCCGGGTACCCCAACGGCCACTTCAGATGTTGTTATTCCAAACGGTTTACCTTATTACCCATTGATATTTGACAGTTTGCCCGTGGCAAGAAATATCGATATACAAAATGCAGCAAGTATCGAAATACTGGGCGCTGCCAGGCTTTCTGTTTATGGTAACCTGCTGAACAGCGGAACCATTACCAATAATGGTACGCTTACCATGAGTGGCAGCATTGCTCAGAGTTATCCAGGAAATGCCGGTACCATTGCAGCCATGCGGATACTTGAGATAGCCAATACAGGTGCTGGCGTATTACTCGATAAATCTACTTACGTTTCCGAGGAGCTGAAGCCCAGTTCCGGCACTTTTGCGTTGGGTAATTTCGACTTCACCATACGTTCTGCAGACACCTTAACTGCGAGGGTTTCCAAGTTGGGGGCCACATCCGCTTTTACTTATGGTACAGGCAGGTTTATAGTAGAACGTTTCATAAGGCAGGGCAGAAAATGGAGGTTTCTTTCTGTGCCAACAAATACCACCCAGAGTATCAATGCTGCCTGGCAGGAAGGTGCCCTTACTGCAGCAAGCGATCCGGTTCCAGGCTATGGTACACATATCACTTCCAGCACAACACCATTGCCGCAATATTACGACTCTTATTCACCGGGCGGCCCAAGTATAAAAATATGGAACCCCGGGACACAGAATTATATCAGTATGCCCAATACAACCATGAACATTGCCACCGATAAAGGCTATATGACATTTGTGAGAGGTAACCGTCTTTCAGTTCCATCGAACAGTTTACTAACTTCCACCAGGCTCAGAACCAAGGGGCAACTGTTTACGGGTAATAAAACAATTTCAAGTACCGGCCTGCTCAGCAACCAGTTTATGAGTGCAGGTAATCCTTATGCATCGGCAATTGATATGCGGCAGATCAGCAGAACGAATGTTTCTGCCATGTACTATATATGGGATCCGATGCTGGCAAACAGTGTTAACGGTGGTATTTTCGGGCTTGGTGCATACCAGCTCTTCACCCTTAATACCGGTACTGGTAATTACGAAGTATTTCCCGGTGGCGGAAGTTATGGTGCCGCAAATTCTGTTGATAACAAGATCGAATCGGGTGCAGCATTTTTTGTGAAGGCTTCTGCCAATGGAACGGGTACCCTTGGATTTACCGAAAACAGTAAAACAGACAACAGCCGCTCCGTATTCCGTCATTTCAATGCACAGCAGCGGTTAATGGCAATCCTGGAAAAACCGGATGTTTCAGCCGGCAACTATTTTATAGCGGATGGTGTAATGCTCCACTTCAGCAGCGCATACAGTAATAAGGTGGATGCAGAGGATGCCAACAAACTTCCAAATACAGGGGAAAATATCGCTATCCTTACATCTAATACCGAACTGATGCTGGAACGTCATGCTGCTGTAACAAATGCAGATACCATCTTCCTCCGCATCAGGAATATGCGTGTTCAAAATTACCGGTTGAAACTTTCGGCAGAAAATATGCTGTCGGCACGGCCAATACTGGTAGACAGGTACCTCAATACCTATACGCCATTCAGTGCCCAAACCTATTACGAGTTTACGATCAGCAATGTGCCGGCTTCTTATGCCACAGACAGGTTCATTATTATATTTAAACAGTCAACAACACTTCCTGTTACATTTGTAAACGTGGATGCCCAATGGAACAATAAAAATATTGCCATTGGCTGGAAAATGCAGGATGAACTGAATATTGCCGGGTACACAGTAGAAAGAAGTGCAGACGGCCATACATTTACAACAGTTGCAGGTAATACAATGCCCGAAAATACCGGGGGAAATCCGGCTTACCAGGCAGAAGACATATATCCGCTGGGTACAACCAGTTACTATCGTATAAAAGCGGTGGAAACAGGCGGGCGAATTTTTTACAGCGATGTGGTAAGGCTGGAAATGAAACCGGATGTTCCATTAATAACCATTGCGCCTAATCCCGTTACAGATAAAAAGCTTCAAATCCGGTTCATTAACCAGCCACCGGGAAAATACCGTCTTAAAGTAATGGCATCTTACGGCCAGGAAATTTTAAGTACCATCATAAACCTGGGGCCGGGCCTGGATCTGCATAAAATAAATTTACCTGTTACTGCAGCTGCCGGCGTCTATATGGTAAGTATCACATCTCCTGAAAAGAATACAGTAATAAAAAATATCATCGTTGAATAAAAAAACTGCCGCAATTATTGCGGCAGTTTTTTTATTGAAGTATTAGTTCCAGTACATATTTTTTATCATTTCCTGCAATTGAAATATGGTACAGCCCTGCAGCAAGGTTTTCCGTTAACCTGAGATTTTCTGTGTGATAACTGTTGTTGATATAAACAACATCACTGCTTAATTTTTTACCATCTGCGTTTGTTATCATTATCCCTATACTGTCCTTTTGAGCAGTTCATAAAATCGATGACTGCCTGCCTGCTGCCGGGGTTTTGTTTCAGGGAAACCGATGCTGCAGTTGCAACTGCTTCCAGTTTTTCGACATTACTGTAAATTTTGCTGCCATCGTTTTCTATGGCCGCGATCCTGTAATAGATGATGGAATTGCCGGCATACTCATCTGTAAAATGGTAGTACCTATTCCCGTTATTTCCTGTTGATGGGCTTATTTTTTGAATGGAGGAGAAGCTTTTTCCGTCTTTACTTTTTTGTACCTCGTAGCTGCCGATATTAATTTCATTGCTTGTTTGCCATTTCACTTCTGCCGTTTTATCGCTCATTCTTACTGCCTGAACACCTGTGATGCTCACGGGTAGTACCACCGTTTGCCTGAACACGATCCTGAACCTGTCGCTTGCTTTTGAAGCAGCATTATTGTCTGCCGTAAACATTACGATAGTGCTGTCGGTAAGATTCAATGCGGCAGACATAGCCGTGTATTTATCCTCAAAAAAAGCAGTGAGGCCCGGCTGTTCCAGGTTTTGTGCAGCAATAAGCCATTTGTAATTACCATTGTAAAGATTGCTTACAAAAAGCCGGATGGTATCATTATTTTGAGGAAGTGCATGCCTTTCAACACTCAAAATTTTTGAACCAAGTTTAATACCTGTATTTTCATAACTGTTTAATTGTTTAGGCGCATCCTCATTATCGTAGCTGTTCTGGTTTGAAGCGTCAAACTCTATCATCATCCCGTCTTTAAGAATATTTCCTGCAGCAGATACAAGGCTCATGCGCAGGCTTTTTCGTTCACCGGAAGCCGTTCTTGATGCCGGAAGGCTCCCCAGTGTTTTGGCGGCTTCCGTAAATTCCAGTGTACCTGCCAGCCCCACCGTTCCTTTTGCAAGGAATCCCAAACCACTCTGGATATAATTGCAGGTGGGCGTATTATAAAAAGCTCCGCCGCCGGGTGTGGCAATAAAATGGCTCCCGTTATAAGTAAGTGTCTGGTAAGCGCCCAGCCCATTTGTACCCGGCAATGAAGGATCCCAGGCATAGATGATCTTTGGCACATTTGAAAAATTAAGCTTTCTGAGATCAATGGCGCTGGCATAAGGGTTGCCAATATTGGTAAAGCTGTCGGCTGCGGCCGTAGACGCTGTTACATTTTTTATAATACTGTACGATTTCAAATCGCCTGTAGTGCGCAGGATGGTTGATCCTGCTGGGGCTCCCACACCCACACTTCTGTCGCCACGTATATAAAGCATATATGCATCTGATCCGTTGAGCTGGCTGTTGGTACCGGTTGGCCCGATTGTTATCCAGGCATTGGCAGCTAATTTTTTTATGGCCAGGGAAGGGCTTGCAAAGTCATAGCCATTCCCGGTCGTGGTATTCGATATCAGGGTTCCATAACCCGGTTTGCTGTTTGCCATCGGTGCATTGCCTTCCTGCCATGCCGCATGGATGGTCTGCGTGCCGCTTGCATTGGTGGGTATAGAAAGCAAATGCCATTTCTTGCCATAACTGATATAACGCTCTACTGTTACATTTCCGGTAATGATGTTCCCGCTGTTTGTGTTGTCGTTTGTATAATCTCCCATACTGGCTGTACTGCCTGCATTCGACTTTGCGGTCAGCATCCCTAAAGTTGGTGCAGCTACAGACCATGTTCTGAAGCTATGGTTGTTTCCGGCAAATGTTACGGAACCTGTAATGTTTAGGGTGTCATTTTCGGGTGAAGCAGGCAGGCTTTCATTTGTCAGGTCAACATTATTATTGATCACCAGGTTTTTGATGCTGCTGTTTTTAAATTTACTGCCTGCAATTATTTGAGTACCCGAACTGCCATTTAATTCTAAGGTTCCGGCAATGAGGTCAAAATTTCCTTTGTTTTTGATAGCGCCGGCCACTTTAATAATACCTGTTCCATTTACAATTACAGATGTATAAGGCATTTGAAGGTTCAGGTTGCGGCTGTAAGCAGTGGCCGATGAAATGACCGGCATATCGGTGATGCCCGTTAATGTTTTATGCCCACGTACTATGTACACGTTTGTGCTGGAATTTGGAATGGTATTATCATCCCAGTTGCCCGCCTTATTCCAATCGGTGTCTATTACACCGATCCAGGTTCCTGCAGCAGTTCCTCTTGGGATTTCAAAAGCTCCAATATCCGGAGTGCCTACAGGGGAGGAGTTGTCGCGGGCGGTATTGTTGTAATCGTCCGATACTGTAATTGAAATGGCTTCATTATTGCAAATAGATCCGGTGTTGATGCCCAGGTTTACCAGGAAGGAATTTCCATCTGCATTTGTAAAAATTGGGTCTCCGCTCATACTCATCGCATCGGTACCGGAGGCCGATTGCCATTGGGCAAGGGTAGCATAATTTACCGCTGCCAAAGAACCGGTAAAGCCATTTGTTCCTGTCGCATAAAGATTATTATGGTCGCATGTTAAGCCGGTAGTGCCGCTTAGCCCGATTGCATAATGAGCGCCATTTCCGGAACGGGAATTTACAAAATTATTATTCCGGTAATCCCTTACAGCGCTTACTGCACTGTAGAAACAATAACTGCCGGAACTGCCGGAACTGACGGTGCCTCCTATATACGATGTGTTGTAATAAAAGAGGTTGTTATTTACAGGCGAATTTTGCAGGATGCCATAAATGAGGTGGCCTGCGGTAATAGAAGTTCCGGCTTTGCTGATACCGAAACGGGTAATATTATTTTTATAGACTGCCCTTCCTGCTCGAGCTTCTATTCCGGTTACAACAGCATTAGCGCCCGGCTCCACAGAATGAATGAAGTTTTTTTCAACCACGTTATTGTTGTCAGAAATATTCAGCAGCAGGCCATAATGTTTTACGTTAACTGTTCCGGCTGTATTGCTGATAGAATGCACGGCGTTTTTTGAAACCAGGTACAACCCGGTACTGCCAGCTGCATAAATACCTGCAAATGCGGCGCTGCTGGTTTTACCTGAATTCAGATTGATATTTTGGATGGTATTGCCCGAAATCTCTCCTCCCGTGTTTCGGATATCTATTCCCATAATGCCATAAAGGCCTGTTTGCATATGGCTGATCGCGGCATTGGCGGTACCGATATTATTATTCTTTACCACCGCGTTTCCGCTTAATGCCGGATTAACCAGGATGCCATAAAAGGAGGCCGCAGTGCCGGTTCCGCCGATACGGATGCCTGCAATATTATTGCCACTGATTTCTGTATTGTTTCCTGTAGCATCATAAATGCCGGATATATTGGCAAGATTTTCTGTAGTGCCGCTGTGAGATACTGTAATACTTGCGGCAACAGTGGCACACCCAATGGTATTATTTGTAACAATATATTTTCCCGTACCGCCGGTACCAGTTTTAATGGCTGCAAAGAAGGCATCGGAAAGCAAAGCAGCATTGTAGGCGGAACTGTGTGCAATACCGGAAATGATATTCCCAACTACCTGGTTTGTATTGGCGCTGCCCGCATGAATGATCTCAATGCCCCGGAATTTATTTTGCAATCCGGCTGCAGCAGTGGCTCCAATGCTGCATATTCCTGTACCCAATTCATTGGCAAATCCAATGGTATTATTGCTGATGATAAATCCATCACCCTGGAGGGCCGTGTTTTCTTCGATCTTTATGGCCGTGTAAACAGCCGCTGCCGTAAACAATCTTGCTGAACGCTGGTATATTTTATTTCCCGTGATGGTCCACCGGCTATTGCCGTTTACAATATTGATTCCGTTGCACGAGAGGGCTGCATTAAAAAAATCATAAATATGGTTATTGGTTATTTCGTTGAGCTGGTTTTTAACCAGGGCATTACCTTCAGAATAAATGGCATTGGTGGGGAGCTCAGTTGCACTCTCCGGGCCGATTTTGCAGGTATTTATCTTATTGAATTCATTTGGAGTGGAAACACTGTTTCCAAAAAAAACCGTACCTGTTGCTGCACCTTTAGAGGCGCCTGTAATGCTGCAGTTTTGAACGAGGTTTTGCGAAGCACCGTTTAAAAATAAAATGGTCTTTGCAGCAGCATTCGTACTGCTGTTTGAGAATGTTAACGCATTGCCTCCGCTGTTTAAACCATCAATGGTCACATTGTCGGAGCCGTTCAGTATGATAAGGCCTGTTGAGTGGTTGCCGGAAAGGGTCCATGCACCGCCTGCAGGAATTATTTTTAAACTGGTCCATAAACCTGCTCCCAGGTTTGTTGGCCCGCCATTTTCATTTGTATTACCCGTAATGGTTATTACAATGTTTTTGCCGGTTTGCACATTACTGTTAATGGCTTTAAAGGCGCCGTTGTTTTTAGTGAGATTTGAGTAGGTACCGTTGGCGCCATTTGAACCGCTTACGGTCACCTGTGCATTTGCTGCTATTGAAATGCCGCAAATTAAAAATGCCAGCATACCAGCTATGGCTATTTTTTTGCTTAAGGGTTTGGTATTGAATAAAGTACGTAAATGTCTGTTCATAGAATCAGGTTTAGGAATAATAATTGGGCTGTAGCATAAACGAAAATTTGAAAGCAGATAGTATTTTTTATTTCACTACGAGCTGTCATATTTTAACTACAAAAATGCATCGAACACGATACTGCAATAAAAAAGCGCTTTAAACAAAGCGCCTTTTAAGTAGTATGCAATCAATTTTATTATTCCATTATCAACTCCAGGTTATAAGCCTTGTTATTTCCTGAAATGAGGATACGGTACATTCCGCTTGCCGTTGTTTTTGGCAGTTGGATATTTTCTGCCTGGAAAACTGTATTAACAGTCGCTGTAGTTTGAGCGATCATTTTTCCATCATTACTGATGACCCTTACCAGGTATTTCCCATTCGGTACATTGTTGAAATCAATTACAACAAGGCTATTACGGCTTGGATTTTGCCTGAGTGAAACAGTTCCCTCAGTTAAAACAGGATTAAGTTTAGCAATATTGCTGTAGTACCTGCTTCCATCATTACCAATTGCCATTACCCTGTAATAAACCGACATTTTACCAGCAGCCCTGTCGGTAAAACTATAGGTACGGCTTGTGTTGCCGGCTGTGGCCGGGGAGGTGCTGAATAGGCTGCTGAAATGGATGCCATCTGAACTTTTTTGCAGTTCATAATGACTGATATTTATTTCGTTTTCTGTTTGCCAGCTGATGTCGGCAAAAGTTTTATCATTCCTAACTGCCTGTATTCCGGTAAAATGTACCGGTAGCACGGCTGACTGTTTGAAAAGAATTTTGAAACGGTCATTGGCTTTTGATGCGGCATTGTTATCAACCGTAAATTGTATAAAGTTGCTGTCTGAAAGGTTCAGCAATACAGAAGTTGCCGTGTATTTGTCTTCAAGATAAGCGCTGAGGCCGGGTAAGGCAAGGTTTTCTGATTTTATTACCCAGTTATAATTTCCATTATACAGGTTGCTTACATAAACCTGAATACTGTCGTTATCCTGGGGCAGTGCATGTCTTTCCACGCTTAATATATTCGTTCCAACTTTTATTCCGGTGTTTTCGTAACTGTTCAGTTGCTTAGGTGCATCTTCATCATCGTAACTATTAGCGTATGAAGCGTCAAACTCAGCCATCAATCCATCTTTCATCACATTGCCGGTTACAGATACAAGGTGCATCCGGAGTGTTTGCGGGTCACCGGCCGCTGTTCGGGAGGCCGGAGAACTGAGCGGTGTTTTAGCCGTTTCTAAAAACGTAAGTGTTCCTGCTGTGCCAACAGTTCCTTTCACCAAAAAGGCAAGGCCACTCTGGATATAATTACAGGTGGGCGTATTGAAAAACGCACCTCCACCCGGTGTTGCTATAAAATTAAGCCCGTTGAAAGTGAGGGTTTGGTAAGCGCCAAGTCCGAAAGTACCAGGCAGCGAAGGGTCCCAGGCATATACAATTTTTGATACGCTTGTATAAGTAAGTTTTCGCAGGTCAATGGCCGATGCATAAGGATTGCCTACCGAGGTGAAATTAACAACGGTAGGGGTGGAGGCTGTTACAGCCTTACTGATATTGTTCATTTTTATATCGCCGGTGGTACGCAGAATAGTAGGTCCGGCCGGCGCTCCTGCACCCACACTTCTGTCGCCGCGGATGTAAAGCATGTAGGCATCGGCCGAACTGATAGCTGTATTTGTACCCGAAGCGCCCACGCTTACCCAGCTGTTGTTCACTAATTTTTTAAATGCAATTGTTGTGCTCGCAAAATCATATCCATTTCCGGTGGTATTGTTGGAGATCAGTGTTCCATAACCTGGTTTGCTGTTGACCATAGGAGCGTTGCCTTCCTGCCATGCTGCATTGATCGTTTGTGTTCCGCTTGCATTGGTGGGAACGGCCAGGAAATGCCATTTTTTTCCATAACTGATAGAACGCTCCACGGTTACATTGCCTGTAATTGTATTTCCCGTACTTGTATTGTTATTTGTGATATCGGCAATTCTTGCAGCGCTGCCCAAATTCGATTTCAGCGTAAGCATTCCTAATAAAGGGGCCGCAGCCGAGTAAGTGTTCAGCGCCCTGTTATTTCCTTTAAATGAAACAGCGCCGGTAATATTTAGCGTGTCGTTTTCGGGGGCTGCAGGCATCTGCAGATTAACAAGATCAATATTGTTGTTGGCAATCAGGTTAAGCACGGTATTGTTTTTAAACATGCTTCCTGCAATGGACTGTGTTCCGGAAATGCCAAAGAATTCGATCGTTCCGTTAACAATATCAAGAATTCCTTTGCTGCTGATGGCTCCGGCAACCCTTAGCTGACCTGCATTATTTATCAGTACTTTACTGTATGGCATCAGCAGGTTAAGGTTGCGGCAGTTGGCAATACCTGTTGGTATCACCGGCATATCATCGATGCCACCTGTAGTTTTATGTCCTTTTACGATAAAAACATTCGTACTTGCAGTGGGGATGGTATTATTGTCCCAGTTGCCGGCTTTATTCCAGTCGGTATCAATTACCCCGATCCATGTGCCGGCCACCGTTCCCCTGGCCAGTTCGTATGCGCCAATATCAGGTGTGCCAACGGGAAGTGAATTATCCCTGGAACTATTGTTATAGTCATCGGTGGCCAATCCGGGAAGCGCTTCATTGTTACAAATGGAGCCTGCTGTAATGGCAAGGTTAACAAGTCCGGCAGCACCAGTTGCATTACCGAAAAGCGGGTTCCCGTTCACACTCATATTATCGTTGCCCGAAGCAAGCTGCCAGTTGTTGAATGTTGTTTGATCTGCTGCAGCAAGTAAACCGGTAAACCGGCTTGTTGAAGCAGAATAGAAGTTGTTGTAATTGCTGGTAAGGCCCGATATGCCTGCCAGTGCAATAGCGTAATGTGTGCCCGTGCCGGCTCCGTTTGTGCGTTCGTTCACCAGGTTGTTATTGCTGTAGTTTCTTGTATTGCCGTTGCTGTTTCCGTAAAATGCATAACTGTTTGTATTGCTTGTGGCGCCAGTGCCACCAATATAAACTGTGTTATGAAAAAATGAGTTGTTGTTTGCGGCAGCATATTGTGCAATACCATAGATGATATGCGGCGCCGTGATGGCGCTGCCAAGTTTATTGATGCCTAAACGCACCACATTATTCCTGTAAATGGCCCGCCCCATATTTGCCGTGATGCCGCTTACAGAAGCATCGTTACCAGGTTCGATCGAGTGTATGAAATTCTTCTCTACGGTATTGTTATCGTCGGTAATATCAAGCAATAGCCCATGCAGCGAAACACCTGCAGCGGCAGCTATGCCTGTAATGGAATGTACCTGGTTTTTTGCTACCTGGAAAATGCCCGTGCCTGCTGAAACATATATTCCCGCAAAAGCAGGGGAAACTGTTTTGGAAGAACCGAAATTGAAATTACGGATGGTATTGCTGGTAATTTGTGCGCTGCTGTTTGTAATGTCAATGCCATAACAACGGTACAGCCCTGTTTGTAAATGATTGATCGATCCTGCAGCAGTGCTGCCCCCGATCGTATTGTTTTTTAAAGCCACGTTTCCTGTTCCCGAAAAACCTGCCACACAAATTCCTGTAAAGTTGAGTGCATTGCCGCTGCCGTTGATGCTGATACCGCCAATGGTATTGTTGAAGATGCTGTCGGCTGTTGCGGATCCATCATAAATACCAATTGCCCAGGCCTGGTCTTCTACCGTACCTCCATGGGTTAGTGTAATGGTATTACTGCTTTGGGAGCCAATTGTATTTGCGGTAATGTTACCGATATGGTATTTCCCGGTACCATTATGTCCTGCAGTAATACCCACAAAGGCGGCTTCTGCTTTGAGCGGGTTATTGTAATGGGATGTAAGCGTAAAACCTCCGATGGTATTTCCCTGTATAGAGCTTGCTGTAAGGAGGCCGGCGTTGATGATATCTATTCCCCTTACTTTATTGAGCAACCCGTTGGCATCGCTGCCTGTAATTGTTGTAAGGCCGCCGCTTGCCGAACTGGAAAAGCCGATGATATTTCCACTGATGACAAAATTTTCGCCCGGGCTTAGCGCATCGCCTTCCACTTTTATTCCTGTATAAACTGAATTTGCATTTACCGCAAATTGCCTTGCAGCCCGCTGAAACAATTTATTGCCACTGATGGTCCAGTAAGCGCTAGGGCCCTTTACATAAATACCATTGCAGGAACTGGCGGCACTAAAAAAGTCATAGATATTGTTATTGAGTATTTCAATATTGCTGTTGGCAGGAGCCGTGGCCGCCTCTGCATAAATTGCCTGGGCAGGAAGGGTGGAAGAGGAAGAGGCACCTATATCGCAACCACTCATAACGATGTAGTTATTTTCACCTGCAGGTCCTCTTTTAAAATGAACCGTTCCGGTGGCATTACCCGTAGCGGCTCCCAGTATGGTCACGTTCTTGATACTATCGTTGCTGGCGCCATTATAAAATTGAATAGTAGCGGCATTTGCCCCGGTGGAAGCATTATTGATCGTTATTCTGTTGCTGCCTGTAATACTGATGCCGTCCAGTACAACATTGTCTGAACCTTCAAAACGTATAAGTGCCTGGTTAACATTTCCGGAAACCGTTCTTATGCCTGTTGTTGTAATTTTTAAACTGGTCCAGGTTCCCGCACCCAACCCCACAGCGCCATTTTCAGTTGTAATATTACCGGTTATGGATACCTGGATATTCCTGCCAGCCTGCGAATTGCTGTTAATGGCTGCAAAAGCCCCGCCTGCCTGGGTAAGAGAAGTATGGTTGCCATTTGCCCCATTGGAGCCTGTAACAACAACCTGTGCCTTTATTTTTCCTGCCTGGAAAAGGAAAAGAAGAACAAAAACAAAGAGACGGAAGTATAATGGATTGTAATTCAATACAATGCCTGGTTTTTTTGTCATAGAAACTGGCTTAATTAGGTATAGAGACCTATCACTTAACGAAAAAGCGTTGGGCTTAGTATTTTGTAACCGGCTGCAGACCTAAATTCGAAATTTGTGGATAAAATGGCTTAATTGTTAATAAAGCAGAATAGTTGACTTTTTGGTCAATTTTTTGCTGTAAATTGGCGACTTTATTGCAAAATTTGTTATTAAGTTTATGTAAATTTTATGGTTTGTGTAATATTTACATATTAAAAAAAATGTATTTTTGCGGCAGTTTTTATATTCCACATATATCGCTTGCAAATCAATTAATAAGCATGAGAAACAATTCTACAAAACTCTTTTTTGCTTTTTTATTTCTTGGCTTCTTTTTTAACCAGGCAAAAGCCCAATTATATTTTGGTGGTGCGGGTACCTGGACGGGTTCTGTATGGAGTACAACAAATTCGGCACCTTATACATCTCCTTGGGTTAACAATAGTGCTGCCGTTTTCAATATTGCTGGTAGTACGGTTACTTTTGCGTCTACCGGGGTTACATCCATAACAGCAAACGAAAATGTAACTTTTACTGCCGGCGGAACGATGACCACGAATGGTACTGTAATGCCCATTACTGTGGCTGCAGGCAGAACGGTTAATATGGCCGGGCAGAATATTTCCACTGTTGCAGGTACAGGCATTCGAAAAGAAGGTCCAGGTATATTGATATCGGCAAATGGTAACCTTTACCCCGGAGGTTTTGTAATGAACGCAGGTACCATGGTGATAGGTGGGGTGAATGCAATGGGCGGGGGCGGTGCCCTCAATATAAATGGAGGCGCACTTGCAGCAGCAGCAGCACGTAATATTCCCGCAGCAAAATATTCTGGAATCAACATAGGAGGAAATTTTGCTTTTGGTGCAGCTGGTTATGTTTCCAATATCAGTTTTGCAGATAATGTTGCCCTCGGAGCTTCCGTAAGAAATATTGATTTGAATGGAACTGCGGGCACCAGCACTTATACTTTTGGTGGTGTGGTATCTGGTGCCGGCGGATTAACCGTTGGAACAAATTCGGGCAATGGTATTTTAGTTCTTTCCGGCAATAACACTTATTCTGGGAACACAACTGTAACTGCCGGTGACCTGCGTTTGACCCCTTCTGCAAATATGAGTTTGCCAGGGGGCTTCAATTTTAATGGAGGTACCTTATCCACCACCGGCATAGCAGCCGGTCGTACCATTACATACGGAAGTATTGGTTTATCAAATTCTTCAACATTTAACCTCGCTGCAGCAACTGCACATACAATTACCTTTAGCGCAGCCGGATCTTTTATAGCGGGCAGAATATTAACCATTAATAACTGGGCAGGTACCATCGGATCTTCAGGTACGATGGGGAGGATTTTCGTAGGTTCCTCCGCTTCAAGTTTAACCAGCTCTCAGCTTTGTCAAATCCAGTTTAATGTCAGCAGTGTAAATTATCCTGCCATGTTATTGGCTACCGGAGAATTAGTGCCGGCAAATATTCCAACCACGAGTTCTATTTCTCCTGCTACAGAAAATGCAGGCAATCCTTCCTTTACAATAACAGTAAATGGTACCAATTTTATCAATGGTTCGGTTGTTACCTGGAACGGCTCCCCGCTTGTTACAACTTTTGTTTCATCGGCACAATTAACAGCAACAGTGCCTGCGGCAAATATTGCTTCAGTTGGAACAGCCAATGTTGGAGTCTCCACCAATTGTTTTGCTTCCGGCACACAAACCTTCACAATAAATCCCGGAGGCTCAAATTTTGTTGACTGGTGTAACCTCCAGGGACCGGCAACAGGAAGCATTCCTTTTGGCAATGCTTATAATGTTTATGGCAGGGTTTACGAACCCGGGGTTACTGATGCTGCCGGACAGGGAGGAGGTATCCTGGCATGGATCGGTTACAGTACAAGTAATACAGATCCAGCAGGTGGAGGCTGGACCTGGGTGGCGGCAACTTATTTTGGCGATGCAGGTAATGATGATGAGTATGTGGCAAATATTGGTCCTTCATTAACACCTGCTGGGACCTATTATTACGCTACCCGTTTTCAAATAAGCGGAGGGCCATACAGGTATGGTGGGTACAATGCTGGTGGCGGCGGTTACTGGGATGGAACTGCAAACATTAATGGCGAAGTAACTGTTGATGTGGTGGATTGGTGCAATCTTCAATCTCCACCCAATGGAACAATTATTGAAGGCGGTGCCTTTAATGTTTATGCACAGGTATATGAAGTGGGAGTTACACCAGGATTGCGGCACACAAGGGCCCGGTATACAGGCCTGGATCGGATACAACACAATTAATAACGCCCCCTCTAGCGGTGGGTGGACCTGGATACCAGCCACGTTTAATGCAGCAGGCGGGGGAGTGAATAACGATGAGTATTCGGCTAATATTGGTCCGGGGCTTGCCGGCGGAATTTATTATTATGCGTCCAGGTTTCAACTGGCTGCTGGTCCATACAGTTACGGTGGTTACAATGCCGGCGGTGGCGGATACTGGAACGGTACCAGCAATGTGAACGGTGTACTTACTGTGCAGGCGCCTGAAATAAATATCCAGGGAAATAGTATAAATATTGTTGATGGCGATATTACCCCTTCATCAACAGACCATACCGATTTTGGAACAACCTGTGTTACCCCTGGAACGATTACAAGAACATTTACAATTCAAAATACAGGCGATCTTATCCTGAATATAGGTGCAATTACTTTTACTGGTGCTGCAGCGGCAGATTTTTCCGTTACAACCCCACCTGCGGCAACGGTTGCGGCAGGCGGCAGCACAACATTCATTGTAACATTTGACCCAACTGCGGCAGGCACAAGAACTGCCACCATAAATATTGTAAATAACGATGTAACTGAAAACCCTTACAATTTTAATATTACAGGCGTTGGAAATATAATTGGCATTACCACGCAGCCGGCAAACCAGGCTGCCACTACTTCAAGCAGTGCAACCTTTACCGTAGTGCCTTCGGGTGTGGGGCCATACACTTATGCGTGGGAAGAATATGACGGCACAGCATGGAATCCTGTTGCGGATGGCGGTGTTTATTCAGGCGCCACTACAGCTTCATTAACTATTACCAATCCGTCCATTGCTCTTAACGGAAGGCAGTACCGTGTTACCGTTACGAATGCCTGCGGAAACGTAACTACAGATGGTAATGCCACGCTTACGGTTACAGCTGTGCCTGCAACCTTATACCAGCACAATTTTGGAACCACAACTATTTCTACACACCCTTATACGGTTTCCCCTACAGCTACACCAACACCCGGCGTGTTGCATCCCAACCTGAGCAATTCTTCCTGGAGCAATGGCGCAGGAGCCTGGACAAGTTTTGCGGGAAGTGCAGGGCAGGCAATTGCTGCATCAAGTGTTTCTGGCGGTAATCCCTGGGTACTTAATTTTGACATACAGAGTGGTTATGTGGTGGATATCACCTCATTCAGCTTCTGGCGCCAATCGAGCCAGGCTACCAATAATTGGACCATTACCATCAATGGTACACAAATAGGTACAGGTACCATTCCAACCACTGGTGCCAATACCGGTACACTTCCAGTTAGTACACCCATTACGGGTCTTACCGGCACCGTTACCGTAACCATCACATTTGGCGGAACGCTTACCGGTTCCATGCGCATAGATGACTTTACCCTGAATGGATATGTGAATGTGAGTTCACCCTGTCCGGAACCAACAGCTAATGCAAGTGCGGTTGTATTTAACCAGGCCGCAAGTACTGCTACTTCTATATCCGGAAGTTTTACCGCTGCTTCACCTGCGCCATCAAATTATCTTGTGTTAAGAACAACGGTAGCTGCTTTAACAGCCACAGAGCTTCCAGTTGATGGAAATTTTTATACGATCGGCCAAACAATCGGTGCTGCCACGGTGGTAGATAATGATACAGAAACAAATTTTTCGGCAGGAGGCCTTACCGCCGGAACGCTTTATTACTTCCATATTATTTCATTTAATGCAAACGGCTGTAATCCTAATTACCGCACCGGATCTTATTTGACGGGCGCAAATTTTTATACAAGACCAACATTACCTTCTAATTTCAGGGTCACCTGTCAAACGACCAATACAGCAACACTTGCCTGGACCGCACCGTCCAGCAGTTATGACGGGGTGATCATTTTGGCAAGGCTATCTTCCACTGTGTATCCCAGTTTTGATGAAATTAATTTTTCACCCAATGCCGTTACCGCTGCTGCATATGGCTCCGGCACACAGGTTGGGGCCGGTAATTATGCCGTTTACAAAGGCGCCTTAACAACAGCTACGGTAACCGGCCTTACTGCAAACCAGGCATACCGTTTTATTATAGTGGCTTATAAAGGTGGTGCCGCTCCCTATGCCTATTCTTCCACCACTTTACCTACCGCTTCTATTGCTGCATTAAATACACCTGATGTAAGCGGGCTTACCGCCGCACCGGGAAACACACAGGTTACACTGAACTGGTCGAATCCAACTGCAGGATGCTATAGTGAAATATTAGTGGTGGCCAACGATGCTGCCGTAGCTTTTATACCAACAGGGGATGGAACTTCCTATACAGCAAACCCGGTTTATTCAACCAATAACCAGGTCGTTTATAAAGGAACCGGAACCAGCGTTACTGTTACGGGCCTTACTAACGCACAGAACTATTGCTTTAAAGTATTTGTAAGGAGTGGAACCAACTGGAGCAATGGCATTTCAATATGTACAGAACCCAATAATGTTACGGTGTTAAGACCGGGCGACCTTGTTATCACGGCATTTGATGCACAGATCGGAACAACGCCCGATGACCGGTTCTATATTACGAATATGGTTGACCTGCTCCCGGGAACAAAATTCCTGGTTGCGAATTCCAGGTACGAAGCAGGTGCAGCTGCAAATACATCAACAGATAGATGGTACAGCTCCGGCGACTTTATTTACGACGACCCCGGTATTGTTGAGTTCACCTGGAACGGCCCGGGTTCTCTTACAAAAGGTCAGATCATCAGTTTTCAGCTGAGCATTTCCGGCGGAACAGGTACAGGTATCAGTAATATTCGGGTAGGAGGAGTAGCTTCCGCCGGCCTAACGGCAACTAACCCAAGAGGTGTTTGTAATATCAGCACTTCGGGCGCCGACCAGATTTACCTGATGCAGGGTGCCTTTACTCATGTTGGCACATCAGGGGTGGATTTGTACAGCACCTTCAATGGAAATGTATTATACGGTATTACTATTGGCCGGGCATGGGTGCCATTCAGTTCTGCTGTGGCTTCAAATACCACCAGGGAAAGCCGGCTGCACAGGGATATCCGTTGCCTGAACAGGCAGCATACCTCTCTGATCGGCGGATCCTACTATGGCAACGATAAACTTCATACAGGCACAAAATCGGAACTGCTGTCAGCAACGCTGAACCTTTCCAATTTTACCACAAGCAGCACTATCACAGAGGATTTCTCTGCTTCATCCACCAGCTCCACCGCCACCGGAAAACCGTTTACCATCATCGGCGGCAATCCTGATGGCTACTGGACAGGGGCAGCCAGTAAAGACTGGTTCAATTGCAGTAACTGGGAAGGTTTTAGCGTGCCCGATTCATCCATCGATGTAACCATACCGCTGGTAGCTTCAAATGAATGCGAAGTGAACAGAACAACTTCCACCTATGCATTAAGCTATGGCGATTCGGCCAAATGCCGGAGCCTTACAGTAGACGATCAAAAACTTACGATCGGTACAGCCAATGATGTATTGAAGTCATGGGGCGATGTATCTATTGTTACCGGAGGTATACTTGATATGACATCTGGCGGCAATCTCTTACTTGCAGGTGATTGGGTGAATTTGGGCTCTAATTTTACAGAAGGTGCTGGTACCGTTATTTTTAATGGTGTAAACCAGAATATATCGGCCGAATCATTTAATCACCTGGTATTCTCCAATACTGGTAATAAAACAGCACCGGCTGCTCCGGCAAACCTTGATATTAAAGGAAACTTAATCGGGCTGGGTACCGCCAATTTTATTCATAATAATGGAAATGTATGGTTCAGCGGAACGGCTGTAAGTGCCTACACTTCGACACAGCCTTATACATTCTTTAATTTATATATTTCAAATTCCGCCGGGTTGAATATTAACTCGCCTATGAGCGTAGAGTCATTATTTCAACCTGCCACTCCCTGTATTGTAAATGTAAACAGTGATGTAACGCTGAAGTCATTGCCGGCCCGAACAGCATTTGTGGGAATCATTCAGCCAGGTGCTGTGATCAATTACACAGGTTCCAATGCATTTATTGTGGAGCGTTATATTAAAACGCAGCGTAAATGGCAGTTGCTTGCTGTTCCTACAGATAATACAGGCCAAACTGTACTTTCTTCATGGGCAGAAGGACAGGCCAATGGCGTACCAGGTACAGCCGGATTAGGTACGCTGATTACCGGGCCGGTAGCAACCGGTTCGGGGCTCGATGCTGTAAGCCTCCTCTATTCTTTAAAATATTGGGACGCATCTGTTGGCACAGCAGGGGCCTATAAATTTGTTACGAGAAAAGATACGGTGGTAAATCCTCAACAGGGTTATTTTCTTTTTGTTCGGGGCGACAGGACTGTGGGGGTTGGTGTTGGCAATGCCGGCAACACCACTTTAAGAACTAAAGGAAAATTGTTCATTGCGCCTCCTGCTGTAACAATTATAGCCAACAGGGATAATGCACTGGGCAATCTGCTGGCATCACGTGTAGATCTGCGCCTGCTGCGTTATGGCGGCGGCAACCCTACTGCAGGAACCAAGATTTACCTCTGGGATCCCACTATGTATGGCACCCAGGGAGTGGGCGGCTATCAAACACTTACTTATAATGGTACCGATTTCATAATTACACCCGGAGGTTCGGGCGCTTCCATTTATCCGGCCAATGGAACAGCGTATAATTGGTTGTTAAGCGGGCAGGGCTTTTTTGTAAACGCCCCGCAAACTTCAGTAAGCTTTCCGGAAACTTCAAAAATAAATGGAGGCCTGGTAACTGCCACACGCAGCGGCAACGCTAATGACTGGCAGGCCCTCATGGTAAACTTGTATACCGATGAAACCAATGGCGGATATATGCTCGATGGCATCAGGGCAGATATTTCAAAAGATTTTAGCAATGATACGGATGTGAATGATGCGCTTAAGCTGGCTAACCAGGGAGAAAATATCAGCCTGCTCCGCAATGGAAAAAAGCTGAGCGTGGAACGCCATGCTGCGCTTAATAGTGCCGACAGCTTTTACCTTAACATGGAATTCATGCAGCAAAAGGCATATAAATGGAAGGTATCGCTCAGGAATATGGATATCCCGGGCATGACTGCTTTTGTGGTGGATCAATACCTGCAGCGTGTTTCGCCGCTTTCATTATCTGCCGACAACTGGCTGAATTTTTCGGTGACCAATATGGCTGCCAGCAAAGCAGCAAACAGGTTTATCATTGTATTCAAGTACAGGCGGAAACTGAATTTTGTAAACCTGTCGGCAAGCCGCAATGATGATAAATCAGTGTCAGTAAAATGGGCGGTGGAAGCAGAGGATGAAGTGGGTTCTTATGCTGTGGAGAAAAGTTTTGATGGCAGCAATTTTAATGAAATTGCCCGTTTAAATAAAGGGCAATTCTATACATTTATTGACCACAAAGCTACTGATGCTGTAAATTATTACAGAATAAAGGCGGTGGAAAATGATGGCAGTATTTTATACAGCAGCAGGGTAAGCGTGGAGGCTGTTCCTTCCAAAAGGACAATTATGGTTTCGCCAAACCCGGTGGAAGGAAAACTCATAAGGATAATATTCAGCAACCAGCCTGCCGGAAGATATACTTTACGGCTCATAAATACCGCCGGGGAACTGGTGCTTTCCTCGGAACTTGGCATAACATCTTATTTACAAACGCATCAGTTGCCGGTTAAGCAACTCGCCGCAGGCCAATATTTGCTGGAAGTTAAAAATGGGCTCCAGCCAGCACAGATCATAAAATTGAACATACGCTAAACAGCTAAATTTCGAAACTTCTATCAAGGGCGCCAACAAGCGCCCTTTTATGTTGGGAAACTGTCTTTTTTTTAACTAAGTACCCGAAATAATTCAAGAAAATTAAAAATCTGTCTAAAATTTGAATTTTTTGGAAATAGCCATATTAACAAAATATCAACATGCCAATAAAAAATTGTTAAAAAAAGTTTGGATTATCAGGCTTTTACTATAAATTCACCGCTTGAAGCTGATCCAAATTTCTAATTAAGCCATTTTCTGCTACCCATTTCCAGCTAATCTGTTACTTCTTGTTAAGCTAAATCCCAACAAAAACTAGGAGCGAAAGCTCAATATCAAATTCAATGTACATGTGTACACACAAGAAAATTGTGTCTGCATGAAGTATATATTTTTCTTTTTCTATTTGTTTAAAACAAAACCATTATTATGAGCCTTTTTACCAGTACTGTTCTTTCTTCTAAGACAGTTAACCAAAACACCGGTTCTGCAACATGGCTGAAGCGCATGGGTTCTTTCCTGGTTGTTTTGTTTGCATTTGCGTTCATTAGCCCATTGGGCTCGCTTGCGCAGAATGTAAACGTTACTGCCACTTTAGGTAACCCGTCTGGAACTTATGCAAACGTGAGTGCGGCATTTGCGGCAATCAATGCAGGTACGCACCAGGGAGCCATTACGCTCGACATTGTAAACAACACAACAGAGCCCGCATCTCCCACAGCTTTGCTCAAGAGTGCTTTGCCCTCCAGTTATGCTTCCGTTCTGGTCAAACCTTCTGGCGGAAACCGCACCATTAACTCAGCGGCAACTCCAGATGCCACAAGGGGTATCATTGAACTGAATGGAGCAGATAATGTTACCATTGATGGCGATGATCCGGGTACAGCAGGGGCTCAAAACCTCACGATCCAGTCTGCTACATCCACTTCCACAGGTGTTGCCTGCGTAAGGATATCATCCAGCTCAACACTGGGTACAGACGGAGCAGATAATGTTACGGTTAAAAACTGTATTATCGTAGGTCCCAGGTCATCTTCAACCAGCACTACGACCAACTATGGTATCAACATGTCCAACTACTCTACCACGTCCATGTCAACTGCCGCAGCCTCTTCTATCAACACCAGGATAGAGAATAACAATATCAGCAGGTGCTGGTATGGGGTTTGGGCCAATGGAACAAGCGGATTTCCCCTTACAGGCATGCAGATACTGAACAATACGATCGGTAGCGCTACAGATGCAAACGGAGTTGGTCTACGCGGTATTGTTATCGTGCATACAGCAGCAACAACCGGGGGCGCATTGATCAGTGGAAATGATATCAGGGTGGGTGTTGCTGCCACCGGTTATTCAAACACCATTGCCGGTATTGAAGTAGGTACAGGTAATTTTGGTTTTACGATCACAAAAAATAATATTCACGATATTAATCAGCCATCCACAGGAGGCTGGGGAGCTTTTGGTATTTATGTAACAGGGTCTGCCCTCAATACCAGCTCAGAGATTTCCAATAACTTTATCAGGGATTGCAAGATGGTTGTTTACCAATCTTCCACCACCAGTTCATTTATTCCTGCCGGTGTATTCTTTTCGGCAGGGGCAACCAATGTAAAGTTCACTCATAACACGGTTGTAATGGGTCCGCAGTTGGGAACAGGGGTTAACTTCTCTTCTCTTTGCGTAGATGCAAGTGTGAGCGGGGTTACTTTCAGCCAGTTTACTAATAACATTCTGGTAAATACCCATGTGAGTACATCTGCTTATGGTTTATACACAGCTGCAACAGGTAATATTTCTGCCGCTACTGTTAATAACAACGATTATTATGTGCCGGGTGGTAATGTTGGTTATTATAACGGGGCCAACAGAACCACGCTTGCTGCATGGCAAACTGCTACCGGCAAAGATGCCAATGCGGTTAGTGCAAATCCTCCATTCGTATCGGCCACTAACCTGCATTTGATCGCAGGCAGTGCCACTGTATTGGAATCTGGAGGCGCATCCACTGCCACCACAGGTATTACTACCGATATAGATGGTGATGCCCGCCCGAATGGTACGGCACCCGATATTGGCGCCGATGAATTTGCAGGTCTTGCCTATACGGCACCTGTAATAAATACTGTTTCAACAACAGCAGCTACTTGTACACCCAGCAGCCATGCTATTACGGCATCGGTTACGCCTGGATCTTCGCCTGTAACTTCTGCTGTAATAAATTATTCAGTAAACGGGGTTGCACAAACGGCTGTTACCATGACAGGAGGCCCGGCTTCCTGGTCAGGTACCATTCCTGCAGCAGCGGCCGGCGCTGTTGTTTCCTATAGTGTAACGGTAAGTGATGGTATCAGTACCATTACTTCCACTTCACAATCTTACAAGGATGCGCCCCTTACCGGCTTCTCATTTAATATTTCACAATCGCCTGTAACTGCTTGTGCAGGAAGCCCGGTTACCCTTACAGCCGTGCTTAGCGCCGGCAGCGCACCCACATATACGGCTCCACCGGCTGTTAGCAGCCCAACTGTAGATGAAGACCTTGGAAATGTAACTATAACACAGGGTGCTACTACTATTTTAAATAATACATCGGCCAGGAACACCCTGGTAGGTACAATTGGCACCGCTTCCGGTACTGCTGGCAGTTATGCCAATTACACCGCATTTGGTCCTTATACACTGGTTCCGGGCCAGGCCTACAGTTTCTCTGTAAGCACCCTGCAATCAACTTCGGCATTTAGCAATGCCATTGGAATCTGGATAGACTATAATGTAGATGGCGACTTTAATGATGCAGGCGAAAATGTTTATACATCTGCAGCCACTACAAGCGGCGCCCACACAGAAACAGGCAGCTTTACCGTGCCTGCAGGTGTGGCCGGTCTTAGCAGGATGCGTGTATTGGTAAACGAGGGTGCCGTTACTGGCCCAACCATGAGTGTATCATGGGGCGAGTACGAAGAGTATGCCATTCTGCTGAATCCTATCACTTCTTATAGCTGGAGCAGCGGTGGTACAAGCAATGTTGAAACAGTATCGCCAACTTCTAATACAGCGTATACACTTACCGGAACAGATGCTAATGGTTGTACGGTGAGCAGTTCTTATACTGTTAATGTAACAGCTTTACCAGCGGCGCCATCTACCTTCCCGTCTACACAATGCGGTACCGGTGTTCCTTTGGCATTTGCACTGGGTGGTAACCCGGGCGGATACCGCTGGTATTTAACTCCAACTGGAGGTACAGCACTTGCGGGAGAAAATGAAGGTTCACTCAGCAGCTACACTATTTCTGCTACAACTATATTCTATATTGCAGTAACAAACGGTACCTGCGAAAGCGTAAGGGTGCCGGTTACAGCAACAGTTAATGAGCCAGATGCTGTAACAGCCTCTGCCAGTTCAACCAGTGTTTGCCTTGGTGGTTCGCTCAGTCTTACTGCAACCAAGGCACCGGGTACAAACACTTATACTTATACCTGGACGGCAGCACCAGTTGCAGGAAGTGGTATCCCTACTTCTATTGTTACTACAAATGCCAATTCTGGTTCAGTTACGCCTTCAGCTCCTGGCACATATATATATAGTGTTAGCGCTGTTGATGGTTCTTGTCTCACTACAAGCCAGGTTACGGTACAGGTAAACAGTTTGCCAACTGTTAATAATGTGGCAGCAAGTCCTGCTACAGCAGTGTGCGCAGGCAGTGCAGTTACCTTATCTGCTCAAAGTATTTCCAGTGGTCCGGGTCTTGTTACTTTAGGTACAGGCACCACTACTACTTCTACTTCGGGCATTACACCTTTCAACAGCAACTGGGAAGGTTCAAGGGTACAATATATTATCAGGGCCAGTGAATTACAAGCTGCCGGTTTATTGGCAGGAGACCTTACGAGTCTTGCATTTAATGTTACAAGCTCGGGCTCAGGTACATTTGCCCAATCTGGTTATAATATTAAGATCGGCCATACAGGCGCCACTGATCTAACTGCAGGTTATGCAACGCCAACCGGCGCATTTACCACAGTTTATGGCCCGGCCACAGAACCTGCTCCTGCAGTGGGAGTAAGGACCTATACTTTTGCCAGTCCATTCAACTGGAATGGTACTTCTAATATCATAATTGAAATTTGTCACGACAATGATATTAATGCCAGCTGTGCTTCCTGCTTCAGTGGTAGTTCTACTGTAAGTTATACTGCAACAAGTTATAATTCCGTTTATGGAACTTATGATGATAATGTTCAAAGTTGCGGTGTAGAGGCATCATTAACCAGTTCATCTGTTAACAGGCCAAATATGGTATTTGGCGGTGTTACGGGAGTTGATGTAACTTCTTCTATGAACTTTGAATGGAACCCGGGTGCATTGATTGGAGCATCGGTAACAACACCGGTATTTTCTACAGAAACCTATGTGGTAACTGTAACAAACCCATTGACCAATTGCTCTAATTCGGGATCTGTATTGGTTAATGTAAATCCATTGCCAGCCATGCCTACCGGGGCTGTATCTGAGCAGTGTGGTACAAGGATACCAGATGCGGCGGTGGCTTCAAATTCAAGCGAACCAACCCCTACATTCAAATGGTATGATGCACAAACTGGCGGAAACCTGTTGCAAACGGGTACATCTGCCACTTACTTAACCCCGGTTTCTGTTTCAACCACTTTCTGGGTATCTGAACTCAATACAAGCACGGGTTGCGAAAGCGACCGTGTACAGGTAGATGTATTTGTTAACCCGCCTGATGCGATCAGTGCTTCTGTTGACGACAATCTAATTGGCGTAAACAACCCAATAACGCTATCTTATACACAACTCGGCACTATTAATACTTATTCTTATTCATGGTCTGCCAGCCCAGAAGCAGGAAGCGGTTTAACCAATCCTACTCCTGCAACAGGCGACATAACCATTACGCCAACCATACCGGGTACCTATATTTATACCGTAACCGGAAATGAAGGGGATTGCAATGCAACTTCTTCGGTAACTGTTGTGGTAAGGCCATTACCGGTTGTAACAAGTGCAACGGCTACACCGACTGCTTCTTGTGCTGGAGCACCGGTTATGTTGAAGGCTCAGTCTACAGATGCAAGCACGGCAAATGCTACAATAGGAGCAGGTGCTACTACTACGGCTACTTACCCTGCTGCATTCTATAGCCTCTGGTCTAATAAGCATGAGCAAATCATGATCAGAGCCAGCGAACTTACTGCAGCAGGTCTGATGGCTGGTAATCTTAGCAAAATAAGCTTCCCGGTAACATCTGCTGATACAGATGTACCACAGGGCTTTACTATTAAGATGGCACATACTGCCAATACATCCATGAGCGCCTTTGTTACTACCGGCCTCACCCAGGTTTATTTCGCAGCCACACAGCCGTTCTCTGTAGGTAATAACACCCTTACATTGAATACGCCGTTTGCATGGAATGGTACCGACAACCTCGTAATTGATATCTGCTTTGGCGGACTCAACAGCAATACCATGTCTTGCACTTCACCTGCAGATAACACCAGCTATGTATCTGTGATTAAAACACATACAAGCTCCACTACTGCATCGGCATCGGCTTGTGGAAATAATACCACAAACTTGCTCACTTATTCAGTAAGGCCAAGGATCATCCTGGAAGGCCAGGTGGGTACTTATAACTTTACGAATATCTATACCTACACATGGATCCCCGGAAATATAGTAGGTTCTACAGTAACAGTTAATCCAACAGTAAGCACTGTTTACAGTGTAACCGCTACAGATGGAGACGGAATCGTTTCACTTCCACTGAATGTGAATGTTACTGTTAATCCATTACCGGGCGCTCCTGCAACAGTTAACTCAACACAATGTGGTTTTGGAGTGCCAACGGCCTCTGTAAGCGGTACAGGAAATGGTACCGGTACATTCAAGTGGTACGACGCTGCTTCGGGAGGAACCCTGCTTCAGTCAGGAACCTCAGCTACTTACACGGGTTCTATCAGCAGCAGCACTACTTTGTATGTATCAGAATCAAATACTACAACAGGTTGTGAAGGTCCAAGGTCTGCTGTAACTGCAACAGTTACGCCAACCGATGCGATCACTGCTTCCTCTATTCCTGCTTCAGGTTGCCTTGGTAACCCAATATCGCTTTCTGTATCACAAACAGGTTCTACACAAACCTATACTTATTCATGGAATGCCATTGGCGCCAATGCAGCCAGCAGCGGTATGACCGGTTCTATGAGTGGTGCATCAGTAAGTGTGATCCCAACTGCAGCCGGTACCTATACCTACCAGGTAGTTGGTACAGATGTTTCATTGGGTTGTGCAGCCATTACTACGATCAATGTAACTATTAATCCAAAACCTGCTATCACTGCTGCAACAGCAACGCCAGCCACTTCATGTCCTGGTGGGGCTGTTACATTAAATGCGGTAGCTGCTCCGATTGTTTCTGCTACAGTAGGTACGGCCACCACCACCACTTCCACTTCAGGAGCAACGCCCTATACAGCGTTGTGGGAAGGGGAAAGGGTTCAGTACCTGGTGAGGGCAAGTGAATTGACAGCTGCCGGATTAACTGCAGGTGCAATTTCAAGTCTTTCATTTAATGTTACATCTACATCAAATACGTTTGCTCAAAACGGATTTACGATCAAGATGGCACATACGGCCAATACAGCCATTACAGGTGCATTTGGTACACCAACAGGCGCCTTTACTACCTGCTATGGTCCTACAAACATCACCGTATCTACTACAGGTGTAAAACAATACCTGTTCAGCAACTCATTCAACTGGGATGGTGTGTCGAACATACTGGTGGATATTTGTCATGATAATGATATCAATGGTACCTGCGCTTCATGTTTCGGAGGTAATTCAACGGTAGCATATACGGCTACTTCTTTTAACTCAGTATATGGAATTTATGCAGATGACCTTCCTAATTGCGGCCAAGCTTCGAGCAGCAGCAGTTTGGGTTCAACCAATTATACCTTCAGGCCAAACATGGTATTTGGTGCAGGATCAATTAACTGGATATGGAGCCCGGGTGGCTTAACAGGAAGTTCTGTTACGGTTAATCCAACTGTAAATACAAATTATACAGCTACGGCTGTGAACCCTGCTACAGGTTGTTCTTCAACAAGCTCAGCAGTACCTGTAACAATAATTCCATTAGTATGCTCAGGTATTACCGTTAGCCCTGTTACCTGCGCTAATACAAACTTTACTTTGACGGCTAATGCAACTGGTTCAACAGGTCTTACATATACCTGGAGCGATGGCTTCGGTACAGGTTATCCTAATACAGCCAGCATTACAGCCAACCTGCCTGCAGGTACCTATAACTTTACTGTTACTGTAACCAGCCCATGCGGTGAAACCTGCACAGGAACTGCATCGGTAACTGTTAACAGCCTGCCTGTGGTAACCGTTGCTGCCGGAACCACCACATTATGTGGACCGGGAACCAGCACTACACTTACAGCTTCAGGCGCCAGCACCTATGCATGGAGCCCTGCAACCGGATTGTCTGCAACCACCGGTGCAAGTGTTACAGCTTCTCCAATTAGTACCACCACGTATACGGTAGTGGGTACAGATGCCAATGGTTGTGTAGCTGCTCCTGTAACACAACAAATAGTAGTTGGGCCTTCTATTAACCTTACTACTACGGCCACACCTGGCCTGGTATGTCCTGGCGGAACTTCTCAACTGGATGCTTCTGCAGTACTGGGCGGTGCATTTGGCGGACAGGCGAAAACCTATGCATTTGAAACTTCAACAGGTGCAACCCTTGATCCAATGACCGGTGCAAGCACCGCCACCGGATCAAGTAATGATGACAGTCCGTCTTCATTGCTGAATATCGGCTTTAACTTCTTCTTTGAAGGGGTTGGATACAGCACGTTCAGCATAACACCTGATGGATTTATTAAATTGGGTACTGTAGCTTCCAGCCAGTTCAGCAATGCACTCACATCTACCACCAATGTGCCAAAACTGGCCGCATTCTGGGATGATGTGGCAACCGGAACAAATGGTAATGTTAACTACCTGGTAACCGGTACGGCTCCAAACCGCATCCTTAAGGTACAATGGTTTGTAACCATACCAAGGGTCACAACAGGTGCTGCCAACAGTACCTTCCAGGCCTGGTTATACGAAGGTTCCAATAAGATCGAATACCGTTATGGCACTATGGGAGCCACCACCAATGGCGCTTCTATTGGTTTAAGTGGTGCATTGACTACTGCTACCAACTTTGAAAGTGTAACACTGTCAACTAACACCATGAGTACTACTACTGCTAATGACGGAAATTTAGGTGCACCGGCAGCAGGAAGGATGTACAGCTTCACACCTGTACAGGCGCTGACCTACGCATGGAGTCCTGCTACGTTCCTAAGCAACACCAATACAGCCAACCCGGTTGCAAGCGGTGTAACAGCCACTACCAATTATACGGTAACGGTTACAGATCCGGTAAGCGGTTGCAATACCAGCAGTACAGTAACTGTACAGCTTGATAATGTAGCCCCTGTACCGCCAGTACTGCCAACAGCTACCGGTGAATGTTTTGTACAGCTTACTGCACCAGTTGCAGTTGATAATTGCAGCGGAAACGTAACCGGCACCACGCCTGAAATGCTCTTTATTGATCAGGGTACATTTACAGTGACCTGGACGTTTACAGATGCAACGGGCAATACCTCAACTGCAACACAAACGGTGATTGTAGATGACGTAACGCCGCCGGTTGTTCCAACACTGGCCACCTTAACTGGTGAGTGCGCTGTAACAGTGCCATTAGCCACTGCACAGGATGAGTGTGTTAAAACAATTGCCGGTACCACTACCGATCCATTGTACTACACAACACAGGGAACACATATTGTAAACTGGACCTTTGATGATGGAAACGGAAACGTAGCAACAGCCACACAAACCGTGGTGATAGACGACGTTACTCCTCCAGTCATCACTTGTCCTTCAAATATTCTGCTGAGTGCATGTACGCCTACGGCCACCTGGGCTCCGGCAACTGCCACCGACAACTGTGCTTATGGTTTAACCGTAACACAGATAGCCGGCCCGGCACCGGGTTCAACATTTGCTAATGGCAGTACAACTACCATTACTTACCGTGCAACCGATGCCGGTGGCAACCAGGTTACCTGCTCATTTACGGTAACAAGGCGTGCAGCCCTGGTAGCTTCAGCAACCTTTACACCGATACTGTGTAACGGAGCCACCTCACAGGTAACCGTAACAGCAGTTGGAGGTAATGGTACTTACAGCGGCACCGGAACATTTACAGCAACTGCCGGTACACATACTTACACCGTAACAGACGGAGAGGGTTGTACAGATGATGTAACGGTAATCATTGGTCAGCCATCTGCGATCGTTACCAGCTGCAGCAACAGTAACCCGGAAATTTACTTTGGGTACAGTGCAGATAATACAGCCACGATCACGGCATCAGCCACCGGCGGTACGGGTCCTTACACCATCTCATTCAGCATGGACAGGGCAATGAAGTGTAATATAACCGATGCAGCAGGTGATGAAACCTGGGTAGGTGGTGCCGGAACAGCATCGAATGTAAATAATGTATGTCCGGGTGCAGGCGCAGGCGCCGTGCCGGTATCTACTTCAGTAAGCCTCCTGGCAGGTCAAACCTACAGTGTAACGGTTAAACTGATGGCCAATGCGGTTATCACTGCAACGATCACCGATGCGAACGGTTGTATTGAAAAATGCACTACACCAGTGTTCGCTAAGGATGTACGCTGCTATACCGGTTCAGGTATCTGGAAAGTGAAGGTTTGTCATCGCACGGGAAGTGGTTGTAACTCAAATTGCATCAACGAAGATGCAGTGGCCACCCACCTGGCTCATGGAGACTTCCTGGGCGATTGTACCCCAAGTTGTACAGCTCCGGCTCCGGGCGGCAAAGGCATCTCTCTTCCAATAACCAAGGCGCAGGCCCAGGTAGAAGATGTGTTTGAGCTGGCTGTTTCACCAAATCCAACCACCACTGAATTTAAAATGGCAGTGACTTCTTCCAATGCTAAAGACAAATTGCTGGTAAATCTTTATGATGCAACCGGTAAATTGTACCAGCAATTCAGGGCTACACCCGACCAACTGATCAGGTTTGGCAGGGAACTGAAAGCTGGCATGTATATGGTGGAAGTGATGCAGGCTGGACGCAGAAAAACAGCAAGCCTGGTAAAGCAGTAAAAGCTATTTAAAACCAGATAAAGAAAATAACTCATCCTGTGGATAACAGGGTGGGTTATTTTCATTTTATTTCATTATTTTAGTGGCCCAATATCCAGCCGGAAGGGCCTCCTTATACCCCAAAACAAGCAAAATACCGTACGCTTACTAAACAGCATTTATTTTATTTAAAAAAAGTGAAGGCCATCATAAGCTGGATCCAGTATTATCATGAGAAAATTTTACCTTGTATTTTTAGCGCTGACCTTATTGAGCCTCTCAAAAATGTATGCACAGGTATCGGTAACAGCCACGGCCGGGCTGCCGGGCCCCACTGCTTACAGCAATCTTACGAACGCCTTCACGGCCATCAATGGAGGTGTACACCAGGGAGACATCATTATCAGTATTTCGGCCAATACTATAGAGCCGAATACGGGAGCTGTGTTAAATTCGCCAACAGCAGCCCCGGCAACTTATACAAGCGTGGTTATTGAGCCCACCGCTAACGCCACGGTTTCTTCTGTGGATGCAAGTCCTGCGCTGGTAAAATTGAATGGTTCCGATAATGTTACCATCAATGGTTCGGTGGGTGGAAACCAACTGACTTTCTCCAATACAAATGCCTCCAACAGTGCCGCCGTTATTTGGGTGGCTTCGGCGTCGGCTGCAGACCGGGCACAAAACAACCTCATCAGGGATTGTATCATTTCGGGGGTAAATACCGGCACCACGAGCACCACTACTTTTGCAGGTATCATTTCATCCAGCGGCAGCAGCCTTACTTCGGCAGCAGACGGGGCCAACTCTGATAATACTTACCAGGACAATACCATCAACAGCTGTCATATTGGTATCAGTTTATTAGGTGTGGTAGGTAATGAAAGCGGAAATGTAATATCCGGTAATACCATTGGATCTGCTGTTGCAGCAAATAAAATCGGGTACCGGGGTATTTATGTTTCAAATCAATTAGGAATAAGTATTAATAATAATATAGTTTTTGGTATTTCAAGCAATAACAGCGGCAATACAAACCCCACAGCTGGTATTACTGCGGGAGGTTCTATTTCCGGAGGAACTATTTTTAGAAACCGGATTTCAGATATTAAGAATACGAATTCGGTTTTGTGGACAGCGCTGGGCATTAACCTGCAAAGTACGGGTACCTGTTCTCCAGCCCTCAGCATTTATAATAATTTTATTTGGGATGTAGCCGGAATAGGAGACGCTGGTTTCCCAACAGATAACGGCCATGGTATCGGCGTTAGAACGGGCGGGGGATATAATATCTATAATAATTCCGTTAACCTTGCCACCAACCAAACCAATGCGGCAGTTTCAGCGGCAATATTTGTATTTGGAGCCACAACCGGCAGTCTCGATATACGAAATAATATTTTTGCCAACCAGCAAACTACGGGTACACGTTATGCTATTTACTCACAGGCTGCCAGCAGTGCCTATACAACCATCAACTACAACGATTATTATTCTGCGGGGGTGCTGGGTTTCCTGTCTGTACAGCGGATTACTCTCGCAGACTGGCAAGCGGCTACCGGCCAGGATGCCAACGCTGTAAGTGTAGATCCTGTATTTGTAAGTAATGTTGATCTTCATTTGGCCCCCAGTTCGCCCTTGAATGCAACGGGTACGTCAATAGCGGCGGTTACTAATGATATTGATGGCGATGCAAGACCCGCCACTCCCGATATGGGAGCCGATGAGTTTACACCACCGCCCTGTTCCAGCAGCAACGGCGGAGTAGCCACGGCCTCAAAGACAAGCTTATGTGCTTCCGGCAATGTTACCCTTTCTGCCAGCGGTTATTCATTTGGTACCGGTATCAGTTACGAATGGGAATCTGCCACAGCTATTGGCGGGCCTTATACAGGGCTCGGTTTAACCAGCCCCTTAGGAGCGGTAGCCCCGGTTATAAATGTTACCACCTATTACCGGCTGAGGGTAACCTGCGGTACTACGGGTTATTCTAATATTGTAACGGTTACCGTAAATAATCCAACAGTTTTAACGACCACGCCCGGATCACGTTGCGGTTTTGGTACAGTGAATCTTGCTGCCACCGGCGGTGGTACCGGGCTCAATTGGTATACAGCAGCAGCAGGCGGAGTGCCTGTTGGAACTGGTGGAACTTTTACCACGCCTGCTATTAACACAACAACCAATTATTATGTATCGGCTAATACCAGTTCAACTTCCAATGTAGGGCCATTATTAGCAAGTGGTGCATGCGGTACGATTTCTACTAGTACCGCAACAGACTGGCCATTAAGATTTAATACCAATGGTTCCGTGTTACTTATTTCTGCAGATGTAATGCCAGTAGCAGCGGGTACCTTTGTTGTAGGGTTAAGAAATTCACTTTCCACAGTGAATATTGATACCCGCTCATTCACTTTTACTGCCGGGCAGGTAGGCGTAGTACAAACGATCTCATTGAACTTTATCATCAATACACCCGGAAATTACCAAATAACGAATATCCAGGGCGGAATAGCCCGTTTTAGTCCTTTTGGTTGTACCTATCCTTATACAAGTGCAGGAGGTAATTTTTCAATTGTGGGTTCAGCCACTTTTTCCTTTAGTACAACAAATACCAACACTTATAATTCCTTCTTTAACCTGCAGGTGCAGGATATCTGCGAGGGTACCCGGGTGGCAGTAGCGGCCACTGTTACTGCACCGCCAGTTTTCAGTTCACTTACAGCTACGCCTGCCACCGTTTGCGGGGGTGCCAATGTGAACCTGGCTGTGGCAAGCGGAAACGCAGGTTATACCTATCAATGGCAGCCCGGCTCATTGAACGGTCCTGCTCAAACGGTTACCCCTGCTGCCACCGGGTATTATGTTGTTACTGCTACTGACGCATCAGGCGGGCCCAATGATGGCTGCGTTAGAAAAGATTCGGTATTGGTTACGGTAAATCCTTCTCCAACGGATATGACAATAAACCCTGCTGCGCTCAGTGTTTGTTCCAATACTATAGTACAACTCAATGCTGTTGGTGGTACCGTCAATAATTTTGTAAAGCATACAGAGAATTTTAACAGCGGACTGGGTACCTGGACAGTAGGAGGCACCGGTCCTGGGATTGCTGCATGGGCTCCTCAAAGCAGTCCATACCCGTATGCTCATTTTGGAGGGTTTGGCAGCACCACTTTCAGCAGTAATGATAATAGCGGTTTTGTTATTGCCAATAGTGATGCTACCGGCAGCGGAGTTAACACCAGCACCTATCTTATTTCGCCGGTGTTGGATATGCGTGGGTTTACAAGTGCCACGCTTAGTTTCTGGCATCATTTAGACCGACTTGGTGCAGCTGAAATTGATCGCGTGGAATATTCCACAGATGGAGGTACTATCTGGAATACACTTCAAAACTATACCAGCGACCAGGGTGGTCCCACAAGTTTTACGAATGCAAACCTCACTATACCGCCGGCTGCATTGGTACAGAATTTTCGTATAAGGTTTAATTATACAGCTGACTTCGACTGGTTCTGGGCTATAGATAATATTGCCATCAGCGGTACTTATACACCTGCTGTTTGGAGTCCCATTACAGAATTGTTCACCGATGCTCTCTGCACTATTCCTTATGTAGCGGGCACTAAACTCGCCACAGTTTGGGCCAGACCAACTGCAACCAGAACCTACACTGCCACTTCTGATGCAGGAGCTGGCTGTATTAAAACTGCCACTACAACCCTTACGGTGGCGGCTGTTGCCGTAGCTGTTTCTGTTTCTTCATCAGATGCCAATAATATAATATGTGCAGGCGAAAATGTAACATATACCGCTACGCCATCAAACGGAGGTACTAATCCAAACTACACCTGGAGGGTGAATGGAGTTATACAATTGACCGGCCCCTTCCAAAATGTATTTTCTAGCAGTACATTGGCCAATGGCGATGTGGTTTCTGTTACACTGGCATCTAACCTTCCTTGTGCCACCAATAACCCCGCCACCACCACTTTACCGGCCATTACGGTAGAAGCAGTTCCAACTGTAAATATCACTTCCAGCCTGGCTACCGTTTGTGTGGGAGGACCAACCACCACGCTTACCGCCAATACAACCGGGGCTATCACCGGGTATCAATGGTATTTGGGAGTAACCCCTATCGGTGGCGCTACTGCCTCTACCTATGTTACGGATGTACCAGGCAGTTATTCGGTGCTGGTTAATAATTCGGCGCCTTGTACGGCTACCGCAAACTACACGCTGAATGCCACTACAACTTATACCATTACAGCAACGGCGGCAGCAAACGGTACCATCAGTCCATCGGGAGCAGTAAGTGTTAGTTGCGGTGCCAGTCAAACATTTACTATTACACCAAACTTAACTTACAATATTTTAACAATTGTAGTTGATGGTACACCTTTAGGCGGTGGGCCATGGGCCACTGCCCAAACATATACATTTACGAATGTAATCGCTAACCATACCATTTCAGCTACATTTGGAAACGTTGGTTGTGGTAACGATGCTTTTGCCAACGCCGGTCCGGATGCGAATTTGTGTACCGGAAGCTTATTTGTACTGCCAGTAAACCCTGTAGCCAGCGTGGGTGGAAACCCTGCTGTAACCAATGCACTGTCTTCCTGGTCAACCCTCGGAACCGGTACATTCAGTTCTACTGTGTTTAACACGGCAGGTGCCACTTATAATCCATCTGCTGCAGATATTGCTGCAGGTTTTGTAAGACTCGTGTTAACTACGAATGATCCTCCGGGAGCAGCCTGTACTGTCGGCACTGATACCCTGAGGATAACATTCATTGCAGCCCCATCGGTTTCCACCAGCGGCATATTTGGTTACTGTCCGGCGGGTAATACAACTATTACTGCTACAGCAGCTATTATCTCACCATACACGCTTTCTTACCAATGGTATAATGGCGCTGTTCCTATTGGAGGAGCAACCTTGCCTACAAGATCTTTTAATGCAGCAGGCAATTACAGTGTAGTGGTTACCGGAGCACCCGGCGGTTGTACAGCTACATCTGCATTCACGATCATTGCAGCGGCTAACCCAACTGCATCCATTGCGGGTACGAACACGATTTGCGAAGGAGCCAGTTCAAACCTTACAGCCATTGCAGCCGCAGGTTCAGGCGCCATTACTTCTTATCAGTGGAATAATTCAGGCGGGCCCATTGGTGGAGCCACCGCTAATCTTTATACATTACCGGAAATAACAGAAACCTATTCATTAACGGTTACCAATTCGTTCGGTTGCAGTATTACATCGGCGCCGGGTCATGTGGTAACTCTAAATAATGGCCCGCTCAACGGTTTTTACACCATTGCTGTAGGTCCCCAATCTTGTACTAATTTCTTAAATTTCGACAGTGCGGTATCTGCATTGAACAGAAGGGGCTTCAACGGAAATGTAGTATTGCAGGCGCCGAGTGGTTATACAGAAACCGTTCCGGCGGGTGGCTTAAGGCTGGGTTCAGTAGCTTTAAGTAATTCGAACACCAGTTTTCCTGCTGCACGCATCCGCTTCCAGAACGATGGGGCAGGAGTAAACCCGGTATTGACTGCTTATGCCGGAGGTACGGCCACGCCAACTTCTGCGGCGCCGGATGGTATCTGGAGTATCAGCGGTACCGATAATCTGACCATTGATGGAATAGACCTTAGAGATAATAATGCAGCTAACCCGGCTACTATGGAGTTTGGTTATGGCTTGTTTAAAGCAAATTTTATTACTGCAACGGTGGCAGATGGTTGCCAGAATGATTCTATCGTTAACTGCAGGATCACTTTAAACAGGATCAATAATGCCAATTCCACGGCACCAATGGTAGAGGGTTCTGTAGGGATTATTGTAATTAATTCTACCAGAACAGCAGCAACTACACCGCTCTCAGGAGTTACGGCAATTGCCATCACAAATGGGAATGGAACAAATTCCAGTAATAAAATTTATGGTAATACCATTCAGAATTGCAATTCGGGTATTGTACTGAATGGTTTTGCGGCAGCCGCGGTGGCGGACCAGCTCCTGCGCCTGCTACCTTCCTGGGCGATTTGAATAATGACATTGGGGGCACCAGTGCAGCCACTGGGAACAGCGTGCTCAATTATGGTGGTGGCGCGGTTACAAACCCTGCAGCAGGTATACGGGGAAATAACCAGTGGGGATTAAATATTTCTTATAATACAGTAAATAATAATAATGGTTCAGGGGTGAACCATGCAACTACATTGAGAGGTATTTATGGCCAGGCAGGTAGTGAGCGCAAATGTTACGATTTCAAATAATAATATAACAGTAATAAGCGGCAGGTACCAATAGTATTTGTGTTGGAATTGAAAATGCGATAGGCGCAACAGCAGCTTCTAATACGGTTAGTATTACTAATAATATAATTACGGGTGCTCATCCATTATCCACTACAGGGGTTTGGTCGGGCATTGAAAATACAGCTGGAGCTACAACGCTTAACATTACCGGCAACAGGGTGCAGAATGTTACTACTGTAAATACGTCCAGCGCAGCCTGGAGGGCTATTAACAGCACTGCTGTTGGCGCTGCCGGTACCACCGTAAATGTTTTAAATAATGTGATAACTAATAATACCCCCGGCACAAGTGGAGCTATTATACCCATCAACACGGGTAGTTATGCCACGGTAAATATGAATGGAAACAGCATATTAAATAATACGTTCCTGACTTCTGCAACCTGCACGTTTATAACTACCGGTAGCACTTCGGCAACGGTGATTGCTAATAATAATACCATCAGCAATAATGTAATGGGTGGTGGATTGGGAACCGCCGCTGCTACAGTAACCCTGCTGGCAGGCGCTTCAGCAGCGAACCACCTCAGCTTTACAGCTACTGGTAATCAGTTCCTGAACAATGGCGCCAGCAGTACAGTAAATGCCAACGCGGTTACCATTACGGGTATCAGCAGTGGTTCCACTACACAAACATCTGAAATCATTGCAAATAATACAATCTCAGGTATCTATATCCGGGGTGCTGGAACCGGATTGATGAGTATTCTGGCAATAAGAAATAATACAGGTGCAGCTACGGATGTAAGGAATTATTACAACAATATTATTTCTAACCTTTCTTCTTCTGCAACTATATCCGCTTCTATCAGTGGTATTCAGAGCAGCGGTGCGGGCACCACCATTAATATTTACAAGAACAGGATATTTGGAATTTATCCCGGCCAGGGCGCCATTGCCGGCGCTGTTGGTAGAGGATTGTTCCTTACAGGTGGTACTACAACCAATACATATAACAACTTCATAAACCTTGATTTGACTACATTTACCGCACCGGCAGGTAATGCTGTTTTGACTGCGGCAGATGCGTTGAAAGGGATTGATGTGACTGCAGGTACCCAAAATATTTATTATAATACCATCAGGGTAGCAGGAACCGGAGCCGGAGGTTTTGGCAGCAGTGGTATTGCGCAATCCGGTGGAACGGCAAATATTACAAACAATATCGTGGTGAATGCCTGCACGCTTCCAGGGGCCGGAACGGCTTTAGGGTACAGGAGAACTGCCGGTACAATTGTTTCTAATTACAACGATTGGGTGGCCACCAGTCAAACACTTGCCCAGGTTCAAACAGCTACAGTTGGCGATGCAAATTCTATCAGCGTTGCCCCGGTCTTTGTGAACCTGGCTACTTCTGATCTTCACTTAGATGTAAACCTTAACCCGCTTATCAATGATGCAGGTACCGTAATAGCGGGTTATACTACGGATATTGATGATGAGGTAAGACCAAACGGCGCTGCGCCTGATATGGGTGCCGATGAATTCGTGGGCGTATCTCAGCATTACCGTTCGCTTATAACCGGCAACTGGAATGCAGCAGCCACCTGGGAGGTTTCGGATGATCTCCTTACCTGGGTGCCTGCAACCAACCAGCCAACGGCAGGTTCAAAAACCATTGAAGTGCGTGCAGCGCATACGGTTACGATCAATACGACTGCAACGATGGATGAATTGACTGTAAATGGTGTGCTTGAACTTGCCAATAGTGGCAGAATGCAGGTGGCCAACGGCACATCAAATGATGTAGTTATTAGCGGAACCGGAAGGCTTTGGGTTACCAATACGGTTGATAATTATACGGTAGCAGTAACATTTGCCGGGGCTGCAAATTTGAGCGTAGCCAGTGGCGGAAGGGTTACCATTGGTAATGGCGGTGTAATTGCTTCCGGATGGGATGGCTATGCAACCGGGGCAGCACACCAATGGGCTAATGGGTCAATATATGAGTGGAATGCAAATGGTGCATTCCCTGCAAGCGGCCTTACTTTCTTCCAAAATGCTGCAGCGGGTGTTACACCCATATTCAGGGTAACCTTAATCGGTGCTACTGCACCCGGAGGAGCATCTGCCACCACCATCAACGGTTTATTCCAGGTTAATGCCAATCTAACATGGGCTGGTGCCGGAACTAAAAATTTCCGGGATGGTATTTGCGGTTCGGCCATCATGACCTACCCTGCTGCTGCAGGTGTATTTAACCTGGGTATTGTACCTCCAACCGGTACTGCAAGTATCATCCTGGGTGGAAGCAATCTGAGGATTGTTATGGACAGGCAGATGAATATCGCAGACGGTATTACCGTAACAGTACCTATAGATTCTTTTGTAACCATTAGTTCCACTGCTGGTTCAAATATTTCCAAAGGCACTGCTTCTAATTTTGTTGTGAATGGTTGGGCAGATATGACCACGGTATCTATTTCCAATGCCAGTGGTGCAGTGAGCATCAATGGTACTTTGCGTACCGCTCATTTAGGCGGATTGGAAAATACTGGTGCAGGTGGAACGGTTTCTACAGCCACCAGTATTACTAATGTAAACCATGGTAGTACTATTGAATATTATGCAACTGCAAACCAAAGTATCACTGGTTCCCTGGTGCTTGAACCGGATGGCGCCGGTGGCGATACTTATCATCATATTAAATTCTCAGGCAGTGCCGTTAAAACGCTGCTCAATGCAGCTGCGGTTCACGATAGTGTGACCATTACCGGCACGCCTGTGGTAAATGCCATGTTAAACAACCTCGGCTCCACTGTAGGTGAAAAATTCATTATGGATGGAGGAAGGTTAAGGCTCGGCACCACGGGTACACAGCCTTTAATGAACGGGCAATATCTGCTTACCGGTGGTGTGGTAGAATTTGCCAGCGATAATGTAAGCAGCCAGAACATACGCGGTACGGCCAACAATGCATACTATAATGTGGAAGTGGCAGGTAATAATGTATCGCAAAGCTCCGGCAATGTAAACATAAACAGCGGCGGCAGCTTTACCATTAAAGATACCGGCGTGCTTTACTTTACAGATGCAGCTATCACAGGGCCAACCGGCGCTCAAACATTCACCATGGAAACTGGTGCGGTGTTTAATGTAGCAAACGAATGGGGCTTCAACGGAGCGCCCGAAGCTGTGCTGCCGTTCAGAACACCGGCGCTGCATCTAAATTTTGAAACAGTAACACTGAATACCAATAGTACTATCAATTACAACCGGAGCAATCCTCCATTGGCAGGTACAGGTGCACAAACGGTTACATCCACTGTTCCTTATCAAAACCTGGTATTCTCAGGCACAGGCGATAAAACACCGGCAGCAGGTGCTACGGTGGAAATACAGGGAAATATTACAAAAGCCGGCACCACCGCTGTATTCAGGCATAATGAGGGAACGGTATTACTTACCGGCACTGCCCTGCAAACTTATATTGCAACAGCTGCCCCGATTATTGAGTTTAATAACCTTACCACTAATAACACGGTTGGACTCAATGTGAAGAGCGATATGGGTATCAATCAAAAAATGCTCTTTGGTTCAGCAGCAGTCATTTCGCTCCGCGATACGAGCGATGTGATCATCCGCAGCCGTGCCGATACCACCGGCTGGATTGCAGCCATACCCGTTAACGTAACCATCAATTACCAGGCCCATGTCGATTCCGGCAGGTTTGTGGTGGAACGTTTTAACTATGCAGCCAAGAAGTGGAGGTTCTACAGTATTCCAACCATACAAACGCAAACGGTGAAAGCCGCATGGCAGGAAGGGGCCGTCTCCAGTGCACAAAATCCTGTACCTGGTTACGGAACACAGATTGGCAGCTTCTACAGCAACTGGGCGGCCAGGAACTTCGATTTCTTAACGCCAGGTGGACACGATATGAAATACTGGAGCGAAGATGCCAGTCAAAAGTATATTCCTTTGGGCCGTACAGATACCATTATCTCAACAGATCGCGGATATATGAAATATGTACGTGGCGACCGTTCTGTCATAGGCGGTGCTGCTACTGCATCAAATCTCAGAACAAGAGGACAAATTAAGCGAAATGCTGTAACGGTGCCATTTACTGCTACTGCTGCCAACCAGCGGTTCTCTGCAGGTAATCCTTATGCGTCTGCTATAGATATGCGGAATATAACAAGAACAAATGCTTCTGCTATGTTCTATGTTTGGGATCCACGGCTTACCAATGGGGTAAACGGTGGGGTGTATGGTTTAGGTGCATTCCAGCTATTTACCTTTGATGGTACCAACTACAGGGTGATGCCCGGAACCGGAAGTTATGGAGCAGCTGGTACTGTGGATAATAATATAGAGTCCGGATCTGCATTTTTTGTTCAGTCAAGTGGAGCGGGTGCAGGCAGCGTTGCCTTTAATGAAAGCAGTAAAACAGACGGTAGCAGGCCGGTTTTCCGTGGAGGAGCTGGAACAGCCGAAAGGTTTATGAGCATCCTGGAAGCCATGACCCCAAGCGGCGAGGCTACAATGGATGGCTTCATGCTCGATTTTGCTGCAGATAACAGTAATGATGTTAACGGGGAAGACGGCATAAAAATGGCTAATTCAGGTGAAAATATAGCGATCCTGAAAGCAAACCAGGAAATGATGTTTGAAAGACATGGAACTATTGTTGATGCGGATACTGTTTTTGTTAAGATGACCAATATGAGGCAACAACCTTATAGGTTTAAGTTATTAGTGGAAAATATGGCTAAACCGGGCTTATCGGCATGGCTGATTGATAATCACCTGAGTACATCTACCCCTGTTGACCTGGTTGCAGGCGGATATTATAACTTCGAGGTAAACAGTAATGCAGGTTCTTCGGCATCTGACAGGTTCATGATCGTATTTAAACAGGCAACCGTAGTACCGGTTAAGATCGTTAGTATAGATGCAGAAAGAAATGCAGATGAAACAATAACGGTGAACTGGAGGGTGGAAAATGAAACGAATATTGCCCGTTATGAACTGGAGCGCAGCGAAAACGGCCGTGTTTTCGGAACGATCGTTAACAATGTGGCTGCAATAGATAATAATGGAGGCAGGGCAGCTTATACCAAACTGGATAACCAGCCACTGGCAAATGACAACTTCTACAGGATCAAGGCGGTAAGTATTAATGGCCGTGTTGATTATAGTTCAATTGTAAAAGTTTCGGCCGATAAGCAGCCTGCATCTATAACCATTAACCCTAACCCGGTAATTAACAGGCAGGTGAATGTAAATTTTGTGAAGCAGGTACAGGGGAACTACCAGTTGGATTTAACAGCCGCAAATGGCCAGTTGATCAGTACCAACCTGGTAGCAGTGCAGGGCAGGAGCATGGTTAAACAGATCTACCTGAAAGAGGACCTCGCTGCTGGTACTTATAACCTGAGAATAACCGGCCCCGGAGGTTTGGTGAAAGTGATTACTGTATTTGTTGAATAAGATAAATTAATAATGGGTGCTTTGACAAAAGGCACCCATTATTAACGTTTTTGTGGAAAATAATAACAAATAATCTGCGTTTATTAAAAAAATATTGGAATGCAACCCTTAATTTTGCTATTCCTATAATTTGTATACAAGAATGAATAACCTAAGGAAAAAATTATATACCCTTTGCATAATTGCGGCCTTTATTACAGCGCCCCTACTTTCTTTTGCACAAATTGACCCCGGTTGCGACCCTGATGATCCCACATGCCCTGTTGATGGGGGCGTTAGCTTGTTAATAGCAGCAGGTATTGGCCTTGGCGCCAGGAAGGCCTACCAGCTTAAAAAAGGCAAAGCCTGATAATCCTTCCATTCCCCTCTTTCATGATTTTAGCTGGTTTATTGCACATGCTGTACAAACAGGTGTTTCTCTTTTATGTTGTCATGTAAGCGTTCTTGGTAATAGAAGAACTGCTTGAATACGGCTGCTGATGACCTGTTTTTTTACAAGCCATATTTCTCCTGATCATAATAAAATTCAGAAAAGTATAGGGAAAATTCCCTGTAGAAATTCGTCATTAAAATACCCTCTTCCGGTTTAAGTAAAAGTATCCGGATAAAAATTTTACAGGCCATTCAAATGAAAACAATTGCATACCGGTACTTTGTGGTAAAGATTAAATAAATTTACCGCTCAACAGGTAAAGAACAAAAGCCGAATGTACTATGCTGAGTTATTTTGCACATGAAACTGCCGTAATAGATGAAGGATGCCGGATTGGAGCGGGCTCAAAAATCTGGCATTTCAGTCATATAATGAAGGACTGTAGCATTGGCCATTCCTGCAATATTGGCCAGAACGTGCTGATAAGTTCCGGAGTAAGTTTGGGCAATAATGTAAAAGTGCAGAACAATGTATCTGTTTATACCGGGGTCATTTGCGAGGATGATGTATTCCTGGGGCCATCCATGGTATTTACAAATATTACGAATCCCAGAAGCGCTATATCCCGTAAGGATCAATACAAAGAAACCCTGGTTAAAAAAGGGGCAAGTATTGGAGCCAATGCCACCATTTTATGTGGCCTAGTTATTGGGGCGTATGCAATGGTAGGTGCAGGAGCCGTGGTTACAAAAGATGTTCCGCCCTATGCGCTTGTAATGGGAAACCCGGCCCGGCAGGCAGGCTGGGTGAGCGAATACGGGCACCGGCTAACATTTAACGGTAATAAAGAAGCTGCCTGCCCGGAAACAGGAGAACACTATATTTTGGAAAACAACAAGCTGAGGAAAAAAAATGACCGCTAAAATTATCCATTTCGCCATAGCAGGTTTTGGCCATATTGGCAAACGGCATGCAGAAATGATCAGTAATAATCCCGCCTGCAGGCTTGCAGCTATTTGCGATACCAGGTCAAAAGAGGAACTTACCGATGGGTTCAGTGCGGTGCCTTTTTTTAACAGCCTGGAAGAAATGCTGGAAAATTCGCCCTTGGTCGATGTGGTTTGTATAGCCACTCCTAATGGATTCCATGAGCAACATGCGCTTACTTCCCTGCGCTGCCACAAGCATGTTGTAATAGAAAAGCCCATGTGCCTTACCAGGGCAGGCTGTGAACAAATCATAACAGTTGCCAATGAGCAGCAAAAGCTTGTTTTTTGCGTGATGCAAAACAGGTATTCACCCCCATCCATGTGGTTGAAAGATATTGTAAGCAGAAATTTGCTGGGCAATATCTATATGGTACAGGTAAATTGTTTCTGGAACCGCGATGAAAGATATTATAAACCAGGAAACTGGCACGGCAGGCGGGACCTCGATGGAGGAACGCTTTTTACCCAGTTCTCGCATTTTATTGATATGATCTACTGGGTTTTTGGCGATATTCAGCATATCCGGTCTAGGTTCTATGATTTTAAAAAGCAGGGGTTGACCGAATTTGAGGATTCGGGTATGGTGAGCTTTGAATTTGTAAACGGGGGAGCGGGCAGCCTTCATTTCTCTACGGCCGTTTGGGATAAAAACCTGGAAAGCAGCATTACTGTAATTGGCGAAAAGGGTACTGTTAAGGTGGCGGGGCAATATATGAATGAAGTGGAATACTGTCATATAAAGGGCTATACCATGCCTGTGCTTGAGGATTCAAATCCTGCAAACAAGTATGAGGCTTAAAAAGGACCGGCAGCAAACCATCATTTTATATTTGAAAATGTGGTGGACGTACTGAAAGGTACAAGGCCCATTACCAGCAATGCCCGGGAGGGGATGAAGGTGGTGGAAATGATAGAAAAAATATATGCTGCAGGAAAATAATGTTTACATGCAGAAATAATATTGTGGGAAAACGGGTGATCATAAGATATAGCAGGAAATTTCCATCTGTACCATGTCAATAAGCCGGGATTATGCCCTTAAATTTGTATTCCTTGAAAATAAAGGTCAGCCTTAGGTATGCAAGGATTAATTGTGTAATTTGAACCAATCAGAAAAACTATTACAGGTATGCAAAAAACAAAGTTTATTACAGGCGGAGGAACCAGGCACTCATAGAATTCGTAAGGATACTGCTGTTTTTTAAGCAGGTACCACAGAATGTCTCAATTTTTACAATTTTCGGTTTGACCCGCTATAAAAAAACTATCATCAAACCAATTGTTTCATTTTCCCATCTCATATTTTTTGACGATTTTTGTATAAAGTGCCCGGCCATTGGTTTGGGCATATTAACCAGTTTGAAAAGAATGAAACGGAATAATAATCAGTTACTTACAGGAAAAAATATCCAGTCGGGTTTTTATGTCACTGTATTATTAATGATCCTGCTGTCATCCTGTAAGGTTTCAAAAAACAGCTATTATTTTCAAACACTTCAAAAAGATACCACGCTTAAAAATTTTATCACTGCAGCGTACGAATCTAAAATAAAGAGAGGCGATAACCTGGGTATTGTGGTAAGCAGCCTGAGCCAGCAGGAAGATATTATTTTTAACCAGGCTGCCGGTTCCACCGTTTCTCCTACAGGTACCATGGTAGCCAACGGATTTATTGTAGGCGACGATGGCAATATTCACTTGCATAAAATCGGGGCACTAAAAGCAGAAGGATTTACGCTGAAGGAGCTTAAAGGAAAAATAAAAGAATCACTTTCTCCCTGGATGAAAGATGTGGTGGTGAATATCAAATACCTTAACAGGAAAATTACTGTATTAGGAGAGGTCACCCGTCCTGCTGTGTTAAATATTGATGGCGACCAGATGCCCCTGATTGATGCACTTGTACTTAGCGGCGACGTAACAGAAAATGCAAAAAGGAATGATATCATGATTATTCGGGAGGAAGGGGAAGAAAAAAAGGTGAAGCACGTTAACCTCCAGGATCATTCTATATTTTCATCACCCTGGTATTACCTGCAGCCGAATGATATTGTGTATGTATTCCCCGACACAGAACGGAAGATGAAGGAAGATAAAAGAAAAAATCTTCAAACCACAATGGCCCTTGTTGTAAGCGGTGTGTCGCTGGTGGCGATTGTTATGGACCGTATTTTAAGATAAAGAGACAATTAATGAGTAGCGAAGAAAATTTTTTTAACGAGCGGCCGCAAACCAGCATCCTGCGCCAGATTGTAAACAGGTACCTTCCTTTTTGGCCGGTATTTGTTTTGCTGACTGCCATCTCCCTGTCAATTACTTATATCTACCTGCGCTCCCAAACCCGTATTTATGTGGCGGCTTCAAAAGTACTACTTAAAGATCCCACCAAATCGAGCAGTGAAACGAAAATACTGGAAGCACTGAATATCTACGGCGAAAAAAAGAATGTAGACAACGAGATTGTGGTGCTTAAGAGCAGTTCCCTGATGCAGGAAGTAGTGAAAGACCTTAACCTGTACGCCCTTGTTTATAATAAAGGAAATGTGCAAACAGAGGAATTGTACGGCAGTAATTCACCCATTGTATTTGAAGCCATCAATAAAGATTCGATCCGTGCTGCCGGCAAGAAAGAATTTTCAATAGATTGGGATAAAAAGTTGGTTGAAATAGATGGGAAGCTATGCAGCTTTTGGCAGTGTGATCAATATGGGGGGAACCAATTACAGGCTGGTAATCAATAATGCCTACAATACCAATGTAACAGGAAAGAATTATTTTGTTGTTTTCACTACAGTGGGGGCCGCCGCCGGTTCCATCTCTTCCACTATCAAAGTTTCCCCTTCTTCTTACCAGAGTTCAGTATTGGATGTAAGAATGGAAACACCCACTCCGGTAAAAGGGATAGATGTACTTAACCGGCTAATTGAAGTGTACAATATTGCCGGTATCAGGGATAAAAACCAGATAGCCGTTAAGACCATCCAGTTTATAGAAGACCGGATTGCTGCCGTAACACAGCAGCTTGACAGTGTTCAGAATAATATCCGGAATTTTAAAGTAAAATACGGCATCACTGATCTCAATGCACAGGCGGCACTTTATTTCAATAATGTAAAAGAGCTGGATAAGCAAAAGACCGATATAGAACTTCAGTTAAATGTATTGAGCGATATTCAGTCTTACGTGAACAGGAAGCAGGGCAGGCCCGGTACCGTACCCTCCATGCAGCTGGTAAGTGATCCAGTGTTAGGTAATCTTATTAACGAGTTATATGGAGCCGAATTTGAACTGGATAAAGCAAGGGCGGTAGGGGGCGAAAAAAGTGATGGCGTGGTTTTAGGAGAGGAAAAGGTGGATAGAATTAAAAAAGATATTCGTGAAAACCTCTATAATATCCGCAGTGAATTTAGTGCCCGGCGTAATTCCATCAACCAGGGCATAGCTAAAAATAATTCATTGCTCACCGAAGTGCCGTCAAGAGACATGGCATTGCTGGATATCAGCCGCCAGCAGGCCATCAAAAATAATATTTATACTTTCTTATTGCAGAAAAAAGAAGAGACGGCGCTTTCATCTGCATCCACCAGCGGGGACATGCGGGTGCTCGAAAAAGCCTATTCCTACGGCCCCATCAGGCCCATACCCAAGAATTTTTACCTGATCGGTTTTTTCTGCGGCCTAATGGCATTTCTGTTATTTGTTCAAATTCAGGAACAGTTCAATAACAAGATACTATTCCGCAAGGAAATTGAAGACAGAACACATGTTCCGGTCATTGCGGAGCTGGTACAGTCTCCCACTAAATTGAATATCGCCATATCAGAAGGGAAACGTACCGTCATTGCAGAACAGTTCAGGGCCATGCGCACCAACCTGGGCTTTATGGGTTTTAATGATACGGATAAAGTATTATTGGTCACTTCCAGTATTTCAGGTGAGGGAAAGAGTTTTATTGCCACCAATCTTGCCATCAGTATTACCCTTACCGGAAAAAAAGTGGCGCTTATGGAAATGGACTTACGCAAACCCAAACTAAGCCGCCATCTTCATATTAAAAGAGACCCGGGCATCACCAGTTATTTGGCCGGCAAATCTTCCATCGAAGAGATCATCAAGCCTGTACCGGACCATCCAAATCTGTCTCTCGTTACAGCTGGCCCTATTCCGCCCAATCCCACAGAGCTTATTGGGAAAGAAAAGTTTGCAGATTTGATCAATTACCTGAAAGATAATTTTGATTATGTAATTATCGACTCGGCACCTATAGGACCGGTAACAGATGCCCAGCTTCTGTCAAAATATGCACAAACCACATTGTACGTGGTACGGCATGCAGTTACTCCTGCCATGTTCCTGATCCTGATCGAAAATTTGAAGAAGGAAGGCAAATTCAATAATATGTGTGTGGTGTTCAATGGCATTAAGCCGCGGGGCGTTTCGATATTCAATTATGGTTTCGGTGGTTACGGAAACGGTTACGGCTATGGTTATGGTTATGGTTATGGCTATGGTTATGGTTATGGGGAAGATGGAGGAGGGTATTATACAAAAGACGAAAAACTGCCTGGCTTTAAAAATTTATTTGGAATAGCAAAAGGGTTCAATAAAATATTCCGGCGAAGGATGTAAGGCTTCTTTACAGAATGAACTGCAGCCTTTGATACCGGGGGCGATACTATCTTGTTAAACTTAAAATCCTCCACATAAAAAAATTCATGTGACTGAGGAACAGCGAAGCTTTGCCTTTTTATGAAAAAATCAAAGAATTGGTATGTTGTATATACCTTGCCAAGGTGGGAAAAAAAGGTGGCTGCCCAGCTGGAAGAAAAAACTGTTGAATATTATTGTCCGCTTAACAAAGTAAGAAAAAAATGGAGCGACCGGTACAAGATCGTAATGGAACCGCTTTTTAAGGGTTACGTGTTTGTACGCCCGGAGGAAGGAACCCGCTGGGATATGAAAAAAATACCGGGTATCATCAATTTTGTTTACTGGCTGGGAAAGCCTGCCCGGGTAAGGGAAGAGGAAATTATAACCATCCGAAAATTTTTGCATGAATTTCAGGAAGTAACGGTTATCCGTCAAAAGCTGAATATCAGGGATGAAGTAGTGGTGACCAATGGAATATTTATGGATTATAAAGGGATCGTATTGCAGGTGAAAGGCAGCTACGCCAGGGTTCGTATTAAAAGCATTGGGGTAGAACTGGAAGCAATGATCAGTAAAGCTGATCTTGGATTACTTAAAACGGCAGAATACTCCGGCAGTCTTTAAAAGCCTTCATAGGTATCGTTAGAAAAGTATGTGCAGAATTGCTGGTATCTTAAATAGTATACTTCCACAGGAAAAAATACAGGATAGCTGTTAAGGAAATGTGCTTCTTACAGCAGCATGGTGGCCCCGATGACCAGGGATTTTACTGCAATGCCGGAGCGCATCTTGTTTTAGGGCACCGCAGGCTTTCGCTCATCGACCTTTCTGAAGCCGGGCATCAGCCCATGGTTTACCAGAACAGGTTTTATATCTCCTTCAACGGGGAGATATACAATTATAAAGAATTAAAGACAGCCCTGCAGTCGCTTGGCCACAATTTTAAAACACATTCAGATACAGAAGTGATCCTGGCAGCCTATAGCCAATGGGGCACTCAAAGTTTTTGTAAGCTTAAAGGAATGTTTGCCTTTGCACTCTGGGATAATAAGAATAAAGAACTTTTATTGGTGAGGGATGCATCGGGTATCAAACCATTATATTATACAAACGACAGTTCGGGTATTTGCTTTGCCTCAGAAGTGCGGGCCTTTAAGATACTGGAGCAGGGAAAAAAGACCGATGATGCCTGGCCGGTGCATTTAATGGCTTATGGCCATTTACCCGAGCCGGTTACCACCAGTAAAAATGTAAAACCACTTCCCAAAGGAAGCTTTATCCATTATCATGCTCCTGCAGGGCAAATGAGCCTGCAGAGTTTTAAACATTACAGTTTCAGCAACCGCCATTTCGATGCAGCTGAAATACCGCAGCTGCTGCAGGAGGGCTTGCGTACTTCCGTTAACCGGCACCTCATTGCGGATGCACCCATTGGTGTTTTTTTAAGCGGTGGAATAGATTCAAGCATCCTGTTTCTTTTAGCAGCAGAGCAGAAAAAAGAAAACCTTAACAGCCTTTCCCTTTATTTTAACGAGGGCCAGTATTCTGAAAAACAATACCAGGATCTGCTGCTCAGCAAAGTAAATTGCACCCGCAACCAATACCTGCTGCAATCGTCTGAATTTTTTGATGCATTGCCTGATATTTTGCAGCAGATGGACCTGCCGAGTTGCGATGGTATCAATACCTGGTTTATCAGTAAGTATGCAAGGAAGCAGGGATTAAAAGCGGTATTGTCGGGTATTGGCGCCGATGAATTGCTCGGCGGCTATCCTTCCTTCAGGCGCATTAACATAGCGGCTGCCCTGCAAAAATCGCCTGCTGTAATGCTCAAAGCAGGAACTGCTATCAGTAAAAGAAAATATAAGCGGATGTCGTACCTGCAACTCGATGGCATTAAAGGCATCTACCTGTTTCTGCGGGGACAATTTACCCCGCATGAAATTGCCCGGCAACTGGATGCTTCCGAAAAGCAGGTATGGCAAATTTTGAATGATACCCCGGCGCTCCCCGATATCAGTGGATTAAACAAGATGAACCAGGCCAGCTGGATGGAAATGAACCTCTACATGCAAAACCAGCTGTTGAGGGATGCCGATGTAATGAGCATGGCCCATGGTGTGGAAATAAGGGTACCTTACCTGGATGATGATTTTACGGAACTTTGTTATTCCATACCCTCATCAATGAAATACAACCGGCAGCAACCCAAACAGCTCCTCATAAAATCATTTGAAAATGAATTGCCGGAGGCCATCTGGAACAGGCCCAAGATGGGGTTCAGTTTTCCGTTTGCAGAATGGTTTGCACAAAGCAGCTGGGTAAAAGAAACAGTGGCCCAAAGCAATACCCAAACAAAAAAAAGTTACCAGGATTTTCTGCTTGGAAGGATGCATTGGTCGCAATTATTATCACTGCTCATCATCCACAACCGTCTTCATGCAAACTGATATCCTGTTTCTCACCTTAAAAGTGTTTTCTGCCACAGGTGGTATAGAAAAAGTATGCAGGGTGGCAGGTAAATCACTGTTCGAGTACGGCCTGCAATATCAAAAAAAGATAAGGGTCTTTTGTATGCACGATGCCAGTGCTGATGCAGAGCATAATCAATATTTTCCTGCAGAGTATTTCAGGGGGTTTTCGGCAAAGAAGGCATTTTTTGTTGCCGAGGCGGTAAAACAGGGGATCTCGGCCAGGCTGGTCATCTTAAGTCATATTAATTTATTGCCGGCAGCCTGGCTTATAAAAAAACTTTCCCCTTCCACGCAAATCATATTAATGGCCCATGGCATTGAAATATGGGGTAAACTGCCGGGCAGTAAAGAAAAAATGCTTTCCTGTGTTGATCGGGTACTGGCCGTAAGCAGTTATACAAAAAACAGGGTAATGGCCGATCACCAATTTTCGGAAGAGCGTTGCACCGTTATCAATAATTGCCTTGACCCATTTTTGGCGAGCCCGCAAAATATTGAAATACCAAATTCTCTTTATGAACGGTACGGTATACAGCCCGGCAACAAAATAGTGTTTACGCTTACCCGGCTTTCGAGCAAGGAAAAATACAAAGGATACGATAAAGTGATAGAGGCCATCAGCCGGCTAAACAGGCCCGATATCAAATATCTGCTGGCCGGGAAATATGATGCCGAAGAAAAAAATAAAATAGAAAACCAGGCAAAAATGCTGGGGCTGGAAGGCCGCGTGATCATGGCGGGCTTTATACCCGATGAGGAACTGGCAGCCCATTTTATGATGAGCGATGTATACGTGATGCCCAGTACCAAGGAAGGTTTTGGTATTGTTTTTATAGAGGCCATGTATTACGGCTTACCGGTAGTGGCGGGCAATGCCGATGGTTCGGTGGATGCACTGTTGAATGGTAAACTTGGCCGCCTGGTAACCCCCTCTGATGTAAATGAAATAATGGCCGGTATCGGCGACGTGCTAAACGGTGAGGCCTACCGCTGGCCCGAAAGAAAATTATTGATGGAACATTTTGGTTATGAAACGTATAAAATGCAGATCAATAACCTGCTCAATGAATTACTAAAAACTGATGTATTAGGCCATGCAGCCTGAAACTAAAAATATAGCAACGACCGAAGCGGGCTGGGACATCGTTATAAAACCAGAAGCGGGCTGGATGGACCTGAACCTGCGGGAAGTATGGCGGTACAGGGACCTGCTGATGCTTTTCGTGCGCAGGGATTTTGTTGCACAGTACAAGCAAACGGTATTGGGCCCGCTCTGGCATTTTATTCAACCCATATTTACCACCCTTGTTTTTTTATTCGTTTTTGGCAAAATTGCCAATATCCCCACCGATGGTATTGAACCCAAGCTCCTGTTTTTTATGAGCGGGATCACCATCTGGAATTATTTTGCCTCCTGCCTTACGGCCACTTCTTCTACGTTTGTGGCCAATGCGGCTATTTTTGGGAAGGTTTATTTTCCCAGGCTGGTGATCCCCTTAAGCACGGTGATCAGCAATATGGTGAAATTTGGCATCCAGTTCCTTTTATTGCTGGCCTTGATCATTTTTTACGGAATCAAATCCGGCCATATGCATTTTGGTACGAGCTGGCTGCTGATACCGCTCCTGGTGCTCATGATGGCAGGCCTTGGCCTTGGTCTGGGTATCATCATTTCTTCTTTAACAACCAAGTACCGCGATTTTAATATACTTATTGGCTTTGCGGTGCAATTGCTGATGTATGCAGCTCCGGTCGCCTACCCGCTTTCTTATTTAAAGGGAATGTGGTATGCATCCTGGATAAAATGGAACCCGCTTACGCCTATCATAGAAGGTTTCCGCTATGCGCTTTTCGAAAAAGGAACAGTGGATGCAGCCGGGCTTTTATACAGCGGAGGATTTATTGCCGTAATGCTTTTCATTGGCCTCATCATTTTCAGCCGGGTGGAGAGGAGTTTTATGGATACGGTTTAGAGTTTAGGGTTTAGGGTTTAGAGTTTAGGGTTTAGAGTTTAGTGTTTAGAGTTTAGGGTTTAGAGTTTAGGGTTTAGAGTTTAGGGTTTAGAGTTTAGAGTTTAGGGTTTAGAGTTTAGGGTTTAGGGTTTAGGGTTTAGAGTTTAGGGTTTAGAGTTTAGGGTTTAGAGTTTAGTGTTTAGAGTTTAGGGTTTAGAGTTTAGGGTTTAAGTTTAGAGTTTAGGGTTTAGTGAGTTTTAGGGTTTAGAGTTTAGAGTTTAGGGTTTAGAGTTTAGGGTTTAGAGTTTAGAGTTTAGGGTTTAGAGTTTAGGGTTTAGAGTTTAGGGTTTAGAGTTTAGGGTTTAGAGTTTAGGGTTTAGGGTTTAGAGTTTAGGGTTTAGAGTTTAGGGTTTAGAGTTTAGGGTTTAGGGTTTAGGGTTTAGGGTTTAGGGTTTAGGGTTTAGGGTTTAGAGTTTAGGGTTTAGAGTTTAGGGTTTAGAGTTTAGAGTTTAGGGTTTAGAGTTTAGGGTTTAGGGTTTAGAGTTTAGAGTTTAGGGTTTAGAGTTTAGGGTTTAGAGTTTAGGGTTTAGAGTTTAGGGTTTAGAGTTTAGAGTTTAGGGTTTAGAGTTTAGGGTTAAGGGTTTAGGGTTTAGAGTTTAGGGTTTAGAGTTTAGGGTTTAGAGTTTAGGGTTTAGAGTTTAGGGTTTAGAGTTTAGGGTTTAGAGTTTAGAGTTTAGGGTTTAGAGTTTAGGGTTTAGTGTTTAGTAGTTTAGGGTTTAGAGTTTAGGGTTTAGAGTTTAGGGTTTAGAGTTTAGGGTTTAGAATTTAGTGATTTAGAATTTAGTATTTAGAATTTAGTATTTAGTATTTATACCTCATGTCAGACATCGTAATAAAAGCAGAAAATATTTCAAAACAGTACCGGCTGGGAACCGTGGGTACCGGTTCGCTTGCACACGATCTTAACCGGGCCTGGCACCGTATGCGGGGTAAGGAAGATCCTTATTTAATGATTGGGGATGCAAATGACCGTACAGAAAAAGGGAGCAGCGAATATGTGTGGGCGCTGCGTGATATCAATTTTGAAGTGAAGCATGGAGAAGTGCTGGGCATTATTGGCCGGAATGGCGCAGGTAAAAGCACCCTGCTTAAAATACTCAGCCGCACCACCACGCCCACCACGGGCAATATCAAAATAAGGGGCCGGGTGGCCAGCCTGCTGGAAGTGGGTACCGGTTTTCACCCGGAACTTACCGGCCGGGAAAATATTTTTTTGAACGGCGCCATCCTGGGCATGACCAAACAGGAAATAAAAAGCAAGTTCGACGAGATCGTTGACTTTGCAGGGGTGGAACGTTATATTGATACACCGGTGAAACGCTACAGCAGCGGCATGTATGTGCGCCTGGCTTTTGGCGTGGCGGCACACCTGGAGCCCGAAATACTGATCGTAGATGAGGTTTTGGCCGTGGGCGATGCGGAATTTCAGAAAAAAGCGCTGGGTAAAATGAAGGATGTAAGCGGCCGGGAAGGAAGAACGGTGTTGTTTGTGAGCCATAATATGCAGGCGGTTTCTACGCTGACAGATCGCTGCCTTCTAATGCAAAATGGAAATATTGTTTGCAACACAGACACCCGAACCGCGATTACTAATTACTTAAAACTGGAAAAGATTCCAGTATGCAATATGAAGCTCAGACTGCAACTGACCGACCAAATATTGTTGGAGTAGAACTTATAACTTCTGAACCAAACAATGTACAAAGGAATGGGGAGATAATGAGGATTAAAAATAAAAATCAATACCCCTTTGTCAATTGAACAAGCTGCTATTTCTCTTCAGATTTTTAACAGACTTCAAGTGCCTGTTGTGCAACTTTGGTTGTATGACGATGAAACTGCTTTTTGCAGGGAGCCAGGCTTATATGAGATTATATGTACAATACCAGCAATAAAGACTTACCAGGGTAAATACAGTCTTACGATACATTTTGCAGACTTTAAAACAGGAAACAAATGGGATTTGCTGGAAGAAATATGCCCGTTTGAAATTGTAATGTTTGGTAGAAGCAGGAAGTATCCATGGGAGGAGGATAGCTGCACATATATTGAAGAATCAAACTGGGCTGTAAAAAATATTGATGAATATATAAATGAATGACCGATTGTATCCCAAATGGCCGAATTCCAAGTATGTTGGACTTTTATAACTGAGGGAATCCATAGAGGAATTAGTAACAAAGTACCTGTTTGATGAAAAAGCTATAATAGCAGGTATCCGGCAATACACCATATCATATAAGCATTTATTCGAAGGTAAACTCGCTTCGTATCTTGGGGCCGATATCTCTATTAATAAAAATGCCAATCTGCTTATGGATATTGATTCGGGAAAATGGATATTTAGAATGAGTATGTTATTTTATTATTTCAACCCAGGTTCTTGACCATAGGTCTCGACCGAGAATTATTTAAGAGAGGCGCACAGGATATGCAAAGATGACGGCTTATTGTTAATTTCAATGCATAGTTTCTGGTACTATCATCCAGACCCCAATGACTATTGGCGCTGGACAGCATCTGGGCTCCAATAGATTATAAAGGATAATGGGTGGGAGATTGTTGAACACAGGGGACTCATTGGATTTGCTGCTGCTTCGATGGCACTTTTTCAGGATGCAATGGTACCTGCTTCCTCAAATATTTAAAAAGCCGTTCTGGATCCTAATTCAAAGATTTGTAAGCGTTTTGGACTACTTTTATTCTGATAAAAGCAGTGAAGAAATAGCTGCGTTATACCAAACTGTGGCAAAAAGGAAAACTGGGTGAATATACTTATCACAAATTCTGTTCCTTTAAATGGAGGAGACGAAGCTTTACTAAGGGCTGCTTATTTGGCTTTAAAGCAAACATATTCCGATGCACATATCTGTGTTCTTTGCTCTAATACCAACCGTAAGCGCCCTGGTGAAAGATATTGAGTTTGATACAGACCTCGAGTTTGTACCGACCGCCAGAAAAACAATTAAGGATAAACTATTTTATAAAATAAGGCTTCTGCTGAAAAACATGTTTAATACAGGCATGAACGACCCTGTTTCCTGTATTTGCCAGTGCTGATGAAGCAAGAGTTAAACGGCGGTATAGGAATGCAGATTTGATCGTGTCTTCTCCCGGAGGATTTCTGCATGACCACTATCCACTCGAAGGGAGGCTAAATGGTTTTTTGCTTGCATTTGAATATAAGAAACCAGTTGTACTTTTTGCTCAGTCAGTCGGCCCATTCTGGAAAAAAGACTCAATTACCAGCATAAATACGCAATTCAGAAGTTTTTAATTATTTTGAGGGAAAAAATTTCTCAAAAATATTTAAATGATTGTGCACCCGGCCTCTCAAATATTTATTTAAGTTCCGATGCAGCTTTTATGCTAAGGAGTTTACTTCCGGGACTTTATTCAGCTAAGTCAGGCCCGGTTAAATCAATTGTCTTATGTTTTAGGAGTTGGCCATTAATTGATTCAAAAATTGCTGATACAATTGAAAAAGCAGTAAAGCTTTGCTCTTACCTCCTTAATGACAAAGACAGGGAGTTATGTTTTTTATCTACTTGCCATGGGGTTAGTGGTTATGTTGATGACTCTGTATATGCGAGGCAAATATTGGAAAAGTTGCCTGATGTTTACAGGGCAAGATGTAAAGTAGATGAATTACGTTACAATACACAAGACCTGATAAAGGCGTATTCCAAATACGATGCATTTATTGGGATGCGTTTGCATGGGGCCTTATTAAGTATGCTTGGAGGTACGGCTGCAATGGGTATTGGGTATGAGGATAAAACAGAAGGGATATTTAGTTCTATGGGGTTTAAAGAATTCCAGGTATCATTTGACATGCCTGTTGAAGAATGGATTAGTTGTACAAAGAATTTTTTAACTAAGATCGAGCAAATAAGACTTTCCTTACCTGCAATATTGGACCGAATGGACACATCTGCAAGGGAATCGATCTCGATCACAAAAAATATATTACAGACCAAATGAATAAAATTGCTAGGAACGGTGGCAGACAGATATCAATAAATATGATGTACCTCATTTGAGGTTACGACAAGTAGCAGCATTGATTAATAGGATTTCGCCAGAATCATATGTGGATTTGGGCTGCGCCAAAAGGCAAGCTTGGCCAATTAACCCCAGGGATAAAGTATACGGGTTGTGATTTTACGATGCCTGAAACTTCTAATCATTTTGACTTTCATCATTGTGATTTTAATCATTCCGAACTACCAGTATCCGTACATGGCACTCCTCTTGTGGCCTGTTCGGGTTTGCTCGAGTATATTGAAGATTTAGATTTATTTTTAAAAAAGATTAACTATATATTATCTGATAATGGGATATTGATTGCAAGCTACTTTAATATGAATCACATTTCACGGATAATGCAAATGATGAAAGGTGGGTCTTTTAAAGTTCACCCGGATTGGCGAGGGTTTTATTCCCCGAACGACTTTACTCTCAAGCTTAAAAACACTGGGTTTATTCTGGAAAAAATTTATCCTGTAAGCCATGGGTTTACTAATTCTCAGGCTGTATCTGAAACAACTGGCCAAAGACTGGTTATACCACGTTTTAGGTTTTATTCAAAAATGCTTGCCCATCAGTTAATATTTGTGTGCAGAAAAAAGAAAGTAAAGGAGGGACTTGCATGATGGATATTAATGTGGCATTGATTTCTCCAAATTCAAATTCTGCTTCAGAAACATTTGTCCGGGCACATATTGAGCGTTTGGATGCAAAGGTATTTACCCTGTATGGTGGCTATTTGCCCACTCATTCAACAGATGGTACATTGAAATTTTCAAGTAATTTTTTTTCAAGAATTTTAAAAAATGCTGGTCTTTTAAAAACTAAATTCAGCGACGCTCAACTCGCAGTCATAAAATTTCTGGAATGTAAAAAAATCGATCTGGTATTTGCAGAGTATGGGCCTTCGGGTGTGGCGATGACAGCTATTTGCAGCTATTTAAAGCTGCCACTCGTGGTTCATTTTCATGGCTATGATGCCCATAAAACGGATATTACTACGTTGTATGAAAAAGGCTACGCAGAAATGTTCAGGAAGAGCGCAAAAATCATCTCTGTTTCGCATTCCATGACAGAGAAGCTGGTTCTGTTAGGTGCCGATAGAGAGAAAATCATATACAATCCTTGCGGCCCTTCTGAAATATACCTTGACAATCAATACAATCGGCAAGTAATAACTTTCTTTGCTGTAGGGAGGTTCACTTCCAAGAAAGCCCCTTATCTCACCCTGGCTGCGTTTAAAATTCTAGCAGAAAAATATCCGGAGGCAAAACTTATAATGGCCGGAAATCATATTACGGCTGGCGATCTGAGCGAAGTATGTATGCGGCTGGCAAAAATTTGGGGGCTTTCAAATGTAGCGTTTAAGGGGGCGCTTTCTTCGACGGAGGTGCTTGGTTTAATGGGGAATTCATTTTGTTTCTTACAGCATTCTATAACAGCTTTGAATGGCGATGCAGAAGGAACTCCTGTTGCTATTCTGGAGGCTGGCTTGGCTGGATTACCTGTTGTTTCAACAAATCATGAAGGTATTGTTGATGTTGTAATAGAGGGTATTACGGGATTCCTGGTTGATGAAGGGGATGTGAGTGGGATGGCGGACCGTATGATAAGACTTTACGAAAACAGGGATTTAGCCAAGTCGCTTGGCAAGAATGCCCGGAACCATATACTCGAAAACTATACTATGAAACGGCATATTTCCATTCTTAATGAAGTTATTAAAGATGCTGATTTCTCCTGAAAATGCCTTTGCTTACTGTTGTAATACCTAGTTTTAATTCTGCTGCCACAATCAGGGAATGCCTCTCTTCTTTAGCTGGCCAGGACTTTATTGATTTCGAAGTTGTTATTATGGATAATAATTCGAGGGATCAAACAGTGCAGATTTGCCTGGAATTTGATATGCAACCTGGCTTGCTGAGGGTTAATTCCGAAAAAGACAACGGCATATACGATGCCATGAATAAAGGTATTGCATTGGCAAAAGGGGAGTGGGTTTATTTTATGGGGGCCGATGATGAATTGTATGAAAAAAATACCTTGAAAGATGTTGCCCTGTACCTCACAGCTGACCATGACATTGTATACGGCGATTGCCTCTGGGTACCAGAAGGAAAACCAGAAAGAGGAGAGTGGACCCCGGAAGTTTTTATCCAGGCCAATATCAACCACCAGCGTATTTTTTACCGGAAAACGCTTTTCGGACAATATGGTAATTATAACACCGATTATAAAATTGCATCAGACCATGAATTAAATATCCGGTTTTTTTGCAACGGCAATATTAGAAAAAAATATATTCCGCATATAATATCGAAATACCATTCGGGCGGATTCAGCGCAAATAAGCTGGATGAAAAATTTTGGCAGGATTGGGAAACTATTGTTTTAAAAAATTTCGGACCCTACCTGCCTAAAAAAATTATTTACGGAAGTTTATTTACTTATTTCAGGTGGCTGGTTGATAAGGACAGAAAAAAGGAGGCGGTTGCTATTCTTTGGAAACATTTTAAAAATACAGCCAGCCCCGGCTTTTTAAAATTAGCCATTAGCTATTGGCTGAAGAAGTAATAAGGCAGGATATCAATAAATGATCTTAGTTTATAAATAGCATGTTAGCGCCGATTGCTTTATTTATTTATAACAGGCCTGAGCATACCAAAAAATGCCTGCACGCCCTGAAAGGCAATGAACTTTCGGCGAACAGTGTATTATATATTTTTGCAGATGGGCCAAAAGAAAATGCAGGTGCTTATGAATTAAGCAGGATTGATGAAACACGAAAAATTGCCAAAAGTGAAAAATGGTGCGGGCAGGTGGTATTTATTGAAAAAGAGAAAAATGCCGGCCTGGCAGATTCCATAATTTCAGGCGTAACTGAAATTGTAAAAAAGCATGGGAAAATTATAGTTTTAGAAGACGATGTCATACCGTTGCCGGGGTTCCTGAAGTATATGAATGAGGCATTGGAAATTTATGCAGCCGATAATAAGGTAATGCAGGTGAGTGGTTATATCTATCCACATAAGGTACATACCCCTCAAACCTCGGTATTTCTTAAAATCATGGCCTGCTGGGGCTGGGGCACCTGGGCAAGGGCCTGGAAGTTTTACGAGCATGATGCGGATACACACCTGGAATACTGGATTTCAAAAAAACGAATAAAAAAATTCGATATTGAAGGCGGTGCTTATTTTCACGATCAGTTGCTTGCTAATAAATCCGGCAGTATCTATACATGGGCTGTTAAATGGTATGCTTCCTGGCTGGCAGCAGGTGGGATTTCTTTGTTCCCCTCTAAATCTCTTGTGCAAAACATAGGTATGGATAATTCCGGTGTTCATTGTATTGAAATGGATGTTTTTAACGGTGAGATTTCAAGTTCACTTGAAATAAAAAAAGAAACAATCAGGGAAGATATGGCTTTGCGAAAAGACATCGATACTTTTTTTAGAGAAAAAGTTACGGGAAAAAAACGCCTTTCTGTACCTGGTAGATTCTATGCTGGAGTAAAAAGTTTTTTGAGGCTGTTTTACCATTCGGTAAAAACTAAAACAGGGGATGTATCCGCTAATTCAGGACAGCATAATGCCCAAATATCTGCAAAAGCTAAACTTTACCCGCCCTATTCGGTATCCGATACAAGTATTGGCGACTATACCTATGTGGCGGTCAATTCGGCAATATCGCTGTCGCAAATTGGTAAATTCTGTTCAATAGGGCCCAACTTTTTTTGTGGATATGGTATTCATCCGCTCAATGGGATATCCACCAGCCCCATGTTTTATTCAACCCTTAAGCAAAATGGGTTTAGCCTCACAGAAAAAGACAAGATACAGGAACGTAAAAAAATTGTGATTGGCAATGACGTATTTATTGGCGCAAATGTGACCATCCTGGATGGCGTTACCATCGCAGATGGAGCAGTAATAGGGGCCGGAGCAGTAGTGGTAAATGATATTCCTCCTTATGCTGTTGCGGGGGGAGTGCCTGCAAAAATTATCAAGTACCGTTTTAGTGATGATATTATTAATCGCCTGCTGCAACTTAAATGGTGGAATTGGGATGAGGAGAAACTGAAAAGAATTGAAGCTGATTTTTTTGACATTGATTTATTTCTGAATAAAATTAAATAAGTTTAGTAAGGTATTTTTTTTGAATTAACTTAATACTAAGCAGAACCATGAATATTCTACAAATAGGGGCTAACAGAGGAAGTGATGATTTGACCCACATAATTTATGATAATAAGGATAAGTTGGGAAAAGTTGTTTTAGTTGAGCCGCTATCCATTCTTCATTCTCAACTGCAAAAATGCTACGAAAATATTTCAATTATTATTGAGCCGGTTGCAATTTCAGCCCACCCAACACAAGAGAAAATAAGTTTTTTTTATGCAAAAAGTAATGCCCCCAATTACGAAGTAGCTTCACTAAGTAAAGAACATGTATTGTTTCATGGGTTTCCTGAGAATGATATTGTTGAGGAGGCGGTAGTTTGTTATACGGTGAACGAACTTTTAAATAAGCATAATCTTTGGAAACTAGATTTGCTTTTTATTGATGCAGAAGGATATGATGATAAAATAATAAGAAGTATTAATTTTAATAAATTTTCTATTTCTGAAATTATATACGAGAATATTCATATAAAAGACAAGCAAATGCTGAGCTTGTTTTTGAGAACAAAGAATTATAAAATATTTGAAAACTGGGGTTTAAATGGATGGTCTAATAGAGCGGTAAAGCAGCCATCCTCTCTACCCTTTATTTTTAAAAAATTGATTTTAGAGATAATAATCTTGCGAATAAACGTTTGTAGAAAATTTCCTGTGGTAATGAGAAGAATGCTCAAAAAAGCTGGCATATTTGAATATGCGAAATGTATAAAGAGATATTTAACCCGTTCGTGATTCGAAGTTTTGATAAAGTAGTAATATTTTGAAAGTTTATTTTATTTGTTTTCCTCATGGGCCGGCAGACAGGGCTGGCTATGAACATCAAATTATTGCATTGGCGGAGGGATTTCAGGAACTCGGTATAGATTATTACGGCAATGTTAATTATTGGAGAACCGGATGGCAGGAAGACCGATTTCTGATTAGGGAGCTAAATCCCGTTGATTTGAATGATTTTGATGTAGTAATTTTTTCCTCCTGGATTTATGATTATTGTAGAACTGATTTGTTGCCAAAAGGTCTTTTTGACGTTAAACGAAAATATAAGCTAATATTTATTGATGCTTCTGATGGCCTACTTACTCCAGGATATCTAAAACAAATCAGGCAGGTAGATCATGTACTTAAATCACATTTCTGCAATAAGTATAAATATCCTTCTAATTTTTCCCCCTGGCAATTTGGGCTTACACGACGTATTATTGAAGCCGTAAACCCCCTGCTAACTTCTGAGAAAAAGAAAGTAACATTGTCAAATTTTCGGGTGCCGCACCAGGGGAGGTCATTAGCAGAATCCAGGTGTATGGGTTATTTCTATAAATATTATCCTCAAGATTTTACTATTGACAATATGGATGATAATAATTTTTCCGGTAAGGATTTATTGTATTGGAAACAAACGGGAAGAAGACATAACCCTAATTTTTATAAAAGATTGGGGGAAAGTATGATTGTAAATGCAACAGGCGGTTATTTTCAGACCAAATATAGCGGTGCTAAAGGACCTGTGTCCAGATTTATAGACCTGTTTGACAAAAAATATCAATTTCTTTCTTATGACAGGATATATCAATTTGATTCCTGGAGATTTTGGGAATCATTGGCCTCAGGTAGCTGTACTGTCCATTTTGAATTTGAAAAATATGGCATGAATATCCCCGTTTTGCCGGTGAATAAAACCCATTACTTAGGTATTAATCTTAATGATTGTTCTAAGGTTGATAAAATTCTATCTGACGAAACACGCATTTCAGAAATTTCACAAAAGGGTAGAAGTTGGGCCTTGGATAATTATTCTCCTGTAGCTGTTGCTAAACGTCTGTTGGATCTGATTTGTTAATGAGTAATTTTTTCCTGAATTAATTAATGTCGGTTTAAATTGCGTTAAGTACTCATTAATCAGGTGGAATACCAAACACTCCCACTTACGTTCAGCAATCTAATTTTAAAAAAAGTTTTTCAATATCCGAAGCAAAGATTTTATTTCGGCATATTAAATTTTACTTTTTTGAAAAGTTATCGAAGAAGCTCACTTTACATTGTTAACTTGGTTGCTTATTTCGATTTTTTTTATTTGCTCTGCCTTATGAGCCCCATCGCCTCAATTCAGTTTAAATCAAATCCAATTTATGTTCATGGTAAAACTTCTACTGGCATTTAAATGGGAAGAGGATCTGGAACGGGAGCTTGGACAAATGAAACAATAGCGATTCGTAAACGAGCATTAGCAAGCAATATCGAGATATTGTTTAAAAAAGTACTGGTGAGCGGGTGAAATTTCTATCAAGTAAATCAACTTATTCTGTCAAGGAAATTTTTGCTGAAATTTAATACTGCCCTTCATCAAATAATTCATGCAATGCAATGAATAATATTTTAGTTTCAATAATTATTCCTGTTTACAACGCTGCTGCATACCTGGCAGAATGTATAAGATCTGTACAACAACAAACCCTGCCCAATATTGAGATTATCATTATAAACGATGGAAGCACCGATGGAAGCCACGTCATCATCTCCTCTTTAGCAGCAGCAGATCCCAGGATCGTATATATCAATGGAATAAATGAGGGCGTAAGTGCCGCCCGGAATAAGGGTATCAAAGCGGCAAGAGCTGCATATATTGGCTTTGCCGATGCCGACGATTGGCTGGAGCCTGCAATGCTCGAAACGCTTTATACTAATGCGGTGAAACAGGACGCAGATCTTTCTGTTTGTAATGTGCAGGTTTGGGAACCCGATGGCAGTAAGCATATTCGGCTTACATTAAAAAGCAAAACCTTCGATGCGGCAGCTAACCGGGAAGCCGCCCTGGTGAAGCTGATGCGTTTCAAATACGATTTTGCCAACTGGAATAAGATATATTTAGCCAATATCATCCGGGATAATAAACTTTTTTTTAATGAAGACATGCAGGTGTACGAAGACCTGCTCTTTAACCTCTGTTATTTTCAGTACACAAAAAAAATTGTGAGCACAGAACTTCCGCTTTATCAATACCGCGTACATGCAGCATCGGTAATGGGAACTGCCACACATGATGCAGTAAGGGAAAATAATCTTTTGTTTGACGGGTTTAACCGCTTTTGCACCGAACGAAATACAATAGCCGGTGTAGAAGCCTGTAATGCTGAGTTGCGAAGGGGACTTTATTATGCAGTCCTTCCCAAACTGCAGCGCCTGGCAAAACAGGCGGAGCGCAATCCCCTGGAGCGTACAAAGCTGTTTGCCGCAGCATTGAGGAAAATAAATCCCGGTTTTTTCCAGTACAAGGAAAAAGAACTGGCAGGCCTGCAGGGGTTTAAAAAGAAACTGCTCATGAAGAAAAAATTCCTGCTTTTTGCTTCCTTGTCCATTGCTAAAAAACAAAAGGCTATATAAGTGCAAACGCTCAGGGTCAACTTCGGTTATTTTTGGCCTTCTTTCAAAAAGGAGGACAATTATTTTACCCGGGCACTTTCTAAAAAGTATCAGGTGGAGATTTCGGATGATCCGGAACTTTTCTTTTTTACACATCCTTACAATGGCAGGCACGACTACCTGAAATACAAATGCCACCGGGTTTTTTTAGGCTGGGAAAACCAACGGGCCAATTGGGATATTGCTGATTATGTGCTGGACTCTGATTACGTTGCAGATAACCCCCGGCATAAACGCCACCCTATTTGGGCAGGCTGGCAACCGGAACGTTTAACAGTTCCCAAAAACCTGGATGCGTTCCGGGAAAAATCTAAATTTTGCTGTATGCTGGTATCCAATGCCGATGCAAAGGAACGCATCGATTTTTTTCATGAACTATGCAAGTACAAAAAAGTGGATTCTGGCGGTCGGTATTTGAATAATATCGGGTATGCGGTGGAAGATAAACTTACATTTATTAAGGACTACAAATTTGTGATATCCTTCGAAAACTCTTCCTTCACCGGTTATACCACCGAAAAACTGGTGGAGCCCATGTTTTCGAACTGCATACCCATTTACTGGGGCAATCCCCGTGTGGGAGAAGACTTTAATGAAGCAAGTTTCATTTCTGTTAAGGATAGAAACGATTATCAACGGGCCATTGAGCAGATACTTTCGCTTGATAAGGATGAAGAGCAATACTTGCAGATGGCTGCGCAGCCATGGTTCAGAAACAACAAGGTTCCCCCGGAAATTACTTCGGAGGCGCTTGAAGAATTTCTTTTTTTTATTGTTGAAGACAGGAAAAATAAAAAACCGGTTGCAACACTCTGGCTACGGGATAAGAAACATAGATTTTCCCTTTTGGCACAAAGAATTTTAGCATTGCTAAAGCATCGGTTCCAAAAGGGATATTTATGAAATATGCTCCAAGACTTGACGGGCTAAGAGGTGTGGCAATACTTATGGTATTGTTAGAGCATTTTGCAGATTTTTTAGGGCGCCCAATTTCTGCTGGATTTTACGGCGGTAACCTGTTATTTTGTTTTAAGCGGTTTTTTGATAACATCAATATTAATAAATTCTGTTAATACTTCATTTGGCAAGGCACTAAAGAATTTTCTGGCAAGAAGGAGCCTGCGGATTTTTCCGATATATTATCTTACGATTGCTGTATTATGTTTGATAAATACTCCAAATGTCTTTGAAAGGCTCCCTTATTTGCTGACTTACACCTATAATTATCAATTAGCATATCTTGATTTCCCAAATGATCCTTTCAGGCCATTCTGGAGCCTTGCGGTGGAAGAGCAGTTTTACTTATTTTTCCCCTTCGTGATCTTAGGATTGAGGGGGAAGTATCATTACCTGATACTGGTTTGTACACTAATTTATCTTGTTGCATGCTCGCAGCTTCTTTTTGATGTTTTTGGGCTTATTAAGTACAATTACGTCAGTTTACTTACTAATATGGCTCCGTTAAGTATGGGTGCAATAGGGGCCATTATCCTGAAGTACAGGCCCGCCTATCTCAAAGTAGTTAATTTTAAATTTGGCGATGCTGTTGTTTTGTTACTTATTTTGATCACGAGTATATCTTTTTCTTTGAACAATCAGATTGTACTATGGAGTCTTTTGAACCTCTATTTAGTGGTGGCTGCCTATACTTCATCGTTTCAAATTGGCTGGTTCGACTCTTTGCTGCAGCAAAAAAAACTAAAATGTATAAAGGGAGAATTGGTTATGTGAAAAATTTTACCATAACCTGGTTGGATATTATTGCTCTGAGTATTTATTTAATCCTGTATGGAGTAGCATTGATTTTAGTAAACTAAATACACTTTCGAAAATTGAGTTCCATTCCTGGGTATTTAAATTGCCAGTATACACAATGTTGACAATAGCAATTGCATCGGTATCTTATAAATATATAGAAAGACCCTTACTACTACTTAAAGAAAAATTTAAATAATGTTAAAAAATGATAAATATTTTAAAGAAAATTAAACATCTGAATTCCTGTTGCTGAAAGAAAAAACAGTTCCGGACATAGGCTATAAAGAGAAAGGTGATAGAGAGTTACGGGGAGCCATTTCGACCGGAATTATTTATTGAAACAGGAACATTTCTTGGAGATACTGTTGAATATTTCAAAGATAAATTTGATGAAATAATCTCAATTGAACTGAGTGAGGAATTGGCGGAAAAGGCTTTTTCAAGGTTTCAATTGATTCCAATGTGCAAATTGTTCAAGGTGACAGTGGAAGGAATGCTCGCAGAGCTATTAAATAAAAAGATGGAAGGGTATTATTCTGGCTAGATGGCCATTATTCATCTGAGTTTTTTGTAAAGGAAGAATTTATTAAAACTGCAAAAGGGGACAAGAACACTCCGATAGAAAATGAGCTTGATATAGTACTTCATTCATCTGTAGAGCCTTTGATATTAATAGATGACGCAAGATTATTCACGGGAAAAGATGATTACCCTACCATTAAGGCTATCAGACGGAAAGTACATTTAATAAAACCAGATTTCCGGGTATTTGTTGATACTGATATTATCCACATCACGCCTAAAGTAGTATGATTAGAATATTTAATTCTGCCAGGTTTCATATAAAGAGAATTTTATTTGAAAAACTTGCCATGCCGCCCGTATGGAATGAAAATATTTCTAAAAGCATCTTAAGAAGGTACCTTCCGGCAAATGCCGTTATCATTGACTGTGGCGCTCATGACGGCGCAGATACAGTAGCACTTGCCAATCTTTTCAGAAAAGGGACGCTTCATTCATTTGAGCCGGTTCCTGGTTTATTTAAACGTTTATGTAACAGGCCTCACAAGTATGATAATATCAGGTATTACCCGATCGCACTTGCAGACACGAAGGGAACCATGGATATGTTTGTAAGTGAGGGCGGCTCAGATGGGTCAAGCTCGCTGCTGGAACCTAAATTGCACCTGGCCGATCACCCCGATACCTATTTTGAAAAAAGAATTTCTGTAGAAACGGAGTCGCTCGACAGTTGGGCACAAAGGTATAACATCTCTAAGGTTGATATGCTTTGGCTTGATATGCAGGGGTATGAACTGAATATGCTTAAGGAGAGTAAGGAAATACTGGGAAGAGTTTCAGTTATCCATACCGAAGTGAGTACGAGAGAAACTTACAAGGGTGTGGCGCAATATGATGCCTACCGTATATTTTTGGAAGAACAGGGGTTTAAGGTAGTTATAGAGGCCATCCCAAAGGGATGGGATATGGGAAATGTTTTATTTGTGCGGCAAAAGTTTTAATGTAAATGAGCGATACAGTATTGATTTCGGTTTTAATGACCGCCTACAACAGGCAGCAATTCATAGCGGAGGCCATTGAATCGGTGATCAATTCCACCTACAATCATTGGGAGCTTATCATTGTTGATGATGGTTCAAAAGACCAAACGGTGGAAATTGCGGAAACTTACCGGCAAAAAGACAGCCGGATACGGTTATATGTTAATGAAAAAAATCTGGGCGATTATCCCAACCGCAACAGGGCTGCCTCTTATGCAAAGGGTGGGTACCTGCTGTATGTAGATTCAGATGATACCCTGAGGCCGGATACACTGGAGATGCTGGCCATGGTAGTTCATCAATTTCCGCAGTTAAAATTTGCATCTTATACGCCATTGAAAATTACGGAACCGGTTTTAATGGATGCTGCGGCATCTATCCGCAAGCATTTTTTTGAAACACCTGTTTTAATGCACGGGCCGGTTGCCATGTTTATTAATAAAAGTTTCTTTGAAGAATTAAAGGGATTTCCTGAAAAATATGGCCCGGCCAATGATATGTATTTTAATTTAAAGGCAGCCGTCAGTACTGGTGTGCTGGCCCTTCCATTTGAACTGGTGAATTACCGAAGGCATGAGGGCCAGGAGATCAATGACCATTATGCGTATCTTTTTAATAATTATTGCTACCTGGAGGATGCCCTGAGCGAGTTGGATCTGCCCCTTTCGGCCAGCGAAAAAAGATACCTGCATTATAAGAACAAAAGGCGCTTTTCGGTGAACCTGCTGCGCTATTTTTTAACTACGGGTAATTTTAAGTCATCCAGGATGGCGATTCAAAAAGCAGGGTTCAGCTTTGGTGATTTTTTGCAGGGAATATTTCATGTAACGGCAAAACCCATAGCCTGACCCGAAATTTTAAAGAATGAATTTTGTAAAAAACATAATCAGGAAAACAACGGGGTACTGGATTCATAAGCTCAGTACATTGCCTATTGGTGCAGATATGTTTTATGATATTTCCAAAAGGCTTGGATATGGGAACCTGGAAACGGTTTTTGATGTAGGGGCAAACGAAGGGCAAACCATCAGGTGGATAAAGCATCACCAGCCGGCTGCCAGTATCTATTCTTTTGAGCCGGTGAGGCAGACTTTCGATATACTTAAGAAAAATACCGCCGGGCTGCAGAATTGTATCATAGAAAATATGGCACTTGGCGAGGAAGCAGGAGAGACTGAAATAAAACTGTTCGACGATTTTTCTGTTCTTAATTCACTCAAGCCTGGCCTTATGAATACGGATGCTGCTGCAAGAACGGAAACAATAAGGATAGAACGGCTGGATACTTATTGTGCAAAAAAAAGCATAACAAAGATCGATTTGCTGAAGATCGATACGGAAGGATACGAGTTGAATGTACTTGATGGTGCCGGCCACATGCTTCGGGAAGGAAACATCAGCTTTGTTTATTGCGAAACCGGTTTTACAAAGTCGAATAAACGTAACACGAATTTTTCAGAATTAAGCGATTATCTCGCTGCGAAAGATTATTTTTTCTATGCACTGTACCAGGTGGATGCACATGACTGGAAAAATGGCAATCATTTGGCCAATGCCTTATTTATTCATAAGCGTGTATTTCCCTGATGCCATTGCCAAAAGTATCTGTGATCGTTCCTGTTTTTAACAGCGAAAAGTTTATGGAGGATTCGTTGGAGGCCTTACTGAAACAAACGTACACGAACCTTGAGTTCATTGTGGTGGATGACGGGTCTACGGACAGTACGGTGGAGATCGTAAAAAAATTTGAGAGCAGGGGAGTAAAACTGGTTTGCCAACAAAATGCGGGGGCCGCTGTTGCCCGTAATGCAGGGCTGGCGCATGCTGTTGGCCAATATATCCAGTTTATGGATGCCGATGATTTTCTGAGTAATGATAAGATTGAAAAGCAGGTATTGGCACTTGCTGGCAGGGAAGATAAATTGGCTGTTTGCAATTACGTAAGTTTTTTAGAAAAGCCGGTAATGCCGCCTATTGATATTCAGGCGACCCAGCAGCGTTTCATTTTCAGTTCAATGACCCGGCAGGTTTTCTCGTGAACCTCTGGGGAGGAAATGGCCCTTCTGATTTTATACAAACAAACAGCTGGCTGGTGCCAAAAAAGTTGATCGAAAAAGCCGGGGGATGGAGAAATTACCGCTGCCCCGATGATGATGGGGAGTTTTTTTCGAGGGTCATCCTTGCGTCAGGAGGAATCGTTTATGTGCCGGGCGTTACAAATTTTTACAGAAGGGAAAATAATCCACATAAATTAAGTGCTAACCCGCAGAAAAAGTACATTCAAAACACATTGCTCACTATAGACCTTAAGTATAAATACCTCTCCGCTTATGCAAACCCGCTTGTAAAGAAGGCATTTGCCAAGCAGTATCTTGATTTTGCCGTGGCTAATTTTCCGCAGAACAGGCTGCACGCAGCAATTGCATACAGGAAATTTAAAGCAATGAACATGCAAGCGGATTTGCCGCTTTTAGGAGGCACACTGGTAGAACTCATTAAGAAAATATTTGGATGGAAAACGGCTAGAATGATCAAGCATGTGTTTCGTTAAAAATGCCGAAGAGAATCCTTTTTTTAACAACACATAATTTTGCCAGCAACCCCCGGCTGGTAAAGGAGGTGAGGCTGGCGCTCAGGTCTGGCATTTCAGTAGAAGTGATCTGCTTCAGATTTAACAACTGGAGTGCTGCCAATAATGAAAAACTTAAGGCTGAATTCAGTGATGTACGAATAAGCGAAATTGATGCAGGCCGCAGGCCATTTTTTCCCTGGGCATTTTCTGCAGCTGCCGAACGAATGTTGAGGGCCTTCAGCAGGGTGCTGGATTTACCTATGTTCTTTGCCGCTCAGGCTTTGAGCCGCAGAAACTGGCTGATCATGCGCTCGATTAAGAATATGCAAAAACCAGATTGGGTGATCGCACACAATCCAGGTGCCATATGGGCGGGTTTAAAGGCCGCTGAATATTTTCATTGTAAACTTGGCTACGACATGGAAGATTACCATCCAGGTGAAACACATGATAAGCATTTACAGCGATTAACAAAAAGAATACTGAATGCTTCACTCCCGCATGCAGATTATATTTCTTTTGCATCAAAGCCTATAATGGAGGAAACAACAAGGGATATACAGCTAGGTCTGAAAAATAAAAATTGGTTTACTATATTAAACTATGCTGATGCTGGTGAATTTGAAACGCCGGCTGAGATAACTGGTCCTGTTAAGTTCATTTGGTTTTCGCAGCATATTTCTTCCGGAAGAGGCCTTGAGCTGGTTTTGGCTGCATTGCAAAATATAGGTAACGAGGCAGAACTGCATCTTTTTGGCAATTTGGACGGTGGTTCATTTTTTCAAACGCTTGTACATTATCCTCAAGTTAAGCTGCACGGTCCGCTACCACAGGCAGAGCTCCATAAGGAGTTGAAGAATTTTGATGCAGGCCTTGCTCTTGAACCTGCAAAAGACCGGAATAATGAACTCGCTTTATCCAATAAAATTCTTGCATATGCACAGGCTGGCTTATTTATTTTGGCTACAAATACATCTGCCCAATCAGATTTTGTTGATGCAAACCCTGGGTGTGGAAGCTGTTTTGTTATTGATAAGGAAGAAGCAGAAATTGCGCTGAAAGAAACGATCACCAATATTCAGGCAATCAGGCAATCCAGGCTAAACAGGTTTCAATATTTCAGAAATAAAAATTGGGAAACAGAAAGTGCTGTATTACTTAAAACCTGGATAAGCTGAGCGTGAAAAAAATTCTAATCATATACCCTCATTTTCCACCCAGCAACCTGGCTGGTGTGCACAGGCCCCGTCTGTTTGCACAACACCTACCCGAATTTGGATGGACGCCGGTTATTTTAACCGTACATGAAAAATACTACGAGGAAAATCTCGACTGGAACCTGGCAAAACTGTTGCCGGCCGAACTCAGGTTGGAAAAAACAACTGCATTACCGGTTACGAGGCCTAGAATTTTTGGCGATATAGGGATTAGGGCTTTTTTTCAATTGTACAAAAAAGCAAAGAAGATGATCAGGAAAGAGCAATTCGATTTCCTGTTCATCCCGGTACCGTCTTACTATACGGCATTGTTGGGAAGATGGCTTCACAGCAGCACCGGCATTCCTTATGGTATCGACTATGTAGATCCATGGGTGCATGAATTTCCGGGAAGCAATAAACTGTTCTCCCGTCATTGGTTCAGTACCAAATTGGCAAAATTACTCGAACCAATTGCGGTTAAAAAGGCAAGCCTAATTACAGGCGTGGCCGAAGGATACTACGATCCGGTATTTCAAAGAAATCCGCATTTATACGAAAAAGCCATATCCGGGGCCATGCCCTATGGTGGCGAAAGATTGGATAATGAGCGGGCTGCTCAAATGGATTTTGCGCCTTATCTTTTTGCAAAAGAGGGCGGCAAAATAAAATTAGTTTATGCCGGTGCCATGCTGCCAAAGGCTTATGGACCGCTTGAAATGATTTTTCGTGCTATCATTCAGGGGGAGACGATTTTTAAAAATGTGGAGTTTCATTTTATCGGCACCGGAAAAACCCCCAATGATCCTGAAGGCTTCAATATAAAACCCCTTGCAGAAAAATATGGTTTATGGCAGAAGCATGTTTTTGAATACCCCAAAAGAATATCTTATTTTGATGTGCTGGTGCATCTTGAAGCGGCAGATGCCGTCTTTATTTTGGGAAGTACGGAACCGCATTATACACCCAGCAAGATATACCAGGGCGTGTTGTCGGGCAAGCCTATTGCGGCCGTGCTGCATAGTAAAAGCACCGGCGTAAATATTATCAGGCAATCTGGCGCAGGCCTTGTGTTTGATTTTGAAGGGGAAAACGACTTGCAAAAGATTGAGAAGGGGTTTACGGCCTTTTTTAAATCCTTTACAGGTTTTTGTTCGGAGTTTGATAAAAAAAACGTAGATAGTGAATTGTTCGAAAAGTTTTCAGCCCGGTCGGTAACACAGCAACTGGTGATTTTGCTTAACAAAATAATTCCTTAAAATGGCGGAACTTAATGTTCAATATGGTTGTGGGCTTAGTGCTCCCCTGGATTGGGTAAATTTTGACTCTTCTCCAACATTACGGTTGCAGCGCCTTCCTTTATTGGGAAGGTTTATCAGGAAAGTGGATTTTCCTTCAAATATTTTATACGGCGACATTATTAAAGGATTGCCGGGTATTGAAGAAAATAGTTGCGATGCCATTTATTGCTCTCACGTGCTTGAGCACCTTTCTTTAAATGATTTTAGTATCGCAGTTTCCAATACCTGCAGGATGCTGAAAAAGGGCGGGTATTTTCGTTGTGTTTTACCCGATCTTGAATTTGCCATCGATAATTATATTTCTGACAGAAGCAGTATGCCGGAAAAGGCCAGCTTCAATTTTTTACAGCTTACCCTGCTTGGGCAGGAAAGCAGGCCACATGGACTGAAGGAACGTTTGATTGCAAGCGCAGGAAATTCAAAGCATCTCTGGATGTGGGACCAATATTCACTGAAAAAGGCATTGCTGGATTCGGGATTTTCAGAAGTAAGAAAATGCCAGTTCAACGATTCGGTATATAAAGGGTTCCTTTCAGTAGAAGAGAAATCGCGGTTCTGGGGGGCAATTGCGTTTGAAGCTATAAAGTAAATAAATACATGCGCACATTACTGGCTATATACAGGCAAATCCCGCATTTCAGGGGGAAACTCAGGATAGGGCGCTTGCTTTTTAAACGCTTTCTTAATAAATCTTTGCCTGAAGCTTTTTATGCACATGATCATATTCGCTACAATATTCCAAATACGCTCGAAAATCTTGGAGTGGAACTTTACATTAATGGTATTTACGAGAAGGAAATTGTTGAATTTCTCAAAGCGCATGTCAATGACGGCGCTGTTTTTTTTGATATCGGTGCCAATATAGGAAGCATTGGTTTGCCGGTGATGCTCAGTAAAAAGAATGTGCTGTATACCGGCTTTGAGGCTTCGCCCAACGTATTCAATTTTCTAAAAAAGAATTTTGAAGAGAATAAAGTAAGGTATTTTACCCTTTGCAACAAATTAGTTCATGAAGATAGTAACCGGGCCATGAAATTTTACGAAGCAGAACTTTATGGTAAAAGTTCGCTGGCGCCCACTTATACAGATAAGTCTATTGATGTAAAATCAATCAGCCTGGATAACTATTGTGAAGAGCAGGGGATTAAAAAAATTGACTGGTTAAAAGTAGATGTTCAGGGATTTGAATTATATGTCTTTAAAGGCATGAAGGAAATGTTAAGGGATCGATGTGTTGAAAATATATTGTTTGAGTTTGAAGCCTGGGCCGATGAGCAGGCCGGCATCGAAACCGGGGCTGCGCTTAAATACCTGGAGGAGGAAGGCTATGTGCTTTTTGGTATCGATGGATTGCCATGGAAACAATCTGCAAAACAAAAGGAAACTATGATTTGGGCCAGGCCGGCATAACGATGAAGAAACTTGCTATCATTACAACGCACCCGATCCAGTATAACGCACCATTATTCAGGTTGCTGGCAGAAAGGGGGAAAATTCAACCAAAAATTTACTATACCTGGGGAGAAGCAGGCTTCACAGCTAAGTATGATCCCGGATTTAAGAAAGTGATTGAATGGGATATTCCGTTACTGGAAGGTTATGAGTATACTTTTTGTAATAATATAGCAAGGCATCCAGGAAGCCATCACTTTAATGGGATCATTAACCCGGGGCTGAGCCGGGAGATCCGGGATTGGGGAGCAGATGCTGTTTTGGTATACGGTTGGAGCTTTAAAAGCCACCTGGCCTGTATGCGAAAGTTATATGGAAAAATACCCGTTTTTTTCAGGGGAGATTCTACCCTGCTTGACGATAAAGGCGGATTAAGATCTTTTGCCAGGTCAGTTATTTTAAGATGGGTTTACCGTCATGTAAATAAGGTATTTTTCACAGGAATTAACAATAAGGCCTATTTTATGAAATACGGACTTAAAGAGGAACAGTTGATTCTGGCGCCTCATGCTGTAGATAACCACCATTTTATGCAGCCGGATGTGGAGCATACAAAATTGGCGGAGGATTGGAAAAAGGAACTGGGTATTTTACCCGGTAAGCTGGTTCTTCTGTTTGCGGGAAAATTGGAGGAAAAGAAAAACCCTGCTTTCCTGCTCAGGCTTATGCAGAAAATTGACTCAGATAAAATTATACTGGTCATTGCAGGAAACGGACCACTGGAAACCGAACTTAAAGATTCAGCGAAGGCTGATAAACGTATTATCTTCCTTCCTTTTCAAAACCAGGCATCCATGCCGGTATTATACAGGCTTGCAGATATTTTTATTCTTCCCTCTATGGGGCCGGGAGAAACCTGGGGCCTGGCCGGCAATGAGGCGATGGCATGCGGGCTTGCGCTGATGATGAGCAATAAATGCGGTGGTGCTGTTGATCTGATAGAGGAGGGAAAGAACGGCGTGCTGTTTTCACCTGGAGATATTTCAGCAGCAGCAGTATTTATCAGCAGTGTTTTGAAAAATATGGACAAGCTGAAGGCTATGAAACAAGTATCCCTTATGCGGATTCATAATTTTACTTTAAACCGGGTTGCCGAGGCAATAGAAAAAAATGTATAGTCTTATAAAAGTTAATTTCAGCTGGCCGGTATATTTTGCCATATGCCTTCTCATAAGGGTTTTGTTCATGGATATGGGCTGGTTTTCCTTTTTTGCTGTATGTCTTTTTGTACACCAGTTTATCCTGCTATTTAACTCAATAGGACATGCCCTGCCGGTAAGATATCTTTTTGGAACACTCGGCTGTCTTCAATATTGTTTGGGCCCTGCTATTGCCTATAGTGGCGTGGATGAATTTCAATATTTTTTATATAAAATGATGGTTACGGAAGACGTCTATTTTTCTTTTGCATTACCAGCTATGCTTTGCTTCATTATAGGACTGCATATTACTGCCGGTAAGCTGGAAGGCGAAGTGATACCACAGGCACGTATCCGGCGCTTTATTGAACAGAACAGTTCTATGCCTTATTATTTTGTTGTAATAGGTTTTGTGAGTAGTTTAATATCCGGTTTTTTTTCAAATAATTTTGCACTTATTTTTTATATACTGGGAAGCTTTAAATTTATAGGTGCCTTTATGTTGATTTTAGGCTCTCAGAAAATAAAGCCAGTGATCCTTGCGCTTATCTATGGTTCAATCATTCTTTCCTCCCTGGGAGAGGGCATGTTCCATGACCTGCTGACCTGGTTAATTTTTTTAGGATCTGTTTTGGCCTTAAAATATAAGCCGGGCGTACAATTTAAAACAATTGTGAGTGTCTGTTTCTTATTAATGGTTGTAGTGATACAGCAGTTGAAGGGAAGCTACAGAACTGCTATTGGCAGGGAGCAGGGAGGTGGTGGAGTGAAAACATTTACAAAAGTTTATGAGAAACAGAATGAGGAGAAATCTATTTTCAGTATGGAGCGCCTTGCACCCAGCAATGTAAGGATCAACCAGGGATTTATTATTACAAGAATAATGATCACAGTGCCATTCAAAGTCCCTTACCAGAATGGGGATGAATTATACCAGATTCTTGAAGCGGCATTATTACCGCGTTTTTTGTCTCCCAACAAACTTAGGGCAGGTGATAAACTTATTTTTGAAAAATATACTGGTATGGCACTTGATGAAGGCACTTCTATGGGTTTGGGTGCCATAGGGGATGGCTATATCAATTTCGGGTCATTTGGGGGCTGTATTTTTATGTTCTTCCTGGGACTGTTTTACAGCGAAATATTAAAACTGGCATACCGCCAGAGCAAGTATATACCCCTGTTGATTTTATTTACGCCCCTTGGTTTTTATTATCCAATCCGCCCCGATTGTGAGTTACAAACATCTCTTGGGCACCTGATCAAATCTGCCTTCCTGGTAGGACTGATCATCATCATCTGGAAAAATAAATTTTCTTCTTTTGGGTTGCGCCGGACTCCCAGCCCGGTTAATACAAATATTAATTCTTGAATAAAAATTCCTGTAAGGTTTTGATTGCTATCCCGTGGTTTTCGCCTGCTTACAAAGCAGGTGGTCCTATCCAATCGGTAATGAACCTGGTGAAGAGTTATACGCATCCGCAATATTTTATCATTACAGGAACAAAAGACGCAGACGGCGCTCTTCTTGAAAAATGCGGGTTTGATTCCTGGGCAAATTTTAATGATCACACACAGGTTAATTATACCGCAACACCTGGTTCTACGCTAGCTGAGGCAATTAAAAAATTTGATCCCAAATTATTGTTCATCATTGGCCTTTTTGACTGGAACTTTAATATCAAACCCCTTTTTTTTGCCAAAGTACCTGTAAAAATTCTCTCCGTAAGAGGAATGCTTCATCCCGGGGCACTTACGCAAAAACCTTTCAAAAAAAGACTTTTTCTTTTTTTGATGAAGATGAGCGGTATCCATAAAAGAATATTTTTTCATGCCACTGATGAAGCTGAAAAAAAATATATTTTAGAGGTTTTTGGAAGCAGATCCAAAGTGATAGCTGGCCCAGAATTTCCCAAACCTGCTTTCCCGAAAAAAGGATTTTGATAAGGTTCCGCATAGATTAAACCTGGTTACTATTGCCCTGATCAGTCCCATGAAAAATCATGCATTGGTGCTGGATGCGTTGGCCAACTGCAAAGAAGATATCAGCTATTCTATTTATGGCCCTGTAAAGGACAAAGCTTATTGGGATAGCTGTTTGCGTAAAATAAGCGTATTGCCTTCAAACATAAAAGTACAGTATAAGGGAGAAATACATCCGGATAATATTGAAAAAGCCCTTCATAAGGCCGATGTATTCATTATGCCCAGCAAAAGTGAAAATTATGGCCATGCCATCATTGAAGCCTTGAGTGCCGGGCTACCGGTTATTACAAGCAGGCATACACCCTGGCAAAACCTGCAGGAGCATAAAGCAGGTTTTAATACAGGTGAAAGTGAAACCGAACTTGCGGAAGCTATTGCGTTTTTTGCGTCAATGGATTCAACTGAGCTTAAAAAATGGTCTGCCACAGCCTGCACTTATGCACTTGAACGTACAGATGTGGATGCCATTAGCATGCAGTACGAAACCTTATTTGCTGTAGCTGGTTAAAATAATTTAAATTCAATACTATTGAGCCTGTTTACCGATAAAAATTTCACGGGATTTGTTATAAAATTCCTGCTTTTATTTGCCCTTTTCTATTATGGCACCCTTGCTATCATTGGCCTGGCAGCACCGGGCGGGCATTATAGTTCATTTATAGATCGTTATTTCGATTATGTGAGCTGGATCAAAACATCGCTCATGCATGGTGTAAGTATGTTGCTTTCTTTATTTGGTATTGAAACTTCGCATGAAACAGGGTTTGTTGTGCGTATGGAACAGAAACGGGGCGTAATAATTGCGTACGATTGTGTGGGCTATGGCGTATATAGTTTTTGGGCTGCATTTGTAATTGCCACGAAAGCTGCTATAAAGAAAAAAGGTTTTTGGCTTGTGGGCGGACTGCTCCTTTTATGGTTGATCAATTCCATTCGCATCAGTCTTTTCCTTGTTTCTATAAACCGTGGATGGCCCATGCCTTTTAATCTGGATCATCATACTTTGTTCAATATAACGGCCTATGCGGCTATTCTGCTGATGATGTGGATTTTTGACAGGAATACGGGGAAAGTTGAAAGTTGAAAGTTTTGAGTTTTGAGTTTAGAGTTTAGAGTTGAGAGTTGGGAGTTGGGAGTTGAGAGTTGAGAGTTGAGAGTTGAGAGTTGAGAGTTGAGAGTTGAGAATTGAGAGTTGAGAATTGAGAGTTGAGAGTTGAGAGTTGAGAGTTGAGAGTTGAGAGTTGAGAGTTGAGAGTTGAGAGTTGAGAGTTGAGAGTTGGAGTTGAGAGTTGAGAGTTGAGAGTTGAGAGTTGAGAGTTGAGAGTTGAGAGTTGAGAGTTGAGAGTTGAGAGTTGAGAGTTGAGAGTTGAGAGTTGAGAGTTGAGAGTTGAGAGTTGAGAGTTGAAAGTTGAAAGTTGAAAGTTGAAAGTTGAAAGTTGAAAGTTGAAAGTTGAGAGTTGAGAGTTGAAAGTTGAAAGTTGAAAGTTGAAAGTTGAAAGTTGAAAGTTGAAAGTTGAAAGGTTGGAAAGAACTGCAAGTTATTAAAGAATGCATTTAAAATATTAAATCTAAAATATTAAATCTTACATCTTTTAATGGTTATTATCGGAATTAACGCTTACCATGCCGACGCTTCAGCGGCAATTTTTGTGAATGGAAAAATGCTGGTGGCAACGGAAGAAGAACGCTTTACACGAGTAAAACACTGGGCCGGTTTCCCTTCAAAAGCAATCCTTTTTTGTCTGAAAGAGGCCGGGCTTTCATTTAATGAGGTTGATTTTTTTGCTATTGGCCGGGACCCAAAGGCAAAAATGCTGAAAAAAATTCTTTACCTGGCTGCCAACCCCGGTGGAAGTGTGGATGCGGTAAAAGACCGGTTGGCTAACAGCCGTAAAGTGGCTTCCATTGAAGACGAACTGGCTTCTATTTCGGGACTTGATGCCGGAGCTTTCAAAGGGAAAATTGTAAATGTGGAGCATCACCGCAGTCACCTTGCCTCTGCCTTTTTTGCTTCACCGTTTGAAGAAGCAGCCTGCCTGTCGATAGATGGTTCCGGCGATTTTACCACTACCATGACCGGTGTGGGAAGGGCAAATAATATTGAAGTGCTGCAATCTGTTGACTTCCCCCATTCCCTCGGTATTTTTTATACGGCCTTTACCCAACTGCTTGGATTTCCGCATTATGGCGACGAGTACAAAGTGATGGGCATGGCTCCCTACGGAAAACCTCAATACACGGAAAAACTCCATAATGTACTTAAGCTCACCAATGACGGTCTTTTTAAACTGAATCTCGATTATTTCCGAAAGGGTACAGCAGGTATCATTTCTTATGATGCAAACCATATGCCGGTGGTTGCATCATTATACAGTCAGAAAATGGTGGATACATTTGGGCCGGTCCGTAAAAAGGAAGAAGAACTCACACAGTATCATAAAGACATGGCAGCATCGGTACAGCGTTTTACAGAAGAGGTGATCTTTCACCTGCTGACGCACCTGCATAAAAAGACCGGCCTCAATAATGTTTGCATGGCGGGCGGTGTGGCACAAAACAGTGTGGCCAATGGCAAAATTACCCGCAATACCCCTTTTAAAAATGTATATATTCCTTCTGCCGGTCATGATGCAGGTATTTCAATGGGAGCAGCTTTGTACGTACAACATCAAATGAAAGACATGGCACGCACCCCGGTCTTTTCTGCTTACACAGGAAGCCGGTTTACCAATGAAGAGATAAAAAAAATACTGGAAGAAAAAGGGATCGAACACCGGCAGCTTGATGATGAAGCGCTGTATACAGAGGTGACAGATTGTTTAATCAATGGTGGAGTGGTGGGGTGGATGAGCGGCCGGGCAGAATTTGGCCCCAGGGCATTGGGCGCCCGTTCTATTATTGCAGATCCACGCAGGAGCGATGCAAAGGAAATTCTTAATTTAAAAATTAAGAGAAGGGAAAGTTTCAGGCCCTTTGCACCTTCCATTTTGAAAGAATATGTTGCCCATTATTTTGAGCTCGATGAGCCGGTACCATTTATGGAAAAAGTGTATCCCATAAAAAAGGAAATGCAGGAAAAGATCCCCGCTGTAACCCATGTGGATGGCAGCGGCCGCCTTCAGACTGTAGATAAGGATATTTCACCCCGTTATCATGCCCTGATTGAGGCTTTCAGGAAAAAAACCGGTGTGCCCATACTGTTGAACACGTCTTTTAATGAAAACGAACCAATTGTAAACAGCCCACAAGAGGCACTGGCTTGTTATTTGCGTACCAATATGGACATGCTTGTAATGGAAAATATAGTGGTTTCCCGGCAAAAATAATAAAACTATAATACGCTATTTTGAACAGCATACCCTATGGTATGCTGTTTTTTTTTATATTCGCTTTATGAAGGTATCAATTATTACGGTTACTTACTACTCCGAAAAATACCTTACCGACTGTATTGAGTCTGTTATTAAGCAGACATACAAGAATATAGAGCACATCATTATTGATGGGAAATCAAGAGATGGCACACTTTCCATCATTAAAAAATACAACGACCATATTGCACACTGGATTTCAGAAACAGACAGGGGCATGTACGATGCTATCAATAAAGGTATTGAACTGGCCACCGGCGATATTGTGGGGATACTGAACAGCGACGATATGCTGGATACCGAAGATGTGATTGAGGCCATTGTAGAGGCGTTTAAAGATGAGAAAGTGGATGCAGTATACGGCGACCTGGAGTATGTGAACAAAGACGACCATACTAAAATATGGCGCATCTGGAAGGGGAAGCCATATAAACGGAGCCTTTTTCATTTTGGATGGATGCCTGCACACCCTACATTTTATGTACGCAAAAAACTGATCGACCAATACGGCGGTTACGAAAATCACTATTTCTCCGCTGCCGACTATGAGTTTATGGCCAGGTACCTGTACAAGTATAAACTGCATGCGCATTATCTTCCCAAATTGATTGTAAAGATGCGGGTGGGGGGAATGAGTAATAAGAATTTCTGGCAACGCCTGCGGGCCAATCGACGGGATTTCCTTGCCATGAAACATGTGGATATTCCATTCCCATTCCTGGTATCGGTACTTAAACCGCTGAGCAAGCTTCACCAGTTTTACAAAAAAAACAGTTAGAACCAACCAAAGGATGTTTTCTCTTTTTAAAAATAGCAGGTCTTCCGGCAAAACGGCTCCTTATTTTCCCATTGCAGCAGATATGCATTCTCATATTCTTCCTGGCATCGATGATGGTTCGCCTGATGTGGAAACATCGCTGGAGCTCATTAAAGGACTTATGGAAATAGGGCTTAAAAAATCTGTGGCCACACCCCATATCATATCAGACCTTTACAGGAACACCCCGGAAACGATCGGGAATGCCCTGGATAAGCTGCAGGCGGCTTTGGATAAAAACCAGATCAATTACAAGGTTTCTGCCGCTGCAGAGTATATGCTCGACGTTTGGTTCTTTGAATTACTGAAAACCGGTCAGCCACTGCTCACTATTAAAGACAATATTATCCTCACAGAATTTTCCTTTTCTTATATGCCTTCTCACCCCGAGGAAATGTCGTTCAGCATCCTTACCGAAGGCTATACGCCCATACTTGCACACCCGGAACGTTATGGATATTACCACGAAAACTTGCGGATGTACGACCGGCTGAAAGAACTTGGGTTTTTATTGCAGGTGAACCTCCTTTCATTAACCGGTTATTACGGTAAAGATGTGGCCAAAGCCGCAAAATACATCATCAAAAACGGGCTGGCCTCATTTGTGGGTACCGACCTGCACCATCACAAACACCTGGATGCATTCAGGGATGCATATACAAAGGGGTTATTTAAAGAACTGCTTGGGCATCAAACCTGGAACGAAGAACTGGGTTAGAGGTAGAGATAATAATCTTTTAGTAATGCTTTAAAAGCTTCCGGATATTCGTTATAACTGTCCCGAATCAATATTTCTCCCGGTTGAAATGTTTCCGGTTGGTTGCTAAATAACAGTATGCTCCGGAAATAGCTGTGCAGGCTGCTCTGCTTTACCGAAATTTCGTTTAAAAGATGAAGTTGATATTTTGCAGCAATTTTTTTGGCTTCCTCTCTTCTGTGATAGGGCAGCAAAAGAGCCGCAAAACCTTTTCCGGATAGGTGACCATGGATATTTTGAAACAGTTCATCGAGCGATAAGCTGCTGCTGTGTTTGGCCATATTTTTATCTTCTGCGGGCGAAGCAAGGTCGTTCTGGAAAAAAGGCGGGTTACTGATAATAAGGTCATATTTTTCCGTACTTCTGAAATGCTGTACAGCAGTTTCAAATACATTTATTCTTTTTTTCCAATCTGAGGCGGCAATATTTTCCCGGGCCTGCGCTGCAGCACTGCTGTTGATCTCAACGGCATCAATGAAAGCAGTTGTTTTTTGTGCCAACATGAGACTGAGTAAACCGGTACCTGTTCCAATATCGAGTATGTTGTTAATTTGCCGATCTCCGCCAGCGGCCCATGCCGCCACCCAGGCACCAAAAAGGCAGGCATCTGAACATACCTTCATAGCACATTGATCCTGTTGTATGGTAAATTGTTTAAAACGGAACAAAGTTGAAAAGTTTAAGGGTTTAAGGGTTTAAGGGTTTAAGGGTTTAAGGGTTTAAGGGTTTAAGGGTTTAAGGGTTTAAGGGTTTAAGGGTTTAAGGGTTTAAGGGTTTAAGGGTTTAAGGGTTTAAGGGTTTAAGGGTTTAAGGGTTTAAGGGTTATAAGGGTTTAAGGTTATAAGTTGGTTTAAGGGTTTAAGGCATATTAAGGCACATTATCACATTATCAAATTATCAAATTGGCTCATTTGCATATTGGCACATTATCACATTATCAAATTATCAAATTGGCTCATTTGCATATTGGCACATTATCACATTATCACATTATCAAATTGGCACATTCCTCCTTATCAAAACCCCGCCCTCGCACCCGGCACCACATCTTCTGTTGCAAAATCATTTTCCAGGTATTTGTAATGCGCTGTAATTGCGATCATCCCTGCATTGTCTGTACAATATTCAAACGGCGGAATAAAAGTTTGCCACCCTTCTTCCCTGCCTATTATTTCAATGCCGGCCCGAAGCCCGCTATTGGCACTTACGCCACCGGCAATACAAATATTGCTGATGCCCGTTTGTTTGGCAGCTTTTTTTAATTTATTCAGCAGGATACTGATGATACGTTTCTGCACAGATGCACAGATATCGGCCAGGTTATCTTCGATGAATTTCTTCTTTTCTTCTTCGGTGGCCGTAAATGCTTCTTTATACACATTGGCCGTTCCTGCATTTTGTAAAAAATAAAGGATAGAGGTCTTTAAGCCCGAAAAACTGAAGTCAAGTCCAGGTATTTGCGGCTCAGGAAATTTATAGGCATCTGCATTACCCAGTTTGGCATATTTGTCTATCAGCGGGCCGCCGGGGTAGGGAAGGCCCAGCAACTTGGCTGTTTTGTCAAAAGCTTCGCCTGCAGCATCATCGATCGTTTCGCCGATCACTTTCATGTCGTAAGGAGAATTACATTGCACGATCTGCGTATGGCCACCACTTACGGTAAGGCATAAAAAAGGAAATTGTGGCCGCGGTTCGTTTATCAGGTTTGCCAGTACATGGGCCTGCATATGATGTACGGTTATCAATGGTTTGTTTAAAGCCAGGGCCAGGGATTTTGCAAAACCAGCGCCCACCAGTAAGGCCCCCATGAGCCCGGGCGCCTGTGTAAAGGCCACGGCATCCACTGCACTGAGTTCCACGCCTGCTTTTTTTAGGGCGGCATCTACTACCGGAACAATGTTTTGCAAATGGGCCCGGCTGGCCAGTTCGGGTACCACGCCGCCATATTGTTCATGGATTTTTTGGGTGGCAATGATATTGGATAAAATTTTTCCGTTGGCGCTTACAGCGGCCGAAGTTTCATCGCAGCTCGATTCAATAGCTAATATAATGGGATGCTGTATTATAAATTATAAATTTTGAATTATAAATTTTGAATTTTAATTGAGAGGGAATGCAAATTATTAAAAACTGCATTTAAAATCTTAAATCTTAAATCTAAAATATTAAATCTCCTTAACTTCTAATTGCCACTACCGGATCCATTTTGGCCGCCCTGGAGGCAGGAAAAATTCCGGCAAGCACACCCACAGCCACACAAATAATGATGCTGATGATAAGCATGGGCAGCGATATGTAAATGGGGAAATCAAGCGCATTGGTGGAAATTTTTGTTCCAATATACACAAAGAATAAACCGATGCCTCCTCCCATGAGGCAAAGCAGGATGGCTTCCAAAAGAAATTCAAAAAGGATACTGCTTTTTTTGGCGCCAATGGCTTTTTTAAGGCCGATAACTGGTGTTCTTTCCTTAACCGTTACAAACATGATATTGGCAATGCCAAAGAGGCCCACAATAAGGCTGATGCCGCCAATGATGCTGCCGATAATATTGAGTACCGAAAAGAATTCGGTGATGGCTTTGCTGAATGCTTCCACGCTGTTGAGTGAAAAATTATCTTCCTGCGTGGGAGAAATTTTACGTATCTGCCGCATTGCGCCTTTCAGTTCCTGCATCACTGCGTTGGTGCTCACATTGGGTTTTCCCTTTGCAATGAGGATGGGGTTTGCATTGTCTTCATTGAATAACTGCTTGCAAAAACGGTAAGGTATCATTACGCAATCATCATACTGCCAGCCAATGAAATTAGTGCCTTCTTTTTTCATGACGCCTATTACGGTTACTTTTCTTCCTTTCACTTCCACCTGTTTGCCCATAGCACGTTCTGCATTGCCAAAAAAGTCTTCTGCATTTTTAAACCCAATGATGCCCACGGGTGAGCCGGCATTGAATTCCGCCTGGGAAAAATAGCGGCCAAATAAAAAATTGATGGGTTGAATAGACATTTGTTCTTCAGTGATGCCGTATACCACGCCGTTCTGTTTAATATCGTTACGATGCGAAATAGGGCTCATCAGCTGCATCAGAAAAGCGATCTGTTCCACCGCATCCGTTCTTTCCTTTATGAGGTCTTTTTCTTCAAACTTCATTACGGGACGGGCACGCATCTTCCAGAAAGGCTGGTTAGGGCCGCCGCTGTAATCCCATTTATCTATATAAACGGTATTGCTGCCCAGGCTGTTTACTTCGTTCTGTATATTTCTTTCGAGGCTGTTAACCGCTGCCAATACGCCTATGATACAAAAGATGCCAAAGGCAATTCCTGTAAGGCTGAGCGCTGTACGCAGCTTGTTTACCTTTAACTCCCGAAAAGTGAGCAGGAGCGAATTAGTGAATATCTGGAGGCCTTTTGGCATAGCTCAAAGATAGTTGATAATGGATAATTGGGGAAAGGATAATGGATGATTGGCGGAATAAAATTTTATATCATTACCTGCTAAGTATCAGTGTTTTTTCCTGGTTATTGATGATCCACGTGCGAAATTTGTTCAACAGCGATCTTCCGGCAATTATTCTCTTGCCTTTTTCAGTTACAGCCACCGTGACATGATCGATTATAAATTTTCCCATCTGGATACCGTTTACCGAGTATTTTCTGCAGGAATCAATCATACCATTTGCCATCTCATACTCCCCGATACCTAAATAATTTTCTGAATTGAATATTTGTTCTCCCAGGAGTTTCTTTTCCATCTCTGCAGTAATAAGCAGATCTGATGCCCCTGTGTCGAACAACCAGACTTTCATTTCAGAACCAATTTTAATCTTCAAATAAGTAAGCCCGTCCAGGTTCAGTACATTAACTGTGTCACTGTCCGGTCCGGTCAAGTTCGAACTACTTTGTTTATCCCAGTTTTTTGTAACCACGCTGTTAGTATTAAATGGGTCACCGCATTTATATATCATCTCAAAAAATAACATGGAATTGGGATCGCTCAAAGTAGCCATTTCACTATCGGTAATCTTTTTTGATTTTACCAGGCTGGACTGACATCTGCAAAATGCATGTAATTTTACTGAGTCCAGTTTCTTTTCACTGTTTTCTGAAAGCCTCTTCATACAACTGGAAATATACCTGTCTTCGGAAGCTTCGGCAAACAGAAGTGTACTTTGCCCCGTATTTGTGTAGCAATCTCTTATTTGCGCACTCAATAAAGAATCTTCATTGATAAGTTCATCAATTTTGATCAATCCGGAGATTGTATGTTTTTTATATTGTTTGTTTGTGAACCTGCCATCAATCAGGTCCATTTGACACTCACATATAATGAGTCCTGTTTTGTCAAACCTGTCTTTTTTTAATGCAGACAGACAGCTTTTCATGATCTGCTTTCGGCTTAACATGATTCTTCCTTCTTTTGAGCGGATAAAGTCATCCTGGCCATAGCTGGAGGAAGAAAAAATAGTCAAAGAAATACAAAAAAATGATAAAAAATGTTTACACACAGGGGAATATTTTAGTAAATGAAGTTATAGGATTTTTACCAAAAAAAAGACCCGCTTATTCCTAAGCGGGTCTTTATACATTAACTATTTATCTATTCTTATTAATACCTGTACACTCCGGCTTTAAACGGACCTGCTTTTGAAATGCCCAGGTAATCGCTGTTGGCAGTTGTGAATTCTTCCAGTACCACACCAATTTTTGCAAGGTGCAGGCGGGCAACTTTTTCATCGAGGTGCTTCGGCAATACGTATACTTTGTTTTCGTATTTGTTGTTGTTTGTCCACAAGTTCAATCTGGGCAAGTGTTTGGTTGGTAAATGAATTACTCATTACAAAACTTGGGTGACCGGTAGCACAACCCAGGTTTACCAAACGGCCTTCTGCCAGTATGATCACGTCTTTACCGTCGATGGTATACAGGTCAACCTGTGGTTTGATGGTATTTTTGGTATTGCCATAATTTTGATTCAGCCATGCCATATCAATTTCAATATCGAAGTGGCCGATATTACAAACAATGGCTTTGTCTTTCATTAGCTTTGAAATGTTCGCCGGTGATCAGGTCGCGGCAACCAGTAGCAGTAACAATGATATCAGCTTCTTTAACGGCATCGATCATTTTCTTTACTTCAAAACCATCCATAGCAGCCTGCAATGCGCAGATAGGGTCAATTTCAGTAACAATCACCCGGGCAACCTGCCCCTGTAAATGAAGCTGCAGAACCTTTACCCACATCACCATAGCCCCCTACAACGGCAACTTTACCGGCCATCATCACATCGGTAGCACGGCGGATAGCATCACCAGGGATTCTTTACAACCATATTTGTTATCGAATTTAGATTTGGTAACAGAATCGTTTACATTGATGGCAGGAATGGGCAAAGTGCCTTTTTCCATGCGCTCGTATAAACGGTGAACACCGGTAGTGGTTTCTTCACTCAATCCTTTGATGTCTGTGATCAGTTCAGGATATTTATCAAATACGATATTGGTAAGATCACCACCATCGTCGAGGATCATATTCAATGGTTGTCGGCACTGCCAAAGAACAGGGTTTGTTCAATGCACCAGTCAGCTTCTTCCTGTGTTTGTCCTTTCCATGCATAAACACCAATACCTGCAGCAGCAATAGCAGCAGCAGCCTGGTCCTGGGTAGAAAAAATATTGCAGGAGCTCCATTTAACTTCAGCGCCCAGGGCGATCAGGGTTTCAATCAGCACGGCCGTTTGAATGGTCATGTGCAGGCAACCTGCAATGCGTGCGCCTTTCAGTGGCTGGCTGGCAGCCATATTCTTCACGTATAGCCATCAGGCCCGGCATTTCTGCTTCGGCCAGGCATGATTTCTTTACGGCCCCATTCTGCAAGGCTCATATCTTTTACCTTATAGTGAAGGTTGAAATCAATAGCTGGTCGGTTATTGTTGACATATTTATTTTGTTTAAGCAGCAAATTTATAACTATGTAGTGCGTAATATTCTATATATATTATTAAATTTAGAATAAAATAATATAAATTTAAGTATTTTGAAAGAATAAATGTATAGTTTATGATAAAAAGACAGTTCAAAAAGACAAACAGCTATAGCCGGTATGCTGGATAAAAATGACCTGGCTATTTTAAAACTGCTGCAGCAAAATGCCCGGATCACGGTAAAAGAAATATCCGACGAAGTGCACCTGAGTACCACGCCGGTTCATGAGCGCATCAAGCGGCTGGAAGAATACCGGGGTGATAAAGCAATACGCCACACTGGTGGATCGGCATAAAGTTAAAAAGGGTTTGATGGTGATCTGTTATGTTTCATTGAAAGAACATAGCAAAAATGCAGGGGTAAAATTTATTAAAACCATCAATGAATTGAATGAAGTAATGGAATGTTACAATATCAGCGGCGAATTTGATTTTATGCTGAAAGTGGTAACGAAAATATGGACTGCTTATTATGATTTTCATGTAAACAAACTAAGCCAGATGGAAAATATGGGGAAGGTACAGAGTGTGTTTGTGATGGGCGTTATTAAGGAAACGCATAAACTGGTGTGGTGAGGGTTGATGACAGGTAAAAAATAAATTAATGATCTGAATAGTTGTTGTCAGGCGGTATTTTGCCTGATGTTTAATAATAGCTGGTTGAAAATACCCTGAAAACAAGCTTTTTTCACCCTTTCGACAGCGATTAAATTTGATATTTTAGTTTCAAATTTGATGCCATGCCCGGAACTTTTTCACAAATTTATATCCAGGTTGTTTTTGCGGTTAAAGGAAGGCAAAACCTGATCAGCAGAAACTGGAGTGTAAGGTTACATGAATACATCGCTGGTACGATCAGGGGATTAAAGCAAAAGCCGATCATAGTGAATGGTATGCCCGATCATATTCATGTATTTATTGGGCTGAGGCCATCGATGGCGATATCGGATCTGGTGAGGGATATCAAAGCCAATTCAACCAATTTTATCAATGAAAACAGGTTGGCGCATGGAAAGTTTTGCTGGCAAGAGGGATTTGGGGCATTTTCTTATGCGCATGCGCAAATTCAGCAGGTGTATAATTATATTTTGAACCAGGAGGAACATCATAGCCGGAAAACATTTAAGGAAGAATATCTTTCCTTATTAGAAAAATTTGATGTGACTTATGACGAAAAATATTTGTTTGATTGGTATGAATGAAGAAGGTATTTTGTGATTTTCATAAAACTGCCGCCCCTTCGGGGCTATAAGACTGCCGCCCCTTCGGGGCTATAAGACTGCCGCCCCTTCGGGGCTATAAGACTGCCGCCCCTTCGGGGCTATAAGACTGCCGCCCCTTCGGGGCTAGAAAACTGTCGCCCCTTCGGGGCTAGAAAACTGTCGCCCCGAAGGGGCTGCTGAAGGGGTTAATATGATCTTAATATGCTTTTTGTATTTAAAGCCCGAAGGGCTGCAGGTTTTATAGAATTAAATTATTGGGCAAAAAAGCCCCGAAGGGGCGACAGTTTTATGGCAGCAATTGCAATGAAGATCATTTCAAACCCTACAACAAAATTCCCCGTAAAAAGAAATACGCCACCGAAAAATAAATAACAATACCTGTTACATCCACCAGCGTTGCCACAAATGGAGCAGAAGAGGCGGCAGGGTCGAGCTTTAATTTTTTAAGCAGCAGCGGCAGCATCGATCCCATTAAACTTCCCCAAAGTACAATGCCCAGCAGGGAGCAACAAACACTCCATCCGATCCTTTCCCAGTAAACACCGTAATCATAAATGCCCATATTTTGCCAGAGCATGATCCTGAAATACCCCAAAGTGCCCAGTATTAGTCCCAGCATGAGGCCGGTAACAAGTTCACGGCGCATCACTTTCCACCAATCAGTAAAGCTGAGCTCGCCCAGCGCCATTGCCTGGATGATGAGCGTGGAGGCTTGTGAGCCGCTGTTGCCACCGCTGCTCATTATGAGCGGGATAAAGAGCGTAAGCACAGTGGCGGCTTCTATTTCGTGCTCAAAATACTGCATCACCGAAGCGGTGATCATTTCGCCAAAGAACAGCAATACCAGCCAGCCGGCACGTTTTTTAAGCAGTTTGGGTATGCTGATGTCGAGGTAGGGTTCTTCCAGCGCTTCGGTACCACCTATCTTCTGTATATCTTCTGTAAACTCTTCCTGTGCCACCCAAAGAATATCATCAATGGTTACAATACCCAGCAGGATCTTATTTTCATCCACTACAGGCAGGGCAACCCGGTTGTTCATTTTAAACACTTCGCTGGCAAGTTCCTGGTCGTCGTTTGCATTGAGGGCAATATAGCGGTCGTCCATCAGTTCGCTCACTTTTGCATCGGGGGCTGCCAGCAAAAAATCGCGGATACGGATATCGTCCAGCAGTTCGCCCTTATGATCTATTACATAGATCACATCAATGGTTTCTGTATTGGTTCCATAACGGCGGATGGTTTCAAACACTTCCTGCACCGTGCTGTTTTCATACACAAAAATGTAATCGGGTATCATCAGGCGCCCCACACTGTTTTCGGGGTAGCCCATCAATTCAAGTGTTATTTTCCTTTCCTGGGGGTCGAGCATCTTCACCAGTTCACGCACGGTGCCGGTGGGCAGTTCTTCAAAAAAATCAACCCGGTCATCGGCCGAAAGTTCGTTAAGCAATTCGGCGGATTTAATAGCGGGCAGATTTTTAATGATACGTTTCTGCTCACCCAGGTCGAGGATCTTGAACACGCTGGCCGCCCGGTGAATGGAAAGCAGGGAGATGATCTGCAGTTCGTAATCGGGATTTTCGTAAATGAGGTTGGCCACATCACTGATGTTCTGGTTATTGAGGAATTCCTTTACCTCCAGCGTATTGTCCGATACGATGATCTCTTCAAACTGCTGCTGCAATGGTATTTCCTCCAGTTCGGCCGACATGAAAATGAATGATTATTTTTGAGGATTGCAATTTAGTTCATTTGATTAATTTTAAAAGCGAAACTTTACCGGGTCCATACACTTAGGATCAATTATGCTTAAACCCTTTCTTTATATCAATCAAACAAAACATAAGGGCCGCGGTGTGTTCACGCATGAACCTATCCCAAAAGGAGAGATCATTGAGATAGCCCCGGTGATCGTTATGGATAAAAAAGACCGGGAGCATCTCGACAAAACCCTGCTGCACGACTATATCTTTGAATGGGGCCCGCGAAAAAACAAATGTGCGATGGCATTGGGGTACATTCCTGTTTACAACCACAGTTACAGCAGTAATTGCGAATATTTTATGGACTTTGAAGACAATACTATATTCGTAAAAACAGTGCGGCGCATAGAGGCAGGCGAGGAGCTTACCTTTAATTATAACGGCGATTGGAACGATAAGGCCAAAGTTTGGTTTGATGTGGAGAAATAAATGAACCATTATGCAGTTAACAGCATTCCTCTTGCTCATCATTATAGCGCTCTGGGCCTGGTATTTCTTTTCCGGCGTGAAAAAGCCTGCTGCAGTTTCATCTTTTAAAATAGATGAAAATTTTTTGCAGAAAAATATTCTCTTTTATGCTAAACTAAACCCAGAGCAACAGGTACAATTCCGGGCCGATATGACAGATTTTTTAACGGTTACCCGTTTTACCGGCGCTGGAACGGCTGTTACAGATGCTGATAAAATGCTGGTGGCGGCAGGAGCCATCATACCGGTTTTTCATTTTCCACGATGGCAATACCGGAATTTAAAAGAAGTGATCATTTATCCAGAAAATTTTAATCACGGGTTTGAAATTTCCGGGAATAAGGATAGAAATATCCTGGGTATGGTGGGCAGCGGTTATATGGAAGGTACCATGATCCTGTCGAGACATGCCATAGAACAATCCTTTCTTAACAAGACCGATAAACACAACACGGTGATCCATGAATTTGTACACCTGGTAGACAAGACCGATGGTGAAACAGATGGTATCCCGCAGGTACTGATGGAACAGCCATATGTGCTTCCCTGGCTCGATATGATCCAGCAGGAAATGCAAAAGATAAAGGCAGGACATTCAGATATTGACCCGTATGCCTATACTTCAAAAACGGAGTTCTTTGCAGTGGTGGCAGAATATTTCTTTGAAAGGCCCGATTTACTCAGTACGAAGCATCCGAAACTGTACGAAATGATGGAAGAGATGTTTGTAAAGGAATCGTAACACAGCGTTGGTCTGCAGCATGTACCCGGGCCTGGCTTTTGAACTTGATTCGGGGGAAAGCAGGGCGGGCAGATATGCCCTAAAAGAAAAAGGGTCCCTCCGTAGAAACGGAGCGACCTTTTCGATTGCTTGCCATATGAAAAAAACTTGAAGGCTTTTTTGGCCCGTATTATTTTTTTATTATCTTGCCGCTGTTTCGCCCCGGGCGATACGGCCTTTTCGATTGCGCCTCTTTTCGATTGCTTGCTGTTTGAGAAACCATGTTCTCTTTTTCCAAAACGAAAATAGACTGGAATATAAGAATCCCGAAATCAATTTTTTGGTGTTTTTATTATGCTAAAAGCTAAATGTTTTAGGTAAAAGCCTTGCCAGTACTGCATTTGAAAGCGTAAATTTGATTATGCCCAACCGTTCTGCCGACATATTATTTCAGTTGATTCAGTCGCTCGAAAAGGCGGAAAAAAGGAATTTTAAACTCTATATCAAGCGCAATTCTGCCAAAGACGACCTCAAGATCATCGAACTATTTGATGCATTGGACAAACTGGAGGAGTACGATGAAAACCTCCTGCTCAAAAAACTGCGTTCCATCAAAAAACCACAGCTGGCCAACCTCAAAAGCCATTTATACAGGCAGCTGCTGGCCAGCCTGCGGGTAATTAAAGTGTCGGAAAGCATCGATCTGCAATTGCATGAACAGCTCGATTATGCCAGGATACTTTACAATAAAGGCCTTTATCATCAAAGCCTAAAAATTCTTGAAAAAGTGAAGGATATGGCCGTTTCCTATAACCAGGACAGTTTCCTGATACAGGCCATTTCACTCGAAAAAAAAATTGAGATCCTGCATATCACCCGCAGTATGCAGGACCGGGCCGATAAGCTGAGCGCCGAAGCTTATGAGATCAATAAGAAAAGGGTTACCATTACCCAGTTGTCTAACCTTGCCCTTAAATTATACAGCTGGTATGTTAAACATGGTCATGCACGCAATGAAGAAGACGAAAAGGAGGTAAAAAAATACTTTTACGATAACCTGCCGGCGGAAGCGCTTAAGTTAACCGGTTTTTATGAGCGCCTTTACCTGTACCAGAGCCATTGCTGGGAAGCATTTATAAGGCAGGATTTTCTGATGTATTACCGCTATACCCAAAAATGGGTGGACCTTTTCAATGACCAGCCTTTTATGATCGACATTGAACCGGGGCATTATATCAAAGGCATGCACAACCTTATGAATGCGCATTTTGACCTGCGTAATTTCAAAAAATTCGATGAAACACTGGATGCCTTCACCCGCTTTTCGGAGTCTGAAACGGCCAAAAAGCATGATAATAACAAGGTACAGACTTTTGTTTACCTTACCAGTGCACGCATTAACCGGCATATTTCTATGGGTACGTTTAAGGAAGGCCTTTCGCTGATACCTTACACGGAGGAAAAGCTGGGCGAATATGAATTGTACCTCGACAGGCACCGGGTGCTGGTATTCAACTATAAGATCGCCACACTTCATTTTGGCGCCGGCGATTACAAAACCTGCATTGATTACCTGCGCAAGATCATTAACGATACGCCCGACCTGCGGAACGACCTGCAGTGCTATGCACGCCTGCTGCACCTGATTGCGCATTATGAACTGGGCAATGCAGATATCATTGAACACCTGGTAAAATCGGTCTACCGCTTTATGGCCAAAATGGATAACCTGTCGGTGATAGAAGAGCAGGTATTAAAATTTTTACAGGGCTCTTTCTATGTGCCGGTAAAAAAACTGCAGCCTGAACTGGAGAAATTTCTGCAGCGAATCAAACAATATGAGAACAACCGTTTTGAAACCCGGGCATTTGCCTATCTCGATATTGTATCCTGGCTCGAAAGTAAGGTGAACCATGAACCTATTCAGCAACTCGTATATAATAAGTACCTGAAAAGTACCCGGCGCTGATACTACATGCTCAGCAGGCTGCAACCCCTTATATCGCAATTATCGAGCCTGCCCAGCACTTCAAAATTTCCGTTAGGATATAGTTTTCCCACATCATCGGTGGCAATAAAAGCACAACTGTATAAATTGGCGAGGTCAATGATATTGATGGCGCCGGTGGCGATCTTTTCTACGGCGTTATGCTGCACCAGTTCAAACGGGTCGTCTTCTGAACGCAGCAGCACCTGCATCCATTGCGGTGCTTCAAAAATGCCGTCTTTTTTTGCGTAGGCCTGGCTCAGCAGTTCCGTCATGCCATATTCTGAATGGATTTCCTGCAGTCCGAGTTTTGTTTTTAAAAGATCATGCACTTCATGGCGGGTCATCTCTTTTTTACGGCCCTTCATGCCGCCGGTTTCCAGTACAATGGTATGCTTTAGTGAAAGAGGATTGGCGGAGGCAAAATCGAGGAGTGCATAGGTTACACCTGTTAATAAGGTTTTTTGACCCTGCGCTTCATTTTCAAGTAAGTTTTTTTTCAGCCTTTCCGTATCCGACAGGAAAAAACCACTGCCGGGATGCCCCGAAATTTCTATCAGTTTTTGAACCATGTACACAAGCGATGAATTTCCCCGCTCGAGGTAGGAGGGAAGCAGGCCCAGGATGCAGTATTGGGCGGGGTTGCCATAAAACTGCTTAAAACTGCGCAGAAAACTTTCTTCGTAAACCGCTTTACTTTTTATAAAATGCCGGCTGCTGGTACCACCGCTTGTGCCACTGCTTTCGAATATAAGTTCGGGCTCAACGGTTGAGCTGCAAACCTGCTGCGATTTAAAAAATTGAATGGGCAAAAAGGGGATATCTTTCATTTCCTTCACATTTTCCGGCGACTTGTTCAGCAGCTGGCAGTATTGCCTGTAAACCGGGTTATGTTGAAACTGGAATGAAAAAACATCCAGTACAACCGCTTTTGAAGCAGCGTTCAGTATGTTAAAAGTATCCTTAATATCAGGTGATGGCTGAAACATTCCAGGCAAATTTCCGGAATTTTGTTTAAGCGGCGGAATTGTATTTTAATCATTAAATTTGAGGTATGAAAAAGTTGATGTGTATCATTGCTGGAGGCATACTATTGGTTGCCTGTTCAAAAGATAAGTTTAATACAGTGCCTGAAATTAAATTCAAAAGTCTTTCTCCCAATGCGTATGTTAAAACAGGTTTTGTAAATACCAGTGTTACACCCAAGCTTACCATCGAACTTACAGATGCCGAGGGCGATTTTGGCGATACCTCTTATGTATACATAACAAATTTGCTGAATGTACCCAATACACTGGATTCGGTGCTGTTCCCGGCAATTACAGGTATCAGCAAAAAGAACCTGAGTGTGAATGTACAGGTGGATTTTGAAAAAGGGCAGCTGCTTACATCGCCGCCCCTGCCATTGCCCCGTCCTTATATAGACACCGTTTTTTATGAAGTGTACGTTAAAGACCAGGCTAAAAACAAAAGCAATACCATTTCGGTAGGCCCGGTTTACCTTATTAGCGAATAATGCGCTGGCTGCATTTTATCCTTTCTCATTCCATTTTTATCGCTTTTTGTGCAGTGGCCATGTGCGTGCAAACCGGCCTTGTATTGCATATAACGGCAGATATTTACCTGCTGCTGTTTATTTTTTTCAGCACCCTGGCGGCTTATAATTTTTACTGGCTCATCAGCAAATACTCTTTTGAAAAGAACGATGTTTCCTGGCGGAATTTTGCCCGGAAGAATTTTTTTTCTGTTATCCTGTCGCTGGTTGCTGCATTGTTGATGCTGTTTTTTCTCTGGTTTGTGAGAACTGTTTGGGTTTATGTGTTTGTTTCATTTTTACTTACGCTGCTGTATTCGGTGCCGCTTTGGCCTTTCCGGTTCGCCTTAAAAACACGCAGGGCCGGTTTTGTTAAAACAGTGCTGCTGGCATTTACCTGGGCCTTTGTAACCAGCATTATTCCGGCTGTGCCGGTGCTGGAAGAGGATACAATGGCTGTATCGATCCTGCTGACTGCAAGGTTTTTCTTTTTTATGATGCTGGCCCTTATTTTCGATATGCGTGATAAAGAAATAGACAAGATACATAACCTGCGCAGCCTGGCCACCGATGCGTCGCCGCAGGCAGTGCGGTTGGCCATGTACCTGTTTTTTATCTTATATATGGTGGCTGTCCTTTTTGTGCGCATTCATTTTAATGATAATGGGCAGGGAGCTGCCTTTTTTTTTACCGGCCTGCTGGTATGGCTGGTTTACCGGCTTTCGCTGAAGCAACGGGGCTATTTTTTTTACTATTTTGGGGTCGATGGCCTCATGCTGGCCTCATTCCTCTTCAGCCTGCTCGCTGCTGTATAAAATTTATGGAAGCAAGCCCGGCATTGATTATTTTTGCAGTCAAAACAATCTAGCAATATGGCAAAGGCTGCAAAATCAAAACCGCTCATTACAAAAGAAGCATACCAGTTCCTCGAAAATTATATCAACAATTCTTCTCCCACTGGTTTCGAAAGCAGTGGCCAGAAATTATGGATGAATTACCTGAAGCCTTATGCCGATGAATTTTTTACGGATCCTTACGGAACTGCTGTGGGCATCATTAACCCGGGTCAAAAATTTAGAGTGGTGATAGAGGCCCATGCCGACGAAATAAGCTGGTTTGTAAATTATATTTCGCCCGAAGGGCTGATCTACCTGAAGCGAAATGGCGGTGTAGACCACCAGATAGCGCCCAGTATGCGGGTGAATATTTATGGAAAAAAGGGGATCGTAAAAGCTGTGTTTGGATGGCCGGCCATACATACCCGTTTAAGCAATAGCGAGAATAAAGAACCGCAGCCTAAAGTGGATAACCTCTGGCTCGACTGCGGGGCACGTACAAAAAAGGAAGTGGAAGCCCTGGGGGTGCATGTGGGCGCCGTGGCCACTTATGTGGATGGATACGAGGAACTGGCACATGGCTACCTGATTGGTCGTGCATTTGATAACCGCATTGGAGGTTTTATGATCGCCGAAGTAGCCAGGCTGCTGAAGCAGAATAAAAAGAAACTGCCCTTCAGCCTGTATATCGTAAATGCCGTGCAGGAAGAAATTGGCCTGCGTGGCGCCGAAATGATCGCCCGCCGCATAAAACCCGATGTGGCCATCATTACCGATGTAACGCACGACAGCACAACGCCCATGATCAATAAGATCACAGAAGGGGAATGCGTATGCGGAAAAGGGCCTTCTCTCTGTTATGGCCCGGCCGTTCACAATAAACTGCTTGATTTCGTACAGGAAGTGGCTTCCAAAAATAAAATTGGGGTGCAGTTGCGTGCCGTAAGCCGCAGCACCGGTACCGATACGGATTCTTTTGCCTATTCAAACGATGGCTGCCCTTCTGTATTAATTTCCATACCGCTCCGCTACATGCATACCACGGTGGAAATGCTGCATAAGAATGATATTGAGAATACCATAAAACTGATGTACCAGAGCCTGCTCAGCCTTAGCCCCAAAACAAAACTCAGTTATTTCTGATGGACGACCAATTTGTAAAATACAGTAAACTCTTAAGCGCCATCTTTCTTTTGTTCATGGGGGTTTTGCTGGTATTTGCGCTGATCATCCTGGCGGTAAGGTTATTATTTGGCCTGTTCGATTATATTCCCTGGGCATCGTATATCTACATGGTTTTTATTGTAGCGGCGCCTGCATTGTTATTCATTTCTGTGTTCAGTATTTTTTTTAAGCGTACGCTCAAACATCCTTCTCCCGTAGCGAAATATTTTTCACTGCTGGTTTTTGCCATTGCATTATTGCTTTGGGTGTACACGCTGTATACAGATATGGTCCTGTTTTCAAAAAAGTATTATGTAGATGCGGCCAAATACAACAGCTACCAGTTTTGGATGCTGGTGGGCTCAGTACTCGCTATTTTTTTTACCGGACTGATACAGGCTTTAACAACCGAAAAGGAAAAAGACTGGCTGGAAAAAAGAAAGGAAAGAGAAGGAATGTAACCAGGGCTTGATGTTTTATGAAGAAAATAACGTGTTGTGCTATTAAAAACATTTCGTTTTCAATAAGAATTTCTTTGCGGCTCCTAGCGTTATTCTTTGCGCAACTTAGCGATACATATCAGTGTCGCAAAGAACCGCCAAGGCTTTTCGCAAAGTACGCTCAGAAACACTACAAACTAAAGATATTCAATAGCACAACGCGTTAAAGAAAATATATTTGTACAACGGGGAAATCATATGCAGGTAAATACTTTTATTTTACTTCACTCCAACCCATTTTCTTCAGTCTTCCCATTTTCATTTTAATGATATCCACATCCATGGTTACCGTGTTGAGCGGCGCATCTTCCTTATTCCTCGGAAGGTTTACGATCGTATTCACCACATCCATGCCTTTTATCACTTTTCCAAACACGGTATATTTATTATCGAGGCGGTGAAGCCCTTTTTTATTTTGTACGATGTAAAACTGGCAGCGGGCGCTCATCATGGCAGCATTGTCGTCTCTGCCGGCTCCAAATGCGCCGTATTCATGGGTGCGTTTGCTGCTGAATTCGGGCTGTAACAGCAGGCTGCTATCTTTAAAGCCTTCGGGCGTATCGGGGCAGCCGCCCTGGACCACAAAGTTTGGGATCACCCGGTTAAAACTGAGCGAATCCCAGTACCCGGCTTTTGCCATCTGCAGGAAACTTTTTTTATGTTGCGGGGTTTCATCATACAACCATACCAGTATTTCGCCGTAGGCGGTCTTTATCTGCACGATCTCCCGTTTTTTTTGAGCAGATGAACAGGCGCAGCCAAGCATGATCAGAACCGCAAGGATTGTTTTTTTTAAGTTATTATTTTTAATCATGCCATGCATTGTTGTTTGGTCATAGTGCGTTTGTAAAACTGAACGGCATAAATTATACAAGTTTAGCAAGCAGTACAATTTGTCCCAGGTGATAACTGTCGTGCTGCAGAATGCCGTTGATATGCTCGTAATACGTCATGTTATTGGGGGTATAAATTTTTTCCAGCTCTTCCTTTTTCATTTTTTGTAAGAAACCGATCCAGGCTGTTTGGCTCTTTTCCAGTTTTTTTAACAGGTTGGCCCAGGCTTTTTCAGATGGTTCTGTGATGGGTTCAACATAATTGTGGGCCGGGGTTTTAACCGTTTTTCCACCGATGCGCTGCAAAACATTTTGCCTCCAGCTGGTAAGATGGCAAACAATTTCCCAAATGCTGTTGCAGTTTGGCAATGGCCGGGCTGCCGCTTGTTTTGCCGTAATATTTTTTAAAACGGAAACCAGGCTGATGTCGATCCAGGGATCGCCATCGTAGAGTTTTTCAAAAAGACTGCGGAGGCGGAGCGATTCTTTCATTGCCGGGGTATAACGGGTTTCCATATATCGGCGGATATGCTCTTATCGCTTAACATTTCCAGCAGGCTTACCAGGTATTTGTTTTCTTCTTCGCCGCTTTCTTTTACCATTTGTTCAAAAGCCATATTGGCGATAGAGAAGAGCGATGTAATGTCCATTTTCCATTGCCCTTCTTCCTTGTAGAAATGAAAATAATAATCGGTTTTTTGCCCGGCCGCCACTAACTGGCCTTTGGCAAAATTTTCTTCCATGATAATTTCACCCAGTTCATTATTGGCCACGCTGCTTTTGCCCACCATGCCATTTTTGATGGCAAAAAGAAAAGCATCTGTACCCTGCATGGATTCAATTTCTGGTTTTGATGCGGCCGATCTTATACGGAGTATGGTTATTTTATCGATCAGCGGCAGGGAATCAATCCTGAGGCTGTCCGCCAATTTAACATCATGAAGCAAATCTGTATAGTATTTTTTGGTGCGGCTGTCAACAGCTTTCAGCGCCTCTTCTGCCTTATCATTTAAAATGGCATTTTTATAATCGTTAAATGCCCTGGCCACCGACTCGTTTACGCCGGGCTGTGCAAAGGAGGGCGCTGCGCAAAACAGCAGCAGTATAAATGGGATGAATTTCATTAATTTTTTATGACGAAATTAGTTATTTTCAGGGAAATACTCCATAAAGTAAGCCGCCGCTTATTTTATTTCCCTGAAAATATAAAACCGGGGCAGTTTCACTAAAAAGTATTAATTTCCCGCACTATTTTCAACCTTTATTTCTGCAAAATGTTCAACAAAATCTTACTGCGTATAACGCTCGTCCTGCTGGCAGCGTTTCTTTTACCATTTTTATCGGGTGCCCAGCAAGCCGGTGATTACAGTATCAGGCTGCATAGCGGCAAATTTACGCCTGTAGAAAACAAAAACCTACCAGCTTCAGTGGATGAGGTATTCACAAAAACCAGGTTTCAGGATAAGCACTATGTGGTGATCCAGTTTTATGAAATTCCTGCAGAAGCGCTCAGGCAGCAGTTAAAAACTGCCGGTGTGGAGCTGATGGATTATATCCCCAATTTTGCCTATACCGCTGTTTTAAGTGAAAATTTTAATAAAGCATTATTTTCCGGTCTTCCCTGGCGGTCTGTATTTCTGCTTAATGCCGGCCAAAAAGCCATGGCAGATGTACTGCAGGGCAGGCCACATGCGCATGCCATTAAGCAGGCAGGCTATGTTGATATGAACGTTCATACTTACCAGGTAATTTCAAAAAATGATATTGGCCAAACACTGGCAAATGCGGGCGGCATGCTCATAAAGGATGTTCCCGTTTTCCGGATGTTCGTCATTCGTATTCCACAAAGCAACATACAGTATTTACTGGAGCAGCCCTGGGTTCAGTGGGCCGAGTTCATTGATCCGCCCAACCGGCCCGAAAACCTTCCGGGGCGTACACTTCACCGGGCGAGTATTTTGCAGGAAGGGATCCGCAACTTAAAGGGCGACGGAATGAACATTGGCGTATGGGATGAAGTCGCCAGTCAGCACCTCGATTTTTCACCATCGGGCCGCTTAACGAATGCAGAAGCAGGAACTGCCGGAAGTCATGGAACGCATGTATCGGGCACTATTGGCAGTAAAGGCATCATTAACCCCATTGCCAGAGGAATGGCCCCCAATGCCAGTATTTTTTCTTACAATGGATTCAATAATGATGTGCAGGTGGAAATGTCAACTGCCATTCCCTTGCGTACCCTTATTTCCAGCAATCATTCTTACCACGATGGTCTGGGCGTGCAATGCGGTGTTAACGGTGCATCCGTTTCTTATTCGCTGCGTGCAAGAAATACAGACCTTAACCTGAATAATTTTGCCTATCATATTCATTGCCATTCATCGGGCAATGCCCAATCATCCTGCACGGGCGGATGGGGAACCATTACAGGTACAGGAAAAGCAGCAAAAAATAACCTGGTGGTGGGCAGTGTTACCACTACGGAAACCCTTTCCACTTTCAGCAGTTGCGGGCCGGTGCATGATGGCCGGGTTAAACCCGAAATAGTGGCCATGGGCAGCAATGTGTTTTCCACATACACCCCATTAAACAGCTACAACACTATCAGCGGAACTTCTATGAGTACGCCCGGCATTACCGGCACGGTGGCATTACTGGCGCAACGCTACAAGCAGTTGAACGGAAATGTGCTGCCGCCTTCCATGCTTATAAAAAATATTCTTTGCAACAATGCAGCTGATCTTGGAAATACGGGCCCCGACTATCGTTTTGGCTTTGGACGCATCAATGCATTGCGGGCTGTAAAAACACTGGAAGAAAACCGTTATGTTTTGAACGATGTGGCCCAGGCCGGCGTTCGGGAAGTTACGATAGTGGTACCCGCAGGTACTGCAAAACTGAATGTAATGCTTACCTGGAATGATCCAGCTGCCACCGCCAATGTTTCGCAGGCATTGGTAAATAACCTTGATCTTATTGTAGCAGATGGCAGCAATAGCTATCTTCCCTGGATACTGAATCCTGCCTCACCCTCGGCCGTGGCCTCAAGGGCAGTGGATAATGTAAGTAATATTGAACAGGTAACCGTTGAGAACCCTGCAGCAGGCACTTATACTTTACGTGTTACCGGTACTTCCATCGCTACCGGTCCGGTACAGGCCTATGCATTGAGTTGGACAGTAGATGCGCCTTATATTGAAGTGATCTATCCAAACGGGAACGAGAGTTTCAACCCCGGAACAGCTGAAACCATTACCTGGGACAATGCCGGCGTTACCGGTACACAAACAGTGGAGTATTCGCTCAATGGAGGATCTACCTGGAATGCTATCGGGTCTGTAGCTGCCAATATCACCCGGTTGGCCTGGACGGTGCCTGCCGCCAACACTTCGAATGCCTTAGTAAGAATTACGAGCGGATCAGTATCAGATGCCAGCGATAGTCAATTTAAAATACTGAATAGCGTTACAGGTTTTACTGCCAATGGAACCAGTTGCAATCCCGGGGAAGTAAATTTTTCCTGGACCGCCAGTGTCAATGCCACTCAGTATGACATCTATAAATTAAATCCCGCCACCGGCGATTTTGATTTGCTGGCAGGCGATATTACCGGCAATACCTATACGGCAACCGGGCTTACAGCGGGCAGTTTGATCTGGTGTATGATAAGGGCAAAAAATTCTACCACTAATGCGGTGTCCAACCGTACCAATGCCATCAGTGTAACCGTTTCAAATGGCGGTGGCGGTATTGGCGCTGTAGGATCTATTACGGGCAATAATGCGGTTTGTGGTGCGCAAAACGGTATTGTATATTCTATTTCGCCTGTGAGCGGCGCCAGCTCTTATGTTTGGACGGTTCCTGCAGGCGCCACGATCGTATCTGGCCAGGGAACTACCAGCATAACAGTGAATTTTGGCGCAGGCGCTGTAAACGGAAATGTAACGGTTACCGCATCAAACGGCAGTTGCCAAACAGCTCCATCCGTATTAACAATTGTTGCTGGTGCTGCCACTGCAGCACCCGTTGGCGGACCCAACTTAACAGAAACCATCTGCAACGGTTCAGCTATACCCACCCTTACTGCTACTGCCACCGTGCCCACCGGGTTCAACCTGGTTTGGTACGATGCCGCATCTGCCGGCAATGTGGTGGCCAACCCGGTACTCAGCAATGTGGGCACGGTTACCTATTATGCAGCAAGTGTGGAAATTGCCACCGGCTGCCAAAGCAGCACCCGAACAGCTGTATCACTTTCTATCAATACTATTCCATTGCCTTCAGTAACAGCCGGAGGGCCAACCAGTTTCTGCATCGGTGGATCGGTTACTTTAACGGCATCGCAGGGCAGCAGTTTTGCCTGGAGCAATGGTGCCAGCACGCAATCCATCACTGTAACCGAAACTGGTGACTATACGGTAACCGTTACCAACAGTGGTTGTACCAACAGTACGCAGGCGCTAACAGTTACGGTAAATCCATTACCAGCTGCTGCTATCACTGCGGGTACTGCTACCAGTTTTTGCCAGGGAGGAAGTGTAACGCTTACGGCATCTGCCGGAAATTCATGGCTCTGGAGCAATGGCGCAAGCACACAGGCTGTTAATATTACCGGAAGCGGCAGTTATACCGTAACCGTAACAGATGCCAATGGATGTACAGCATCCTCTGAGATTATGCCTGTTGCTGTAAGCCCTAATCCACAGGTGAGCATTACGGCATCGCCCGACACGGACCTGCAGCCCGGCATTACAACCGAATTAAGGGCCATCGTTTTACCGGCAGGAAATTACCTGTACACATGGTATAAAGACAATGTGCCGGTTGTAAACGGCAACCAGGATAAACTGAGCGGAATAGATATTGATGAACTTGGCAGCTATACGGTAACGGTGGAAAATGCCAGCGGTTTGCCCTGCAGGGCCACATCGGCAGCGCAGTTGGTAAGAGCTTCACCATCATCGCAACTGTTCATCTGGCCAAATCCTAATAACGGACTTTTCAATGTAGCCTATTACAGTGCAGGAACCAATGTGTACACATTTACAGTAACGGATAGTAAAGGGGCGCTTGTTTACAGAAAAACCAGCAGCATTACCAATCCTTACCAGCGTACAGAGATCAACCTGCGTTCTTATTCAACAGGACTGTACATTGTGTCTTTATATGATAAATCCGGTAAAAGGATCAAGAGCGGCAAAGTGATGGTGCAATAATAATAAAGGATCATAAATGAAACAGCCGGTAAAATATTACCGGCTGTTTTATTTACCTGCGAAAAAAAAATAAAATATTTAAGGCGCCAGCCTTTCGATCTTCCAGTTTCCTGCGCCCTGTTTTGTATAACAGATCCTGTCGTGCATACGGCTCGGGCGGCCCTGCCAGAATTCTATTTTTGAAGGAATGATGCGGTATCCTCCCCAATGCGGAGGCTTGGGAATTTTTCCGTGTTTAAAACGTTCGGCATAATATTCGAAGGTTTCTTTGAGCCAGGCTTTGCCGCTCACCACCAGGCTTTGCGGGGATGCCCATGCACCCAGTTGGCTGCCGGCTGGCCTGCTGTCGAAATATTCAATGCTTTCTTTTACTGAAATTTTTTCGGCCACACCATTGATACGCACCTGGCGCTCCAGTTCCTTCCAGAAAAAAAGCAGGGAGCAATGTGGGTTTTCTTCCAGCTGCTTACTTTTGGAGCTGTTGTAGTTGGTAAAAAAAACAAAACCCTGCTCATCAAAAGCTTTTAACAAAACGGTTCTTGCTTCGGGCATACCATTGTTACCACAGGTACTCAAAGTCATGGCATTCATTTCATCAATGCCCGATTTTTCTGCCTGTTCCCACCAGGTGCGGAACTGGTCGGTGGCAGCGGGGGCCACTTCTTCTTCGCTGAGCGAATGCAATGAATAATCTTTCCGCAAGCTTGCCATTTCTTCGGGTGTCATATGAATCTTTATACGGCAAAGATAAACAGGTTGCGGCATAAACGGCAACGGCTATTCGCTGATGAGGTAACCTGAAAAATGATAATCAAGGAACAGCGTACTTCCACCTGGCGTATTGGTGTTGAGCCGGGACAGTGCAATGGTGCTTCCTGCGGTCAAATAGATGTCCTGGTCAAATGCAGTATTTATTCTCCAGGAAAATGCCGGCAGGGCAGTACTTGTTTCAAAATTTACGTTGTCGAACTGTGTAAGAAAAGTATTGCTTCCGGTTCTTAATTCAAGCGTAAAAACTGGTGCAACAGATTGGGCTATCGCCAGGCCTACGGAGACTGCAACCACTCCTTCAAAATGATAAAGCCCCGTTTTGTTTATGGTAATGTATTTTCCATTAGATGAAAGTACGATATTGGTTGTATTGGTATTATAAACAAGGACACTCAAAGGGATAGAATCGGACAGCAAAGTACTGGATCCCGGAAGGGAAGATTTGTACATAAACCTGGTATCGTTGTTGAATGCGGCATTCCTCCATTCAGGATCAGTGGCCGGCCCCGTGCTTGTAAGTACCTGGCCGTTTGTGCCTGCATTCCCATTTACACGCAGGAGACCAGTTGTATTGATATCGCCGCTCACATCGAGTGTATAAAGAGGATTGGAATTCTTTAAGCCCAGCCTGCCAGTTCCCGCAAAACTGGCCACGGTTAAAGAGTCGGATATCACATCGAGATAAAGGCCGTTTGAGAAATTGTTCAGGGAATTCCCCCGGAGCGTCATTTTCCTGGTTGTATTCAGGTTTTGAAAAACCAGTTTTGGGAGCCCGTCTGCCGAAGAATCGGCCAGCAGTAAGGAAGGCACATTGGCTAAACTGTTTCCATTCACCTGCAGGTTTGCCAATGGGCTCAGTGTTCCGATGCCCACTCTTCCTGCAGCATCAATGGCCATGGCGCTATCGTTATTGGAGCCCAGTACCAGCTTGCCGTTTTCGAGGTTGAGCAACGAAGCGTTCAATCCTTTCAATCCTGCAATAAGCCCCCGGTTGCCGGCCGGGCCCGTAACAGAATTGCTGATCCTTATAAAATTTGAGTCGAGGATGCTGTAGTGTACATGCAATTTATTAAAAGGCGTAGCCGTGCCAACGCCCACAAAACCCGTGCTGCGGTACACATTACCATTTTCTTCCACCCAGGGGCTGTTGGAACTTGTATAAATTTCTGCCCAGTTGCTGGGGTTCCTCGTCCACAGGCTTTTTGTATTGAAATCGTACAAGAGCAGGCCCGGCGCAGGCGCTGGTATTGCAAGCCGGCTAGTACTGGAGAGAGCGGGAAGCAAGAGGCCCTTGTCGTCGCTTTGCAGGTGGAGCAAAGCACTTGGATCTGGTGTAGGGGTGCCAATGCTCACGCTTTGCGCAATGCCCGTTAATGGGAGGAATACAAGGAATAAGTGCATGAATTTTTTCATAACATGAATTTTGCATGCAAGTTATCAATGCAGAACGGGTTGTACAATTACCTATTCGGGTAATATGCCTCCTGATCTGCAAAAACAAAATGGAAAATAAGCAGGGGAGAAGGGGCGGTTTTGTTGAATGGGGAAAGGGAGTACGGGAATAATATTTTATTGGAAATGCCTGTCGCCGTTTTTATTCAATGGATGTACAAGGGATCTATTACAATAACTGGCCATTCAAATTCCCTGCTGTTCATAGAAAGAATTGAAACAGCGGGAAATATTTCATTTAGTCAGGTTGCTCCGTGAGCGTGCTGCATTTTGGGCAGTGGTTCTGCCTTCCATGCTATTTCCGAAAACAGGGATGAAATCCTTTTTTGTTTTAAAGCATCCTTTTTAATTCCCCGCTTGTTTTTATCGTTTTTTCGAGCCTTGTCAGCCTGGTCTTTTCCTGTTTTGCACTCATGATCCAGTGCGTGATCAGTTTTTTATAGGAGGGTGGCTGTTGAGTAAAAAAACGCCAGGCGGCCTTATTCATTTTAAATTGCCGTTCGTATTCCCGGCTCAGCGTGGTGGGTTCATTTTCGTGCGAATAAATGCCCGATTTGTTTGCTGTTCTTAACGCAAACACTTTTTGACCTTCGGAGGTCATGAGCCCGGCTTTTGTAAGTTCCTCCATCTTCCGGATATTGATGGCACTCCAGTTGCTATTGGGTTTTCGGGGGGTAAAACGGATACAGTAACTTTCTTTGTCAATCGATCTTCTTACACCGTCAATCCAGCCAAAGCAAAGTGCCTGGTCAACAGATTGCGGCCAGTTGATGGATGCTTTGCCGCTGCCCACTTTATAGTAACCAACAAGCAGTTCTTTTTCCTTTTTATGGTTCTTTTTCAGCCAGTTTCTGAATGCGGCCTGTGTTGCAAAGAACTTTATTTCCATCATTTTTTTATGTAGCAGGTTTGTACCATTACAGTTTTAAACAACCACGGAATCCCCTGGCGGCATAGTAAGATTCTGCGCCGTTGTGGTACACAAAAACGGTATCGTACCTGCGGTCGCAAAAGAGGGCGCCCCCGAGTTTCCTGATCTTTGGATGGGTCATGATCCAACTGGATGTTTTTGTATCAAAACTTCCAAATTGCTGGAGGGCCCGGTATTGTTCTTCTGTTAATATTTCGATGCCCATTGCTGCTGCCATATCCATGGCGCTGTTGGCCGGTTTAAATTCTTTCCTTGCGTTGAGCGCTTCCCGGTCGTAACAAATGCTCCTGCGATCTTTGGGGCTTTCTGCAGCGCAATCATAAAATATATATTCGCCCGTTTTTGCTTCGGTTGCAACCACATCGGGTTCGCCTCCACTACTTTCCATTTCGTTGAGCGACCAGCATTTTTCTGCGCCGGCAGCTGATTCCAGTTTAGCCTGTATTTTTACCCAGTCGAGCCCTTTGTGCCTGTTCATATTTTTTTCAAAACGGGCTTTCAGGATTTTGAGCAGTTCTGCCCGCTGTTTTGCAGAAAGTTCCTTTGTAATTTTCCTTGCCATGATCTTTTATTTTGATTCAAATAGATTTCGTCAATGTTATTTTATGGGCAGCATTACTATGTGATCTTAAGATAACACCGGGGCTTGCTGCCGGGCTGGAATTCTATACCAGCCAGGTCCGGCAACCCTATTAATAATTGGATGATGAAAGTACAAAAAAAATCAAATAGATCCGGTCAGGCCCTTGAACCGCCCACCAGCAGCATTGCCGCTGCAGATTGCTCCAATATGAAGCCCTACTATTGGTAACAGCAATGTTGCAGTTATATCCTTTCGCCTCCTTTATTCTTCTAATCGATATTGCTATTGAAATTCACGTTCCTTTTTCTTCCATATATTATTTTCTCTATTTCTACTGCAAAAAATACAATGGACGATAAGGCACCCACCAATAAAAACTCCTTCCATGATAAAGATTCGGTTTGAAAAATGGGTTGTAAAAAAGGCGTATAGGTGATAATAAATTGCAGGAGAAAAGCTATTAACACGGCGCCAATAAGCGGTTTGTTTGAAAATATACCGATGCTGAAAAAAGAGGCTGTTTCGGACCGGATAGCCAATACATGACCCATCTGGCATAAACACAAAACATTGAACACAATGGTTTGCCAATGCAGCCCATTATTCATTGCCCAGGCCTGGGCCGATAAGGTAATGCCTGCCATGAGCATGCCTACCCATATCATGTGTAAACCCCTGCCATTGGCAAAAACAGATTGCTGCGGCGGACGTGGCGGACGGTTCATAATATCTTTTTCTGCTTTTTCGAACGACAGTGATATTGCTGGCAGGCCATCAGACACTAAGTTTATCCATAAAATATGAATCGGCAGCAAGGCTACAGGTAAACCTATGATGGGCCCCAGCAATAAGGTCCACAGCTCGCCGGAATTGGTGGTCATGAGGTATTTGATGAACTTGAGGATATTATCATAAATTCTTCTTCCTTCCCTTACGGCCCTTACAATGGTGGAAAAATTATCATCTAATAAGATCATATGGGCTGCTTCTTTGGAAACATCGGTACCTGTAATGCCCATGGCAATGCCGATATTTGCCCGCTTTAAAGATGGGGCATCATTTACCCCATCGCCCGTCATCGCCACATAATGCCCTTTCTGCTGCAACATTTTTACGATCTGTAATTTTTGTTCAGGAGATACACGGGCATACACTTTTATTCTTTCCACTTTGGCTAAAAAATCGTCATTATCCAATGCAGCTAATTGCTGACCTGTTACTACTAAATCTTTTTCACTGTTTAAAATGCCAATACGCTGTGCAATTGTTTTTGCTGTAAGCGGATGGTCGCCTGTAATCATGACGGGTACAATGCCGGCGGTTTTACATTGGGCTACGGCATCAAACACTTCTTCCCGGGGCGGGTCTATAATTCCCGCTAAGCCTAAAAATTGCAAACCTGTTTCGTGAGAATCACTGGTTGGATTTTCGGGCAATGCGTCCCAGTAACGACAGGCAAAGCCTAAAATACGGTGACCCTCAGCCGCCATTTCATCCACCTGTTTTTGCAGGGCAGCTGTATCAATATTTACACAGCGCTGCAGCAGGATATCGGGCGCTCCTTTGGTAAAGGAAATTATTTTATTATCGTGGCGGTGAAAAGTGGTCATCAGTTTACGTTCGGCATCAAAGGGGATCTCTGCCAAGCGGGGCCATGTATCCGGTTCTATCTTTTGTTCCTTTGATACTTCCATCAAAGCCACTTCGGTACTGTCGCCTTTTATGATGCGGTCTTCCCCCTCTGCTGCATCATTGTTAAGTGCAAAGGCATGCAGCAATAAATTTACATCTTCCTGTTGCCTTACATTGGACAAGCTATTTCGTTCGTACAGCTTACCGTTTACAAATACATCTTCCACATGCATTTTGTTCTTGGTAAGCGTACCTGTTTTATCGGTGCAGATATAGGTAACAGAACCCAATGTTTCTACAGCCGGTAATTTTCTGATAAGGCTGTTGAAACGAATCATCCTTTTGGCAGCCAGGGCAAGCGAAATGGTGATCACGGCAGGCAATGCTTCCGGTATGGCAGCCACGGCCAGCGAAATACTGGTCATGACCATTTTTACAAGATCTTCGCCCCGTAACCATCCTGCCACAAAAAATAAAATGCATAAGAATAATACCAGTACAGACAATTTTTTTCCGAAGGAAGCCATGCGTTGTTGCAGGGGCGTAAGTGTTTCATCTTCCTGCAGCATTTTTGCTATGCGGCCCAGCTCGGTTTGCATGCCGGTGGCAACCACTACGGCGGTTCCCCGTCCATAGGTTACAAACGTTCCCTTGAATGCCATGTTCTTTTTATCGCCCAGGGGCAAATCATCCACTTCTAAAGAATGAACGATCTTATCAATAGCATGTGATTCGCCGGTGAGGGCGGCTTCTTCAATTTTTAAGTTCACCGATTCAACGATGCGTACATCGGCCGGCACGGCATTACCAGATTCTAATAACACCATATCGCCCGGCACCAACAGGGTTGCAGGTAGCCAGTTGCTGTTTCCATCCCGCATCACCCTTGCCTGTGTAACCGCCATTTGTTTTAAAGCCTGCATGGCTTTTTCGGCCCGGTATTCCTGCAAGAATCCAATAATGGCATTCAGTAAAACAATCACCAGGATTACAATGGTATCGGTGAGGTCGCCAATAATGCCGGAGATGATGGCTGCCGCCAATAAAATTAAGATCATCACATCTTTAAACTGCGACAGCAACATGAGGGCAATGCTTTTATTTTTGCCTTCCTGTAATTCGTTTGGGCCCACCTGCAGCAGTTTTTCTTCGGCTGCATTTGCGCTTAACCCCTGCTGATGGGTGCCCAGCAATTCAAAAACTTCGGGTATGTTTAATCTGTGCCAGTTCATCTCCTGCGGTTTATTTTTTTACGAACAAATAGCTAATAAGTGCGGGGTATAGAGGTACAATATTAAAAATATCGCACTGAAATACCAAACCTGTTTTTCCGTTGGCTTTCGGCTTTTAGGCTGAAAAAAATTGGAGCAGGGTCAGTTAAGAAAATTATGGGTGCGGGAATGCAGGATGGAACCTGGCTGCAGGCAGCAATAAGTTGTTGGCTGTAATTTAGCTTGTGCTTTGTCTTAAAACAGGTTGACATGAAATTGTAATAAACTAAATCAGGCTTTTATTTTCAGTATCACTGCTTTCTCACTATCTTTATAGAGTATCTTTATTTCCTCACCTTCATATCATCATTATGACAAACGTAGATTTAGTTAAGCAGGCATATTCCAATTTTTTTACCGGCAATGTGCCAGGCGTATTAGCCCTATTTGACTCATCCATTGAATGGCACGAATGCAAGGGCATGCCTTTTGTGAAAGGGGATGGTATTTTCATAGGACCAGAAGCTATAGTAACTAATGTTTTTATGCATCTCCCCGTTTACTTTGATGGATTCAATATATCAGTAAATGAAATATTTGGAGCAGATGATAAAGTTGTTATGGTAGGTTATTATCAGGGAACAAATAAAGCCACTGGTAATCCATTCAAAGCAAATGCCACACATGTCTGGACAGTTAAAAACGGAAAGTTGGCCCAATTCTTCCAGGCAGTGGACACAGCTACCATTATAAGTTAAAGTGGCAGACCCTCTATACAACTACCGCTAATAAAAGGTTTTGTGCAATTGGGGCATTACGTTGAAGTAATCATCAGCAGTGCATATCCATGCGTTGGTTTCGGCGTACGGTATTCTGCTGAGCAGTATTCCTAATCTTCGACTTTTAGTTATAAATTCAGCTTCCATTCCAGGCAGGCAGTTGATCAATTTTCCAGGTGTACAAAGCCCTGATCGTTATGCGTAATACAATGAAAATACTAGTAATAATTATCTTTTTAGTTTGTGTGCCTTTCCAAAGCATTTTTTGTCAGGCAATGGGTGCAATAAAAGATGAAATAATCAAGTTCAAAATTGCAAGAATTGATACTAAAACCAAAATTGGTAACAGGGAAACGAAATCATCGGCTTATTATGATGGGAATGGTAATAACGTAATGTATAAAATGGAAGATACGGGCTATAAATATATTGCTTACTATGAATTTCGCGACACGCTATTAACTAAATTGATTGCAGTCACATATGAAAATGGGATATTGACAGATAGCTTAATCGATAAATTTTCATACAAATTCGATTCGCACGGTAGAATTATTGAAAACACTTTAGTTAGACCTTCAGGAGAAATGAGCATTAATAAGACAATTTATAATGATCTTGGGCAAATTGATACTACTTACCGGTATAAAACAAGTGACAATGCCTTATTAAAGATGACTGAATGTAGTAAATATATTTATCTCGATGATAAAACGCTTCAATATAGTTACGATTCGTCAGGTTGGAATAGTTCTAATTTTAAAATTACTGAAAGCAGATATTCTGATACTTTACTGGATTTCTATACAAAAGAATATAAAATGGCCGGAGCTGAGGTCAAAGAATATAAGAGATACACTACTAAGCTTTTTCTCTTTGAGGGGCGCCAACAGAAATTTGAATCTGAAAATGGAAATATTCTAGTTGAACATTCGTATGAAAAAGATGAACGAGGGTTAATCACAAAACATATAATGCATTCCAAAAGCCCCGGCAGAGAACAAACACAAATTGATAAATTCGGGTATTATTTTAGAAATTAGGTACTAACGCATAACAAAGTGTTAAACGTTAAGCCGGGCGGACACTAGCAAATTCGGCATTTTCTCAACATTCATCATTGGTCACGGGTGGTTGAGCCACCTTGAAATTTCCGTTTTAAATATATATCGTTCATTAACTTACATCAGCAACGGGCGGAAAGGCATTTTCGTAAAACGTTATTGATTTGGTGGGGTCTGCAACATAGAGGATCGTATAGCCGAATTTTACCATGTTAATTTTTTTTATATTTTTCTTCAACCCTTGGATGGAGATAAGTGATGGCATTAATAAATCCCTTTTTATCTTTTGCTGATATCATCACGCTGTCGAACTTATTATAAGAAATTTCAATCCTGTCTATGAAGGTTGCCGGCGCACTTACCCAATAAGTGATTTCGGTTAATTTCCTGATCTGCTTCATATCAATGGTCTGTCTGAATAAAAAACCAGCTTTAATGGTCAAATTTTCGCCTTCTATTGTGTAAGCGGTTGTCAAAAACAGCTGCATTACAAAAAATATTGCCGTCAAAAATAATGGCGGCCCCAACCAACTTTTATTTTGGCCGCCGTCTGGTCTCCCACCAACGGCGCAACTGTCTTGGGAGATATTTCTTGTTTTTTATTGCCAGGTTCAATATTCAAATGCTTAATTGGGCAAATGGTTCCCCATTGGTCGGAGACAAGACGGGGGCGTGCGGAATCGGGGAACACCAACGCCGGCGGAAAGTGACGCCGAACGACAATGCAGTACTAAAGTTTGGAGTTGACCCTCTCTTAGCCCGGAACCGCCGCAGGTTAAATTTATTTACTTAAAGTTGAGCACTGAGGCTCAGGTATTCAGGATACGGTGTCAGTTTTTTTGACTTTTGTTATATGTTACAAGCGGCAATGGGTGTATAACAATTACGGCTCTTTTCAACGCCGGGGTCTCACCCCGCGCTATGGCTTTGCTGTGAAGACCCCGGCGGGACTGAAATGGTTCCCCATTGGTCGGAGACAAGACGGGGGCGTGCGGAATAGGGGAACACCAACGCCGGCGGAAAGTGACGCCGAACGACAATGCAGTACTAAAGTTTGGAGTTGACCCTCTCTTAGCCCGGAACCGCCGCAGGTTAAATTTATTTACTTAAAGTTGAGCGCTGAGGCTCAGGTATTCAGGATACGGTGTCAGTTTTTTTGACTTTCGTTATATGTTACAAGCGGCAATGGGTGTATAACAATTACGGCTCTTTTCAACGCCGGGGTCTCACCCCGCACTATGGCTTTGCTGTGAAGACCCCGGCGGGACTGAAATTTGAATCTGAAAATGGAAATATTCTAGTTGAACATTCGTATGAAAAAGATGAACGAGGGTTAATCACAAGACATATAATGCATTCCAAAAGCCCCGGCAGAGAACAAACACAAATTGATAAATTCGAGTATTATTTTAGAAATTAGGTACTAACGCATAACAAAGTGTTGAACGTTACGCCGGGCGGACACTAGCAAATTCGGCATTTTCTCAACATTCATCATTGGTCACGGGTGGTTGAGCCACCTTGAAATTTCCGTTTTAAATATATATCGTTCATTAACTTACATCAGCAACGGGCGGAAAGGCATTTTCGTAAAACGTTATTGATTTGGTGGGGTCTGCAACATAGGGGATCGTATAGCCGAATTTTACCATGTTAATTTTTTTATATTTTTCTTCAACCCTTGGATGGAGATAAGTGATGGCATTAATAAATCCCTTTTTATCTTTTGCTGATATCATCACGCTGTCGAACTTATTATAAGAAATTTCAATCCTGTCTATGAAGGTTGCCGGCGCACTTACCCAATAAGTGATTTCGGTTAATTTCCTGATCTGCTTCATATCAATGGTCTGTCTGAATAAAAAACCAGCTTTAATGGTCAAATTTTCGCCTTCTATTGTGTAAGCGGTTGTTAAAAACAGCTGCATTACAAAAAATATTGCCGTCAAAATAATTGCCAGCCCAAACCAACTTGTTTGGCTCTAATAACCAGCAATAACATTGTTCCAAATATAAAGCTAATTGGAATAAGCAGTTCAAGCCCGATTTTTGGTTTGAATGTTTTTTTCATTTGGGGGAGGTGACAGTTTGACGTCCAGGGCTTTCTGCTGTGCTGGTATTCATTGAATGTCCAGCCCGGAACTGAAGCCCAATTGAAAAACTGAAGTTGAAGTTAACAACAAAAAGCTAAATAGAAATTCGTCAGCCGGATATTAGCTGATAGCGATATGCAGCTCATTGTTACTACGTCTGCCAGCATAGCAGAAAACCCCATGTTAGCGGCAGGCATTTCTACAATATACGATAATCGTCTATTTGTTTTTGCTAAATGCAATAGTTTTCCAAAAATTATCACTTATTAATACTTGTGGACATAAAATTAAAGAGGCAAGACTAAAGCTCGGAATTGAGCAGTCAGCCTTAGCTTATGAGTTAGAAGAAAATTTTAACCTTAAGCTTACTCAGTCTGATATTTCTGAAATTGAACGAATGATTAGGGGAATAGAGGGATTTTGAACTGATTGCAATTTCAAAGATTTTAAATGTAACCGTTGATGAACTCTTGTCTGATTCGGATAAGTTTTTCAAAGCATTAAAGAAAAAAAGAAATGGCAAGAAGTAAAGGACGGCAGAATCTTACCGCTTGAAGAACCTAATCCTAAATCTGTAGGTAATGCTCAAAATCGAGAAGAATGGATTAAAGAGGTTCATGAAAACTTTGTTTCGCCATCTACAGCAAATAAACTTTATTATAAAGTTGTACTTGAACTCCTTTGGCCAATTCATAGGAATACCTGGGCCAACAGTTACACAAAATCATTTCAGAGAGGCAATTGATACCGAAAGGAAAAAAGCTTGGCGAAAGAAAACGCCTTACAAAGCGTATGTGGATGTATTTAGGCGTATAGAGAGTTACAGGGTGAAGAAGGGATTACAGGAATCACAAAAGAGGGAAATCGCTACCAATTAGACTAGATTTAGAATTCGATGAAAAAAGAAATCCGAGAATAAAACTTTCAAACGAGGATTGGCAAGCAGTGCTTGAAAAGTATGGTCATGCTTGTGCTGTTTGTGGAAGGAAAGAACCAGAAGTAAAATTTGACCAAGACCATAAAGTTCCCGAGTTCGTAACGGTAAAAATGATTTAGATAACTGGCAACCGCTATGTCATGAGTGTAATAATTTTAAAAGCACTTCATGTTTTCGTGGTTGTACTTTGGATTGTTATAAATGTCCATGGGCTTTCCCTGAAAAGTTTGCCCCCAATAAATTTGAGTCACGAAAATATTGCGAAATTAAGGGAGTTGGCTATTAAGAAAGAAGTCAATCCTTCTGATATTTTAAACGAAGTTATAAAAAAACTTTTTGAATTACTAATTATTTTCGTATCTTTATTTCGGCTATCAACCGTTAAATTTGTAATTATGCCAAAAAATAATTTTAGTCAGCTACTTGATTCAAGAAAGTATATTGATTTGTTTGCAGGAGCAGGGGACTTCTCTGGGGTTTTTATGGCAAGGATGGGAAGGTGTGTTTGCTATTGAGAAAGACAAAATGGCTTTTGAAACTTTATTAAAAAACTTTGTTATTGATGAAGCTCCTTCCCTGACTTTAAAGAATGGCCGAAACAAATACCTAAAAGTCCTTGGGTGTTGAAGAACTTATGCAAAATGAAACTTATAGAAAAGAACTAGAGAAACTAAATGGAAAAATTGCCCTTATAATGGGTGGTCCACCATGTCAAGGATTTTCTGTTGGTGGAAAGAGAGATGGCAACAACCCCCGGAATAAACTTGTTTTTGATATGTTGGAAGTAATAAGAATAGTTGAGCCACCTTTTGTTCTTATTGAAAATGTTTCAGGATTTGCTAGAGCTTTTGTATCGAAGCCTAATAAAAATTTAAATAGTACGGCTTCAGTTGTAGTCGAATTGCTTGATGAACTTGGGTATGATTCTGAATATTTTTTATTAGATGCTTCTGATTATGCTGTCCCCCAAGTAAGAAAACGAATTGTAACATTTGGATTTCGAAGAAAATTTTCAAGGAAAAGCGATAAGACCATTGCTTTTAAAATATCTGAAAAGAGCAGCAGCCGAACAGTTTAAAGAATTAAAGTTTCCTGCAACTTCTAAAGTAACTATCTCCGAAGCAATAGATGATTTAGCTAGCGAAGAATATATACAATGTCCTGATGCCAAAAAATTTATGACAAATAAGTATTTGCCTGTTAAGTCGCAATATGCAAAGCTGCCTATGAGAGCTAACGTAAATGGTCATTTACCTAATTCGACATCGGTACAATTCATTCAGAAAAATTAATGAAACTTTTTGTAGAGGCTCATAAATATCCAAAACCGGAAGGCTTCCTCGAAAAATTTCTAAAAACCCTTGGTATAAGCTAAGAAAAAAATATTTGCTTAACCAAAATCTCCATCGACTACTGTAACTACCCATCCCGACAAATTCATACATCATATTCTTCCAAGGATAATTACTGTAAGGGAAATGGCCAGAATTCAATCATTTCCAGATGCCTTTCACTTTTATGGCAGATATACTTTTAAACGGAGAAAGACGAGGCTTAGATGTGTCTCGATGTGCCCAGGTTGGAAATGCTGTCCCACCTCTATTAGCAAAAGCAATTGCCAAAGTATTTGATTATTTAATTGCTGATTTTAAGAGTAAAAAATTAGGTGATGTCCTAAAGTCTGCGCCAAAAGCGACTATTCAAGAATTGGAGTTTGCATAAATCGTAGGGTGTCGCACTGCTTGCCGCTAAAGGCCAGGTATTGCAGTTAGTGGGGAATTTTATATTCGTCAAGCCCCGAACCGCTGCACAGCAGAATTACCGCTGCTGATTGCTCCAATGTCCAGCTCCACTATTGGCAATACCAATGTTACCGGCATGTGCTTCTGTGTCGCCCCTAAACTTCTTCGGGCATTGAAGAAATAATGTCTTGAGTTCCAAAGCACCCAATGTGTCAATCATTGGAATAATAATTGGCGAAACAGCTTGCGACACTTTTTCAATTGTAGTAAAGATGTTGTCCGCTTCATCTTGTTCATCAGATTTTTGTTGCTTATTAGTTTCGTTAAGTAAGGCAAGTCCTAACAGAACAAGCCCGAATTTATATTTAGCTTGGATTGCTTGCACTTCTATACTTTTAGCCGGTTTGATTTCTGAAAGTAGATGATATTGTCAACGTTTACAAAGAAATCATATCCATCTTCTTCGCTATCTTTTACTTTTAAAGCTGATGCTTCTGTAAAACTTTGTTGCTCCCAACTATGGCCAGTTCGCCCGTCTCTTGATACCTCAATAATAGTGGGTAGTGCAAATCCATCTGGCTTTTTTGTGTCTGTACCTGGCTGATCTGAAGATGGTGGCTTTCTTTCGCCACCATTTGTCGGCTTTTGTTTAAAGGCTCAATAACTTTTACATAAAATTCTTCCGTTATTGGCTGTGCTCGGCTAATATCATTTACTTCACTTCTAAAATGAATTAAGTCACCAACCTTTGAATTTCCAATAAGTACATTTAAATAAGCATACCCATTCCAAAGATTTATGTCTTTGTTTTCAGACTCTTTGCCATTTACGAATAGCTTGAATATGCTCAGGGGTCTTTACTTCTGTCAAAATAATCATTGTTTACATCGGTTTTATACTCAATTCTGAACTTACTGTTTAAATGAGCTTGTTTAGGATTGTCATGACTTGAATTTTTTTGACAAAGTAAAGATTGTTGGGAAATCCTTTCCATGTATCGTCAACTGCAGTAGCAGCCCCGTTTAGAGTTGAATGGGCTATTTAATTTTAAACCCTGAACAAATAATCTTGAAAGTGTTGGAGATTTTTTTAGAATTTCTTGTAATACTTCTGTTAATGGTTGTTGGTCGGACAATTTAGATTCAATTTCTTCTCTTCTTCTTTTGTCTTTTAGTATTCCTAATCCAGGATGTTTTTTTAATACTTCTTCCAATTCATTTTCAATTTCAGTTTTAAGGGGCAGGTCTTAACCGGTCACGACTATTCATAAACAAATCTTCTCTTGCTCTGGCATCAATTTCTGAACAATCAAGTATTACTAGAATGGATTCTGCTATATAATTCATTCCAACACCTTTTCTATTGAAAAAGGCTTTTGATAAATTCCCATGAGTTTGTCCGTTTATTGTAAATACTATCCCTTCGTCTTTTGTGAATTTTTCATGCTTCCTTTTTTGAAAACATAAATTGAATAAGTCATTTTTTGTCCACTCACAGTCATTGAGCCAGAAGTCAGGAAAATTTTCTTCAATATTAGCAGACCTGTCTTCGTCAACCCGAACGGAAAGACCTGATAAAACTGTTTCAAACGAGTTGCCTTGATAGTTTTTTCTTCTTTCATAGAGTTTTAATGGCAATGCAATATGTGGCATTAAAACCGAAAGCTTATTGTATAAATCAAGAAGGATATTAGTCCTTAGTCCTGGACCAATCTTATATTCAAAGAACTTAATGTAAGTTCCCCATTGCATTGGTTTGCCATAGGCTTCTGGATAATCATTTGGCAGAATTAGAAGTTCGTCCCCAGGGAAAAATAAAATATGATTACTTGGAGCTAAATATTTATAATTTGAACTTCTTGCTCCATGATTTGGGTCATCTCTTCGAATTATAGTGAATCCCCAAAAAGTCTCTCATCGGGTTAGCTTTCATTTTCTGCTATTCCAGGATGTCGTTTTGAAATTACTAATTGTATATTTCTTTCACCGCAAAATCTAAACACTCCGGTTCCGCCCATATTGAATTTTCCTTGAACAAAAGGGATCGGAGTTTATTTGATTTCCGTATTGATAAGAATTGTTTCATGTAATCTTGAAGGTGATTGTCCTTCACCTTTATCAAATATTGCATAGTTTGGATTTGTTTTTTGTCCAGTCGCAACGAATCCATATTTTCAGATAGTTGGCTTCTTTCTTTCGGCGATATATTGGTTAGTTTCCCATCAGTGATTTTGAAATACTCTATTAAAGCCTCTCTAATACTTTGTGGGGCTATCGTTACTTTCAGGTTTAATGTCCCTACGAAAACATTCGCCCATCAACATTGCATCAACTGAATTAATAATTTTTTCAACAATTGCAGCCTCAGGTTTGCTTTGTTGATTTCCAATAATGGAATAATTGTTTTCATCAGAACCAAACAGTTGCCAAGTTTTCAGCTCTATCCCAATATTTTTCTTGTTTTAGAAGTTCAATTACTTCATCTTCTGTATTCACATTGAACAAGTGCAAAGCAAAGATCTTTTAGCTGCATCGGTCGTTATAGTTTAAGGTCTTTTGTCTGTTGAAATTAGTACTGTCGCCGATATCCTCATTTAACGAGAGTTTGTGAAAAAACTCTTCTGTCACTATAAATATACACACAATGTTAATAGGATCAAACCCTGTATGATTTTTGTGTAAAAGAAGCCATGCAATTAATACAAGGACAACTCCGCCAGCAAACCTACTTTGCTAGACTGGAAGACCAGGTGGCTGTCGATAATCCGGTACGGCTGATAGATGCCTTTATTGATAAGCTTGATCTGCAACAGATTAGGATTCCAAAAAAGAGCACAACACAGCGAAGGCCGTCCGCCTTATGCGCCACAGGTACTTTTAAAACTTTACCTGTATGGTTATTTAAACAAGGTTCGCAGCAGCCGTAAGCTGGAACGGGAGTGCATCCGCAATATAGAGTTACAGTGGTTGCTTCAAAAGCTGCATCCTAATTATCATACGATTGCTGATTTCCGTAAGCTTCATGGCAGTCGCTTTACAATGCATGTTCAGGCTGTATGTTCATTTTTTGGGCGATGCCGGTTTATTGGGTAAAACAACCATTGCCGTAGACGGCAGCAAGTTTAAAGCTGTAAACAGCAAAAAGAACAACTACAACCAGAAAAAGATAGATAAGCATCAGCAGTTTATAAAAGAAAAGGCCGGAAAATATTTACAGGAACTTGATGAACTGGATAAGCAGGAGCAAGCGACAAACAAAGACGAACTTCAGATTAAGAGAGACAAAATAAAACAAGGGCTTGAAAAACTAAAAGAGCGAACTATAAAATACGATATGCTGCAGCAGCAGTTAAATAATACAACCGACAAACAGATCAGCACTACCGATGCCGACAGCCGCAGCATACTGATCACCAAAAGTATTGTGGAAGTAGCCTACAATGTACAAAATGCAGTTGACGATAAACACAACCTGGTAGTACAAACCCAGGCCACCAATAGCAATGATGGGAAAGCTTTACACAAGGCAGCTACGCAGGCAAAACAAAATTTGCAATTACAAAAAGAAGATAGCCTGATGGTACTTGCCGACAAAGGTTACCATACCGGAGCCGAGTTACAGCATTGCCAGCAGGAAAACATGATAACCCATGTAGCCTATAAAGAACAGCCCGGTGTAAAACATATTGCCAACGAATTTTTAGCCGAAAGTTTTGATTATGATAAAGCCACCGATAGTTACACCTGCCCTGCAGGAGCAGTACTTACAGCACTTGGTACCTGGCACAATAAAAAAGGCGAAGCCAACGAAACCAGTTTTCGATTTAAGACCTACCGTACCGATGCCTGTAAAAGCTGTGCATTAAAAAGCCAATGTACCAAACTGACACAAACGCATTATACAACGCAGCGAGTACCAGGATGCAGTAGAGATCAATGATAACAACATCAAACAAAACCCACAATATTATAAACGGAGGCAGGCCATTGTAGAGCATCCCTTTGGCACCATCAAACGTCACTTTGGCTTTACCCACACCTTGCTAAAGGGTCTTCAAAAAGTAAACGGAGAGATGAACCTGATCATGTTTTGTTACAACTTTTTGCGAACAAAAAATATCCTTGGCTTCGATAAAATGCTTCAAGCCATGAAAAACTGGCAACCAGATTACACAAAAGTAGTCTGTGCCTTAAAAAACGCATTCGTCAAAATGATTTACTTCAAAAATAAGTCCTTGCCTTTTTTGAACAGTTACCCAATATCTATTTTCAAGGCCTTTTAAATGAACCGCTGTAAGCTTTACATTGAATTATACAAGATGATTTTTATCTGATGGAGAGTTTTTTCACAGTCTGACGAGCAGGGCTTGCTGCAGGGCTGGAATTCATGTTCGTCCGCCCGGCAACCGCTGCTGATTAAAAATATGAAAATGAAGTTAACAAATAAAAGCCCAATAGTAAACGTCCGGCCCGGACTGAAGCACAATTAGCTGATAAAATGCCATTGTTCCAACGTCCAGCCAGCCTTGCAGCAAACCCATCCTATGTTTGCATTTCAACAGAATCCTATGTTTGCATTTCAACAGAATTAGTACCTTTTCTTAAACATATTTTGAAAGAACAGGGGGCAGAATAAGATAGTCAAACCCAATAAGCTTTAAAGCTTTTCTAACACGCTTATCCCTGCCTCCCTTTTCTTATTTTATGCTGTACAGTTCGCTGAGCTTTGAGCTCGTGTTAGGATGATAGCAACATAAGAAATTGTTCTTCCGTTTGTGTTTTTTGTCAACCCAATTTACGAATTTAAAAAAATCTGTATGAAATCAAAATCTCAGCCTGCTGCTTTGTATTGCGGTATCGATGTATCCGGAGATACGCTCGACATTTGTTACCAAATCAAGGACGGCACATTTCAATGGGCAAAAGTTCCTAACAATCCTGTAGGGTTTAAACAGATATGGAAACTTACCGGAAAGAGCTACCACCTGGTCATGGAAGCTACAGGAGTTTATCAGCTACCATTATGCTTTTTCCTGGAAGAGAAAAAAGCCAGGTACAGTGTACTCAATGCACTGCAAGTAAAACGATACATGCAAATGAAACTTGAGCGTAACAAAACAGATAAAAAGGATGCGTTTCATATCTGTATGTATGCAATTGAGCATCGTCCGCAAACCTACATGATGCCCAACCAGCTTTACTTTGAATGTCGTTCGCTCAACAATGCTATCGAGACCCTTACCAAACAGATGACATCTTTTAAAAATAAAATGCATGCCTTAAAGAGCCTCGATATTGACACTAAAGTAATTGGTAATGCCTATAAGAAAATCCTACGTGATCTACAGTCTGAACTTAAAAAACTGGAAGCCGAATTATATCATAAGCTCCAGGAATGGCACCCGGAAATTGTCAAACAAGTTCGAAGTGTTGTGGGAATCGGGAAACGAGCCACCGCCATACTTGTTGTATCTACCCAGGCATTTGAACACACAGAAACGTATCAGCAACTCATCAGTTATGCAGGCTTAAGCCCAAAGGAATACTTCAGCGGCACCAGCATCAGGGGAAGAGTAAGAATTTGCAAACAGGGAGGATCGCTGCTAAGACACACGCTCTACATGTGCGCACTAAATGCTAAAAAAACCAACGCCGCCTGTAAAGCTCTTTTTGACCGGCTGGTAGCAAAAGGCAAAAACAAAAAACTGGCGATAATTGCCGTGGCAAACAAACTTTTAAAACAGGTATTTGGAGTGGTAAAAAACGGAACTTTATTCGACAGAAATTATTTCCAAAATATAGCCTGATTAATTTGTTTTTTTACACAGTTCGTGTTATGGGCAGTACATTTTCGCTTTCACAATTTCATTTTAAAACCCGGATGATCTTCTGTTTTTATCCGTCACCTGAAGTTTGCCTGCTAATAAATTCCGATACCTGAATCAGCTTGATCAAAAAGGTTTTATCCGTAAATACCGGTGACTATCGGTTTTTATAGTCGTTGCTTAAAAATATTCGTTTGTGTTCGGTCTCAATGCCAAAATTCAAGATTAGTAAAACCTCAAAGTTTGAAAGCCTTAAAGGAATTTTTGGATAGTTCAATTTTTTCCGGACTCATAAGAGCGTCTTCACTCAAAATATTCACCAGGACTGCATTATTTACAACGAGGTCAATAGTTAATTGTCCAATTACGCCGACTTTGTATTTTACATCGAGCGTTTTACGGTTGTCAATTTTTAAGCCGGACTGTTTTAACACAATCGTCAAAGCATTGCAGTAAAAAGACTTGTCGAGGCCGAATGGAATGTCATTTGCAACGGCATAAAAACCTTTTAAAATTGTCGAAGTAACGTCTGCATGCAATAACTCCATTTCGAAAGGTTGTTATCCGTAAATATCAGTAAATATCCGTTTCAGCAAACGTCGGGTTTGTATTGCCCATAACGGCCAGGTATTTGCGAAGGCTGGGAAATAGTCTTCCGTCAGCCCGGCGACCTGATGATAAATTTATAAATAAATGTTGATGATTTGCACATTGCTAAATTATTATGCAGCCCGATATGAAGCAAAATTGAAAAACAAATGTTGAAACACGGCTTCCGTCCGCCCAGCTTTTGCAAATACCAATGTTATAGGCAGGCATTGGTCTGTTTTTCGCTATTTTGTCTCACTCGAATTTTCGAATAAAAATTTTGAAATAATAAGTCCTTCAGCAATGCTACCAACCAATAAAATTGTCAATTCTACTAAATTCAATAATATCGGTTCTTTTAACAGTGTGTGATAAATAAACCATTCCTGAAACACCCAAAACAGAAGCCAAATTGAAAAACCCCAAAATAATCCTTTTTTTATCCATAATTTGCACCGGGAATTGATTTCTGAAATAATGAAAAGAACCAACTGTGAGCAACGCTTAATATTACTATGCCTGCGATTGAAGGAATTAAATCCCGTGTTGGCGTCACCTCGAGGAATAATTTGCTTTGCCAATTTGGATTGTATAGAATTGATTGGATAGGAGGACTCATAAAAAGACCTCCTAATATTCCTTCACTAACAAAACCGGCTATCAAGCCGGAATAGATGATTTTAAAACTTTTGTTTTTCATACTCACTATAATTTTATTTGTTGTAATCTTTGTTTAACGTTTTTCTCATTTTGTCTTTGACTTATTATTACAATGAGTTTAGTTAAGATATTTGTTAATCATTTCTTTGAAATCTTCAAAACTGTTTCTTCCGAATTTTATATTCGCGAATAATCCCATTCTTGTCAAGAATAATCGTAACAGGTCTGAAATTTTCTAAATTCATCCATTTTTCATTTGAATAGTAGCCAATTCCAGATGGAGCATTTAACTTTTGAACCACATGCATAATTTTATTTGGTTCTTCATCACTTAATACAACAACTTTAATTTGCTCGGAATAAGTTTCTTCTAACTTTTTAATATCTGGAAATTCTTTTAAACAAGGACCGCAATAAGTTGCCCAAAAATTAATTAAGACCACTTTCCCTTGATAATCTGCTAAACTATGATTTTTATTATCAGAAAAAGTAGTAAAAGTAAAATCATCAAGATGTTCACCAATATTTCGTTGGACTTTGGCAAGTGATTGAACCATTGGTTTTAAAGGGAAATTGATCATGAAAAGCAGACTTCCCACTAAAATATTGATAAAGAAAATCAATGTTCTCAGCGTCCATTTTTTATAATTCTTGATGTGAAGCTTTTTTCGAATAAAATAATCAGCAACAAGCGTTGCAACTATTGCTGGAATTAGAAACAGATTTCCATATGCCTCAAAAAATGAAGCGTGCCGACTAATAAACATTGCAAGTATTTCAATCACTTCTTTTCTTTTTTACTATTAGATTCAAATTTATATTTCCTTTATATTTTAATTCGATTTCTCCTTCTGTAATAATAATCGGCTGTTATCCGCTAATTTTCTTCATTTAAGTGAATGCATCAACGTTTTATTTTCTAGATTCTTTTTACTATCTGAGGTTCTCCCCCATCGTCCCAAACCCACTTAAAGGCAGGAACGGGTTTATCTGTAAAAGGCATAACCAAACGTAACCAGGGTTTTTCTGAATTTTGAAAAATTCCTTTTCCCATATACTCAAGTTTCTCTTTTCCACCCTGACTGTTTATGTATGAAACATTTCCGTTTTCATAAATTACTTTTCTATCGCCTTCGTAATTACCAACAATTGAACTAATTATTAATTCAGCCAAAGACTCAGGATTCAATTCATTTTCAAAATAGGGTATCTGCCATTGATATAACAGTTTCAGTTCATTGATATTGGTTGTCACAGCCAACGTTGAATAAATCTCAAGTTTAGCCTTGCTAAGCGCTTTAGAAGATACGATGTTTATATCAGGAGTAACTCCAATACCATCAATCGATTTTTTTGAAACAGGGTTAATACCTTCAATAGTAGGTATCATAATGTAAAGGTCTTCATTGATAACGAATAACTCACCCGGATTTCCTTCTCCTTTAGTTTTTTCACCGACTATAATTGCCCTTTTATATTGTTGCAGGGTATAGGCAAATGCTTCAGCGGCAGATGATGTCTTATGGCTGACAAGTATGTATAATGATATGTTTTCCGGAATTTTATTGATCAGGCTGTCAATCAACGTATATGATTTTACAACCTTGTTATTTTTCCTGTATCCGTCTCCCCAAGTAATACCGAGTCTTTCAAAAAATAACTCAACATGAAATCTAATGTTTCTCCGTATCCACCGCCATTATCTCTAAGATCAAAAATAAGAGCATTCGAAAATCGCAAAAAATTCATTGCCCCCACCAAACTTAACTTTGAAGATTCGAGTGGAGTGAAATTCAGAAAACTAAAATATCCAACATTTCCATCAGGCCGCTCCAGTTTTCTTAACCTGAAATTTTCTCATTTTTCAATTTTTGAAGCCATTCTCCTGTATCCACTGTTTCTTTCCGCTCTTTTCTGTCTGACCATCAGCAATGATTTGCTTTACCCTGATTGGGTCAACACCTAAACCAATATGTTGGTCATTCCCCTGCTGCTGAATGTCCCTTTCAAAAGATTCTAAAAAAGCTGCTGATCTATTTAATGAGTCATATCCGCCTGTTTTTAATTTTTGATGAATGAATTGGTCAATTAATTTAACCCGTTCAGGAAAAATATAATTTTCATATAACAGTCCTATTGTTTTATCAATGATCGCCACTTTTTCTTTGTTCGAAATGGCGCTACTTTTCTGTGCATTTACAATTCCGGTATTTGTAATAAGCATAAGAAAGCCTGCGAAAGATGCTTTAGTAATTTTCATAGTTAAATAAGTTAATGTCAATGCGTTTAATCAATTTTTTTAGAAAGGATATTATAGTAAATAATAAAGGCAGCAGAAACAAACA
>CAVWGU010000005.1:0-196606 GCA_963754695.1 uncultured Chitinophagaceae bacterium
GGTACGGCTTGCCGAAGTGGGGGAATAGTTGCTGTGTCCGCCCCGGCTTACCGAAGATAAATTTATAAATAAAAGCTGATGATTTGTACTTAGCTAAATTATTAATGTCCAGCCGGAACAAAAGCAAAATTGAAAAACAAAAGTTGAAACACGGCTTCCGTCCGCCCCCATTTTGGCAAACCGCTTGTTGGCTGCTGTAATAGTTCACGAACATTAAACTATTTCTCCTTTTTAAGTTCGCCAATTTGTCTTTTTGTGATTAGAGAAATTTGTTGCAACGAACCTTCTCTTTTTTGTTCAATTGCTTTTACAACTGAATTTAAGGGAAAGTTAGAAAGATTAAGCTCTGAAATTGTCGTTGCGTAGTCTGTTCCATACTCGTCATTCACCATTGTCCATTTCATTTTGTAAGTCTTAACTAAAAATTGTCCGAACGCTGTACCAATTGTGTTTACAAAATAATTTTCTGAACAAGTGAATTTCGTACTGTCGGCATTCCACAAATCAATAATGTTGTCAAGAGTTTGTGGTGTATAGTTGTCAATTGTTGAATTTGGTTGATATTTTCTAATCAACGTGTCTGCTCCTTCTAAACAGTGTTTTATAAATAACTTTTGTGAGGTGTCAAGGTTGGTGAAGTCTTGCGGAATGCTTGCAGATAAAGCGGTTTTGAAATATATTTCTTCGCCGTCCACTGTGTCAACTTTGTGCTCATAATCTTTTTCAGTCAACTCGTTATATTTTTTGTCCATAGTTGGGTTATTGTTACAGGATAATAAAATAATTGTCAGCAATAGAATACAAATATTTAAAGTCCGTATTGTCTGTAGAATATTTATTTTAATGATTGTTGTCAAGAATTACTGTTTGAAAATGTGAGGTCGAAAATTGCATAGCAGCTAACATTAGTATTGCTGCTATAGTACGCAAACATCAATTTTTTAAACCCTTGAAAACCAAAAAATTAATGTTATACATTTTAAATTGTTTATAGCAGTAATGCTTTTTACGAAATTTTATAATATGTTGTATTCAGGGCTCCTCATTTTACGGCTTCGCCCTTCCTCGGTCACAGCTGGCAAGGACTTTTTGGTACCTGAAAGTAAGACTTTTCTTTATTCAACGCTTTTTTACCAATCAATTTTTTCAGTACCCCATAAATCGTCAAACGGGCTTACAATATTCACCAACTGCCGCCGGCTCACATGCAGGTATATCTCCGTTGTTTTTATATTAAAATGACCCAGCAGGTCCTTTATATACCTGATATCCGTTCCCTTATCCAGCAGGTGCGTGGCAAAACTATGTCGCAGGCTGTGTATGCCCACTTCTTTGCTGATACCCGCCTTATTTTTGGCATTGGTAAATATTTGCTGAATTGTTCGCGGAGGGTAGGGGCCACCGGTTTCATTGCTCTCAAAAAGCCATTTTTTTGGTTTGGGTTTATAAATGGAAACATAACTTCTCAAAATATCCAGTAAAACCGGGCTCAGGGTTACATACCGGTCTTTTTTGCCCTTGCCGCATTCTACTAATATTTGCATCCGGCTGCTGTCAATATCACGGAGTTTCAGGTTTACAATTTCACTCAGTCTTAATCCGGCACTATAAGCCGTAAAAAGCATGGCCTTGTGCTTTTTATTGCTGAGCGAGTTAAACAGCCTTCCGATCTCTTTTTCGTTTAAAAGTTTGGGCAGTATAAACGCTTTTTTCGGGCGGGGAATCTCCATAAAAAATTTTTCCCGTCCCAAAACCTGCTCATAATAAAACTTAAGCGCATTGAGCCGGCTGTGTATGCTGTTTTCTTTCATTTTCAGCGTGTCTATACAATACAAAAGATAACGTTTTATCTGCTCTATAGTTAGCTGCTGCAGGTACCGCTCGCCTAAAAGATGTGCCAAGGCTGCCATTTCCGCTTTATAAGTGCGGATAGTATTGGAACTGTATGCTTTTAATTTTAATGCCTCCTCCATTAATTGCAGCTGCAACCGGTTATTGGGATGAAGCCGGGAAATTTTAACCCATTGTACTGGGGCGGCAGTCTTGGGTACATTGTTTTTTTCGGGTTTAGCTGGGGTAGCATCCCTGGGCACTGTGGTTTTGCCCGGTTTAAATTTACGCAACGCTTTGTCATCTACCAGGGCCACGTTGTGGAATTTCTTTACCAGCAATTCATAGGCGTTTTTGCTAAAGGGCAGGTACCAGCATTTTTTTGTGCGGCTCCAGCGGGCTACCGCAATGGTTTTAATAATGTCTGACAGCTCCTTTTCAAGAGGAAAATGTACGGCAATCCGCTCTTCATTTCGGTGAAAGATCGGCGAAAGGGTGATCGTGTGCATGGATACAGTTTTCGGGTGACAGGACTAAGGTAAAAAAAATTATAATAAACTGTACAAAAAGTTCCCCCAAAAAGCACAGCGTTCCACGAAGCTGAATCTGTGAAAAATTTCAATTCCTCCCTCCCTTTGCCCTGCTGGCGCAAATGTTCCCCAGGATCACCTGCTGCCTCTTAGGGATGCCCCCTTTGTATATCAAAATTAGCTGGGCAAATGCTCCATAATGGTAAAATTGCCGGGATTGGCCTGTGCCGGACTTGTAACGTAGATCGGGAACAAATGCCGGGTCATGTACTGCTGCTCAAAGCCCCAGCAACATATGGCAATGGGTAATTAAATAATTTATTACGTGATCTGCTTTTGGATAACTTTAGTTAGCAGCATCCCTTAGCGTTCATTGCGGAATGCCTTGGCGGTTCTTTGCGATACTGAATAGTATCTTTCGATACTGAATTGTATTTTACGACACTGATATGTATCGCTAAGTTGCGCTAAGAATAACGCCAAGATCCGCAAAGAAATCCTCATTGAAAACCAATTTTTTTATTAGCACAACACGTTAATTAATAATTATTCATAATTGGAGCTGCATCCACTACAACTTAACCGGCAGCACAACCTTACTGCTGTGAAATACCCTGATCTCCGCTTTTTGATAATCCGCTTCAACGGCTTCGGGTATGCGCATGAATTTTTGCGGGTTGCGGTCGGTGAGCGGAAACCAGCTGCTCTGCACCTGTATCATTATTTTATGGCCTTTTTTAAAGCAATGCGCCACATCATTGAGCATGAATTGTACGGTTGTTTTTTTGCCGGGCTCAAATGGTTCGGGCTTTTCGAGGCTGTTGCGGAATTTGCCCCGCATCACTTCGGCCCTTACCAGGCGCTGGTACCCTGCCATCTGGAAACCACGGGGCGCATTTTTAAAATTGGGTTCATTGTCGGGCAATACATCAATGAGCTTCACCACAAAATCGGCATCGGTGCCGCTGATGGCCACCTCCAGTGCGGCTGTAATGGGCCCGGCCAGTGTAAGGTCTTCGCTTAAAATTTCACTTTCATATACCAGCACATCGGGCCGCATGGCAGCAAAGCGCTGGTCTTCGGCCATATAATCGTTATTGCGTGAACCAAAAATGCCATTGGTATACGGAACGGGTTTGGCGGGGTCGCTTATATAATCATCAACGCCTTCCCCGGCTGTTTCTTTCAGTTGATTGCCTGCGCCCAAATAAAATGTTTTGTACTGTATATTTTGTGGCGGCCAGCTGCTGTAACTGGTCCATATATTACTGCCGGTTTCAAAAATGCTGGCTTCGGCAGCTGTAAAATTCCCCTTGTCTTTGAGGTAATAATTGAAGAAGTTTGTTTCCAGTGAATCCTGGTAGTATTTGCTGGTATTGCTGCCAAAATCGTGACTGGCAAATTTATTCCAATCCGGGGAAGCCCAGGCGCCGTGCGTCCAGGGGCCCATCACGATCCTTGTATTGTTTTTGCTGCTTTGTTTTTCGATGCCTTCATGGGTTTTCAATGCGCCAAAAAGATTTTCGGCATCAAACCAGCCGCCCACCACCAGGGTGGGAATGCTGATGTTCTTTAAATGCTGCCGGATATTGCGTGCCTGCCAGTAAGCGTCATAAGTATCGTGCTGCACATACTCGTTCCAGATTTGGCTTTTGTTGTTAAAATATTTTTCGCCCTGTGTATTGGAAAGGGGGCCAAGCTTTAAAAAGAAACGGTAGAGGTCTTTGGCGCCTGTGCGGAAAATGGTATTGCCATAATCTTTAACCGGCCCGCTGCGGGGCTTACCAAAATAATTCATGAAATTAAAATTGTCCATCAAAAAGAAAGCGCCGTTATGGTTCACATCGTCGCCGGCAAACTCATCGGTAACGGGCGCCTGCGGGCTTACGGCTTTAATGGCCGGGTGCGCAGCGGGCAATGCGGCCGTGGCATAGAAACCCGGGTAAGAAATACCATAAATGCCCACACGGCCATTATTGTTTTTAATATTTTTTAAAAGCCATTCCACCGTATCCCAGGTGTCGCTGCTTTCATCCACGTCTTTTTTAGATTTTTTTTGGGCAATATGCGGCGTCACTTCCTGGTTGATGCCTTCGCTCATATAACGGCCACGCACATCCTGGTAAACAAAAATGTATTTTTCCTTCATCAGGTTTTCATTAGGGCCAACCCGCCAGCTGTAACTGGTATCGCCATAGGGCCCGGCGGAGTAGGGGGTGCGTTCCATAAGGATGGGATATTTTTGGCCGGCATCTTTGGGTATGTAGATAACGGTGTAGAGATTAACGCCATCCCGCATTTTAATAGTAGTGTCTTTTTTGGTATAATTTTCTTTTACGAAATTTTTTGCCGGCTGGGCAGGGGCTGCCTGGCTGAGTAAAAACGCAAATGCAGTACATAGATATTTCATTATTTGTATTTTCTTTTTAAAAGGGAGTTACCACAAAGTTGCACAAAGATCAAGCAAAGTTTCACAAAGATCAAGCAAAGTTTCACAAAGAAATCTCAGTGCTGTGTCTCTCACGCAGAGGCGCTGAGGGTGCAGTTTAAATGCAAATATCTTCTCTGCAAAGCTCAGCCACGCTGCGTGCCAATTTTTCTCAATGAACCCCCAATGAACTCAGTGCTGTGTCTCTCACGATAGGCGCTGAGGGCGCAGTTTAAATGCAAATATCTTCTCTGCAAGCGCTGCCACGCTGCGTGCCACTTATTCTCAATGAACCATCTCTGTGGTCCTCTGAACTTCAGTGCTGTGTCTCTCACGCAGAGGCGCATTGAGGTGGCGCAAAGTTTAAATGCAAATAATCTTCTCTGCAAGCGCTGCCACGCTGCGTGCCACTTTTTTTCAATGAACCCCCAATGAACTCAGTGCTGTGTCTCTCACGCATAGGCGCTGAGGGCGCAGTTTAAATGCAAATATCTTCTCTGCAAGCGCTGCCACGCTGCGTGCCACTTTTTCTCAATGAACCCCCAATGAACTCAGTGCTGTGTCTCTCACGCAGAGGCGCTGAGGGCGCAGTTTAAATGCAAATATCTTCTCTGCAAGCGCTGCCACGCTGCGTGCCACTGTTTCTCAATGAACCCCCAATGAACTCAGTGCTGTGTCTCTCACGCAGAGGCGCTGAGGGTGCAGTTTAAATGCAAATATCTTCTCTGCAAGCGCTGCCACGCTGCGTGCCACTTTTTTTCAATGAACCCCCAATGAACTCAGTGCTGTGTCTCTCACGCAGAGGCGCTGAGGGCGCAGTTTAAATGCAAATATCTTCTCTGCAAGCTCTGCCACGCTGCGTGCCACTTTTTCTCAATGAATCTCCAATGAACGATCTGCGTAACGCTGTACTTCTCTGTGTATCTTAATTTTCTCTGTGGACCTTTGTGGTATAACTTTATTTACTTCAATGGATCCTCCTTTCCTTCCGGAATGGGATCGGGATCGGCGCTAACAATGAATTTCTTTCCGTCGAAGGGATATTCTTTTTTCACGGATGTTTTGGTTTCCTCCGCATCATAAGTAAAATATTCCAGGTACAATATATTGTTTTTAATATAGAGTTTGGGGTCGTCTTCTTCGCCCCGGTTCATATTCCTTAAATTTTGCCAGCCGTTCATATACAATACCAGCGGCTGCAGCATGCCGGGAATTTGATCAAGTATAAGGCTGCTGTCTCTTACAAATCGGCTTCCCTTCCTTTTATAACAGAGGGTAAAATCTTTTTCAAAATTTTCATTGAGCGGGATCTCCTGCAGGCAAAAGTCATAGTCTTCAATAAAGCTCGTATCGGTGCGGATAAAGATAAATTTCAAGGCCATATTGCGGATATTGGGAAAGTACCAGCATTCGAAAAAATAAGGCTGTTTCCCAATATTTCCTATCAAACCTTTTTCCACAAAATCGTAGTGGCGCAGGTCCTGGTAGCAAATGGTGAAATTACCGTAGGGGTCTGCTCCCTGGTCGGTCGTAATAAAATCAGGTAAAGGGCTTTCCTGTTTTTTATCAAAAAACCTGCAGGCGGCCAGGCTGATACAGACGATTAAGATGGCGGCGTTTTTCATTTTATTGTTTACTTGAGTACCGGTAAAATAAATTTTGTTCTGGCTGAATTGTTATGATAGATCCGGATCGTAGCTTTTTGAAAATCTTTTTCTTCTGCCTGGTAAATATTCATGAACTGCTGGGGGTTGCGGTCGGCCAGCGGAAACCAGCTGCTCTGCACCTGTATCATGATGCGGTGCCCTTTTTTAAATGTATGCGCCACATCGGGAAGGGCAAATTTTACAGGCGTAATTATATTGGGTGTAAAAGGCTGTGCTGTTTCAAAACTGTTGCGGAATTTTCCCCGCATGATCTCGCCCCGCACCAGCATTTCATACCCGTTCATGGGATAGGTCCTGCCGGCAGGAGCTGCATTGTTGGTATTGGCCGTTTCTTCATATTTAAAATCATCCGGAAAAACATCAATGAGCTTCACTACAAAATCGGCATCGGTGCTGCTGATGCTGGTTTGCAGTTCGGCCAGTACCGGGCCGGCCAGGCGGAGGTCTTCTGTAAGCACATCGCTGGTAAAACTTAATACATCGGGGCGGCGGCTGGCAAAACGCTGGTCGTCGGTCATATATTCCCGGGTGCGGCGCTCATGTACATCTTCGGTATACGGAACGGGGTGTCCCGGGTCGCTTACATATTCACTGTAGCCCATCCCGCTGCTGCCACGGCCGGTAAGCCGCTGCGGGCGGGGATCTTTACCAAAACTCAGCTTGCCGTCGAAGCCAATATACAATTCCCTGTTTTCAATATTGGCAGGTGGCCATTGATCAAATGTCTTCCAGTTGTTTTCGCCGGTAAAAAATATATTGGCCTTTGCAATCGCATCCACCGATCCCTTTCCTTTCAGGTAATAATTAAAAAACGGGATCTCTATATTTTGCTGAAACCAACTGGCGGTATTGGCGCCAAAACGGATATTGCCCAACTGGCTTCCATCATCGGAACCCCATTGCCCGTGGCTCCAGGGCCCCATTACGATCTTATTATTTGTTTGCGGGCTTTGTATGGCAGTGGCCTTGTACGTGTTCCAGGCGCCCCAAAGATCTTCGGCATCAAACAAGCCGCCCACCCAAAGCATGGCAGGTTTAATGTTGAACAGGGCGTTGCGGGCATTGCGTTCCTTCCACCAACGGTCGTAGTTGGGATGCTGCATCATTTCGTGCCAGAATTTGATGCTGTCGCCGATCATACGGCTAAGGTTTTTAAGACTGCCCGCCTGCAGGTAAAATTTATAATTATCCCTGCTGGTAAATTTGTAGCCCGGGCCATAATCCATCGTGGGTGTGGGCCTTGGTTTTCCAAAAGAAGAATAAAAACTGAATGCATCCATCTGGAAAAAGGCGCCGTTATGATGAAAATCGTCGCCCACAAACCAATCGGTAACAGGTGCCTGCGGACTTACCGCTTTTAAGGCCGGGTGCCCGCTGGCGGCTGCCATGGTACTGTAAAAACCCGGGTAAGAAACGCCGTACACGCCCACATGACCATTATTGTTTTCGATATTTTTTATCATCCATTCAATGGCATCGTAAGTATCGGTGCTTTCATCAATATCTTTTGGTCTTTTTTTAATGGGTAAAAACGGGCGCACATCCATAAATTCACCCTCGCTCATATACCGGCCCCGCACATCCTGCGTAACGAGGATATAATGCTCTTTGGCATAGTTGATATCATACCATTTCCAGAGCGGAACCATTTTGTCTTCGCCGTAAGGCCAGCACGAATAGGGTGTACGGCTCATTAGTATCGGGTGCTTTTCCGTTTTATCTTTTGGGATATAGATGCTGGTAAAAAGTTTGATACCGTCTCGCATCGGGATCATCACTTCCTTTTTGGTATAATTGTTTACAAACCAGGCGCTGTCGCTGCCCTGCGAAAATGCGCTGGCAGTTAAAACAAGCAGGAGAACATTCAGTAAAAACTTTTGCATCAGATAGGTTTTAAGGTCTAAATTTACCAAAACAAAGGAACTATGACGCCGGAAAATATGATAAATGGTTTCTACAGCGCTTTTCAGCGCCTCGATGCTAACACGATGAACAGTTTTTACAGCGATGATATTGTTTTTTTTGACCCCGTTTTTGAACTGCTGCGGGGCCACGAAGCCAGGAGTATGTGGGAGATGCTCTGCAACAATGCCAAAGATTTTAAACTTACCTATGGCAATATCAGCGACCGGGGCGATAATTATTATACCTGCTACTGGCAGGCAACCTATACCTTTTCTCAAACCGGCCGGCAGGTGGTCAATAAAGTAAAAGCGCATATGAAGATCGTAGATGGTATGATCATTGAACACAGCGATGCCTTTAGCCTGCACAAATGGGCCGGGCAGGCATTGGGATGGCCGGGAAAGCTTTTTGGCTGGAACCGCTTCTTTCAGCGAAAAATTAAAAACAATGCGAAACGAAAATTACTCGCATATATGCAAAAGGCTTGACCACCCTCTTATTAATTACTGCCTGTTCTTAAGAAATACCCGCCGGGCTCGTCAACCCTCCCATTCGTGCAATTCGTGTAATTCGTGTACCCAATTCTTGTTCCCAATCCCCCTCTCTTACGTGCATAAATTATTTTTCTCCAAAATCAAAAGCCTCCTAACTTTATCCTTATTTCATTTTTAAAAACTTCAACATGGGAAAATTTGTAGTAAGCACACGCAGCAACGGAGAATTCCAGTTTGTGCTCAAGGCCGACAATGGCATAACCATCCTCAGCAGCGAAGGGTATGCTGCAAAAGCCAGTTGTCTCAATGGCGTGGAATCTGTAAAAAAAAACAGCCAGAGCAAGGATAATTTTGAACAAAAGATCTCAGCTAACGGTAAAAATTATTTTGTGCTTAAATCCGGAAACGGGCAGGTAATTGGAACCAGTCAAATGTACGAATCGGCCGATGCCTGTGTAAACGGCCTCGCTTCGGTACTAAAAAACGCCCACAACGCCGATGTTGTAGAGGAAACTGCTTAAACCTTTGTAGAAAGAGTTCGAAATTTTAAGGTTTTCGTCATTTTTCTATAAATATTGGTTTTTTTTATAGTTCTTACAACTCTAAACCAATAAACCAATATTTTATGAAGAAGACCCTCGCTTTTTTTGCTTTTATTGCAATTTTAAGTTCCTGCGCAAAATCGGTTACACCATACCAGGCAGCCCAGGGCGGATATAAAAAGTGCAGATCAGTTAGATAATGCACTGTTAATCAGAAATATTTGGACCCCGCAGTTTTTCTGCGGGGTCTGTTTTTTAGTTAGAAATCCATCTAAAATCAGGTAGAAACCCGGCTAAATTAACAAAACCCGCATACCATCGGCCAGTATAAAACGTTTTACAGGTATTAATCAACCTAAATCCTGTAATTATGAAAAAACTTTTCCTTATCCTCGGCTTAATTGTTTTATTAGGTTCCTGCTCCCGTTCCATTACCATGGACCAGGCAGCAAGCGGAAAATATAAAAAAGGCCGGACTGTAAAGTAAACCTCTGCAACCAACAGCAAAAAACAATGCCCCGCCTGGTAAAGACGGGGCATTTATATATTTAGCTTTTAATATGTTTACATCAGGTCCAGGGCCATTGCAAGCAGGGTTACATTCAGCGGCAGTACCATGGAGCAATATCCTCCCGCCCATGCGTACACAGCAACAAATAAACCAACAGACAGCAGAAATAGTATCCAGTAAAGACCCCTTGATTTTTTAGCAGTTGTTTCCATTTGCAATAAAATTTTTTGCAAATATAGGGCAGAAGCATAAATCCTTCCCAACTTTTTTAAACCCAATTTTTTATGTGTAAAAAAGACACAATTGCTTAAATTGCAGACATGTTAGTCCACGTTTTTGTACAATACCATACACACCATGGGCAGGCCATTGTTTTAAGGCTCTTTAATGCAAAAGATGCCGCTACTATTACCCACCAGGTGGATCTTGAATATTATAATGAACAGTTCTGGCAGGGAACTATCGACCTGGAGGCCCTTGCCATTAAATCAAAACTGGTTTACAGCGGACATCTTGTAGACAATAACTTTGGCACAGAACAGGTGATCATCCCCCAAAAAACTTTTGAACTCAAATACAAAAAAGAAGAGATCAGCATTTTTGAACAGATCATAGAGCAGGGCGGTTCAACGGCCCTCAGTAAAACAAAGGCCTGGCAGGTGCTGCATGCAAAAGAAGATCATTATGGCCACAAGGAAAAAAGCTGCAAGAACCCAACCCATCTGTTCAGGATAGTTGCTCCGGTCATGCAAAGCCGTTATGCCATTTGCCTTACCGGAAAAGGAAAGGAGCTCGGAAACTGGAGCGAAACCGATCCTGTCATACTAGAAAATAAAAAAAACTACTGGGGTGTAAAACTCAATCTTTCCAAAACACTTTTTCCTGCGGAATATAAACTTGCCATATACGATCATGCGTTTAAAAAAATAGTACAGTACGAAGAGGGCAATAACCGCATCTTATACGGCGCAGGCAACAGCGATAGCCTCGTGGTATTATACCTGGATGCCTCCTTTACAAAATACAGCTGGCGGGGCATGGGGCTCAATATACCGGTATCATCGCTTCGCTCAGAAAAAAGCTGGGGTATCGGCGATTTTACCGACCTGAACCTGCTTACCGACTGGGCCAGCCAAACCGGCATTCGCATGCTGCAACTGCTGCCCGTGAACGATACTACGGCCACCAGAACAAAAAAAGATTCTTATCCCTATTCAGCCAACTCACCTTTTGCCCTGCACCCGCTTTATCTAAATGTAGAAAAACTGGCTGCTTATGTGGGCTTTCAGTTTTCTGCTGAAATAAAGAAAACCGTGGCCCTGCTCAATGCAAAACCCGCACTCGATTACGAGGGCGTACTGGAACTGAAGACCAGCGCCATCAAACTCATCTATGAGCAGGAGAAAAAAACATTTAAAGACGATTTTGCCTGGATAGAGTTTTTCGATATGAACCGCCATTGGCTGGTACCTTATGCCGTCTTCTGCTATCTCCGCGATAAAAATGGCACGGCCGATTTCAGCAAGTGGAAGAAATTCAGCAAATACGACGAGGAAGCCGTAGAGGCTTATGCCGATATTGACAATGCACAGTACGATGATATTTGCCTCTATTATTTTATACAGTTCCATCTTCACCTGCAGTTAAAAGATGCAGTGGATTATGCCCATAGGAATGGCATCATTTTTAAAGGCGACCTGCCCATTGGTGTAGGCCGCCATAGTGTAGACAGCTGGATGTACCCGCATCTTTTTCATATGAATATGCAGGCCGGGGCCCCGCCCGATTATTACAGCGCCACCGGGCAAAACTGGAGTTTCCCCACTTACAACTGGGAAGCGATGGCAGCCGACGGTTACAAATGGTGGCGCCAGCGTATGGAACACCTGGGTAATTATTTTGATGCTATCCGCATTGATCATGTACTGGGTTTTTTCAGGATATGGAGCATTCCTGTTGAGAATAAAGTGGGTACGCTGGGTATTTTTCAACCGGCAATTCCCATGGCAGCCGCTGTTTTCAATAACAACGGGGTAAACATCAATCACGACCGCTATTGCAGGCCTTATATCACCGACGATCTTTTACGCAGCAATTTTGGGGCAGATGCAGAATGGGCGTATAATATCTTTTTTGAAAACGGTGCTTTTAAGGCAGCGTTTGATACACAGGCTGCTATTGCAGATTTTTTTACCGCAAACCCGCAGAAAAGTTATCTCGAAGAAAAACTCCAGATGCTGCTTAGCAATGTGCTGCTGATAGAAGACAGCTTGCAGCCCGGCCATTATCATTTCCGCATCAGCATGCATAGTACAGAATCGTTCAAGGCACTGCCGGCATTTGAACGTTCCGTATTCGACCGCCTATACAATCAATATTTCTTTACAGATCAGAATAATTTATGGCAAGCCGAGGGCATTAAAAAATTGAATGCGCTTAAAAGCACCACCGATATGCTGCTTTGTGCAGAAGACCTGGGCATGGTTCCGGAGTTTATAGACAGGGTGCTTGATGAACTGGGGATACTTTCGCTTAAAGTGCAGCGTATGCCCAAAGAAGCCAGCGATCTTTTTTCCGATCCTGCCAATGCACCTTATATGAGCGTTGTTACCACCGCCACACACGATATGGGTACCATGCGGGAATGGTGGGAAACCGAACGGGACCATATACAGCATTTCTTCAACAAGGTGCTTGGCCACTATGGCGGCGCACCTTTTTATTGCGAGCCATGGGTGGCAAGGGATATCATTAACCAGCACCTGCAGAGCCCGGCCATGTGGGCGGTGTTTTTGCTGCAGGACCTGCTGGCCGCCGACGGTAACCTGCGTTTTCAAAATCCAGAGGCAGAGCGTATCAACAACCCGGCCGATCCCAACCACAACTGGAATTACCGTATGCACCTAACGCTTGAACAACTAAGGGAAAACAAAGACTTTGCCGTGCTCGTAAAAGAATTGGTTTTACATAGCGGCCGGTAAATTTCTTTTAAATAAAACCCCGAAGGGGCGTCAGTCTTATAGCCCCGAAGAGGCGCCAGTCTTACAGCCCCGAAAGGGCGCCAGTCTTATAGCCCCGAAGGGGCGCCAGTCTTACAGCCCCGAAAGGGCGCCAGTCTTACAGCCCCGAAAGGGCGCCAGTCTTACAGCCCCGAAAGGGCGCCAGTCTTACAGCCCCGAAGGGGCGATAGTCTTACAGCCCCGAAAGGGCGATAGTCTTACAGCCCCGAAGGGGCGATAGTCTTACAGCCCCGAAAGGGCGTCAGTCTTATAGCCCCGAAAGGGCGATAGTCTTATAGCCCCGAAGGGGCGATAGTTTTATAGCCCCGAAGGGGCGCCAGTTTTATTCCCCTGTCTATATTTGCAACCAATGAAAGTTCAATACAAAATTTATAACCTTCCTTTTACACATCCTTTCACCATTTCCAAAGGAACAAAAACACATCAGCCAACCTTTGTGGTGGAACTCGATTATTTTGGTATAAAAGGATATGGCGAAGCGCCCGCCATCGCTTACTATAATATCCCGGCAGAAAAAATGGCTGCCGACCTGGAAGCTAAAAAGCAGTTTGTAGAAAAATTTTCTTTCACCGATCCCGAACGTTACTGGCATTACCTGCACCATCTTTTTCCCAATAATTCTTTTTTGGTTTGTGCGCTCGATATGGCCGGGTGGGATATCTACGGAAAACTCAAAAAAAAGCAACTCCACGAACTCTGGAACCTCGATATTTCAAAAACTCCCATTACCGATTTTACGATCGGCATCGACAGTATCGAAAAAATGCTGGCGAAAATGAAAGAAAAACCCTGGCCCATCTATAAAATAAAAGTGGGCGTAGAGGGAGACCTGGATTTAGTGGCGGCCCTTCGAAGGGAAACAGCGGTGCCATTCAGGGTGGATGCCAATGCAGGTTGGACGCTGGAACAGGCCCTGCATAAAATTCCTTTACTCAAAGAAATGGGAGTGGAACTGGTGGAGCAGCCGCTGGCCAAAGACAACTGGGATGGAATGAAAATCCTTTACGAACGATCGCCGCTGCCGCTGATAGCAGATGAAGCATGTGTAAAGGAAGAAGATTTGGAGAAATGTTATGGTCACTTTCATGGCATTAATATCAAGCTTACCAAATGCAGTGGAATCACGCCTGCAAGGCGCATGATAGCCCGGGCACGGGAACTCAATATGAAAATTATGGTAGGCTGTATGAACGAAAGCTCCATTGGTACGGCTGCCATTGCCCAGCTGGCGCCCCTGCTCGATTATGTGGATATGGACGGCCCCTTATTACTCTCGGAAGATATTGCAGAAGGAGTAGGCTTCGATAACGGGAAGATCCTTTACCAGGATGGATACGGCCTCGGCTTACAGGTAAAATGGTAATCGTAGCTCCCCACGCCTCCACTAAACTCATAACTCACAGCTCACAGCTCACATCTCACATCTCACATCTCACATCTCACATCTCACATCTCACATCTCACATCTCACATCTCACATCTCACATCTCACATCTCACATCTCACATCTCAAAGCTCACATCTCACATCTCACAGCTCACATCTCATAGCTCACAGCTCACACTCACTTCCCAAACAAACTATCAACACTCACCCTTCCCGGTCCCAGCAGCAACAGTACAATGTAAGCGCCAAGATATAAAGTGGCCGTTTCTCCTTCTCCCATAAAATCTGTATGATGGACTTTAAACAGCGCCACGCACATGGTAATGATCAGCGGGATCACAGCAAAACGGGTAAACATGCCCATAACCACAAAAAAAGCACAGAAAAATTCTGCAAACACCACCAGTGCCAGCGAGGTTGAACTGCCAAGACCCATAAAGTTCATAAACTCATTCTTCTTGGTGCCAAACGTTACCAGTTTTTGGTAGCCATGGCCCATCATCAGCCCGCCGGCTGCAAGGCGCAGCACCAGCATGGCAGTATTAAATGCGGCAGCAGAATATTTTACAGACAATAATTTTTTCATTGATTAAGCTTTGTTTTTGTAAAAATAATTAAAGCGTTTTAATTTCAAATTTTCTTTTATCATTACTTTAACAGCTATCGTGAATAGTTTTGTGCCATGCAGGTTTTCAACATATCCACAATGCAGCAGGTTGGCAGGCCGAATGGGTTTAATTTTGTTGGATATTAAATAGCTCATTAACCCCTCAATAATGCGAAAGTTCATCATCACGCTGGCGGCAGCGTTTCTTTCTGTTTACAGTTTTGCACAGCCTACTCATACTGTTACTGATGCAGAAAAGAAATACAAGGAGGTAAAGGAACATATTGCTAAGGAAGAGTATGCCTTTGCATATACCGCCGTTAAGGAGCTCAGGTCAATGTATCCCGACAATATTGCCAGCAATCACAATTATATCAATGAAGATGTGGCTTATTTCTATTTGCTATGCGGGTTAAAACTTGTACAGGAAAGGGCAGAGGCCGAAGCAGTAAATTATATAGCATCTGTTACCAACGAGCCACGCAGGCAATTGATGAGCTTTCACCTGGCCCATTATTATTTTTTAAAGAACGAATATGGCCCGGCCATTGAGTATTTCAGCAGGGCCGGTTACGAAAACCTGAGCAACGAGCAGATAGCCGATGCTAAATTTGAAAAAGCCTATGCCCATTTCAACCTGAAACAGTTTGCACAGGCTAAACCGCTTTTCAACGAAATTCACCAGATACCGGATAACAAATATTATATCCCCGCCAATTATTATTACGGCTTTATTTCTTATTACGACCGTGAATATGCAGAAGCCCTCAAATCTTTTCAGTTGGTGGAAAACCAGGAGGAATACCGGAACGTGGTGCCCTATTATATTGCCGAGATATACTATTTCCAGGGTAATAAGGACCAGGCACTTTCCTATGGACAATCGGTGCTCGACAGGCAGCAATCTTTTTATTACGAAAAACAATTAAAGCTGCTGATCGGCCAATTGTATTTTGAACGGAACGATTTTGCAAAAGCGCTGCCCCTGCTCGAGGATTATGTGAACAGTTCCGATAAGGTCAGCAAAGAAGTGCTCTATGAGCTCAGCTACTGTTATTATATCCAGGACCAACCCTATAAGGCCATCGAAGGGTTTAAGCAATTGAGCAATGAACGTGATTCGATGGGGCAGAACAGCATGTACCTCCTCGGTGGCCTCTATCTCAAAACGAATCAAAAGGCCAATGCCCGCAATGCCTTTCAATACAGTGCCTACAACAGCAGTAATGAAAAGCAGCAGCAGGTGAGCCGATTCAATTATGCCAAGCTTTCTTATGAGCTCGGTTACCAGGATGTAGCCTTAAAAGAAATGAAGGCTTACCTCAATGATTATCCAAACTCAGCGTATGATACAGAAGCAAAAGAGATACTGGTGAACCTGCTTACCAATACCAGTAATTTTAATGAAGCCCTTGCATTGTACAATTCGTTCAGCAAACCCACCCTGGGAATGCAAAAAGTATATCCACGCATCTTATACGGCCGGGCCATTGAGTACATTAACGATCAGCAACTGAATGATGCAGATGAACTGCTCAATAAAGTAACCGGCAACCCATATGCTGCAGCAATAATTCCCTATGCACAATTCTGGAAGGGGGAAATTGCTTACCGCCAGCAGCAATACGATGCCGCTATCCGCTACCTGGCTTCTTTTTTGCAAAGCAACCTGCCTGCACAGGGCGAAGCCAACACAGCCGCCGCAAGGTATAATACCGGCTACGCATGGATGCAGAAGGAGAATTACCAGCAGGCACTCAGCAATTTTGAATCGGTTACAAAAAATATCTCTGCTGTTTCCTCTTCCATGGAACAGGATGCTTTCCTGCGCAGCGCCGATTGTTATTTTATGCTCAAAAATTTTGCACAGGCAAATACCCTGTACGACCGCATCACCGCACTGGCCCTGCCTCAAAGCGATTATGCCCTCTACCAAAAGGCCCTCATCGCCGGTATTAAAAACAGTGCAGAAAAGATCCGTATTCTTGGTTCAATTGCCAAACAGTATCCATCCAGCAACCTGCTGCAGGATGTAAATATGGAGATCGCACTTACTTATATTGCCGATGAAAAATTTAATGAGGCCGTTCCTTACCTGGATAGGGTACTGGTATCTAACAACGAAGGTATGAAGCCAAGGGCGCTGCTGAAAAAAGGGCTGGCATATTACAACGCCAACAACAATAAGGATGCGTTGAGCAGCTACAGGGAACTCATAGAAAAATACCCGCAAAGTGCAGAGGCCGATGAAGCGTTGGTTAATATTAAAGATATCTATGTGGAAGAAGGCCGTCCCGGGGAATATGTGGAGTTGATGCGGAAGAATGGTAAAACGGTTTCAGCCACGGAAGCCGATGAACTTACCTACAATGCTGCCATGCTTAAATACAATGTCAAAAACTGTGATGCGGCCGTTCCTGCATTTAATAATTATATCAGCGGATACCCGCGGGGGCTCCATGTACTGGAAGTCTATTACCTGCGCAGCGAATGTGAGCGCCTGTCAAAAAAATGGAAGGAGGCGCTGGAAGGCTACGCTTTTGTAAACAGCAAGGGGCTCAGTAAGTATTACGAAAAGGCAACCCTGGAAGCGGCCCGTATCAATTATTTTGAATTAAAAGATTATACAGCCGCAAAAAAATATTTTAACGACCTGCGAACCAATGGCGCCGACCAAACCAACCTGCTCGAAGCGCTCCGCGGCCTGGTGCGAAGCCATTACCTCCTAAAAGATTATACAGAAGCCAATACGGCTGCAAAAGAACTGCTTACAAAAAAAGGGATCAGTACCGACGACCGTTCGGTATCTTACCTTGTACTGGGCAAATCGCAGCAGCTGTCCAGCGATTGTACGGCGGCTATTGCATCTTTCAAATCCTGTGCGTCCATTAATAAATCGGCATGGGGAGCAGAGGCGCGGTACGAACTGGCCAACTGCCAGTTTGCCAATAACAATTTATCAGCAGCAGAAAAATCGGGCATGGCGGTTATTAAGGAAACCGGCTCCTACGATCTGTGGGTTACCAAAGCATATATCTTACTGGGCGATATTTTTATGAAGCAGAAAGATTATTTCAATGCAAAAGCCACTTATGAAAGTGTGGCCAAAAATGCAGCTATAGCAGCATTGAGAACAGAAGCGCAGGAGAAACTCAGTCAGGCCATTGCAGCAGAAAAAGAACAATCTAAAATTTCAAATTAAAACACGAATTATATACACGAATTACATGAATTGCATAAGGAACTGCAGTAAGTTAAACGGATCAAAAAACTAAGATGAAAAAACTTTTTTTAATAATAATTGGCATGGGCTGCGGGTTTGTTTTGTTTGCTCAAAAAGATACCACGCAAACCATCACTATTACCTCAACCTATAAACCGGTATTGCGTAATGCAGTAAAAATAAATTTTTCGGGATCGCAGTTGCCGGCAGATACCAATAAATCGGTCTTGCCCTATAATATTCCTGCGCAAAATCTTTTTTATGCGTATCAGCCCATTCCGCTGAAGCCGCTGGCTTTGCAGCAGGATACCAACCTGTACCTGGGTACCCGCAATTTTGTTAAAGCAGGTTTTGGCAGTTACTCCACGCCCTATATCCGTGCGGGCCTGGGTTTGGGCGACGGGAAAAAATACCTCTTTAATATTACCGGAAACTTCATCAGCTCCTCTGCAAAAGGTATAAAATTTCAGAATTATTATAACATGAATATAACCGGGGCCGGCAGCTATTTCATGAAGCAGCACGAATTTTATGCATCCGGTTCTTTTAGCAAGAATGACTATAATTTTTATGGGTACGACCAGCATGTGTACGACTACGAAAAAAAGGATGTAGTGCAGCACTTGCAGGATCTTACACTAAAGGCCGGGGTTAAGAATACCACCCTTAATGCTGCCGGCATCAACTACGATCCTAACCTGGAAGTGAATTTTTATGCCAGCGTGGATAATGTTCGGGAGCGCACGGCCAGGGTGAGCCTCCCGGTAAGCAGGATTTTCAATAAGAATTTTTCGGCTAAAGTTGAGTTCAATGCCAACCTCACCAATTATACCACCACCGGTTATGTTCCCAATAATTTTTCGTTCAACAATAATGTGGTTCAGCTGCAACCTGTGGTTAGCTATCACAGCGATGCCATTCATATCAATGCCGGTATAACACCCACCTGGGAAAATGGTTCTTTCTTTGTACTTCCAAATATTTATGGCGAGGCAGCCCTGCCCGGCGAATCCTTTTCGGTGCAGGCAGGTATGGTGGGTCGTGTCATCAAAAATACCTATCGCAACCTGAGTATGCTAAATCCTTACCTGCTGCATACCAATATTCAATTCAATACACGGGAAACAGAATTGTACGGCGGTATTAAAACCACCCTGGGTAAGCATTTTAACCTGGGCGCCAAAGTTGGCCTAGTAACATATGAGAACCTGGCCTTGTTTATAAACGATACCGCTACTGACAGTAAAGGATTTTTAGCAGTTAACGAACCCAAAGCCACCAACCTGCGCATTCATGGCGATGTGAGTTATATCAGCCAGGATAAGTTCAGCCTTACCGGTTCTTTAACCCTCAATGGCTATTCTGGGATAAAGATCAATGAAAAAGCCTGGCATACATTGCCCATGGAGTTCAGCGCTGCTGCCAGGTATTGGGCGTTTAAAAAACTATTGCTGAAGGCAGATGTTTATATGTTCGGCATTTCAAAGTTCATTGAAAAGGGAAATGTGGGGGGCACAACTGACGGAGGCAGCGATCTGAGTGTTGGCGGCGAATACAAGATCAACAAACAGTTTAGCATTTGGCTCGATGCCAATAATATCTTCAATAACAAATACCAGCGATGGCACCGGTACGAAGTTTACGGCCTTAATGTAATGGGCGGTATTATAATTCGTTTTTAATACTTACTTTAGCGGCCATGGAAAGGCATATTGTATCTTACCTGTTTCAGCATAAGAAATGTCCGTTGCCGGGCATTGGTTCCCTGGAGATCCACGATGGCAGCGCTTATATTTCTTACCCCGATAAGAAGGTGATGGCACCCAGGCCGGCCATCCGGCTAACCAATAATACGGTGATGCCCGATGCGCTCCAGGAATATATTTCCGCAGGATGGAAAATATTCCGGTGTGGGCTGCACAAAACCAGCTTACAGATTTTTGCCGCAAGCTGCAGGCGCTCGACACGAATGCAGAGATGCCGCTGCCCGATGCAGGCGTTTTTTTTAAAACAACTGATGGAAAATTAAGTTTTCATTCTGTGGCTGTTCCAGCGGTTTTTTTGCCCGATGTGGATGCCGAAAGAGTATACACCCCGATGCTTCGCATGAAATGCTGGTGGGCGACCGGCAAACAACCAGTACACAAATGGCCGCTTATTACAACGATTCCGCCGATAGCACAAAAAGCCGCTGGTGGCTTTGGCCCCTGCTACTGGCTATTGCAGCTGTTTCGGCCATCGTTTTATATCATAACAGCACCGGGCATAACAACAACTCCGGGAATTTGCAAAAGCTGGAGGCAAATAAGACCGATTCCAGCTACCAATCCAGGTAAAAATATTTTCTTGCAGGCTTAATATCATACAATGGTTCATTACAATACCTGCCCGGTTTGTGGCAGCTCCGCTCTACAAAAAACATTTTCTGCAAAAGATCATACCGTTTCGGGTAAACTGTTTGGAATGGAACGTTGTAATGACTGCAGTTTTGTTTTTACCAACGATGTACCGCCGCAGGAAGAGATCGGCGCTTATTATACATCTGAAAATTATATTTCGCACAGCGATACGCAAAAGGGGCTGATCAACCGCCTTTATCACCTGGTACGCAAACGCACCCTGGCCGGCAAAAGAAAATTACTGCAGGCGCAAACGGGTAAAACCACCGGGCATCTGCTCGATATCGGTTGTGGCACTGCCGCTTTTTTAAATGAAATGAAACAGGCCGGCTGGCAAATAGCCGGGCTGGAGCCGGATGAAACTGCCCGGCAAAATGCACAAAAATTGTATGGCATTTCCCCGGAACCATCGCATAAGCTATTTGACCTGGCGCATGAAAGTTTTGATGCCATTACCATGTGGCATGTGCTCGAACATGTGCATGCGCTTCACGAATATGTGGCACAGGTTAAAAAATTACTGAAGCCCGGCGGGAAATTTTTTGTGGCGGTGCCTAATTATACTTCTTTGGATGCGCAGCATTACAGGGAGAATTGGGCTGCCTATGATGTGCCCCGTCATCTCTGGCATTTTTCGCCAAAAAGCATGGAACTGCTTATGAACAAGCATGGCCTCAAACTGCTCCACACAAAACCCATGTGGTTCGACAGTTTTTATGTAAGCATGCTGAGCGAGCAGTATAAGAAAGGAAAGGGTAACCTGGTTGGCGCCCTGCTCACCGGCCTTCGTTCAAATGTAAAAGCGGTTTCCGATAAGAACAGCTGCAGTTCGTTGATCTATATTGCCGGGCCCGATCAGTTAGTTTAATTTCACTTCATATAGTTTCGGCCATCTTTTTCCTGTTACAAAAATGGTCTTACTGGTACTGTCGTAAGCAATGCCGTTGAAATAATCTGTACGGCCGGGTACAAAACCTGCGCCGGTTTTCTTTGGGTCCAGTTTGTCGAAATTCATTTTACCAACCACATGGCCGCTTTCGGGATCTATTTTAATGATATCGTTCGTGGTATATAGATTGGCAAAAATATATCCATCAATAAATTCCAGTTCATTGATGTTGTTTATAGGCCCATTGTTATCCACCACTGCTACCTGGGTTTTCACCCTGAATGTTTCCGGATCTACAAAATAAATATTGGAGGTTACGCCATCACTTACGATCAGGTCTTTGCCATTATTGGTAATGCCCCAGCCTTCGCTTGCCCATTTAAAAGTTTTGATGGGTTTGCTGATATCCTTTAAATCGTATACATACACAATATTGCTTTCCCAGGTAAGCTGGTAGATTTTTCCGTTTAGATATCGTAATGCCTTCCCCAAATATATCGGCTGTTCCCATTTTATGGATCTTTTCCAACTTGCCGGTCTTATAATCGGTAATGCGGAGCGAAGAGGATTCAAAATCGCCGGTTCCTTCATACATTTTTCCATTATAAAACTGCAGGCCCTGTGTATAGGCGCCGGTATCGTGCGGGTGCTCGGCTATGATGTTGTACGAAAGCAGGGTTGGGGCTGCTATGCCGCTGTTTACATGGGGCGTTTCAATATCGGGATCCTCTCTCCGGGGTATCGGTTCCATTACAATCCCATCAGGAGAGATAAAACCCCAATACACAGTATTTTCTTCATATATGGTTGTAGTTAAAATGCAAATTTAACGATAGCGGGATGTCGAAAATATTGGAATATTGATAAATAATCGCCAAAAGTTTGACTTTTCGGAAATTACTATTATTTTTGATAACCTCTGAGCCGATATTTACCTCTTTCCCTAAAGGTATAATGATGGCTTTTCACAAGAAAGTGGTTTTCCTCTTTCCAATTTATTTTTTTACTCCAAGTTATCCGCTGCTAAATCCGGCACTGTACATCTACGTCTTCTAAGGTTTTCCAATATCTCCTGCAAGATCCTTTTTACATCACTTACACATAACCGGAGCAATGAAATTTGCAGCAGGGCTTATTATTTTCTTACTGAACAGTTTTGTGCTGGAAGCGCAGCGTACCTGCGTTACGGCCGACTATATAAATGACCATCCGGCTGAAGTACAGCGGGGCGGGCAGGAGGCATCTGGTACGTCAGGAAGGGATACAGTTCCCAATGAAGTGATCAATATACCGGTGGTGGTGCATATTTTATACAAAACGGCCGCTTATAATATCACCGACGACCAGGTGCAGTCGCAGATAGATGCGCTAAACCGGGATTTCAGAATGCTTAATACCGATGCCGTTAATGTACCGGCTGCTTTCAAAAGCCGTGCTGCCGACTGCCGTATTAATTTTTGCCTCGCCAAAGTTGCGCCCGGTGGGTACAGCACCAGCGGCATCGTGCGTAAATACACAAACAAGGATTTTTTCTATGCAAATGATGATATGAAATTTTCCTCAAAAGCCGGGTCAAATGCATGGGACACCAAAAAATACCTGAATATCTGGGTTTGCAACCTGGGCAGCAGGGCGCTGGGTTATGCCACGCCCCCGGGAACCGATGCCGCTATTGATGGCTTGGTTATAAGTCCTACTGCATTTGGAACAAGGGGGATTGTTGCTTCTCCGTTCAATAAAGGCCGGACCGCCACGCATGAAGTGGCGCATTGGCTGGGCCTGAAGCATATCTGGGGTGATGCCAATTGCGGCAGCGACGAGGTGGATGATACACCTCCGCAATACTACCGCAATTTTTATTGCCCAACCTTCCCCAGGATTTCGCTTTGTTCTGTAGATGCCAATGGTGATATGTTCATGAACTTTATGGACCTTACGAACGATGACTGCATGTATATGTTCACGCAGGGCCAAAAGAAAAAAATGCGTGCACAGTTTGCCAGCGGCAATAGCCGCAACAGTTTGCTGAGTTCATTTGTGTGTGATGCTTCGCTGGCCACAGGTGGCCCGTTGCCCGAAGATACCATCCCGGTACAGGGGGAGAAGCCGGCCGATCATATAAAACTCACTTCAAACCCGGTCAGCAGTTTTATTGAGATCAGCAGCACCGAATTTTCCACGCTGGAAAATAAAACAGCGGCACTTTACACTGCTGCAGGTGTATTGGTTCAAAAAAACATTTTGATAAAGGCAAACAGGCACCAGATACCTGTGAGCAAATTGCCTGCAGGATTTTATATTCTTAAAGTGGGAAATGGAAAAGAACAAACCAGCTTTAAAGTGGTAAAGCTCTAATGCGTCGCTGCTAACTGATTGTTTTTCTGTAAACAACTTTCCTTTCTTCCAGGTACGCAAGTACAAAATCGAAACAACCATTTGTTTTGGCCACCAGCTCGGGCGGGAAAACCCCTTTGCTGCTAAACAGGTTATTTGCAAGCAGGTTAACTGCTGCAGTACAGGTATAACCGGTTGTGCGGCTCATAGAAGAAGCGCCGCTTACTGCATCATATTCATCGTACAAAAAATATTCAACCCTGGTTTGTTTGCCATCCATCATTCCTTTGCAGATAATCTTCATGATGGTGAATTCGGGCTCATCGGCCTGCAGCTTCCATTGACCAAATAATATTTTTGAAGTTAGATCCAGTGGCCTGATCTTATTGCCTTTTACGTCCAGTTCTTCTTCGCTGAAAAAACCTGCTTTTTGCATAGATTGGATCAGCGCAATATGCCCGGGGTAGCGGAGTGTTTTTTCCTTCATATTGGGAATATGTTTCATGGTATGCAAAATACTCCGCAGGCCATCGGTGTTAAAACATTCGAGCGTGCCTGCAAATTCAAAATCTATCAGTTCTGCATCGCTTAATGCAGGCTTGGTCACTATATGGCCATTTTCCACATAACGGGCAGGCCTTGTATATTCCTCAATTACGTCTATGGGGCTAAAGGGCGCTTTGTATTCCCATGGTTTAATGCGCTGCTTTGGCAACCCGCCCACCATGCATTCGAAACTTTCCATTTGCATCAGCCCATCATAATAGCCAATTACCCAATTGCTCATGCCCGGCGCCACACCACAATCTACAATGGCTGTAACGTTTTTTTCTTTGGCCAGTTTATCCAGTTCCAGCGCATCTTCCGGAAAAAAGGAGATATCCGCCACATTTTTTCCTGCAAGAATGATCGCCTCCAGCGCCTTATATCCCATAAAGCCCGGCACGGCGCAAACGGCCATATCGAAACCATCAAGCAGGGAACTGTAATTCCCGAATTTGGAAAGGTCGGCCTGTTTTGTTTTAATGCTTGGATATTTATGCAGCAGGTCAAGATTTGCCTGGCTGATATCGAACGAAGTTGTTTCAAAATTTTTGCTGAGGTCAATGGCCATAGTACGACCCACCATTCCGGCACCCAAAACTGCTATTTTCATTACATTGATTTAAGGTTGCAAGATAAGGAAGAAGGGGATATGGGAGAGAGGATAGAGGATACGGGATGCAAGATGCAGGATGCGGGATGCAAGATGCGGGATACGGGATACAAGATGCGGGATGCAGGATACGGGATGCAGGATACGGGATGCAGGATGCGGGATACAGGATACAGGATACAGGATACAGGGTACGGGATACAGGATGCGGGATGCAGGATACGGGATACAGGATGCGGGATACGGGATACGGGATACAGGATGCAGGATGCGGGATGCAGGATACAGGATACAGGATACAGGATGCGGGATACAGGATACAGGATGCAGGATGCGGGATACAGGATACAGGATGCAGGATGCTGGATATAGAATACCCTTCTAGAGAAAGCTTAAAATCTTAAATCTTAAATCTTAAATCTTACATCTTACATCTTAAATCTTACATCTTCATTTTTTCCCAGTTTTTCCAGCATTTTCATTACATCTGCTTCAAGGGAGGTTTTATAGGCTGCCAGTTTTTCAGCGATCTTATTATCAGCGCTGCCAATGATCTGGGCGGCAAGGATGCCGGCATTTTTTGCGCCATTAAGTGCAACGGTTGCAACGGGTACACCGGAGGGCATTTGCAGGATCGATAAAACAGAATCCCATCCGTCAATGGAATTGGAAGATTTTACCGGAACACCAATAACCGGAAGCGTGGTATAAGATGCAACCATACCCGGTAGGTGTGCGGCGCCACCGGCTCCAGCAATGATGACCTTTATACCCCGTTGACGGGCTTCGGTGGCATAGGTTCGCATGCGGTCGGGTGTGCGGTGAGCACTCACAATGGTGAATTCATATGCTATTCCAAAATCGCTGAGTATGTCTGCTGCAGGCTGCATTATTGTTACATCGCTTTCGCTGCCCATTATAATACCGACCATTTTTAGAAGGTTTAAAGTTCAAAAGTTCAAAAGTTCAAAAGTTCAAAAGTTCAAAAGTTCAAAAGTTCAAAAGTTCAAAAGTTCAAAAGTTCAAAAGTTCAAAAGTTCAAAAGCAAAAGTTCAAAAGTTCAAAAGTTCAAAAGTTCAAAAGTTCAAAAGTTCAAAAGTTCAAAAGTTCAAAAGTTCAAAAGTTCAAAAGTTCAAAAGTTCAAATATGTGTTTACAAAGTTGCCCCAAAATTATCACATTGTCAAATTATCAAATTATCACATCATCACATTTCCTCATTTGCACATCGGCACATTTCCTCATTTGCACATCGGCACATTTCCTCATTTGCACATCTGCACATTTCCTCATTTGCACATCCATTTGCACATCGGCACATTTGCACATTATCACATTCTCACATCAGCAAATCCCCTCTCAGCCGTTTCAGCTCTGTTTCTGCCAGTTTTGCTGCATACCGGGCCGCTATTAACCTGTTGTAGGAATCCTCGAGGCTTTTCTGGCTTTCACGCAGTTCTAAAATGGTACTGAGGCCAAGCCTGTTCCGTTCTAAAGCTATATAAACATTTTCTTTTGCCAGTTTTATATTTTCTTCCTCCAGTTCCAGTGTACGCAATTGAAGGGTATAATTTTTAAAAGCATTACTAACGGCGCTTCGGGTGGTTGATCTTTTGTAATCGAATAACAGCTGCTGGTAGGCAAAATCTAATTGTGCTTCCTGTATCTGCCGCTTTACATTGTAATTATTGAAAATGGGAATACTTACCGTGGCGCCATAATTAAAGCCAAAGTTTTGATTCAGCAGGGGTGTAAAGGTATTGATCACCGTTTTGTTATTGGTACGGCTGAAATTATATGCGCTGATAAGCGAAAGAGTAGGAAAGCGCTCAGCCTTTCTTTCTTTTAAGGTTAATTGCGCAAGCTGGATGTTTTGCTTGCCGAGCAGCAGTTCCGTATTGCTGGCTTCTGCAGCCGTGAAAATATCACCTGCAACCAACTGCTTATCTATCGGTATACTGTCGGCTACTTCGTAAGCAGTGCCTTCTGCAAAATTAAGGAGCTGGTTAAGCTGCTCTTTTATGGTTTCTATCAGGGTTATTTGTTTTAACCGGTTTGCTTTTTGAGCATTGAGGTCCAGTTTGGCCTGCAGCAGCTCCGGTTTGGCGCCAAGTCCTGCTGATAATTTTTTTTCGGCCTGCTTTTCCCTTTCTGTATTGATGCTCATTTGTTCTTCGATGGCCTTCAACTGTTGTTTTTCTTTTACAATATTGTAATAGGTCTTTATTACATCAGCTAAGGTGGTGCTTACCTGGTTCTTGATAGTAAGCTCACCCATTTTTACAAATTCTGCAAGCTTATCTCTTGTAGCAAACATTTTGAACCCGTCAAAAACCAGCCAGTTCAGGTTTACTGATGCATTCAGGTTATTACTGCGTATATTATTTGCCTGCCGTTTGCTGCCGTCGGCCAGTTTCTGCCGCTGGTTATTCTGGTTGAACAGCAAACCTGTAGTGGCATTGATCCTTGGTAAAAATGCCGCCCTTGCATAGCTGTTGTTCAATGCATATACCGCAGAATCATTGCGCAGCAACTGGATCTCGTAATTATTTGCCAATGCAGCGGCCACTGCTTCTTCCAGCTTCAGCAACTGCTGTGCCTGTGCAGGAAAAAAAATGATTGCGGTAAATAATATGAATAGTCCTTTCTTCATTCCTGTCTTTCACTTTCTGCGCCTTTGTAAAACTTTTTTATAACGCTACTATAAAATTCAGCCTATAAAAAGTTTCAGGCTTTTTTAATAAAATTTGGTTCTTTTTCCCTCTTCAATATCATCGAGCCTGCTTCTGTGTTTTTTGGTTGATAAATAAGAATAAACGGCAGGTATTACAAAGAGGGTAAGTACCAGCGAAAACAATACACCACCCACAATTACAATACCCAGTGGAATACGGCTGGTGGCAGCATCGCCAAGCGAGAGCGCCAGTGGTAATGCACCCAGGCTCATGGCCAAACTCGTCATGATAATAGGCCTGAAACGTGCAACTGCAGCATCTTTCACAGCCTGTATCTTGTTTTCACCCTGTAGTTGTTTCTGGTTCGCAAATTCCACAATAAGGATGCCGTTCTTTGTCACCAGTCCTACCAGCATGATCATCCCGATCTGGGAAAAAATATTAATCGTCTGATCAAATATCCAAAGTGATAATACGGCGCCAGCCAATGCCAATGGTACAGTAATCATAATGGTGAACGGATCAATAAAACTTTCAAACTGCGCTGCCAGTACCAGGAATATCAATGCCAGGGCCAGGAAAAAAGCAAAATAAGTGCTGCCCGAACTTTCTTCAAAATCCCTTGAAGAACCGGCCAGCGAAGTGCGGAAACTTTCATCCAGCAGGGTATCGGCAATGGCCCTTATTTCTTTAATTCCATCGCCTACCGTCATGCCATCGGCAAGTCCCGAAGAAATAGTGGCGGAACGGTAGCGGTTAAAATGATAAAGCGTGGGCGGTGTTACGTCCTCCGTTACTATAATCAGGTTGATCAGCGAAACTGATTGCCCGCGGTTATTCGTTACATAAATATTTTTAAGGTCGCCCGGGTCATCCCGGTTAATGCGTTCCACCTGGCCAATCACGGAATATTGTTTGCCATTTTTAGTAAAATATCCCATGCGTTGGTTGCTGAGCGCCAGTTGCAGTGTTTGAGAAATTTCCTGTACGCTTACACCCAGTTCGCTTGCTTTAAGCCGGTCGATACTGATACGCAATTCGGGTTTGTTGAACTTAAGGTCGGCATCCACTCCCTGTAATATCTTGCTTTTATTGGCCGCTTCCAGCATGCGGGGCAGCGCTTTTTTTAATTTTTCATTATCGGTGTTTTGCAGCACAAATTGCACCGGCTGGCCACCACGGCGGTTTACCTGTATGGTTTGGTCCTGCACGATAAATGCACGACCATCATTGAAACGGGCAATTTTTTTATTGGTCCAGGAAACAATATCCTGCTGGCTCCTTTCTCTTTCAGACGGAGGAACCAAAGCCACCCTTACAAACCCGGAATTGGCCGAACCCGACTGAAAACCGGGAGCCGTCATACTCGTGATATATCTTTTTTCTGCCAGGGAATCGGCCAGGAATCCCGAGAGTTTTTCCATATACTTATCCATGGCATCGTATGAAGTGCCTTCGGGTGCGGTAACCTGCAGGCGAAATGCACTTTTATCTTCCATGGGTGCCAGTTCGCTTTGCAGGGTACGGCCCACCAGTAATATGATGGCAATACAGGAAATAAAGATTACCCAGGCCATCCATCGCACCCTCATAAATCCATTCAGCATACGACGGTACCCATTTTCGAGACCAGTAAAAAAAGGCTCTGTTTTTGTGTAGAACCAGGAATGCCTGTGCTGCCTGCGTGAAAGATAAACGTTGAGTACCGGCGTAAGTGTGAGTGAAACAAATGCTGATATCAATACGGCGCCCGCTACTACTATTCCAAATTCACGAAACAACCTGCCTACAAAACCCTGTAAAAAAATGATCGGAAGAAACACTACGGCAAGGGTGATGGAAGTGGCAATTACAGCAAAATAAATTTCGCGGGAACCTTCTTTTGCAGCCCGCCATTTGTCCATACCTGCTTCCATTTTTTTGTAAATATTTTCGGTCACCACTATACCATCATCCACCACCAGGCCGGTGGCCAGTGCAATGGCCAGTAGCGTAAGCACATTGATGGTAAATCCAAAAAGATACATGATAAAAAATGCACCAATCAGCGAAACGGGTATGTCTATAATTGGCCGGATAGCGATCCGCCAGTCGCGAAAGAACAGGAAAATAATGATCACCACCAGTACAAAGGCAACAACCAGGGTTTCTTTTACTTCGCTGATAGATTTACGGATGCTGTCGGCCTGGTCCCAACTCACTTCCATACGGATATCATCTGGAAGGTCTTTTTTGATCTCGGCAAGCCGCTTTTGCACTTCTTCGGAAATAGCTACATAGTTTGTGCCGGGCTGGGGAATCACGGCCATCGCAATCATGGGAATATTACTTTCCTTTAAGATGCTTTCTTCATTTTCGGGGCCCAGTACGGCATTGCCCACATCGCTCACCCGGATATCCCTGCCATTAATATTTTTTACAATAAGGCTGTTGAACTCTTCTTCTGTATTTAGTTTTCCAAAAGTGCGGATACCGAGTTCGGTACTGTTGCCGCTTATTTTACCTGCAGGCAGCTCCACATTTTCTCTCAGCAGGGCTGTTTGCACATCTTTTGGTGTAAGCGAGTAAGAACTCATTTTGGCGGGATCGAACCAAATACGCATGGCATAGCGTTTTTCGCCCCATATATTCACACCACTTACGCCGTTGATGGTTTGTATACGCTCTACCAGGTTGTTGTTGGCATATTCGGTTATCTCGAGCGAATTTCTTTTAGGGCTTTGCAACAACACAATTACAATAGGGTCGTTGCTGTTATCAGCTTTTGAAACTGCGGGCGGGCCTTCGAGGTCGGTGGGCAATGTGCGTAATGCCTGCGAAACCTTATCACGCACATCATTGGCAGCTTCTTCCAGCGGTATGCCCAGTTCAAACTCTATGGTAATACTGCTGCTGCCCTGCGAACTTTGAGAAGTGATATTCCTGATACCAGGAATACCATTCACAGCCTTTTCGAGCGGTTCGGTTATTTGTGTTTCTATGATCTCTGCATTGGCGCCGGGGTAAGAAGTGCGCACATTGATATTGGGCGGATCAAGTGCAGGATAGTCACGCACACCCAAAAAGGTATAGCCGATCGCACCAAACAGCACGATCACAATATTAAATACCACGGCCGTAACAGGGCGGCGAAGAGAAAATTCTGATAAATTCATTTAGCCTTTTTGTACGTGGGTTGTTTATTCATTATCCCGGTAATTATTGATCGCCTATTATTTATTATTCTATTGACCACAGATTAAATCAGCGTATAAGCATGCAATAATCAGTAATAAATAATTTATTAATCTGTATTAAATCCCTAATTCCTCAGTTTTGCAACAACCAATTTCCCTCCTGGTTTCAATCCCATTAAACCAGAAACGATGATGGTATCGCCTACTTTAAGTCCACTCGTAATTTGCACCATACTTGAATCGCGGATGCCGGTCTCTACATTATCAAAGGAAGCAATGCCATTCCGGTAAACAACAATTTTTTTCCCTTTTGCCTGTGGTATCACGGCCTGGGTGGGCACCATAATGGCCGTGGGATCGGGTTCAAAATTGGTAAGCACTTCCACAAAAGCGCCGGGCATGATATTGCCGTCGTTATTCAGTACAAGGGCCCTAACATTCAGGCTGCGGCTTTCTTCTGAAATGCTCATTTCTGTAGCGACAATTTTTGCGCCATATAATTTGGGATTATTTTCCAACTTAAAATTTACAAGCTGCCCCGCTTTTATTTTGGGAACATATTTTTCCGGTAGTGTAAAATCGAGTTTGAGCTGGTTCATTTGCCGGATGCTGGTTAAAACAGTGGCCGGTGTTACATAAGCGCCCGGGCTGATATTTTTAAGACCGAGTGTACCCGAAAAAGGCGCCCTTATTTCGGTACGCTTCAGGTTGCTTTGTACAAGGGCCATATCGGCTTTGATGGTATTGATGTCGAGCACATGCATATCGTATTCCTGGCGGCTCACACCCTGTATCTTCAGCAGTTCTTCGTAACGTTTGGCTGTGCGCTGGGCCTGCTGCAGTTGAACATTGAGTTTTGAAAGCTGTGCACGAAGGTCGCCATCATAAATTTTTCCAATGAGGGTGCCGCTGCCCACGTTGCGTCCTTCGGCCACATTAAGGTAAGTAAGCCGGCCGCTGATCTCGGGATGTATTTCGGTGGCTTCATTGGCAATGATACTGCCCGGCAGCCTGATATTATCGCTGACGGGGATTATTTTTACTACATATCCTTCCACTTTTGGTGCTGGTGGCGGACCGGCCGGTTTGGCATTGGCCGATATTTTTTCCTTTTTGCCCCCGCAGGATGCCAGAAACAGGAGGGCAATAGCGAGTACCTGTAAACTTTTCATCAGGTACAAATTTACCAACTTGGGGCCAAAAAACATTTTTTGAGTTTATTGAAGGAAAATGAGGGGGATGAGTGGTGGGGATGCTGGATTGCAGTCCTGGCTATTCTGCCTGTTTTCTTCAGGTTTATACTGTAGCGCACCATCTGAATGCTGTTGACGGAAGAACGCTCCTGAATCTTTTGTAATATACAGCTTTCAGAAAATGATTTTGTAAGCTTGCGAAGTGTTTTAATATTAAATCTTAAATTTTAAATATTAAATTTTAAATATTACATCTCTTACATCTCTTTTCCGCTCTTTACAATAATTCCGCTCTTCACCCTGTTTACACGGTACATCAGTTCTTTTTTATCGGCGCTTAAAATAGTAACGTGTCCCATTTTGCGGCCGGGGAATAGTATTTTTTTGCAGTAAACCGCTGCGAAAATATTAAATGTACTTATAGTAATTTTGGGTTATCATAACTTTATGAAAATTTAAAGCTTTAATAATGTGATTTTCTTTGCTTTTCCAAGAATCTTAAATATTGCATTATTTTTTTCCTCTGGGTTCATTAATAGAAATGGTTTTTCAAATGGGATGAATTCAATGCTATTGTCAGATATGATAGTACACATTGATTCTGAAAAAAAAACTCCATTTACTCTCAAAGAGTTGTCCTTTTTGTTTAGAAGTACTTGTAAGACAGGGATGTTGTAATCATCAAATATTTCAAAATGTTTTTCACTTACTCTTTGGTACAACCCTTTAGAAACTTTCAATTCGTTGTTTTCAACAATTGCGGTAACTTTTTGATCTATTGATTTTACTACAGAATTAATCATCAACTGCCCTTTATTAACTTTTAGCTTTAAAATGTCTTCAATCCCTGGTCCAGAAAATATTCTCTGCCCCCAATTAATATTTTGAACACTTGTTGTTAATTTGCCGCCTGCCGAATAGATTATTAATGGTTTTGAAGTGTCAATGTATTTTTTAACAAGTAAAACATTATTCCTGTTTGCTGATGTTGTGCTATTGAAATAACAAGCTTTAAGTTTGTTTTAGTGTTTCTTAGCGTACTTTTTTTGCGAAAAGCTTAAACTAGAAGTTAATAATCCCAATAGGATAAAAATTGTTTTCATAAAATTCAAGTGATTATTTTTTGTCACCAATATTTACTACCCTTGCATTCTCAATATTTGTGGTGAAATTTTTTTGAATATATGGAGAGTTTGAAATTGTATCACGTTTTATTTTGAATTCTGAAAAAAGTTTTTTTTCAAATAAACTTCTATTAGTACTATCTTCAGTCAGTTTATTTTTTATTAGGGTTAACTTGGTAATCTTTGAATCCGACTTATACTGAATTACTGTATCGCTAAGTATTATCATTTTGTATTTTTATAATTCCAAAAATAAGCAGCAAGGCTGCAAGTATAGAAAGGGATGCAATATATTTTGGTGATTTTTTTTCTTTTGAATTTAATTCAACAATTATTGGGACAGCCGCTAAGAATACGCCAAAGGCGCAAAGAAGAATGTCAATTAATTTGGAACCCAAAATTGTTTTAATGATATTACACAAATTTATGTATTTAAATCTAAAATGTTAATCTTTTTAGTTTTTCGGTCTCTTGACACTAATCCCGTTCTTCACCCTGTTTACCCGGTAGATCAGTTCTTTTTTATCGGCGCTTAAAATAGTAACGTGCCCCATTTTGCGGCCGGGTTTGGTTTGTTCTTTACCATAAATATGTACAAAAACGTTTTGCATGCTTAAAATGTCTTCCAGGCCTTCGTAAAAAGCCGGGCCGTTATGGCCTTCGGCACCCAACAGGTTAACAATGGCCGCAGGCAATATATGTTCAGTATTACCCATAGGATAACCCAGCATAATGCGCCAGAGCATATCGAACTGGCTGCTGTAGCAGGCTTCAATGCTGTGGTGGCCGCTGTTATGCACACGGGGAGCGGTTTCGTTTACCAGTACATGGTTGTTATTGTCTACAAAAAGTTCCACGGCAAAAATGCCAGCACTGTTCAAACTCTTCACCACTTTGAGTGCAATGGCTTCTGCTTTCCAGAAAAGCTTTTCATCGAGTTCGGCCGGCGATAGCTGGTGGCTGAGCAGGTTGAGGGCTGTATCAAATACCATGTCTACCGGTTCGTAAATAGCCGTTTCGCCTTTATCGTTCACGGCAATAATGATGGATATCTCTTTTTTTACATCCACCATTTTTTCCAGTACGGCGGGCGCATCAAACCCTTTGGCCAGATCGTCTTTTGTGCGGAGCAATTGTACGCCCCGGCCATCGTAGCCGTCTTTGGCAAGTTTATGGGCTGCAGGTAAAAAGCCGGCATGGTTGTTAAGATCTGCCAGTGTTTGGGTAATAATAAAATCGCTCGTGGGTATCTGGTGCTGTTTATAAAATTCTTTTTGAATTATCTTGTTCTTGATGGTTTTGAGCGCCGATGGTTTTGGATAGATTTTGACGCCTTCCTGTTCCAGTTTTTCGAGTGCATCTTCATTTACAGCTTCAATTTCGATGGCCAGGCAGTGGAGCCCTTTACCAAAATTATATACGTCATCAAAATGGCGGATATCGCCCCTGGTAAAATGATGGCAGAGATGGGCGGCAGGGCAATTTTCATCATTTTCCATCACAAATGTTTCCACGGGGTAGTTGGCTGCTGCCTGTAAGAGCATGCGGCCCAACTGACCGCCGCCAAGAATGCCTGCTTTTTTCATTGAACAAATATAAAGGCTGTATCACTAAAATTGCTAAAAGGTGCCGAGATGAGCTTTGTTTTTTGTAGAAAGACCTCACGCAGAGTAGCAGAGGCCGCTGGTTTTCTATGCAAGAAATAGACAGTGATTTCTCTGTTGTCTTTGCAGCTCAGCGTGCTATAATTTCTCAATTGTACCGAGATGAGTTTTGTTTTTTGTAGAAAGACCTCACGCAGGGTAGCAGCGGCCGCTGGTTTTCTATGCAAGAAATAGACAGTGATTTCTCTGTTGTCTTTGCAGCTCAGCGTGCTATAATTTCTCAATTGTACCGAGATGAGTTTTGTTTTTTGTAGAAAGACCTCACGCAGGGTAGCAGCGGCCGCTGGGTTTCTATGCAAGAAATAGACAGTGATTTCTCTGTTGTCTTTGCACCTCAGCGTGCTATAATTTCTCAATTATCCAGGAATGATATTAAATACTAACTTTATACAAAGTAAAGCAACATGAAAAACTATTTATTACTGGTCATCAGTATGTCCTTCTTTGCGGCCTCCTGCAAAAAGAAGGACAACGTGCCGGTGGAAACCCGCTCTTTTCGCATGGCAGTAACGCCCTGGCCGGCAGATTTTACCCAACAGGAACTGGATACCGCCTACCAGTTCATTAACAGCAACAGCGATATGGTTTCTCATCATTTTGATGAGGGCATTCCTTACGAAGAAGCTTTTACCCAATCGGCCATGCCGGCGGCACTGCAGCAGGAAATAAATACAAGAAAATCAAAAACGGGCCGGGCTGTTTTTTTAAGTGTATCGGCACTTGATCTTGACCGGATAAGCAAGGCAAAATATTACTTGTATTCCGGCCTGGCCGATAGCACCAAACAACGCTGGCAGTCCATGGCTTTTGATGATCCCCGGGTGGTAATGGCCTATGTCAACTATATGAATTATCTCATTTCATCGTTCAATCCGATTTATATAAATTTTGGGGTAGAGAGCAATTCCGAAAACTGGGATCCGGCTGTTTTTACAAAATATAAAACATTTATAGCTTCGGTATATGCACAGTTGAAAGCCGGCCACAGCCAATTGCCGCTATTTATTAGTTATATGGCAATAGATCACCCAACTGCAGTAGCCAATGCGCAGCAATTAATCGCTTATACAGATTATATCGGCATCAGCGCATACCCTTATGGCGCTTATCCATTCTTTACCGGGAATGGTTCCAACCCCGATGAACTGCCGGCCAATTTTTTTACTAAGTATCTAGATCTTGCTCCTTCCAAACCCTGGGGTTTTGCAGAAACGGCCTATATAGCCGAACCGCTCATCATTCCCAACTGGGGCATTTCAATAAATGGTACAGAAAACTGGCAGGATAAATACCTGCAGCTGATATTGGCTTTAAGCAATAGCCGCCAGGCAAAATTTTTCATATGGTTTTGCCATAAAGACTACGATGCGGGTAATATAACCCTGCAAAACCTGGGCATATACCTGGATCTTTTTGCATTGTGGGAAGACACGGGCCTGGTGAGCGAAACGGGCCGCAAGCGAAGCACATACAATACCTGGAGAGCCTGGTACGCAAAACCGCTCAGGTAATCTTAAGTATTCATTAGGTCTTTGTTGGTTACATTTGCTATATGAAGAAAACGATCCTTTTCGCCGCTTTTTTATTGGCAGTATTTATTGTGCAGGCACAGCATATCAGGAAGCTCGGTATTGTTGATATTGAAAATTATATTGCCGCATCAAAAGACCAGGTACTTGTCATTAATTTTTGGGCTACGTTCTGCAAACCCTGTGTGGCAGAAATACCCTCGTTTATAAAAATTACAAACAAATATAAAAGCGACAGTGTAAAGTTGTTGCTGGTAAGCCTCGACCTGCCTTCTTATTATCCAAAAAAAATAGCTGCATTTATTAAGCAGCGAAAGTTCAAAGCGCCGGTTGTTTGGCTTAATGAAACCAATGCCGATTATTTTTGCCCTAAAGTAGATCCCAAATGGAGTGGCTCCATTCCGGCCACACTCATCATCAATACAAAAACCGGCTACCGCAAATTTTTTGAAGAGGAGATGGAGGAAGCTGTTTTTGAAAAAGAACTGAAGGCTGTGATCGATGGACTGTAAATCATTGATTTTGTATACAGTTGAATCAATAATTTAGAAGGAGATTCTCATACTTTTCCCCCTGTTTTTTCGTTGTAATAGCGTCCCGAACACTATTCAATGAAAAAATTATACTTTTCTCTCATATTTTTCTGCATTTCAACGGTGGCTTATGCACAGCCATTGCTCGATACCACCATCAAGCTTAAGGAGCAAAAAGAGCTTGTTATCAAAGAAAGCACCATCGTAAAAGTGGAGAACCTTGGCGAAGTGGTGAATACCGAATATCCCGAGATGCGGCCCTGTATTTCTGCCGATGGCAATATGCTTTTTTTCATCCGGCAGGGCCATCCTTCCAATGTACAGATTGCTACCGTTCCTATTGCGCAGGATATCTGGTTCAGCGTGCGTGATACCAGCGGCAACTGGGGCAAGGCCAAACACCTGAATGCCTCCGTAAATGCATCACATTTCAATGCCGTTTTCTGGATATCGCCCGACCTTAATACTATTTTGATCAAAGGAGCTTACCGGGAAGGACAATACCTTGGTATGGGTGTAAGCATGATCCGGAGCCTCGAAGATGGCAGCTGGAGCCCGGCAGAAATGCTGCGCATACGCAATTTTGAAAAATTTATGCGCACGGCCCAGTTTGGCGCTTCAATGGGTAGCGATGGAAAGACCCTTTTATTTTATATGAATCCCAAAGAGGGCGAATACGATTACAACGATATTTATGTTTCTTTTCTCGAAGGCGGCGATATATGGACGGCCCCCAAAAGCCTGGGCAAAGCCATCAATACAAAAGATTATAACGAAATGAGCCCCTTTATAGCTGCCGATGGAAAAACACTTTATTTCAGCAGCGACAGGCCCGGCGGCATGGGCGAAAATGATATCTGGATGAGCAAAAGGCTCGATGATTCCTGGGCAAAATGGAGCGAACCCAAGAACCTGGGCGCACCCATCAATACAGCCGGGAGTGAGGCTTTTTTTACCCTCGATGCCGGTGGCGAATACGCTTATCTTACCAGCAGCGATGGCGCTTATGGTGCAAGCGATATAGTACGCATCAAATTGCTGGAACAGGAAATGCCCGACCCGGTGGTGCTGGTTACCGGCAATGTATATAATGCCAAAACAAAAGAACCCCTCGAAGCCAAACTCATTTACGAAATATTACCGGAAGGAAAAGAAGCCGGCACCGGCATATCGAGCCCGGCCGACGGCGCTTTTAAAATGGTATTGCCCTACGATAAGAATTACAGCATCCGGGCATCGGCCGACAAATTTTTTGCCATTTCCGAAAACCTCAACCTCGATTCGCTGATCAAAGAAGGGTATAAGGTCATTCATAAAGACCTTTACCTGGTACCGATCGAGATCGGGCAGGTATTCAGGTTAAACAATGTATTCTTCGATTTCGATAAATCCAACCTGCGTGGAGAGTCCTTTGCCGAGCTCGACCGGGTAGTGAAATTCCTCAACGAATATCCATCTGTTGAAATTGAACTGAGTGCACATACCGATGCAAAAGGTTCCGACAGTTACAATCTCAACTTAAGTGATAACAGGGCAAGGTCTGTAAGGGATTATATTGTGTCGATGGGTATTGCTTCCGGCCGGGTGGTATCGGTTGGTTATGGAGAAAGCAAACCGGTAGAGACCAATGAAACAGATGAAGGAAGGCAGCTGAACCGGAGGGTGGAGTTTAAGATATTGAAGAACTAGGGTTAACACGAATTTTTTAAACACGAATTTTAAACACGAATTACACGAATTACACGAATTACACGAATTATACGAATTACAGCATGTGGGGCAGGTCCCCACATTTTTTTTGATATTGTTTATACTCTGGTTAACTTCATAGCAGGGTTGCTTTTTTGGTCAATTGAATTGGCCTTTTTTCTTTCATCATTCATTTAAATTACATCTCATGAAATTAGGAGCTTTCTCCATGAGCCTTAGTGTAAAAGATATTCATGCTTCAAAGGCCTTTTACGAAAAGCTCGGCTTTATTCAATTTGGCGGGGATATTAACCAAAATTGGCTGATCCTTAAAAACGGCGATGCCATCATCGGGCTTTTTCAGGGTATGTTCCCCAATAATATCATTACGTTCAATCCCGGCTGGGATCAAAATGCGCAACTGGTGGAAGGTTTCGACGATATAAGGGCCATTCAGCGGCATTTAAAGAACGGGGGGCTAAAACTGGAAACGGAAGCCGATGAAAACACAACAGGACCCGCAAGTTTAATGCTGCAGGACCCGGATGGTAACCAGCTGTTGCTGGATCAGCATGTATAATCCTGTTACTGCATTCTTACAGGTAATTTCATACTTTTACGGCTATGATCTCTATAATAGTTGCCGCCGCTTCCAACAATGCCATTGGTAAAAACAACCAGCTGCTCTGGCATTTGCCCAACGATATGAAGTTTTTTAAAAATACCACCTGGGGCATGGTGGTGATCATGGGGCGCAAAACCTTTGAAAGCGTGGGCAAGCCGCTGCCAGGCCGGCTGAATATCGTTATCACCGCACAGGATGGCTGGAAGGCAGCTACAGTATCGGTTGCCAAAAACCTCGAAGATGCCATTGCCATGGCCGAAGCCGCAAATTTTAAGGAGATATTCATCATTGGAGGCGGCGAAATTTACCGCCAGGCCATGCCGCTGGCACAATGCATCTACCTTACCCGTGTGCAAACAGAACCGGATGCCGACACTTTTTTCCCTGAAATAAACGAAGCCAACTGGAAATTAAAAGGCAAACTCGATTTTCAAAAAGATGAAAAGCACGCTTTTGATTACAGTTTTGAAAAATGGGGGAGAAGATAATTTTTTAAAATAATGTTCAGCGCTACCCAACTTGCACATAAATACCTGCTTTATTACCTTGCAGCTTCCAATGGCAAAGGGCATGGCATTCATTCCCCCTTTGTATTTGATCTTGTAAAATTTGTATTGAACAACAAAAAACCTTATCCATGCTATGTAGAAATTGAAGTCTTGAGGAAGCAGCTGCTGAAAGACCGGAGCGTTATTGAAGTGGAGGATTTTGGTGCCGGTTCATCGGTTATCAAATCAGGTAAAAGAGTGGTAAGGGATATGGCCGCTTCATCGCTTAAACCAAAAAAGTTTTCCCAACTGCTTTACCGTATGGTTCAAAAATACCAGCCTGGCTCTATGGTGGAACTGGGAACATCCTTTGGCATTACTACGGCCTATTTAGCCAAAGCCAATCCTGCGTCAAAAGTTTATACGCTCGAAGGGGGGCCCGCCATTGCCTCCATTGCTCAACATAATTTCAACAGCCTCGGTATTAAAAATATTGAGCTCATCCGGGGCGATTTTGATCATACTTTACCCACACTTTTAGCCGGGCTTAAAACCGTCGATTTTGCCTTTATAGACGGCAACCACCGCAAAAGTCCCACGCTGCAATACCTGCATCAACTGGCAGCATTGGCAAACGAACAATCCATTTTCATTTTCGACGATATCCATTGGAGTGCAGAAATGGAAGATGCCTGGCATAATATTAAGGCCCACGCTGCCGTTACCCTTACCATTGACCTTTTTTTTATTGGAATCGTATTTTTTAAAAAAGATTTTAAGACAAAGCAGCATTTTGTCATACGATTTTAAATTGCTTTGCCTTACCTTAGCCGCAACCAATTTATTGTATGATTATAGGTGTATTAAAAGAACCCGCTTTTGAATCACGGGTTTCGTTGCTGCCTGAGCATTTTGCCCTCCTGAAAAAATTAAAAGCCGAAGTTTGGACCGAGTCATCGGCTGGTGATAACGCCTTTGCTGCTGATGAGGCGTATAAAAAAGGCGGTGCAGAAATAATGAACAGGACGGATATATTGCAGAAAGCAGACCTGGTGCTTTCCATTAACCTGCTTACGGATGCAGATATCAGCATTTGCAGGGCCAAAGTGTTACTGGGTACTTTTTTCCCTTTATTTAATGTGCAGCAGGTAAAAGACTGGGCACAAAAGAATTTCAGCATTTTTAGTATGGATATGCTGCCCCGCACCACCCGTGCACAGAGTATGGATGTGCTGAGCAGCCAGGCCAATATTGCAGGCTATAAAGCTGTTTTACTTGCAGCCGGGCTCTATCCAAAATATTTCCCCATGTTTATGACGGCAGCCGGAAGCATTCCCCCTGCAAAAGTATTGATACTGGGCGCCGGTGTGGCAGGTTTGCAGGCCATTGCCACAGCCAAACGCCTGGGTGCGGTAATTGAAGTGTTTGACACCCGCCCAGCCGTTAAAGAAGAAGTAATGAGCCTGGGTGCAAAATTTATAGAAGTGGAAGGCGCTGCCGATGCCAGTAAGGCAGGCGGATACGCAGTGGAACAATCGGAAGAATTTATGCAACGTCAAAAACAAAAAATTGCCGACAGCGTGGCCAAGGCCGATATCGTTATTACCACTGCACAAATACCCGGCAAAAAAGCGCCGGTACTTATTACAGAACAGATGATCGAAAATATGAGACCGGGTTCAGTTATTATTGATCTTGCAGCATCAACTGGCGGAAATACAGCGCTTACGCAAAACAACGAAGTGGTGCAATACAAAGGAGTGAGGATCGTGGGCAATTCAAAACTGCCTTCAGAAATGCCTTCCGATGCAAGTAAACTTTATGGAAAAAATATTTGCAACTTTTTACAGCTCATTATTGATAAAGAAGGTAACCTGAACCTCAATTTTGAAGACGACCTGGTGAAAGGTACCTGCATTGCGCATGATGGAAAGATCACGAATGAACGGATTAGCGGCGTTGAAAGTTGAAAGTTGAAAGTTGAAAGTTGAAAGTTGAAAGTTGAAAGTTGAAAGTTGAAAGTTGAAAGTTGAAAGTTGTGGGAAAAATGAAATTTCAAGATAAAAAGAACTTCTCAATCTTAAATATTAAATCTTAAATCTTAAATATTAAATCCTCATGTCTTTCCTCGAATGGATTTCCACCAACCAGCAAATCATTTATATCGTTATACTCATGATTTTTGTGGGTATTGAAGTGATCGGACATGTGCCAAGTGTGCTGCATACACCGCTTATGAGCGGGGCTAATGCCATACATGGTGTGGTGATCATTGGTGCCATCATAGTAATGGGCAAAGCGGAAGGAGGCAATTACCTGGCGCTGGGCCTGGGTTTTTTAGCCGTGGTACTGGGCACCCTGAATGTGGTGGGAGGGTTTGTGGTTACAGACAGGATGCTGGAAATGTTTAAGAAGAAAACTAAAAAGTAAAATGCTAAATACTAAATTCTAAAACGGGGGACCGTATTAATGAATTGAGAGCGTCTTTTTAATCTGTACTTATGATAAATGACGGTAAAAGATATGACCTGGAAGAAAGGACAGAAAAATTTTCATTGAGGGTAAGAGATTTTTGCAGGTTATTGAAAGCGGATATTTTTAACAGGGAATATATCCCACAACTGATAAGGGCTGCCGGTTCCGTTGCAGCTAATTATATTGAAGCAAATGATAAAGTGGGCGATAAGGATTTGAGGTACAGGATACGGATCAGCAAAAAGGAAGCAAAGGAATCAAAACTTTGGTTGAAACATGTCCTTACGTACGAAAATACCGATATGGAGGCTGAAAGAATGGCTTTGCTGAATGAAGCAGATGAACTGATGAAGATTTTAGCTGCCATTCTCAGAAAGCTCGGTGATTGAAAACATTTAGAATTTAGTATTTGATATTTAGAATTTATTCAGCAATATGAGCGAACATATATTAACCATAAGTTACATTGTAGCATCCGTAACATTCATCCTGGGCTTAAAAATGCTTTCTCACCCGCTTCGTGCACGCAGGGGAAACCTGGTGGCTGCATTTGGAATGGGACTGGCCATTTTTGCCACCATTTTTTTATACAAAGACAGCGAAGGCAACAGCCTGCATAATTATGTGTGGATTTTTGCCGGTCTTGTAATTGGGTCAGTGGTGGGTACACTGGCTGCTAAAAAGGTGCAGATGACGGCTATGCCCGAAATGGTAAGCCTTTTCAACGGAATGGGCGGCGCCTGTGCAGCGCTTATTTCTGCAGCAGAATTTTACCATATTTATAAAGCTCATCAGGCTTCACCCGAAACAGCATTTGCAGATATTATTTCTGTTGGAAGTTATATCACCATTGTGGCAGGCGCCATCATTGGTACCATTTCTTATACAGGCAGTATCATTGCCTGGGGCAAACTCAATGGCCGCATTAAAGATTTTTCTTTTAAAGGGCAGCATATTGTGAATATGATCGTACTGGCACTTACACTTGCCAGTGCTGTGATCGCTTACCGTTCCAATATCGGCGGCATTTACCTGCCTTTTTTGCTCATCGGTCTTTTTGCCTTTGTTTACGGGATATTGTTTGTAATGCCCATTGGCGGTGCCGATATGCCGGTAGTAATCTCACTGCTTAATTCGTTTACAGGGGTGGCTGCGGCCTGCGGCGGTTTTTTATATGACAATAAGGCCATGCTTACAGGTGGTATCCTGGTGGGCGCTGCTGGTACCTTGCTTACGATCTTAATGTGCCGTGCTATGAACCGTTCGCTTACCAATGTATTGATCGGTTCGTTTGGCAGCAGCAATGCAAAAGCTGGGGCAGCCCAAAAAACCGAACAGGGCAGTTACAAGGAAATATCGCTCAGCGATGCCGCGATGGTGATGAGTTTTGCCAACAAGGTGATGATCGTTCCCGGATATGGATTGGCGGTTGCGCAGGCACAACATATTTGCCATGAACTTGAGAAAACACTGAATGAAAAAGGCGTGGAAGTGGCTTATGCCATCCATCCGGTGGCAGGCCGTATGCCCGGCCATATGAACGTATTGCTTGCCGAAGCCGATGTGGCATACGAAAAACTCCAGGAAATGGAACACGCAAATGATGAGTTTAAAACCACCGATGTGGTGCTGATCCTTGGGGCAAACGATGTGGTTAATCCCGCAGCCAAGAACGATCCGGCTTCTCCTATCTATGGTATGCCTATTCTCGAAGTAGAGCAGGCTAAAACCGTAATTGTAAACAAGCGCAGCATGAAGCCCGGTTATGCCGGAATAGAAAATGCACTTTTCTTTCAGCCCAAAACCAGTATGCTCTTTGGCGATGCCAAAAAAGTGTTACAGGATTTGGTGGCGGAGGTCAAGTCGGTGTAAGTTTTTTATTGAACCACCATTAAATCATTGCTCAGCATCGTTGTGTCACTCACTTGTACAGCATACCGGTTTTCAGCTTTTCTGTGTGTGTTTGTATTGATGGCTTTTTTTCAAAAATCATATTCCCAAAACCTCCTCCCCAATCCCGGTTTTGAAGACATCAACAACTGCACCGAGTATCATGCCGACTGTGCCCCCGAGGGATGGTTTTACCTGTTGCCAACTACCAATCCGCTCGTAAAGGAAAGAGTGGTGCCCAAACCGCTGCTGGGTCACAATCTCCTGCTGCTTCCCATATACGACCTTACAAAGAGCAACAGGCCGCTTGTTTATACCATGCTTACCTGCCCGCTCATAAAAGGCAATCAATACAAACTAAGTTTCTACCTCCACACCTCAGGCCGCCCTTTTTTTTATATTGATTTTTGTTTTACCAGCGAGGAACCTGCTGCAGGGGAATTTGATCCCCATGCACAAAAACCGGCTTTTAAAATAACTTCATCAGAAATTGTGGCAGATATGAAACGTGGATGGCAGGCAGTGGAATATTTTTTTACCGCAACCGGAAATGAACAATATTGTTTACTGGGAAATATAGGTGCTCAAGGGATGCTTTACGGCCCGCAGGATGGAATGAATAAACTGGGCATGGTTTATTATTTTATCGACGAAATAAAATTACAATCCGTTCAGCAAAGCAAGGCCTGCACCGGTTACGAGGAAAATCTCCGGAAAATTTATCAGCAAAACAGCAGGCATTCCGAACATGCAGTGGTTAGTAAGAAAATTCCTCAGGTACAAAAACCATTATTTTTAAAAGATACCATCCGCATTCCTGCTGCATTTTTTGAAACCGGTAAGGCCGTAATAAAGAAAATATTTATAAAGCAAATGGACAGTGTCTGTATTTTGCTGGCACAAAAAAAGATCGCTAAAATTGACATCATCGGGCATACCGACAGCCGGGGGGAGCCGGCCACTAACAGGGAACTTTCCATTAAAAGGGCCGATGCCGTTAAAAACTACCTGCTCCGGAAACTGCCGCAGTTTGCCGACCTGGTTGCTGCCGATGGCAAAGGCGCTGATCTCCCCATTGCCGGTAATGACACGGAAGCCGGCAGGGCAAAAAACCGCCGGGTGGAAATTGTACTCACTTTATCGGAGTGGCAACAGTAATACCGTTTTAAAATTTTAATTTCATAGAATGAAAAAAACAAAGCTTGTAAACGGCTATCCTTTTGTGCAGTTTGAACCGCAACAATTTGATGAAACCACAACGGTTTTAAAAGCTAAAGAATATTATACATCGATGAATAAACGGCGGAGCATACGACAGTTTTCTGACCGTACCGTTCCAAAAGAAGTGATGGAGCAAATTATACTCACTGCTGGCACTGCACCCAGTGGAGCACACAAGCAGCCCTGGACCTTTTGTGTTGTAAGCGACCCGGAAATTAAAAAGAAAATACGGCAGGCCGCCGAAAAAGAAGAGTATGAAAGTTACCAAAACCGTATGCCTGCAGAATGGCTGCAAGACCTGGCGCCCATCGGTACAGACTGGGAAAAACCTTTTTTAGAAACCGTTCCCTTTATTATTGTGGTTTTTAAAAGGAGTTATGAGCTGGAGGGGAACGGCCACAAACACCAGAATTATTATGTAACAGAAAGCGTTGGACTGGCCTGTGGCTTTTTGCTGGCGGCCATTCACCATGCGGGCCTCTGCGCACTTACACATACACCTTCTCCTATGAATTTTTTGTCAGAAATTTTGGGCCGCCCCCAAAATGAAAAACCATTTTTACTCATACCGGTTGGGTATGCAGCCGATGAATGTTATGTTCCGGATTTGAAACGGAAAACAATGGAACAGGTGGCAGTTTGGTTTTAATAAAAAAAAGAAATAGCCTTTTTCACCGGGTTACCGAATTGGATTCTTATTGGATGTTTGGATGATGGTTTTTTCACAGAATAGTGAAAAAGGCTATAGGTGTTTCTTCAGGGGTCAACAGGCCATAGTTCTTCATGGATGTTGGAACTTAAAACGGGCAGGTCATTATTGGATGACCTTTTAAATACGATGTAAAAATAATCCGCTTATTTCAGTTGTTGCTGTTGCTTTCGCTAAATGCCCCCATTTCTTCGCCGAAAGATGGATTATCGGCGATGAGGATAATGAGGCCGGTTTTTCACAAAAAGACCCCGCAAATAATTGCGGGGCCATGCAGATTGCTATTCAGTGGAAACTTCTAACCTTCAACCATCAACCGTCAACCGTCAACCTACTGCTTATCCATCTCCACAATAGTGGCTACAATATTATTTTCATCGCCGGCAGATTTAAAATAAATACCAGCATTGGCCGATGCGCTATAGCTCACATTCCTGATGGCATTGGCTGCCACCGCTTCATTCACTTTTGCCGCATAAGAAGGTTGTGTGCTGTTGCTGATGGCTGTATTGATAGCATTGTAATCAAGTTCACGTTTACTAACCACCACGGCCATGATCTCTTTGTTTCCCACTTCATCGGCCTGTATGGATTCTTTACGGGGAAAAAGCCTGTAGCCCGTAATGCCACAATAAGCAGAGTGGATGGGTTTGTACGGAAACAAAACAATACTCTTGCTTCCTGAAACATCGGGTGTAAAAATATAAATATAACATTCCACGGCATTCCTGATCTCCATTTTGAATTTTGTTCCTTTTTTGATCGGGCTAACTGTTTTGAAAAGGTTTGCCGAGAATGGTTTTAAAGCAATCGGTTGCCGGGTATCATTATTGATCAGGCCAACCGTGCATTCAAATGCCACATTAAGGGCAGCTCCACGCTTGGGAAGCGGATCAAGGCCATATGCTTCCCGCACAAACTCTTTAAAATCGGCGTAGCGTACAAAACCAATTCCATTTTGTCCCCATTCCGGTCCCCAACTGTTCATGATCTGGAAAGACCCGCCTTCTATGCGGTCATCGTACCCGATCACACACATGGCATGGCCGCCAAATCCCATCTGGGAGTAATCGTTATTGGATGGATGCCAAACTTTCTGGCCCTTCATGCCTTCCATAAAACTTCCGCCCACCATCATGCCGATCACCACCGGCGCATCTTTTGCCAGGTGTTCTTTGAGGGCACGTATATTGATACCGTTTACGCCATCGCTTTCTGTTAGGCGGGTAAAACCATGTATACGGTTTCCAGCCGCTTTTGCAACCAGGGAGTTGTTAGCCTGCCGGCTACAATCATTTTCGTCGTACTGAAAATCGTTGAGCGAAAGCGCACCATTGCGCTGCATAAATTCCATGGCCCGCTGTATATAAGAACCCTGGCAATCTTCCAGCGCTATATTGTTGTACACAAATGCAGGGCTATAGGCAACTTCATCAGGGTTTTGCCTTGTACTGGCTGCTTCCAGTATGGTACGGGCAGCATAAGCGCTGCTCCAGGCCACACAGCTTCCCTGCTTTCCCTGGTTGAGCCGCTGGGGTGCAAATGCAGCCAGCGATACGGCTTCGGGCAGTGGATTTTTTGTGTTATCGTCAGCCAGTCCTTCATACACTTTTGCCTTACTGAATTCCTCAGCACTGTAATTGTAACCGCTTTGCGAAAAAAGGGAATTGATCGCATTGCTGCTGTTGCACGCACCGCTGCGCATCATAAAATAAACGCCGGTGCCTATCAGCAGTAAAAAAATAAGGCCCTTACCGCCGCCACCGCCGCGGAAAAGGCTAAAGATCAATGGAAGAAAGTTCATTAATCCTCCTCCGCCACCGCCACCTGGCAAACTGGTATTGCTGCTACGCTCCTGACTGTCATCATAATCTTCCTGTTCTTGTGGATCATCCACCATGTGTAATGCCATAGTAAAATATTTTAGGGATTGAAAATACAGAAATATTATTAAAAACTTTGTCCAATGCCTACGGTAATACCTGCATAGGTCCGGCTATCGGTTTTTGTATTATTGTCAGAGGCCGGGTCAAAATAAAAAACAGGGCCTGCCTGGATCTTTCCAAAAAAACCGCCTCCGGGTTTTTGGTAGCGGTAACCTGCCGCCGGTAAGATATAGAATTTTTTATCAGACAGGTTACCAGGTTTAAAAAGATAACTGAAACGTTCAATAGCAGGAACAAGGGTTAAGCTGAATTCGGCATGATGCGCCTGCTTCCCGGTGAAAAAATTAATACCCAGCGGAAAAGCAATGTCATTTTTCAATAGCGAAATGCCCGCATGAAAACTTTTGCTGAAGGTGGATCCCTGGCTGAAGACCCTGTCGAAGTTGATAAAATAGTAAGTGCCAATGCGTGCATACCCGGCGTATACAGTGTTTTTTGCCGGCCTTTCTTTATGCTGGGCATGCAAAAAAACCGGGTAATTTATCAAAAGCGCTATGATGATCGTTCTCAAGTATATTTTTTTCTGCATGCAAAATGGGGAAATGTATTGAATGTTCAGGCGTTTGCCTGTTTTATTTTTTCCTGCTGTTCAACTGATCCTGCATTCTTCTCACCCGGTCTTCCAGTTTTTCGGAGGAAATATTTTCACGCATGCTGTCAACTTTTATGGGGAAGCAGAAAGGTGTAAGCCTTTCCGGGAACCTGATCACGATCTTCCCTTTCTGAATGCGAACAAGCATATCCCTCAGCCTGGCTTCTTCCATTTGCTGGCTCATTACCTCGTTGTAAGCCTGCCTTACCAGCAGGTTGTTGGGCTCGTATTGTTCAAAAACGTTGAAGAGCAGGGAAGCCGATGATTGCAGGTGCCGTTGTTTTACCTGTTCACCCGGCATACCCTGGAATATCAATCCGCCAATAACGGCAATATCCCTGAACTTCCTCCTGGCCATTTCTGTACTGTTCACACTTCGCTGTATATCTTCCAGCAAATTTTCTGCGCTGAACAATTCATACACATTGCTGTCATCGAGCGGAACAGGCTGGTCGCTCAGTAATTCAAATCCGTAGTCGTTCATAGCAATAGAAAAGCTGATGGGGATCCGCTGCGAAAGCCTGTAAGCCAGTAAAGCAGCCATGGCTTCATGCACCAGTCTTCCTTCAAAGGGGTAAACAAATAAATGAAACCCGTCTTTGGTCTCTATATGTTCAATAAGCAACTCATTCAAAAGCGGCAGGTGCGAGAGTTCTTTTTGCAAATCAAAAAGTGGCTGCAGGGAGCTGAGCTCTTTGTCTTTTTTGGAAAAATTTTTCATAGCGGCATCATTCAGTTTTTTGCGGAGCATAAAACCAAGATTGGCGCTCAGCGGCATGCGGCCCCCATTCCAGCTGGGAACAATCGATTTGGCAGCATTGCTTTTTCTTACAAGTACGGTCATGTCTTTTATCATTACAAATTCTAGCTTTCTGCCGGCCAGGGTAAAAACATCCCCGGCATTGAGGCGGCTTATAAACCATTCTTCAATAACGCCCACAAATCCGCCACCCAGGAACTTCACCTTAAGCATGGCATCGCTTACAATGGTGCCAATATGCAGCCTGTGCCGCATAGCCATGCGCCGGCTGTTGATTTGATGCAATCCGTCTTCACCGATCTCCACTTTTTTAAAATCATCGTATTGCTTCAGCGCCACGCCTCCGTCGGTAATGAACCGGAGCAGTTGGAGCCATTCTTCTTCCGTAATATCAGCAAAGGAATAAGTGTTTTTTACCTCTTTAAAAATTTCAGCAGGAAAGAACCCATCGCCGGTAGCAAGCGTACAGAGAAATTGTACCAGTACATCGAAGCAAAGCATCATCGGTTCACGGCTTTCAATGAACTGCGTTTCCACCGATTCTTTTAAAGCCGCAGCTTCCAGTAATTCAAGTGAATGTGTGGGTAAAAAGTAAATATTGCTTACGGCGCCGGGCTGGTGCCCGCTGCGGCCCGCCCGCTGTAAAAAACGTGCTACCCCTTTTGGTGAGCCAACCTGCACCACCATTTCAACCGGGCGAAAATCCACTCCCAGGTCGAGGCTGGAAGTACAAACCACTGCTTTTAACGTTCCATTGTGCAGGGCATCTTCCACCCAAAGCCTCAGGTCCTGTTCAATACTTCCATGGTGCAATGCTATAATGCCGGCCAGGCCAGGGTCTGCACTGAGAAGCTGCTGGTACCACATTTCGCTCATACCTCTAGTGTTGATGAAAATGAGGGTGGTACTATTTCTTTCCAGTATGGGCAATACATCCTCCACCAGTTTTATTCCAAGATGACCAGCCCATGGATATTTCTCCATTTCAGGTGGGATGATGGACTGTATGGCGATCTTTTTATCGAGACTGGCTTTTACGATCACGGTTTCATCATCTTTTAATCCAAGCGGGGCCAGCAGCACCTCTTTAGCCTGCTGCAGGTTTCCAATGGTGGCCGAAATGCCCCATACCGTGCAGCATTCCCCCTTTGTTCTTTTCTGAAGATGAATAATATGGCTGATGGCAAGTTCCACCTGTACACCACGCTTGCTTCCCAATAATTCATGCCATTCGTCCACCGCAATGATGCGCAATGTTTCAAAATTTTTTGCATGGTTTTTTTGGGCGAGCAGTAAATGAAGGCTTTCCGGTGTAATGATAAGTACTTCGGGCCTGCTCCTTTTTTGCTTTTGTCTTACGGCATTTGGGGTATCTCCGTTGCGGATACCTACCTGCCATTGCATGCCCAGTTCTGCAATGGCTGCTTCCATGGCCCTGCCAATATCTTTAGCCAATGCCCTTAACGGCGTGATCCATATCAACTGCAAACCATTCCTGTTTTTGCTTTTATAATCTTCGGGATGGCTGTTAATAAACTGCAGCAGGGCTCCGAGAAAAACCGAGAAGGTTTTTCCATACCCGGTAGGTGCATTTACGAGCCCGCTTTGTTCCTGCAGAATATGTTGCCAGGTTTGCTCCTGGAACAGAAACGGGCGTTGGCCCTTAGTTGCCAGCCATTTATGAATAATGGTATTGTTGTTGAAATTTTTCAAATAAACCCAGTCTTTCAGCGCTTAAATATTCAATATAAAGCTTTATTTATGTCATTAAAATTAGTTTTATCAAATTCGGAAAAAGTGATATTTTAGCAAAAATTAAACTGCACAGAATGAATAAAACTCTACTCTTTATATTGTTCTCGTTTTCTACCTTATTGGGTTTTTCGCAAACTGACCGTTTCTGGTCGGTAAGCAACGAATCTGCAGGTAAAATTACCAAAGTCAAAGCTGTTGTAAGACAATCTTTTCCAAAAGATTTCAAATTGTTTTCATTGAACCAGCCCGCATTAAGGCAGGCTCCTGCTGTTGTTGCGGGTAATGGCCGATTTCTTTAATATTAAAACTTTACATACATTCGCACACGCAAAAAAAATACAACATGAGAAAATTTTACAAAATTTTCGTGGTAATGTTAATTGCCACTGGTTCTTTCTTTCTCTCCTTTGGTCAAAATAATTTTTTTTCAGATGTTTCCGAACGGAGCATTGAATTAAATGGCGCCAGGAGGGTAATTGTTCCACAGAAATTCAGGGCTGTTGCACTGGATCAAACAGGGCTAAAACAATTTTTATGGTCGCTGCCATCGGAAAGGAATGTGCATAACAGGAATACTGCACCTGTGCTGGAACTTCCCATGCCGGACGGACGTATTTCCCGGTTTCGTGTGTGGGAAAGCAGTATTCAGGAACCAGCCCTGGAAGCCAGGTTCCCGGATATCAAAACCTTTACCGGGCAGGGGATCGATGACCCTTATGCAACCATCCGTTTTGATTTTACGCCCAGGGGATTTCATGCCCAGGTTTTAACGGTTAATGGAACTTATTATGTTGATCCGTATGCAGTAGGTATTACAGATGCTTACATAAGCTATTTCCGTACCGATCTTTCTAAAAATAATAATTTTGTTTGCGAAGTAATAGATAACCCTTCAAGCCCCTCCAGCAATTTTACTACAGCAGCATGCCGTGGTACAGAAATGAGAACTTACAGGCTTGCTGTTGCCTGTACCGGGGAGTATGCCCAGGCGCCGGGGATCAATGCAGGTGCCAATGCAGCCGTGCTGCATGGGGCTATTGTAACCTCCGTTAACAGGGTAGTGGGTGTATACGAAAAAGAGGTTTCACTCAGAATGGTACTGGTTGCTAATAACAACATTGTTGAATACCTCGATGCCGCTACTGATCCATTTAACGGAAATAACAATGCAGGTACGCTTATAAACGAAAGTCAAACTGTTATTGATGCCAATATCGGCTCAGCCAACTATGATATTGGGCACACATTCAGCACAGGTGGCGGCGGACTTGCGCAATTGCGCTCTCCCTGCGGTACCAGCAAGGCCAGGGGTATTACCGGTAGTCCGAGTCCAACGGGTGATGCTTATGATATTGACTATGTAGCTCATGAAATGGGCCACCAATGGGGAGGGAACCATTCTATGGCCGGCTGCGGAAGTTCACCTACCAACACAAAATATGAAGTTGGAAGCGGTACCACCATTCAGGCTTATGCAGGTATTTGTGGTGCGCAGGATATTCAGCCAAACAGCGATCCTCATTTTCATGCCATAAGTTTTGATGAGATCAGCGATTTTCTAAGTACAGGTGCAGGTGGAACATGCGGGGTAGCTACACCCACAGGTAATACATTACCAGTTATTGATCCATTAACAAATAATAATGTTAGCATACCACCCGGAACACCATTTACCTTAACAGGTTCGGCAACAGATGCTAACGGAGATGCACTTACTTATAACTGGGAACAATGGGATTTTAGTGGCACGGCAAACTGGAACGCCGGTGCTACCGGTGCGGTAAATAATACATTGCCTTTGTTTAAATCACGTATACCCAAAACGAACGGTTCAAGAACATTTCCTGATGTTGCAGTAATAAATGCAAACTACCCTGCTAACCCTGCTGCTACCATGGGTGGTTTAAAGGGTGAAACATTATCGCCAGTTGCAAGGGCAATGAAATTCAGGCTTACGGTTAGAGATAACCGGGCAGGTGGCGGCGGAGTGGTATCTTCCGGATCCGGCTGTCAGGGTACAGCGGTTTTCCAGGTTAATGTTGCAGGTACAACGCCTTTTACCGTTTCTGTTCCCAATGGCGGCGAGAGCTATCCCGGATCCACCACGCAGACAGTTACCTGGAATGTTGCCGGTACGGATATGGCTCCGGTGAACGTGGCGAACGTAAGAATAACTTTATCTACAGATGGTGGGTTAACCTATCCAACAGTTTTATTGGCTAGTACTGCTAATGATGGTACAGAATCCGTAACGATCCCCAATACTCCCACCAGCACAGCAAAAGTGAGGGTAGAGGCAGTTGGGAATATCTTTTTTGATGTATCCAATGCTAATTTTGCCATTACAGTTCCCGTGACCGGTTTTAATTTTACGGCACCTGCTGTAACGAATGTTAGCTGTGGGGGAGCGGCAGTAGCCACGAGTAACCTGGCTACGGTATCGAACGGGGGCTTTGTTACACCTATAAATCTGTCGGCTACAGCAGGTGTTCCGGCTGGCACTACGGTAAGTTTTGGAACCAATCCGTTGGTGCCCGGCAACAGCACAACCGTAAACCTTAATAATGCCAATACACTTACACCCGGAACCTACGATATTACGGTAACAGGAGTTGCGGGGGCCAATACACAGACCCAGATCGTGAGTTTTTTGGTGCAGCCCGGAAGTGGTCCTGCCATCACCGGTCAGCCCGCTAACCTAACGGTATGTGCTGGCAACAATGCGAGCTTTACTGCTGTATCGAGCGGCACTTACCAATGGCAGTTGAGCACCAATGGTGGTGGCAGCTGGAGTGCCATTTTAGGCGCTACGGCAGCAAGCTATACAGTAACGTCACCTACCATTGCAGAAAATAATAACCAATACCGTGTGATCGTAACGGGCCAATGCGGCAGCACAACTTCATCTGCGGCCGTATTAACAGTAAATCCTGCCACTACCTTAACTGCCCAGCCGCAAAACACGGTTGTGTGTGCAGGCGGTAGTGCTACCTTCAGCAGCACGGCCACAGGTACCGGCTTAGGTTATCAATGGCAATTAAGCACCAATGCCGGTGGTACCTGGAATAATATTGTCGGCGCCACATCAGCAAGTTATACAGAACCATCTGTTATCAATGGCATGGATGGATACCAGTACCGTGTGGTGGTATCAGGCACTTGTGCACCAACCTCTGTTATTTCCAATGCGGCAACATTATCGGTAGGGAACCCATCGGCCTTCACCGGCCAGCCTGCAGCTACAGCGGTATGTGCCGGCCAGGATGCGAGCTTCATGGCAACGGCCACTGGGTCATCACTTACTTACCAATGGCAGCAAAGCACCGATGGCGGTACCAGCTGGACAAACATAGCCGGCGCCACTTCTGCCACCCTCAGTTTAACAGCAGTAACGGTATCCATGAGCGGTACACAGTACAGGCTGCAGGTATTCAGCTGCACGCCTACTCCTATTATTTCCAATACAGCCATCCTTACGGTTAATACTAATACGGCAATTAACACACAGCCATCCGCCGTAACACTTTGCTCCGGCAGCACCAGCAATTTCAGTGTAAGCGCTGTAGGCACAGGAGCGGCTTATCAATGGCAATATGCAGCATCCTGCGGAGGCGGCTTTACCAATATTGCCGGCGCCACATCAGCTTCGTACAGTATCAGCGGTACAGCGGTATCCAATGCCGGCGCTTACCAGGTAGTGGTAACAGGGGCCTGCAATACGGTTACCTCAAACTGTGTGGCCCTGGTGGTTAACAGTCCTGTTTCGGTAACAACTCAACCGGCAAACGTTTCTGTTTGTTTACCAACAAATACAACATCCATAAGCATAGCAGCTACGGGTACTGCAGTTACTTACCAGTGGCAGCAAAGTACAGATGCCGGAGCCAGCTGGACCAACATCTCCGGTGCTACGGCGGCCACACTCAACTTGACCGGTCTTACTGCGTCAATGAACGGCTACAGGTACCGTGCCCTGTTGGCAGGAACCTGCACCCCCAGCCTCATTTCATCTTCAGCTGTTTTAACCGTTAACAGTCCTGTGGCAATTACGGCCCAGCCGCTTGCAGTTAAGAAATGCGTTGGAGACAATCATACCTTCAGTGTAAGTGCCACCGGTTCCACCATTACCTACCAATGGCAGGTAAGTGTAAACGGCGGCCCATTTGTGAATATAGCGGGAGCTACCACCAGTTCATTGCCAGTTACAGGCCTTACAACGGCTATGAATGGCAATGTGTACAGGGTAATTGTTTCTGGTGTACCATGCGGAGCCGTTACTTCTCAAACGGCCTTACTCAATGTTAATACCCTTCCGGGCGCAGTACTTACTCTGGCTTCCAACCAGGCGATTACCCCGTACATGCGCAGCCGTTTGTATGTAACAGTAAGCCCGCCAAACCGGGATTATAGCTATGCATGGACCAAGAATGGATTCCCTTATCCATCCGTTACAGGCAATGAGTTCATTGTAACCGCTGATGATTTTGGAGAATACAATGTAACCGTTACGGATGACACCACCGGTTGTTCAATTACCAGCAATGCTGCCAGGTTATTGGATTTGAAGTCGGACCAGGTATTTATCTATCCTAATCCAACCAGCGGGCAGTTCCAGGTAAGGTACTACAACAATGCAGGCACCACAGAACGCAATGTGGTTGTGTACTCGGCCAAAGGAGAGAAGGTATGGTCTAAAATGTATACGACAACCGGCCTGTACGAGCGCATGGATGTAGATCTGCGGAAGAATGCTGCCGGGGTTTACTACGTGGTTGTTTTTGACCGCGATGGTAAGCGCCTTGCAAGCGGACCGGTTCTCAAACGCTAAACAACTACTGGTTTTCCGGTAAAGGTTCTTAAAATATAAGATGCCGCAGTACTAACTGCGGCATCTTTTTTATATGATATCAGGTGCAGGAAATTATCAATTGATAAATGCTAAACTATGAACACTTTTTTTATAGCGCAGCATTACCAGCTTTTTCGGAACTTGATATAAAAAATGTTTATGGTATGCAGGTAAGCTATATATCAGGCATCTCACAGGTAAATGTTCGTATGATCCCCGGTCAAGAAAGTTTTTGTAAATAGTATCAAATCCTGTATGCGCTCTTACCAGGCCCTGCTGATAACCCCGTTATAGCTCTTCATAAAATAGAGCTTTTTGTTTTCGAAATAATCGGGCAGTTTCGAATCTTTGGAAAGGAATACAGGTTTAAAATTATAATCAGTAAAGATCTTATAGGAATAATCGTTCAGATGGTTCATGAAATCGTTTGGATATTTTGCCAGCAGGCCTGTAAATACCTGGGCCGTTTCGTAACCTTTGTACAGCATATCTGATGGGTAGCCCCGGAACCTGGTCTTGTACAGTTCTTTTATCATCCTGCTTTTACCATCGGCCCTGCTGTTGTAATAGGGTGTTGTAAAGTAGATATTGTAATCTTTTGGGCTATTCTTTTTATTCATAAACGAAAATGCATCCCAGTTTGGCATGCCAAAAAGGGTAGTGGGGTACAGGCCATTTAATTCTGATAAATAAGAAGCCAGTTTTCCGGCAAAACTTTCATGGAGGCTGGCGCCAATGATGATCGTACGTTTGCCACTGTCGAGCAGGGGTTTCAATACAGCAAAACTATCCGATTCAATTTTCACTGTTTTTATCGGGAGCAATCCTTTCCCATCAGGTGAATTGATGTTATGGAAATAAGAAGCGACCTTATCTTCCTGGCTTCCTTGTTTTCTTACCAGCAGGATATTGCTGGTTCCATGGTTTTGAAGGATGTAACTGTAAATTGCCTCGCAGTGCGCCTTTAGGGTGGAGTTCATGATGGCAACAAAGGGGTTGGCCGTTATTCCGCCATCGTTTGGATAAGTGGCAGAAATGAAGGGGATATGCTTTTGCTGGGCAAACCCTGCCAACTGCAGGTATTCAGCATCCCTTACATTGCCAATGATGAGGTTAAAACTATCCAGTTGTTTGGTAGCTACCAGGGTTTGTATGGATTGTGTGTATGATTTGGAATCAAAAATACTTGCCGAAATGTTTGCACCAAAAACCGGCATACTGTCGAGGGCCATCTGAACACCCTGAACAAATTCAAAACCCTGGAGTGTAAACCGGGGGAATCCTTTGCCATAACGATAACTTTTCCCAATAAAGACAGAGTCAAGATAAAGTGGTGCAAATATGGCCACTTTATAATTACGTAAAAATTGTACAGCACTATCCGGCGGGGCTGTTGTTGCAGGCACCTGGGCCTGAACGCTACCGGCCGTTAAAAAAAAGGCTATTATTAAAACAGGTAAAATTCTTTTGTTCATTTTGCTATTAAAATTTTTTATTCCCATTCAATGGTAGCAGGTGGTTTGCTGCTGATATCGTACACCACCCGGTTGATCCCTTTTACATTATTGATGATCTCATTGCTGATAAATGCCAAAAATTCATACGGTAAGTGGGCCCAATCGGCCGTCATACCATCTACCGAAGTTACAGCCCTTAAAGCCACCGTATATTCATAGGTACGTTCATCGCCCATTACACCCACACTTTTTACTGGCAGCAGAATGGCGCCTGCCTGCCATACCTTATCATACAACCCGTGGCTTTTAAGCCCATCCATATAAATACGGTCTGCCTCCTGCAATAACTGTACCTTTTCTTCGGTTATTTCCCCTAAAATTCTGATGGCAAGTCCCGGTCCGGGAAAAGGGTGGCGGCCAAGCATGTTTGCAGGAATGCCCAGTTCTGCACCAATTCTTCTTACTTCGTCTTTAAACAGGAGCCGGAGCGGTTCCACCAGTTTCAGCTTCATGGTTTCGGGCAGGCCGCCTACATTATGGTGCGACTTAATGGTTACGGAAGGGCCATGAACCGAAACCGATTCAATTACATCGGGGTAGATGGTTCCCTGCCCAAGAAATTCAATGTTTTCGATCTGATGGGCTTCCTGGTCAAATATGTCGATAAAACTTTTTCCAATAGCTTTCCGTTTGTCTTCAGGCATCGTTTTCCCGGCCAGTTTAGTGTAAAAATGCTCTTTGGCATCCACGCCTTTTACATTAAGTCCTATTTGCCGGTATGTTTCCAGTACTTCTTCAAACTCATGTTTGCGCAGTACACCATTGTCTACAAAGATGCCAAACAGGTTTTTGCCAATGGCCTGGTGGATAAGGGTGGCAGCCACCGTACTGTCTACCCCGCCGCTGAGCGCCATCACCACTTTGCTGTTTCCGAGTTGTTCCTTCAGCTGTTTTACGGTATCGGTTATGTAATGCGCAGGCGTCCAGTCCATACTGCAGCCACAGGCGCCTGTCAAAAAATTGCGCAATATCTTTTTGCCTTCGGCAGAATGGTAAACTTCCGGATGGAACTGAAGTCCGTAAAGACTGTTTTTTCCGGCAGTGTATGAAAAGGCAGCCACCGGTATATTTTCTGTATGGCCAATGATGGAAAACCCTTCGGGAATATCTTTGATCGAATCGCTGTGGCTCATCCAAACCTGGGAGTTTGCTGCAATATCTTTGAAAAGTTCATTGTCGTTTTTTGCCAGCAGCAATGCCCTTCCATACTCTCTTTTATTACTTTTAGCCACCAAACCCCCGAAAATTTTAGCTGTAAGCTGTGCGCCGTAGCATATGCCCAGTACAGGTACATGTTCAAGCATTGCTTTTATATCTGCCTCCGGGGCTCCGGGTTCATTTACCGAACAGGGGGAACCAGACAGAATAATGCCTTTAAGATCCTTCTCAAAAATGATGGGTTTGTTAAAAGTGGTGATTTCGCAGTACACATTGGCTTCTCTCACAGTCCGGGCTATGAGCTGGGTATATTGGGAGCCAAAATCGAGGATTATGATCTTTTCAGCCATATTTGGCTGCAAATGTATAATAAATTGGGGTACATGAACTAAATAGCAGTTAAACGAAACCAATAATTTAACAATGCTTGCCGGTACCATTAAAATTTGAATCTTTGCAAATAAAAGTTAAAGCCATGAAACAAATCCTCTTGTATTTTGCATCTGTATTGATGCTTATTTCCTGCCGGCATAAATCTGGCAGCGGTATTTTAGTAAAAGAAGAAAGGAATGTATCCGCCTTTGAATCTGTACATGCTGCCGGGCCTTTTGAAGTAATACTGCTGCAGGGAGATGCCCGGAAAGTTACGGTGGAGTCGGACGATAACCTGATCAGGTATGTGGAAACAGACGTGAGCGGCCAAACACTTAAAATACGGCTTCGGGAAGCATTCAATTTCCGTAATGGCCATTTTAAAGTGTTTGTTACTTCGCCGCGATATGCATCTGTACATGCTTCAGCTTCCGCAGATATCGAATCAGACGGATTGATTAAATCACCGGATGCTATTTCCGTAAAATCATCCAGTGCAGGAGCTGTAACGCTGGAACTGGATGCGCCATCGATAGAATTGGATGCCAGCAGTGGTGCAAAAATAGACAGCAAGGGCCGCACCCGTAAACTTTCTGCCGAAGCAAGCAGCGGCGCCACGGTGGATGCGGGAAGCCTGCTGAGTGAGAACACAGAAGCCAGCAGCAGCAGCGGTGCCACGGTAAATGTACATGCCAGTGTATCGCTCAATGCAAGCGCCAGCAGCGGAGCATCTGTTCGTTATAACGGGGGTGCAGCAGATATCAGGAAGAAAGAAAGCAGTGGTGGATCTGTGAGTAAAGATTAGTAAAACAGGAATGCCCGGAAAAGCCGGGCGTTCCTGTTTTGAAAGATAATTTTATATTGTTTCAGAGCGTTTCAGTCTGCCTTAGATAAGATATCTGTTTTACAAAATAATATTTTTTTCCGTTGATCACTGTACCATTAGTGATATTCACCGGCGTAATGCCAAAAGCGATAATGTCTGATGAAAAAGCCACTTCTTTCAATTCTTCCGAACTGAAACTTACTGTACCGCTTCCTCCCTGTATGGCTTTTGTTTTTGATCCTTTGTTACCTTCTATACTAAAAACTGTGGCATAAGAACCGGCAGTAGAAGTAAAATTGAGGGTAAAGTTTGAATTGATATTAATGCTTGATGGCAGTGTAAAATTTCCGCCCTGCGGGAAATTGCTGTTATCTGTATGGGAAAACCCCGTTATGCCATTTGCTGAATTACCCTCTACCGTCCAGTTTGAAGCATTAGTAGTGAAAGGCTGGTCAAAACCGAAGTATATATAATAGTTGATCCCGCTCAGCAAATCAAGATCTACACCGTTTACATTTACAGCGCCGCCTGCTACCATCGCATTGGGCTTTCCGAACCATGCATAGCCGAAGTGGCTTTCATCATTGCTGGAGCTGCTGTTGTCATCGTAGCTTATCACTTTGGCAGAATAAAGTGCACCATCTGCATCGTTATTGACCGTTACATTGCCGTTTTGGTCAACCGTGATGTTGCTGTTGCTGCTATCATCTTTTTTACAGCCTGCTGCAAGAACGAGCAAACCAAATGCAAGAAACAGCACTCTCATTTTTTTCATTTTAGTAAATTTTGGGATAAATAATCGGGTTAATAAAAAGGGTGAATAAGCAAATTAAAAATATATTGTATTGGTATAAAAGCAATAGATGGGCCGCAAATATATTCATTAATATGTCATTTATGAAATGGGTCCTGTAATTTTTTTTGTTAATAAATGCAGAAAAATAGTAATTGGTTATGATGCCAGATTAATGGAATATAACTTCGCATCAAATTTTACCTGGATGAAGCATTTTGAAAATTTTCTAGTTGCGGCATTTTTTTTATTGGGCCTGTCTTCCTGCAGTACTGCATACAGATCCTATGAATCCAGGGAAGCTAAAAAAATTTACAACCTGCCTTACGGCCTGCATAAAAAACAAAAGCTTGATGCATTTATCCCTGCCAAAACGGATTCGTCACGGTCCGTTGTAGTACTTATACACGGAGGCTCCTGGAAAAAAGGCGATAAACTGATGCTCCGTTCAATTCAGCGTATGCTCCTGAAAAACGGGGTGTCAAGCATCAATATTAATTACCGTTTGATGAATAAAAAGGTAAAGTTGGGCCAGCAGCAGCAAGATATTGCTGCCAGCTTACAGACGGCAGATTCCTTATTTAAGAACAGTTTTTCCGGAAAATATATACTACTGGGCGAAAGCGCAGGTGCCCATCTTGCCTTGATGTATGGTTACCGCAATAACCAGCAGGTGCAAAAGATCATTTCCCTGAGTGGTCCCACCAATCTCTCAGACAAAGCATATATAAGCTCCTTCAAGTCATTGCTGGCTATACCCATCATCAATAAACTTACATCCAGCCGTTACAAAAAAGGGGGAGATCTTCCCGACGCCTATAAGGCCTGCAGCCCGCTTTACAATATTTCAAATGTTCCTACGCTGATGGTGCAGGGCGGGGCCGACCTCTATGTTAATAAACGCCATGCATACCTGCTTGATTCGGCGCTTGAACAAAGAAATATAGAACACAAACTTGTATATGTAAAGAACGGAGGGCATGTTGCCAGGCTCAATCCCTATTTCCGGAATAGGATCATTTACCCGGCCATAAGGCAATGGGTGGGTATTGATGCTGGCGTGGCGGGAAATTAAAGACTACTAATAAATTTTTGTGGGGCATCCCAGGCTGCTCTTTTTCCCCCTGGAGCCGCCATTGTACCCGCTTCCTGTAAATAAGCGGTAGCCCAGTCTGAAAACAGTGGTATAATACCAATCTTTGATATTTGGGTTTCCCCGTTGGGAACCATCTGCCGGGTAGGCAGGCGCGCCATGTATTTCGGCGCCGCGATAGGCAAAAGCCACCGCCTGGGCTCCTTTGGCCGCAAAAAGTGTGGCAGAATCCACATAAGTAGTGCTTACATCATCCAGGTAATCGGTAAAAGTTTTTCTTATATTAATTTCAACACCTGCAGTAAGATGAGGGCTGAGGGCCAGTTTTATACCAGCGCCCACTGGAATCGAAAACTGGTTGTTTTTATACATTTTACGGGATGGATAGGCAGTAAGTCCTTGTCCTTCAGTGCTTAACGACCGTAGATACACTTTGTTCCCCGAAGCGTCAAAAGAATAGGGATTAAAGTGAAAAGCAGCAATCCCTGCAAATGCGTAGGGCGTAAAACTCCTTTCGGCAAGATCGAACAGGTGGTATTCCAATGCCAACTGGGCCTCCCACAGGCTGCTGGTAAAATTGAGATTCCGGTAGGTAATTCCGGTGGCCGTGGTATTGTTTTTGTCGTCGCCACTTATTTTCATATAACTACCAATGCCCCTTAGGGTGAAATGACCGGTAAGATCATAGCTAAGTCCAAGGCCGGCAGCAGGTTGGGCATTATTGAAAGTAAACCTTTTACCCTGCAGGTCGCCCTGGTAATTGGCAACTCCTGCATAAAGATCGGCCTGCAGGTTTTGGGTACTGGCAAAAATGGGGCAAAAGACCAATAGTAAAGCGGTAAAGTTTTTCATTATAATACTTTTGGGACAGTACCAATCTCAACCAAAAAGCGTACCCATTTGCAGGAACAGGTAAAAAATGAGCAATTATGCTACTAAGAATTTGAAAATTATCCGGTCTGGGGATTGTTGACACGGATTTTTTAAAAATCTTCTAAAATCTTTCATTTTTCCATTGTCAATTAAAATCTTAACCCTACCTTTGCACTCCAAATTTAAAAACGGATTTTAAAGCTCTTTGCATATGTCACAACGAATCAGAATCAAATTACAGTCTTACGACCACAATTTAGTAGACAAATCTGCTGAGAAGATCGTTAAAACAGTACGCAGTACAGGTGCGGTGGTTACAGGGCCAATTCCCCTGCCTACGCATAAGAAAATCTTTACTGTATTGCGTTCACCTCACGTAAATAAGAAGGCACGTGAACAGTTCCAGTTGTGTACGCATAAAAGATTATTAGACATTTATACCAGCAGCAGCCGTACGGTTGATGCACTGAGTAAGCTCGACTTACCAAGTGGTGTGGATGTGGAGATCAAAGCCTGACAAAGGCCGGTGAACCTCCTTCCAGCAAATTACCGGGAGGAAAGGCATCAAAAAAGTTCTTAGGAAACAGTAAACGCTTAACTCCTTATGGCGGCATTTTAGTAAATGCCTGAAAAAACAAAGCTATAAGGAGCGCTGGGCACAAAATATAACAAATGAAAAGTATTATTGGTAAGAAGGTTGGCATGACCAGCATCTTTGATACAACCGGCAAGCAAACGGCGGTTACCATCATTGAGGCAGGTCCATGCATTGTTACCCAAAAGAAAACCGTAGAAACCGACGGTTACAATGCCCTCCAGATCGCATTCGGCGATAAAAAGGAAAAGCACTCCACTAAAGCAGCGATCAATCACTTCGCAAAAGCTAATACAGCTCCTAAAAAAGTAGTTAAAGAAATACGCAATAGCGACTCAGACAAAGAAGTTGGCGAAACCATCACCGTTGATATTTTTGCCGAAGGCGACAGCGTGGAAGTAGTTGGTACCACTAAGGGTAAAGGCTTCCAGGGTGTTGTTAGGCGCCACGGCTTTAGCGGTGTGGGTCAGCAAAGTCATGGCCAGCACGACCGTCAGCGTGCACCCGGTTCTATCGGTAACTCATCTGATGCCAGCCGTGTATTCAAAGGAATGCGCATGGCAGGCCGCATGGGTGGCGACAGGGTGAAGATGAAGGGTCTCAAAGTGGTTAAAATTTTCCCAGAACAAAATTATATACTCGTAAGTGGTTCGGTTCCCGGCCACAATGGTTCCATCGTTTTAATTCAGAAATAATATGCAACTCGATATTTTAAATATTAAAGGAGAAAAAACCGGAAGGACCATTGAACTGCCGGAAGATATATTTGGTATAGAGCCAAATGATCATGCAATTTACCTTGCAGTAAAGCAATTCCAGGGTGCGCAGCGCCACGGCAATGCTAAGGTAAAGACCCGTGCAGAAGTACAGGGATCGTCCAAAAAACTCCATAAGCAAAAAGGTACAGGCGGCAGCCGTAAAGGTAACCTCCGCAACCCGTTGTATAAAGGTGGTGGTACCATCTTTGGCCCTAAACCACATGGTTTCGATATCAAGGTGAACCGCAAGGTGAAAGACCTGGCTAAAATGAGCGCCCTTTCTTACAAGGCAAAGGAAAATTCCATTGTAGTGCTCGAAGACATTAAAATGGATGCGCCTAAAACAAAAACTTTTGCAGGACTGCTCAAAGGTTTGAGCATGGGCCGTAAGAAATCATTGTTTGTAGTACCGGAATATAACGACAATTTGTACCTGAGCCTCCGCAATGTACAGGGAGTGAACGGTACAGTTATCAGCGACATGAACACGTACGATATACTCAATGCAAACGTATTGGTACTGAGCGAAAGCGCAGCCAAATTGTTCACCGAAGAAGCAAACGAAGCTGCAGAAGCTTAATTAGCAAATTGATTCAAATTAAGAGATTATGAAATCGTCTGATGTTTTAATAAAGCCTGTTTTATCTGAGAAAGCCAATAAGCAATCAGAAAAAATGAACCGTTACACTTTTATCGTGGACAGGAAGGCTAACAAGCTGGAAATTAAAAAAGCTGTGGAAGATTTTTACGGCGTTCAGGTGGAAAATGTGAACACATCCGTAAGTCCTTCCAAACTGAAGGCTAAGTACACAAAAGCCGGTTTCATTGTAGGCCGTAAGCCTGCAAAAAAGAAAGCGGTTGTAACCGTTGCCGAAGGCGATACAATTGATCTTTACGGCACGATCTGATTAAAGTAATAAATGAATGGTACATCTGCTACCGCAAATGCAGAGATAAAAAGTAACAGAAAATGGCACTTAGAAAATTTAAACCGATTACAGCTGGAACCCGTTGGAGGATTGGTAATGCTTACGCAGAGATCACAACGGATACACCTGAAAAATCATTGCTCGAAAAGCAGAAATCAACTGCCGGCCGCAACAGCCAGGGACGCCGCAGTATGCGTTACATGGGAAGCGGAAACAAGACCATGTACCGTAAAGTGGATTTCAAGCGGAATAAAAAAGACATTCCCGCCACTGTAAAAACGATCGAATACGATCCAAACCGTACCGCATTCATCGCTTTGCTGGCTTATGCCGATGGCGAAAAACGTTACATCATTGCACCCCAGGGCCTGCAGGTTGGTCAATCCGTATTAAACGGAGATGCCATTGCCCCGGAATTGGGAAATGCATTAATGCTCAAGAATATGCCACTGGGTACAAACGTGCACAATATTGAAATGCAGCCGGGTCATGGTGGTATTTTGGTAAGAAGTGCAGGTACCAGCGCACAATTGAGCAACAAAGAAGATAAATATGCTGTGTTGAAAATGCCAAGCGGTGAGATCCGCAGGGTGTTGATCAACTGCTATGCCACCGTAGGGGTGGTGAGCAACAGCGACCATAACCTGGAGCGTGCCGGTAAAGCAGGCCGCAACCGCTGGAAAGGTATCCGCCCCCGCACCAGGGCTGTGGCTATGAACCCCGTAGATCACCCGATGGGTGGTGGCGAAGGTAAAGCTTCCGGTGGTCACCCAAGGAGCCGTACAGGCAAATATGCCAAAGGTGAAATTACCCGTACACGCGGAAAAGGATCAGACAAGATGATCATCCAGCGTAAAAATGGTAAAAAACTGAGTAAGTAAAAATGAGCCAATTTGAAAATTGGTTTCTCAATAAAGTTAAAATATTCTGCCTGGCAGAAGAATAAACAAACAGGATGTGTTAATCTTCCAATTTTCAAATTAACACATCTCCAAATTGAAACAATATGAGTCGTTCGTTAAAAAAAGGCCCTTACATCGATTTAAAACTGGAAACAAAAGTGCTTTCCATGAACGATGGTAAGGCTAAGAAAGGTGTTCTTAAAACATGGAGCCGCAGGAGTACAATTTCCCCCGATTTTGTAGGCCACACATTTGCAGTGCACAACGGCAACAAATTTATTCCTGTGTACGTAACAGAATTTATGGTGGGCCATAAGCTCGGCGAATTTGCCCCTACCAGGAACTTTAAAGGACACTCAAGTAAAAAAATGTAAAATCAGGTTAACAGGTTGATAAAGTTGGCAAATTGAACCTTAAACTTTTGAACCTTTTACACCTTTGAAACTTTATAAAAATGGAAGCAGTAGCAAAATTGAATAACTATCCCACATCACCACGCAAAATGCGTTTGCTGGCTGATCTTATCCGTGGAATGCAGGTGGAAAAAGCCCTGGCCACGCTGGAGCACAATCCAAAGCATCCGGCTGTTCCGCTGCGCAAACTGGTATTGAGTGCCATCAGCAACTGGAAGCAAAAGAACGAAGGTGCAGATGAAACTGCATTGGTGGTGAAAACGATTTTTGTAGATGGTGCAAGGGTTATCAAGCGTATGCGCCCGGCACCGCAGGGACGTGGCTACAGGGTTCGTAAACGCAGCAACCATGTAACCGTAATTGTAGATAATAAGAACTAAAAAATTAATACAATAGGATGGTTCGGTAATCATCAAATTATCTAATCATCACATTATCAAATTAAGAATATGGGTCAAAAAACAAATCCGATAGGCGCCAGGTTGGGAATCATCCGCGGATGGGACAGTAACTGGTACGCAAGCAAAAAAGATTATGCCGGCAAATTGATTGAAGACGACAGGATCAGGATTTACCTGAATGCCCGTATCAATAAAGGCGGTATTGCTAAGATTGTTATTGAGCGTACGCTGAACAAACTGATCATTACCATCCATACTTCCAAGCCAGGTATCATCATCGGTAAGGGTGGTGGCGAGGTAGACAGGATCAAAGAGGAATTGAAGAAGCTTTGCGGCAAAGACGATGTGCAGATCAATATCCTTGAGATTCGCCGTCCGGAACTGGATGCCAACATTGTGGCCGATACAATTGCCCGTCAGCTGGAAAATCGTATTAACTACAAACGTGCTATTAAAATGGCGATCGCATCTGCACTCCGTATGGGTGCCGAAGGGATCAAGGTTAAAGTTGGTGGCCGCCTGGGTGGTGCAGAAATTGCCCGCAGCGAAGAAATCAAACAAGGCCGTACGCCATTGCATACCCTGCGTATGGATATCGATTACGCAAACGTGTTTGCATTGACTGTGTATGGTAAAATTGGAATAAAAGTGTGGATCTGTAAAGGTGAGGTATTGGGTAAGCGCGACCTTAATCCGAATGTGCTGGCCGGTGGTAAACACGAATCTGGCGAAAGAAGGGAAGGTGGATTTGACCGTGGCGGCGACAGGCGTGATGACCGCAGGGGTGGTGGCGGACGTGGTGGCGACAGGAGAGATGGCGGTGGAAACCGTGGAGGTGGAAGGAGATAACTGAATAAATACGGCGGATGTGCAAATGTGCAAACCGTCTTAAAGAAAATAATGTTGACTCAGATTGAAGTGAAATCATACAATTCAATCTACAATCTTAAATAGATATGTTACAACCAAAAAGGACCAAACACAGGAAGACGCAGAAAGGCAAAATGAAAGGGAACACCAAGCGTGGCGCCACACTTGCCTTTGGTACATTCGGTCTTAAAGCATTAGACAGTGTATGGCTTACTAACCGCCAGATAGAAAGTGCACGTCAGGCAATGACAAGGCATATGAAACGTGAGGGTAATGTATGGATCAGGATATTCCCCGATAAGCCTATTACCGCCAAGCCTGCCGAAGTGAGGATGGGTAAAGGTAAAGGTAATCCCGAAGGATGGGCTGCTATTGTACAACCCGGCCGTATCATTTTTGAAGCAGACGGAGTGCCTGAGCAGGTGGCAAAAGAAGCCATGGCGCTTGCGGCCCAAAAACTCCCCATTCTTACCAAATTTGTTAAGAGCAGGGAATTGTCAAACTAATCAACTATTAACGGATTAATTATCATAAGATGTCTAAGAAAGCAGATTTTGTAAAAAGCATAAGCGGGATGAACGAAGCCGATTTGACTGCAAAGATCAAAGAGGATGAGCTGCGTTTGAAAAAATTACATTTCGCTCATGCCATTGCGCCGCTTGAAAACCCCCAGAGCATCCGCATTCTGAGGAGGGATATTGCACGCCTTAAAACACTATTAAAGAAAACTCAACTGGGTGCATAAGCCCGTTAAATAAGTTAAACGATGGAAGCAACAACTACTTCAGTAATCAGGAATTTAAGGAAAACCAGGATTGGCGTGGTATCCAGCAATAAAATGGATAAGACCATTACGGTAAAAGTGGAAAGGAAAGTAAAGCACCCGCTCTATGGCAAGTTCGTAAAGAAAACGACCAGTTTTCATGCGCACGATGAAAAGAACGAGTGCAGTATTGGTGATACAGTGAAAATTATGGAAACCCGCCCTATGAGCAAAACAAAGCGCTGGAGGATGGTGGAAATAGTAGAGAAAGTGAAGTAAAAAAAGCAATCAGCTTTGGGCTTTAAGCCGCGGGCTGATAATATTGAAATAAATAAATTTTAATCGGCTGATGGCTCCCGGGCTCAATGTTCAAAGCTTAAAGACCAACAGCTAAAAGTTTAATAAAATGATTCAGCAAGAAAGCAGGTTAAACGTAGCAGATAACAGTGGTGCAAAAGAAGTATTGTGCATCCGTGTGCTGGGAAACAGTGGCCAGGATTATGCAAAGATCGGCGATAAGATCGTGGTAAGCGTAAAAGACGCCATGCCTGCCGGTGGTATTAAAAAAGGTACCGTAAGCAAGGCGGTAATAGTACGCACAACCAATAAGCTGCGCCGTAAGGATGGTTCTTACATCCGTTTTGACGACAATGCCGTGGTATTGCTGAACAATGCCGATGAGCCCAGGGGTACACGTATTTTTGGCCCGGTGGCACGTGAACTGAGGGATAAAGGTTATATGAAGATCATTTCATTGGCTCCGGAAGTACTTTAACTAAGTTAGAAACTAATGAATTTGCAAATAGGCATATTTGCAAATTTGCAAATTGAAAATAAAAATGAACAACAGATTTAAACCAAAGTTCAACATCAAGAAGGGCGATTCTGTAGTGGTAATTACAGGAGAGGATAAAGATTTGACCAAGCCCCGCAAAGTGTTGGAAGTAATCATTGAAAAAGCACGTGTACTGGTGGAAGGCGTGAATATTGTTACGAAGCACACCAAACCTACTGCACAAAATACAAAAGGCGGCATTGTTAAAACGGAAGCGCCCATTGCCATCAGCAATGTGATGCTCTGGGATGCAAAAAGCGGCGGGCCATCCAAGGTAAAACGCAGCCGTGAAAATGGTAAACTTGTTCGTATAGCAAAAAAATCAGGGGAGGTAATTAAATAATGAGCACACAAACAAATACTACTCGTTTAGCAGACAAGTACAAAAAAGAAGTTGTACCTGCACTGATGAAAAAATTCAGTTACAAAACTGTAATGCAGGCACCAAGGCTTACAAAAATATGCCTTAACCGCGGTGTTAACGGAGCGGTAAACGACAAGAAATTGATTGATGTGGCAGTAGATGAACTGTCCAATATTACTGGACAGAAAGCTGTAGCCACTATGTCTAAGAAAGACATTTCAAATTTCAAGTTGCGTAAAAACATGCCCATTGGCGCACGTGTAACACTCCGCGGGGTAAAGATGTATGAGTTCCTCGACAGGCTGGTGGCGGTATCCCTGCCACGTGTACGTGACTTTAAAGGAATCAACGATAAGGCGTTCGATGGCCGTGGAAATTACACACTGGGTGTTACCGAGCAGATCATTTTTCCTGAAATCGATATTGACAAGGTGAACAAGATCACCGGCCTGGATATCACTTTTGTAACCACAGCCAACACAAATGAAGAGGCTTACGAGTTGCTGAAAGAATTGGGAATGCCGTTTAAAAACATTAAAAAGTAAAAAGGTTAATAGTTAATCGGGATGATTAAACTAACCGACAGATAGCAATTAACAGATAACAAACAACTTAATATGGCAAAAAAGTCAATAGTAGCCAGGCAAAAGAAAAGGGAAAAAACTGTAGCGAAGTATGCAGAAAAACGTGCTGCACTCAAAGCTGCCGGCGATTATGCTGGATTGAATGAACTTCCACGCAATGCATCACCCGTTCGTTTAAAAAACCGTTGCCAGCTTACCGGCCGTCCAAGGGGTTTCATGCGTCACTTTGGCCTTAGCCGTGTTATGTTCAGGGATATGGCGCTTCAGGGAAAAATACCCGGCGTAAGAAAAGCGAGCTGGTAAAAGATACAAGATGCAGGATACAGGATGTTTTCATCCGCATCTGATAATCTTGAATCATGTATCCTGTATCCGTTTTAGGATATCGCATTGTAAAAAAATTAAAAAATCAATTAACTAAAAATAACAATGGTTACTGATCCAATTGCAGACTATTTAACAAGAATCCGTAATGCACAAATGGCAAATCACCGAATCGTGGAGATTCCGGCCAGCAACCTTAAAAAGCGTATTACAGAGATACTGTACGATAAGGGTTATATCCTTAAGTATAAATTCGAAGATGATAGCAAACAGGGTGTCATTAAGATTGCGTTGAAATACGACCCTAACACCAAGCTTCCTGTAATTCAGAGCCTGGAGCGGGTGAGCCGTCCCGGTTTGCGTTCGTATGCAAAGCCGGAAGAATTCCGCCGTGTTAAAAACGGGTTGGGTATTGCCATCGTAAGCACTTCTAAAGGTGTAATGACCGATAAGGAAGCCAAAGCCCAAAATGTGGGTGGAGAAGTTCTTTGCAATATCTATTAAGACATACAGCAGGCTGCAGTTTTAGAAAATGGCTGCGGGTCCTGTAAAGATTGACAATGTAAAGCCTTTTATACGGGCTGAAAACAATCGTTAAAAAAATACATTTTCTCCAGTTTGTATAAACTTAAAAAAAAGAAAAAAATGAGTCGTATAGGTAAAAAGCCGGTAGAAATTCCAGGAGGAGTGACCATCACTGTTGGCAAAGACAACGTGGTAACTGTTAAGGGCCCAAAAGGTGAACTTAAACAGGAAATCGACAGGGATATCAATGTTGAAGTAAAGGGTAACACGGTTGAGTTTGTTAGACCTACCGATCAGATCCGTCATCGTGCTATGCATGGCTTGTACCGTTCTTTGATCAGTAATATGGTGAAGGGTGTTACAGAAGGATATAAAAAGGAAATGGAACTGGTGGGTGTGGGTTTTAAAGCAGCCAATGCCGGCAACACACTGGACCTTGCCCTCGGTTATTCTCACAATATCATTTTTGATCTTCCAAAAGAAATTAAAGTGGCCACTGCCCAGGAAAAAGGTAAAAACCCTATGATTACACTGGAAAGCATCGACAAACAATTACTCGGACAGGTTTGCGCCAAAATACGCAGCCTGCGCAAGCCGGAACCATACAAAGGAAAAGGTGTGAAATTCTTAGGTGAAGTGCTGAGGAGAAAAGCTGGTAAAGCAGCTGGTAAGTAAGGGTTGATAAGTTAACAGGTAGAAAAGAGTTTATGAAGGATTAAAGAATTTCAGTTCTCTTGAAACATTAAACCTTTAAACGCTGAAACATTTCAAAGTAATCCTGGCAGAATCAGGATAAAAACATAAAACGATGAGTAATAAAAAAACAAGCCCAAGGCAGAAAATCAGGTTCCGTATCCGTAAAAAGATAAACGGTACAGCTGTTGCACCCAGGCTGAGCGTATTCAGGAGCAACACCGATATTTATGTGCAATTGATCGATGACAATTCCGGCGTTACGCTGGCTGCTGCATCATCTAAACAAAAAGATATCACTGCACAAAAAGCAGCAAAGATCGAAAAGAGCAAACTGGTTGGCCAGGCGATCGCCAAAAAGGCAACGGAACTTGGCATTAAGAAAGTAGTGTTCGACCGCAGCGGATATATTTATCATGGCCGTGTAAAGGCTGTTGCGGAAGGGGCCAGGGAAGGTGGACTGGATTTTTAAATAAAAAATTGTAAAACGAAATAATGTCAAACTCAATTTCAAACAAAGTGAAAGCCGGCGACCTCGAACTGAAGGAAAAGGTGGTGGCTATTAACCGTGTGGTAAAAACAACCAAGGGCGGGCGTGCATTCAGTTTTTCTGCCCTGGTGGTTGTAGGAAATGAAGCAGGTGTTGTGGGTCATGGTCTTGGTAAAGCCAAAGAAGTGCAGGAAGCTATCACAAAAGGTATTGAAGATGCAAAAAAGAACCTGATAAAAGTACCTGTAATGCATGGCACGATCCCTCACGATCAGTTTACAAAAGAAGGTGCGGCGAAGGTACTCATCAAGCCCGCTGCCCAGGGTACCGGTGTAATAGCCGGGGGCAGTATGCGTGCGGTGCTGGAAAGTGCCGGTATCACCGATGTGCTGGCAAAGAACCTTGGTTCTGCCAACCCGCACAACGTGGTAAAGGCCACCGTAAAGGCGCTGGCAAGCCTTCGTGAGCCGATCGCTGTTTCCAGGACGAGGAACATTTCTTTGAAGAAAGTTTTTAATGGTTAATACTGTTCAAAAAGTCATTTGTCAGTAGTCATGATGGATACATTTCAAAAATGACGAAGGACCAATGCCCAATGACAACAAGACAATTATGAAAAAGATAAAAGTTACACAAGTTAAGAGTACGATAGACCGCCCGGAGCGTCAAAAAAGAACCATGCTTGCCCTTGGCCTTAAAAAGCTGAATGCATCTGTAGAAGTGGAAGCCACACCTCAGATACTGGGTATGGTGGAAAAAGTACATCACCTGGTAAAGGTGGAGGAAAGCAAATAAGCAATTGATATTGGATAATTGCTAAGTTGAAAATGAACGGCAATATCCATTATTGAATTATAAATTATCAATTAACAAGCGAGCCCCGAATGCTTTCGGGGCGTAAGTTTAAAATAAAAGCAACATGAATTTACATTCTTTAAAACCTGCAAAAGGTTCTACACACAAAGAAAAACGTTTAGGCCGCGGTGAAGCAAGCGGTAAGGGCGGTACGTCTACAAAAGGTAACAAAGGTGGTCAGAGCCGTGCTGGTTACAAGAGCAAGAAAGCCCACGAAGGTGGTCAGATGCCTATCCAGCGCCGTATTCCCAAGCGTGGTTTTAAAAACGGAAACCGGGTGGAGTACACTGTACTGAACCTGGGAAAGATCGACCAGCTTGCGGAAAAATACAACTTTACAGAAATAAGCCCTGAAAACCTCTATATCAACGGCCTGGTAAACCAGAAAGCACTCGTTAAAATACTGGGAACCGGCGAAATTAAAGGTAAGTACAGTTTCCGGGTAAATGCCATCAGCGAAAAGGCCAAGGCTGCCATAGAAAGCGCCGGTGGTACAGTGGAAATACTTAAATAATTTCACGATATTTGTACGGTGCATTACGATGCACCTTTTACATTTTAGGGCAATCATTAAAACAGCAATTTACAAGTGAAGAAATTCATCACAACACTCAGGAATATATGGAGCATAGAAGAACTACGGAACAAGATCATGTTCACGCTTCTTTTATTGTTTGTTTACCGTTTTGGTTCTTTTGTGGTACTTCCGGGAATTGACCCCAATCAGTTGGAAGTTCTTGAACAAAGCACGCAAAACAGCGGCCTGCTGGGCTTGCTGGATGCCTTTGTAGGAGGCGCCTTTTCAAAAGCATCTATTTTTGCCCTGGGTATTATGCCCTATATATCTGCGTCTATTTTTATGCAGCTGGTGACCATCCTGGTTCCGCAGATGGCAAAAATTCAGAAAGAAGGTGAGAGCGGCCGCAAAAAGATCAACCAGTGGACCCGTTATCTCACCGTAATTGTAACTGCATTTCAGGCAGCAGCTTATATCGGTTATTTAAAAAGCCCATCTCTTGCAGGTGCCATTGTTCCCGGTTATGGCGACAGCTTTTTCTGGGTATCAACAGTTGTTTTGCTCACAGTAGGCACCTTGTTTGTAATGTGGCTCGGTGAGAAAATAACAGATAAAGGTTTGGGCAATGGTACATCGCTAATCATTATGGTGGGTATCCTTGCACGCTTGCCACAGTCATTTATGCAGGAGTGGACAGCCCGCAGCACAGGTGGTGCAGGTGGTTTGCTGATCATGCTGGTGGAAGTTTTCTTCCTTATCATCATCATCATGGGACTGATCATGCTGGTGCAGGGAACAAGAAAGGTTCCGGTAAACTATGCCAAGCAGATCGTGGGCAACAGGCAGTTTGGCGGCGCCCGTAACTTTTTACCTTTAAAAGTGAACGCAGCAGGCGTAATGCCGATCATCTTTGCGCAGGCGATCCTGTTTTTGCCAACTTTCATTACCGGGTTTACCAATGCCGGCTTTGCAAAATATTTTACTGATCATACCAACTGGGTCTACATGATCGTATATTCAGTTTGCGTAATAGCATTTACATTCCTTTATACGGCGCTTATCTTCAATCCTAAACAGATGAGCGATGAGCTCAAGCGCAACAATGGATTTATTCCAGGGGTTAAACCCGGCCAGGATACAGCTGATTATATCGGAACTATTATGGACCGCATTACATTGCCCGGCGCCGTACTGCTTGCAGTAATTGGTATTTTACCAGGCCTTGTTCAGCTGGCATTTGTAGGAATGCAGAAGGGATGGAGTACCTTCTTTGGGGGAACATCATTGCTCATTATGGTGGGTGTTATCCTCGATACGCTCCAGCAGATAGAGACCCAGTTGCTCATGCGTCAATACGATGGATTGATGAGCAGTGGAAGGGTGCAGGGAAGACAGGCAGTTACTTCCGGACTGTAAAAATATTAAGTGTGAAGAAGAAATTCGAACAAACCCCGGCGACACCTATCGTTGGGGTTTGTTGTTAAGCAACAAATGATACATTATAAATCAAAAGAAGAAGTTGAAATTATGCGCCACAGTTGCCTGCTCGTGGGCAAGGCGCATGTGGAAGCTGTAAAAATGCTTAAACCCGGCATTACCAGTATGCAGGTAAATAACGTAGTGGAAGAATTTATTAGGGATAACGGGGGCGTTCCTTCCTTTTTAGGATATGGCGGATTTCCTTATGCTACCTGCATATCGGTGAATGAAACCGTGGTGCATGGTTTTCCAAAAGATGAACCGCTGAAAGACGGAGATATCATTTCACTCGACATTGGCATATACAAAAATGGATTTCACGGAGACAGTGCGTACAGCTATGCTATTGGAGAAGTAAATGAGACCGTTAAAAAATTGATGAAGGTCACAAAAGAATCTCTTTATATCGGTATTACAAAAGCCCATAAAGGAAACCGGGTGGGCGATATTGCCTGGGCTATACAGGAGTATACAGAAAAGATACATGGTTTTGGCGTGGTAAGGGAACTGGTGGGGCATGGCCTTGGTCGCAAACTGCATGAAGATCCCCAGGTGCCTAATTATGGAAAACGGGGCACAAAGGAAAAGCTGAAAGAAGGCATGGTGCTTGCTATAGAGCCTATGATCAATATGGGAACAAGGGAAGTAGATTTTTTAAGCGATGGCTGGACCGTGCTTACCAAAGACAGGAAAATGTCGGCCCATTTTGAACACGATATTTTGATCACCGATGGAGATCCGGACATACTTACTTCTTTTGCAGAAATAGAAGAAGCAGAGAAAGCAAATGTGAATTTAATGTGGTGTCATGGATAAGGGTTAATGGTCAATTCGAAAAAAATCTTAATACTTGGTTCTTCATTCTTCAGCCAGAAAATGACCGTTGACAAATGACTTCTTCAGCAGCCGTTCAGCAAAAAAAACTCATCGTTATAGGCGGTGGCGCAGCAGGTTTTTTTTGTGCGGTTAATGCAGCCAGGATGTATCCCCGAATACAGGTGCTGGTGCTGGAAAAGTCTGCCAAACTTTTAAGCAAGGTTAAAGTGAGCGGGGGCGGACGCTGTAATGTGACGCATGCCTGTTACAGTATGGGAGAAATGCTTAAAAATTATCCCCGTGGCGCTTCTTTTCTCAAGAGGTCTTTTCACCAGTTTTTTACTACAGATACCATTGCCTGGTTTAATGAGCGTGGCGTTTCTTTAAAAGCAGAGTCCGATGGCCGCATGTTCCCGGTCACAGATGATTCGCAAACTATTATCAACTGCCTGCTCAGCGAAGCGAATAAATATGCTGTTCAGATCATGCTGAATGCGGCCGTGGAGGAAATTATGCCAGCAGCAGAAAAATACCTGGTTAAATTGCAAAACGGGAAATCAATAGACGCAGATTTTGTATGCATCGCATGTGGCGGTTTTCAAAAAGAAGAACAGTTTCACTGGCTAAAGAAGCTGGGCCATACCATAGTGGCACCGGTTCCCTCCTTATTTACTTTTAATATTGCAGCAAATCCCATTGCCGCCCTTATGGGCATTTCTGTTGAAAATGTAAGGGTAAAAATTGCGGGAACAAAATGGCAGCAAAGCGGCCCCTTACTCATCACCCATTGGGGATTCAGCGGTCCCGCTGTGTTAAAGCTCAGCGCTTTTGCAGCAAGAGAACTCGCAGCCGGAAATTATCATTTCAGGATCATTATCAACTGGCTTGAGGGCTATAATGAAAATTCGATCCGGGAACAGCTGCAGCAACTGCGGTTTGAGATGGCTTCTCAAAAGATATTCAACCGCAATCCCTTTGCATTGCCTGCACGGCTATGGGAATATTTTCTAAACCAGTGCGGCATCAGCAGCAGTATGCGCTGGGCAGATATGCCTGCCCTGTTGCAAAATAAACTCAGTAAGGTCCTGTGCATGCAGGAGTTTGAGGTAAAAGGTAAAACAACATTTAAGGAAGAGTTTGTAACGGCTGGCGGCATTTCTCTGCAGGAGGTAGATGCTGCAACCATGGAAAGCAGGAAACACAACCGGCTCTATTTTGCCGGCGAAATACTGGATGCAGACGGGATCACCGGGGGCTTCAATTTCCAGCATGCCTGGACAACGGGTTTTATTGCTGCCAAATCTTTGTCGGCCTACATTTAACGCTTATTTGAGAACGCATAAACAATATTTGATTTATCTTTCCGGTCTCTGATGAAAAAAATTGACCGCTACATACTGGGAAAATATCTTACTACATTTTTCTTTTGCCTTTTGATGTTTACCGTAATAGTGGTGGTGGTGGATATCAGCGAAAAAACGGATGATTTTGTAAAATCCAATTTAACTGCCTGGCAGATTTTCCGGGATTATTACCTGGGTTTTATTCCCCGTTTTGATGCGATGCTTTTTCCGCTTTTTGTATTTATTTCTGTCATATTCTTTACATCAAAAATGGCGGGCCACTCCGAAATTATTGCCATACTCAGCAGTGGGGTTAGTTTCAGGCGTTTGATGCTCCCTTACCTTGCGGGTGGTTTATTTCTTTCTGCGCTCTTATGGGGAGGCTACCGTTATATTGTTCCGAGGGCCAATGAAAAGTGGGGGAATTTCAATAAGAATTATGTTGATGTGAACAAGGGTATGCTTAATACGAACAAAACCTACCTGCAGCACCTGTACTTCCGGGTCGATCCTGTGACCTATGCCGGTATGCGGGGTTACGATACGGTATCAAGGGCTGGGAATGGTTTTTTTATTCAGAAATTCAACAACAATAAACTTACTTATAATTTAAGGGCCAATTCCATCAGCTGGGATACGGCTTCAAAAAAATGGAAGCTGAGCAATGTGCTGGAGCGCCATATAGATTCCCTTTCGGAAAGGGTTGTAAGGAACGACAACCTGCTGATGGCTTATAATTTCCGGCCAATGGACCTGCGGAAAGATGAGTACCTTAAAGACCAGATGCCTACCAAAGAACTGGATGATTTTATAGCCCGTGAAAAGATGCGCCAATCGGAAGGTCTCAATGACCTGCTGGTGGAAAGATATAACCGCGATGCCATTCCTGTTTCTGTACTCATACTTACGGTCATTGGCGCATCGCTTGCCAGCCGCAAGATAAGGGGAGGAAGCGGGGCGCATCTTGCCCTGGGTGTGCTGTTGAGTGTATCGTATATCCTGTTTAGCCGGTTTAGTGTTGTGTTTGCTACAAAAGGTACCTTTTCTCCCTGGCTGGCTGCCTGGACGCCCAATATCCTCTTTGGCCTTCTGGCCCTTTATATCTATAAAACTGCTCCAAAGTAATAGTTACAAATTTTTACCGGGTTTTTATGGATTGCTCCGGGCTTAGGTAAGGATATCTATAAAAAATTCCCTTTTTCCCTTATTTCTTTTTGTTTAACAAGCTAACCCAACGTAATTTTAAGGCTAAAAGAAAATAACTCTTAAAGCCTCCTCATTATGGGTATATTAAAAGACCGGTTTGTAGCCAAATCCGACAAAGTTTCAGCAGAGATCAAAAACATTATTAAAGAACATGGCAGTAAAAAAATTGGGGAAGTAACACTTTCTCAAATTTACCAGGGTATGCGTGGAATGACCGGCCTTGTTACAGAAACATCCTTACTCGATGCCCAGGAAGGTATCCGTTTCCGTGGCTATACCATTCCCGAACTCCAGGAAAAATTGCCCAAAGCCCCCAATGGAACAGAACCTTTGCCGGAAGGCTTATTGTACCTGATGCTCATCGGAGAATTGCCCACTGCAGAAGAAGTGAATCATGTGACGAATGTACTGCAACGCCGCAGCCACGTACCCAACCATGTATTCGATACAATTGAAGCGCTGCCGGTTGCCACGCATCCAATGACGCAGTTTGTTGTAGCTATCATGGCATTGCAAACAGAAAGTGAGTTTGCAAAAAAATATTCGGAGGGTATGAGCAAGAAGGATTACTGGGATGCTACATTCGATGATGCGATGATTTTGCTGGCCCGTCTGCCCCGCATTGCAGCATATATTTACCGGAGAAAATACAAGAACGGAGATCATATCCAGCCAAATGGCATGCTCGACTGGGCAGGAAATTTTGCACATATGCTGGGTTACAACGATAAGGCCTTTCGCGACCTTATGCGCCTGTACATGACCATTCATGCCGATCATGAAGGAGGAAACGTATCTGCACATACCACGCACCTGGTGGGTTCTGCCTTAAGCGATTGCTACCTGAGCTTTGCTGCAGGCATGAACGGGCTTGCAGGTCCGCTCCATGGCCTGGCAAACCAGGAAGTGATCAAATGGATTTACGAACTGCGTGAAAAGATCGGAAGCGATAATCCTACAAAGGCGCAGATCGAAGAATATGTAAAACAAACCATCAGTGAGGGAAAAGTGGTGCCGGGTTACGGGCATGCGGTTTTGCGTAAAACTGATCCCCGCTTTACCGCCCAGATGGAATTCGGTAAAAAACATATGCCCGATGATCCGCTGGTGAATACCGTATGGAATATTTATGAAGTGGTGCCACCCATTCTTTCATCGCTTGGAAAAATTAAGAATCCATGGCCCAATGTGGATGCACACAGCGGTGCGTTGCTCGTTCATTACGGTATGGTGGAATACGAATTCTATACCGTATTGTTTGGCGTTTCAAGGGCATTGGGTGTATTGGTAAGCCTTTGCTGGGACAGGGCCCTGGGTATGCCGCTCGAAAGACCAAAGTCTGTAACAACAGAAGCTGTTAAGTTGTGGTTAGAAGGCAAAGATGAAATATGGGGCGAATAAAATTGGTATTCTTGTGTAAAATGATTTAATTGTACCAGAAATGAAAAATTATAACAAAATTTGGCGCTGGCAAACAAACTCTTCGGGGGTATCGTAATGTCATAACCATCGCTGTTATTTAATGATAATTATAAGTCCCCGGTTATTCCGGGGATTTTACTTTTACAGATATGCGGGAAATACTAATAAATACAAGCAGTAATAGAATGCTGGCAGACCTGGCAAGAAATGATCTCAGCCGTTTGTGCAGCCAGGTGCAGGTATCGGCCTTCAGGCAGGTACATTTTTTTCGCATGTAATTCATTTGGATTTGTGGGGCTCTATGGAACAATTCATCATGCCATTATGATACGTACTTTTGTCAGCAAAAATAATACGTTACTGTACCGGGCGGGTGCGGGCGTGGTGGCCCCATCGGATCCGGCAAGTGAACTGGATGAATTGAACAATAAATTAAACGCATTAAAAAAAGCCATTGATATGGCGCAGCAAATGCATCATTAGCATATGGATCACAAAGCACGCATACTGGTATTTGATAATTACGACTCCTTTACGTACAATCTTGTTCACCTGGTGGAAAAGATCATTCATAAACGGGTGGAAGTTTACCGGAACGACCAGCTTTCGCTGGAAGAAGTAAAACGGTATGACAAAATAATTTTGTCACCCGGGCCCGGCATACCGTCAGAGGCCGGCATGCTGCTTCCGCTCATAAAGGAATATGCAGCCAGTAAATCCATATTGGGTGTTTGTTTGGGGCAGCAGGCCATTGGAGAATGTTTCGGAGGGAAACTCGAAAACCTGTCCACTGTTTATCATGGCGTAAGTACTCCTGTTGCTGTTTTAAAAAATAACAATGAACCATTAAGCCCTTTATTTGAAGGGCTTCCCGAATATTTTGATGTTGGCCGCTATCATTCCTGGGTGATAAGCGAAGAGGGTTTTCCTGCCGAATTGGAAATTACAGCAAGGGATGAAAATGATCTTATCATGGCCCTGCAACATAAGAAATATGATATCCAGGCTGTACAGTTTCACCCCGAAAGTATTTTAACACCGCATGGTGAAAAAATATTGGCTAATTGGTTGAAATGACTAACTGGAAAAAACATGACATTTCCTGTTTTAAATTAATACGCTCACCCGCCCACAGGATGCTCAGGTGCCAGGTTCTTTTGATCGGAGTATTTTTATAAGCGTGTTATCAACGCTTTTAAGGCCCGCTACCCGGCAGCTGCCATGCCGAAGCTGTTCATGTTGAATAAGCACAGCTGGATTTATGAGAAAAAAATCAGAAAAACTAAACACTTCATCTGTAATAATTTTTCCCCGGTTTATTATTAACTTAGGTACGTATTGGTTATTTTTATGCTTCATGAATACCAGCAACATAAAATTTATACTTTCTCTTGTAATATGCAGCATGCTCGCCGGCTTTAGCCAGGCGCAACAGATAACAAAAGTGGGTACCGGTGAATATTATACTGCTTACCTTACAGACAGCGGCTTTATTTATGTTCCTATTCCAATAGGGAACCGCTATTTTACAAAAAAACTGAACAGCCAGAGAATCTTCAGGGATATTGACTGTACCCAAGCCGGTGCCATTGCCATTGACGACAGCGGATCAGTATATACCATCGGACCAGGAAAATCAGGGGCAGGGCTTTTTGCCACGCTGGTGCCAAATGATATTTCAGGGAAGAAATTTACTGGCGTTGAAAAAGTGTATGGCTGGGGTTCCAGTTATCTGGCATTGAAAAACGGGATACCTTATTTGTGGGCACAGGATCTCCTTAACCTGAATGGCGGAAGAAATATTGCAGCCCCGTTTGCACTACCGGTACCTCCGGGGAAAAGAATAAAGAAACTGGTGCCTGTTTCATTCGATAACAATGCAATACTGGCGCTGGCAACCGATGGAACCGTTTGGCGTTACAGCCGCAATGCTATAAAGCCACAGCGGGTAGCTATAGCGGGTACCGCCAGGGATATTGCTGCAATAGGATCAGGTGTGTATGTGGTGGAAACTGCCACAGATCTGCTTGCCTGGGGGTTTTTGGGCTCTTATCTTGGGTCGACAGATATGAGCACAAGACCTGTTTCAATAAAAAAGCAATGGACAGCAGCGGGATGTATTTTTCCCAGCAAACAAATAGAAGGCAATTATGGTACACTTCATATCATAGATGCAAATAATCATCTTTTCGGGGCAGGCGATAATGTACATGGAGAAGTGGGTAATGGACGGCAATGGCCCGACTGGAGTTCTTATAGTCCGCTTCCCTTCAGCTGGAGTTATACACACAGGCAATTATTACAAAGACCTGTGCAGGTTGCCGGGAAGTTTAAAAAAGTATGTAAAGCGCCTAATCATGTTTTTTATGTGTATGCGCAGGATATGGGCGGCAATTGGTACAGCTGGGGCAGAAACAAAGCCAGGTGCCTGGGAAATGGTTTAACACAAACCCCAAAGGATGAAGCAACTTATCCGGAAGCATTGAATGTACCCGCTCCCGTGCTGGTGGACCCCATCAATGTAAAATGGAAGCAGTTGCCTTCATTTGACCCGCAGGCAAAGATGCTTCCTTTTGTGCATGCGGGGATCAATCAATATATTTCTTCGGGAAATACCTCATTAAACGCATCCTCATCCTCCCAGCAGAATGGGAGCATTGTATCTTATTTATGGAAAGCTGCAGAAGGGAGCAGGGCCGTCATCGAATCGCCAAATTCGGCAATTACAAAGGTCAGTAACCTGCAGGAAGGAGAAAATATTTTTACTGTAAGGGTTACCAATAACTACCGCGACACAGCAATGGCATCGGTGACCGTGCTGGTAAGAAAAAATTAAAAGACCCTGTAATGTCTTTCTGTAGCTAACTGCAGCATTTCGGCATCCCCGCTGCTGTCGCCATAAACATAAATATGCTGGTAAGAAGAAAGGTTGTATGCTGCCCTGATGCGGTTTGCTTTTTCGGTGCCATTGCAGTTAAGCCCATTTAATTTACCAGTAATACAGTCGTTGACCACTTCAAGTTTTGTACAGATGCATTTCAGGCCGTTTTCATTGCAAAAAGGCAATATCCAGTTTTCCGCTGATGCCGACACCAGCACCACTTCATGTCCTTTACTTCTATGTTCAGTAATTTTATCAACTGCATTTTTCCGGAGCAGCCGGGGCATTTTCTGTTCATTGAATTTGGTACAAAGCGCATCAAAGCTTTTTGTGTGCATGCCGCCAAAAAAATTAGTGAGCAATTTTTCTTTAGCCTGCTGCGCACTTAGCAGGCGTGTTTTTAGCGCAATGAGAGATGGCAGCAGTATGATCATTCCGGCATAAAATCCTGTGGTTCCCTTATAGAATTTCGCAAGTTCCAGCATACTGTCTTTGCGGGTTACCGTTCCGTCGAAATCGAAAAAAGCAATCTCTTTTGGCAAATTAAAGTCAATTAAAAAGGGTGAAGTCTTTTACATACAGAATAATATAAAAGCAAAGTATCCACAACAGGATGCTTGCCTGTATGAACCTGTCTTTATAGAATATTTGTGTGGGGGATTGTGATCTGTCTTCCACGAAAATAAGCTGCAGGTAACGGAATATGCCCATGATCACAAACAAGGTAGTGTAATAGACACGGTAAGTTCCAAGCCTTGCACCCACTTCGGGCGACATGGCATACATGATATACGAAACGATCATTACTGCACAAATAAGGGGAATGGCCACGTTAATATAAGGAAGATTATATCCTTTTACAGATTTGCGCATATCCACGCCTGAAGATAATTTAAGCAGTACATCATCCCTTCGTTTTGCAAGGGCCATAAAGAGTGCCAGCAGGAAAACCATGACCGTGAGCCATTCGCTGAGGCCAACCCTTGCAATGACCGCACCGGCCTTTACCCTCAAAACAAAACCGATGGCAATCATGCAGATATCAAGTACTGGTATATTCTTCAATCCAAAACTGTAAGCGAGGTTCAGCAAAAAATAAAGGCCCAGTACAAACATGAATTTATCCCTGATGAACCAGGCGCCTGTAAAACCCGCCAGCAGGAACAGGCAGCAGAGTAGGATGGCATTCATTTTTGAAATTTGCCCCGAGGCAAGCGGCCTGCTTTTCTTATCAGGATGAACTTTGTCTTCTTCTATATCCCTGTAGTCATTAATGATGTAAACAGCGCTGGCCACCAGGCAAAAACAGATAAATCCCCCCATAAGGGAAACGATAATATCCTGTTCAAAAAACCTTCCTGCAAAGAAAAGTGGTACAAAAATGAATAAATTTTTTGCCCAATCCTTTGGCCGTATCAGTTTGAGGAATGCTGTCATTAAGGAGTTGATGTTTGTTTAGAGCGAATATTGTTTTCCAGCAGCCACATTATCATAGGCATAAAAATAAGCAAGATCGGCACCATAAACAATCTTGTTTGGTATGCCACCACCGATACATAATGTACCGCAAACCAGACCGGCACCAGGAAAAGGAACCATTTTTTGAGCAGGTAAGGGAAAGAACGGAATTTATATAAAATGATGAAAGGAATAACCCCGAATGTACCTATCAGTTCCATATAGGCTTTTACGCCTACAGCGCTCATTAAATTAAGTTTGAGCATGGGAAGTCCTGCCGGAACTTTCCAGACCTGCTGCGGCCTGTATCCAAAATACCAGCGGAGGTAAACAAAAATACCCAGGAACATCGCATAGAGTAAAATGGTGAGCAGCCATGTTGCTTTTTTGGGCCAGATAATATCTTTCATTGAAAACCCCTTGCTTCCGAGCCTGCTTAAATCCATTTGCGAAATAAAGTAAAGACCAGGAATGAGTAAACCGGTTTCACGGTTAAATGCGGCCATTAAGGTAATGGGCAACAGCCATAAAGGGTTTTTCTTCTTTACAATGATCAACGCTGTAAGCAGGTAAAAAATAATATCTGCATAGGTATTAAAGGAGAGATCGGCAGCTGTGACTGCATTTCCAAAGGCCAGCGCCGTAAAATTTATCCCAAAAAAAAGAAGCCAGTTGCTGCTGATAAAATGCTGCCAAAGCCGCCACAGCAGGCAAAAAATGACAAAGTGAAGGGCCCACCTCAGGAAAATGAAGATGAGCATATATTTTACCGCACCCGGTGTTTGCATCAGTTTTATGAACAGCTCGGTTTCTCCACTGGTACCGGATGTACTTTCTATGTTAAAATGTAATTTTTGCTCAACAGGGAAAATTTTATCAACCGTATGGTTGTACAGCCAGAGCATTCCTTCCACCGTATAAGGGCAAAGCACCCGGTATTGCCAGGGATTATAAAATTCCGAACGGCCTTCTATTACTGCCCTGTGCCGTTCATAAGTGAGCAGGCCGTTGCTGTAATAGAAATTACGGTACACAGGGTAAAGAGAAAGCAGCGCAAAGCAAAAAAGAATGAACCACTTATTGATATGGTTATTTTTTTGCAATGATCGTGTAATGGGGATAGACATACATGGTCCGTTTTGATTCTTCAATTATATCCAGTCCGTTTTTTCTTAACAGCAAAGATGCATCATCTTTACTGATTTCGTTTCCAATTTCTCCGGCAAAAATGATATCGTGCAGTTTGTTGAAATACACCAGCGGGCTGCTGCGGTCAATATCTTTGAGTATAAGCCTGGCGCCCGGTTTCATTACGGCAACAAGGTTGGCCATAAAAGCCTCCAGTTTTTTTTTGGGTATGTGGTGCAATACATCCACGAGGAAGATGATATCCATTACGCTCAGGGTGTCCGGAAAGTGAATGCCGTCAAACACTTCAAAGCCATATTTATTGGGGGGCATTTTATGAAACAGCCTGTTGGCGTTATCAATTAGCTGCTGGCTCACTTCAATGCCAAATACTTTCGCCGGTTGTGCAAAACGGTTCACCAGTAAAAGAAACTGTCCCGAACCGCATCCCACGTCGCCCACCAACTGGCCGGGCTCCACCAATGGGATAAGATCTGTAAATGGACAAATAAGCGAACGGTATTTTATCTTAAGGCCATCGGTAAACCCGGTGCTTTGATAATTTTCTTTTAAAAAACTGATTATCTCTTCGTTACTAAGGGCTTCCGCCATATTAATTGATTGTATTGATGCGTCTGGGGTTAAAATTACTCAAAAGAATTAAGACTATTTGATGATTGGCATACGCAATTTGTTGTATCTTACAGTAGATTTGTACTTTCATATCCTTTCGAACTTCCCCGACCTCGTTTACACCTGCTCTTACTAAAATATATAACCATGAAAAGGTTCATTTTAAGTATTGCCTTTGCGGCAGTTTGCTGCAACTTATTTTCGCAGAATAAAAGAATATGCATACTGGGTTCCTCTACTTCTTATGGTACCGGCGTACTTCCTGCTCAAAGTTATGCCGGTAAAGTAAAACAATACTATAAGGATCTGAATATACTGGATACCCTTTATAATTTTGGCACCCCCGGCACCGATTGCTATATGGCCATGCCAAGCTCTTACGTGCCACCGCCCGGCCGTAATGCACCCAATCCTTCCATGAACATTACCAGGGCTGTGAACCTCGTACCCAAACCCGATGTGATCATTGTAAACTTTCCCAGCAACAATTACCAGTGGCTGCCGTATAACGATGTGATCTTTTGCCTGCAAACGATCAAGGATTCGGCCAACGCCGCCGGAATTGCCTGTTATATCACTACCACTCAGCCCAGGGACGATTTTAATCCTGCGGCCGGGGAAAGGCAACGTCTCAAAGACCTCAAGGAATTAATTTTGCAGACATTTGGGGTTTATTCGATCGATTTTTGGACAGATATTGTACTGGATCCGCCCATCATCATCCGTCCCGAATATGCGTTGGGCGACAATGTGCATCTCAATCCTGCAGGGCATACCGTGCTGGCACAAAAAGTGATAGAAAAGAATTTCTTTTTCACTACCGTAGCCTGCAAGTTTGGAAGCCTGGCTGCATCTTATAGCCAAAATAAAGTATACCTGCAATGGAGTGCCTGGTGCAGCAATGAAAACTTTGATATACAAAAAAGCAGCGATGGCATGCATTTTTCAAACCTGTATGCTGAATCAGACAACCGTGCTGATTACCATTTGAAGACACAAACAACAATAGATGATAGCCCGGCCCCCGGGAAGAACTTTTACCGTATTGCTGCAAAAACTTTATCAGGCACAGTAAATTATTCTCCCATTGTAATGGTTGATACAAAGGCCAATGGATTTCAAACAAAAGTATTCCCGTCTGTGTTCAGCAATGGTGTAACGGTTTCCCTGCAATTACCATCAAAACAGGATGCAGAAATTATGGTAACCGACAGCAGGGGAGCCTTATTATTTAAAAGAACCGAGCGTCAGGTGCAGCAACGTTCTTTTTACCTTGACCTGGGCCGTTATATAAACCAAACTTATTTTATTAAGATCATTACAGCAGCAGGATCGCAACTGCATACGGTTGTAAAACAGTAACGCTATTCCTTTACAATATAAGAAAACCTGTTCTTGAGTTTTAAGAACGGAAGTTCAAAGAACCGGTAACTCAACCATGCTACGGCAATGGTAAGTGCAAGGCTAATGAGGGGTTGCAGTAAAACAACCTGCCAGAGCTGCTGGTCGAGTCCCAATTTCTTTGTTGCACCGGTAACCAACGATATGATAATGAAGTGCAGGCAGTATAAGCCGTAAGTGATAACGCCCCAATTGGTAACCTGTTTTAACGATGACATTTTTACAAAAGAGGTTTCAGCAAAGCACTGTTCCAGTATGATGAAAATGATGGTAAATGCCAGTATGCTTCTTTCAAATATGCGGATAAACTGGTTTCCCAGTAAAATATCCTGCCGCAAAAAAATAATGCCGAAGAAAGCCAGGTAAAACAGCAGGATGACTGCCCTGGGAATCCGGTTGATAAAATTCCTGAATGGTACAGAAACACTTACCAGCCATGCCCCCAATGCGCCCGTGGCCATATCGCCAATGCAGGAAAACGTATGCATTTCGTGCAGTATAGGTACATCGTGACCGGCACGGTAATACCAGCTGTGAAGAATAATGACGGTAAAGGCGATCCAGTATCTTTTAACCGGCAGCAGGGCCAGTATCAAAGGCCAAACCAGGTAAAACTGCTCTTCTATGGCAATACTCCAGAGTACACCCAGTCCAGGCGAATCGGGCATGCCTTTATTGATATAATCGAAATTATTGATAAACCCCAGGTAATACCAGATATTGGCTGTTTCCACAGAAGCGCCTCCGCTGAATTTTTTAGCAAGCGGAAAAATAACGAAGCCCAGAAACACACAGGCAAAATACAGCGGCCAGATACGCAGGATGCGCCTGATCCAGAAATTTGGCACATTTATCTTTCCATGCAATTGCTTTTCCTTGATCAGCAGGTAGGTGATCAAAAAACCACTAAGTACAAAAAAGAAATTTACCCCCAAAAAACCGTTGTGAAAAAGCCTGTCTTTTAAAAAACGGAACAGCGGCGAAGTATATATTTCCGGCTTTTCTGAATAGATACTGTGGAAGAGGAAAACCGCCAGGAAGCAGAAAAAACGCAAACCGTCTAGATTTGAAAAATAGATTTTCGTTTTACCTGCTTGTACTTCGGGCATGTTCAAAAACAGTATTTTTTGGTTTAATTCGGCCGCAAGATAGGCAGTTGGCGTCGAAATCTTTCTGGCTCTATGTAAAACTGCGTACAGGCCTGAAAAAGCTGTTTTAACAATTTGTAGTTATTCTTCTAATCCCTTCCGATCTTTTAAAGTTTATAAAATATTGAAAAAGAAGGATTTTGTATTATTCGATCCATAATAACATGTGAAATATATTTAATTTGAATAGGACAAAACTTAACAGGTCAAAAGGGCATAAGGCAGAGCAGTGGGCTAATTTTGCAATAGGAAAGATCAGGGCAGCGGGCAACAATTTCCTCAATAAAAGCGTTAAAACCAGGTAACCTTTATCTAAGATGAAAAACACCAATTCCGGAAAAACTATAGTTTTTTTTGTATGTGCATTATTTTTGCTGCACATCCCTGTGGCTTTTTCCAAACCGCTTCCCATTCATCTTATTCATTCAAAAACCTGGGCCACCGCAGCTGTTAAACCTGCAGCAACCGGCGCTTCTTCTTCCGCATACTTTTTTATTTATGATAGTTTAAGGCTCAACAATAAAGGGCTTTCCGAAGAAGCATTTGCCTATGCCCTGAAGGGGTATGAATATTTGAGGGCAAATCATAAGCTTGGCAACAGTTCGGTAATGACCATAATCGATTTTTCTAAATCGTCGGCCGAAAAAAGGATGTTTGTTATTGATATGAACAGGTGTAAAATACTTTTTCATACTTACGTGGCCCATGGCCAAAATTCGGGTTTGGAATATGCCAGCCGTTTTTCAAATGAGCCCGAAAGTCTTACCAGCAGCCTGGGATTTTACTTAACATCCGGCACCTATATGGGCAAGCACGGTTACAGCCTCCAGTTACGTGGCCTCGAAAAAGGAATCAATGATAAGGCATTCGACCGGGATATTGTTATACACGGGGCCGATTATGTAAATGAAGATTATATCCGGGGCCAGGGTTATATTGGCCGGAGCTGGGGATGCCCGGCAGTTTCAGAAAAACTGAAGAGGCCCATCATCGATAAAATAAAGAACGGATCCTGCATTTTTATTTACGCTAAAGATAAAAACTACCTTGCCAAAAGCAGGATCGTATAAATTATACAACCCCTTGAGAAAAATGGAAGCCCCTGTTAATAGCAGGGGTTTTTTATTTACTGTTAACCCATTTTTGAGCAATGCAACTAGTCATAAACCTGTGGTTCAGGATGATAGCCTGGCCGGCCGCCGGCTGAGAAAAATAATGCCAATATTCTGAAATTTCTGTTACTTTATATTTTCTAAGAGGTTAACTATTGCAAACATAGCTGTAGGGGGCGTAAGTACAGGCAATAAAATCAAATAACATGACCAGGGCTGAGTTGCTAGAAAAAATAGATGAACCAGGGGAACTTGAAAAGTTGTACCAGAACAATAAAGCTGCTTTTAAAAAAGAATTCAATTTAATTTACCCCGATGTGCAGGATAGAAAACTGGCTGCCTTTTGGCATGAGCGGCTTAATTATGAAGACGCTGAAATATCCTGGGGGAGCAAGCGTGAACTGGGCATGGTAATATTTGCCTCCTTACTGGCAGGCTTAATTGCCAAACTTCCTGCCATACTTTCAATAGATGAAGCATCTTTTTACCAGAGAAACATTGGGTTCATTGTATTTCCCATTTTGACAATTTATTTTAGCTGGAAAAATGGGATTTCAAAAAGGAATATGCTTTTTACAGGGCTTATTATTTTAATTGCCCTGGTCTTTATTAATCTTTTGCCTGCAAACAATAAAAGCGATACCCTGGTTTTGGCCTGTGTTCACTTGCCGCTGTTTTTGTGGGCCGTTTTGGGGGTTACTTACATTGGCTATCAGCAAAGCAATACAGCCGGGCGGCTCGACTTTCTGAGGTACAATGGCGACCTCGTAATAATGACCACACTTATACTTATTGGAGGAGGCATTCTTACGGCAATTACCATCGGTTTATTTCAACTTATAAGTTTAAACATAGAAAAATTTTATACAGAATACATTGTTGTTTTCGGCCTTTCTGCAGTTCCCGTTGTGGCAACTTATATAACACAAACCAATCCGCATTTAGTTAACCGGGTTTCGCCGGTTATTGCAAAAATTTTCAGTCCGCTGGTTTTGATCACCCTGGTTGTGTATTTAACTGCGATCTTGGTTTCGGGCAAGGACCCGTATCAGGACAGGGAGTTCCTGATGATCTTTAATTTTCTGCTAATCGGGGTTATGGCCATCATATTATTTTCAGTGTCGGAAACTTTTAAAAAGAAGGAGAACAGGGCAGGCAGTTATATACTGCTGGCGTTATCAGTTGTAACGGTAATTGTAAACTGCATAGCGCTATCTGCTATTTTATTCAGGATATCGGCCTGGGGAATTACAGCAAACAGGCTGGCCGTTTTAGGCGGAAATATTCTCATACTTTCAAACCTGCTGCTTGTGGCTTTCCGGCTTTTTAGATATGTTTCCGGGAAAGCCGGTATTAGTGAAGTTGAAAATGCCATTGCCAAATTTCTTCCGGTTTATATCATCTGGGCAATAGTGGTGATATTTATTTTTCCTTTTTTATTCCGGTTTGAATAGTATATGAGATAATTTAAATTCACAGGTTCAATTACTGGGATACGGCTTTGGGTTTCTGTCACGGCGGGGTTTTCACCGCTCTTATAACCTGTTCAAAGCAAGTTCCGTGAAACCCCGCCATCAGAGGGAGTTCAACCCATAAGTATAAAAATATTGTTATTTCTGACTAAATGCCGACTCTATAAATAATGGTTAGATCAATTGTCAGATTAAATTTTCGATCATAAAATTGCTTCGCATACTGTGATGTTTCAGTAAACCCACTACTCATTTTATTACTTCCCCAAAATTTCCACCGTATTTAATAACTTCCTAAAATTTCTGTCACGGCGGGGTTTTCACCGCTCTTATAACCTGTTCAAAGCAAGTTCCGTGAAACCCCGCCATCAGAGGGAGTTCAACCCATAAGTATAAAAATATTGTTATTTCTGAGTAAATGCCGACTCTATAAATAATCGTTAGATCAATTGTCAGATTAAATTTTCGATTATAAAATTGCTTCGCATACTGTGATGTTTCAGTAAACCCACTACTCATTTTATTACTTCCCCAAAATTTCCACCGTATTTAATAACTTCGCTAAAATTTCTTACATGAGTTTACGCAATACATTAAAAGGAACAGGCGTGGCCGTGGTAACGCCATTTACAAAAGGAGGAGCGGTAGATTTTGAAGCGATGGGTAAACTCCTTGATCATATCATAGGCAATGGCGTGGAATATGTGGTAACCCTGGGCACCACCGGGGAAACACCCGTACTTAGCAAAAAGGAGAAAATAGACATAGTAAATGCCACTTATAAACATATTGATGGCCGTGTGCCGGTAGTGGTGGGCATTGGAGGCAACAATACCCATGAAGTGGTGGATGACATTAAAGCCATGCCCCTCGATGGGGCTGTGGCCGTATTGAGCGCCAGCCCTTATTACAACAAACCCTCGCAGGAAGGTATTTTTCAGCATTACCGCATGATTGCAGAAAAAAGCCCCAAACCGGTCATCCTTTATAATGTACCCGGGCGCACCGGCCGTAATGTGGAAGCTGCCACAACGCTGCGCCTGGCTAGCGAAGTGGATAATGTGGCCGGCATTAAGGAAGCCGGTGGAGATATGGCCCAATGCATGGCCATACTGAAAGATGCCCCGCCTAATTTTCTGGTGGTGAGTGGCGATGATGCACTGGCGCTTCCACAAATGGCATGCGGTATGGACGGTGTGATAAGCGTTGCTGCCAATGCCTTTCCAAAACAATTTGGCGATATGGTACGGCTTTGCCTCCAGGGAAATTATCCATCGGCAAAAAAAATAAACGATACACTTATGGAAGCCTATAACCTGATGTTTACCGAAAACAATCCGGCAGGTATAAAAGCATTTTTACACGAAATGCATATCATGCAAAATGTGCTGCGACTGCCGGGTGTGCCGCTGAGTGGTCAACTGCAGCAGAAAGTAAAAAACTATCTCGACACCCAAGCATAGCCATGTTCCAAAAAACGATCTCCTGTTTTTTATTTCTATGCCTGGCATTTTCGCTTCAGGCACAGCATCAGTTGAAAATTGTTGTAAAGAGCATACCCGCTTCACACGAAAACGACAGCCTTTACGTGGCGGGGAATTTTAATGGCTGGAACCCCGCAGTGGCCAAACTTATTTTTTCTGAAGAAAACAAGGAATGGTCGGCCAGCTTCAGCCTGCCAAAAGACGTGTACGAATTTAAATTTACCCGTGGCAGTTGGAACAAAGTGCAATGCACGCCAACCGGTTCCGATGTGCAGAATAACCTGGTAAAACTGGAATCGGATACCAGTATTGCTTATAGCATTGATGGCTGGAAGGATGATTTTGCGCCGGTAGCCAAACAACATACGGCTTCTGCGCATGTAAACGTAATGGATACGGCTTTTTATATGCCGGAACTCAACAGTAAAAGAAGGGTTTGGATATACCTGCCTGCTGGCTATGCCACATCAAAAAAAAAGTACCCGGTTTTGTATATGCACGATGGCCAGAATGTTTTTGATGAATACACAGCTGGATACGGAGAATGGGGAGTGGATGAATGCCTCGACAGCTTTAGTAAAAAAAATATTCCCGCCTGTATTGTGGTGGGCATCGACAATGGCCCGGAACGTATGAATGAATACAATCCGTTCGATAACGAAAGATTTGGAAAAGGGAAGGGGGAAGCGTATGTGAATTTCCTGGTAAAAACGCTGAAGCCCTATATTGACAGGCATTACCGCACACTGTCTTCAAAAGAAAATACCATCGTGGCCGGGAGTTCTATGGGAGGGCTGATCTCTTACTATGCGGCTTTAAAGTATCCGGGGGTATTTGGTAAGGCAGGAATTTTTTCTCCCGCTTTTTGGACCGCATTGCCGGTAGATGATTTTACAGAGAAAGCAGCTACGAATATTTCGGGCAAATATTTCTTTTATATGGGAGGGTTAGAGGGAGGCAGCTACGTAAAAGATATGGATCGTATTGCCGAAAAACTAGGCACCCATTCAGCTGGTATTATTTACTCCGTTATTGACCCCGATAGCCGGCATAATGAACAAGCCTGGCGAAAATGGTTCCCCGAATTTTACAAATGGATCATGGCCGACTGGACGAATTATGTTATAAGAGATGAAGAATAGGTAAATGATGCAGGATGCAGGATACGAGATGCAGGATACAGGATAGGAGATGATGCTTACAATTTATCTTATGCACAACAATAAACTATACTGAAATTCACCTCTCAAAGCTCACAGCTCAATGCTCACACCCTAAAACATATCCCCTCAAGCGCCAGCTCCGTATTCGGAAAAACTTCACAGGCTTCGGTTAAAAAATCGTCCAATACCTCATATTTGGAAGAAAAATGCCCGATCAGTAATTTTTTAGCGCCGGAAAGTTTGGCGATCTCAGCGGCCTGCTGCGTGGTGCTGTGGAAGCGCAGGAAAGCACGGTCTTCGAGCCCTTTAAGATAAGTGGCTTCATGGTAGAGCAGGTCAACCCCTTTTACTTTTTCGGCAATGTCTTCATCAAAAATAGTGTCGGCACAGTATGCATAAGTTTTGGCCGGCGAAGCGGCCGTGGTGAGCTCTTCATTCAGGATGATATCGCCCTTTTTGGTTTTATAATCCTTTCCTTTTTGGAGTTCTTCATAATAAGCTGCAGGCACTTCGTAAGATTTTACTTTTTCGGGATCAATATGCCTTGGGTTCTTTTTTTCCCTGAACAGAAATCCCCAGCAGTCGATCCGGTGCTTTACCTTAAAACAATCTACCCAAAGCCTTTTATCATTTGCCAGCGGGCCTTCTTTTGTAATAGGGTGAAAATAAAGTTTGTAAGGAAGCACGGTGTCTGCCGCATCTAACTGAAGCTGTAAGATCTTTTCCATTTCTGGCGGGGCATAGAGGTGCATATCGGTGGATCGGCCAAGCAATCCCATACTGGTTAAAAAACCAATGAGGCCAAAATAATGGTCGCCGTGCATATGCGAAATGAAAATATGGTTGATCTTGCTTCTCCTGATCTTATACTTGATCATCTGGTGCTGTGTACCTTCTCCGCAATCTATAAGGTAGGATTCATCCTGGGTTTGTAAAACCTGCGACGTGGGATTTCTCCCGTAGGCCGGTATGGCCGAGTTATTTCCAAGTATGGTAAGCGCAAGCAATGGCTAAAATTTTTATGTGGTGCTGTACTGCAAAAAATTAAGTTAATGCAAAGATTATGAAATAATTGCAAGACAATTTATTATTTGTTTCTGCTGCATCAGTTTTCCCCTTCATCAAAATCTCCCAGCAATTCCCTTTCAATTTCTTCCATCTGAACGATATCCCACGCTTCGCTTTCTGTGGGAGTTACATTCATTACTTCCATCAGCTCCATCTTTTCGAACAAAGCCTCCACTGCTTCCTGTAATTCACAAATCACGAAAGAAAAGTTCTTTTCATAGAACTCGTGCTGGATGATGGCAATGCTGTGGGCGGCTTCTTCGCTGATATTTTTAACATCTGCCATATTTAAAACAACATGCGGCGGCTCTTTTTTTATGAAGGAAGACAATAAATTACCCATTTCTGCTGTCATATTAGCAGGAATTTCGGCTTCAACCGGCCGGATGACGGTAAATTTCTCTTTGGTATCTATTTTGACATTCATTGAACTGTAGTTATGGTAGGCTGTAAAATAATGTAAAATTCGTATGTGAGAATATTTTTTAAACTGTTTGGGTATGCCGATTTTTCAACATATCAACATTTACAGTTTTTAACAACCCGGTGGCCGTAAATATTCGTTATTATTGTATAACCAAATAAAGAAGAATGGATAATAATTTTTCAACTCAGGTAAAAGAGATCATTTCCTACAGCAGGGAAGAGGCATTAAGGTTGGGAAATGACTTTATTGGCACCGAGCATATTGTGCTGGGCCTGATAAGGGATGGCGAAAATACCGCTGTTAAAATTCTCAAATCGCTGAATATCGACCTTTACGAATTGCGCAAGGAGATTGAAATGGCGGTTAAAGACAAAACCGGTAAGAACATCGCCAACATCAACTCCCTACCGCTTACCAAGCAGGCAGAAAAAGTGCTGCGTATAACCGTGCTGGAAGCCAAGGCGCTTAAAAGCCAGTATGTGGAAAGCGAGCACCTGATGCTTTCGATTTTAAAAAATAAAGAGAATATAGCCACGCAAATACTCAACCAGTTTGATGTGGATTACGATGCATTTAAGAACGAATCTGGTTTTCAAACCGAAAACCCGCCGCAGGCCGAGTACAATGAGGAAGATGAGTTCGATGAAGAAAAAAAATACGGGCAACAGCGTCAGCAAAAAGCCGGTGCCAATCAGCCCAAGACAAAAACGCCCGTGCTTGATAATTTCGGGCGGGATATCACCAGGCTGGCAGAACAGGGTGCATTGGATCCCATAGTTGGAAGGGAGAACGAAATTGAACGGGTGAGCCAGATACTCAGCCGCCGTAAAAAGAATAATCCAATTTTAATTGGCGAACCGGGCGTGGGTAAAACAGCCATTGTAGAAGGACTTGCTCTGCGCATTGTGCAGCGCAAAGTATCCCGTGTTCTGTTCGACAAACGTGTGGTAAGCCTCGACCTGGCGGCACTTGTGGCCGGTACAAAATACCGTGGCCAGTTTGAAGAAAGGATGAAGGCCATCATGAATGAGCTTGAAAAAAACAGGGATGTCATTCTTTTCATAGATGAGATCCACACCATTGTGGGTGCAGGAGGCGCAAGCGGATCGCTGGATGCTTCCAACATATTTAAACCGGCGCTTGCCCGGGGTGAACTGCAGTGCATTGGCGCCAGTACGCTCGACGAATACCGGATGCATATTGAAAAAGACGGTGCACTCGACCGCCGTTTCCAGAAAGTGCTGGTAGAACAGCCTTCTGTGGAAGAAGCCATCCAGATACTCATTAACATCAAAAGCAAGTACGAAGACTATCACAATGTTTCCTACAACGATGAAGCCATTGAGGCTTGTGTAAAACTGAGCGACCGGTATATGACGGACCGCCTCTTGCCCGACAAAGCCATTGATGTGCTCGATGAAGTGGGTGCCCGCAAGCACATAAAGAACATCAATGTACCCGAATCTATCCTGGAACTTGAAAAGAAGATCGAGGATATCAAACTCGAAAAAAATAAGGTGGTAAAGAGCCAGAAATTTGAAGAAGCAGCATCTTTGCGTGATACGGAAAAGCGCCTGCAGGAGCAATTGGAAAAAGCAAAAAATGATTGGGAAGAAGAAACAAAAAGTAAACGCTACCCCATCATTGAAGAAGATATTGCCGAAGTGGTACACATGATGACAGGCATACCCGTAAAAAGGATGGTACAGGCCGAAACGGATAAACTCCGCCGCATGGGCGATGATCTTAAGGGTGCTGTAATAGGACAGGACGATGCCATTCAGAAAGTGGTAAAAGCCATTCAGCGCAACAGGGTGGGGCTGAAAGATCCTAAGAAACCGATCGGCACATTCATCTTCCTTGGGCCTACCGGTGTGGGTAAAACAGAATTGGCACGGGCTTTGGCTCGTCATATGTTCGACAGTGATGATGCGCTTATACGGATCGATATGAGCGAATACATGGAAAAATTTACGGTAAGCCGTTTAATAGGAGCGCCTCCCGGTTATGTAGGGTACGAAGAAGGCGGCCAGCTCACCGAACGGGTACGCCGCAAACCTTACAGCGTGATCCTTCTGGATGAAATTGAAAAAGCACACCCGGATATCTACAATATTTTATTGCAGGTGCTGGATGATGGGCAGCTGACCGACGGACTTGGCCGCAAAGTGGATTTTAAAAACACCATGATCATCATGACATCTAATATTGGTGTGCGCCAGTTGAAAGATTTTGGCGATGGAGTGGGTTTTGCCACTGCCAGCCGCATGGAACACAGCGACGAAAACAATAAGGCCGTTATTGAAAAAGCTTTGAAGCGTACATTCAGTCCTGAGTTTTTAAACAGGATCGATGATGTGGTGATATTCAATTCGCTTAGTAAAGAGAATATATTTGAGATCATCGACATTCTCATGAAAGGTGTGATGAAACGCCTGATCAATCTTGGGTTTACACTTGAGCTGAGCGAAGAAGCCAAGAATTTTATTGCCGAAAAAGGATACGACAGTCAATACGGCGCCCGGCCGCTGCACAGGGCGATCCAAAAATACCTCGAAGACCCGCTGGCAGAAGAGATACTGAACATGCATGTAAAGGCCGGCGATATACTGATGGCCGAACTGGATAAGGAAAATCAAAAAGTGAAATTCCATTTGAAAGAGGAACCAAAAAAGAAGGAGAAAAAATCAGAAGCCTGATAAAGCTTTTATAAAATAAGGGCGCTCCCTGTTCAGGGAGCGCCTTTTTTGTTTTAAATGAGGGTGTTTATTTTTTAATGATCCGTTGCGTATAAGTTTTGTTTTGTACCGATACTTTTACAATATAAATACCTGCATGCATATTTTCAAGGCCAGGCAATGCCTGTACGTTTTGTCCTTTTACCAGGCCTAGGTTGGCTTTTTTGAGCTTTTTCCCATATACATCTGTAATGGTTACAACTGCAACAGAAGCTGCATTTTCTGTACTCCTTATCCAAAGATCGCCGTTTGTGGGGTTTGGATATATGGCAGCTGACGCTGTTTCATCGTACCTGATGGCAATTGTTTTACTGTAAACAACTGCACCGTTTTTACCAATGCATTTTATCCTGTAATACACAAGCGAAGCGCCTGTAAGCTCCACTGGTTGAATATAGCTGTAAGAAACAGACCCGCTTTGATTTTTTGCAGGGGTGTTTCCAAGTTTTGAAAAATTCCTGTTGTTGGTGCTGAATTCAATATCGTAACTTGCGGCATCTTCATTATCTGTAACATCCCAATTAAGCGTAGTGCGCCTGTTTTCTGCCACGCCCTTCAGGGCTACCACATTTGTTTTCAGCAGTTGGCAAACAGTATCAAAAAAGATCTTTACAGAATCCATTGCATATAAAGGACAGTCTAAATGTAATTGCTGTGTTACATAGTAAGTCCCCGGGGCATTTACTGTAATACTGGTGCCGGTTGTGGCGCCTATTATATTCCCGTTTGGCGTTGTCCAGGTATACGTAGAATTAAGCATGGGGTTAAACACACTTACCGTAGTACTGGGCATGGTGCGGCAAAAATAAGTGTACTGTGTGGTGGCATCCACAATGGGATAGTTGAACATGCTGAAGGGTGCAATAAAATCTTTCAGTTCGGCCGTAAACGAGCTGGATGACCTTGTTTTAATCAATACACGCCTGAATGGATTGCCACAGGCATTGTGTGAAAAGTGTCCCGGGTCTAAACCCAGTTTGCTCATGTTTACAGAGAACTCCATATACTGTATGGCCGCATAATTTGTAACGAGTGCATCATTTTGCCTGATGAGCCCGAACGGTCCGGCCCACTGTGTGAGGGTATTGTGCAAACCTGAATAAAATGCGCCTGCAGTTTTCGGTGCAATGCTGGCATAACCATAGGGCGCATTGTTGTAAGCGCCATCATATAAGCCGCCCCAGCTGAAGTTAGCAGGGGTAATGGAAAGTGAAGCCTGGCTTACCCATATCCTTGCCTGTACCAGGCTGAGTCCGCTGCCGCCATATTCAAACGAAAAAATGATGTCGCCGGGCGTGATCACATTTCCAGATGCATCAAATGTCCAGCTGGTATGGCCCATATCGGGGCCAAAACCGGTCCAGGTGCGTGTAGGGCGGTTATAAGCAATATTGGTTTGGTATAATTCAAAATCAAAATAGCGGTTACCGGTGGTGTTTTCAATAGAGATGCCGCCAAACATCCACATGGTATCGGTAACATTTGGCCCGGCCCGGCGCACATGGATCATGGCATCGAGTATATCGTTTTTATCGGGAATACCCTGGGAAACAGGACAGCTCCAGTTTCCGGGGCTATCGCCATTCTTATTGCTGCCCGATGCAAATACTGTGCTGTCATCGCCATGATAATCCCGGTGAAAAACAGCGTCCAGTACCAGCCTGTTGTTTACAATGGAATAAGGGTCCTGGCGCATCAGTTTTGAAAAGGGTTGTTTTCTTGATAACGGCCTTGCGGCATAAGCTGCAAGGATAGAAGCGGCCCCGTTTGTATCGATCACATATTGACCTGTACCGTTTGCAGCCGTTCCATTGCTGAACCACTCATCGTTTCCGGCCTGCAGTATGTTGTTGAAAAAATTAGACCTCAGGTCGCCATCCACACCAAAATTAGCCCTGATCACCGGCGTGGTTATTTGTGCATCTGCGGTTCCCATGCACAGGATGAATAAAATTAGGATAGTGTAAAATTTGTTTTTCATATTACTGGATTTATAGGTATTAGCAATTTATACAGGCGGGCCAGAAGGCCCGCCTGTATACAATTTATAAGTTCAATGAAACGAGTATGCTGCACATGGGCGATTCAATTTCGCCATCCTTTGTTACAGCCACGACCTTGTAGTTTACATAACCGGGATAAATATTCACACGGTCGGTAAATTTGGTAAGATGCGGATTTTTAGGCTGCACCGTTCCTTTAAGTTCCCATTCAGAATATGGATCAGAAGGGTCCTGGTACGTGCTGTATACTTTAAAATACTGTATACCGCGGTTGTTGTTTACACCCCACATAACAGCTACATTGTTTCCCTGCCTGTGGCCACGTATAAATGTAAAATGGATACCCGTGGGCGGTGTTGTTTTGTATGCGGTATTCAATACCGTTGATTGATTTTCTGAAGAAATACCCGCAAAAGGAAAAGTCAGGATAGCTACTAATACTAAAATGGCTTTCATAATACTGAATTTTATTGTGAATAATGAATTACAAAAAAATCCCGGGGAGCCAGTATATGCTACTGTCTGAACAAAAAAAGTGGTGTTGTGCGAACCCTATTACCGCCTGGTGAAATAAACTACCTGTTTTTAGTTTATTTTCGCAGTAAACCCTGTTTGTTACACCCTGGGTTCGTTTTTATGGAGATGGAATGGATAATGTTCTAAAGGGTAAACTCACTGTATTATGTTTTATTGTATTTCGATGTGGAAATTGCGGTTTTCACCCTCAAATAGGGTATTTGTACGCTGAAACCGGTAAAATAACCGGCGAAATATTTTGACGGAAAGCGCAAAAAACAGCCCGAAACAGCTTAAAATTCATGAAAAAGATCATCATAACTATCGATGGGTGGAGCAGCACCGGTAAAAGCACCCTGGCCAGGCAACTGGCCAAAAGCCTGGGTTATGTATATATCGACAGCGGGGCTATGTACCGGGCCATAACCCTTTACTTTTTACGGAAAAATACAGACTGGAGTGATCCGGCCGAGGTGGATGAAGCGCTTGGCGAGATTCAACTGCATTTTGAATACAATCCAAAATCTGAACAATCAGAAATATTCCTTAACCATGAGAATGTGGAATACCTGATACGTGACCTGGTAGTGGCAGAAAAAGTGAGCGATGTGGCGGCCATAGCTGCCGTGCGGAAATTTGCCGTGGCGCAACAGCAGGCCATGGGAATATCAAAAGGCATAGTAATGGACGGGCGGGATATTGGAACCACGGTTTTTCCGGATGCTGAGTTAAAGATCTTCATGACGGCCGATATAGCCGTAAGGGTGGAGCGTCGTTTTAAAGAAATGTATGCAAAGAACCCAAACGTAACGATAGACGAGGTAAAGACCAACCTCGAAACCCGGGATTATATTGACTCCAACCGGGAAGTAAGCCCCCTCCGTAAGGCCGATGACGCCGTGGTGATCGATAATACCGAAATCAGCATGGAAGAGCAACTGGATATAGCGCTCAAGCTGGTGGCTAAGAAGTTGTAAGCTGCGCCAATTTTGTGCCTGAGCGGGGTTTTCGCAACACAGACCAATTGGTTAAAAGCGTTTTGGTGAAATCTCTGCCTGGATAGAGTATCTTTTTTTTCAGACTACTTAAAGGAAAATAGAACCAGTATTCCTATGATGAGTGTATTAGTGCTCACATAAATTCTTTTTCAATTTCCTCCATAGTTTTACTTCCCTCAAAAAACGAAACCAGCTTCTGAATCACCTGTTCTACCAGGGCATCGGGGCAGCTGGCGCCACTGGTAATAAGGATCTTTACCGGCAGCTTTGCGGGCAAATAATCTTTGGTAACTTCTTCGGTTTTTGCATGGAGGTTGAAATGGTTGATCTCCTTTGCAGCTATTATTTTTTCTGCATCCCGGATAAAATAGGTGGGCAGCTTTTCTTCGCAGAGTTCCACCAGGTGACTGGTATTGCTGCTGTTGTACCCGCCCACCACAATGCCCAGGTCTGCCGGCTGTTCCAGCATTCCGTACACAGCTCCCTGGTTGTCGTTGGTGGCATAACAAAGCGTATCCCGGGTGTCGGCAAATCGTTCTTCTGTATTTGCCTCTGTAAGTCCATATTTCTTAACCATGGCCTCTTTCAGGTAATCGGCAATGGCCTGTGTATCGCTGGCAAGCATGGTGGTTTGATTTACCACGCCAATGCGTTCCAGGTCTTTGCCTGGCTCAAAGCCGTCGGAAAACCGCCCCGCAAAAACGGAGTAAAATTCATGAGCAGGTTTTTCTCCGCTGATAAATTTTGCGAGTTCAATGGTCTCCTTCATATCATTTACCACAATGGTGGCCGTGCCGGCAGCTGCATGGCTGAAGGTGGCACGGGTTTCTTCATGCGTTGGTTTTCCATGAACCACCACGGTATAATTTTTTTCGGCGATCTGTTCGCTGCGGTTCCACACTTTTTCCACAAAAGGGCAGGTGGTATTGTATTTTTCGATGGCAATGCCGATACGGCGGAGTTCTGCCTCTATTTTTAACGTAGTGCCAAAAGCAGGGATCAGTACAATATCATTTTTAGTCAATGTTTCAAAAGCTACTATTTTGTTTCCATACGTATCCTGTAAAAACTGAACGCCCCGTTCCTGCAGGTCGGCATTCACTTTGGGGTTGTGGATCATTTCACTCAGTAAGAAGATCCGTTTGCCGGGGTTTTCATCGATGGTGCGGAATGCGATCTCTATGGCATTTTCCACCCCGTAACAAAACCCAAAATGACGGGCAAGATAGATCTGCACAGGCCCGAAATTGAGCAGGGTGGGCGAAAAATCTTTCTTCATCTTATCCTGCAGCCTGCGGCTGTTTTTGATGGCGGAAATGAGCGTGCTCCGGTAAGTGAACGGGATGGTAAATTGTTTCATTACTGCAAATTTAAGCCTAAATTGTTTTTTTGACGATTAGCGGTTAATTTACAGCCTAAACGAAAATTATGAGGAGCATTTTGACAGGCTTTGCATTGTGTTTTGTTTTGTGCTGCTGCAATACCGCATCAGACAACGATCAAAAAAAATTTAGGGATACGATGGATCTGAATACTACTTTGTGGGTACAGCAAACAAATGTGTACGAGGTAAACCTGCGGCAATACAGTGCAGAGGGCAGCTTCAACGCTTTTGCCAAAGAACTGCCCCGCCTGCGGGCTATGGGCGTGGAAACGCTTTGGTTTATGCCCATAACGCCTATTGCCCAAAAAAATAAGAAAGGCAGTATGGGGAGCCCTTATGCCTGCAGTGATTATACTTCTGTTAACCCCGAGTTTGGCACATTGGACGATTTTAAGGAACTGGTGAAACAGGCACATGAAATGGGATTTAAAGTAATTATAGACTGGGTGGCCAATCATACCGGCTGGGATCACAAATGGACCCTGGAGCATCCTGATTATTATGAACGCGACAGCACGGGAAATTTTAAGGCGGCCAGTGGGATGGAGGATATTATTGAACTTGACTTCAAAAATACTGCTCTGCGAAAGGCCATGAAAGATGCCATGATGTACTGGGTAAAAGAGACGGATATTGATGGCTACCGGTGCGACCTGGCTTTTTGGGTGGAACTCGATTTTTGGCAGGAAGTGAAACCCGAGCTTGAAAAGGTAAAAAAACTTTTTTGGCTGGGTGAATTTGATGCACTGGAACACCCGGATTATATGCAGGTTTTTGATGCGGCGTATACCTGGACCTGGATGCATAAAGCACAGGATTTTTATCAGGGAAAGATAAGTTTCGACCAGCTCGACTCGGTGCTTCACCGCTACGATACGGCCGGAGGAAAACATAAGAAGCAGCTCTGGTTCACCAGCAACCATGATGAAAACAGCTGGAACGGAACTGAGTATGAAAAGTATGGCGAACTGGCGCCTGCACTGGCTGTTTTCAGTTTTACCTGGGATGGGATACCGCTCATTTACAGCGGGCAGGAGTTACCCAATAAAAAGCGGCTGCAATTTTTCGAAAAAGATGCCATAGAATGGAACGGGAAGTATGAACTGGAAGGTTTTTATAACGTATTGCTAAAGCTCCGCAAAAATAACGTGGCATTAAGTGCTGGCGATCCTTCTGTTGTTTCTTACCGCCTGCGCACAGGGCACGATAATAAAGTGCTGGGTTATGTAAGAAAAAATGGCAAAAGGGAAGTGCTTGTTTTACTCAATTTCAGTAACGAAAACCTGCATGGTGCCATAGACAATGAACCCGTAAAAGGCGTTTACAGGAATGTGTTCAACCCTGCAGAATCAAGGGATCTTGGTTCAAACAAAAGTTTTGATTTAAAACCCTGGGGATATATCGTATTTGAAAAATAAATTGGTTAAAAGAATTTTTCAAGTTTTTTTCTTAGCTCGGCAGGCATTTCGGTCCGCTTCATGTTTGCGGTCATAAAGTAAAGGGTTACATCGCCGGTATTGAGCAATTCGCCGGCCTCGTTGTAAATTTCTGAGTGAAATACGATCTTATGATGCAGGGGAAGTTCTTTTAAAGTAGTTTTTACAGTAATGAGATCATCATATTTTGCAGGCTGCAAAAAACGGCTGTGAATATCCACCACCGGCATGATAATGCCCATTGCTTCAATATCTTTGTAGGTATAACCGAGTTGCCGGATGGCTTCACCGCGGCCAATTTCGTAAAACTGGGCATAATGACCGTGATATACCATTCCCATCTGATCGGTAAGTGCGTAGTGGATGCGTATCTGGGTTTTACTGGAAAACATAGTACTATTTAATATTTTAGATGTAAGAATTAATGATTAAGAACATTAGGGACAAACTTACAATTAACTCCTGAACTTTAACCATCAAACATCAACCACTTCACTTGAAAAAAAAAGTTTTATTCATCGACCGCGATGGCACACTTATTAAAGAAGCTCCCCCCACTTACCAGCTGGATTCTTTCAGCAAGCTGGAATTTTATCCTGATGCATTTTATTATATGCGCAGGATTGCAGCCGAATTTGATTATGAACTGGTGATGGTAACCAACCAGGACGGGCTTGGAACTGCAGCATTTCCGGAGGACAGTTTTTGGCCGCTGCATCATTTTGTAATGAAGAGTTTCGAAAATGAAAGCGTGGTATTTTCAAAGGTATTTATAGACCGTACTTACCCTGCAGAGAATGCGCCAACCCGGAAACCCGGAACCGGTATGCTTACAGCATACCTCAATAATCCAGCGTACGATATCGAAAATTCATTTGTAATTGGCGACCGTATAACCGATATGCAACTGGCTAAGAACCTTGGCTGCAAAGGGCTTTGGCTGAACGTGGATGAAGGACTCGGCGCAGCTGAAATAGCAGATACCATTAAAGCGCTTAAAGAAAGCACGATTGCACTGGCATCGCAACATTGGGCCGATCTGTACCGATATTTAAAAGATATCAGCAAAAAATAATACTACTTACTCATTTAAAAATTCCCAATTATACGGGGTACCTGTTTACTTATAAATGAAAATAATTCAAAGGATAAAAAGAAAGATACATAGGATCATTGAAATTAACATTTAAGCAAACGCTTAAGTTTTCCCATTTTCAAGGGCCGGTTAACAATACTATCGTTTCGCCGTTTGTGTTTTTCCTAAGGCATTACCCAACCACTTAACTCTTCACCACTTCCAATTCGAAATAAATATTTTCGGCAGGAAAGATACCGTAGAGGTTACGTTCGTAAAAGCGGATGATCCTTGAAAAAATAAAGCCGAAACCAAGCCATCGGGTAGGGCGGCCAAAGCGCAATTCCCTTTTCAGAAGCCTGAACTTCATACTTCGTTTTACTTCTGCCGAAGTGGAGTGGCTGTTTACCAAAAAATGTGTGAACACCCTGGCACCCAACGGGTGTTTATGTGTAAGGTCGTTCCATGCATCGCAACTGGAAAAATGAGGTGATTTTATTTTTATAAGTGCCCCGTTTTGTGATATACGGTATATCTCCTGCAACGAACCAATGGGGTTTTCAAGGTGTTCGAAAATATCCATCATATTTATTTCTTCAAACGTATTATCAGGCCAGGGCCAGGGGAATACATTCAAATCTGCCACCTGGTCAACCCCAATACCATCAATATAATCAACATTCAGGTAACCTTCTTTAATATCGGTACCACAGCCAAGATTTAGTTTTGGTTTAAGCATATTACTTTAATCGCTTGGTTATTAATGCAAATATACTATTTTATTCTTCTGTGTTTTGGCCTCAGTGGGGTAAGCGCTAATTTTTTTTTAAAAGAGTATTTTTTAATTAAAACATTGATCACGCTGACTGGAAAATCTGGTTTGACTCCTGGTAGCAGGAGGGGTATTGTTTATAGTTTATAGTGGAGCGAAATAAGGAAAGAAACGAAATACCCAAAGCCCCACAATCATATTGGGATTTAAAAAATGAGGCTGCCTTTTACGAGGCAGCCTCTTCCCTATAAACCTTCCGACAATATTGGATTTAGTTATGTGTAATAACACTGGCATTTAAGCCCAGTGCTGTACCTACCCCATTTGCAAGCAATCCTCTTGCATAAACGGTGTAGATTTTCCCTGCTGCAAATGGTACTACCGGGCTTAATACAACGGTAGAAGTTCCCGCAGGTTTTACATTTATGGTATAAGAGCCGGCGTCAATTGGTGTAAATGCACTCAATGCAGTTGCATTGGGACTGGGGCCTACATAAGGAATGTTTGTGAGATTAATGGCCGCAGAACCGGTTTTAAGCAATTCAAGGTCTACATTGGGCGCATCAGGCGAAAGGTGTAAGAAACGGATATGTGCTTTACCGGTCGCAGGGGTAGTCAGGTTGTCGCCCAAAACGAGGGCTTTCAAAGTTGTGCCCGACCCAAGGACATCGTAGGCAAATATGCTGTAGGCAGCGTTGGCAGCAACGGCAAGATCGGCATTAATTACATTAAGTGTGCCATTGGGCGACACTTTAATGTTACGGGTGCCGGCATTTACAGTGAGGTAAGGGTTACCACTGGTTCCGGTGGTACTCGGGAAAGCCAGTTGGGTAGTGGTTACTTTGGAGCCATCTACATAAATGTCAACTGCTGGGGAACCCGGGGAAGCGTGTGTGGCTGATACTTTGGCCGTTTGTGTGCTGTTTGTATCATCGTCTTTATCGCAGGATACGAATACTGTTGAGGCGAAAACCAGCATTAATGCACTGGTGATTGTTGAGAATTTTTTCATAACAAAGGTTTTAGTGAAAAATGAAAATTTGTTTTGTTTAATAATTGATAGTGCAAGGTTAAACAAAATAATTGTAAAAGAAATGCTAAAAGCGGAGTTATTTTTTTTCTGAGAACCTGTGTAAAATTGATAATAGCTGAAAATGAAGCAATTATGACAATCTTTGGGGAAGACTTCGGTGCAATTAAGATCAATATTTAAAGTAAATCTCTGTGGCGCCGTACCCATAAAGTGGGTGAAACTGGTTTATATACGAGCTAACTTCTTTTTTGTATTTGAGTACTTCATGTATTTCATCTCTGAGGCGGCCTTCGCCCACGCCATGGATGACCACGAGTGATGGCTGATGATGTGCGATGGAGAGTTCCAGGTATTTTTCAAATTCCTTAAGCTGTAGCTGCATGATCTCAAAATTGCTGAGATGCTTATGATTGTCTGTCAATTTTTCAATATGAATATCGATGACACTGCGGGCTGGTGGCAGGTTTTGACGGATATGCTTTGAATCGTACACCCGGAACCCCGCATTGCCGAGTTTGCCAAGGTCTACTTTTTCTTCTTCTGCCTTTTCGGGATAGCTTGTAAAAAGTTCATAGGCAAAAAAGGGCTCGTTCCTGAGCTGGGTTTCTTCAATTTTTTTAAAAAGCTGTTTGGCTTTCAGTTTCAAAGAGGTTTCAAAATACGGGGCCTTTTTTTTATTTTCATTTATAAGCGAAAACTCAAATGAAAAGCGGGGGCTGTCGCTCAGGTCTTCAAAACGTACATCGTGGAGATAGAATTCGCTCAGGGGCTCTATCCTGTTTTTAAGGCCAAAGCTGCTTTCGCCTGCAAAAATGAGATTGTATTCAAAAGCGTAAGCTTCTTCGTTTTGATTAATGAGATAAAGTTTCATCTTCTCCACCACATCATCATCAAAAATATCCTTATCAAATACAGGAATAAAATGGAGGAATACGCCGTCTTTTACTTTTTTTGCAGCCGCGGACTGGCTATTCTTTTCTTTTTTTATTTCATCTGCGTAAAGCTTTTTCTTCTCGGGTGCTTTTTTTTGGGTGAACATTTTAAAATAAGGGAAGTCGATCTGGTCCATGTAGGCAGGAAAACGCACGCCACGCACATCAATGAGTACCATTTTATCGTTGATGATGTCTATAACCGTTCCTTCTTCGTCGGAGTGCAATACAATGATCTTATCGCCTATCTGGTATTTCATAAGGCAAAGATAAATGCTTTAGGAAAACTTGAATTTCTTTGTTGTACAATGATGTAATAAGTGGCTATGCCACCATGTTCCGCAGAGAAGCTGCAAAGTCTCACGAAGAAAAAAATCCTGTAACAATTTTTTTACCCGGTTGCCAGTTTACTATTCTTATAGCCATATAAAAAATAAAACAGCAACCCCATCGCCATCCATCCAAGGAACCATATCCAGTTGCTGCTGGTCATGCCTGTAAGCAGGTATAGGCAGGTAATGACGCCCATTAATGGTATGAGCGAGTATTTTTTTACAAATGTTACAATCGCCATCGCAATGGCAATCAGCCAGAAAACGATGAGGGATATCTGCGGTGTGGCAACTTTCCACCAGCCTGCCTTTCCGGAAGTATAATCTGCATTGGAAGAAAAATCGAAATTAAACAAGTTGGTAAAATATCCCTTCGACAATGTTAGTACAAGCACCATGGCGGCCAGCACAATTAGAGGAAATATAAACTGTGCGTTAATATAAGGCATATGAAACTTGCCGGGCTGCTTCTCCTTACGGGGTATCAGTAAAACGCCGCCGCAAACAAGAACGAACGCAAATAAAGTGGCGATGCTGGTGAAATCCAGTACAAAGGTTTTATCGGTGAACAAAATCGGCACGCCTACCACCAGGCCGGTTACAATGGTTGAAAAGGAGGGCGTATTATATTTTGGATGAATTTTTTGGAACATTTTTGGCATCAGTCCGTCACGGCTCATGCTCATCCAGATGCGGGGCTGCCCCATCTGGAAAACAAGTAATACACTCGTCATGGCCACTACAGCCGAAATGGCCACCAGGAACTGCATCCAGCCGATATTCAGGTTCTGCGGCTCAAAAATAAAGGCAAGCGGATCTCCCACGCCATCAAATTTTTTATAGTGTACGGCACCGCTTAACACCAGTGTAAGTAAAATATAAACAATGGTGCAGATGATGAGCGACCAAATCATTCCCTTTGGCAGGTCTCTTTGAGGGTTCTTGCTTTCTTCGGCCAGTACACTTACCGCGTCGAAGCCAATATAGGCAAAGAACACTCCGCTTACGGCCATCATTACACCCGAAAAACCATTTGGCATAAATGATCTCAGGCCTTCATCATTGGCCGGTGTCCAGTTAATGGTTAATCCGTTTGATAAAACCAGGTATCCTCCCACTAAAATAATGAGCGTTACCACCGCCATTTTCAATAGCACCATAATGTTGCTGAAATTCCTGCTTTCTTTTATACCAATATAAACCAGGTAGGTGATAAGCAGGTTAATAACGAGTGCCGGCACATCCAGTATGATCCTTAACCCGCCCAGCATGGGTGCATTTTTCCATGCTTCCAGTTCGCCTGCATTGGTACTGCCAGCTTCCACGGCATGTTTTGCCTCCATATAACTGGTGCTCAGCCAGGCAGGTATATGTATATTCAGTTTACTGAGAAAGGATGTAAAATAATCGCTCCAGCTGAATGCCACATAAATATTGCCGATGCTGTATTCCATGATAAGTGCCCAGCCAATGATCCAGGCAAATAATTCTCCAAAACTTGCATATGCATAGGTGTATGCGCTTCCTGCCACCGGGATGCGGCTGGCAAATTCAGAATAGCACATGGCCGTAAAACCGCATGCAATGGCTGTAATGATGAAAAGGATGATAACACCCGGCCCTCCATTGAAAACCGCACTGCCCAGGCTGCTGAAACTTCCCGCACCCAGTATGGCCGCAATGCCAAAAAAAGTAAGGTCTCTCGCAGTAAGAATACGTTTTAAGCCCCCGCCAGCATGACCCGCGTCTGCGCCTTCTGCAATGATATTTGTTATATCTTTTGTTCTGAATAAAGAATTAGCCATACAATTTAGTTGGATATAAGAGGGAAAATACAGAAAATATTTTAAAATCAAATGCCCGGGACTTAAGAGCCGGGCAATTCATCAGCTTTCCCTCATCATGAGGTAGTTTGCCAGGTCTTTTAATTCCTGCTTGCGGGCAGAAAGTACTGCCACTTCTTCGAGATGATCAAGCGCCTTCTGATAGTATTTTTCTTTGAGCGCATTTGCCCAGGTATCGGCCCCGCAATCCCTGTACAATTGCAGCATTTTTGTCACTTTATCAGCGGCTTTAGACTGCAGCAGTTCATTAAGTAAAGTTGATTGTACTTTATCAGCCGCCTGCATCGTGTGAAGCAGCAGGAAAGTTTTTTTATTGGCCAATATATCTCCGCCTACCTGCTTGCCAAATTTTTGGGGATCACCAAAGGCATCGAGGTAATCGTCCTGTACCTGGAAGGCAATACCCAGGTTTTTTCCAAACTCATAGAGGTGCTGCTGGTTTCCACCGCCGGCGCCACCCAATATGGCCCCCAGTTGCAGGCTTGCTGCAAGCAGAACAGATGTTTTAAGGGTGATCATTTTTAAATAATCCTCCATTGAAACCTGCGTGGTTTTTTCAAAATCCATATCCAGTTGCTGGCCTTCGCAAACTTCTTTACTAGTTTTATTGAATAAGGTAAAAACAGGTTGCAGAAAGGGCGGTTTAATGCGAGCAAGATATTCATAAGCCTGCGTAAACATCACATCGCCGGCAAGGATGGCGGTGGATACACCATATTTTTCATGAACGGTGGGCATGCCCCGGCGCAGCGGCGCCTGGTCCATAATATCATCGTGTACCAGGGTGAAATTATGAAAGAGTTCTATGGCCGCAGCCACATGGAAGGCGTCCGGGTCTATCTCATCAAAGAGTTCATTGCCCATCAATACACAAACCGGGCGCACCCTCTTGCCGCCAATACCAAGAATGTATTGGGCTGCATCATACAGGTTCCCGGGTTTTTGCGGGAAATGCCTGTGGTTGAATTTTTCTTCGAATTCCGATGATAATGCTGCGAAAGATTTCATGAATCTTTGTGTGGCTTTATGCTCCCGATAGCTATCGGGATGGTGAAACTATGTGTTAGAGCTAAATTATTTCAAAAAGGGAATTATTTATCCTTTTTCTTTTTTCCTTTCGTTTCTTTTTCCGTTTTCTTTCCGGCTTTTGTAACCGTTTCGGTTACCCACTCATAGTCCATCTGTTTTTTGTCTAAATTAGTGGCCACCACTTTTATACGCAGCTTATCGCCCATACGGAATTTCTTTTTGGTGCGCAGTCCTACCAGCGCATAATCTGTTTCATCGAGCCGGAAATCATCATAGGCGTTGAGGTCACGCACACTCACCAGTCCTTCGCATTTGTGTTCCACCGTTTCTGCCCAAAATCCAAATTGCGAAACACCGCTGATGACCGCATCAAACTCATCGCCCAAAAACTGCTGCATATATTCCACCTGTTTGTATTTGTTTCCGCTGCGCTCACTGTCCATGGCGGCACGTTCCCTTTCGCTGCAGTGTTTGCATTTTTCTTCCATATGCCGGTCTATCTTCAGGTCTTTATCGAGGCAATGCTGTACAATGCGGTGCACCAGTACATCGGGGTAACGGCGGATGGGTGAAGTAAAATGACAGTAATGCTCAAAACCAAGGCCATAATGCCCTATATTTTCAGACGTATAAACCGCCTTGGCCATGGTACGGATACCCAACTGCTCCAGTACATGCTGCTCGGGCTTGCCATGCACTTCCTTTAACAAACGGTTAAAAGAAGAGGCCACTGATTTTTCATCTATCATATCAAAATGATAACCAAACTTACGGGCAAATGCCACAAAGGGTTTCAGTTTTTCTGCATCGGGTTCATCGTGTATGCGGAAAGGGAAGGGGATAGGATGCTTGTTGATCTTTATCTTGGAAACATATTCTGCCACGGTGCGGTTTGCCAGCAACATAAATTCTTCAATGAGCTGGTGCGCTTCAAAACTTTCTTTTATTTCCACAGCAATCGGTTTTCCTTGCTCATCGAGCTTAAACCTTACTTCCTGCGAGGAGAAATTAATGGCGCCGTTTGAAAAACGCTGTTTACGGAATTTTTGGGCAAGATCGTTCAGCAGTAAAACGGCTTTAAAATGCAGCCCCTCCTTGGTTTCTATCGTTTGCTGCACTTCTTCATAAGTAAAGCGGTGGTTGCTGTGAATGATCGTTCTGCCGATCCATTTATGTTTAATTTCTGCTTTATGCGTTATCTGGAAAACGGCGGAAAAAGTGTATTTATCTTCGTTTGGCCGGAGCGAACAAAGTTCATTCGAAATTTTTTCGGGCAGCATGGGGTTTACCCGGTCGGGCAGGTACACGCTGGTGGCACGGTTATAAGCCTCTTTATCGAGTGCGGTACCGGGATGTACAAAATGACTTACATCGGCAATATGCACCCCTATTTCATAGCAGCCATTATCGAGGTTGCGGATAGAAATAGCATCATCAAAATCTTTGGCATCCACGGGATCAATGGTAAACGTAAGGATATCCCTGAAATCTTTGCGCTTGCGGGTTTCTTCCCGGGTAATATCGGCACTTAGTTTGGCGGTTTCGTTCAACACCTCTTTTTCGAAAGCGAGCGGAAAATTATTGTTGAGCAAAATTTCCTTCATGGCCAAATCGCCGGCATTGCTGGCATCTATTACCGAAATGATCTCACCCTGGGGTTTCTTATCGGTTTTGTCCCATTTGGTAAATTTTACCACTACACGGTCGCCGTTTTTGGCGCCGTTGAGTTTATCCATGGGAATATAAAAATCGGGCAGGGGCTTATCGCCTCCTGCTACAAAAAATGCATTGGTATTGTTTATTTCTATGTTTCCGATGAATTCTGTTTGTTTTCTTTCGGCCACTTCCGTAATGATGCCTTCTGTTCGTTTTTCGCCCAGCTTATGTTTGGGGACCTGCACCCGTACGGTATCGCCATGAAAAGCCTTGCCAAAATCCTGCGGCTTTACCATGATGTCTTTTTCAAAGCCCTCGGCGCTTACAAAGCCCATGCCACTGCGGCTGATATCGAGTGTGCCGGTAATGATGTTTGTGTGGGGACCGGCTTTTTTTGAAGTTTTCTTATTACTCATAAATAATGTTTTGCAATTTAAGGCTTTTTGCGTTAAGCCAAGGGTAAGAACAAGGCGGCGTTTTAAAAGAGTACAGCAATAAAATATGAACTTTTACTTCATAACCGCTTTTTCGCCCTTTTTCCTGAACTTTAATTTGTGAAACATATTTCCAAAACTGTATGGCTGCTTTCTTTTGTAAGCCTATTCACCGATATGGCCAGCGAAATGCTCTACCCGGTAATGCCGCTTTACCTGAAAGAAATAGGCTATACGGCCTTGTTTATTGGCATACTAGAAGGCGTTGCCGAAGCAGTGGCAGGCCTTAGCAAGCCTTATTTTGGCAAATGGAGCGATGGTATGGGCCGGCGCCTGCCCTTTGTTCAACTGGGTTATGCACTCAGCAGCATCAGTAAACCCATGCTGGCATTGTTTACCTATCCCTGGTGGATATTTTCGAGCCGTACCATCGACCGGCTGGGGAAGGGGATCAGAACCGGTGCCCGCGATGCCCTGCTCAGCGATGAATCTACAAAGCAAACCAGGGCTACCGTTTTTGGCTTTCACCGGAGCATGGATACTATTGGAGCGGTACTGGGCCCCGCCCTTGCATTACTATACCTTTACTTTTATCCCAATAATTATAAAACCCTTTTTTTGATCGCCTTTGTTCCGGGCCTACTTGCTGTACTCAGCAGTTTTTTGATAAAAGAAAAAAGGAAACCTGTTGCCGGCCATTTTCAACCCAGGTATATCTTTTCATTTTTGGGCTACTGGAAACAAGCCCCCGGCACTTATAAAAAATTACTGCTGGGACTACTGGGTTTTGCACTCATCAACAGTTCGGATGTTTTCCTGATCCTGAAAATGAAGGAAAGCGGGCTCAGCGACCCGGCTGTGATCGGCTTGTATATTTTTTACAACCTGATCTATGCTTTACTGGCATTTCCGGCAGGAATTTTGGCCGACAGGCTGGGCATCAAAAAAATATTTATCAGCGGCCTGCTGGTTTTTTCGCTGGTGTATGCAGGCTTTGGTTTTACTAATAACCTGTTTGTATTTATGGCATTGCTGGCATTATACGGGTTTTATGCGGCGGCCACAGAAGGTATTGCCAAGGCATGGATCAGCAACCTCGTGCCCAGCACAGAAACGGCCACGGCCATTGGCACGTACAGCGGAATGCAAAGCATTTGTGCCTTGCTGGCGAGTAGTATTTGCGGATTTATTTGGTTTGAATTTGGTGCGGCCACTGCCTTTATTGTAAGTGCCCTGGCCGCCCTGGTTGTAGCAATTTACCTGGGAATAAATCAATTTAAAAACCAGGAGCCGGTAATATCCAGTTAAATTCCCTGTTACCCCAAAAAACCTATTCAGGAAAAATGTATGACAGATAAAATGCAAACTACAAAGATCCCATTTGAAATAATCGATTGGTCAGCCATTGATAAGACCGAACACCCGGGAGAAACGGGTACGGCTTTTTGGCAAACAAAACAGTATGGCGGGTTGCGCATCCGCCTGGTGGAATACAGTGCCGGTTACCTGGCCGATCACTGGTGCCGCAAAGGCCATTTTGTGCATTGTCTTGAAGGCGGATTCATAACCGAACTCGAAACCGGCGAATCGTTCAGGCTCAGCCCGGGAATGAGTTATGTGGTTTCCGACGATCTGAGTTCCCACAGGTCGGTTACAGAAACGGGTGTGAAGCTGCTGATCGTTGACGGGGATTTTTTAAAATAATAATATTTTCATTCATCCTATACAGAAAAATGCAGGAAACATTTATACAGGATAAGGTTTTTAATGGCAATGATTTTTCGAAAGAGCTGTTACCCTGCGGCGAATATGAAAATTGCAGGTTCATCAATTGCCAGTTCCCCGAAACAGATATTAGTAATTTTAAGTTTATTGGATGCCGCTTTGAAGGCTGTAACCTGAGCCTGGCAAAACTGGGTAAAACGGTTTTCAGGGAAGTTGTTTTCAGTTCCTGTAAAATGATGGGGCTGCATTTTGAACACTGTCATGATATCGGTCTTTTCTTCACATTTAACAGTTGCATGCTTGATCATTCCTCCTTTTACGGCATGAAAATTAAGAAAACAGCTTTCAATGATTGCCTGCTGCGGGAAGTGGATTTTATTGAATGCGACCTGGCAGGGTCTGTATTTGAAAAATGCGATCTGGCCGGTGCCAGGTTCGGGCAAACTAATCTTGAACAGGCCGATCTGAGGACCGCATTTAATTATTCGATCGATCCGGGAGAGAACCGGATAAGAAAAGCAAAATTCTCTTTTCCGGCAGTTTGCGGCCTCCTGGATAAATATGGTATTGAAGTGGATATATGATTACCATGTTTTTTTGGGCCCCAAATATTCATTTTTACTTTAATAAATTTTTTAGCAAAAGCATATTTGTATCTTTACAGCAAGGAGATATTTATGGCTCAAAAATCTATTGCACAGGATGAATTCATTGAGGTAAGCGGCGCCCGGGAACACAACCTTAAGAATATTGATATTGAAATTCCCAAAAACAAACTGGTGGTGTTTACCGGGGTAAGCGGCAGCGGAAAATCTTCGCTTGCTTTTGATACCATTTATAATGAAGGGCAGCGCCGCTATATGGAAAGCTTCAGCGCCTATGCCCGGCAGTTTGTGGGCGATATGGAGCGGCCCGACGTAGATAAGATAACCGGCCTGAGTCCTGTAATTTCCATTGAGCAAAAGACCACTAATAAGAATCCACGCAGTACAGTAGGTACCATTACAGAGATATACGATTTCATGCGCCTTCTGTTTGCCCGGGTGGGCGAGGCATACAGTTACAATACCGGTAAAAAGATGGTGAAGTTCAGCGAAGAGGAAATTGTACAGGCCATTTTCGAAAAATATGAAGGTCAAAAAATAAATGTGCTGGCGCCCCTGGTGCGTGGCCGCAAAGGGCATTACCGGGAACTTTTTGAAGACATCCGCAAAAAAGGATTTTTGAAAGTAAGGGTCGATGGGGAGATACTGGACCTCAAAGAACGCATGCAGGTTGACCGGTATAAGATCCATGATATTGAAGTGGTGATTGACCGACTGCAGGTGACCGATGAAATGCAGTACCGTTTAAGCCAGAGCGTGCAGCGTGCACTGCAAATGGGAAAGGATTTGATTTTTATTGCCCCTCAGCCTGAGGACAAAAATTCAAAAGTAAAAAGTAAAAAACTGTTCGAAACAAATGCGGCAGCGTCTTACAGTAAGCAGCTGATGTGTACAGACACCGGCATTTCCTACGAAGAGCCTTCGCCCAATGCATTTTCCTTTAATTCTCCCTACGGCGCCTGTCCTGTGTGCAAAGGTTTGGGTACCATGTACCAGGTAAATATGGAAACCGTTATTCCCGACCCGAATCTGAGTGTGAACGATGGTGGTATAGCGCCACTGGGCGAAGAGCGGGAAGCCTATGTTTTCAAACAGGTGCAGCAACTGGCAAAGAAATATAAGATCAATCTTGATAAGCCGGTAAAAGACCTGCCTCAAAAAGCTATGAACCTGCTGCTTTATGGAAAAGAAGAAATTGATGCCAGCGCCGATGAACCTGCCGAAGTGGATGTGGCTGATGATGCACCCATTTATTATGCCACCGAATACGAAGGCATTGTAAACATGCTCAAACGCTGGTTTGCCAGCACCAGTACAAACGAATCCTTGAGAGATTGGGTGGAAGCGTATATGAAACTGAAACCCTGCGAAAGCTGCAATGGCACCCGCCTTCGAAAGGAAAGTCTTTGGTTTAAAGTAGATGAACGGAATATTGCCGATCTGAGCAATATGGACCTCGATCATTTATATGCCTGGTTCGATGGCCTGGAACTTAGGCTTAGTTCCAAACAGAATGCGATCGCAAAAGATATTTTAAAAGAGATCAGGGAACGGCTGCAATTTCTTTTGGATGTGGGGCTGACTTATCTCACATTATACCGTCCCTCAAAAAGTTTGAGCGGGGGAGAGTACCAGCGCATCAGGCTGGCCACCCAAATTGGATCCCAATTACAGGGCATCACCTATATCCTTGATGAGCCCAGCATAGGCCTTCATCAGCGGGATAACCAACGCCTTATTGGGGCTTTACAAAACCTGCGCAATATTGGTAATAGTATATTGGTGGTTGAACACGATAAGGATATCATGCTGGCAGCGGATCACCTGGTAGATATTGGCCCCCGTGCAGGTACACATGGTGGCAGGATCGTAGCAGCAGGTACGCCGGCCGAAGTGCTGAGCTCCGGTTCGGAAACGGCGCAATATTTAAGCGGTAAGAAAAAAATAGCCATACCGGCTGAAACAAGAAAAGGAAATGGAAAATTTATTGAACTGAAAGAAGCTTCCGGGAATAACCTGCGTAAGGTTACGGTGAAATTTCCTTTAGGAAAATTTATCCTGGTAACCGGCGTAAGTGGCAGTGGTAAATCAACGCTTATTAATGAAACGCTGTATCCATTGCTGAGCAACCATTGCTACCCGGTATCAAAAATGGCTGCACTCGGGTACAAAACTATCAAGGGTCTCGAAAATATTGATAAGGTCATTGAAATAGACCAAAGCCCTATTGGCCGTACGCCCAGGAGTAATCCAGCCACTTATTGCGGCTTTTTTACAGATATAAGAACTTTGTTTGCCAGCATTCCGGAGGCAAAGATACGTGGCTATAATGCCGGCCGTTTTTCCTTTAATGTAAAAAGCGGCAGGTGCGATGTGTGTGAAGGCGGCGGCATGCGGGTAATAGAAATGAATTTTCTCCCCGATGTGTATGTACATTGCGAAAAATGCAATGGCAAAAGGTACAACAGGGAAACGCTTGAAATAAGGTACAAAGGAAAATCGATCAGTGATGTACTGGATATGACAGTGGATGATGCGGTTGATTTCTTCAGCGCTGTTCCTTATATATACCGTAAGATTAAAGTGCTGCAGGAAGTGGGCCTTGGATATATAACACTCGGGCAAAGTGCCGTGACGCTCAGCGGCGGCGAGGCCCAACGGGTAAAACTGGCCACTGAATTGGGCAAACGTGATACGGGCAAAACTTTTTATATACTTGACGAACCCACTACCGGGCTCCATTTCCAGGATATACAGCATTTACTTGATGTGCTGTACAAACTGGTTGACCGCGGAAATACCGTGCTTGTAATTGAACACAACCTCGATATGATAAAAGTGGCCGATCATATCATTGACATTGGCCCTGAGGGCGGAAGCGGGGGCGGGCAGGTTTTATACGAGGGAACACCCAAGGATATGCTGAATGTAAAAAACAGTTTTACCGCTAAATATGTGGAGGAAGAATTAAAGGCAGCAAAGAAAAAATGAGTTTTGCAGCAGTGAACGGGAACAAAACCTAGGCGCATGATGCATGGAAGATTCCAGTAAAAGAAAAATCCACGGAGTTTCCGTGGATTTAATTTTTTAAAAATAAGGCAAAGCATAATAACGAAGGTAATCTTGTGGTTTCAGGGGTAATCATTGTGCAGGAATGCACATCGTTCTCCGGGGGTTTACTTCTGCTTTATACCATGCGCTTATTTTTTTCTCATCAATGGTGATTGATTATGAATTTTGGGTTAATAAGTGACGATTAATAAAAGTGCGGGCACCTTGTTTGTTTAACAGAATAAGGGTCCTGGTTGCCCAGTTTTACACCTATTTTCAATACACAGGAGAAATAATCATCATTCCTGTTTGGGTTTCCACGCTGTGTGCCGGGTGCATATCTTGCCGTAGGCAGCCAGGTGGTAAGAATGGGGATCATTTTGTCTGAGATCCTTTCTGCTATGGCTGCATCAGCTGGTGATAAGTAATTCCTGAAATAGTTTGGGTCAATATAATTAGTGCTTACATCATCAATATAATCTGTAAATGTATGCCTGTAAAGAATTTCGGTTCCGGTATAAAACTTGTCGCTAATCTTAATTTTTACACCCACACCCATTGGTAAATTCAGCTGGGTGAGTTTGTATGGTTTTCTTTCGGGGTATTCAGCCATGCCCTGGCCCTCTGTGCGTAATGGTTGCAGCTTGTACCATTTTGTATTTCCGGCAGCATCGGTAAGGGAACCTTCGGGGTTGAAGTTGAATATACCCACACCTGCAAATGCATAGGGTTTAAAAGTGGGATCATATTCTTCATCATACCTGTTAAGATAAGAAAGCGGGTATAATTCAAGGGCTCCATAGGCTTCCCAAACATTTGAGCGAAAGTCGAGGTTGCGTTCTTTTCTCCATTCTTCGTCGCTTCCCCTGCGTGCAATTTCCTGGTCGTTTCCGGAAAGTTTCGTCAGTTGTGCTGCCACCCTTAAGCCCATCCACGAATTTGGGTACACAGACACAAATGCGCCCTTCATCATTTTTGTAAGATCGAGGTTGATGTCTTTAAGGAAATAAGTACCCACACCTTTGTTTCCACCCAGGTCGCCCAGGAAGAAAGTGGGGCCAAAATTCAGACCGGCTTCAACGCTGAATTTCTTGTCGTTGCCGAGCATAATGTGTTGTGATTGGGACGTGTAGCTGAAGGAGATACAAATGACAATAAGTAGTAAGGTTTTGTCAACAATCCCACGTAAAGCTGATTTCATGTTGGTCAGTTTTTTTGTTTTTCAAGTATTGGATAAACATATTAGCACGTATTTCTACCTGCCATAAACTAAAACGGCCAACTTGTTAAATTATTGTTTTCGGGGATATTTTACAGCGAGTGCAGCATTTCCACATGCGGGATGCCATCTTCCATATAAGGTTCGCTGCATTGCATAAAACCAAGGCTGGAGTAGAATTTTTTCAGGTATAATTGTGCGCCAATCCGGATGGAAGAGGTTTCAAAGGTTTTATAGGTTTCTTCAATGGCACGCAGCATTAACTGCCTGCCAATGCCTGTTTTACGGTATTCGGGAGCAGTTACCACGCGGCCAATACTGGCTTCCTTAAAGGCTATGCCGGGAGGCAGGATGCGTGCATAAGCAGCCAGGTCTTTATTGCACCAGCAGCAGAGGTGCCAGGCATGCAGGTCTTTTTCATCGGCATCAAGGTATATACAATTTTGTTCCACCACAAATACACGGCTGCGCAGTTGCATGATGGCATACAGTTCTTCCGCATTCAGTGTGGAAAAAAAATTATAGGTCCATTTTGAATTGATCACAATAAAGAATTGTTTTTTTCGTTGCCCAGTTTAAACTGCATGACTGCTGCTATGGAGCCGGCTCTTGTTTTGCCAAGCGCTGCTTTTGGCCCGCTGTACATTCCATCCATTGTATCATTGAACAATTTAAGCCAGGCATCAAAATGTGCTTTTGTAAGCGGGTACAGCCGGTTGAGTTCAAAATGCTTTTCCATTGCATTGTTTTTGTACACCGGGTTATCGAGAATGACCGTTTCCCAAAAATCTGTTATCAGCGGGATATGATGAGCCCAGTCCATCTTTACCAGCTCTGTAAAAATAATACCAATGGTAGCATCCTTTTTTACATTTTCATAAAATTCAACAACGAATTTTTCAATATCGTTCCTGTTCTCCATATCTTTTTTAATAGCCATATTTATCTTTCCATCTTTGTTTCAGAAATTTCCTTATTTCTTCTTCTCTTGCATTTTGCGACGGGTTATAGAAATTAGTGCCATCAATGGCATCGGGCAGGTACTGCATGTCTACAAAATTGTTTTCAAAACTATGCGCATATTTATATTCTTTGCCATAGTCGAGCTGCTTCATCAGTTTGGTTACGGCATTGCGGAGGTGAAGCGGTACGGGCAGGTCGCCATGTTTTGACACGGCTTCCTGTGCTGCGCCAATGGCCATGTAAGCCGCATTGCTTTTTACCGATGTGGCCAGGTAAATGGCACATTGCGATAAAATGATCCTTGCTTCCGGGTAGCCAATCACATTCACGGCCTGGAAGCAGTTATTGGCCAGCAGCAAAGCATTGGGGTTTGCATTGCCTATATCTTCACTGGCAAATATGATCATGCGCCTTGCAATGAATTTCAGGTCTTCGCCGCCCTCTATCATGCGGGCAAGCCAGTAAACGGCCGCATTGGGGTCGCTGCCCCGCATACTTTTAATGAATGCAGAAATGATATCGTAGTGCTGCTCGCCCTGTTTATCATAAAGCGCTATACGCTGCTGCGCAATTTCCATTACCGTTTTATCGTCGATCACCGGATGTTTTCCCATGCTTTCGGCCACCAGCGATAAAAGATTTAGGATCTTTCTGCCATCGCCACCACTGATATTGATCAGCGCTTCGGTTTCTTTGAGTGTGATCTGCTGTTTACTTAAAACCCGATCCTGTGTGATCGCTTTATCCAGTAAAGCATGCAATGCCTTTTGATCAAGCGCTTTGAGTACATATACCTGGCAGCGGCTGAGCAGGGCGCTGTTTACTTCAAAAGAAGGATTTTCGGTAGTGGCGCCAATAAGGGTAATCGTACCTTTTTCCACTGCACCCAGGAGGGCATCCTGTTGTCCTTTGTTGAAACGGTGAATCTCATCAATAAATAAAATAGTGCCATCCGTTTTTTTTGCAAGGTCTATCACTTCTCTCACATCTTTTACACCTGCTGAAATGGCGCTTAATGTAAAAAAAGGCCGGTTAAGGCTTTGGGCTATAATATGGGCAATGGTGGTTTTGCCCACACCGGGAGGTCCCCATAGGATGATCGAAGGAATATTGCCCGCATCAATGGCATTGCGCAGTATGCTCCCTTTGCCGGTAAGATGTTCTTGTCCCACCAGGTCATCTAATGTTTGTGGCCGCAGCCTTTCTGCAAGCGGAGGGAGGTTCATGGAGTAAAGTTAAGGAGGAATTGCCAATGTGATAATGAGGAAATGTGCAGATGTGCAAATGTGCAGATGTGCAAATGTATCAATTTGCCAATGTGATAATGTGATGATGTGATAATGAGGAAATGTGCAGATGTGCAAATGAATCAATTTGCCAATGTGATAATGAGGAAATGTGCAGATGTGCAAATGAATCAATTTGCCAATGTGATAATGTGATGATGTTATAATGTGATGATGTGATAATGTGATGATGTGATAATGTGATAATGTGATGATGTGCGGTCGTGGTCAGTGGTCAGTCGTCAGTGGTCAGTCGTCAGTGGTCAGTGGTCAGTGGTCAGTCGTCTGTCGTCAATTTTATTCTACAGCTGGCGGAGATAAGGCAATACCTCCTCAAGTTTCACCGCTTCTTCTTTATCATCAATATTAATTACGATGGCATAGCCTTTTGCGCCGCCGGCTTTTCGGAGTGATTCCACCAAATTGTATTGGTCGCTTGTTTTGAGTCTTCCGCTGGTTTCGTCCCAGATCTCTTTTGTGCAAAGGCAACCTGCAGTAGGCGTATGCGGGAAATAAGTTTGGGCCGAATAATAAGCCGGATCAACGGTAGTGCCGTGTGCAATGATCTCGGTGCGGCCTGCCATGCCGGCATAAAAAGCCTGGTAAATGGGATAGTAATTTTTGAAAGCGGCGGGTAATAATTGTTGATAGTCTTCTTTATACCAGAGGCTGTCGTTTTTTGTGCTGTCCCTGTAAAAATGAGATGCCTTGTCTTCAAAAGGCATCTTCAATTGTATGTTCACCGATGGACCTATAAAACTGCTTCTCGACACATCAAATCCATCCATGCGGAATATCCCTTCAGGTGTGTTCCCGTTGCTGATATATCCCGGCATATTGCTGATGCTGCGTGCAAGCTGCGGCACTGCAAAAAAACTACTGTCGTTTATTTTTGAAAATTTGCCAAAAGCATCCCTCACCAAAACCAGCCCGGGGTAGTTCCTGTTTTTTCTTTGCAGGCTGATGAGCAGGGTATTTCCCTTTAAATAATGGGGATCAAAAAACCCAGACAGGGAAGGTGTGGCATTTTTTTTACCATAAACTGCAAGCTGGTAATAGAGCTGCTGGTAAAAAGGATTTTCATTTGCTGCGGCCATACGTTCCTGCGCCATGAATTCCAGCAATACGGCATCTTCCTCTTTTTCATCCTGCAAAATATAATTTGCAGCCATGGCAAATGTTTTTGCATCTTCGATCTTTTTCAATGCTTTCCTGATCTGCATGGTATATTTTGCCGGGTAATTGGCATGCAGGAGATCGAGCAGTGATCTTTGAAAAGAAATACTTTGGGCCGGAAATGATTTTACGGCTTCCTCCACTTTACTGTCGGCCAAGGCCGATTTGTAATTGATCAATGCAATGGCATAAAAGGCTGCCATCCAGTCTTCCTCCGTTTCTGCATTCAGTGGTTGCCGCAGGTTTTTGTTGATACTTTTATTTACGAGGTTTTTATAGAATTTTTCCCTGTTTTTTTTCAACACATCCTTTGTGTACAAACTCATCGTTTGCGAAAAACCATTCAGAAAAAGACAGCAGGCAAAAAGGGTTAGCAGTTTTTTCATGCGATTAATGAACGTTGGCAGTAATAAAGCTTTTAATCCTGTTATAAGAATCCGTCATGCTGGCACCCACCCAGCCATGTGCTTCCGTAGGATAAAAAACATATTCATTTGTAACGGAATTTGCATCCAGCCTTGCTTTAAGTGCAATTTGTTGTGCCGGACTTACCAATGGGTCCATTCCACCCTGCAATGTGATGGTTGGGGGCGATTGTGCGCTTACAAAATTGATGGGGCTTGACTGTGTGTATAAAGTTGGATTGCCGGTTGGCGTAGCGCCTACCACGGCTTGAATAGCAGGCGGGATGAATGGCGATAGTGGATTATTATACATATCGGTCATATTTGTAGGGCCAAAAAAATTCACAATTGCTTTTACCTGCGGGTTATTGTATTTATAACCCTGGAGTAAAGCCAGGTGACCGCCCGCACTTGCGCCCACCAATACAAATTTCCCACTGATATGAAATTGGCCCCTTCGGTTAAAAATATATTCGGTGGCTGCCTTCACATCGAGTTCCTGTGTGGGAAAGAGATTGCTGTTGCCTGCTGCAAGCCTGTAGTTGATATTAAAAATGGCCCAGCCGGGAAAATAGGTTTTTATGTCGGCCATAAAACTATTGAAATCCGTTTTGTCGCCTGAACTCCAGCCACCACCATGAATGAGCATCATAACTTTGGTGCCGGTATCGGTACGGTTGGCGGGCAGGTAATAGTCCATCTTCTGCAGGGCATCTGTTTCGTATGCTTCATTATTAACCGATAAAGCAGTAAGTACGGTATTGGTTGTCTGTACATCATCCTTTTTGCAGGACGCAACTGTAAGTGTAAATAAGATGCCGATGGCATATAAAAGTCTTTTCATACTCCTGGTTTACAAACGAAAAATAGCTTTTTTGCTGTTAATGAAAAGAAAAAACAAAAACTTGCATCACCACGGCACCCATTGATCCCAAATCGCCGATGGTTTTGGTTTATGCTTTAAGGTCGAGCTTTATCTGCAATTCCTCAAACTGTTTAGCGTCAATCGCACTTGGGGCATCGATCATTACATCCCTTCCACTGTTGTTTTTAGGAAAGGCAATAAAGTCGCGGATGCTTTCGCTGCCACCCAGTATGGAACAAAGCCTGTCGAACCCAAAAGCAATACCGCCATGGGGTGGGGCGCCGTATTCGAATGCGCCCAGTAAAAAACCGAACTTATGCTGCTGTTCTGCTTCGTCCATACCCAGCGCTTCAAACATTTTTTGCTGCAGTTCTTTCTGGTAAATGCGGATGCTGCCGCCGCCGATCTCATTTCCGTTGAGCACCATATCATAAGCATTGGCCTTTATGTTTGCATAAGGATGTTTCAGGTATGCTGCAGCATTATCAATCTGCGGCCTGTTATTGATCATGGTGGAAATATCAGATGGTTTGGGTGATGTAAACGGATGGTGACGGGCTACCCAGCGGTTATCCTCTTCTGCATATTCAAACAGAGGGAAATCGAGTACCCAGAGCAGTTTGAATTCATTTTCTTTTCTTAAACCCAGGCGCTTGCCCATTTCGAGGCGCAGTTCACTCATGGCTTTGCGGGTGCGCTCTTCTGCACCTGCCAGTATCAATACGAGGTCGCCGGCTTTTGCCCCGGCTGCAGCTGCGATATTTTTTAATTTTTCTTCGCTGTAAAATTTATCTACGCTGCTTTTATAGGTTCCATCTGCATTGCACTTGATGAATACAAGCCCCTTCATGCCGATCTGCGGGCGCTTCACCCATTCGGTAAGTTCATCTGTTTGTTTGCGTGTATAGTCAGCGCAACCAGGTATGGCTATGGCCAGCACGGTTTCGGCCTCATCAAATACATTGAAGCCTGCGCCGGTAATCACCTCACCCCCCGCCTTCTCCAGGGTAGAGGGAGCCAGGCGAAATGCATGTGACGGAAATTTTAAATTACATACTTGCATGCCAAACCGTATATCCGGTTTATCGTTGCCATAGGTCCACATGGCTTCTTCCCAACTCATGCGCTGCACGGGTTCTGTATAGTCAATATTTTTTACGTCCTTAAAAATGCGTTTCACCAAGCCTTCAAACATGTTCAGGATGTCTTCCTGTTCTACAAAACACATTTCGCAGTCTATCTGCGTGAACTCTGGCTGACGGTCGGCCCGCAGGTCTTCATCACGGAAGCATTTTACGATCTGGTAATAACGGTCGTAACCGCTTACCATCAGCAGTTGCTTGAATGTTTGCGGGCTTTGTGGCAATGCATAAAACTGCCCTCCGTTCATACGACTGGGTACCACAAAGTCGCGTGCACCTTCGGGCGTGCTTTTGATCAGGAACGGCGTTTCTATGTCCATGAAATTATTTTCATGCAGGTAGTTACGTGCGCTGCGCCCCACGGCATAGCGGAGTTCCAGGTTTTTTTTAACAGCATTGCGGCGAAGGTCGAGGTAGCGGTATTTCATGCGCAGGTCGTCGCCACCATCGGTATCGTCCTGTATGGTAAAAGGCGGCGTGGCGCTTTTGTTGAGGATGTTGAAGCTTTCCACCAGTATTTCAATTTCGCCGGTGGGGATATGATTGTTTTTATTGCTGCGTTCGCCCACTTTTCCCCTGGCCTGCAGCACAAATTCACGGCCCAGTGGGTTTTCTTCCAGTTGTATATTTAGCGCTTCCGAAAAAAGCAGCTGGGTAATGCCATAGCGGTCACGCAGGTCTACAAACGTAATACTGCCAAACTTGCGCACGGTTTGCACCCAGCCGGCAAGGGTTACTTCTTTATTTACATCGGTCAGCCTTAACTGGCCGGAGGTATGAGAACGGAACATTTATGTTTAATTGATGATAATTAATTTATAATGGAATTCACAGTACTTTTTCAGCCTTTTGAGGCAGATTGCGGCGCAAAGATAATTAAAGATGGCCGAACGGGAAAAGTCGTTTTACAACGCTTCCTTCTTCCGCGGCGCCCACCACAAATAATAAAAACCAAGGATTATAATCCCTGTTACAAATGGAACCACCGCAATATGCCTGTAGGTAAAACCTCCGAAAAGGATCTTGCTGTCGAAGCCAAAAAATTCGCTTATCATCCAGTAGCTGTTGGCCAAAATCCATACACAGATGGCCAGGTTATGGCATAGTTCGCTCATGATGGCCCTGGTGCGCCAGGCAATGATCACCGAAATGATAAAAGTGGGAAAGATCATTAAAATACCCAGCGGCTTCCATACCATGCACCAGGCAAGGTCTTTAAAAAGCCAGAAAACTATATGCAGGTTTTCTATGAATCGCCATTGTCGCGGGATGCTGTAAGTGGGGGAGTTTGACATGCTGTAAATATAATAAAATGCCCCGTGTTTAAAACCGGGGCATTTTATTTAGTAAGCGTTTAGTTTTCAATTAACCGCCGTCAGGGTTTGCAACCGCTGACGGGGTTACAACCGCTGAAAGGTTTTCAACCGCTGAAAGGTTTTCAACCGCTGACAGGGTTTATAACCGCTGTCAGGGTTTGCAACCGCTGACAGGGTTTTTCAACCGCTGAAAGGTTTTCAACCGCTGAAAGGTTTTCAACCGCTGAAAGGTTTTCAACCGCTGACAGGGTTTGCAACCGCTGTCAGGGTTTGCAACCGCTGACAGGGTTTTCATCATTTTACATTCACCCGCACACCTTCGCTATGGCTGGTAAATTCAGGTGCATACATACACTGTATGGTAGTGATGCCATTGCTGTAATTTCCTGCATGTGTAACAAAAAGCGGGTATTCAAAAATATAGGTACCGCGGGGCAGCCAACCAAAGAAAAAGTTGGTGCTGGCATCTTTGGTACTTTCATAATAGCCAAGCCCGCCCTGCCATTTGTAACTGCTGAGCACATTCACGGGTTCCATACAGGCAGCACGCATGTCTTTCATGTGCACATATTCCATATCGCGGTCAACCCGCAGTTCGATCCTCACTTTCACTTTATCGCCAATGCCCAGCTCATCTCCTTCATGTACGGCTTTCAGAACGGGACCTTTGTCGGTATTCTTTTCAACAAAGAGTTTCTTGCTGAGTTTTAACGGCGTTTCAGCAGCGGTAATCTTATCGAGGTTTTCAAAATATTGCCAATACACAGCTCCCCAGGAGGTTGAATTGCTGACAGGTTGATTAGTTGACAGGTTGGGGGAGCTGATCTTTACATTGATATTTCCCATTCCCTGCTGAACTTTGTCGCCTTCAATACGTTTTTTAAAGTAGCCTGTACCTTCTTCCGTACCCCCCACCTGGCCTCCCCCAACAGGGGAGGAAGAAAACGTTGTATTACCAAGCTGTATCGTAACCATTTTTTCTTCTGCCAGCCAGTTACTGCCGTTGAGCAATAAGGCATAACAGGCTTCGGCTGTTGACCTGGTACTAGACCATTGGTTGGTTTGTTTATTTTTTAAGAGCCATGTTTTAAGGTCGTCGATCGTACCATTGTTTTTGTCTATATCTGTAAAAGCCTCTATCATCATGGTCTGGCTTTCTATGGGCGCCTGGTGCCAGTAATAGCCGCCCTGGGTAAACTCTTTCCAGTACATACCCATTTCTTCTTTGTAAATGGCATTTTCTTTTAATGATTTGATGATGGCCTGCGGAACTTTTGTATCGCCGCTGCGGTGCACCGAAATCGCTATCATGCCCTGCATATACTTACCCTGGCTGAGCCAGTATGTTTTTGTTTGACCCAGGTAGTAATCATGCGCTTTTTGTGCGGCTGCGCTTATCTTCAGCTCGGGGAAGAAACTGCGCATGTACAAATATTGTATGGCATAATAAGAGAGATTGTTCTGTGTAAGTTTCACTTTACGTTTTACCAGCAGGTCGTAATCTTCTTTTATCCTTGCATCCAGGTAGGGTACTGCACGGTCTACCATGGGTTTAAGGCTGGCGTAATCTTCTTTTGTAAGCGCATTCAGTTTGCGGAGATGACCAATACCGGTTATGATATATTGCGTCATATAACGGTCGTCGGGACCGCCTTTGAACCAGGAAAACCCACCATTACTGCTTTGTGCTTCTTTAAGTTTGGCCAGGGTTTTTGATTTTTCATTGGCCATACGCACCATATCAAACAGCAGGGCGATATTCCTTTTTTGTGCTGCTTCATTTTGTGCAGCCATCACCCAGGGTGTTTCTGCCAGCAGGGCCGATTTTAATTCTTCGTTTTTCTGAAGATTGCTCATCAGCGCAGCTGCCTCACCTCCCGTCCTCTCCACAGGAGAGGAAGCCCACTTTTCAAAAACGGCTTTGATCTTTGGGGTGGAATTGCTGATATAGGATGCCAGTACATTGGCATAATAGCGGTTAAAATTCTGTTCTACGCATTCGTATGGATATTCCATCAGGTAGGGCAGGGCCTGCACGGCATACCAGGCGGGGTTACTCGTATATTCCACCGTTAATGCATGGTGTGTAAGCGTACCGCTGTTATGGGCACTGAGCAGTTTATCGAATTTAAAATTCTTGTTGCTGGTATTGCGCATATTGATAGGCAATGTTTCTGTAACCAGGGTGCGGTTGGTAAGCACGGGCAGGGCCATTTCTTCACCATCAGAAAAACTTCCGTCTTTAGAAGCCGCTTTAATGCGGTATAGGAGGGCGCTTCCAAAACTATAGGGAATGGTCATGGGAAATTTAACCAGGGTGCTTTGCCCGGCAGCCACCGTAAAATATTGATTGGGGAAAACGTTTTTAAACCATCCGTCTACGGTTTTATTTGTAGCCGCATCGAGCAGTTCCAGTTGGGCGGTGCCGGTTATTTCTTTATCGCTCAGGTTAACTACTTTGGCGCTAAACTCCATTTGATCTCCTTCCCGCATAAAACGCGGCGCAAAAGGCTGTACCATTAAGGGCTTTTGTGTGATCACCGATTTTGTACCCATACTGCTCGCCAGGTTCTTATCATGTGCCAGGGTCATCATGTTCCAACTGGTAAGCGCTTCGGGAATGGTAAAGCTAAACTCCACATTTCCATCGGCATCTGTCTTTAATTCAGGAAAGAAGAAAGCGGTTTCGTTGAAGTTTTTGCGGATTTGGGTATTGCCGCCCGGTGGTGGTGGAGGGGCTGCGTTCAGCGCTACCGAATCCATAGCTGCTTCTTCTTTTGTAATTGCTTTACTTTTATAATCTGCCTTTCCAGCAAATCCTGCTTCTTTATCTTCTGCCATTGCCGGGGCCGCAGCTGCTTGTGCTGCTGCATCGGCATTTTCACTGGTAACCACAACTCCAATTGCCCTTCCTGAAAGCATACGGTACATACCATAACCACCTCCTTCATTCCACCCATTACTCACCAACTCATCGTATCTTTTTTCCGGCAGCTCTTTATAGGGGCGCACTAAATTATTGTGTTCGGCAGATTGCACCACTGCAAAAGTTTGTGCGCTCCAACTGATATAATCATTGAGCGTGGGCCATAGCGAACTGAGTGCCGTCCAGTAATGCGGCTTAAACTGGTCGAGCGAGGCATCGTACATACTGATCAATGCTTCGGATGCTATTTTTTCTCCCTTGCTGCCGCTGATCTTTATCTTCCATTTTTCGTTGGCGCCCGGCAATAATTTATCGCGGAAGGTTTCATAGCTGATGTTCAGTTCTTTGTTTGTCCAGGGAATACTGAACATATCTCCGCCACTATACACCCGGTTGTTTTTTACAAATGCATAGCTGATGCGTATGCCGCCGCGGTCGGCCTCGGTTGGGTTAAGAGAGAAGTTAACAGGTTGATTGGTTGACAAGGTAGGGTAGGTAACTGTTGTAGTTTTGTCTGTTTTTGATAATGCATGAATCAGCCAAACCTTGTCAAATGCGGTTTGCAGGCTGTAATCAATTTTTTGGCCCGGCTCTGCAGTTTTTTTATTGGCATCCAGTACAATGGGTTCATTGCTGCGGTTTGTTTTATCGGTGAGATAAACATATTTTTCTGCCTTTATATCTTCACCGTACTTGTCTTTGCCTGTCGCAATTATTTTATACCATCCAGCAACCAACGTTGCACGTTGAAATTTGAACGCCGAAGTTTGAGAAGTTGTATCCGTAATATCTGAAACCTTTGTGCCTTGTGCAAATTTTCCTACCTGGTCTTCATCTGCATATACATCAAAAGGAAAGTTTTTATAGTATTCGTCCTTGTTCATTACAAACTGGTCGGGCGCTTCCCAGTAGCGCTGGCGGAACAATCTGCCCGGTTCCTGCAGTTTATATACCTGCACTTTTACTGTTGCTTTTTCAAAAAGGCCGTTGCTGTTGCGGCTGCTCACCAGGATGTTTTTCAAACTGTCGGCGGGCATTTTTTCAGGTGCGGTTATCTCCAGTTGCAATGCCTGGTAACTTACCGCCACCGAAGTTTCGCTGCTGCGGGTTTCGCCATTGATATCGGTTACATCGGCGCTCACTTCGTAATAAAAGGTGGGCTGGTCTTTTTTATCCACCGTTTCATCGGGTATGGCTTTAAATACAATGTTGAATTCGCCTTTGGCATCTGTTACTGACAACCCATTGGCAATTTCCATTTCTTCGCTGCGGCCATAAGGCGGCCAAATGCGGCCACGGTAGCCCCAGCCCCACCAGATAGGATATTGCACCCTGCGAACCACCCGGTAACTTACATTGGCGCCGTCGATATTGTTGCCTGCATAGGCTTTTGCCAGGCCGGTTACGGTAATACTGTCGTTTACCCGGTAACTGCCTTCTGGCTTTTTGATCTCTACGCTGAATTTGGGCCGTTTATATTCTTCCACACTAAAATACTGCTGGCTGTTGCTGCTGGTTTCCTGTATAAAAAAGTTTCCGTTCAGCCTTCCTTCCGGCAACACAAATTTGCCGCTGAAAGAACCGTATTCATTTGTTTTTAAACTGAGTTCTTCCACTTTTTGATGATTAGCATCCTTGAGCAGGACCTTGGCAGCATGACCGGGAACGATCACACTCTTCCTGCTTTTGCTGTTTGTACTTACCACGATCCCTTTAAAATATACCGTTTGACCCGGGCGGTAAATACTGCGGTCGGTAAAAAAGAAAGTGCGCAGGTTATTTTTTTCGGGCTGGTTAGCGTCGTAATAATAATTGTAATAACTGTCGTCGGTAAACAGTTCGTCTTTTCCGTAACTAACCTGTATGTACTGGTTGTAGTAGTTTTCCCGGCTCCTGGTCATCTTTACATATCCATTTTTATCGGACCTGTATTTTTCTTTTTTGATATCGTCGTAGTTGCGGTTGTTGTAATCATAATTTTGCTGCCATAGCTGCACATCGGCATTGGCAAGGGGCAGGCCGGTGCTGCGGTCGAGTATATAGAGTTCGTTTTTATTATTGCTGATATAGGCAATATTGCTTACATACGTGATCTGCCTGGCCAGGTAATTTTTTACCGGTTTAAAATTGGCATTTACGCTTGCCAGGATAATATAGGTACCGGTGGGCAGTTCCTCTATTTTTATTTCGGCGCTGTGCTGCTGTAAGTCCTGCTGGCCGGGCAGCGAAACATTCCATTCTTTCACCGGGTTCATATCCGCCATCAATGCCCATTGACGGTTATAATCATCGGTTCTCTCCAGCTTTTTCAATTCGCTGCGGGTGGTTTTTATTGCACGCAGGTAAAGCGTGGAAATATTCTTATAATTTACCAGGGTGCGGAAGGGCATACCCGGCACATTCACTTTTTCGGTTACGAGGTTAAGGAAAGGATGATGGATCTCTGCAAGCAGGTTATGACAATTGATGGCGCCTTCGCTGCCTGGGTATTTTGTAATGGCTTCATCGCAGATATCTTTTGCTTTTTTAATATCAAACTGCTTGTCTTTTCCGGTAAAAGGATTGTATTGTGTTCCTTTTGCCCGCCAGTTAACCGCCCGCAGGTACATGGCCTGTGCCACGGCGGCATTGCCTGCATAACGGGTTTCCATTTCTTTGAGCGCTGCTTCGTATAGTTTTTCCTTATTGGTAAAAACGCCGTGCTCATTTACAAACGCCAGTCTTTTAAGGTCGGCATCCAGCAGTGCATCGGGTTTGGTATCTGTAGCATGAAACTTCAAAATGTCCTGGAATAGCTTTAGGGCATGGAGGTAGAGCGAAGCGGTATCCTTACTGCTGAACTTTGCCTGTATGAATTCATTTACCGGGGCAAATGCTTTTTCGTCGTTAATAATGAATTTATAAGCGGGGTTGGTCACATCATTTTCGCCATCCATAAAATAGCCAAGTGCCCGGTGTACCAGCAGGTCGTATAAGCTTGGGCGGAGCTGGCGGGTATTTTTACCTTTTTCCAAAACGGCATCCAGTCCATCAAGTTTCGTGTTTTTCAGCAGTTCCTCGTTTTTAAGCGATGCCTTATACAGGGAGGTTGTTGTGCTGTTGAGTTTGTCGAGGCTCCAGGTGCCGATGTCTTTACTCTTTTCTTCGGCAAGTTTGGTGCGGTCGTAAAATTTGTGCCGGTTGTTTTGTTTATAACTCCAGAACAGTTCGGCCTGCATACTCTGCAGGATGTTCTTTGCGGGTGCTTTTGTTTTCGCAATAAGCGTATCGAGATAAAAAATATTGTTTTCCCGGTTGTCTTCCTGTACCATATTGCGGTATTTCATCTGGTACATGGCAGCTTTTATCTGTTGCGGTTCATTGCCGGAGCTTACGGCGAGGTTAAAGATTTTTACGGCCTGTTCCAGTGCGCTTTTTGTGAGGCCCTTTTTTTCAAAGTCTTCCAGTTTTTTCCAGTCGGTTTTGTAGTCGTTTGTTTGTGCCATAAGATTGCAAAAGGTTAAAAGAATGGCGGCTGCCAGTAAGCTGATACGTAATTTCATCATCTGTATTTTTAAATGATCCAAGGCGATTGTTTTACAAAGTAACCGTTTTTATGTATCGGTTCCTGAAATTAGATGTAAAGCAGGCCCATTTTACACAAGTTGCGAGGCGGTAATTTCTTTAACTTTTTATTAAATATCAGCTATTTAACTATTATGGCCCACAACAATCCTATAGGTAAGCAACAACTTTTTTCACTTTAAAACTTACGACCATGAAAAGAATTTTTACCCTCTTTATTTTATCGGTACTTACCCTGTCTGTGTTTGGTCAGCCACGTAAGTTATATAACCTGGCAACGCTTACCATCAGCAGTACGGCCAATACATCTTTAAAAGTGATGGTAGATGGCAACCAGTATCTGCTTCGCAATGGCGATGATGAAATAATACTGAATAACCTGGCTGCCGGTCAGCATACAGTTCAAATATATAAAATGCGCAGCCGCAGGGGACATGGCATCAGCAATGGCGGATGGAATAATAACAATGGCTGGAACAATAACAGCAATGGACAAATGATCTACCAGGGGAACCTGTACATAAAAGCCCGTTACCATGTGGATATCATCATCAACCGTTTTGGAAAGGCATTCATTGATGAGCAACCTATTAACTGGAATGATGATTATAACAGCAACGACCAGTATCCAAATAATGGCGGCTGGAACAACAATGGCGGATTAGGCCAGGTAATGGATTCCCGTTCTTTCGATCAGTTCAGAACCATGCTGCGCAACGAAAGGTTCGATAACAGCCGCTTAACCCTGGCAAAGCAAACCATCAGTTCCAATATGTTCAGTACTGCGCAGGTAAAGGACCTAATACCATTGTTCTCTTTCGACGACAGCAGGCTCGACCTGGCAAAATTTGCTTATCGCTATACCGCAGACAGGAATAATTATTTCACCCTCTATGACGCATTTTCTTTCAGCAGCAGCAAGGAGGAATTAGCGAAATATATCAGGCAGTACAGGGATTAAAATATACCCGTTCTATGAAAAAGGTTGCAGAACAAGATCGTTCTGCAACCTTTTTTTATACCATCACTTCATACACCGCACTGAAGAGATAATATTTTCCGGTGGCGGTTTCAAAACACTTATACCTTGTGCGTATTTTTTCCCCTTTTTTAAAGATCCTGCCGCCTTTGATGCGGAAGACTGCGCCTGCGGGCAGTTGTTCCACTAAAAAATGCCCGTCCTTTTTTTCATCATAGTTGCGCAGCACCCGCATCAGTTTAGCATCGGCACAGGAACTGGCAGCCGGATTTTTCAGCGATTGTAAAAGGGTGTTTTCAATATCTGGCGGAAAGATTTTTTTCTCCACAAACTCCGCCAGTATTTTTCCAAATTCTTCCTTCCATTCTTTACCATGGGCCGCTGCCCGGTGATGATGCCGTTCATAAGTGAAAAGGTGGGCCAGTTCGTGCAGCAGTGTAATAAGAAAGGAATATTTATTGAGGTTACCGTTGATGCTGATGCGGTGGCCATTGCTTCCCCAGGCATGGCGGTAATCGCCCAGGATGCTTTGCCGGCTGCGGGTAATGGTAAGCTGAACCTTATAAGCCTGTATATAATGCAGCACCGGTTCAAAACTTCCCTGGGGAAGGTAGGGTATAAGGGCGCTGAATGGATGTTGTTGCTTAGGCATCCGGTTTCTTGTTCAGCTTAAGCACAGCCACTACTTCTGCGACCAGGTAAAAAAGGTAAATGAAAAGAGCGCCAAAAACAGAATACTTGCTAAAGCTGCTGCCCGAAGACAAAGCATACACAAGCACAATAATGACCGTGAGAAACATTTTCAACATCATACCAGCCATCACCGACCTGATAAAAACATGGGAGTTACTGCTGGCCATTGATTTTTTCAGTATGAAAAATACCAGTAACGAAACCAGCAGGAAGAATAGATTGGCCAGCTGCAATACCTGGTAGTTCATTTCCCATGTTACCAACGTTTTTCTGAGCAGGGACAGCAGGCAGGTTACACTAATAAACATATAAACAAACGGAAGTAAAAAACGGTAAGCTGGGTTCATGAAATTATTTTTTGGGTGCTGTATCACGTATCACTTTATAGATGATAACAGCAATAATGAGCAAAGGTAACACCCAAACGGCTAAAGGCGATTTAAAATCAAGCCACTCATCTATTTTTATTCCTGCAAAAACAGACAGGCCTATGGCCACAATGAATTGTGTACCCAGGCCTGCGTATTTCCACAAAATATTTTTGCTGTCGTTCTTATCCATTTACTGCTTTGGGCAGTTGTTCGCTGTTGAGTTCAACAATATTGGCGCCCATCCTGCACTGGCCATTAAAACTCACGGTATTTTCCATCATCAGTTTCCCGGTGCTGATATCGCCGTCAATAATGGCTTTTCCTTTTAATTGCAGCAGGTCGCTGATTTCAAGCCCGCCTTTTACATGGCCAAAAATATCGGCCTGTTTGCAATGAACACTTCCTTCCACCACCGCCGCGGCACCTATGATGACCTTGGCTTTGCAGCGGACATTGCCTTTAATGGTTCCATCGAGCCTGATATCGCTTTTGCTTTCAATATCACCAATGATGGTGGCGCCTTCGGCCAGCATGCTGCAACTGCCTGCAGCCGGATCGTTGATCCCCGATTTTGATTTTGAGGTAAACATGAGTATAAGCTTGGTTTTAGATAATTGGAATAAAAGTTAGAACGTATGTTTATTACTTTTAGTCTTAATCATTACTGTTTTCGAGCTTTGGCAGCGCTAACTTATTGGTATCTAGCTTAATAACTTTTCCACTTAAAACTTTCTGCAGGTCTTTAAAATACTGGTCGTGGTATTTCAGGGCCTGTTCCATTGAATCGGTGCGCATCTTCAAATAGCGGTATTCTTTAATTTGTTTGGCATTGCCCAATCCAACACCCGGCAGGTAATATTTCAATGGTGTAAAAATGATCAGTGCAGCAGTAAGGCCGATCATCAGTATGAACAGGATGCTGAAAGCAGTATATACACTCCAGCGGGTAAGCCTGAACTTGGCCACTTCTTCGTAAGTGTCTTCGTTCATGATCACAAGACGGTACTTATTGCGCAGCCTTTTTAAAGTGGTATTGGTATCCATTATTGGTTTCAGACGTTAAAATTAAGAAAACCATCCTTAAAAAGACTAATAAGTTGCCTAAATTATCGTTCCTGTTTTAACATAAATTACATGCCCTAAAGCGTGGATTTCAGGTACTGATGCTTAATTTTGGCATCATTTCCAGAAATAACCGATATTTAGCTTTATAACTGAATCAGATCCATGTTGAAACAATTGCCCCTGTGCCTGCGTTTTGTGCTACCTTTTTGCCTCCTTTGGGGAGTTTCATTTGCCCAGCCAACCTGGACCCTTGATCCCTTTGGCAAAGAGAAAAAACCGGAGCAGTATGAAAACAAAAAGCTGGGTTCGGAAAAAACTGCCGAGAAAAAATTTAAGCTTCCCCGCCGGATCATTCAGAATACCGTTTCGCATTACAATTATTTTTTCAATGCCAATAACAAGATCAATGCAGTTATTGAACGGGCTAAAATGGGCCAGAAAGACGATTTCTCCCGGCTGCTTTCCTTTTACCCTTACAGCCTCGAAAATACGGCTTCGCAAAAGACTGAACTGGATTCAGTGATCCTTAAATCCACTGCAGGTGTGCTGCTGCACGATCTGCGTACCGACTGGGTGGATAATTTTTACCTGCTCATTGGTAAATCCTATTTTTTAAGAAAAGAATTTGATTCGGCAGCCTTTACTTTCCAGTTCATCAACTACAATCTTTTTCCCCGTAAGAAAAAAGATGGTGACGATTCAAAGGTGATCGGCACCAATGCAGAACCGGGGGCAGGCCTTAGTATTGCCGATAAGGAAAAAAGAAATATCATTCAAAAAACATTCACCATTCCTCCCAGCAGGAATGATGCACTCATCTGGCTGGTGCGCACTTTTACAGAGCAGGGCGAGTTTGGCGATGCCGCCGGAATGATCAATATTCTTCAAAACGACCGCAACCTGCCCAAACGGTTGAAAAACGACCTGGAAGAGGTAACCGCCTATTGGTTCTTTGTACAAAAAAATTACGACAGTTCGGCTGCTCATCTCGAATATGCAATAAGTAATGCAGACGATAAGCAGGATAAAAGCCGCTGGGAATTTTTACTGGCACAACTGCTGGAAATGAACGGCAGTTACGATAAGGCAAAGGATTATTATGCCAGGGCATCCAAACACACCACCGATCCAGTAATGGATATTCATGCCCAGTTGAACCGGGCCACTATGATGCGGAATAACGGGGATTACAAAGAGCTCGAAGCCAGTATTGCCAACCTGCTCAAAATGGCAAAAAAAGACAAGTACGAAAATTACCGCGATATCATCTATTATTCTGCAGGCAGGCTCAGTATGCAAAAGCCCGATACGGCCAACAGTATTGTTTATTACGATAAGGCCACGCAATTGGGCAGCGCAGAGAAGATTACTTACAAGAACAGGTCGTTCCTTGCACTGGGCGATATTGCTTACAGCCAGCACCGGTACAGGGATGCAGCCCGTTATTACGACAGCCTGCAGCTCGATGATCCCGAAATGGAACTGGTGGCTACAGAACTGAATGAAAAAAAGCAGGTGCTGGGCAAACTGGTTCAGCATTATGAAGTGTACGAGCGGGAAGACAGCCTGCAGCAGATTGCAGCCATGCCTGAAAAGGAGCGGGAGGATTTTGTAAAAAAACTATCCAGGAAATACCGGAAAGAAAAGGGCATTAAGGATACAGACGAGTCCGGCGGCAGTTCGCCCATCAGTTTTGCAAACGATAAGAACGCTCCCGCAGACTTATTTGCCAGTCCCTCAAAAGGAGAGTGGTATTTCAATAACAGCGGCGCAAAATCCCGTGGATTCTCCGAGTTCAAATCTAAATGGGGTAAGCGGGAAAATGTAGACAACTGGCGAAGAAAAGTTGCCATGGATGCAGGTATTAAACAAATGACCGCATCGCAGACCAACGATAACCCGGATGTGCCGAAGCCCGGGGAAGATACGGCCAGCACCGGCTCCGGGCAAAAAACAGATGCCGATTACAGCTTCGAAGGAATGATGGCAAACCTGCCGCTAACCGCCGCACAGCTCGACAGCAGCAGGCAGGTGGCCGCATCAAACCTGCTTTCCATTGCAAAAATATTCCAGAACGAACTGCTCGATTACGAACAGGCTATCATTGCCTATACGGAATATCTCGAGAAATATCCCAATACAGCAGCCGATGCCGAAGTGTATACCGGCCTTTATTATTGTTACAATAAACTGGGCGATGCCGGCAAAGCGGCCTATTATAAAAATATTGTTACTACAAAATTTGCCGGTACAAAATACAGTATCATGATAACCAACCCGTCGGCGCTGGATCCAAACAAAAAAGATCCGGAAGCAACCGGCAGGTACGAAGGCATTTATAATAAATTCATAGAAGGGCGTTTTGCGGAAGCGGTACAGGATAAAAAACAGGCCGACAGCCTCTATGGCAACCATTACTGGACGCCGCAACTCCTGTATATCGGAGCGGTGCATTACATAAAGGAAAGAAACGACAGCCTTGCCATTGCAGAACTAACAAATCTTCGGAACCTTTACCCGGCATCGCCGCTGAGCGAAAAAGCCGCTACCATGATCGATGTGCTTAGCCGCAGAAAAGAGATCGAGGATTACCTGAACAAACTTGAAGTAACAAGGGCCGAGGAGGAAATCGTGATCGTGGGGGATGAAAAAGCCGCCACTGTTCAGAAACCTGCCCAGCAGCCTGCCGCGGCCCAACCACCGGTTAAAAAACTGGAAGTGCCTGCCATTAAAACCGTGGTGAAGGATTCTGTTGTGAAAACCCTGCCGCAGTTTGTAAGTGGTTCATTTGTGCTGGAGCCAACTAAACCACACTACGTGGTAATGGTTTTGGATAAAGTGGACCCTGTATATGTGAATGAAGCTAAAAATGCTTTAACAAGATATAATAAAGGTATATATGCCCTCCAGCAAATAAATATAAACAAAGATGCACTGGATGCCCAGCGTGCCCTGCTCCTTTTTGCACCTTTTGAAAATGCCGATGCAGCCATTAAGTATTACGACCGGGTAAAAAAAGCGGCCCCGTCTGAGCTTTCCTGGCTGCAGCCTGCCAAGTACAGCTTCCTGGTCATTTCTGAAGCAAATCTCCAGCTGCTTAAAACAAATAAAGACATCCCCGCCTACCGGCAACTGCTGAATGCTAATTTTGGGAACAAATTTTGATAGGTAGGAAATAACTTTTTTAAATTTCTTGAATGTATGACCAAGTCTGTTAGTAAATCGATCACCAAGCCTGTAAAAATTTTATGGCGGTCCTTATGGTTTGGGCTGCTTTTTGTGGTGCTGATGTTCACCCTTGCCAATTTTGGTGTATTTGGCAAAATGCCTTCACTTGCTGAACTGGAAAACCCGGAGGCCGACCTGGCCAGTGAGATCATCAGCGCCGATGGCCTGCTGATGGGAAAATATTATTCGGAGAACCGGAGCGAAGTGAAATACCATGAAATTTCCCCCAATGTGATCAATGCATTGATAGCAACGGAAGATGAGCGTTTTTACGACCATTCTGGTATTGATGCACAGGCGGTGGGAAGGTCTATTTCAACCTTTGGTACCCAGGGCGGAGCCAGTACCATTACACAGCAGTTGGCAAAAATGATGCTGAAACGAAAATCCGGTGGATTGATAAAGACCCTCACAGCCAAAATGAAAGAGTGGATCGTGGCTGTAAAGCTGGAACGGAATTTCACAAAGGAAGAAATAATCAACTTATACCTTAACCGGGCGCCCTGGGGAAATGTGTATGGTATCCGCAATGCCAGCCGTACTTATTTTCAAAAGGAACCTTCCGAATTAAAAATAGAGGAAGCAGCGGTGCTGGTGGGGATGCTCAAGGGGTTTATCTTTAATCCTATTTCAAAGCCCGAAGCAGCACTCAACAGGCGCAATACTGTGATACAACGTATGGTTGACACAAAGCAGCATTATCTTACACAGGCACAGGCAAATAAGCTCACGGCAAAACCCCTTATTACAAACTATAAACCCATCGACGAGGCTGTGGGTATTGCACCTTATTACCGCAGGGCCCTGATAGAAATTATGCAAAAATGGTGCAAAGAACATGTTAACCCAAAAACAGGGGAGCCATATGATCTTTACCGGGATGGTTTGAAAATACATACCACCATTGATTCCCGCATGCAAAACTATGCAGAGGAAGCTACGGCACAGCACCTGCCGGTAATTCAAAAGAAACTCAACGCATCCCTTCGGGGCCGCCAGGATCGGCTCTGGAAAGGGCATGATGAAGTGCTTGAAAACGGTATCAAGTATTCTGAACGCCGCAAGAATATGAAAGAGGCAGGATTTACCGAAGCCCAGATACGCAAATCGTTTGATGTGCCGGTAAAGATGAAAATATTTACCTGGGCCAATGAAAAGCACGAAAAAGATACCGTAATGACTCCCATGGATTCCATCAAATTCCATAAGCAGTTATTACAAAGCAGTTTTGTGGCCATGGATCCCAAAACCGGGGAAATTAAAGCCTGGGTGGGCGGTATGGATTTTAAATGGTTCAAATACGATAATGCCTCTGCCATGCGCCAGGTGGGATCTACATTTAAACCCCTGCTTTATACGCTGGCAGTTACTGATGCCGGCTACACGCCCGAAACAGTTATACCCGGCGGAGCGCTCACGCTCAATGGCAAAACCATCAGTGGCGGGGGCGGTACCATGGCCTATTGCCTGGCACAGTCGAAAAACGCTGCGGCCTGGCGCCTCATGTCAGTAATAGGCGTAAAACGCACCCTGGAATTTTCGCTGCAATGCGGTATCAAAACAAAACTCCCGCCTTACCCTTCCATAGCCCTGGGCTCGGCAGAAATTCCCATGGTGGAAATGCTCCAGGCTTACAGTATTTTTCCCAATAAAGGATACAATACAGAACCGGTATTTTTAACCCGGATAGAAGACAAGAACGGCAATCTTATTTATGAATTTCCGCTTGCGCAAAGCAAACAGGTGATTGGCGAAGTGGATGCTTATACCATGGTTAAGCTGATGGAAGGAGTGGTTAAACAGGGTACGGCAAAATCGCTGAACAGCTATAATATTCCCGTTTCTAAAGCGGGCAAAACCGGAACCACCAACGACAATACAGATGGTTGGTTCATTGGTTACACGCCCGACCTGCTCGCCGGCTCCTGGGTGGGTTGTTCGGATCCTTTTATTCCCATTTACCAGAATAATGTTGGTGGTGCCGAAATGAGTGCACCACGCTGGGGCATTTTTATGGCCAAAGTGGCGGCCGATAAAAACCTTCCCTACAATAAAAAGAAAGATTTTGATGAACCTGCCGAGCTTAAAATGGATCCCATTTATGCCGACAACAGCCGATTTGCCGAACTGCTCCGGAGCGGCGACAGCCTTTCTGCGGAAACCGGCAACGGCGATGGAGGGGATTTCTTCAATGAAGAACCGGTAGTGGAAGAGGAAGTTAATACAGACCTGGTACCTGCAGCAGATACGGCTAAAAAACCGCCCGTAAAAGAAGAGAAAAAAGACGAAAATAAAACAGATAAACCGGTTGCCCAGCCTGCGGCAAAGCCCGATGATAAAAAACCGGTTGCAAAACCTGTGGCTAAAGAAAATGATTACAGATAAAACAGGGTAAAATATATTGTAAAAGCTTTCAGGTAATGAAAGCTTTTTTTATTTCCCGGCAACGTCACCGGTACAAGGCGTTGCGTTTTTGATGCGAAAATTCCTGTTACGCAACGTCCACTTCGTGAGACGTTGCCGGGAAGAAAGGCACAACCTATTGCTGAACAAGACAAAAAAAGAGTTGAGCGTATTCGAAGCCATGCTCTGTGTCGTTTCACTGCAGGGTGTAAGAAAAGCTGTTCCGATGCGTCAAGACAAGCATCCTGGCGTCATATTTTAGTTTGGATACGAAGCAGGGTTAAATAGTGTGCGATGTATGATGTTGGAGAATTTTCTGGAAAAAAACAACTATTCCGTCAATATTTTACAGAGGCCCGCCGGTTTTTCTTTTTGTCAATCTTGTTGAAAACCCAATAATTGAATTTTGTGCATAGAATACCAATACCAGCTCCGGCAACTACATCTGCAAACCAGTGTTTGTTATTATACATGCGCAGCACACCCGTGCCGCCGGCAAGGCTGTATCCTGCTACTCTGTACCAGGGCGAGCGGAATCCATATTCGCTGCTCAGAAATTCAGCACTCATAAATGCAGTAGCGGTATGGCCGGAGGGGAATGAATTATACTTTGATCCGTCAGGCCGAAGCTGTTGAGTAATATTTTTCAATACAGTCACCGTAAGCGTCATTAACGCCAGGCTGGACCCGTAAATTATAAACTTGTCTTTCATATTATGTTTTCCCTTTACCCCGGTGGCTTCCAGTAAAAATGCGCCAGCAGCAGGTGAAAACATAAGGTAGTCATCCAGCTTAGTCCTGAAGTGGGGATGCTCCTCCTGAATTTCTTCCATAAACTCCAGGTTTATACTTGTGAGCCCTTCATTCTTCAGACTGGTAACTCCATAGGCAATAAAAAATCCCGGAACAAATAATGATTTTGCTGAAAAAATATTTTGGGAAGGCGGATGAGTCAGATATTTCAAAGGCAGGGAATTGCCGGCATTAATTTTACCTGTTTGCTGAGCCCCGACTATTGCCGGAAGGAATGAGCACAAGGCGAACAAGATTTTTTTCATGCTATACTTTTTTTCGGGTAAATAGCTACCACTGCAGCAGTTACTGAATGGCGATCAGCCTTATTTCATAATTGTCTGTAATATTTACTTCTTTCAGCAGGCCAATGCCGGGGGCATAATATTTATTTTCATTTGCATCAGGTTCCAGTGCAGTGAAATTTTTGGTCATGATACAATTGCTGAATGTACCGAAAGGAATAGTAATGGTTTGGCCGGTAGCGGTTATCTCTGCTTCATCTTCTGCGTGGTTGAAATAATACTCCTCCCGGTATTTCATTCCCACCTGGGGATTGGCGGGCATTATCATGCCGGGTTGTGCTCCATCCACACCGGCTTCCCAGGAACCCGCATGATCTTTTATAGTTCCGTTGGAATGGTAATTATCAACAGCTTCGCCGAAATACCACAGGTTACCGAGGGTGTCCTGAGCATACCAATCCCATGCTTCTTCCACCAGGTTTCCATTAATGTATGCTTTAAAGTTGACAATAATACAGGAAATGCCAAGAATGGTTTTGATGCTGCTGAGCCGTTCTTCCTCTACCCGCTCCAGGCCATCAGGAGTAGTTCCTTCATAAATATATTTTTTACCAGCAGTGGCAGGATAATAAGGATTGGTGATAATGGTGCTGCTGCTAAACTTTGCGGCGCTTACATCGGGTTGATAGCTTGAATCAATAACCCTGGCGGCATCTTTTTTACAGGAAATCAAAAGTAATAACGAAAGAATAGCGGGGAAATATATTTTTTTCATAATAAAAAAATTCAGGATAAATAATTGTCATCACATAAAAGATAACAACAGATCCAAAATTGGTTGGGTGGATTCTTTTTTCTTTCACAAAAAACCATTTCAACAGGGAGATGTAATAAAAAGTAAAGGCAAATAGATTAGCTATTTGCCTTTCGCCAAAACTTTATAAACCCGTTATAGTTTGAATGTGAGGGCTGCCCTTATTCCAAAACTCCTTGGAAAAGTTTCCACTACAGTATTTTCGGTGATCGGGGAAATGGCATGGCGGAATACGGGCTGCAGGGTGATGGATGTCTTTTTGTTCAACTTATATTGAAATTCCACACCCGCTGTGGCAGACAGGTATAATTTTTTTGTCCCTGTTAACTTATTGATAATAGCTCTTTCATGATTGGAGGCATCTGTCAGTTCAACTTCAGACCTTGCGCCCGCTACAATACCCGCTTCTATGCCAGCACCGGGGATAACACTGATTTTGCTGTCATTTTTTCCCAACCTGTAAGTGGCCACCACCGGAATGTGAAATGTTTGCAAAGTATGTTTTGATTCAGCAATGAGGCTATCGCCAAATGCCGGAGGCGGTCCGAATGCAGGTTTTATATAAGCATAGCCCGATGATGTAATATATTTATAAGCGATATCTCCGGAAGGGTCCTGGAACGCAAAGATTTTTTGGGGACTGATGCCGATGGCTGTATAAGAATAGGTAAGCCCGGTTTGCAGGCCCCAGCGTTTGCTGAACTGTCTTTTTGCCAATATCCCCCCGGAAAAAGAAGGCTCATGTACTTCGGCGTGCCTGATATTACTGAGGGCATCAAAATCATCGCTGTCGAGCTGGTACCCGGCCTGGTCGTAAGAAGTGAAAACCGTAAATTCCCAATAAGGACGGAATATCTTTCCCGGAGATTTATTTGGAACCTCCGTTGGTACAAAAATCAGCGGTCTTTGTTGCCGCAGTGAAATATTTTTTGGAGTGCGGCCGGATAGGGAAGACTGTAAAGGCAGTGGTTTGCGCATTGCATAATCGCTGCCTTCCCAATAATTTTCGGGTATAGCCTGAGTTGCTGAAAATGCCAGTCTTTGTTTTTCTTCTGCAAGGTTCACCGAAGTATAAAAACGGCTCTCTGCCCGTAAAGGCAACAGTTTACCGGAAGCCTCTTTTGAAGAAAACAAGTGGTTTAAAAATTGATTGATTATATTCCTGCTTACCGGCGCAGGGTTATTATTCAAATCAGCCACTACATCCTTTTGATTGGGAGGAACAATTTCATTTTGATAAGAATTATTTTCTACCGGGGCCGCTGTGTTTGCAGCATTGATATTATTGGGATTACGCTTCAACTTCGGCAGATACCCGTCAACTATAACATAAAACGCCAGCAGGGCGAATAGCAGCAGCGCAGTTGTTCTCCACCAGATCAACCTTCTCTTGTTTGATTCATCTTCTTTTTTATCCAGCACCGCAATCAATTTTTCTTTTACGGAAACTGAGGGTGCCTCGCTGCGTCCCTCCAGCGTTTCATAAAACAACTGATCAATATCGTGTAAATGTTTATTCATGCTTGCCTATTTATAGTTGACTAGTTTTTGTTTTCCGGTAATGGCCTTTTGCAGGTAAGCCCTTGCATCCGAGAGGTTTGATTTGGAAGTGCCTTCCGATATGCTGAGTGCCTGGGCAATTTCCCGGTGCTTGTATCCTTCAAAAACGTAGAGATTAAAAACGATACGGTAACCGGCTGGTAATGTCTGAACCAATGAGAGCAATTCTTTTTCATTCATGGCCGAATCAATATCTGTTTCGCCTGCCGCATTATGTTTATCGTTGTTTAGCCGGATTACAGGTTGCAGCGATGATTTGCTCCGGTAGAGGAACAAGGCGGCATTCACCATTATTTTTCTTATCCATCCTTCAAATGAACCGCTGCCTTTAAAAGTTTTGATATAGGTAAACACCCGCAAAAAACCTTCCTGCAAAATTTCCTCTGCCTCCTCCCGGCTGCGGGCATAGCGCAGGCATACCCACATCATTTTGGGGGCATACAGGTCGTAAAGCTTTGATTGAAAAGCCCTATCGCCTGTTATACAGCCATTTATAATCTGTTGTTCCGTTTCGGGCAAGTGATTGGTTTTGCCTGTACAGATATACAGGAGTGAAGAAATGGTTGGGTCAATAATAAGATTACGGTATAAACAAAGCTAATAAATTTAAGGCCTGTTTGCAAGTAAAGTTAGAACGAAGATTTTGGGAAATATTGGGGCGGAAACTGCTGATCAGTAATGAATCTCTCTTCGGGGAAGAGGAAGTGAAGGAGCTGGGTGAGCTGTATGCTGGCGGAGGTTTTTTTGGAGAGGAAATGCAGGAAATATCGCTTAAGAAGGTTTGGGGGAGAATAGGGTGGGAAGAAAAATGATTTTACCACTGTTGAATTATAATACAAACCTGTTCATCCCTTAATGCGAATTCTTTAGCACCCCATGGGCGAAGCGTAACTTCTTTAAGATTTGGATGAAGAAATTCCGGATGTGATGGAGAAACCTTTTTATAAACTTCTTCAATATTTTTGGTGACTAACCTAAACTCCGGATGATGTTCTTTAGCAAGTTTTGCATGTTCAAAAAGATTTATACTTAATTCATCTTTTTTGAGTACGCAAAAGGGCTGGTCAGATTTTAATTCGTTATGCACAATAACAAATCCTAAACAATCGCAAAACATTTTCAGGCCATTGTTAATATTCACATAATAAACATTAGGAATCAGTTGTACAAAATTCATTGTTGTAAATTTTATTTTCTGATAAGTATTCTAATTACAGCTAAAGCCCGGGTTTTTGCGCAGGGGTGGAATCCGTCTGACCAGAACCCCTGCCTGCGTTACGCAGCCAGGCGGGCTGCTGAATTGTTTATTTAAATGAAGTTAGGAACATAAGCTTTATAAACTGCCTTAAACACTTCTCAGAGCTGCAGTTAGTAGAATAATTTTTGTAATCCCATCCCGATAATTACCGGGAGACAAAACCCTTTTAGCATTTCGTGCTTTTTCATTTCATTTTCAGAAATTTATATACCTCTGCCCAGTTGGGTTCTTTTCCTGTCATCAAGATGGATACTATGAATATTTTTGCTGCTATTTTTCGTAAAAAAATAATAGGTAAAATTCCTGGGACGCAACGTCCACTTTGTGAGACGTTGCTGGGAAGAAAAAACTTATGCTGCCTTAAGCAATTTCACACCCCAGGGAATATATCCAACGCACATTAATAAAGCTCCAATTGAGCTTATGAGTTCTATATCGGGATTGTTCAGCAATAGGAGACCAACAATAATGCATACGCCCTGCCATTTTTTTATGAAATTTTCTTTCATTAATCCAAATGCCTGAATAGCCGCTCCAATGGGCAGTAATGGTAACAACCATACCACCCAAAGCATGCCTTCTTTGTTTACCAGTACACTAAGAAAAGGAACAAACTCCTGGAATTGTGCCTCGGGCAATGTATCGAATGCCGAAAGTACCAGGCACAAAGCACCTTTATCAACCGCTAAGATGAAAGCGCCAAATAAACCAATGGTACCGCCCCAAAAACCCAAGGACTTGCCTTTACCTTGCAATATATTCATGTTACCGATGAGCATTACCATGATTACCGGGACAGCAAACATGACAATCAGATGCCCAATATGGTACATCGGCTGATGGTGAAACCTTGTAACTAATTGATCAACGGTTTGAAGTGCCTCCATTTTAAGGAGATTCGGGTGCATGACAAACCCTGTGAGTAACATTAATGGAAATGCTATAAGTGAACTGGCAAAACCTTTCTTTTTGATTGTTTCTATTTTCATGATTTATGGTTCATTTACTTTAATGACAACGTTCCCTTTTTTATTTTCTAGTTCTTCAATGGTCTTCTTAGCCCTGGCAAGCCTGATTATCTTGTTTTTTTCAATCAGCTTTGTAGTCATCCAATTTGCCAGCCTGTGATGTAAAGGGGTAAGCAGGGCAGCTATACACACCAATGATAAAAGCATAAATACAGGTGAATACTTTGTAATTCTTTGTAAAAATGGGTGCAATAACAAATTGAGAAACTCGAATACAAACAGTAATACTATGATATTAAAGAAAGGGATCAGCCTGGTGTTTGTAATAAAACTCCGGCTAAGGAAAAGAAATAAGATAATGATCGTAGTAAGCCCTATTGCTATCAGGGCATATTGAATTTTTCGTTTTCTTATCTCTTCTGATTTTGCCTTTTCTAATTCTAATTCTTGCTGTCTTAATTTTTCGTTGAAGTCAAGTGCCTGCATCCTGCTGATTTTTTCACTGCTGAAAACACGGTCTTTTGTTTCAATCATTAAACTCTGGTACCTGAATGCACTATCAATTTTATTTTCCTGTTTGTAAAGTTTTGCCAAAAGTGAGCTTACACGGAGTTGTTGCACTAAAAAATTAAACTGTTGATCAATCTGCAGCGCTTTTGAAGCATAATGAATGGCAGAATCAACCTGGTGGAAGCGGTCAAAATGTTCTGCGTATTCACAATATGCCCTGGCAAGCAGCCTGATGCTTTTTTCTTCTATATTCAGTTGAAGGGATTTTCTGAAAAATTCCTCCGCAAGGTCTTTCCTGCCCATCTTTGAATAGATAATCCCCATTTGGGCCTGAACACCTCCTTCCTTATCTTCTTTGTACATGCTGTAAATTTTTGCCAAACACTCCTGCAAACAATTATAAGCAGTATCAAGTATGCCGAGTTCTTCGTACGATTTCCCCTTATCAACCAGCACTTCCAGTAAAATATAATCGTTGCCGGTTTGTCTCGCAAATTTTTCACCGATGTTATAGTAATGAATAGCTTGTCTGAAATCGCCGGCATTTCTGTTTACCATTGCTATTCTTACATTAGCATCTGCAATTAACATGGTATCACCCAATTGTTCTGCAAGTGCCAGTGTTTTAAAATAAGCTTCTTTTGAATCGGGGTAATTACTTACCCACCAATATGAATGGGCCAGGCTGGACAATGCTATCACTTCGGCGTATTTTGGCAAACTGCTTTTATGCTGCTTGCTGAACAGGTAGTTTTTTTGTGCATAATGAATTAATGAATCGGTGCTTATAAAGGCATAAGCTTGTGATAATTTCCAAAGAATAACAGACCTGGAGCTATCATTTTTAACTCTTTTGAACTCTTGCTTTAAGAAGTCAGCCATTTGCATGGCATAGTGAATCATCGAGTCATTATCCGTATTTGCATAAGCATTGCTCAGCTGAAATGCCAGGTTAATTTTGATGCTGTCAGCTTTTGCTGTTTTCAATTGAAGTTTTAAGCTGTCGAGGAGACTTGGCTGAGCAAAAATTTGAAAGTTGCAAAGGAAAAAAAGAATAGTATATAAGATTTTAATTTTTGCCATGTTGCAAATGCTTCGTTTCTTATAGTTAATTTCTTATGGCCAGCTCAGCGTCAATAGTGTCTCCATGCATGACGCATAACTGTTTTATTACTTTTTGTACACCGTTATTACTATATTCCCTTTTTTGTTTCCTGTCTCTGCATATCTGTGGACTTCTGCTGTTTGTTCCATCGTAAAAAATTTATCAACTATAGATTTTATCTTTCCGTCTTCTACAAGGTCTTTTATAAAAATCAAATCTTCTTGTTTGGGAACTGCCAACGAGCATATAACCTTCTTTCCTCCCGTTATGGATGTCCAAATCATTTGAAGCAGTTTTTTCATTTTAAAACTTACGGATAAATAAATTCCTTTTTGTTTGAGTGATGCCCTTACTTTTGAAAAGGAACTTCTGCCTAAAACATCAAAAATGAGATTATAAGTTTCTCCATTTTTTGTAAAGTCTTCTTTTTTATAATCAATTACTTTATCTGCTCCTAAATTTTTAACATACACTATTCCATCTGTACTGCATACGCCTGTAACTGCTGCACCATAATAATGTTTGGCAAGTTGAATAGCGGCCGAACCAATTCCTCCGGAAGCGCCAATAATAAGCACTTGTTGTCCTTTTTCAATATTGGCCTTTTTTAACAAATTCAAGGCCATAGTGGCCCCGTACGGAATAGTGGAAGCCTCTTCATGACTCATATTGGAAGGTTTCATTGACAGGATAGCGGTTTCAGGCATACAGAGGTACTCTGCATAGGCTCCCATATTTTGTTCTGTGCAACCATATACAGACTGACCTGGTTGAAAAAGTTTCACTTTTTCTCCGGCCCGCTCCACCACACCTGAAAATGAATTACCCAAAATCGTTTTCTTCGGCTTATTGAGTCCAAAAACAAATCGGGCCATTATCCAAAAGGGGAAGGGCATATTGAATTCGCGGGGAGATACGTTTTTGAAATTTCGTGCAATCATATCTCCATAATTTACCGAAGCAGCATAAATCTTGATGAGCACCTCATTAACTTTTGGATAAGGTTTTTCTACTTCTCTCAGATGAAGGACATCGGGTCCTCCGTATTCGGTATAAACTATTGCTTTCATAACAGATCAAATCAGTCCTTCATATGGAAGTTTCATTGCCCAATATTTTCTGTAAAAGTATCTATAGTATTGGGTTGTCTTACTGATATTAGTCACGATAGTTTGTGAAGTTGGTCAGCTGCTTGCTACAAAGGAATAGCTGAAGTGAAGATGATAAGAATTACATCAGCCTGCATTTTGGCAATACCCTTGTTTTAGGCAGGCTATTTCGCCTTGATTTTGGAAATGGTCATACCAATTGATTTTGTGGGCTTATCCATGTCTTTTATGGCAAAATCAACCGCTGTTTTAATTAAGTCTTGTACTTTTTTATTTCTGTAATCTTTCGCTGTGTCAACAGGGATATGCCTGATTAAATTCCCTGTTCCTTTTAGTAGTTTATGAGGGTCATTTAATAGGGTGCCTTTGTTAAAGCCTACATTTAAATGATTGGAATAGATCGGGAGCATGCAGAATGCGTCTGAAAGCTTTTCGGAAATGGAGAATACGGCGGTTAAGGCATGCGTATGATAAAGTATTTCGTTACTATCAGGGTATATTTCGAGTACATAGGCTCTCAGATCTTTAAAGAGGTCAATAACTTTCCTGTCTTTTAAATCCAAAAGAAATTGAAAGTCTGGATGTATGGGTCGTTGTTTTATCATCTTGCTGTTTTTGTTTCCCAGCAACGTCTCCGGTACGGGCCGTTGCGTTTTTTTGAAGCGAGTATTCCTGAGTCGCAACGTCCACTTCGTGAGACGTTGCTGGGAAGAAGGGTATTTCAGAAGACAGGGGAATTTATTGTTTACCAAGCCCGGTAAAAATGTTAGCGGCAGGCATTCACCCAATTATAGCCTGAATTTCTTTAATCTTGCATTGATAGATGGAATGTTTTCATCTTGCATTTTTGAAACGGTGAGACGAAAATCATTTTCCAACTCAGGGTACAGTATTTGTAAGTCGTAAAGCCCCTGTAAAGAATTTACTCGCACAATATTACTATCGCCTTTTTGGCTTGCCCAGTCTGTCAGTATCTGCCATATTTTTAAGCGTTCTGTTTTGGCAAGATTCAGTCTTGGGGCAAGCAATGCCAAATGCCATTTTAGTTCTTTGTCATTTGCAAGGGCAAATAATTCAACTATCTTTTTTTTGAATTTTTGTAAATAGTAGGGCCTGTCAATTGTTATCTTTTCAATGGCGTCTGCCGTTCTCATCAGCACTTTCCTGTCGGGGTGAAACAAAAGTTTGAACAATTCATCAAAATCAGTTTGGTTGTTTACCCCTTTAACAACCATATTGCCCTTCCCGATTGAACGTAAATCGCCACCTGAAAGTATTTTTTCAAATTTTGGCATCAATTAAAGGTTTGCTTTTCTTGCAAGCAGGTATCCCATCGTAATACTTATTACAGGAATGCCGATATAACTCAGCCCGATTGACATAAAATATTCTGCAAAGCTTGTCTTCATTAGTGGAATAAGAATGAAGCTGTCAAGAATAATGTCGATGGCAAACCAGGAAATACCCACAATGACCCCGTTTCTAATGAAATCATTTTCTACAAACTTGAAATAGCGGAAAAGAAGATAACAGCCGGTAATTATACCTATTACCATGATGGTTGACTTAAAGGTAGGGTAGGGCACAACTAGTTCTCCGCCAGGTTTGTAAAAAAAAAATGAAACAGCAAATGGAATTAACCAAGACAAGAAACCGAATAAAATATTTTTGGCAATTAATTTCTTTTTCATGCAATTATATTTTGGCAAAAATATAAACGCAGCGATACACTTGAAATGATATTGGTCAGGGACTTTGCTGTAAGCTGTCAGTTTAAGTGATGTCGACGGCCTGCCGCAAACGCCCGGGGCTTTGCACTTGGTTAAGGTTAGGTTTTCCAACTATCCGGATAATGAATGGGACGCAAAACCGCATTGTTCGTCCTGTATTAAGGGTTCTTTTTTTTCCTTCTTTTCGTTGCTATGTATTTTGTCAATAGAGCCAATAGTGAGATGAGTAAAATGATAAAATAAATTGTCGTCAAGGAGCTTTTTGTAATTGAAAACACATTTGTCATTTGCGAAATTGCCGCAGCGTTGTTGGGATAAGTTTTCAGCATGGTAATTATTCCTATGTTTTCCAAATAGTCAAATATGCCGGCAAAAACAGGTAAATAACAGAGATAGAATAAAATGCTGTTTTCTTTGCCAAGTTTCTTAATGATAAATGCAAAAACCAAACAATAAGTCACTCCAAATAAACAAGGATAAATGAAGTCTAACGGGATTTGTTGAAATAAATAAGCATTTCTGCCTTCTGAACCCAGGGCATTTAAAAGGGAATTAACGTAATCAGCAGTGTAGCCTGTTGGTAACATATCTAATATTTTCATTCCGCCTGCATAGTTCATTACTTTCGGAATTGTTATTGTTAGCATAACTGCATACACGATGCTTGTCAAAATGAACAGGATCAAGATTTTCTTCCCACTTAAATTTCGGTTAATTATAGCTTTCATTTCTTAAATAAAATGTTGTGGATTGGGCCAACTTTTTGCCATAACTGCTAACGGCCACGTCCTGGCGTCGCCCCTCCCTATAGCCAAGACGCTGTTAGCGCTTCGGGCTTTTAGGTTTCTATTTTTTTAAAAAATACACTTAAAAATTATATTTTAACGGCAGTAACAATGGGCGTTGGTTCATGGATCGTAAAGGAAACCGCTTGGTTTTCTACTATTTTGAATATGATTTTTACTGAGGGGGCACCCGTAGGCGAGAAAGTATTTTCATCAATTTTAAGCAGCATATTGCCTGGTAATCCTTTCCGGGTAATTCTTATATAATCGGGGAATGATTTTGAAGGCTCAACACTAAAAATATCGGTTTCCCCCTCACCAAATTTGTAATTCCCTAAAAATATATTTTTATCGGATTCTGTCATTTTTACACTAGTTGCAGGAATATTGGAACCACCCAGTTTTTCTAAGTAATCCGCAACACTTTTTACATTTGCCAAGTCGTTTGGAGCGATATCTTTAACAGCTAACCGGGTTTGTACATGCTTCCATAATGTAATGCCATGGGGACCTCTGCGACTTTGAATTCCCGGAAAACTTTCGACCACTTCTTTTACACTGCTTAACATACCCAACATGGCAAATGTAAAAATATCCGGTATTGCTCCGTAGCTGATGAGGAATTCTGCAATATCCCGTCTGCCTGTATGTGAGCATGCTCCAATGGCTGTCTCAAAATCTCCAAAACCCCAATCCCATGAAGCCTTTGCCAACTCTGGGCGTTCAATAACGAGTTTTTTTACTTTTTCCAAATCAAAGTGAGCGGCACCCACAATACTTTTTGTCAACTCCTCGTCTATTGCAGGGTAGCGGCTGTTAATTACCTTATTATCCGCATTTATGTTGTTTTGGGTTTGGCCAAACAAACCTTCGCTTAATACCAAACCAAATAAACCTACCGACGTTTTTTGAATGAATTGACGCCTGTTGTTTCCTGATTTTATTTCCATAATTATTGCTTTATTCTTCAACCATTGGAGTTAAAACCTGTCCTAATTGTTGATGCATATCAAGGAAATCATAATGATTCCATGCTTCTGCGATCTTACCTCCTTCCACTCTAACCAGGCATTGCCCGGAAAATTTTACATTTTTACCTGTTTCCCTGTGTTTTGCTGTAACATCAGTTAAGGTACATTCCATATCATCTTGTGAAATAACGTCCTTTACCGTGATTCGGATATTGTCGAATTGCGCTTTAAAGCCCTGGTAGAAAATTTTGAACCCTGCTACTCCTTTGGGTTGATCCGCTGATAATATGCCATGAGCATGGGAGTCAGTTGTCATTAATTTCTCAATAGAATCTTCCTGGTTTTGATTCCATACCTCTTCAAACCAGCGATTCAGAAGAGTTGATTTTGTGTCCCGCATATTGATACATTTTAAGTGATTAATTATTTGGCCAGTAGGGGTAACGTTATTTCTTAGTCCAGGGCAATATTGCCGGTGGAATATTTAAAATGGTATTTAAATTGATAGATACGCCATCCAATTCCGTGCTTCATAAGACTAATATCATAGGTTCCAACGAATTCTCTTGTTTTGCCTTTTGTTGCGGATTCCTTATAATGAGTCGCAGTGGCATAGGCAAAAACCGTAGCAGTTGTATCATGTATTTGAACTAAATAGTTTCCTGCAAGATGATTGATATGATCAATGCCAACAAAACCATTTTTCCAAATCTCACAAATTTCCTTTGATGATGTTTCCGCTTTTTTGCCAGCAAGAGAAGACATGTCAAAAAATACCTCGTCGGAGAATACTTCATTTTGTAGTTTCTCCCATTCTTGTGTGTCTGTATAAACAAATAATTTGTTGATTATTTCAACAATTTCGTCACGAACTGAAAAGGTTACCATAACGTTATTTTTTAATTTATTACTTAGCAACGACTCTGGTACGGGACGTTACGTTTTTTTTGAAGAAAAATTCCCGTGACCCTACTGACCACTTCGTAAGACGTTGCTGGGAAGAAGGCATAGAATACCAAATTGGAAATTAGTACACAAATTGTGTATATAGTCATATAAAATTACTGATTTGAACCTATTGCTATGACTAAACAAAGTATCAGGAGAATTAGTGACGGCAAGTGTTTAATAAATGGATTTTTAATCTTGAAATGGAAATATTGAGCAGCTATCATAAACAAGCCCATCATTATAGAAGGGATTTGGACTAAAGACGAATGCCAAATACCAGCTATAAGCAATGTTGCCAATGCGATTTTAGATGCTCCTACAAGGTTGCGGGTTAGATCACTTAATTCAAATTGCTTAAATTCTTTAACTACATTGTCAAATCTAAAAACCCAAACATAGACAACAGAAAGTCCCAAAATAATTTGCGCTAAACTTAAGAAAATATTTTCCATTATTTTTTATCTTTTGTATTATTAAAATAGCTTTTCGATAACAAACAATATGGTTTGATAAAATCTGTATTTGACTTATAATATATCGTGTCCTTAATAATACTTACCCATATTGTCAATCATGGGTAGATTAAGCTAACAATAAAAATAAAAGATTATTTCGTTTTATTTTTAAAATTCCAGCCGTCAGTAACAGCATAACTGAAACCGATGCCAAAAAGTACAGTAATAAGGCCGGCAAAATAAGGTATAAAATCAATCATTTTTCTTGTTGTTTAATAGTTTTAAATAAATACCAAAAGCTAAGATGCTTGGAACCCAAAGCCCAATGAAAATTGCCTGATCCACATTTCCATTAAAAAACAATATTTCAGAATACAGCAACGAGAGTATAGCTGAAATGAAGAGTAATATGTCAGTGAGTGTAAATTTCTTGAACATTTTTTTAAATTTAATTTCCTACTCATATGGCTTTTCTGAATACGCCCCGTTTTTTTGAGTGGGTTCTGGTCTCCACTTTTAGAATTCAACAATATTATTATTTTATCACATTGGGGGGTCAACCCGTTGGCTTTCGCAGACCAGTATGTATTTTTTGTTTGTTAAACTTGCCCATAATGGGCGGGGCTTTCTGCTGTGCTGAAATTCATGTTCCTCCGCCCGGCAACCCCTGCCTGCCGTAGCGGCAGCGCAGGCAGGGAAGCCGATTAATAATTTGATAATGAAATTACAACAAAAAGCTCATAAACAAACGGGCGGCCGGGACTCCTGCCTGACTGCGCCAAGCAGGCAGGGAAGCTGTAAGATGCACAATTGCTGGTTCCCAGCACCGTCTGCGGTACGGAACCTTGCTTTTTTTTGAGGTGAACATTCCTGCAACCCAACAACTACTTCGTGAGACGTTGCCGGAAAAAAATTAATACCTCTTAATTTGGCAAGGCAATAATTCATGTTATAATCTTATTTTAAGTCCGTAGTTAAAAACAATACCGTCAAGTGGCGCCCACACTTCTGTAAATTGAGGTGTGTTGTATGGAGCAGATTTTAAACTGCCATAATCTGTCTGCCGTAAATTGGTATAGTTTTCTACGTTGCCAAAAAAAGTATAGTTTTTATAAGTGTATTCTGCCACTGCTCCAAATGTCGAAAAGCTTTTACTTCTTGTTCCGTTTGATAATGCCTGACTGCTTTTAAATTCATAGTCCAACCCAATACGCCACTTGCCGGGAATTGCATATAATAGATCCCCTTTCAAACTGTGGTTAGGCGTAAGTGTCAAATCAGTTTTTGTATTGTTGAAATGGTTGGTAGCATTGGTGTAAGTGTAGCCAACAAACAAAACAAAGTCGTAAAAGCCAAACTTAAAAAATGTTTCTGCACCTGCACTCTGTGTATAACCGTTTGCATTTACAAAATTGTAAATACCCGATGTTGGGGTTGTCTGTTGCAAAACCAAAGGCTTGTCCAGGTAAGTGTAGAAAAACATTTGATTAAAGTTGATCGTAAAATGTTCGCCAATAGGAAGTTTATAACCAATGTCAATATTACCGCCATACGATTCTTCGGCTTGGATTGTGTTGCGATTAATTGGCTGCACATTTTTATAGCCTAACAATTCTGCTTCCTGGTTAAAGATGCTTGCATTGCGATAACCCAAACCGCCGCCAACTCTTGTTGTTAGCCTGTTTGACCACTTAAACAAAGCAGAAACCCTTGGTAGAAAATACCAGCTTTGATTTAAAAAATAATCTACCCTAAGTCCGCTTTCAATGGCTACTTTATCGCCAATGTCAAAAGTATAATTGCCAAAAGCACCCAATGTTTTGTAGCCTTCGTTTCTTAGTGTTGTGCTTTGCAAAGGCGTTTCTTTAAAATCATCGGTGTAAAAATTCAAACCTGTGATAAGCACGTTTTTATTTTTTCTATAACTGTATGATACTTCGGTAAAAGATGATTGTTGCTTGCCTGCAAATTGATATTCACCTAATACAAAAGAGGGGGTAATAAATAAGCTGCGATTAAAAAAACTAAAACTGTTTCTAAAAGTTAGCGTTTGTTTGTCGTTTAACTTATGGTCAAATTTTAATTGTGTAGTTGTACGGTTTATGTCGTTTACTTCCTTATAAAAATGAGTGGATGATACCGTTTCATTTTTCATTAAATTAAGGTCGCCACCCTGCCTTTTTTCATGGGTGAAAGTTGCAGCAACAGAAAGTTTTGTTGCATCGCTGAAATAGAAAAACAGTTTTGGGTTAAAGTTGTATTTCGTTAATTGCGGAAGGTCTGAGAAACCATCTTTATCAGCATCAAAAACCTTGTGGGTATTACGTTGAGCCAATAAGGTAAAACCAATTTTGTCAGCCTTTTTGCTCATAAAAGCATTAGCGTCAAACGCACCAATATGTGAAGCGTTTAAATGGAACAAAGTTTCTTCAACTGCAGGTTCTTTTGAAATTAAATTGATTAAACCTGAAATGGCGCCTCCACCATACAAAGTAGATGCACCGCCTTTGATGTATTCAATTTGCCGCAAGTCCAATGGTGGAATTTGCATAATACTTAACGAACCACTAAAGCCGCCATATAATGGAAAGCCGTCTTTTAAAATTTGAGTGTATCGTCCGTCAAGCCCCTGAATACGAACATTAGCCGTGTTGCTGGTTGCTGATGTTTGTTGCACCTGGATACCTGTGCTGTGTGTAAGTAAATGAGCCACTTTACTTGGGTCCATTGTACTTGCTTCATCAATTTCTTCTGTTAATACTTCAACTCTTGTAGGTGTGTTGGCAATACTGCGATTGCTTCTTGTTCCTTGCACAACAACTTCGTCTAATTGCCTTTCATCAGCAGAAAGCAACAATTCAATAAACGATGTGTCTGCCAATGGAAAAATAAATGTAACCTCTTTTTTTTGAAAGCCAACAATATTTAATACAATGGATTGTCTCCCGTTCGGAATATTGCTGATAATTAATTCGCCCAACTGGTTTGAACTGCTGCCACGTTTACTATTTTTTAGAACAGCAGAAACATTGGTTAATATTTCTTTTGTTATACTATCTTTTACAATTCCTTTGAATGTGTTTTGAGCCTGTGCCATACCAGGGGAAAACATTGCCGTTAACAGCAATAATATATTTTTCATTTCTTAATTGCTTAATTATTTTTTATAAACGAATAATAGCAGCGCTTTACACTGCAATCATTTGTGGCGAAGCCACTTAAAAAATTAAGCAAACTTTGGCGGACGCCAAATTGAAGATAGCGCAGTAGAAGAATGAAAATGCTGACTTGAGATTATTTTTACCCTGCGATGAACTATACCATAGTTTAGTAATGGAAGGTTGACCAATACCGCAGCGGTGAATATACTTTGCTGAAAATTGAATTCGTGGTGATGAAACGGTAAATTATGGTGGTTGTCGTGGCCTTTGTCGTGCTGTTCGTGGTTAGAATAATGGTCTGCAATAAAATCTGTAAAGTGAATATGATGATCTGTATGGTTATGTTGAATAAACTGAGCAACCAAAACGGGTAAACGCCCAATATCCTGTACCCATTGGTTGGGTAGTAAAATAGGTAAGCATAAAATAGTTGTCAATATTTTCTTTATAAATATCACGACGCAAATATAGTAAACTATCCTGTGTTTTGTCCAGCTTGAATTGTCAGGATGTGCCGGGCTATAGGGTTGCTGCTAATGCCCAGGGCTTTGCGCATTGGTGGAGTTAGTAGTCTGTCTACCCACAACCCCTGCCTGCATGATGCAGTAGGGCAGGGCTGCTCATTGAAAATATATAGTTGAAGTTAAGCACTAAAGCTTGTATAAGCCAAATGAATGTTCAGTTAAACCAAACTGCATATCCTTTTCTTCTTAAATCTAAGGCAAGCTTTTCTTCCATGGCCAAAGCTTCTTGTCTTGTCATAGCCCTTAAATTTATATGTTCATATAGGCTCGGTCGTAAATAGGTTCCGTATTGCTGAACTATGCTCGCTGACAACTTATGACCTTTTTTATTTACATACCCCGTTTTATGTTGTTTGAACCGTTCTATCGGGGTCTTGCTGGTCATACCCACATAAAGACATTGAAGCACTCCATTAAATTGTGGATTAGCAGCCCGAAATTTTGCATTTTCAGTAAAAACTCTTTTAGATAACTCTATGACGTAAACCTGGTACCTCATTTTATGGCCTTACATATTTGGACAAACATTGTTTGCATGCCTGACAGTAAGCAACCACCTGGATTTTATTTTCATCCATATATTTGTGTATCTACGTTGCATTATTTTACCTGCATTGGGAGCACCTTTAGCCGGAACTACAGTTTCGCTCCCCATAACTATAACCATGTCCTTGAAAAACAGAAATGTTTCTGGGTGTCGTTCAAATGCCGTATATCGAATAACGCCTTGTTTAATCAGGTTAAGTAATTCTTCCTTTTCCTTTACTATTCTGTTGGTGGGGTGATTCACAACAACTTCATCATCCATCAGGCTGTCTAATGCTATGGCATCTCCTTGAAAAATTGCAAGAGAATGAGCAAGATCCAGTTTTATTATTTCTCTTTTCAATGAAGAATCTTGCCATGTATTCTGCCCAAATAATGAGCAGCTAAATATTGTGAGTGAAACACAAAGTATAAAGAATTTCATTGTCCTGTTTTTTTGATATGTGACGATGTTTAGCAACAGTTATGATTAAAATATAAGTTTTGTTTTCTCAACACTGGTCTGTAGCTTGGCACAAACGTTCAAGTATTTGCGAAAACCGGGAATTCATTGATTGTCCAGCCCGGTACAGGTGTTCATTGAGCCTTAAATATTCATGTCTTTATTTTCCATATCTGCACTTAGAGAGTCATTCCGGTGAGGTTTTGGTGCATGAATATGATGGTGATCGATATTTTTTATCTGTTTTAACACTTCAACGCAATTGTCCACCATTTCTTTTGATGTTCGTTTAATGTATTCGCTCTTTTTAAACTGCACCGTATTTTTATCCATATCTTCTGCCGTCCAGCCACGGCTCCAGCCAAGAAAACTAAAGGGTGGAAAAGTAAATCCAAGGTCAGTAAAAAAGCACATCATTTGCCCGGCAACCTGTTGAATATTGTCTTGCCCGCCAGTAATGATGAATGAAGCGATCTTATTTTTAACCAATATTTTGTTATTGATGGTAATTTGATTTTGAACACAATTCAATCTTTCTGCCATTTTATAATACAGGGCAGAAGCATTACCCCAACGAATGGGAGTAGAAACAATAACAATATCTGCCCACAAAATCATACTTTCATACACTTCTGTCATACCATCCTCCGGGTTCATTTCAGTAATGCTGCAAGGCCAGGTACAGGCATGGCTGTGTTGCGAATAATATCCTTCACAATTGCGAAATTCCAATTCTCTTAGTTTTACCATTTTTGTAGAAGCGCCGTGTTTTTCGGCGGCATACAAAAGACATTTTTCTAATGCATCTTCTGAAGTAGAAAACCTTGGTAAATTGGGCGATAAATTGGTAGTGCTTATGCCTAAAATATTTAAACTATTTTCTGAAGTTTGATATTTTAGTTTTATTAAATCTTCCAATAAAGGACTATTGACATGTTCTCTATGGGCTTTAACAATGGGTTCTTCACTCACTAAAATAAAACCATCCTGGATTTTAATTTCGTATAACGCTTGTTGATCCGGATAGCCTGGAGGCGCAGCACCAGTTTCAATATTGTATTCCCAGCCATGCCAGGGGCAGGTTACATACATGCCATCATATTTGTCAGATACTGCTCCTAATCCCAAAGGCCCTGCCTTGTGCAAACAGGCATTGGCAATGGCAGATATTTTATTATTGTAATGAAAAAGGGCGATTTTCCTTTTCCCTATATTGACAACCTTTTGGGAATCATTGGGTAGTTCTTCCGTACTACAAACTTGGATGAAATTCATTTATTAATCGTTTGAGTTTTTGTGTATTGATGTATAAACAATCCCCGTTTTCAAAGGCATGCATAAAACAGACCGGGAAAATGTCTGTATAAATTACGGGTTTTATTTCTATGCTCAATGTTGTATGGGTAAAATTATTACGAACAACGGTTTGGTAATTATGAAGGGCTAATACCGGAGCCGTTCAATTCACTAAAATACAAAAGTTGATAGAAGAACCCAGGTCCAATTTATTATCTTCTGCCCGCTTTTCATACATACTTTATTGTGCCCGGTTGTTTTTCTAATTCATCATCAGTAATTCATTTACCCCAATTACCATCAATATGGCAAAAACACCCAGAACGGTAAAATATCCAATTGCTTTCATTTTCAGTTTCATGATCCGGTTGGTTTTCCATAAAATCAGCAATAGTATGGTTAGCACAATCGCTGCAACTAAATACTTGTTCCAATCAAGCATCGAAGCAATTCTGGCTTCATCTTGCAGATCAATTCCTCCAAAAAAAATAGAGAAAAATCTTGAAAACACCCCAAAAAATACAAGGGAATACGCATAAATTGATTTTGTCAGGCTGGTAAGGAATAGAAATATCAATCCCTGGATTATCGTAAAAAACGGCCCGCCTATTGCAGACCATAAAGCAGCTGAATCATCTGTAAAATGTCCATTTTTGGGAGCCGAATTATTTAAACTTAATGTCATATCATTTCCTGAAAGTTCTCCAAATACCCAATGCCCAAATTCGTGAAAGAGATAGGTGAAAAATGCAATGGGAATGAACGCAATGATAACTTTCCAATCAATTTGACTTTCTCTTAAATCATTTCTTATTTTACTGCTAAATGTTCCTTTCATTTTTCAATCTTTAATTGGAAACTGCCTCTCCGTTACAATTGGACACTAAGCCTGGGGCTTTGCCCAATATTTTCTTCAATAAGATTTTCGGCAAATCTTTATTGACTTCTGAAAACTTAATCGGCTGCTTAGACTCCATTCCGTATTCATTTATGCTCATTTGCCACCATCCTGTTTCCCAGCCACCTCTCCGGTACCGGAACTTGCTTTTTTTTGAAGTGAAAATTCCTGGGACGCAACGTCCACTTCGTGAAACGTTGCTGGGAAGAAAGGAACACAGCAACGCAGTAGCCGGCCTACAAGGAGCGTAGCAAAATCGGCTGGCGGGCCAGTAAACCTACTAAACCATAACCGAAGAAGGGCGGGAGGTAATGCGGATTCTCCTCCTGCCAGCACTTGTTGCGCTCCATGCTTTGCTGTGCGAACTTATTTGGAGAGCTCGCTGCCAATTTGGTCAATTTCGTCTATGTTTCCTATTCCCTTTGGGTTAGGACCATATTCATTTGGGCCAATGTCGCTATCTGCAAACAACAACCATAATCCATAGAAAGGAATAAGCTGATACCAACCAGAATTTCCCCTGTCATGACATCTCTTAGAACCCTGTGCTAACATAAACCAGAGTACGGGTAAAAATAAAAAAAGAAGAATGACCGAAGGTTCCTTCCCCGGGCCAAGTAATGAAAACTCTAAACCTAAAGCTACGGCTGTATAGATTATTAAACTGATTCCGTATTCAGTTCTCCTGATACGGCCGTCGAATGAAAATGGTTTTTTAAACATGATGATAAAATTTATTTATAAAGTTAAAATAGAAGCGCTCAAATTAATTAGCGTTTGATATCATTTCGCCTGACACCCTCGCTTTGTTTCCCAGCAACGTCTCCGGTACGGGACGTTGCGTTTTTTTTGAAGCGAATATTCCTGAGACGCAACGTCCACTTTGTGAGCTGTTGCCGGGAAGAAGTTCTTATTCATACTGATGTTATGAGCCTTTTACAAATTCCCGGCGTATGCCCTCCATAATGTCTTTAAGAAAGATGGTATTGCTATTTCTTTTCAACGCCATATTACTGGAATATTTTAAAATATGCATGATAGCTCCTCCGGAAAGTTCGTAGTTGCTGGCAAGTTGGTCGATGTCTATTTTATCTTCCAAAACCAATTTTCCGGAGAAAGCTTTTTGCCACAATATCTTTCGGTGAGCCGCATCGGGCATTGGAAAATAGGTTTGCGACTGAAACCTGCGTGTAAATGCTTCATCAAAATTGATCCGCGTATTACTTGCCAGGATCACGATGCCCGTGTATGCTTCGATCCACTGCAATAAATAGGATATTTCCTGGTTGGCATACTTATCATGTGCGTCAGCTATATCAGTCCGCTTGCCAAAAAGCGCATCAGCTTCATCAAAAAATAGTAACCAGTTTTTGTCTTCCGCCTCGTCAAAAATTTTGGCCAGGTTCTTTTCGGTTTCTCCAATGTATTTTGATATCACCAGGGATAGATCGACCCGGTATACGTCCAACCCCGCCGATTTGCCCAGCAGGCATGCAGCGAATGTTTTACCCGTTCCCGGAGGGCCATAAAATAGGGCACGGTAACCAGGTTTTATATGTTTGCTCAGACCCCAAACGCCCAGGATAGTGTTTCCGTGTTTTATCCAATTGCTTATCTCCTCCACGGATTCAAGTGCAGTTATATCCAGCACAAGATCGTCCCAGTCTAAAGAAGTGGTTATTTTGTTTGCAAGGATACTCATGCTGAAAATGTTGTACAACGATCTGGCTTTACGTCAGTCGAAAAATTCGTAGAACTGTACGCCCGGCCGGTCAAGCCAAAGTTAACGAAGTTGCAGCACACAGCCTACACGCAGCCAGCCGGCTAAGAGCATAAAAAGCCTGATAACAAGCGGGACGCTGGCGGGTAAGAAAACGTGACTGCCCGGTTGCGGAAAGCGGTGTTTTGGGAAGCCGTCGTTATAAGGTTGCAGGAAGGCTAATTTTCTGATTCAAATAAGTTCCATTGTTTTTCAAATTCTTCCCTGGAAATATCAACTGTCTCAAAATTTGAGTGAAAATCTTTAAGAACTAAATTATTGTCAGTCCAATAGCCGTAGTTTTTTCCCCAGGGCATTATCATGATTGGTTTTCCATGAGCATTTAAACCAATTTCTCTATTAGGATAGTAACTGTCACTTTCAAATTCAATTAACCAAAAAGCGGCTTCATTTATTTTTTGCTCAAAGTCTGGATTTGCTATAGGAACGACTGAAGTCAAAATGGGTTTTACCAGTCGGGTTCCAATGTTGTCTGGAGTCTTTTGTGCAGCTTCTGTTAAGACGCTAAATTTGATATACGTATTTTTCATAATAGTTTGTTTCCCCGCAACGTCTCCGGTACGGGATGTTGCGTTTTTTTGAAGCGAATATTCCTGAGACGCAACGTCCACTTCGTGAAACGTTGCCGGGAAGAATATTTTTTTCGGATTCCAGATTATACCTTAAAGATGGTTGTTGTCAAGTTCCTGATAATTTCGTTATTACCAATCTGTTCTACAAATAAAAACGGCAGGTGACAGAGAACTAAAAGCTTAAATGACAAATGTTTAAAACTACCAAATTTGTAATAGAATATAGACGTCAATACGAGCATAACGATCATTGTTGGGATTGCCATTTTGACCATTGTAATTCCCTCTATACTCCCTTTATTCATAAAGATAGCACCTATTCCAATCATTCTTAACAGAGCCGGAGATAAAACAGAAAAAACAGATGCCATTAACCACTGAACATGCCCGGTTAGATTTTTCTTCCTTATGTTTAGTATGGCCAAACTTACACTTAAAACAAACATGCATACCAATATTAAATCAATCCAGGCGGCGAAGTAAGCAAAGGTTGGGTTAAAAAAACCATTTATATCAAGAGAAGTAACATCGTCTATATTTTTTGGGATAATTGAAAATGCACTACCGGCTACAATTCCTGCTAAAATAATTCCGATTGTTCCAAAAGTTTTATGTCTTTGCATGTTATTTTTCCGGACAATTAAATAAGGCTGTACTATAACCATTATATACCAGAGTGTAGCAGAAATACCATGTATATGCTGGTGAAAGGTTGCATCAGCCAGGTTAAAATAATAACTGTATGAAAATCCCAATACCGAAATTAAAAACGGTAGTAACATCCAAAGATGGTAATGCTGATATTTCACCAATCTTAGCTTTGAGGTTGTGTGCATATTTTCTTTTTCAGTATTATTCATGATTGGTTCATTTAGTTATTAAATTCCTGTCATGGTTATTTTTCAGGGTCATTTCACCCTGTCTTAATTCGGTTTCCCGCAACGTCTCCGGTACGGGACGTTGCGTTTTTTTGAAGCGAATATTCCTGGGACGCAACGTCCACTTCATGAAACGTTGCCGGGAAGAAGGGCGGAATGTTCATCAAAGCCTTTGTTAGCGTTTCGTTATTTACCATTTCACATTTACTTATCCCCCTGCACTAAATACCTTTCCACCCAGGCATCCACCTGCTTTACAGAATTGGGACGCAAGAGGATTTTTCTTTGTTTATCCAATAAATACATCGTTGGAGTAGCAAAGACATAGTAATCCTTTACAATGTCGCTATCCCATTTTTTATAATCACAAACCGACACAAAAGGGAACTCCTTTACAAATATTTCAAACATCTTTTTATCTTCATCAATTGAAACGTAGACTACTTCCACGCCCTGCGCCTTCCATTTTTTATACAATTTTGAGATTTCAGGTAGTTCTTCCGTACATTTAGGGCACCAGCTGGCGCCAAAAACCACTAAGCTGTAGTTGTTCTTAATGTCGGACAGTTTTTTTGGTAAATCTGAAGCGTAACCGGTTGCTACAAGGTTTCCACTAAAAACCATATCAGGTGCAACATTTCCTATCTTCATTGCCCGATAGCTTTCGAGTTGTTTTGCAAGATCACTATCGATGGTACAGCTCGTTTCGCTGAGCACTTTTAAGGCGAGGTATTCGGAAGCTTGAAAATGGCTGTGCCGTTCCAGTAGATTGAACAGATAATCCGTTACTTCATTCAGTTTATTGTTGTCTTTAACCAGGTGTACCATCATCGCATCGATAGAGTGCTTCATTTCGATGAACACCGAATCCAGGGATCTTCCACTATTTTCGATCAACCAAAAATGCCCTTCGATAGCATCCTTTAGCAATCCACTTTTATGTAGTCTTTGATCGTTGTAATCCATGGCTCTGAAAGCCGCTATGGTGGCAGGAATTTCTTCAGAACGGAATTGAGCTATAGTTGAGACAGAATTTACCAATTTCCGGGCAGGCAAATACCATCTGGCATAACTGTCTTTGGGCAGCTTGGCTAAAAAAGTGGCGTCTTCGTCTTTGATACGTTTTTTTTCTGCCCGAATAGCCTTTGTGGGTGTTTGTTGGATCGAAAACATAGAATCCATCGTGTACATTTTTTCCAGATATATCCACGCACTCAGTGCTTGTTCACGCTTAGGATGTTCCCTCGCATACTGCTCAAACCATTGGCTTTCTTGTCCTTTGATGATCTGAATGGTTTCTGCAACACTTAGTGCTTCACCCATCAGTTGTATATCTTCTCCGCTTAGTATTACAAAAAGAGGTTTGTTGTCCACAGACTTGAGATAACCGATGCCGTGATCTGCTTTTGTGTAATCCAAAATAAAATTGCCCAAACTATCGCACATAGCTTTTGATATCAGATAGGTTTTCAGACCATTGAAGCCTTCGAGCTTGATGGGTTGGTTGGCAAGTAATGAAAGGTTACCACTGATCGTTTGGGCGGAGGCAGTATTAAGTATAAAGTAGAAAGTAAGAAAGTTTATAAAGTTCATAAAGTTGAAAGTTTATAAAGTTTTTATTAGGCCGGAAAGTATTTTTGAAATTTCCTCTGATAGCGAAAAAAGAACACTAAAATCATTATCAGATATTTTGTTCAATTCTTTTGCTAAAATGAGCATTGAGCGAACTTCACCACAAGATCCTTTTGCGATATAGAGAAAATGAGAAAAAATCTTTGTTACTTTTCCGCTCAAATCCTTCAGCAATATTATTCATTACTGACACAGAAGCCTTAAGAATTTGATCTTTGAATCCAAAGTCTTTACTGGTTTCAAATATTTTATACAACGAAACACAAAGAAACTTTGCCTTTTGCCAAGCTATCAAATCTTCAAACCTTTCAATCTTCATCTTTCAAAACTATAAAAACTTTCTACTTTAAAACTTTCTACTTTAAACTAAAAAGAAACATCAATCCTTAAGGCAACGTACAGAGAGTCCGTACGCACCGACGACTTGAGTCATGCTGGCAACAATGGCATAGAAACTGAGGTAACGATAACCCACTCCACTAACTGTACTACTCCAATAGTAGCCAGTGTTACCAACTTGGAACAGCACAGCACTGCTGTTATCACGGTTGCCTGTCAAGGGCAACTTAAGCGGAGATGCAAATGCCCCGGCAGCATTATTGGATGACCAGGTCAGTCTTTCCTGATTCCATTCTGCATTGGTAGGTACGCGATATCCCGAAGGACATGGATTGTTTTCTGCAGCTGTACCTGACCACAGATCCGTGGCTGCGGGAGTTAACCAATTTGGAAACCCTATAATAAACTTACCATCCCACGGATTAAATCCCCCATCAGCCAGCCAGGTGGTAGCTTGTCCATTCCATGTTGCAGATGTACGTACCTGATGTCCGTCTGCTGCCCGGCCCCACTGGTAGAGGTCGCCATAGCTGGCTGCATCGGTAGAGCTGGTAGCTACCTGCGTAGCACCAAGATTGCGATCGAGCCATACCTTACCGGTAACCGGATTGACAACCGTACCGTAGTTGCCCGTATTACTTGATGTCATGGCTTGCCATGCTCCATTGATATACTGATGTAAACCTTTTACAGTGCAGTCAGTACATGATATGATTAGCCCTTCTGCAGGTGTGGCGATGGCATCTCTTTGTGTATTGGTCATCCGTGGCGGCAGGAAACCCTGAGTAGTGGATGTCAGATCCAGAGAGGCGGAAGCATGTGGAGCCAGAACACCGATACCTACGCTTCCACCAAGCGGCTGGAGTGAGAGTGGGTCAACATCAGATCCATTGAAACCTGACTGCACCCATCCTGAAAAAGATGGAAACCCTGATTTACCAATATCAATACCCTCAATATTAGATAAACCTACTCTCAAAACACCAGTGGATAATGATCCGGGGATCGTAGGATTACTGGCTGTCCCAACGGTAGTAAGCTTGCTGGGAGGAGTAGTGGTACCTACACCTACATTTTGCGCAGATGCTGCGGCACTTAAAAGGAGAAAAACAAGGGAGGTAACATGTTGTCTCATGATGATTTTGATTTAAAATAGATTAAAAAAATGATGAATACTTTGAAAAGATTGAATATTATTTTTATAATGATCCAAATCTTAATTTGCTTTCAATGAACGCTAACGCCCAGGGCCGCTGCTCTGCTGGAATTTATGTTCGTCAGCCGGGCAACCCCTGCCTGCCGTAGCAGCAGCGCAGGCAGGGAAGCCGGTTAATAATTTGATGATGAATTTACAACAAAATGCTCATTAGCAAACGGTCAGGCCAGGACTGAAGCTGACAGAAGCACAACTGCTGATTGTTATTCCGTCCGCCAGCATAGCAGCAAGCGCCATGTTGTAGGCTGTGCGTTTTTTATTATATTTGCCTCATGAAAGCAATAGTAATTACCCCAAAAGATAGCAACGAATTAAGATTCGTCACAAACCTGCTCAATAAATTAGGCGTTGGTTCTTCCACTGTAAGTCAAGATGAGCTTGAAGATATTGGGATGTCAAAATTGTTGCGCCAAGTTGACAAGACTAAAAAGGTCAGCCGTATTGAGGTCATGAAAAAGTTGTCCGCCTGATGAAAGTCGAGTTTTTAAAGAAATTTTCAAAAGATCTTGATGATATTAGAACAAAATCCGTCAAGCAAGCACTCATTCGCATAATAGAAGTGATGGAAGAAACAGATTCACTTGACAAAATACCAAACACAAAAAAATTAAAAGGTCACAAAACTGCATATAGAACTAGGCTCGGTGATTACAGATTAGGCTTTTATTTTGAAAATTCGACAATCCTCCTTGCTCGCTTTGTCCACCGAAAAGATATTTATAAAATATTTCCTTGATTTAAAACTTTCCCTTAGCATAGCCTACAACGTGAGTTTGTGAAAAAACTCTTCTGTCACTATAAATATACACACAATGTTAATAGGATCAAACCCTGTATGATTTTTGTGTAAAAGAAGGCATGCAATTAATACAAGGACAACTCCGTGAGCAAACCTACTTTACTAGACTGGAAGACCAGGTGGCTGTCGATAATCCGGTACGGCTGATAGATGCCTTTATTGATAAGCTTGATCTGCAACAGCTTGGATTCCAAAAAGGAGCAGAACGCAGCGAAGGCCGTCCGTCCTATGGGCCACAAGTACTTTTAAAACTTTACCTGTATGGATATTTAAACAAGGTTCGCAGCAGCCGTAAGCTGGAACGGGAGTGCATTCGCAATATCGAGTTACAGTGGTTGCTTCAGGGGCTGCATCCTAATTATCATACGATAGCTGATTTCCGTAAGCTTCATGGAGTTGCTTTACAATGCATGTTCAGGCTGTATGTTCATTTTTTGGGTGATGCCGGTTTATTGGGTAAAACAACCATTGCCATAGACGGCAGCAAATTTAAAGCTGTAAACAGCAAAAAGAACAACTACAACCAGAAAAAGATAGATAAGCATCAGCAGTTTATAAAAGAAAAGGCCGGAAAATATTTACAGGAACTTGATGAACTGTTTCCCAGCAACGTCTCCAGTACGGGACGTTGCGTTTTTTTGAAGCGAATATTCCTGGGACGCAACGTCCACTACGTGAGACGTTGCTGGGAAGAAGGGAAGAAGATTTCACTACGGTCGTCATACTCTTTCTGTAAAGTGATTTTGGTTGTTCAAATTTAGCAAGTAACTTGAAATTGCTTGTGTCTCTACAGTTGTAAACATTGGCTTGAAGTATCTGACATAGCCAAGAAGCTCACTCACCGTCAAAATCTTTACATACTGAAATTCCTCGTTTGGTTTTGAATTTGTTAATACGATCAGGTTTCTTATTGGTATTTTTCTGTCTCCCCAATGATGTTGGTTAAGTTTCACTCTGTCGCTTGCAATATCTTCAGCTAATAGCTTAAAGAGTACGAAGCTTGTCCTTTTGACTTGTTGAACTGGAGACCGCAAATCCAAATTGCTCAATGATTTTTCACTCCAATTTTTTGTCTCAATGAGAAAGATGCCCGAAGGTGTAACAAGTAAGTGGTCAATTTGAATTGACTTTATGTAATCGTTTTCTTGTCGGTTATAAATAGCGGGATTAAACGTAAGAGCAAAATCGTTTATCAAAATGTTTTCGTCTGATAAGTTTTCTAATTCTTGTACGACTTTATGTTCACCCAATGCTCCATAAATGGAGTTATTTACTTCATCAATTATTCTTTTTTTATATTCAAGTTCCGAAACCAGGCTTAAACAGCTCTCGTTAACGGCGTCGGTAAAATTTGAAGTGATATAGTGATAGCGATTAGTTTTATCTTGATGTTGCTGAACTAATTCTCTAACAGAATAGTTCACTTTAGAATCAAAATTGAGTTCTAAATCCTGAATTTTCTTTTTATACAACCTTTGTTTTACATAGTTGACAATTCGTTGGATAAAATTCAAACTACCCGAAGTTGATAAGCTGTTTAGCTTTTGCTTTATATCTCCAATTTCCTTGAGAAAGTAGTTTTCAATGTTGGTTCTGTCTGTCTTTATAGAGTTGTCTAATTGTAAAATATCTGCAACAAGAGTGGCCTTTTCCTGTTCAATTAATTGCTCGTGATTTGATATGATTTGTTGTCTTAAAGCAGGAAAACATTTCTGAAAGTTTAATACTTCGCTTAAAGATTTGAAGTCATTAATGTTGTGTCGCTGTAAGTGAGATTTCACTGTAGTTAAGCAACCAACAGAATTATGAACCTTGCACATTTTAGTTTTGTCTGGTATTTTTTAGGGCCGTGTTTCCACTGCATGCGCAAGGGTTCCGCAGGATCACTTGTTGCCTCTTTCTGCTGCTCCCGTTGCACGGGAGAATGAGCACTGCATATGCTCAATATTTGTAATAATGGCTGGCCCGGCTCATTAGCCCGGCATCAGCAATCTGAATACCGGACAGAGTCCGGCTGTTTTAGCAGGCATCAAGTGGCGGCTACGCCGAACACTTGCGCCAGTGGGGTTGTACGGGAGAATGAGCCGCATATGCTCAATATTAGTAATAATGCCTGGCTCTGCTCATAAGCCCGGCATCAGCAATTTAATACCGGATACAGTCCGGCTGCTTTATTAGGCATTAAGTGGCAGCTACGCCGAACACTTGCGCCAGTGGGGGATATAGAAGTTTTATTCTTTCACTTTGTATATTAACTTACACATCAATATAAAGGTAGTGTCAATTGGTGACCATCGGCTAACCCTGTGATAGTTCATCCGAGTACATTTATCCTTTACAGGTTTATATCCTTCAAGAATCCAGGTTGAACCGTCAAGGCCATTCCTGTTGTTCGAAGTAGGGTAAGTCCAAAAACCATTTCTAACAAGTCCGTTAACAATATTACTCCATTCACTTTCTGTAAAATCTAACTTGTTTGTTGTTCCTATAGTGTCTTGATGGCTCGTGAATATCTTTGAGGTTACGGAATAGTGTGCGTTATTTTTTTCTATCCTATAAAGTTTGGTTGTGTCAAAAGAGCTGCTCCAAATAAATCTGTACATCTCTGTCTTGGCGTCAAGGATTGAAGGTTCTTTGTAATTATTTTCCATCCAATCTTTGTCTCGTTGCCTTAACTCGGGAATACTAGCCAGACTATCTAAACTATGAATATCATTCAATACTTCTCTAGAAAGTGAGCATGGGTTTGTCGGCTCTCTACAACTATTAATAAGAAATGATAGTATGAAGCTCAATACTATTAAATATGTTTTCCGCATTATTATGTGCTGTCTCGTGTTCAAATTCTGTCACTAAGTATATGAACTGTCGCAATAAGGTTGCGGCCAACGGGCAGGTATTGCTGCAGGTGGGATATTTTATAACGTCCAGCCCGGAACCGCTGCCCAATTGAAAATATAAAGTTGAAGTTAACAACAAAAATCCAAATTGAAACTCGTCTGCCCGAACTAAAGTACAGCGATGCAAACAGCCGAAGTTTCAACGTCCAGCCCCACTTGCAGCAATACCAATGTTATCGGCAGCTAATGTTTCGCTTCTTCTAATCTTCACAGGTAAATGTTTATGGTATGGCGTTTTTGTGAAAGGCTCACAATGGCTACTTTTTGTTAGCATATTTAGCTCTGGCCCTTCAGGTTTGTTACCTTTATAACTTACTCCATATCCATTGGGAAGCGTAACAACTTTACGTCTCACACTATTGTCTAACGCTACAAAAACTTTTATGCTTCCTCTTTCTGATTCACAAATGACCTCCGAACCTTCTGATATTTCTAACTCTTGTGCATCTTCGGGGTGCATTCTCATTGTACCTTTTTGGTCAGTTTTGCGCCAAGCTGGATTTCTGTAAATTTGATTGGCATTATAACCTCTTCGTTCTCCTGCCATCAATATAAATGGAAAACCTTTGCTTTCTTGTGATTCTTGTTTTAATGCTTGCAAGGCTTTAAACATTTCTGGAATTTCTAAATAAATCTTTTTGTCTTTATTTTTTATCAACGACCATACTTCTTCGTACTTATGTTTGCTAATAATAATGCCTGAAGGATTAGATAAGATTGCTGCAAATAGTGAATTTGCCATTTTACTTTTGGTTCCCTTAATTCCTGTTCTTTTTACGGCTTGTTCATAACGGGAAACATAACCCAAAGCCAAGCCAAGCATTGGGGCAGCCGATGCAATATTTTTAGGTAAAGTTTTACCTAGTGTTCGGTACATAATAGAACTGGCAAACCTTTTTAAATGCGGCTTCTGCTTAAATAGTAATTGTAATGTTATTAAAAAACCTGACCGAGATGTAAATGCAGGTTCAAATTTTGCAAGTGTATTTAACACTGGAAATGTAGAAGGCAAGATGCCCATTTTTTCAAAAAGTCGAGTGTAAATTTCGGGTTCTGGTAATGATTCTTCTAACGGTTCAAATAATGGTTTTCTAAAATGAAAAAAGTTTTCGGGAAATTCTAAATTAAAAGCGGAGGCTTCTAATTTTTCAAATTGAGATGCTGCTGGCAAAACGTAATGAGCCAACCGAGCAGTTTCTGTCATAGCTATATCTACAACCACTAATAATTCTAATTTTTTAAATGCTTCATTGTTTGCTTGTGTATCGGCATAAGTTAAAACAGGGTTTGCACTATCCACCCATACAGCTCTTAATCTATCTTCTCCCTCATGGTTTATTTCATCAGCTAAAATATTTGGAGGATAAAGTCCGCCAATAGGAAACATTTTATGTTTAGCAGTCAGGATTCCTTTTTTGCGTTCGTCTGTATTGCTTACTAAAGGAACTAAATATGTATGCAAATTATTAGTTCCTTTTTTGCCGAAATTACCCGTAAGTAAAAAAAGCAATTTTTCTAAGTACCCGTTTAATGTGGTGTTCATTGAATGTTGAATGCCTAAATCTATTCTTACACAAGCGGTTTTTGCATTAGCATAATCTCTTGCTACTTTTTGAATATTGTTTAACGGCACATCACAGCGTTTGGCATAATCATCAATATCAATAGCTAATAATTCATTTTTTATTGCTTCAAAACCAGTGCAATGTTGTTCTATAAATTCAGCATCATATAAATTTTCCCGAACAATTACCGACAACAACACAAGCATTAAATAAGCATCGGTACTGGGTTTTAGTTGTAGGTGAACATCAGCCATTTTTGCTGTTTCCGTAATTCTTGGGTCAATAACAACCATTGTTCTGTTGGGGTCTTTTTGCAGGGCTTTCAGCGTGTCTCTTGCATTTACAATCCCATGTGCCATAAAAGGATTTGTACCAATAAATAATACATAATCGGCATGTTCTACATCTTCAGTTGTGTGGCAAACTTGACTACCAAATAAACGACCATTTAACCAAATATCACCTGTTTTTTCTTGTGCCAATGCAGAATAAATATACCTGCTTCCCATTGCCGAAAGTATTTGGCTACTGTATGCTCCTCCCCAATGGTTTCCTTGACCGCCACCGCCTACCATTGCAAAAGAATTGCCGCTGTGTTGTTTTTTTATTTGATTTAATTGTGCCGCAATTTCACTTAAAGCAGTTTCCCAACTTATTCTTAAAAACGTTCCATCTTCCTGCCTTTTTAGGGGATAACGTAAACGGTCATCATGGTTTTGATAGTACTCTAATCTTGCCGCTTTTTGACAAATATAGCCCTTGCTTATTGGGTGCTTATCGTTTCCTTTAATCTTAATGAATTTACCATCTTCAATTTCAACTTCCAAGCCACAATTTCTTGAGCATAATGGGCAGGCTGTAAGTAATGTTGACATGTGGTTATTAATTTTATTGGTAAAGTTAATCATTCATTTTTACCACTATTTCTTTAAACAATTTATAAGCTACCATTGCAGTCATGTTATTAATATCTCTTGTCGGGTTATATTCTACTATGTCAGCTCCTACAATTGAAACGGAAATGGTTTGAATGATTTTTATTAATTCCCTTGTAGCCATTCCGCCTGGTTCATGGTGAGAAATTCCTGGAGCAAAAGCTGGGTCAAGTACATCTAAGTCCAACGAAATATAAAGTGGCGCTTGTAATGTTTTAATAAAGTCGTAGTTGAAATTTTTCATTTCAATAACATTTACACCAAACATAGCTGCCTGTTCTTTTTGGTGTGTATTCAAGGTTCTAATACCAACTTGTGTTAGGGAATTAATGACATTCTTTTCCATAAGTCTGGCAAAAGGAGAGGCATGTGAATATGGATTATTATCAAAATTATCGTACAAATCTGCATGGGCATCAAGATGCAAAATATTTAAGTTTTTAAAGCTGTCTGTATAAGACTCGATAATTGGAAATGAAATGGAATGGTCACCACCAAAGCAAATAATTTTGTCGTTTGATTTTAATTCTTGGGAAATTCTCTCTTTAATTTTGTTGTAAACTTCTTCAGCATTTGAATTTGGGAAAGTCATGTCTCCTAAGTCCGAGTAATTTTTTCCGTTCAAGATTTCTATTCCACTTTCACAAAATGAATTGGCAGAACCATCTGTCTCCATAAGTCTAATACGAGGTGGTGCTAACGCCGGGCCTTTTAAAAAAGAAGAATTCCCGTCGAAGGGAATACCAATAAGTTTAATCATAATGGAGTGTCATTTTTAGTTGCCGATAACGGCCAGGTATTGCCGATGGTGGGGAATTTATATTCGTCCGCCCGGAACTGCTGCCTGGCTTTTTGATAAAGTTAAATATTAAGAACTAAAGCTGGGCTTTATTCGTCAAGCCCCGAACCGCAGTACAGCAGAATTACCGCTGCTGATTGTTTCAATGTCCAGCCCCACTATTGGCAATACCAATGTTGTGCGATGTTTGTTTATCATTGTAACATTCTTTCCCGTATGTATTTAACAGGAGAGCTCCCAAAACTTAGAAATTTTTCATGGAAGTCTTTCAGGCTGTATTGGTTACCCATTTTCTTTTTATATTCATCACGGAGATCCTGTATCGCTGATGCGCCGGTATAGTAAGAACAAAGTTGTACTTGTGAAACGGATGCCCGGTTATATTTGTCCAGTGCATCTGAAACTGATTGAAAACATTCTTTATTCAAAAAAAAAGTAACTTCTTTTTCGGATTTATTTAAACATTGGATATCGTAGTCAATTATTACATTTCCCAATACCCGCAATCTCCCTATACCAAGAGCAAGTTCTATTTCAGGAGAATGATTGCCCCAGCCATTTTCAACCATCATTTCTGCGGAGTAAACTGCCCATCCCTCTATCATTGCCCCATTTTGAAAAACGGATCGTACTATATCTGGAGAATTTTTGTTATTGTAGATGCCTTGCATACAATGCCCCGGAACAGCCTCGTGAATTGACAGCAATTGTGAAGAATAATAATTGTCTAACCGTAAAGCTTCCTCCGCTTTTTCCGGTGTATAAAGTGTCAAGTCGTCAATATTATAATAAGTTGTTCCTTGTTTTTGATAAGGAGGAATAAAATCAGCACTTGCTGTACTTACCCCTCTGGCATATTCAGGCATGAACCTGAATTTAATTGGAGTAGCGGTGGTATCAAAATCAAATAAGTCTTTTTCAATAATGAATTTCTTTAGCTCATATACCTGGTTATTAATTGAATTGAAATAGTCTACAGGCTTGGCATGATCCAGTTGAATCTTATTCAGTACCATCTGTACAAGCTGCAAACTATCTTTCGGTTTGGGTTGTGTTGAATAATATTTTGACCACACACTGTCTGCCATCATAAACATCTTTTTGTGATTGTATTGTTTGTCAGCTACTGCTTTTTCATAAACCTGTTCAGGGGTAAGGTCTGTAGCAAGGTCGTATTTAAATTTTTCGGCGAACATTTCTTTTCCTATCCTAAAATTCCTAAACACATAATTTTTATCCGCCACCATTGTTTTAAGTGCAGAAGTGAAAACCTTCATAGCACCTATAGCCTTGTTTATGTTTTGATGTAAACTGTCTTTTTCAATTTTTGTCAAATGAGAAGCATTTATGGAGTCCATAAGGGCTGTGCCAAAAACGCTTATTCCCCCCTGATTTTGCAGTATTGATAATTCCACATGTTCTTTAGTTGGCCGATGTAGATTATTCAAGGCTGCTGTATAATAGTCATCTGCATGCTGCAGATAAGAGGTTAATATTTTAAGCCGCTCATCCAATAAGGCGTAAGGCTGGTTAATAATATAGTCGCAAGGACCACTGATATTATAAATGGAAGCATCCCATTCCTGTAGTTTAAAAACAGCGGTGTACCAGATATCACTTTCCAACTGGTTCTTAATAATATTGAAACTGATTTTATTATTTTCACTAAGCTGTTTATAATCGAGTTTGTTTAATGAATCAATCCAATTTCTAGAAAAAGAAATATTACCTGCAAAAGTTGAACTGTCTGGCACAACCAATTTATCATAGTATTTGCCATACCCCGAATAAATGGAAAGGGTGGGGTATCGATTCCAATAAGCATCCAGAAAGGTATCTTCAAATTTTGTAAATGCTGTATCAGTATTATTATTATTTTGTTTATCAGAATTGCAACCAAGGTTTAATAGCAACAGAAAAACAAAAATCTTACAAAGATTATTTTTCATTTAGTTTGTTTTAATTAGAAATGTCAATTGTAATATCGCACAACGTTCGGGGATTTGTGCAGTTGGGGAATTAACCAACTGTCTGCCCGGAACTGAAGCTAAATTTATAACTAAAAGCCGAAGTTTAGAACTACAGCCCGGCAGAATTACGTCCGCCGAAACCAAAGCTGGGATATGCACTGCCGATGATTGCTTCAACGTCACGCCCCAATTGCACAAAACCTTTTGTGCTTGTTGCACAACTAAGATACTCACACAATGTTAATGAAGCAAAAAGAAGAATAATTTTTGCAGTAAATACTTCATGCAAGGCAAAAAACATTTAACTGAAAAACTGTTTTTAAGTTTTCAACTAAGTCAGCGGGTACCGGCGGATAATTTTTACCGTCGTTTAACAGAACAATTGGATTTGCAATTTGTGTATAAAAGCACCAAAAAATATTATGGTAGAGAAGGTCAGCAAAGCATAGATCCTGTTGTGTTCTTTAAACTGATACTCATTGGCTATTTAGAAAACCTGAACAGCGACCGCAAAATTATTGACCACGCAAAAATGCGCTTAGATATTCTTTACTTTCTGGGCTACGACCTGGATGAAGAACTTCCCTGGCACAGTACGCTCAGCCGTACGCGGCAATTATATGGCGAAGAGGTTTTTAAAGAACTCTTCAGTAAAGTGCTGGGTCTTTGCGTACAAAAAGGCATGCTTAGCGGCAGGCGGCAAGCCATAGACAGCGCCTACATAAAAGCAAATGCCAGCATGGACAGCCTGGTGGAAAAAGAAATTATTGAAGATGGGCAGCAATACCTGGACGAACTTCAGCAGGATGAATATGGTAAAAACATACAACAACACGATCATGTAATGCAGGATGACCGAGATAACGATACCATCACCCAAAGCCGTAACAACAGCACCAAAAGTCATCATGACTGGAAAGCGAAAGAATATAAAACCACCCCTGGCGGCAAATCCATTTCAAAACAATCCGGTGATAACGATAAGGAACAGAGCCGTTCAAAATTTGTAAGCAATCATACCCATTACAGCACGACCGACCGTGAAGCCAGGGTAAGTGTAAAACCCGGTAAGCCCCGCCAGTTAAACTACAGTATGCAAACCTCGGTAGATATGGGCAGTCATGTAATTACCAATACCGAAGCCCATTTGGCCGACAGGCGGGACAGCGAATGCCTGCCCCAGGTACTGCAAAACACCATCAGTAACTTACAACAGCATCATCTTACAGTAGAAGAGATAGCAGCCGATACAGGCTATAGCAGCGGGGAAGCGCTGCAAAACTGTATCGATCAAAACATTACCGCCTACATACCCAACTTTGGGCAGTATAAAACAGAAAGACAAGGTTTTACTTACCATGAACAGCAGGATTATTACCAATGCGAACAGGGAGCAAAATTGCCTTACAAAAAAACATGGCAGGATAAAAAAGGTTATTATAGAAAGCAATACCGCAGCAGTTCGCTGGATTGCAAAAACTGCCCGCTAAGAAAAAATTGTATTGGCAAAACTGCCGACTATAAAAAGATAGAACACACAATCCATAAACCCCTTTACGAGCAGATGCATGAACGACTGCAGACCCCTTATGCCAAAGCCATGAAAAAACGGCGACAGTCTACCGTAGAGCCGGTGCTGGGTACGCTGATAAACTTTATGGGAGTGCGCCGCATATGGTCAAGAGGATTAGTAGGGGCAAACAAGTTCATGCTGGGGGCAGCCATTGCATACAACCTTAAAAAATGGCTCAACTTTAAAGCACCCAAAACTAAAACAGCAACAATGGCTTTAAAAAGCACTAAAAAAAGCCTTGTGTTTTACTTTTTTAGTCTATGGCAACTTCTGCTTCACCACAACAGCAACTACAAAATAAAAATCTCTCTTAACTAAAAAACAAAAACCTCAGTGCGAGAAAGGGAAAAAATTGTTTTCTGAAGGTAGTTGTGCAACCGCCACCCATGTTGTATGTTCGCCCTTCGTCCTACGTATTAAAAATGTTTATAAAGTTGTGTGACTTATAAACCTTTATATTCTTATTGCTTTTGAATTTTTTCAAATAATGCTTCATATAATTTCAGGGCTTTTTTTGCTTGTGATTTTGAAGCGAACTCAATTTTGATTTGGTAATCTGTTTTTTTATTATTCCAAGTTCCGAATTTTCCAGGTTTTAAGTAAATTTCGATAACACTGTGCTTGCCATCATAACAATTATTCCAACCGTCCATAAGCGCTGGCATTTTTAAATCTTCAATTTTATAGAATGTTTTATATTTCCCTTCATTGATAACATAATAACCATTAATTATTTCGAAGTTTTTAAAATGAGGAATATTTTCTTTTTTATTGAATTCATATAACACATTTAATACAGTTTCATAATTCTTTCTATCTGGAAAAAATGTTGGTGTACCAATAGTATTAATGGCTGAATTGGCTTCGGGAGATGAGCCTTTAAATCCTAACAAATCTATGTTTAATGTGTTTTCTATGCGCTTTTTTTCAACATTTTCCCACAATTTACTGATTGGCAATTTAAGCCTTTCACAATTTGAAAGCTCTCCAAATTTTTTTCTGAAATTTTGCACATACTCGTTTTCTGACATAATGTAGGCTAACAAATCCAAATCCATCAAGTCCGACGTTGGGTAAGCATAATAATTGTTTTTATTATCAATGTCTATACTTTGATTTATAGATGAAAATATATTAAACGCAATAAGTTCTAATAATTTATTTTTATCTGTAATAGGCAAACTACTATTTTTGTTGTAAACCTGTAATGCTTCAGCATCTTTACCTTGTATAATTTTTAGTAAAATTAATTTATTTGTATATCCAATTTGATATGTAGTATCTAATGGGTATTTTGCTATATGTTTTTGAATTACGTCAGCAGCTAAATCAATTTGATTGTCTAAAAATAATGTATAGGCAAATTGTGTTAAATAATATGTCGGGTTTAAGGAATAAGTATATGCAGATTTTTCTAAAACCAAACTACTGGGATTTTTTTCTGCGAATAATCTACAATACACCAAATTTCCGATAAAAGGTGCTATTTCATTTTGTGAAAATCCTTCAACATCAAATGCGCTTTCGGATATGCCTATTTTGCTATATTGTTTTGAATGTAGGTAAAAAAAGTTTTCTTGTTTTCTTATATTCCTAATTGTGTTTTCTCCATCACTTACAGCCTTACGAGATTCTACACTCTTAGAATAGTTGTCCCAATCTTTATTTTTTTTTATGATGGGTTCTATATAAGTTCTCATTTTATAAAATGCTTCTTGCCGAGCAGTAATACTATAATCTTTACTTATTGCAACACGCCAATGTTGTGTGAAATTATCAAATATCTCTTTTTTAATTTCAGCATCTTTTCTTTGTTGTTCTTTGAGTTTATTTAGCCTGTTTTCTTCAAGTTTTCTATTCTCCTCATTTCGCCATTTATTATATTCTGCATCTTCTGCTGCTGTTCTCTGTCTACTTTTTTTGTTCAAGCCAAACAATAATTCTATATTTTTAAGTGAGTTGTTTATGTCATCTTTCGTTACTGGACTATTGTTACCACTACTTGTACTTTTAGAGTTGCTGTTCATACTATTATAATGGCGGTCAGTTTCTTGCCACTCCCTGGTAGCCTGGGTTCTTCCATAGGTGTCGTACTGTTGTGCTTGCAAATTATTTGTTGTTAGTACGATGAAGGTTGCTATAATTAATATTTTATTCATAAATAGAATTTGAGTAAAATTAAAATAACTTGTCAAAATTCATATACCGTTTATTGGGTATTTTGAGATTGCTGAAATGGTCTATAGGGTGACATACAACGTCCAGGGCTTGCTGCTGTGCTGGAATTCATGTTCGTCCAGCCCGGCAACCGAAGCCGATTAATAATTTGATGATGAATTTACAACAAAATGCCCATTAGCAAACGGTCAGGCCCGAACTGAAGCTGATAGATGCACAAATGCTGATTGTTATTCCGTCCGCCAGCAATAGCAGCAAACGCCATGTTGCAGGTTTGTGCCTTTTCGCTTTGGGATTTGAATTTACGGTTCGTCAAACTGTCCAGCCAGCAAAACCGCCAAAAAGGGTAGAGGCTTTGTGATTTTTAAAAAGTTTGTAAAGCTCGTACAGACGCCTTGATTTTTAAATTTTATTGTCCAACCACACAATGCCGATGACTTCAAACACTTTTTCAATTATTTGCTTCGACCTAAAAAATTTGTCAAACCCGAAAGTATTAGCAACAAAACTTTGTCAAGAGTTAGGTAAAAAGTGTTGCAGTTATGTTGTTGAGCAAATTTTGTTGTCACGGTTTTGCTGAAATGAGTCATTCTGTCCTATGTATAGACTTGAACAAAAGTCCACCAAAACAGATGCTTAATTGAAAACCTATGATTAAATGTCCCGAGAAAGTTGAATTCTGATTGTCATGCCAGATGTGGGCTTTGGTTCAAGTCTTACCAATAAAGCACAATAATTTTTTGTCAAACAGTTGCGAACCGAAAATTGTCCAATGGCATAACCTGCAACGAGCAGGGCTTGCTGCAGGGCTGGAATTCATTGCTTGTCCGCCCGGAACCGCTGCTGATTAAAGATATAAAAGTACAGGTTAACAAACAAAAGCCCAACAATGTACGTCCAGCCCAGATGAAGCACAACAGCGATAAAATGACCATTGCTCCAATGTCCAGCCAGCCTTGCAGCAAACCCAATGTTGCCTGCTGTTGTTAAGTTATCCATGATAGGATTTCATGCTTAACTGTCCATTTCTTATTGGTTAATTCAACAAAAACCCAAGAGCCTGATGAACTTCCGGTAACAAATAAAATTGCTTTGTCCTTCTTTTCATCAAAGACATTTTTTGAAAAATCTATTGTATGATGCCATGGTTCAGGTTTTATCAGCTTGTCTAAATTGATTTTTATTTGGGTCTTTGCTTTTAGCTTTTCTAAATCTATGATTTCTTTGTCACTCTTAATAGTTTTGATAGCTAAAATAAAGTTTTTAAAGGAAGTGTCTCCTTGGCAATACTCTTTAAAAAACAGTTCGTTGTTTTGACCGGAATAAATCAATGTTCCCAATTCGTCTTTAAAATCTTTAATTGTGTCATTGATGCCGACTATATATGGAATGTCTGGCGAAAAGTGTCCAAATTCTTTGTCAAACACACTTGAGTAAATATCATATTGAATTTCTTCGTGGCTGTCATAATTGCAAGATGTCAATAAGGAAATAATAAAAACCGATAGCATAAGTATTTCATAATATTTTATCGAAAGATGCTACAGCGGAGTGTTTCCATACAATAGCAGGCAACGTCCAGGGCTTGCTGCTGTGCTGGAATTCATGTTCGTCCAGCCCGGCAACCGAAGCCGATTAATAATTTGATGATGAATTTACAACAAAAAGCTCATTAGCAAACGGTCAGGCCCGGACTGAAGCTGACAGATGCACAAATGCTGATTGTTATTCCGTCCGCCAGCATAGCAGCAAACGCCATGTTGCATGCAGGCCCGTCCTGACGGGCAGCGTAGCCGGATTTTTTAAATTTGAATGTCAAGGCCAACAGAAACCCAAAATTCCTTGCAGCTTTCCAAAAACAAATTTGATAATCACAAATTCAATTGTCCACCGAAAAGCGAATTTTTGAACGAGAAAAGCTGCACCCGAAATTTCCATTAAAAACCGTGTCCAGCCCTGGCAAACCCAAAACGGAATGATTAAATCCAGTCCGAACCTTAGAGCCGGCCAAATTTGTCAAAACGAAAATATTTACCCAAAAGGAAGTAATTAAGAGTCAGGGTAGGAGAGCGCCACAAAAAATAATTGTCCAACCCCAAAAAACTACCACGGAAAAAATTGTCCATGGTCGAGCCTGCACGGTTGTATATAATCTCCGGCCGGCGAATCCAGATGTCAAAGGCGGTGTTTGTTGTCCCGCCAAACAACTGCTGAATAAAAAACGGAATGTCAAAACTTGTCAAAATGTATAGTCAGAAAACCAAAGCTTGTCGGGTCAGCAAACTCCGTTTTCAAGATTTTTGAAACCGCTGTCGGGGCTTGCATGCAACGAGCAGCGCATTAGCGACGTGCGACGAAGGAGCATGTTGCTAATGCGCATGTTGTGCGCAGTTGCAGTGGAGTCGTCCCGCTTAATCGCACCTTTTTTGAAAACAAGCTATTTTGCCAATTTACGATTGGCGAAGTCGCTTGTTTGTCTGCCGGAAAGGGTTGGGAATTAATGGATATTGGGCACTTTCTGCCAGTTGTCCACATGCCGCCGTTTTTTTCTCCTCAAAAAAAAGAAAAATAACGTTTTACAAACTTGCCTTTGTCGCGCCAAAGTCCGAACTTCGAAAAGCTAACCGCCTTTGCGGTTTGAAAGCGAGCTTTCACCGGCGCAGTCGGGCTTTTCGAACTCCTCAATTTTTCTTTTTTCCTTCGTCAAAACGGCGCAAAATATCTGGCTAAGAAAGTGTCCTCCATTTTATAAACCCAACCGTCTGGTAGCAAAAAAGGACAGCGATTATAGGGACGTCCAAGCAATTGCGACACAACGTCCAGGGCTTGCTGCTGTGCTGGAATTCAATGTTCGTCCGCCCGGCAACCGAAGCCGATTAATAATTTGATGATGAATTTACAACAAAATGCTTATTAACGAACGGTCAGGCCCGGACTGAAGCTGACAGATGCACAACTGCTGATTGCTATTCCGTCCGCCAGCATAGCAGCAAGCGCCATGTTGTACGCCGCGGTCAAGTGAGTAAAGACTTCATAGTTCGCCAATTTTCTTGCACTCGATTAAAGCCGCCTACGCCATTCGTCCCACGTGAGCCGGGATGATTTTGATATACAAAGGTAATTTTATCATTTTCAATTTTAAAAGTATGATTCAGAGGAAAAGAGGTGGCAGAACTTGAGTGAAAATGGGAAAATGCTGTTTTATAAACGGATGCCCCGCAGCAAATTACTAAACGAGGACTAACAACTTTGATCTGGGGCAATGCAAATTCTGTAAACGCTTTTCTCAAGTATCTTACTGAAATTGCTGAGTCCATTCCTCCCGGTTTTATAAAAGGAAATAAGTTCGTTGTAAATACATCAGCAATTTGACATCCAAAAGTTTCGTAAAGCAGTTTACCCAAATTTCTATTTGTCGGTAACGAAGGTATGTAGCCCAAAGTAATTGCTTCGTTTTCTAATCCTTTTAAAATTCTGTCTTTTGAAGCCCAGTCTTGAAGCATTACAAAAATGGGAGAATTGACATTTCTTGAGCCTTTTGTATACGGAGAAACATATTCAGAATCATATTTACCGTTTTCAAAATCTGATAAATTAAAAAATCCAGGGTAACACCTTTCTTTACGAATTTGGCCTAGTACTTTTAGGAGTTCAATTTTTTCAGAGTCTGTCATAAAGTGGCGTACAACGGCTACGGCTTGGCGATGTGGCGGTATTTGAAAATCGTCAGCCCGTAACCGCTGCTAAATTTATAAATAAAAGTTCATTGTTTATTCTATTGCTTGGCTTTATTCGTCGGCTGGAACTGAAGCTGAATAGCGAACAAAAAGTTGAGAATATATTCGTCGCCCCGCCATATTGCCAAACCGAATGTTAGCAGCATACCTTAGTCCAGCCAAAACTTAATGTCTGGTTGTGATTGTGGCGGACTTTCAAAATCAGAAACGTTATAAATACTCCCTGAAAAGATTTCATTGACTAAAAGTTTGCTCAAGTTGTCGGCATAATAAATAATGTCGTCTCCATACATTGAAAGAATAGGATTACCTGGTATGTCAACAAGCATAAATCTGTGTCCATAAACTGGGAATATTCTTGACACTTCTAAACTTTCAAGGTCTTGCTTTTTAACCGATGTTGCTTCATAAATCCAGTCTATTTGTTCTTGAATTAACGCCATGTCGTCTGGATAAGAATAAAAAACGGAACGAAAAGCATGTGGTGTGCCGTTATTGGCATAGATGTTTATTCCTTGCTTTGTCAACCCGTTCATTGTTTTATAGAAATTTCGAAGCGGTGTCGGGAAAGAAAAACCAATTGAGTTTTCAAATTCCTGAAGTTCTGTTTCACTAAGTCTTTGTCGCCATTTACTGTCTTGCTGAATTTGGAAACCGTAAATGCCTTTGTTTGGAGAAGTGTCAGCCCAAAATATTTCGCTTTCTTTTTTGATTGTCTCAAAGAATGAAATACTGTCGTTTGGTTGCGGAAGTGTCACCCAATCTATATTGTCTTTCTTTTTAAATAAGTTGAATGCTGCCATAAAAGGTTGCTGCTAACGGGCATGGCTTGCTGCAGGGCTGGAATTCATTGCTTGTCCGCCCGGAACCACTGCTGATTAAAGATATAAAAGTACAGGTTAACAAACAAAAGCTCAACAATGTAGGTCCTGCCCAGATGAAGTTGATAGCGATAAAATGACCATTGCTCCAATGTCCAGCCAGCCTTGCAGCAAACCCAATGTTGCCAGCAGTAGTTTTCGTTATGCTGTTCCATATTTTTCTTGTCTAATGGAAAGCATAATTTCAAGTTCCTCTTTCCAAAAACCTCTTTCAGTTATTGCTGTATTGTCAACCAAAACCATTTTACTTTTGAGTAGGTCAAACTGTTGGTCTGTAAAATTGAAGCATTGAAAATTGTCGTCTGGGTCTTTGCCTTGCAAAACTTCCTTTTCAAAGTCACGATACAAAATTAAAAAGTCCGCCAGAGTTGCTATTGAACTGTTGAAATACATTGAACTGAATAAGTCTTCATGGTCAAGTTCAACAATTTTATCATTGTCAGAGGTGTCAATTGCAATTGCATCTCCGTCACGACAAGAACCAATAACAATATACTTGTCATACTTTTCTTTATCTTTTTCAAAATCGTATTGATCGGTCAATTTGTTGATTCCATAAACTATGTCGTCAGTGTCATTGGCAAAATACAAATTTGGTTCACAGTAAACAGGAAGTCCTGCCTGCGTTAAGAACTCTACAGTTGATTGCAACAAATTGAAGTTGTCAAGCCTTGCCTTTGTTAATGGTGAAAGTGGCTGGTCAGTATTTGTCCAATTATTTTTGAAGTCGTAGGGTGTCATTTTACTATTGCCTACAACGTCCAGGGCTTGCTGCTGTGCTGGAATTCATGTTCGTCCGCCCGGCAACCGAAGCCGATTAATAATTTGATGATGAATTTACAACAAAATGCTCATTAGCAAACGGTCAGGCCCGGACTGAAGCCGATAGATGCACAACTGTTGATTGTTATTCCGTCCGCCAGCATAGCAGCAAACGCCATGTTGCATGCAGGCCCGTCCTGACGGGCAGCGTAGCCGGATTTTTTAAATTTGAATGTCAAGGCCAACAGAACCCCAAAATTCCTTGCAGCTTTCCAGAAACAAATTTGATAATAACGAATTCTATTGTCTACCGAAATGAGTTTTTTAAGAGGCAAAAGCTGCACCAGAAATTTCCATTAAAAACCGTGTCCAGCGCTGGCAAACCCAAAACGAAATGTTTAAATCCAGTCCGAATTTTAGAGCCGGCCAAATTTGTCAAAACGAAAATATTAACCTAAAAGGAAGTAATTAAGAGTCAGGGTAGGAGAGCGCCACAAAAAATAATTGTCCAACCCCAAAAAACTACCACGGAAAAAATTGTCCATGGTCTACCCTGCACGGTTGTATATAATCTCCGGCCGGCGAATCCAGATGTCAAAGGCGGTGTTTGTTGTCCCGCCAAACAAATGCTGAATGAAAACGGAATGTCAAAACTTGTCAAAATGTATATTCAAAAAACCAAAGCTTGTCGGGTCAGCAAACTCCGTTTTCAAGATTTTTGAAACCGCTGTCGGGGCTTGCATGCAACGTCCAGGGCTTGCTGCTGTGCTGGAATTCATGTTCGTCCAGCCCGGCAACCAAAGCCGATTAATAATTTGATGATGAATTTACAACAAAATGCCCATTAGCAAACGGTCGGCCCGGACTGAAGCTGAAAGATGCACAAATGCTGATTGTTTTTCCGTCCGCCAGCATAGCAGCAAACCAGTGTTAGCGGTTCGTGCCTATCATCAGTATGCTACACTTAATTTTAAGTGTCCACCAAGCCCCTCTTTTACAATGCGCATAAGTGTCGAAAGACGAATGTCGCTGGCATTATTTTCAATCCTTGAAATATAAGATTTTGTTGTGCCACATTTTTCTGCAAGTTGTTCTTGTGTCAGATTCTGTTTTTCCCTCATTTCTTGAATAAGGACACCAAGTTTAAACGCCTCGAAACCTTGTTCGTAAGCTTCTCTTTTTGCAGTACCGATTTTTCCATATTCTTTGTCAAGATGGTCAGCAAATGAGGTCAAATTTTTATTTTTTATCTTTTTCATTGAAATATTCTTTTTTAATTTTCTTGGCTAATTCAATTTCATTCTTAGGCGTTTTTTGAGTTTTCTTTTGAAAACCATTAACTACCACTATTAATTGTCCTTCATCAAAAAAGGCAAAGGCTCTGAAAATGTTACTTCCAACTTCAACTCGAATCTCATACAGTCCAACTGAGCCTTCCATGTGCTGAAAATATTTCTTTGGTACATGGTTTATTGTGGCAATGAGTTCTAATGTCCAGTCGAACTTCTTTTTTACATCTTCTGTCTGGGCATTATAGAATTCCAGAAAGTAATGTTTGTAGTAAAAAATATTTCGAATGAAGTTTTGTCCCACAGGGCAAAGTTAGCTAATTAGATAACATTTTCAAAATTATTTTTTTGCTTTTTTTAAGTGTAGGATATCCAAATGGCATGACCGCTAACGTTTTAGGGCTTTGTGTTGTGGTGGGAATCAGGGAACGTCTGCCCAACCCATAACTAAAAGCCAAATTGAAAAACTAAAGATAAGCCTTTTCGTCAGCCCCCCACCATAACACAAAACCCATGTAAGCGGCTGTTATGGTCAGTCGAAGTAGAATCGCATTACCATGTCAGAGTTAACTTTCTGTTTTCTTATAATTGCTGATGTCCAACCTGTTGTCTTTATAGATTTGGCAATTACATCTTCAAAATAGCTTTCATACTTATGATTTGCTTTCATGTCAAATACAAACCAATATCCCGTAATTGTGGCGTTGCCAACTTTGTCAATAAAAAAATCAATATTTACGAAAGCAGAAGAATCATTATTTGGTCTTTTCACATAGCCTGCTGGATATTTTACAGATTTTTCTAAATCATTTTGTAGGTTTTCGCTAAACTCGTCTGGGCTGTCATCTTTATCGCCTGGATAATTTGGTCTTACATCACATTTGGCGTAATAAAATGTGTCATTAATGTTGTTGACAACATACAGGCTGTCAGATTGATTTAGTAAAGAGTCAATAAATTTGTCTCCATACTTTTCTTTTATTTTTTCATCCATTAATTCGCAATAGCAATGTTCCGTTTGGTCTTCGTAAACAATGCATGAAGATGTTTCATTTTGAAAGTCGATACCAAATTTTTTAAGTAAAAAAGTCATTTCTTTTTCCGACCGAAGTTCATTGAACATGATGTTACCTGCGTAATGACAATAAACAAGTTTTCCAACACCTATGTCTTTTTTCGCATTTGCGAGTTCTTTTAAACAAGTTGTGTCCTTTTTTGAAACATGGTCAAAATGAGTTTTTGATTCTTTAGCATTCTCACATGAGGTTAGCGAATAAACAAGAGTTGTTAGAAAAATTAGAAGTCTCATGAATTGTTTACAGTGAGATGCAAAATTGAAAAGTGTCCACAAATAATAGCCGCTTACGTCCAGGGCTTGCTGCTGTGCTGGAATTCATGTTCGTCCAGCCCGGCAACTGAAGCCGATTAATAATTTTATGATGAATTTACAACAAAAAGCTCAATAGAACCGGTCAGGCCCGGACTGAAGCTGACAGATGCACAACTGCTGATTGTTATTCCGTCCGCCAGCAATAGCAGCAAGCGCCATGTTATGGGCAGGTTTGGAAGATGCCGCCTTACTTTTTCGTTAATTTATATTTCTGAATTGTTCCGTCAGTGCCTCTTGGAATAATAAATCCATTTACTATTGCCCAGGATTCATTTTCAAATAGTCTTTTTGTTTCAAAAAGGATGTCCAATCTATTCGTGCTTTTACCTGTCAAATAATATGTTGGTGAATGAAGACTTTTTGAATCTACCAAGTAAAAACCTTTGATTTTAAAATTCAGAGTAGTCTTTTTAAATTGGTCTCTGTATACAACTGTGTCACCCGCAGATGTTATTGCATACAACGTGTAGTTAATTGGTGCTTTCATTTTATCTGTTACATAAATCATTGTCTGTTTAGAATCATTTGGTCTTGACTCCCAAACTAGCATTTTATCTTTTTGCGGAGAACTATCTAATATAAGACTGTCAGAACGCAACTGCCAATTGCCATTTGCTTCCAATTTTAAGAATTCGGTATTTACTTTCCATTTGAATTGTCCATTTGGCGATAAAGAAATGCTTTCATAATAAAACTGTGCCGAATAAAAATATTCACCAGCAATCTCGTTGTTTTGAGAAAGTGCTTTGAAGGATATGGCAACCAGCCCAAATATTAAAATAGTTTTCAGTTTCATTTTACTTAGGGTGTCAATATACTTGCCCATAGCGTCCAGGGCTTGCTGCTGTGCTGGAATTCATGTTCGTCCGCCCGGCAACCGAAGCCGATTAATAATTTGATGATGAATTTACAACAAAAAGCTCATTAGTAAACGGTCGGCCCGGACTGAAGCTGATTTTTTGCTGATGCTGATTGTTGTTCCGTCCGCCAGCATAGCAGCAAACCAGTGTTATGGGCAGTACATTTTCGCTTTCACAATTTCATTTTAAAACCCGGATGATCTTCTGTTTTTATCCGTCACCTGAAGTTTGCCTGCTAATAAATTCCGATGTCTGAATCAGCTTGATCAAGAAGGTTGTTATCCGTAAATACCGGTCACTATCGGCTTTTATAGTCGTTGCTTAAAAATATCCGTTTGTGTTCGGCCTCAATGCCAAAATTCAAGATTAGTAAAACCTCAAAGTTTGAAAGCCTTAAATAATTTTTGGATAGTTCAATTTTTTCCGGACTGATAAGAGCGTCTTCACTCAAAATATTCACCAGGACTGCATTATTTACAACGAGGTCAATAGTTAATTGTCCAATTACGCTGTCTTTGTATTTTACATCGAGTGTTTTGTAGTTGTCAATTTTTAACCCTGACTGCTGTAACTCAATTGTCAAAGCATTGCAGTAAAAAGACTTGTCGAGGCCGAATGGAATGTCATTTGCAACGGCATAAAAACCTTTTAAAATTGTCGAAGTAACGTCTGCATGCAATAACTCCATTTCGAAAGGTTGTTATCCGTAAATATCAGTAAATATCCGTTTCAGCAAACGTCGGGTTTGTATTGCCCATAACGTCCAGGGCTTGCTGCTGTGCTGGAATTCATGTTCGTCCGCCCGGCAACCGAAGCCGATTATTAATTTGATGATGAATTTACAACAAAATGCTCATTAGTAAACGGTCGGCCCGGACTGAAGCTGATTTTTTGCTGATGCTGATTGTTGTTCCGTCCGCCAGCATAGCAGCAAACCAGTCCTATGTTTGCATTTCAACAGAATCCTATGTTTGCATTTCAACAGAATTAGTACCTTTTCTTAAACATATTTTGAAAGAACAGGGGGCAGAATAAGATAGTCAAACCCAATAAGCTTTAAAGCTTTTCTAACACGCTTATCCCTGCCTCCCTTTTCTTATTTTATGCTGTACAGTTCGCTGAGCTTTGAGCTCGTGTTAGGATGATAGCAACATAAGAAATTGTTCTTCCGTTTGTGTTTTTTGTCAACCCAATTTACGAATTTAAAAAAATCTGTATGAAATCAAAATCTCAGCCTGCTGCTTTGTATTGCGGTATCGATGTATCCGGAGATACGCTCGACATTTGTTACCAAATCAAGGACGGCACATTTCAATGGGCAAAAGTTCCTAACAATCCTGTAGGGTTTAAACAGATATGGAAACTTACCGGAAAGAGCTACCACCTGGTCATGGAAGCTACAGGAGTTTATCAGCTACCATTATGCTTTTTCCTGGAAGAGAAAAAAGCCAGGTACAGTGTACTCAATGCACTGCAAGTAAAACGATACATGCAAATGAAACTTGAGCGTAACAAAACAGATAAAAAGGATGCGTTTCATATCTGTATGTATGCAATTGAGCATCGTCCGCAAACCTACATGATGCCCAACCAGCTTTACTTTGAATGTCGTTCGCTCAACAATGCTATCGAGACCCTTACCAAACAGATGACATCTTTTAAAAATAAAATGCATGCCTTAAAGAGCCTCGATATTGACACTAAAGTAATTGGTAATGCCTATAAGAAAATCCTACGTGATCTACAGTCTGAACTTAAAAAACTGGAAGCCGAATTATATCATAAGCTCCAGGAATGGCACCCCGAAATTGTCAAACAAGTTCGAAGTGTTGTGGGAATCGGGAAACGAGCCACCGCCATACTTGTTGTATCTACCCAGGCATTTGAACACACAGAAACGTATCAGCAACTCATCAGTTATGCAGGCTTAAGCCCAAAGGAATACTTCAGCGGCACCAGCATCAGGGGAAGAGTAAGAATTTGCAAACAGGGAGGATCGCTGCTAAGACACACGCTCTACATGTGCGCACTAAATGCTAAAAAAACCAACGCCGCCTGTAAAGCTCTTTTTGACCGGCTGGTAGCAAAAGGCAAAAACAAAAAACTGGCGATAATTGCCGTGGCAAACAAACTTTTAAAACAGGTATTTGGAGTGGTAAAAAACGGAACTTTATTCGACAGAAATTATTTCCAAAATATAGCCTGATTAATTTGTTTTTTTACACAGTTCGTGTTATGGGCAGTACATTTTCGCTTTCACAACTTCACTTTAAAACCCGGATGATCTTCTGTTTTTATCCGTCACCTGAAGTTTGCCTGCTAATAAATTCCGATACCTGAATCAGCTTGATCAAAAAGGTTGTTATCCGTAAATACCGGTCACTATCGGCTTTTATAGTCGTTGCTTAAAAATATTCGTTTGTGTTCGGCCTCAATGCCAAAATTCAAGATTAGTAAAACCTCAAAGTTTGAAAGCCTTAAATAATTTTTGGATAGTTCAATTTTTTCCGGACTGATAAGAGCGTCTTCACTCAAAATATTCACCAGGACTGCATTATTTACAACGAGGTCAATAGTTAATTGTCCAATTACGCTGTCTTTGTATTTTACATCGAGTGTTTTGTAGTTGTCAATTTTTAACCCTGACTGCTGTAACTCAATTGTCAAAGCATTGCAGTAAAAAGACTTGTCGAGGCCGAATGGAATGTCATTTGCAACGGCATAAAAACCTTTTAAAATTGTCGAAGTAACGTCTGCATGCAATAACTCCATTTCGAAAGGTTGTTATCCGTAAATATCAGTAAATATCCGTTTCAGCAAACGTCGGGTTTGTATTGCCCATAACGTCCAGGGCTTGCTGCTGTGCTGGAATTCATGTTCGTCCAGCCCGGCAACCGAAGCCGATTAATAATTTGATGATGAATTTACAACAAAAAGCACATTAGCAAACGGTCAGGCCCGGACTGAAGCTGACAGATGCACAAATGCTGATTGTTATTCCGTCTGCCAGCATAGCAGCAAGCGCCATGTTGGTGGCTGTTATTGTTTGTCAAGCCAATACTTTTTAGAATATTCGCTTTCCCGGAAAACGTTGTATAAAATTTCGCAGTCACAATAACCGCCTTCGTTCATTAAAACGTGAAAAATGTCAAACTGGTCATCCTCAGAAAAGTTTAACTCAGTCAAAATACTTTTTGAATGTCGAAAATCTCCAAAGCATTCTACATTCTTTGAAATAAATTCCTTGTCAAGTTGTGTAACAAAACCAACTTTGTCTTTTAATAGGGAAAGTATTGGGGTTTTAATTTCATCGATTGTCTCCTGGTCATGATAATCAAGGCTGTCTGGATCCTCGTTTGGTGCAAGTTCATACCATTCTGTGTCCTGCAAATTTTGGTCGTAAAAGTCTGACGGAATTAAATTTGTCAAATAGTGATAACGTTGTTTGGGGTAAAGCACTTCAAACCTGTCGTCTGTGAAATATAATTGACGAATATTTTTCGATGTGTCTACAACATTAATTTTAATGTCAGGATAACTCGGTCTTACAAATTCGTATAGCTTTTCTTGAAGTTCTTCTGTCGTCATTTTAATTCGGAACGGAATGTCGTTTATAATAGCCACCAACGGGCAGGGCTTGCTGCAGGGCTGGAATTTTATAATTGTCCGCCCGGAACCGCTGCTGATTAAAGATATAAAAGTACAGGTTAACAAACAAAAGCCCAGCGATGTACGTCCAGCCCAGATGAAGCACAACAGCGATAAAATGACCATTGCTCCAATGTCCAGCCAGCCTTGCAGCAAACCCAATCCTATGTTTGCATTTCAACAGAATCCTATGTTTGCATTTCAACAGAATTAGTACCTTTTCTTAAACATATTTTGAAAGAACAGGGGGCAGAATAAGATAGTCAAACCCAATAAGCTTTAAAGCTTTTCTAACACGCTTATCCCTGCCTCCCTTTTCTTATTTTATGCTGTACAGTTCGCTGAGCTTTGAGCTCGTGTTAGGATGATAGCAACATAAGAAATTGTTCTTCCGTTTGTGTTTTTTGTCAACCCAATTTACGAATTTAAAAAAATCTGTATGAAATCAAAATCTCAGCCTGCTGCTTTGTATTGCGGTATCGATGTATCCGGAGATACGCTCGACATTTGTTACCAAATCAAGGACGGCACATTTCAATGGGCAAAAGTTCCTAACAATCCTGTAGGGTTTAAACAGATATGGAAACTTACCGGAAAGAGCTACCACCTGGTCATGGAAGCTACAGGAGTTTATCAGCTACCATTATGCTTTTTCCTGGAAGAGAAAAAAGCCAGGTACAGTGTACTCAATGCACTGCAAGTAAAACGATACATGCAAATGAAACTTGAGCGTAACAAAACAGATAAAAAGGATGCGTTTCATATCTGTATGTATGCAATTGAGCATCGTCCGCAAACCTACATGATGCCCAACCAGCTTTACTTTGAATGTCGTTCGCTCAACAATGCTATCGAGACCCTTACCAAACAGATGACATCTTTTAAAAATAAAATGCATGCCTTAAAGAGCCTCGATATTGACACTAAAGTAATTGGTAATGCCTATAAGAAAATCCTACGTGATCTACAGTCTGAACTTAAAAAACTGGAAGCCGAATTATATCATAAGCTCCAGGAATGGCACCCGGAAATTGTCAAACAAGTTCGAAGTGTTGTGGGAATCGGGAAACGAGCCACCGCCATACTTGTTGTATCTACCCAGGCATTTGAACACACAGAAACGTATCAGCAACTCATCAGTTATGCAGGCTTAAGCCCAAAGGAATACTTCAGCGGCACCAGCATCAGGGGAAGAGTAAGAATTTGCAAACAGGGAGGATCGCTGCTAAGACACACGCTCTACATGTGCGCACTAAATGCTAAAAAAACCAACGCCGCCTGTAAAGCTCTTTTTGACCGGCTGGTAGCAAAAGGCAAAAACAAAAAACTGGCGATAATTGCCGTGGCAAACAAACTTTTAAAACAGGTATTTGGAGTGGTAAAAAACGGAACTTTATTCGACAGAAATTATTTCCAAAATATAGCCTGATTAATTTGTTTTTTTACACAGTTCGTGTTGTAGGCAGGCGATGTCAAGGCCCAATACTTAAATTTAGTTCTTTGATTTGACGATTTAAAACTAAACTCCAAAAATCAAACTTTGAATAAAAGTCAACACAGTCTTTGAGTGTAAGTAACTTTCCCAATGTTGGCAATATATTTTCTTCAAAGTCAATTTTAAATTCGTCAATAAAATCGGTTAAGTCGGTTTTGTCTGTTATAAGATAGCCAAGCCAACCACTTTGTCTATATTTATGGTTCACTCTGTCTTCTGATAAATATGAATCTTCTCGAAGTTGAGTTGCTACGTCATGATATGTTGCTTTTTTGCGGTCTTTGTCGCTAAGTTTCCCTGTCAATGCAACACCAATATTAAAGCAGAAGCTTAACTCTTCCTTGCTGTTCCATTGAGAATTTTGTAAGTTTATAACAATAAAAAAGTCACCCATATTTTTCCACCAAGTTTGCCCGCTTGTCAAGTAACCACTTTTTTTAAGAGTGGGCTTTAGATATGTCTTTATAAAATCTGCTTGAATTTCTTTTGATGTCATAAAAGTCTGACTTGATATTTGTCGAAGGGTGGTCGTGTCTACGCTTGCCTACAACGAACAGGGCTTTGGGCAGGTGTGGTATTAGTATTCCGTCCGCCCACAACCGATGCTGATTGAAAAACTGATGTTGAAGTTAAGAACTAAAGCTCAAAGTTGTTTGTCCCGCCCGAACTGAAGATTGGCTTTTTACTGCTGTCGATTGTACTTCCGTCCAGCCACACTTGCGCAAAACCCCATGTTGCCTGCAGGCATTTTTTTGTAAGTTAGTTGTTGTCAAATAAAAATTTTGTAATATTTTGATATTTCTCGCCGTATTGCCTGCTGATTCTGTCAAGGTCATGGTCTAAGGTATATTGTTGTTGCAGATTGTCATACTTTACAACCTCAACTTTTTAAAAATATTGTAGAATTTAGGATGTGAAGTTCATCTAAAAAATAATATGCACAAAAACCCGTCTCACTAATAAATGAGACGGGTTCTTTATAACTGCCGATCAATTTTAATCCTGTTTACTTTATTATTAATTTTTTTGCCTGCACAAATTCACTGCCTGTTAATACAACAGAATAAATGCCACTCGGCAATCCGCTAATATCCAGTTTTAATAAATGTGTGCCTTTAATTACCTGAGTCGATTTTACAACTTGCCCCAACTGATTGATTACTTTCAATAGTAAAACTTCCTTAGTGGATTCGTTTAAGGCAACACTCACATCGGAAATAG